>JAOTRT010000004.1 GCA_030247725.1 Candidatus Nitricoxidireducens bremensis
CACCATCGAGGACGGCAGCAAGGCCAGGGCACAGCCCAAGGCCAAGCCCGCTCCCAAGGCCGTCGCCCATGCCCCCCGGCATGCCGCCGCCCCGGTGAGTGCAGAGCAGGACTTCGAACGTTTCTGAAACTTATGGGTGCGCGGGACGGTGGGGTGCTCTGCTCCGCTCCATGGTCCCGATCAATTGGCGAAGTGTTGCCTTGGCAGGCCAGAACCGGAGGGGCGCTAATCAAGGAGGGAGCCTCGGGGCCCCCTATCCCGCCCGCCGGTATTCCCAGTTGCCGTCGGGCTGTTCGACGAAGCCCATGTGCTCCCAGAAGTTCCGCGCCGTGAAACGGACGCGGTCGGCGACGATGACGCGGAAGCGGCCCTTGAGCATGTCGATGGCGGCACGGCCGTAGCCGTTGCCCTGGAACTCGGGAAAGATCTGGATCGAATAGACGACCACCTTCTCGCCCAGGAAGCGGCAGCGCACGTTGCCGATACGCACGTCGGGCAGGTCGATGTCGATGCGGTCGTAGTCGGCCAGCGCCGTGCGGGGCGTGTCCGTGAATATCGGGGTCTGGCTCATGGCGAATTCACTCGAAGCCGCGGCAGAAGGCGAGGACGTTCTTGCCCAGGTCGGGGATGAAATAGCCGCCTTCCATGACCGCGAAACGGCGCTGGTGGCCGAGGCGGATGGCGTAGGCCTGGAGCAGGCGGCCGATGGTGAAGTAGTCCTCCGTGCCGAGCTTGCGGCCGAGATCGTGGAGATAGGCGTCGAAACCGGCGGAGACGGCGAGGATGTCCACCTGGGGCGCCGCCTGCAGCCGCTGCTCGAACAGGCGCAGGTACTCGGCGGCGTTGTCGCCGTAGGGATTGAAGACCTGGGCCTCGGGCCAGCCACGCAGCACGTCGATGGTGCCATCGCCGGTATGCAGGTCGAAGTCCACCACGAAGGCCGAGCGGATCAGGCCGGCGTCGCGCAGCTTGAGCAGGGCCAGGGCCACGTTGCTGAAGGTGCAATGGCCCCAGGCCGAGGAGCGGCTGGCATGGTGCCCCGGCGGACGCACGCAGGCGAAGGCCGACTCGCCGCGTACGGCCAGGTCCGCGGCATGGATGGCGGCACCGGCCGCCAGGGAGGCCATGGCAAACAGCTTGGGCTTGCCTTCGATGTCGGCCACGTAGGCTTCGCTGTGGCCGCGCAGCAGGTCGGCCCGCGTGGCGGGCGCCGGCACGTCGACGCCGTAGCGTCCCTCGACGCGCAGGGCCTCCATGATGCCGGCGAGCCGGCCGGGATCGGCCGCATTGTCGTACTTGTCCTCGGAATAGTCCGAGGCATGGAAAGCCTCGTGAAAAACGACGCGCATGCTCTTCTGTCAACCGCTCGGATACGGCCGGGAATCATACCAGCACCGGCGGTGCCGGCCCGGCGGCGTTTCCTCTCGCAAAGCTCACCGCCGCAACGATGCAAGCGGCGGCCATCCCCTCTCCGCCTGGGCTAGAATCGGGCTGCAATGATCGAACAAGACATCAACGACGCCGACTTCAAACGCTTCCAGCAGCTGATCTACAAGATTGCCGGCATCAGCATGTCGGACGCCAAGAAGGTGCTGCTGGTGGGACGCCTCGGCAAGCGCCTCAAGGCCCTCGGACTGGAAAGCTACGGCGACTACTACAAGTACGTCGCCGGCGGACGCGATGCGGCCGAGCTGCAGCTGATGGTGGAACTGCTCACCACCAACGAGACCTACTTCTTCCGCGAGGAAAAGCATTTCGAGTTCCTCGCCGACCGGATCGTGCCGGACCATCCGCCGGGCACCTCCCTCGACATCTGGAGCGCCGCCGCCTCCACGGGCGAGGAGATCTACACCCTCTGCATGGTTCTCGCCGACACCATGGGCATCAACGGTTCCTGGACCATCACCGGTTCCGACATCAACACCCAGGTGCTGGCCCTGGCCAGGAGCGGCCACTATCCGATGGAGAAGGCCCGCGGCCTGCCGCCGGAGTACCTGCGCAAGTACTGCCTCAAGGGCGTGCGCCAGCACGAGGGCACCTTCCTCATCATGCCCGAGCTGCGCCGCCATACGCGCTTCCTCCAGGTGAACCTGAACCAGCCGCTGCCGAACCTCGGCAAGTTCCACGTCATCTTCCTGCGCAACGTCATGATCTACTTCGACGCCGAGACCAAGCGCCAGGTCGTGGACCGCCTGACCGACCACCTGCATCCGGGTGGCTATTTCATCGTCGGCCATTCGGAATCCCTCAACGGCCTGACCGAGCGCCTGAGGGCGGTCCAACCCACCATCTACCGGTTGCCATGACGCCGCCGCGCGAAATCTACCTGGAGCCCGGCGACTTCCATTTCGGCGCCGCGCCCCTGCGCCTGGCCACCCTGCTCGGTTCCTGCGTCGCCGTGACCCTGTGGCACCCCCGCCTCCACCTCGGCGGCATGTGCCACATCCAGATGGCGACGCCCTCCCCGACCCGTGGTAGCGGCCCCCTGGACGGCCGCTACGCCGAGGACGCCTTCCTCCTCTTCGACCAGGCAGTGGCCCGCAACGACACGCGCCTGCAGGAATACACCGTCAAGCTGTTCGGCGGCGGCAACATGTTTCCCGACAGCGGCGCCGGCGCCATCGATGTGGGGCCGCGCAACATCGCAGCGGCGCGCCGGCTGCTCGCCGCCCGCGGCCTGACGCCCAGGGGCGAGCACGTGGGCGGCGCCGGGCACCGGAAGCTGGTTTTCGATCTTGCCAGCGGCGATGTCCGGCTGGCATTCTCCAATCTCGCAGCGGAAAAGGAAGCGGCAATTGTCTGACAAGATCAAGGTGATGGTGGTGGACGACTCCGCGCTGGTGCGCCAGGTGGTCACCCAGGCCATTGCGACGGACCCGGGCATCGAGGTGGTGGCGACCGCCCAGGACCCGGTCTTCGCCATCGAGAAGATGAAGACCGTCTGGCCCGACGTGCTGGTGGTGGATATCGAGATGCCGCGCATGGACGGCCTCACCTTCCTCAAGAAGATCATGGCCGAGCATCCGACGCCGATCATCGTCTGCTCCTCCCTCGCCGAGAAGGGCGCCCAGGTGACCATGGAGGCCCTGGCCGCCGGCGCCTTCACCATCATCACCAAGCCCAAGATGGGCCTCAAGTCCTTCCTGCAGGACTCCGCCAACGACATCGTCACCGCCATCAAGGCGGCGGCCCGCGCCAACATGGGCGCCGTGCGCCGCATGACGACCCAGGCGCCCGCCACCGGCATCACCCGGCCCAAGCTCAGCGCCGACGTCATGCTGTCCGCCCAGCATACGGGCGCCAACATGTACGGCACCACCGACCGCCTCATCGCCATCGGCACCTCCACCGGCGGCACCCAGGCCCTGGAGGCGGTGCTGACCAAGCTGCCGGCCGTCTGCGCCGGCATCGTCATCGTCCAGCACATGCCGGAGAAGTTCACCGGCATGTTCGCCGACCGCCTCAACAGCCTGTGCAAGCTGGAGGTGCGCGAGGCCCAGAACGGCGACCGGGTCATGCCCGGCCGCGCCCTCATCGCCCCCGGCGGCCGTCACATGATGCTCAAGCGCAGCGGCGCCCAGTACTACGTGGAGGTGGCCGACGGTCCCCTGGTGAACCGCCACAAGCCCTCGGTGGACGTGCTGTTCCGTTCCGTCGCCCAGATCGCCGGCAAAAACGCCCTGGGCGTCATCATGACCGGCATGGGCGACGACGGCGCCCGCGGCATGAAGGAGATGCACGACGCCGGCGCCCAGACGGTGGCGGAGGACGAATCCACCTGCGTGGTCTTCGGCATGCCCAAGGAAGCCATCAAGCTGGGCGGCGTGGACAAGGTCGTGCCCCTCGACCGGATTCCCCAGGAAATCGTCGCCTACGGAGTTTGATCCAGCGCAAAAAACTGTAACGTCGGACGGCTAAGCTGCGGTAGTCTGTTGCGTTGCAGCAAGCCACAACAACAAGGGAGGTCCAAGATGCCCGATGCGCCCGAAAAAACGATTGCCGCCGTGCTCGCCAGGCACAAAGGCGACGGCACCCGACTGATGCAGATACTGCGGGAAGTCCAGGAGGAATTGGGCTGGCTCGCCCCCGAGACCATTACCGAAATCGCCCGCGGCATCGGCTGGCCCCGCGCCAGGGTCGAGGGCACCGCCGCCTTCTACAGCTTCTTCCACACCCGGCCCCGCGGCAAATACTGCGTGCTGTGGTCCGACAACATCACCGACCGCATGCTCGGCAACCGGGACCTGATGCTGGCCCTGTGCAAGAAGCTCTGGCTCGAACCGGCCCGCCTTTCCGAAGACGGCCTGGTCAGCGTGAACACCACCTCCTGCACGGGCATGTGCGACCAGGGACCGGCGGTACTGGTGAATTACCGGGCCATCACGCGCATGACGCCCGAACGCGTCGACCAGATGGCCGAACTGATCCGCAACCAGGTACCCCTGGACGAATGGCCCGCCGACTGGTTCCGCGTGGAAGACAACATCCGCCGCAAGGATGCCCTCCTCGACCACGGCCTGGTGCCCGGCGAGGCGCTGGCCGCCGCCATGGAGAAGGGGTCGAAGGCCTTCCTCGACGAGGTCAAGGCCTCCGGCCTGCGCGGCCGGGGCGGCGCCGGCTTCACCACCGGCATGAAGTGGGAAATCTGCCGCGACGCGCCGGGCAGCGCCCATTACGTCGTCTGCAACGCCGACGAGGGCGAACCGGGCACCTTCAAGGACCGGGTGCTGCTGACCTCCTATGCCGATCTGGTATTCGAAGGCATGACCCTGGCCGGCTACGCCGTCGGCGCCCAGAAGGGCCTGCTCTACCTGCGCGGCGAATACCGCTACATGAAGGATGCCCTGGAAGCCGTGCTGGCCCGCCGCCGCGGCGAGAAGCTGCTGGGCAGCCGCATCCTCGACAAGGACTTCACCTTCGACATCGAGATCCACTTCGGCGCCGGCGCCTACATCTGCGGCGAGGAATCGGCCCTCATCGAATCCCTCGAAGGCAAGCCCGGCCGTCCGCGCATCCGCCCGCCCTTCCCCGTCACACGCGGCTACCTGGACCAGCCGACGACGGTGAACAACGTGGAGACCCTGGCCGCCTCCTGCCTCGTCGCCCGCCACGGCGGCGCCTGGTACGCCAAGCTCGGCACCGCCAAGTCGGCGGGTACCAAGCTGATGTCCGTCTCCGGCGACGTGGAGCGTCCCGGCATCTACGAATATCCCTACGGCGTCACCGTGGCGCAGATCCTCGCCGACGCCGGCGCCAGGGACACCCAGGCGGTGCAGGTTTCCGGCCCCTCGGGCGTCTGCGTTGCCGCCGAAGAGTTCGGCCGCCGCATCTGCTTCGAGGACATCCCGACCGCCGGCGCCTTCATGGTCTTCGACGAGAGCCGCGACATGTTCGAGGTGGCGCGCAACTTCGCCCACTTCTTCGCCCACGAATCCTGCGGTTTCTGCACGCCCTGCCGCGTCGGCACCCAGGTGGTGGCGCGGCTGATGGACAAACTGGCCGAGAACCACGGCTCCCCCTACGACATCGACGAGATGTTCAAGATGCACCGCCTGATGCAGGGCGCCAGCCACTGCGGCCTCGGCAACAGCGCCTGCAACCCGCTGTTCGACACGCTCAACAAGTTCCGGCCCGCCTACGAGCGGCGACTGAAATCGCTGGAGTACGAGCCCGCCTTCGACCTGGACGCCGCCCTGTCCCAGGCCCGGCAGATGACCCGGCGCGACGACGCCGGCGCCCACTTGAGCAACGAGGATTGATCATGAGCGAAAACACCTTTCTCCTCGACGGCGAAGCCATCCCCTTCGTCCCCGGCCAGACGGTGATGCAGGCGGCCAAGGCCGCCGGCAAGTACATCCCCCACCTGTGCTGGCATCCGGAATTCAAGCCCCACGGTTCCTGCAAGCTCTGCACGGTCAAGGCCAACGGCCGCTTCGTCTCCTCCTGCACCATGGAGGCCGCCGCCGGCGTCACCATCGAGAACCGCACGCCGGAGCTGGACGACAAGCGGCGCACCCTGTTGCAGCTGCTGTTCGTCGAGGGTAATCATTTCTGCCCCTCCTGCGAGAAGAGCGGCAACTGCCTGCTGCAGGCCACGGCCTACGACCTGGGCATGATGAGCCCCCACTTCGACCACTTCTTCCCCGACCGGCCGGTGGATGCCTCCCATCCGGACATCCTGCTGGACTTCAACCGCTGCATCCTCTGCTCGCTCTGCGTGCAGGCCTCGGAACAGGCGGACAAGAAGAACGTCTTCGTCATGGGCGGTCGCGGCATGCGCGGCCGGCGCATCATCATCAACAGCGAGAGCGGCAAGCTGGGCGACACCGATTTCGCCGCCAGCGACCGCGCCGCCAGCATCTGCCCGGTGGGCGTAATCCTCAAGAAACGCGTCGGCTTCGCCGTGCCCATCGGCGAGCGCAAGTACGACCAGGCCCCGGCATCCGTGGTGGAGGTGACGAAATGAACGCAAATACCGCAACGCCCGCCAAGACCAAGCTGCGCGTGGCGACCACGTCGCTGGCCGGCTGCTTCGGCTGCCACATGTCCTTCCTCGACATCGACGAGCGCATCCTGCAACTGGTCGAACTCGTCGAATTCGACCGCTCGCCCATCACCGACATCAAGCACTGCGGCCCCTGCGACCTCGGCATCATCGAGGGCGGCGTCTGCAACGCGGAGAACGTGCATGTGCTCCACGAGTTCCGCAAGAACTGCAAGATCCTGGTGGCCATGGGTGCCTGCGCCGTCAATGGCGGCCTGCCGGCCCAGCGCAACCATCTGGACCTGCGCGACATCCTCGAAGAGGTCTACCAGACCGAGCCGGGGCTGACCCACGGCGGCATCCCCAACGACCCGGAACTGCCCCTGCCGCTGAACAAGGTGCACCCGATCCACGAGGTGGTGAAGATCGACTACTTCCTGCCCGGCTGTCCGCCGCCCGCGGACGCCATCTGGAAGTTCCTCACCGATCTCCTCGCCGGCCGCACGCCCCACCTGGGCCACGGTCTGCTCCATTACGATTGAGGTGTCGCCATGGCATTCGAACTTGAAACCGCATCCCATCCCGAGACCCTGAAGCGCGTCGCCATCGAACCGGTGTCCCGCGTCGAGGGCCACGGCAAGGTCACGCTGCTGCTGGACGACGACAACAAGGTGCACCAGGTGCGCCTGCACATCGTCGAGTTCCGCGGCTTCGAACGCTTCATCCAGGGCCGCCCGTACTGGGAGGTGCCGGTGATGGTGCAGCGCCTCTGCGGCATCTGCCCCGTGTCCCACCACCTGGCCGCCTCCAAGGCCATGGACATGATCCTCGGCGCCAAGCTCACGCCCACCGCCGAGAAGCTGCGCCGCCTGATGCACTACGGCCAAATCCTCCAGTCCCACGCCCTGCATTTCTTCCACCTCTCCTCGCCCGACCTGCTGTTCGGCTTCGGCTCCGACATGGCGACGCGCAACATCGTCGGCGTCGCCGCCGCCGTGCCGGAAGTGGCCAAGAAGGGCGTGCTGCTGCGCAAGTACGGCCAGGAGATCATCCGCCTCACGGCCGGCAAGCGCGTGCACGGCACCGGCGCCGTGCCGGGCGGCGTGAACAAGTCCCTCTCCGTCGAGGAGCGCGACCTGCTGCTCAAGGACATCTATCAGATGGTGGCCTGGAGCCGCGAGGCGGTGGGCATCATCAAGGGCCTGTTCGAGAAGAACCTGGCCGAGTACAACGCCTTCGGCCGCTTCGACGCCCACAGCATGGGCCTGGTGCGCGCCGACGGCGCCATGGACCTCTACCACGGCGGCCTGCGCGCCCGCGACAAGTCCGGCGAGATCATCTTCGACCACTTCGACTACGGCCACTACTGGGAGAAGATTTCCGAGGACGTGAAGCCCTGGTCCTACATGAAGTTCCCCTTCATGAAACACCTGGGCCCGGACGAAGGCTGGTACCGGGTCGGCCCCCTGACGCGGGTCGCCAACTGCGACTTCATCCCGACGCCCCTGGCCGACCACGAGCGCAAGGAATTCCTCGCCTACGACGCCGGCCGCCCGGCCGGCGCCACCCTCGGCTACCACTGGGCGCGCATGATCGAGATGCTGCACGCCGCCGAGAGTATCAAGGACCTGCTCCACGACGAAGACATCCTCGGCACCGACCTGATGGCCAAGGGCGAGCGCCAGGAGCGCGGCGTCGGCGTCATCGAGGCGCCGCGCGGCACGCTGATCCACCACTACCGCGTCAACGAGGACGACCTGGTGATCCGCGCCAACCTGATCGTGTCCACCACCCACAACAACCAGGCGATGAACGAGTCGATCCGCCAGGTGGCGCGCCAGTACTTCGACGGCCGCGAGGTGACGGAAGGCCTGCTCAACCACATCGAGGTCGCCATCCGCTGCTTCGATCCCTGCCTCTCCTGCGCCACCCACGCCCTCGGCCAAATGCCGCTGGAAGTAACCCTGGAGGACGCGGCCGGCAACACCATCGACAGCCTCTACAAGGACGCCCACGGCGTCAGCCGCGGCAAGTGACGGCGCCGATCCTGGTCTTCGGCTGGGGCAATCCCAGCCGGGGCGACGATGCCCTCGGCCCGCTGTTCGTCGAGCGCATCGCCGCGTTGGACCTGCCGGACGTCGAATGCCTGACGGACTTCCAGCTCCAGGTCGAGCATGCCCTCGACCTCAACGGCCGCCAGCGCATCCTGTTCGTGGACGCCAGCATCGATGCGCCGGCTCCATTTTCGGCCGAGCCCATTCTCCCGGCCAAGGACGCCAGCTTTACCACCCACGCCATGACGCCCCAGTCCGTGCTCCAGGTCTATTGCGATCTGGAGGACGCGGAGCCGCCCCCCACCTGGCTGCTGGCGATCCGCGCCGAGGGCTTCGAGCTCGGCGACCCGCTCAGCGAAGCGGCCCAGCAGCACCTGGACCTGGCCCTCGCCTGGGCAAGGGAATGGATCGCCGCCTGAAGTCCTGGCCGCAGCCCGTTGCGGCCCTGCTGGCAACGGCAATGTCCCTGGCTGCCGCGGCGGAGGCCGTGCCGGATGCCGCCGTGGTCCGCTTCAACGCCATCTGCGCCACCTGCCACGAGGGCGAATGCAGCGGCCGGCTAAGCTTCGACTCGGGTGCCGCCGCCGCCCGCAACCACGTGGAACGCCATGCCGGTCCCAGCGACGCGAGCCTGCTGCGGCAGCTCTATGCGATCCTGCGCCACACCAAGGAAAACTGTCACCAATACCCGCTGACAAACCCGCCCCAGGCCCGCAGCGAGTGGACGGCCGAGGACATCGCCCCCTGGCGCGACACCCACTTCGGCACCTACTTCATTCCCCTCGGCGAGCTCGGGACCGGCCAGCGGCGGCTGGAATTCGAATTCGACGGCCCCGCCACAGGCAGCGCCCGACTGGCCGACGAGCGCATGGATACCGCCGCGGAGGAGCGATTCTCCCGCGGCTCCGAGCCGGCCATGGTTTTGACGGCGGTGGCGGGAATGCGCTACTACCTGCACCTGCAGACGGAAGCCGTGCTGCAACAATTGCGCATTCGATGACAGCCGCTGCGCTCCGCACCGGAGTCCTCGGACTTGCTGCCGCGCTGCTGGCAGCACAGGCGTCCGCCGGCCGGGCCGCGGAGCCCCTTCCCCCGCTGGTGGCCCTGGACGTGGGCCATTCCCACGCCAGGCCAGGTGCCGTCAGCGCCCGCGGAGTTCCGGAATTCGAGTTTAACCTCGCCCTCGCCCGCCGCATCGAAGCCGAACTGGCGGCGGCCGGCATCGGTGCCCGGCTCATCGGTGCCGACGGTCTGGCCGACGACCTGTTCGCCCGCTCGCCCCAAGCCGCCGGCACCCGCCTGCTGCTGTCCATCCACCACGATTCCGTCCAGGAGAAATACCTGCGGCCCTGGACGTACGGCGGCGAGGCGCGGCGCCATACCACCCATGCGCGCGGCTGGTCCCTCTACGTCTCCCGCCGCACGCCGCGGGAGGCCGCCAGCCTGGCCTGCGCCGCCGCCATCGGCCGTTCCCTCGCCGCCGCGGGCCTGCCCATCGCGCGCCACCACCGGGACCCGGCCACCGGCAAGCCGCGGCCCTGGGCGGACCATGCCGCCGGCGTGCATTACTACGACAACCTGATCGTGCTGCGGACGGCCGAGGTTCCCGCCGTGCTGCTGGAGGCCGGCGTGATTCTCCATCGGGACGAGGAAAAGCTGCTGAGCCGGGACGCCTACCGCGCGAAGCTGGCGCGCCGCATCGTCGCCGGCATCAGGCGCTGCCTGTAGGGACGGTCAGTCGGTCCACAGGGCGACCGACTTCTGCAGGCTGGCGAGACGGGCCACCATGAGGTCCTTGACGGCCCGCAGTTGGCCGCACAAGGTCTCGGCCGATTGCCGCTCGCCCGCGTTATGGCGGCGCACCACTTCGGCGCCGAGCTCATGCAATTGCGTGTGGATGGCGGCGATCTCGCCGTATTCCGGCAAGGCGCCGTAGTTGCGGCGGCCTTCGCCGTCGTACCAGTTGCCGAAGCGGCATTCGAGGTGATCGGCGATGTCGTCGGCGAGGAAATCCGTTTCCGGCCGATGCAGGGCATCGACGATGCGCTGCACCCACTTGATGTGGTCGTACTGGGCCAGCAGCAGCGGAAGGTCCATGCGGTCCCAGGCCTTGGCGCCCCACAGGGCCCACTTCGGATCGGGACGGTAGCCCGCCACCCAGCCGGCCACCTGGTCCGCCGGCATCGGCCGGGCGATGCCGTAGCCCTGGGCCAGATCGCAGCCGAAGCGCATCAGCAGCAGGCCGTGTTCCGCCGTCTCCACGCCTTCGGCGATGACGCCCATGCGGAACACGGTGGACAGGCCGATGACGCCTTCGATGATGGCCAGGTCCTCCTGGTCGTCCAGCATGTCGCGGACGAAGGACTGGTCGATCTTGAGGACGTTGGCGGGCAGGCGTTTGAGGTAGCTGAGGGAGGAATAGCCGGTGCCGAAATCGTCGAGGGCGAACTTGACGCCGATGGCCTGGCAGGCGCCCATCACCGTGCGCACCATGTCCACATCCTCCAGGGCGGCGCTCTCCAGGATTTCGAGTTCCAGCAGCTGGGGCGAGACCTCGGCGTGCTCGGAGAGGATGGTGCGCAGGCGCGGCACGAAGTCGATGTGCTGGAAATGGCGCGCCGCAATGTTAACGCTGACGGACATGGGCAAACCTTCGAGGGCCCATTCGGTCATCTGGGACAGGGCCTCGTGGAGCACCCATTCGCCGATGTCCACGATCAGCGGCGTCGCCTCGGCCAGGGGCAGGAAGTCCATGGGGCCAACGATGCCGCGTTCGGGATGCTGCCAGCGGATCAGGGCCTCCATGCCGACCACCTCGCCGCTGCGCATGTTCACCTTGGGCTGGTAGTAGAGGCGGAACTCGCCGTGCTGGAGAGCCTGGCGCAAGCGGTCGAGCTGCAGGTTGCGGTTCTGCAGGTTGCTGTCGGCCTCCATGTCGAACAGGTGGTAGCGGTTGCGCCCGAGCTGCTTGGCCTGGTACATGGCCTGGTCGGCGTGGCGCAGCAGGGTGTCGGGGTCGGAGTCGTCGAGGGGAAACAGGGTGACGCCGATGCTGGCCGAGACGCCGAGCTCGACCCCGTCCACCCGGAACGGCCGTGCCACGCAACCGAGCACCCGCTCCAGCGCCGTTTCCAGCTCCTGGTACTCCTTGAGGTCGGTGATCAGCAGCACGAACTCGTCGCCGCCGAGGCGGGCGACGGTATCGCCGCCGCGCACGTTCTGGCTCAGGCGCTTGGCCACCTCGATGAGGAAGCGGTCGCCGGTCTCGTGGCCGTGGCGGTCGTTGATGGGCTTGAAGCCGTCGAGATCGAGAAAGCAGACGGCGAACATGCGCTGGTAGCGCTTGGCGTTGGCGAGGGACTGGTGGAGGCGGTCCGCCAGCAGCACCCGATTGGGCAGGCCGGTGAGGGCATCGTAGTTGGCGAGGCTCTCCAGGCGCTGCTGGGTCTTCTTGAGGTCGGTGATGTCGTTGAACATGCCGACGTAATGGACCACCTCGCCTTCGCTGTTGCGCACGGCGTTGATGCTGAGAATCTCGGGATAGAACTCGCCCGACTTGCGGCGGTTCCAGATCTCTCCGTGCCACTGGCCGCATTCCTTCAGGCGCCCCCACATGTCCCGGTAGAAGGTTTCGTCCTGGAGGCCGGACTTGAGGAAGGACGGCGTGCGGCCCACCACCTCGTCGAGGCTGTAGCCGGTCACGGTGGTGAAGGCGCCATTGACGTTCACGATGCAGGTGGCGGCATCGGTGATCATGATGCCTTCCTGGGAGTTCTCGAACACACTGGCCGTCAGCTGGAGCGCCGTCTCGGTACGCTTGCGGTAGGTCATGTCGCGCAGGGTCTCGACGACGGCGATGATGCGCCCTTCCTCGTCGCGGATCGGGCCGGCGTCGATGGCCAGGTAAAGCTCGGTGCCGCGCAGGGGCATGACGCACCAGTTCTCGGCATGGGCACCGAACAGGTCGTCGGTGGAATCGCCATGGGCGGCGTAAAAGCGGCCGACCTCCTCCATGCGCCCCTGGACGACCAGATCGGCCAAACAGGGGCGCGGCTCGCCGTAGAAGGCGCGCCAATGCTCGCGGGTGCCGATCACCTCGCTGGCGGGCATGCCGGTGAGGCGTTCGCAGGCCTTGTTCCAGACGATGACGCGGGAATCCGCATCGAGGACGAAGGTCGGCACCACCAGCTGGCGCACCAGTTCGATGGCGAAGCCGCGCGCGCGGGCGGACTTCATCCGCCGGGCTTCCGGGTCCACAGGGTGATCCGCCGGAGATGTCTCCATGGCAGCGTCTTCGTCTCCTCCGGGCCGCCGATTTCCGGTCAGGACCTCGTGAATAGTTATCGGGCCATTCTGGCGAGGGAACCGATGCCCTGTCAATGACTCTATGCGATTCCCGACGCAGCCGCGAAAGGCTTGCGCCCTTCCCGCAACGGTGCGGCATTCGCTGACAGGAATCCCGCACCGCAGCGAGGAACAGGTAGAATGAAAAATTAGCCGATCCCGATATTCCATGGTTGATTCTGTCGTCACCCCGATTCCGTGAGCGATCTAACCCACCTGACCGGCAAGGACTTCGAACGCATCGCCCGCAACATCAATCCGGGCGGCTGGGCGATCGAGACCGAGCGCCCCATCTCGACCCTGCTGGGTTCCTGCGTCGCCGTCTGCCTGTTCGACGCGCGGCTGAAGATCGGCGGCATGAACCATTTCCTGCTGCCGAGCCGCGCCAGCGGCGCCAACGCCGACACCGACGTCATCCTCAACGGCGACTTCGCCATGGAGGTGCTGGTCAACGCCCTGCTCAACAAGGGCGCCAGCAAGGCCCGGCTGGTGGCCAAGGCCTTCGGCGGCGGCACCATCGTCAGTTCCATCCGCATGGCCATCGGTGAGCGCAACTCCGAGTTCGCCAGGGAATGGCTCGAACGGGAGGGCATTCCCCTCGTCGCCTCCGATTTCAGCGGCCCCTGGTCGCGCAAGGTCATCTTCGTGCCCCAGACCGGGGATGCCTTCTGCCGGCGCATGCCGACCACCCAGGCCACGGTGACCGAGGTCGTCAAGGCCGAGCAGGAATACGAACAGTCTCTGATCCTGCCGAAGAAGCCCGTCGAGAAGAAGATCGAACTGTTCTGAACCGGCCCCAGGACCGGCGTCCCCCGCAGGAACGTGTTGCAGCGCATCAACCGGAGCGGCAGAATGCTTGCCTGACCGGCAGACGGGAAAATTCATGGACAACATCGAAGCCCTCGAACACATCGAGAACCGGACTTACGACGAGATCAAGGTCGGCGACAGCGCCACCCTGGTCAGGACCCTGCGCCCGGACGACATCCAGATGTTCGCCATCATGTCGGGCGACATGAACCCGACCCACGTGGACCCGGAGTACGCCAAGTCCTCCAGCTTCCGCGAGGTGGTGGCCCACGGCATGTGGGGCGGCGTGCTGATCTCCAACGTGCTCGGCACCCAGTTCCCCGGCCCGGGCACCGTCTATGTGGACCAGACGCTGCACTTCGAGCGCGCCGTGCGCGTCGGCGACACCCTGACGGTCAAGGTCACCTGCCAGCGCAAGTTCGACCACAACCACCACATCCTCTTCGACTGCCTGTGCACCAACCAGGACGGCCTCAAGGTGATCCAGGGCACCGCCGAGGTGCTGGCGCCCACGGAGAAGGTGCGCCGGCCCAAGGTGAACCTGCCGGAACTGCGGCTTTCGGAGACCAAGAAGTCCCGCTACGAGCATCTGCTGGAGGTTTCCAAGGGCCTGTCCGCCATCCGCATGGGCGTGGCCCATCCCTGCGACCCCGAATCCCTCAAGGGCGCCCTGCTGGCCCGCGACCGCGGCCTCATCGAACCGACGCTGGTAGGCCCGGAGGACAAGATCCGCGCCATCGCCGAGCAATACACCCTGGACCTGGCCGGCTGCACCATCATCAACGTGGCCCATAGCCACGCCGCCGCCGAGACCGCCGTCAAGCTGGCGCGGGACGGACAGGTGGAGGCCCTCATGAAGGGCTCCCTCCATACCGACGAACTCATGGGCGAAGTGGTCGCCAAGGAGACCGGCCTGCGCACCGAGCGGCGCATCAGCCACGTCTTCGTCATGGACGTGCCCACCTACCCGCGCCCCCTGCTGATCACCGATGCCGCCGTCAACGTGGCGCCGACGCTGGAGGACAAGGCCGACATCGTGCAGAACGCCATCGACCTGGCCCTCATGCTGCACATCGTGGACCCCAAGGTGGCGATCCTCGCCGCCGTCGAGACCGTCAATCCCAAGATGCAGTCCACCCTGGACGCCGCCGCCCTGTGCAAGATGGCCGACCGGGGCCAGATCCGCGGCGGCCTGCTGGATGGGCCCCTGGCCTTCGACAACGCCATTTCCGTCGTCGCCGCCCGCTCCAAGGGCATCAAGTCGGTGGTGGCCGGCCAGGCCGACATCCTGCTGGTGCCCGACATCGAGTCCGGCAACATGCTGGCCAAGCAGCTCGAATATCTTGCCGAGGCGCTCGCCGCCGGCATCGTGCTCGGCACCCGCGTGCCCATCGTGCTCACCAGCCGCGCCGACTCGGCCCAGACGCGCACCGCCTCCACCGCGGTTGCCGTCGTGATGGCCCACGCGAAGCGCAAGAAAAACTGATCGAGGTCCCCATGAGCAATGCCATCCTCACCCTCAACGCCGGATCGTCGTCCATCAAGTTCGCCCTCTTCGCCGTCGCTTCCCCGATGCCGTCGCAACCCGAACTCGTGGGCCAGATCGACGGCATCGGCGCCAAGCCCCACCTCAAGGCCAAGGACAGGAACGGCCAAGCCCTCGACGATGTGGACCTGCCCCTGACGAGCGATGGCCAGCACCATGCGGCGCTGGAATTCCTCGTCGATTGGCTGCACCGCCACGAGGCCGGCTGGCGCATCGTCGGCGTCGGCCACCGCGTCGTCCACGGCGCCGAACGCTATTCCCAGCCGGTGCAACTCGACGCTGCCGCCATCGCCGAGTTGAAGACCTTCATCCCCCTGGCGCCCCTGCACCAGCCCCACAACCTGGACGGCATCGAGGCCCTGCGCGCCGCCCTGCCCGACGTGCCCCAGGTGGCCTGCTTCGACACCGCCTTCCACCGCACCCAGCCCGCCGTCGCCCAGCTGTTCGCCCTGCCGCGCCGCATCACGGCCCAGGGCGTGCGCCGTTACGGCTTCCACGGCCTCTCCTACGAATACATCGCCGACGTGCTGCCCGAGCATCTGGGCGCCAAGGCCGACGGCCGCGTCGTCGTCGCCCATCTGGGCAACGGCGCTTCCATGTGCGCCATGCGCCAGCGCCGCAGCACGGCCACCACCATGGGCTTCACGGCCGTGGAGGGACTCATGATGGGCACCCGCACCGGTAGCCTCGACCCGGGCGTGCTGCTCTACCTGATGGACTACCACGGCATGGACGCCAAGGCCCTGACCAAACTGCTCTACAAGGAGTCGGGGCTCCTCGGCGTCTCCGGCGTCTCCCAGGACATGCGCGAACTCCTCGCCTCGGAGAAGCCCGAGGCCCAGGAGGCGGTGGAACTGTTCTGTTACCGCATCGTGCGCGAGATCGGCTCCCTCGCCGCCGCCCTCGGCGGCCTCGACGCCCTGGTGTTCACCGGCGGCATCGGCGAGCATGCGGGGCCGGTGCGCGAACGGGTGTGCACCGCCCTCGCCTGGCTGGGTATCGCCTTCGATGCGGCGGCGAACGCAGCCGATGCCAAGCGCATCAGCCGCCCCGACAGCGGCGTGGATGTGCTCGTGCTGCCGACCAACGAGGAATGGATGATCGCCCGCCACACGGCAGAACTGGTAGGCTGAGCACCCCGAAAATCCATTCCAGCGACATGACGATTCCGGAACGTGCCCAGGGGCGTCCCCGCCTGCTCATCATCGACGACCAGCCCGAGTCCGTCGGACTGCTGCTCTCCTACCTCAAGGGCCGGGAACTCGACATCCTGGTGGCCCTGGACGGCGAGGACGGCATCGGCAAGGCGACGGCAGGGCAGCCCGAACTGATCCTGCTGGACATCACCATGCCGGGCCTGGACGGTCTCAGCGTCTGCCGGCGCCTGAAGGCCGACCCGCGCACGGCGGAGATTCCCGTCGTCTTCCTGTCGGCCAGCGGCACCATCGAGGACAAGCTCCAGGGCTTCGCCGCCGGCGCCATCGACTACATCACCAAGCCCTTCTTCGAGGAGGAGGTGGTGGCCCGGGTATTCGTCCATCTGCAGACCCGGCAGCAGATGGCGCGCCTGGAGGCCATGGCCCTGACGCGGGCCATGAGCGTCGAGGGCGACGGCACGCGCAGCGACGGCGACTGCTTCAACGCCGCCGTCGCCCTGCTGCAGGAACACATGGCGGATGCGCCGCGCCTGGCCGAAATCGCCCAGCGCCTGGAGATCACCGAGCGGCGCCTGACGGACATCTTCCGCCGCCGCACCGGCATGACGGTGTTCGACTACTTCGTCGAGATGCGCCTGGAGACCGCCCGCCGCCTGCTCGAAGGCGGCCAGATGCAGGTGCAGCTCATCGCCGACCAGGTCGGCTACCGGAATCCGGGAGATTTCACGCGGGCCTTCCGCAACCGCTACGGCGTCAGCCCGCGGGAATACCGGCGGGCCTGCGGCCCGTCCTTCGGGAGTCCCGTTTGACCCGCTTCTGGCGCGCGTGGCTGGCGGCGGCCCTCCTGGCGGCCACCGCAGTCGCCGCCGCACCCGTCGCCGTGGACTCGGCAACCAAGCTGCCGCTGGCCGCCCAGGTGGAGATACTGGCCGATCCCGACGCCGCCATGGACATCGAGGCGGTCCGTCGCGCCCGGCAGGACGGCCGTTTCGCGCCGCTGGCGCAGGCCCATCCCAGCCTCGGCTATCGCGCCGGGGCCACCTGGGCCCATTTCTCCCTTGCCAACCCGACGGCCCAGCGCCAGGAGCGCTGGCTGGAAGTCCGCGGCGCCTATCAGGAATCCTGCACGCTCCATGTGGATACCGGCACCGGCGGTATTGCCATCATGGCCAGCGGTGCCGTCGTCCCGGTGGCCGAGCGTCCTTTGCCTGCGCATCAGCTGCTCTTCCCGGTGGTGCTGGAGCCCGGCCGGGCGGCGGATCTCTACCTGCGCTTCAGCACCCGTACGGCGACGGTCATCGAACCCATACTGTGGCAGCCCGCCGTCTACGCCGAGGCGGAATCCGTCCATCTGGCCTTCAAGTACCTGGCCGGCGGCACCACGTCGGTGGTCCTCGTCTTCGGCATCCTCGCCTGGCGTCTGCGACGCCAGGTGGCCATGCTGGGCGCCGGCACCGGCGACCTCTTGCTGGTGCTGACATCCCTCGTCGTCGACGGCCTCGTCGCCGAGTGGCTGCCGTCCAACGACGCTCTCTGGCCGTCGCGTCTGGCCGGCGCCGCCATCTGCCTGGGCCTGGCCTGCCACGCCCTGTTCGCACGCCGCTTCCTCTCGACGCCGGAGCGCATGCCGGCCCTGGGGCGGGCGCTGGCCGGCCTGGCAGCGCTGCTCGCCCTGGGCGCCGCCGCCGCCCTCGCCACGGCGAATCCACGCCCGATCAACGGCTTCGTCATGCCGCTGGCCTTCGGCCTTTTCAGCCTGCTGGTCGCCGTGGCGGCCTGGCGCGGCCTGCCCAATGCCCGCCGCTACCTAGCGGCCTGGGGCCTGCTCTGGGGCGTGGTCATGCTGCGGGCCTTCCAACAACAGGGGGCGCTGCGCGACCTGCCCCTGCCGGCCGACCTGCCCTACGCCGGTTTCGTTGCCTCGGCGCTGCTGCTCGCCTACGCCATGCACCGGGACATCGAATCCCTGCAGGAAAACGCCGACACGGCCATGGACCGGCTGCTGGCCTCCCAGATCGGCGAGCAGGAGCGGCTGGCCGCCGCCGTGGACGCCCGCACGCGGGAACTGCGGGAGGCCATCAGCGCCGCGGAAACCGGCAACCGCGCCATGTCGGCCTTCCTGTCCACCATGAGCCACGAGGCACGCACCTCGCTCCACACCATCCTCGGCTATGCCCGCCTGCTGCGGGCAGGCGCCGCGGGCGAATCGGACACCCGGCTCGGCATCATCGAAAACAGCGGCCGGCAGCTGCTGCGCCTCATCAACGACATCATCGACTTCGGCCGCGGCCAGGCCGGCGCCGTTACCCTGCATCCGGAACCCATGTCCCTGGCGGCCCTGGCCGACCACCTGGACGGCAGCAGCCGTCTATTGGCAGCGGAACGGGAAAACCATTTCGCCATCGACCTCACGACCGATCTCCCCGCCGCCGTTGAGGGCGACGAGCAACGCCTCGCCCAGGTGCTGCAGAACCTGATCACCAATGCCTGCAAGTTCACCGCCGGCGGCGATATCCGGCTCTCCATCTATCGGCAGGCGGCGCCTGAGACGGTGGATGGCGTCACCTGGCACACCATCGGCTTCCGCGTCGAGGATACCGGCAGCGGCATTCCGCCCCAGGACCAGGAGCGGGTTTTCGACCCCTTCTTCCGCGTCGGCGATGCCCAGCGGCAGCCCGGAGTCGGCCTCGGCCTCGCCATCGCGCGCCAGATCGTGCGGGCGATGGGGAGCGACATCACGCTCACCAGCACCCCCGGGCAGGGCAGCAGCTTCAGCTTCGCCGTACGGCTCAAGCAGGCACCCGAACACGAGCTGTTGCCGGCCCTGCCCGTCCAGGCCCCCATCGCCGGCCTCCAGGGGCGACGGCGCACCTTCCTCGTCGCCGACGACATCGCCGTCAACCGGATATTCCTCAGGGAGTTGCTGGGCAGTTGGGGCATCGGCGTCATGGAGGCGCGGAACGGCGCCGAGGCGCTGGCGATCTGCCTGTCCGGCGCGACGCTGCCCGATGCGCTGCTGGTGGACCAGTTCATGCCCGAAATGGACGGCTGGAGCCTGTTGCGCGCCCTCCGCCAGACGCCCCGGCTTCAGGAACTGCCCATCTTCCTGATTTCGGCGGCCCAGCCCCAGCGCCCCGAAGACCTCCCGGCGGATGTGGACTTCGATGGCATGCTGATGAAGCCCCTCGACCAGATCGCCCTGGCCCGCATGCTTGAAGAATGCCTCGGCATCGCCTGGATACGCAACGAAGGGCCGGAGGCGAACACCGAGGCCGGAGCCCTCGTCCTGCCCGGCCCGGCAGAAATCGGCGAAATGATCGACATGCTCGCCCTCGGACAGGTGCTCGCCATCGAGGAATGGGCCGAGGCCCTGGCCCAGGCCCAACCGGAGTTCCGTACTTTCGCCCAGGAGGTCAAGCGGCTTTGTGCCACCGTGGACCTCCCCAGGCTATGGAAACTCGCCAGCCTGGCCGCTGAAAAAGACAAAACCAACGATGAAACAGTGGGTTAACCTCAGGCCAGCGTGGACCATCGTTTGCATTTCCCATCTATCCAATTGAAAAAAAACAAAATTAATTGGATAAGGGCAGACGAAATATGCCGGAAAAATTCCCCTTCCCTGTATTCAAGGCTTCAATAAGCTGATTTTTCGGCGCTTTCTTGGGTCGCCAATATTCCTTCCGACCTACTATATATAGTGGCATGCGCCTTGCTGCGACACTAGCAATTTTTTCAACCTGTTGTTTTTAAAAGGATGCAGAATTTTTTGCTTCCCATGATTTGGAGGTAGAGGTATGCTTCCGCGCTCAATTTCCATCCTTTCTTCGGACACAAACATGACAACAGAAACGAAGCAGACCGAGGAACAACTTAATAATCAACATATTGGCCAACTCGGCCTATTACTTCCGCAGGAAATCTCGGGGGAGGTCCTGCTGGAGAAATATGCCAAGGGCAATGAAAGGGACGTCCGCGACGTCCGTAGCCGCGTCGCCCGCGCCCTGGCCGCCGTCGAGGCGGAAGACAAGCGCGCCTTCTGGGAGGCGAAATTCCTCGAAGCCCAGGAAAACGGCTTCGTCCCCGCCGGCCGCATCAACTCCGCCGCCGGCACCGATCTGTGCGCCACCCTGATCAACTGCTTCGTGCAGCCCGTCGGCGACTCCATCTCCGACATGGTGGACGGCCGCCCCGGCATATACACCGCCCTCTCCCAGGCCGCCGAAACCATGCGCCGGGGCGGCGGCGTCGGCTACGACTTCTCGTCCATCCGCCCCGTCGGCGCCCACGTCAAGGGCACCCAGTCCCGCGCCTCCGGTCCCGTCTCCTACATGCGTGTCTTCGACCGCTCCTGCGAGACCGTCGAATCCGCCGGCTCCCGCCGCGGCGCCCAGATGGGCGTGCTGCGCTGCGACCATCCGGACATCGAGGAATTCATCCACGCCAAGGACCACGGCGACCTCACCAACTTCAACATCTCCATCGGCGTCACCGACGAATTCATGCGCGCCGTCGAAGCCGACGGCGAGGTGGAACTGACCCACAAGGCCTCACCCTCGGCCGACATCATGGCCGCCGGCGCCTACCAGCGCGACGACGGCCTCTGGGTCTATCGCAAGGTGCGCGCCCGCGAGCTGTGGGACCAGGTCATGCGCTCGACCTACGACCACGCCGAGCCGGGCATCCTGTTCATCGACCGCATGAACAAGGACAACAACCTCAACTACTGCGAGACCATCGAGGCGACGAACCCCTGCGCCGAGCAGCCCCTGCCGCCCTACGGCTGCTGCTGCCTGGGTTCCATCAACCTCACCAAGTACGTAAAGAACGCCTTCACGGAACGGGCCGAATTCGACTATCAGGGCTTCGGCCGCACCATCGAGATCTCGGTGCGCATGCTCGACAACGTCCTCGACGTCACCCACTGGCCTCTGGAGCAACAGCAGGACGAAGCCCGCGCCAAGCGCCGCGTCGGCCTGGGCTTCACCGGTCTCGGCGACGCCCTCATCATGCTGCGCCAGAAG
Source organism: Candidatus Nitricoxidireducens bremensis (assembly GCA_030247725.1). GTDB lineage: Bacteria > Pseudomonadota > Gammaproteobacteria > Burkholderiales > Rhodocyclaceae > Nitricoxidireducens > Nitricoxidireducens bremensis. Next base: position 21,417 of record JAOTRT010000004.1, read on the forward strand.
TACGACACCCCCGAGGCGCGCGAGCTGGCGACGAAGATTTCCGACTTCATGCGCGACCGGGCCTACCTGGCTTCGGTGGAACTCGCCACCGAGCGCGGCGCCTTCCCGCTGTTCAACGCCGACCTCTACCTGTCGGGCGGCAACTTCGCCTCGCGTCTGCCCAGCGAAGTGAAGGAGAAGATCCGCAAGCACGGCATCCGCAACTCCCATCTGCTGTCCATCGCCCCCACCGGCACGATCTCCCTGGCCTTCGCCGACAACGCCTCCAACGGCATCGAGCCGCCCTTCTCCTGGACCTACACGCGCAAGAAGCGCATGGCCGACGGCACCCACAAGGAATACGCGGTCGAGGACTACGCCTGGCGCCTTTACAAGCACCTGGGCGGCGACACGTCCAAGCTGCCGGACTACTTCGTCACCGCCCTGGAGATTTCCGCCCAGGCCCACAAGGACATGGTGGCGGCCGTCGCCCCCTGCATCGACACCGCCATTTCCAAGACGGTAAACGTGCCCGCCGACTATCCCTACACCGAGTTCGAGGACCTCTACCTGACCGCCTGGAAGGCCGGTCTCAAGGGCCTCGCCACCTACCGGCCCAACGCCGTGCTGGGTTCGGTGCTGTCGGTGGATTCCGGCGCCCAGAACAACACCCAGAAACAACCCCAGGACGTGACGCTGGACGGCGCCAACAAGCGCCTGTCCATCGGCGCCCTGCCGGCCCCGGTGCTCGCCAGCCTGCGCTGGCCCGGCCGCCCGCGCCTGCATGAGGGCAACACCTCCTGGACCTACATGATCGAAACGCCCCACGGCGAGTTCGCCCTGTTCGTCGGCCAGATCGAGAACGGCATGGGCCGCAACGTGCCCTTCGAAATCTGGGTCAACGGCGTCGAACAGCCCCGCGGCCTCGGTGCCGTGGCCAAGACGCTCTCCATGGACATGCGCGCCAACGACAAAGCCTGGCTCAAGCTCAAGCTCGACGCCCTCGCCTCCACCGTCGGCGAAGAGCCCTTCGAGATTCCCTTCCCGCCCCACGGCGAGCTGCGGGTGGTGCCGGGCGCCGTCTCGGCCATGGCTCAGGTGATCCGCTACCGCTGCGAGCAGATGGGCGCCTTCGAGGGCGACGGCCCGACCCCCGTGCTGGACGCCATGTTCTCCCGCGACGAGCCGAAGACGGGCACCGACGGCACCCTGTCCTGGACGGTGGACATCGTGAACCCGGCCTCCCGCGAGGAGTTCGTCCTCGGCCTCAAGGAGATCACCCTGCCCGACGGCGTCACCCGTCCCTACTCGGCCTGGCTCTCGGGCAACTATCCGCGCGCCCTCGACGGCCTGACCAAGCTGCTGTCGCTGGACATGCGCGTCATGGACCCGGCCTGGATCGGCATGAAGCTGCGCAAGCTGACCAACTACCCGGAACCCCTCGGCGGCTTCATGGCCTTCGTCCCCGGCACGCGGCGCCAGCAGCACTGGCCCTCCACCGTGGCCTACCTGGCGCGCCTCATCATGCATCGCTACGCCATGCTCGGCATCCTCGACGAGAACGGCTACCCGACGCGGGAAATGGGCATCCTGGAAACCCCGCGCGAGCGCGGCGAGGTCAAGGTGCAGCAGGGCTCCCTGTGCGCCGAGTGCGGCAACATGACCGTGATCCGCAAGGACGGCTGCGACTTCTGCACCGCCTGCGGCGCCGTCGGCAGCTGCGGCTGAACGCCGGCAGAACCTTATCCCACTTTATCGGCGGGGCACGACCGAAAGCCCCGACAGCATGCTGTCGGGGCTTTTTTCTGTCCGTCGGCCCCCTGAATGGAAATCCAATGGCCGCCCGCAAGATGGCGGGATTCGGCTGCGGAAATCGGATCGGTCGAATCTAGAAAAGGCTGGCGACGACGAAGCGGTCGCGGGCGGCGAGCTTTTCGAGACCACGGGAGACTTCCAGGGAAGCCCCCCATTTCATGACGTGGGACAGGAAGGTGGTGAGGGCGAGGGGGAGCGCATAGCCGGTCTCGGTCCACTCCGCGCGGAACTCGCTGAAGGGCACCGTACGTGCCGACAGCTTGCCGCTCTTCATCGGCACCAGGGTTACCTTGATGCCGTCGTTGCGAATCACGATGGCCGTCGTTCGGCCGCGGTTGATGACGACCATGTTTCCCCTTGATCGTTCCCTGACATGCCTTTGTTTATCGGCAGGGCAAAGCGAAACTTGAGTACGCACCCGCGGTCGAACGGGAGCTGCCGCGAGAACGGCCGCCTGCCGGAAAAACCTCATCCTGCAAGCGAATCCAGCCGGTGACTGGTGCTAGAATCGGTCGCTTTCGCCTTCCGGCCGCAGCCTTGGCGCCGGCAGCCCAAGAAGACAATTTGCTTCCGTGCACCCGACCCGCGTGCGGAACGACGACAAACCAGACAGGCACCATGACGCACTCCTTGCAGCAGATCTGGCATCAGGCATGGACTTCGGTCCTGGTCGAAATGAGCGACCAGGAACTGCGCTGGCTGCTGAGCGCGCGTCACCACATCTCGCTGCTGCAGAAGCGCCGGACGACCATGATCGTCTCCCGCGTGCGCCTCGTCGCCGGTCTGTTCGCCCTGCTGACGCCCCTCTGGATCGTCGTGGACATCGCCGCCTTCCCGCGCGAAGTCTGGCTGCCGCTGGTGCTGGCACGCATCGCCGCCACCGTCGCCTTCGCCCTCATCACCCTCATGGCCCACCGCATGACGAACATGCGGGACGCCTACCGTACCCTGGCATTGCTGTTCGCCGTGCCGACGGCCTTCTTCCTGTTCTCCTACCAGCACATGTCCCAGTTCCAGCTGCACGGCATGCAGGCGGCCTTCTCGACGGGCTACGCCTTCCTGCCCTTCGTCATGCTGGCCGGACTGTCGATCTTCCCGCTGACGCTGCTGGAAAACATCGCCTTCATCTCGCCGCTGATGATCATGCAGGGCATGGCCGGCTACATGCGCCTGCCCATCCTCGACTGGCCGACCTTCGCCGCCTCCTTCTGGCTGATGATGCTGATCGCCGGCGTCTCGGTGCTGGCGGGGCTTTCCCAGCTCGCCTTCATCATCGTGCTGGTGCGCGAGGCGATCCGCGACAACATGACGGGCTGCTTCTCGCGCCAGAGCGGCGAGGAACTGCTGGACCTGCAGTTCATCCTCTCCAAGCGCAGCGACAATCCCCTCACCGTGGCCTTCGTGGACCTGGACCATTTCAAGCAGGTCAACGACCGCTTCGGCCACGACGCCGGCGACAAGGTGCTCATCAGCGCATCCGACGCCATCAAGGAACAGTTGCGCATGGGCGACATGCTGGCGCGCTGGGGCGGCGAGGAATTCATCCTCATCATGCCGAACACCACGGCACCGATGGCTTGCAAGGCCATCGAACGGGTGCGCGCCTCGGGCTTCGGCCAGCGCCCCGACGGCACGCCGGTGACGGCCTCCATCGGCATCGCGGAGCGCAGCCGCGACGGTGTCGAGGACTGGCGCCAACTCGTGGAACTCGCCGACAGCCGCATGTACGAGGCCAAGCAGTCGGGCCGCGACCGCATCGTCGGCTGCAGCGAACTCACGGCGGAACCGGCGCCGGCCGCGGCCTGAGCCACGGCCGCCCGGCCGTCTTCAAGACGCTGGGCGGCAGGCCGGCAAGCCCGAAAAGAACCGATAGGCGCTGCTGGCATCGGCCTTGGCCTGGTACATGGCCGTATCGGCATGGCGCACCAGTTCGTCCGGCTCCGTACCGTGGTCGGGGTAGATACTGATGCCGACACTGGTGGATACCCGCAACTCCCGTCCCTCGAAGCTGATCGCTTGTCCGACGGCATCGACGATCTTGTCCACCACGGGAACCGCATCGGCGGCGCAACCCAACTCCTCCAGCAGGATGATGAACTCGTCGCCGCCGAGGCGCGACACCGTGTCCTCGGCCCGCACGCAGCCGATCAGGCGCTGGGCAACCGCCTTCAGGGTGTGGTCGCCGGCTTCGTGGCCGAGGGTGTCGTTGATGATCTTGAAGTCGTTGAGGTCGAGGAAGATCACCGCCAGCTTCCTGCCGTTGCGGTGGGCATGGGGGATCGCCCGCAGCAGGCGGTCCCGCAGCAGGCTGCGGTTGGACAGGCCGGTGAGGGCATCGTGCTGGGCGAGGAAGCGCATCTGTTCCTCGGCGGCCTTGCGCGTCGTGAAATCGGTGAATACGGCGACGTAGTTGGTGATGCGGCCGTCGCCGTCGCGCACGGCGTTGATGGTCAGCCATTCGACGTAGACCTCGCCGTTCTTGCGGCGATTGCAGATCTCCCCCTGCCAGTAGCCGGTCGTATCGAGGGCCCGGTACATCTGGCGGTAGAACTCCGCATCGTGGCGCCCGGAGGCCAGCAGCGACGGCGTCCGGCCGATCACGTCCGCCGACGTATAGCCGGTGATGCGCGTGAACGCCGGGTTCACGGATTCGATGACGTAGTCGGCGTCCGTCACCAGGATGCCCTCGAAGGTGCTCTCGAAGGCCTTCGCCGCCAGCCGCAGATGATGGTTCGAGGCGGCCAGACGCTGCTCGCTTTCCCGCAGCGCCTCCCGCAGGTGGTGCACGTACTCGTGTTCGATATTGGCAAGGATGTCGGCGAAGGTCATGAGGCCGAGCAGTTCGCCGTCCTCGCCGGTGACGCCGAGGTGGCGGATCTGGCGTTCCACGAAGAGCTTGCGGGCATGGAACAGGCTGGCGTTCACCGGCAGCGTGATGAGCGGATAGCTCGCCGCATCGGCCGCTGCCGCCGCCACATTGCCGCTACCGAGCAGGCGCACGACGTCGCGTTCGGTGAGGATGCCGGGGCCCCGCTGCGGACAGTTCACGATGACGGCGTCGAGGCGCTCCTGGCGCATCTGGCGGATGGCCGCCGCGAGAGGCAGGCCACCGGCGACGACGGAATGCCGCTGGCTGAACACGGAGGCGATCTCCCGCAGGGCGATGTAGTACTCGATCCCCTGGTTGATGACGATGTCCGACTGGGAGACGATGCCGCGCCGCTCGCCACGGCCGTCCACCACCAGGAAATGACGCACCTTCTCCTCGCGGAAGCGCAGGGCGGCCTCGCCGATGCCGGTATCGATAGCCAGCGTCTTCACGGGTGAGGACATGGAACGGGCGACGGGAACGGTGCCGACGGCCGGATCGGCGATATCCAGGTCCAGCGCATCCTGCTCCGTCCAGATGCCGACGATCCGGCCCTGGTCCTCGACCAGGATGGAACTGCAGCGGGCCGCCACCATGAGGCGGGCGGCCTCGGCAACCGGCGTCTCCGGCGCGCAGCACAGCAGCGCGCCATGGAGAATGTCCCGGATCGAAATTTCGGACTGCATGGGCGCGGCGATCCTGTCGCGAATGGTGCCAGGGCGCATCATAGTCGAGCCGCGCCGGCCTGACCAGAACGGCTGCCGAATTCAGCGCCGGCTCTGGATTTCCTCGATGTAGCCGATCATGCCGGTGCGGATGTTGGCGGCGTTGCCCTCGTCGGTATCGATATGCATCGCCAGCCGGTAGTTCGGGTTTACGCGCACCACCACGTCGCCGAAGATCAGCTCCCGGTCGCCCTCGACGCGCACGCGCACCACGTACTTGTCGCGCAGGCGGAAACGCATGGCGTCCTCCGGCGACATGTGAATGTGGCGCTGGGCGCAGATGACGCCACGGGGAATGGCGGCCTGGCCCACCGGGCCCTGCAGCGTGATGCCCGGCGTATTGGCGAGATCGCCCGACTCGCGGATCGGTGTCTGCACGCCGAGCTTGAACTGCTCGGTCATGGCGATCTCGACCTGGGTTTCCTTGCGCGTCGGGCCGAGCACGCGCACGTTGGCGATCTTGCCCTTGGGGCCGACCAGATCCACCTTCTCGGCGCAGGCGAACTGGCCCGGCTGGGAAAGCTCGTGTTCCGGCGTCAGCTGGTGACCCGGTCCGAAGAGCGTCTCCACGTCGGCCTGGGAAAGGTGCACATGGTGGGCCGACACCTCGATGGGGATCGGCGCGCTCTCCTCGTCCTTGATGGCCAGGGTGATCTGGTTGCGCTCGATGGCGCGCAGGGCCTCCCAGGCCAGCAGGCGCTCGTCGTTGTTGGCGACGACAAGGATGGTCACCGGCGAATCGTCGGCCGAAATGACGGCATGGCCGGCACCGGCGTTGCGGTTCTTTTCCTCGTCGAGCTTGATGCCCATGTAGGCGAGGCCCTGGCAGGCCAGACTGCGCACCAGCGGGCTGGCCTCGCCGACATCGCCGGTGAAGGCCAGCACATCGACGCCCCCCATGGCGGCCACGTAGGCGCCGATGTTCTTGCGCACTTGATAGCAGAAGGCCTTGTGGGCGAGCAGCGCCCGGTGATGGCCCTCCTCGGCCGCCGCCTCGATCTCGTGGATGTCGCTGGAGATGCCCGAAATGCCCTTGAGGCCGCTCTCCGAGTTGATGAGCTGGCCCAGGCGCTCCGGCGTCAGCTGGTAGTGCTCCATCAGGTGGATCATCACTGCCGGGTCGATGCTGCCGGCGCGGCTCGGCATGATGAGGCCGTCGGACGGCGTCATGCCCATGGTGGTATCCACCGAACGGCCGTGGTCGATGGCGCAGATGGAGGCGCCGGCACCCAGGTGGCAGGAGATGATCTCCAGTTCGGAGAGGGGCCGCTTCACCATCTCCGCCGCCTTCATGGAGACGAAGCGGTGGGACGTGCCGTGGAAGCCGTAGCGGCGGATGCCCTCCTTCTTGTACCAGTCGTAGGGCAGGCCGTAGAGATAGGCGTAGGTCGGCAGCGTCTGGTGGAAGGCGGTGTCGAAGACGGCGACGTGGGGCACGTCGGGGAAGAACTTCATCGCCGCGCGGATGCCTTCCAGGTTGTGCGGATTGTGCAGGGGCGCAAACACCGCCAGGGCCTCGATGTCGGCGATCACCTGGGGCGTGATCACCGCCGAACTGGAGAACTTGCTGCCGCCGTGCACGACACGGTGGCCGACGGCGACGACGTCGAAGGGCGTGAACAGGAAGCGGTCTTCGAGGGTCTGCATCGACTCGAACAGCACCTTGAAGAAGTCGCTGAAGGGGAAGGCGGCGCGGTCGCGGCGGCTGGACTGGCCGCCCGCCGTCATGGTGATGTGGGCGGTGCCGCAGTCGGCGCAGTCGATGATGCCGTGCACGTCGCGGGATTCGTCCTGGGTGTCGTAGATGCCGAAATGGATCTGGGAGAGGCCGACGTTGAGGGCGAGGATCTTGCCGGGCACCGTCGTCTTCAGACTCAGGGCATAGGGATCGTCGGACTGGGCGACGGCGCGGGCGTGGAGCTGGGCGCTGGAGAGATCGACGGCCTGGGCGCGCGCCCGGTCCGCCAACAGCTTGGAAAGATAGACGATGGCCTTGGGATTGACCAGGATGCGCGTACTGACCACCTCCTGGGGAATCAGCAGCACGAAGCAGCGGTTGCCGGCGATGACGTCGGCCACGGTACGGTCGCCCGTCAGCACCGACATCTCGCCGAAGACGTCGCCGTCCTGAAGCTGGCTCAGGACCACGCGGCCACCCGTGTTGTCGGCGACGGAGATCTGGGCGTGGCCGCTGACGAGAACGCCGATGAAGCGCCCTTCCTCGCCGCATTCGATGATGGCCTCGTTGCCTTCGAAGGTGCGCAATTCCGAAAGTCCGGCGATTTCCTCGACGACGGCGGGAGCGAAGCCGTCGAAAAGATGGACCTTTTCCCGCAGGAAACCGATGAGTTCTTCGTTCGTCATGATGATTCTGGACTCCGTGGCGTGGCGCGCGCAGGCGAGGACAAGGGCTGCCGGCAAACTAGGCACCTAAGCGTAGCCTAGTATACTGCTGCACCGCACAAAAGTTGATTACAAAGGGATGAACCCCGCTTATTCCGGGGGCGTGCGGGAAATCGTCAAAGTTCGATTTCCAGCCCTTCGCGGGCCAGCAGAACCTCGGGATCGCCCTCGCCGCGCGGGTTGCGCTCCAGGGCCTCGGCGAACACCCGCTCCAGATCGTCGTCGTAGCGGGTCGGCTCGTGGTGGGTGCAGACCACGCGCTTCGCCCCGGCCTTGCGGCCCAGGGCGATGGAGGAATCGAAGGTGCCGTGGCCCCAGCCGCGCTTGGCCGGGTACTCCGCCAGGGTGTAGGAGGAATCGGCGATCAGCACGTCCACGCCGCGGATGGCATCCACGACGGACTGCTCCTTCTCGTCGATGATGCGCTGGTAGTCGGCGTATTCGGCGTCGGCCGGATCGTAGATGTTGCTGTAGGGCTCGTGGTCGCCGGTGAAGAACACCGACTTGCCGTTGCAGTCCACGCGATAGCCGAGATTGATGACCGGGTGGTTGAGCATCACGCTGGTCACGGTGGCGTCGCCGACGGCATAGGGCTCGCCCACCGTCAGGGTCTCGTACTCGATACGCGCCTTGAGCTCCGCCTCCCGCACCGGGAAATAGCTGTACTGGAGCTGGACGTTCATCACCTGCTCGATGCCGGCGCTGGAGACGATGTCGTAGGCGCCATGGACGCGCACCGTGTTGCCCGGCACGAAGATCGGGATGAAGAAGGGCAGGCCCTGGATGTGGTCCCAGTGGGTATGGCTGATGAAGATGTGGGAGGTTAGCGGCATCTCCTTGAACAGGGTCTGGGAGAGCTGGAAGATGCCGGTGCCGCCGTCGAGGACGATCAGGGTGTTGTCGTCGGTGCGCACCTCGATGCAGGTGGTGTTGCCGCCGTAGCGCACGGTGCGGGGCCCCGGCGAGGCGATGGAACCGCGCACGCCCCAGAAGCGGACTTTCATGGTCTTCCTTTCTTGCCTTCCTTAGACCTGCGCGAACATCTGCGCGTCGGAAACGATCTTCTCCAGGTCGCCCAGGGCCGCGACCACCGCATCGTAGGAGGTACCGAAACGCTCCGGCGCCGTGATCGGCTCGTCGTCGCGCCAGGCGTTGCCGGACTGGCCGAAGGCCAGTTTGCGGCTGATCTGGTTGCCCATGCGCACGCAGTCCATCAGCGGCGAAGGCTGGGCATCCAGGCTGTGATGGTCGCGGATGCAGGCCACCAGATGTTCGGGAAACTGCCACTTGGTCGCCAGCATGGAGCCGACGACGGTATGGTCGGCGCCGATGACTTCCGTCTCGGCCTGGTGCAGGGGAATGCCGTTGTCGGCCGAGATCGCCAGGGCCTTGGCGAACTCGGGAGCCATGAACTGGGCGAACACCGCCTTGCCGAAATCGTGCAGCAGGCCGGCGATGTAGGCGTCGCTCGGGTCCACCTGCCCCTTGGCATAGACGCTGCTGAGCTGGCGCGCCACCGAGGCGGTGGACAGGGAATGCAGCAGATAGCCCTGGATGTCGAAACCGGAGGTGTTGAAGCGCGGCAGCATGCCCACGGCGGCAATGGACAGGGCCAGGTTCTTGACGGTGTTGAGGCCCAGGTAGACCACCGACTGGCTCACCGCGGTGATCTTGTTCGGCAGGCTGTAGAAGGCCGAGTTGATGACCTTCAGGATCTTCATGGTCATCACCGGGTCCTTCTCGATGACCGCCACCAGGTCCTTCGGCAGGCAGTTGATGTCCCGCGTCAGATCGAGGATCTTTTGTACGCTCTGGGGGAAGGCCGGCATGCGCTCGACGGCGACGCCGAGCTTGCGCTGTACTTCTATGGTCAGGGTGCTCACCGGTGGAAGATCCGCTACGAAAGAGGGTTCGCGGGCGATTATACCGGTCAACCCCGCACGCGGTCGTAATATCGGGCGCGGTAAAGCAAACGCCGGCGGGAGGGGCTTTCCGTGAAGGCGCTGCGGTCGTGCAGGACATTGTTGCAGACCAGTCCCATGCCGGGTTCCAGGCGCCCGTGCAGCGTCCAGGGCGTCGGCGCCGCCAGCAGGCGCGTCAGGGCAGCCACCGCCGCTCGGGTGGCGGCATCCGCCCGCCACTCGATACTCACCGTGCGCGCCGTATAGCGCATGTGCAGGAAGCCGTCGCCATCCACCGAAAACACCGGCCCCGGCTGGGCGGCCCGCGCCACGCCGTTCTCGTCGCTGCGGGGCGGGATGGTCATGGCGTCGGGCGCCGAGAGGGCGCGGATGTGGTCGGGATTCTCGTCCCGCAGCAGGATGTAGGCGATCTCGTGGTCCAGCAACTGGTTCTCGCCGCCGGATTCGGCGCTTTCGACGCAATGGAGCAGCAGGCCCCGCACCGTGCGTTCCGGCGTGTTGTAGTAGCCGTCCGTATGCCACTTGATGGGCTTGTCGGTGTAGGGAATGAACTCCTTGCGCTCGCCCCGCTCCTCGGCGCCCCGCACCGAGATCGGCGAGATGGCGTCGTCGTCCGTCAACCAGTGGCTGTCGAGATGATGCAGGCCGAGCTGGGCGCCCAGCTTGCGCGGAATCTCCTTGTCCGCATCGCGGCCGGTCCTGCCCGCATACACCGCCATGTTGGCGACGGCATTGAGCTCCAGCAGGCGGCTGCGCTCGGCCGGCGTCAGGGCGCGCGGGTCGCCGATCTCGACGAGGATATCCTCCAGGCGGCGCGGCGCCGTAGCGAGCTTCCGTTCCCGCCAGGCCCGGTAGGCGGCGGCATCGTTGAGGTCGAAGGGGCCGCTCATGCTTCCGCCATCCCGGCGAACAGCCCGGCCATGGTCCGCTCCAGGGCCTTGACAGCCTCGGGCGACTCGATGTCCATGGCCTGGTCGATGACCCACAGGCGGTCCTTCTCGGGCAGCACCTCCTGCAGGCAGGCGGCGAAATAGCGGCGGAAGCCGAAGTCGGGGCCGCTGTCCGTGTAATCGAACTCGGCATAGTCGGCGCCGCGGCGGTTGAAGCGCTCCAGGAAATCGCGCTCGCACTCGCCGGGGACGGCGGCACCGAGCAGCATGCCGTTGTTTTCCTCGACGAAGCGGGCAAGCGTCTTGACCAGCGCTGTGGTGAACTCGACGCGCTGTTCCGGCTCCAGTTCGCGATGGGCGATGCGGTCCGCCGCCGTGGCGAGATAGACGAGGAACTCGCTGACGAATTCGTAATAGGGGCGGCCGATGTCGATATCGTAGTCGGCCCGGCGCATGCGGCCGATGGACTCGATGGCCAGCTTCCAACTGGGCACCGCCACGGCCCCCGCCAGCTCGGCCGGCGTGCGCTGACGCTTGGCGTGAAAGGTGTTGCGGATGCGGATCGCCATCTTTCGGTCTCTCCCGATATCGGGCCCGGCGGCGGCGCCTAGGCCGCCAGGCGGAATTTCGAAACTTCCGCCAACAGGTCCCGGGAAAGCTCGGCCAGGTCCTTGCAGGCGGTCGTGCAGGCGCCCGCCCGGCGGGCCGCCTCGTCGGTATTTTCCTCGTTCTCCTGGATTCGATCCAGCACCACGGTGGAAATCGTCTGCTGGTCCGAGGCCATTTCGGCGACGTTGCCGATCTCCCGCGTCAGGCCGGCGATGCTGTCGACGATCTGGTCGAGGGCCGTCCCCGTGTCCTCGGAGAGCTGCCGCGTCTCGCCCATCTGGCGGAGGCTTTCCCCCGATTTATCGACTGCCGCGCCGATGCGGTCGCGGATCAGGGCCAGCACGGACTCGATCTCCCCGGTAGCGGCCGTCGTCTTTTCCGCCAGCTTGCGCACCTCGTCGGCGACAACGGCGAAGCCGCGCCCCGCCTCGCCGGCCCGGGCCGCCTCGATGGCGGCATTCAGGGCCAGCAGGTTGGTCTGGTCGGCGATCTCGCGGATCGACAGGGAGATGCTCTGGATTTCCTTCGAATGGTCGGCCAGGTCGCCGATATCGGCCGTCAGGCCCGTGACCGCCTGATTCACGCGCTCGATGCCCTCCTGGGCCCGCTGCACCGTCGCCCGTCCGGCTTCGGCGGCGACCCGGGAACGTTCGGAATTCTCGACGGCGGCGGACGCGCTGCGGGTGATGCCGTCGGAGGCGTCGTTCATGCTGTCCACCAGTCCGACGATCTGGACCGAATTGTCGTGGTGGGAAGTCAGCTTGGCGTTGAGGTCCTCCATCAAGCCGTCGATGGTGCAGGTCTCGCTGTCCACGCGCGTCGCCAGGCCCGAGATGTCGTAGACCATGCCGCGCATGTTGCCGGTCATGCGGCGGAACGATGCGGCGATGCTGCCCACCACGTCGGCCGACTGCAGGCTGCAGTCGGCGGTGAGGTCGCCGGCCCCCACCTGCTCGGCAACCTGGGCCATGCCCGTAAGCCGGGACAACAGCACCATGTTCATGATGGCGTAGGAAAAGATGCCGATGGACACGCCGGCCACGATGCAGCCGACGACGAACCAGACGAACATGCCCGGCTTCCATTCGACGAAGAACTGGGCATAAACGGGAAAGATGAGTGCAACGGTGACGCCGAAACCGATGTAGGACCAGCGCAGGCGCGCCAGGATGGAAGAGTTCATGGGCCGTTCCCTGAGTGTCTGTTATTCGTCGCCGCGGCGGGATCGGAAGATTCCCCAGCCGGGCTGGATGGACGGCCAGGATCGCGGGCCGGTGGATCGGCCGCCTGTAGCGGCCCATCGGATGCGCCTCAATGAATCGAGCGCAGCGAGCAAATGCAATTCCCCGCCCTGGGGCGGGGAAGCGGGCGGGGAGCCAACAGGGCCTCGGGTAGGCAAAGCCTACCCGGGGCGGCTACTGGCCCGCCCCAGCGGATCAGTAGCCGCCCTTGCCTTTCGGTTGCGGCAGGCCGGCAACCTTGCAGCCCTGCTTGGCGGCGCCGCCGTCCGGGAACAGTTCGAACAGCAGCGCACTTTCGGCCTCGGGCATGTCGCCCTCGTCCTGCAGACCCTTGATGAGGTTGCGCAGGTTGGGCGTGTGGCCCTCCTCCTGATACTGCTTGCGCAGGTAGCTGATGACCTTCATGTGCTGCTCGGTCAGCGTGAGACCGCAGGCCTCGGCGATCACCTGCACCGCCTCGTCGCTGTAATCCGGCTCCAGCAGGTAACCGTAGTCGTCGACTTCCTTTTCCTCGCCGTTGATGACGTAACCCATGGATGAATCTCCTCTAAGCGTTTGGGGATGGTTATTTCTTCTTCAGGTAGAACTCGTGGGCGCCGCGGGCCATCGGCAGGGAGGCCAGCAGTTCGACGGAAGCCGCCTTGCTCCAGGACTCCACGTCGGCCACGGAACCCGGGCAGTCGCTGACCAGCTGCAGCACTTCGCCGGCCTTCATGCCGTCGAGCAGGCGCTTGGCCTCGACGATGGGACCGGGGCAGGAAACGCCGCGCATGTCCAGGGTGACGTGGGCGATGGGCGTGGAGGTCGCGCCGCCGGCCTTGCGCAGGGAATAGGCGGTCTTGCCGTCCGGCTGCTTGGTGGCCGACATCATCTCGTTGCCGGTGAACTTGCACCAGGCGAACAGGTCGTCGTTGGTGCCCGGGCAGTCGGACAGCAGCACCAGCACCTGGCCCGGCTGCAGGTCGTCGATGATCTTCTTGGCGCCCAGCAGCGGCGCCGGGCAGGGCATGCCCGACAGATCGATGGTTACGGCAGGTTTTTCAGACATGAATTGCTCCTCGTTGTGCGTTCGTTTACGTTCGTCACGCGCCGACTGCGGCGATTGCCTTGTGCGGCACGAATACGCCGCAGCCGCGCTTGCGTTCTGCTCCCAAGCCCTGGTGCTGCAGGCGCAGCGACTGTTCCTCGCCGAGCCCGTGCAGCATCAGACTGAAACCTTCCATGCACCTTCCTTCCACCTGCATGCGGCGGGCCTTGCCGGCCACCAGGCGACCCTCGATACCCAGGGCGTCGAGCAGGCGCCGGCACTCGGCCAGGAAGGCCATCTCGTCCGCCGGCCCCACTTGGACAAAGGACGAGTACACCACGGCCGCCGCCCAGAGGGGCTTCAGCGTCGCCGCACCGACCGCCACCGGGCTGCCGCCGAGCTCCAGCTGCACGCCGCACAGCGCCTGCGCCGCGGCCACGCGCCCGGCGGACAGGCGCAACGTCAGCCGCGACCGCCGCGACAGGTACAACTCGCCGTCCCGGCCCGGACTGGTGCCGGCCAGCGGGTGGACACCCGCCAGGACATCCTCCTCCAGCCAGGGCAGTCTCGCCCGCAAGGCCTGCCAGAGCAGATCGGCATGATCCTCGGCCACCGCCTGCCCCGCCAGGGAAAAGCTCAGGTCGACGACCTCGGCCGCCGTCACTCGGACTCCCCGCCCGCGGCGGCCCAGGTCAGCATCTGCCGGCCCCAGCGCTCGGCGGTCACCGGATCGACATCGAAGATGGTGAAGCGCTTGCCCTCGCGGATGCGAATCCGCAACATGGGCATGCCCCCCGCTTCGAACTCGATCTGCTGGAGCTCGATCTCCTGGTTGCCGATAGGGACCCTGAACTTGTCCAGACTGCTTGTCTTATCCACTGATTTTCCTTAGACGCGGGGCGCAATATCGCACCGGAGGCCGCAGGCAGGCCATCACCGGTTTGGCTTGGAAGCATATACCCCTTTCGGGTAGGTCGATTTACCTGCCGGAGTTATGGTTTGTGCACCGCACACTTCCTTACCATCCGTCCAACTTGGAATTCTGTTGTACGTGCCTCCGGCGCGACTTCAACCCAAACAGCTCACACGAGGAGACTTTCGATGGCCAAGCCGATGCACCCCACCCCGAACCTGGACGAACTGGAGAAGGGCCCCTGGCCCAGCTTCGTTACCGGCCTCAAGCGCCTCGCCAAGGACAAGGACTACGTTGTCGATGTCCTCGGCCACCTGGAGCATTCCTACAAGACCCGCAAGGGCTACTGGAAGGGCGGCACGGTCGGCGTCCTCGGCTACGGCGGCGGCGTCATTCCCCGCTTCACCGAGATCAAGAACGAGAAGGGCGAGGCCGTCTTCAAGGAAGCCGCCGAGTTCCACACCATCCGCATCATGCCGCCGGCCGGCTGGCACTACGACACCAAGACCTTGCGCCAGTTCTGCGACGTCTGGGAAAAGTACGGCTCCGGCCTGATCGCCCTGCACGGCCAGACCGGCGACATCATGCTCCAGGGCTGCACCACCGAGAACGTCCAGCCCGCCTGGGACGAAATCAACAAGATGGGCTTCGACATGGGCGGCGCCGGCCCGGCCGTTCGCACCGGCATGTCCTGCATCGGCGCCGCGCGCTGCGAGCAGTCCTGCTACGACGAAGCCAAGGCCCACCACGGCATCGTCAACCGCTTCCTCGACGACATCCACCGTCCGGCCCTGCCCTACAAGTTCAAGTTCAAGTTCTCCGGCTGCCCGAACGACTGCATGAACTCCATCCAGCGTTCCGACATGGCCATCATCGGCACCTGGCGCGACAACATGCGTACCGACGAAGCCCTGGCCAAGAAGTGGTTTGCCAAGCACGGCATGAACGAACTGGTGAACGACGTCATCGGCATGTGCCCGACGCGCGCCATCCAGCTCAAGGATGCCGGCGCCGTCAGCAAGGACGCCCACATCACCAGCGTCAAGGTGAATGACAGCCAGGCCCTGGAAATCAACAACAAGGACTGCGTGCGCTGCATGCACTGCCTCAACGTCATGACCGGCGCCCTCGCCAAGGGCAAGGACACCGGCGCCACCATCCTCATCGGCGGCAAGAGCCACCTGAAGATCGGCGCCACCATGGGCACCGTCGCCGTCCCCTTCTTCAGCCTGAAGAACGACGAGGACTACGAGAACCTGGTGGAACTGGCCCAGACCATCATCGACTTCTTCGCCGAGAACGCCCTCGAACACGAGCGCACCGGCGAGATGATCGAGCGTATCGGCCTGGTGAACTTCCTCGAAGGCGTCGGCCTCGACGTCGATGCCAACATGGTCAACAACCCGCGCATGAACCCCTACGTCCGTACCGACGGCTGGGACGAGGAAGTGGCCAAGATCAACGCCAAGAAGGCCGCTGCCTGAACAACGAATAGCGAAACCGGAGATACTGAACATGAATCAGCCCGCCGCACCGCGCAAGCCCGTCGAAGGCTACCTCGACAACAAGCAGTTCCTGCACCCCAAGTTCAGCGCCAACTACGGCAACTGGAAGTACCACGACCGTCCGCGTCCCGGCGTCCTGCACCACGTCTCCAACACCGGTGACGAAGTGTGGTCCGTGCGCGCCGGCACCCAGCGCCAGATGGACCACTACACCATCCGCAAGCTGTGCGACATCGTCGACAACTTCGGCGAAGGCTTCTGCCGCTTCACCATCCGCTCCAACATCGAGATTCCGGTTTCCTCCGAGGCCAAGGTCGCCCCGCTGGTCGCCGAGCTTGAGAAGAACGGCTTCCCCGTCGGCGGCACCGGCAACTCCGTGTCCATGGTCGCCCACACCCAGGGCTGGCTGCACTGCGACATCCCCGGCACCGACGCCTCCGGCGTGGTCAAGGCGATGATGGACGAGCTCTACGACGAGTTCAAGAACGAGCAGATGCCCAACCGCGTGCGCCTGTCCACCTCCTGCTGCGAGATCAACTGCGGCGGCCAGGCCGACATCGCCGTCATCATCCAGCACACCAAGCCGCCGAAGATCAACCACGACCTCGTCGCCAACGTCTGCGAACGCCCGGCCGTCGTCGCCCGCTGCCCGGTAGCGGCCATCCGCCCGGCCATGGTGAACGGCAAGCCGTCCCTGGAAATCGACGAGAAGAAGTGCATCTGCTGCGGCGCCTGCTACCCCCCCTGCCCGCCCATGCAGATCAACGATCCCGAGCACTCCAAGCTCGCGATCTGGGTTGGCGGCAAGAACTCCAACGCCCGCTCCAAGCCGACCTTCCACAAGATGGTTGCCGCCGGCCTGCCCAACAACGCGCCGCGCTGGCCCGAAGTCAACGCCATCGTCAAGAAGATCCTCATGACCTACAAGGAAGACGCCCGTCCTTGGGAGCGCATGGCCGACTGGATCGACCGCATCGGCTGGCCCCGCTTCTTCGAGAAGACCGGCCTGCCCTTCACCAAGTACATGATCGACGATTGGCGCGGTGGCCGTTACAACCTCAACGCCTCGGCCCACGTCCGTTTCTAAGGATCAGGACGACATGAAATTTTCGGTTCTCATCAACGAAGGGCCTTACACGCACCAGGCCTCGGACAGCGCCTACCAGTTCACCAAGGCGGCGCTGGCCAAGGGCCACGAGATCTTCCGCGTGTTCTTCTATCACGACGGCGTGAACAACGCGACGCGGCTGACGACGCCGCCCCAGGACGACCGCAACATCGTCAACCGCTGGTCCAAGCTGGCGGAAGAGCACAAGCTCGACCTGGTGGTCTGCGTCGCCGCGGCCCAGCGCCGCGGCATCGTGGACGAGGGCGAGGCCAAGCGCAACGGCAAGGACGCCACCAACCTGGCGCCCGGCTTCCGCATCTCCGGTCTCGGCCAGCTGATCGAAGCCGGCATCCAGTCCGACCGCACGGTCGTGTTCGGCGATTGAGGGAGACGACACCATGACCATCAAGAAATTCATGTTCGTCAACCGCAAGGCGCCCTACGGCACCGTGTATGCCCTGGAGTCCCTGGAAGTGGTGCTGATCGCCGCCGCCTTCGAGCAGGACGTGTCGCTGGCCTTCATGGACGACGGCGTCTACCAGCTCAAGAAGGGCCACCAGACCAAGGGCATCGAGATGAAGGGCTTCGAGAAGACCTACGGCGCCCTCGAAGACTACGACGTCACCAAGCTCTACGTGGACAGCGACTCCCTGGCCGCCCGCGGCCTCACCGCCGACGACCTGTGCGTGCCGGTGGAAGTCATGTCCCGCGCCGAGCTGGGCAAGATGATGGAAGACCAGGACGTGGTCCTGTCGTTCTAAGGGAAACAACATGCTCCATATCGTCAACAAGTCCCCCCTCGACCGGCCGTCCCTCGATGCCGTCCTGCAAACCGCCGAAGCCGGCGCCATCCTGCTGATTGAGGACGGCGTCTACGCCGCCACCAAGGGCAGCGCCGGCGAAGCCAAGCTGAAGTCTGCCGGCGGCAAGTTCAAGCTCTACGCGCTGGCCCCCGACCTGGAAGCCCGCGGCGTCGCCGATCGCGTCATGGACGGCGTCACCGCCGTCGACTACGCCGGCTTCGTCGATCTGGTCGCCGAGCACAAGGCCTCCCAGTCCTGGCTGTAACCCATTCATCGAATCACTCGCAAGGAGAAACAAATGGCTATCGAAATCAACGGCAAGAGCGTCGAAACCGACGAAGAAGGCTACCTGGTCAATCTGGCCGACTGGGACGAGGACATCGCCGGCGTTCTGGCCCAGCAGGAAAACGTCGCCCTGACCGACCAGCACTGGGAAGTCATCAACTTCCTGCGCGACTACTACAACGAGTTCCAGATCGCTCCGGCCGTGCGCGTGCTGACCAAGGCCATCGGCAAGAAGCTCGGCCCGGAAAAGGGCAACAGCCAGTACCTGTACGAACTGTTCCCCTACGGCCCCGCCAAGCAGGCCTGCAAGATCGCCGGTCTGCCGAAGCCGACTGGCTGCGTCTAAACCACGCAACTAACGACGCAAGAGGTCCGGCAGACGCGGGTTTCCCGCGTCTGCCCGGCTCCCGACGTCCCGCGAATGCACTAAAGCGCCCATGACCCTCTTCTTCGCGATCCTGTTCTATGTCGCCACCGCCCTTTTCGTCGGCGGCCTGGCGTACAAGATCTACGACTTCGCGCGCACTCCGGCGCCGCTGAAGATTCCGACCACCCCGGCGCCCACGTCGACGCCCGGCGTCGCCTTCCGCATGTTCCGCGAGGTGGCGTTGTTCGAAAGCCTGTTCAAGGGCAACCTCTGGATCTGGGCTTTGGGCTGGGCCTTCCACATGGGCCTGTTCCTGGTGCTGGCGCGCCACCTGCGCTATTTCACCGAACCCGTCTGGACCTGGGTCGCGCTGATCCAGCCCTTCGGCATCTACGCCGGCTTCGCCATGGCCGCCGGCCTGGCCGGGCTGTGGGCGCGCCGCTTCCTCGTCGAGCGCATCCGCTACATCTCGACCCCCTCCGATCACCTGATGCTCGCCCTGCTGCTGCTCATCGCGCTCACCGGGCTGGGCATGAAGTTCCTCATGCACACCGACATCGTCGCCGTGAAGGCCTTCTTCCTCGGCCTCATGGTGTTCGACATCCAGCCGCTGCCGGCCCATCCCGGCCTCTACATCCACCTGCTGTGCGTGGCCCTGCTGATGATCGTCTTCCCCTTCAGCAAGCTGCTGCACGCGCCGGGCCTGTTCTTCAGCCCGACCCGCAACCAGACCGACAATCCGCGCGAAGCGCGTCACGTCGCCCCCTGGGCCGCCCAACTGGAGAAGAACTGACATGGCCGGTCCCGAGATCAAAGCCCCCGCGTACCGCGAGTTCCCCACCGTACCGGCCTTGCAGCCGGATTCGATGGTCGGCATGAACCCCTATGTCGCCAACGAGAAGATGAACGAAGCCATCGGCTTCCCGGGCAAGCTCGTCGACAACTGGGAGCAGGTCGCCATCGCCAAGATGGGCGAACTGCTGACCAAGTACCGTTCGCTCAAGGTCTACCTGGACTCCTGCGTCCATTGCGGCTCCTGTACCGACAAGTGCCATTACTTCATCGGCACCGGCGACCCGAAGAACATGCCGGTGGCGCGCCAGGACCTGATGCGCAACGTCTACCGCCGCTACTTCACGCCGGCCGGAAAGATGTTCCCGAAGCTGGTCGGCGCGCAGGATATGACCAAGGACGTGCTCGACGACTGGTTCCGCTACTACAACCAGTGTTCCGAGTGCCGCCGCTGCTCCGTGTTCTGCCCCTACGGCATCGACACCGCCGAGATCACCATGGCGGCGAAGGAAATCATGCATGCCGTCGGCCACGGTCACAAGTACGTGAACGAGATCATCGGCAAGGTGCACAAGATCGGCAACAACCTGGGCCTGCCCGGCCCGGCGCTGGAAGACACCCTCAACGGCCTCGAAGAGGACGTCAAGGAAGACACCGGCATCGATGTCAAGTATCCCCTCGACGTGCAGGGCGCCGAAGTGCTGCTGGTGACGCCTTCCGCCGACTTCTTCGCCGAGCCCCACATCGAGAGCCTGATCGGCTACGGCAAGGTGTTCCACGCCGCCGGCATTTCCTGGACCCTGTCCTCCAAGGCGTCCGAGGCCGGCAACTTCGGCATGTTCATCGGCAGCTACGACCAGTTGAAGAAGATCGCCATGCGCGTGCGCGAAGCCGCGCTGGAACTCGGCGTCAAGCGCATCGTCGTCGGCGAGTGCGGCCATGCCTGGCGCGTCGCCTATTCCTTCTGGAACACGCTCACCGGCATCGGCGCCGGTGCCAACGATCCCTTCGCCATCGAGCTGCAGAAGCAGCTCGACCCGAACTACAAGCAGCCCGCGCACATCTGCGAAGTGACCTGGGACCTGATCCAGGCCGGCCGCCTCAAGTTCGACAAGGAAGCCAACGATCACCGCATCATCACCTTCCACGACTCCTGCAACGTCGCCCGCGGCTCGCGCATGGGCGACTATGCCGGCGGCCAGTTCGACATTCCGCGCAACATCATCAAGTCCGTCGCCAACAAGTACCACGAGATGGGGGTCGGCACCACCCACGAGAAGACCTTCTGCTGCGGCGGCGGCGGCGGCCTGCTGACGGATGAACTCATCGACCTGCGCGTCAAGGGCGCCCTGCCGCGCATGGAAGCCCTCAAGCAGGTGGTAGACCAGCACGGCGTGAATTTCATGGCAACGATCTGCGCCATCTGCAAGGCGCAGTTCACCAAGGTTTTGCCTTACTACGGCTTCAAGATGGGTCTCGTCGGCGGCGTGCATCAGCTCGTCAGCAGCGCGATCCAGCTTGGCAACGAGCAGTAACCACGACACTTCGGAGACAAAGCGATGTCGGCGACCACAGACAACCAACAGGACACCAAGCTCTCTTTCCGCCGCTACAAGGACGGTGAGCCCCAAACGTACAAGCGTTGGCAGGACCAGATCTTCCAGGCCAGTTGGAGCCACAAGTGCCCCACCTACATCCAGTCCACCCCGCCCTGCCAGGGTTCCTGCCCGGCCGGCGAGGACATCCGCTCCTATCTGCAGATCGTGCGCGGCATCGAGAAGCCGCCCGTCGGCAAGGACGGCAAGCCGGTCATGCCGGCGATGGAATACGCCTGGCGCCGCCTGACGGAAGCCAACCCCTTCCCCGCCGTCATGGGCCGCGTCTGCCCGGCGCCCTGCGAATCGGGCTGCAACCGCAACGAGGTCGAGGACCACGTCGGCATCAACTCCGTCGAGCACTACCTCGGCGAGTACGCCATCAAGAACAATCTCAAGTTCGTCGCCCCCGAGAAGAAGACGGGCAAGAAGGTCGCCGTCATCGGCGGCGGCCCGGCCGGCCTTTCCGCCGCCTACCAGCTGGCCCTGCGCGGCCACTCGGTCACCATCTTCGACGAGCATGAATTCCTCGGCGGCATGATGCGCTACGGCATCCCGGGCTTCCGTACGCCGCGCGACGTCCTCGACGCCGAAATCCAGCGCATCCTCGACCTCGGCGTCGAGACCCGGCTTTCGACCCGCATCGGCACCGACATCTCGATGGAGCAGATCCGCAAGGACTACGACGCCGTCTTCCTCGGCCTCGGCGCCCAGGCCGGTCGTGCCCTGCCCGTCGAGGGCGACACCAGCGCCCCCAACGTCGTCACCGCCACTGCCTTCCTCAAGGCCTTCAACGACGGCCGTCTGCAGCACGTCGGCAAGCGTGTGGTGGTGGTCGGCGGCGGCGACACGTCGATCGACGTCGCCACCGTGGCCCGCCGTCTCGGCCACATCCAGAATGCCAAGCCCACCGACATGGAAGAGGCCATCGCCGGCCGTCTGGCCCAGGACGTGGCCGACATCTCCACCCGCGACGGTGCCCACGTCGTCCTGACCTCCGTATTCCCGGTGGACAAGATGATGGCCAGCAAGCACGAAGTCGAGCAGGCCAAGGCCGAGGACATCGAGATCATGGGCGGCTGGATGCCCATCGGCGTCGTCAAGGGTGCCGACGGCCGCGCCACCGCGCTGCGCGTCTGCCAGTGCGAAGCCAAGATGGTCGGCGGCCGCCTCGACATCAAAAAGGTCGAAGGTACCGAGAAGGACCTGCCGGCCGACCTGATCGTCTCCGCCGTCGGCCAGGCCATCGACTTCACCGGCCTGGAGGAATTCAACAACGGCAAGAACGCCGTCGCGGCCGACAAGAACTACCAGGTCCAGGGCAAGCCCGGCGTCTTCGCCGGCGGCGACGTCATCCGTCCCCACCTGCTGACCACCGCAGTCGGCCACGGCGCCATCGCCGCCGACGGCATCGACCAGTTCCTCGCCGGCCATGAACTCGGCCGCCGGCCGAAGATCGACGTTCATACCTTCGACCTGATGCGCAAGTACGTCGAAAAGGGCGTCGGCTTCGAGGAGATCAAGGAGCCCCTGCGCGGTACCGACGCCTCCAAGGGCGCCGTGCACAACTTCGACAACCGTTCCGACCGCTACGTGATCCCCCACGAGGATCTGTTCCTCGGCCACTTCGGCTACGCGGCGCGCAACAAGCGCAAGATCATCACCCTGTCGAAGGAAACCGCCCTCGGCAACTTCCAGGAACGCCTGGAGCCCCTGACCGAGGCGGAAGCCATCGCCGAAGCCAAGCGCTGCATGAGCTGCGGCCTGTGCTTCGAGTGCGACAACTGCGTGGTGTACTGCCCGCAGACCGCCGTCTCCAAGGTCAAGAAGACCGAAGCGACCACCGGCCGCTATGTGCAGACCGACTACGACAAGTGCGTCGGCTGCCACATCTGCCACGACGTCTGCCCGACGGGCTATATCCAGATGGGTCTCGGAGAGTAAATCCATGCGCCGTCTCGGCCTTCTCTTCGCCACGCTCGCCCTCGCCGCCGGCATCGCCTGCGCCGGCGAGAGCCGCGTGCCGAAGCCCGTCGTCCATATCGAGAACCCGGGCAGCTGCGTCGCGCCGGCCGAGGAAATGCGGCGCAACCACATGGTGATGCTCAAGCACCAGCGCGACAAGACCATGCGCCACGGCGAGCGCGGCGCCAAGGTCAGCCTCAACGGCTGCATCGAGTGCCACGCCAGCAAGCGCAACGGCTCCGTGCTCGGCGGCAAGGAGAACTTCTGCGAAAGCTGCCACGCCTACGCCGCCGTCAAGCTGGACTGCTGGGACTGCCACCAGCCCAAGGCCGGCTACAAGGCCGCCGCGACCGAGACGCCTCCCGGAGGTTTCAAGCCATGAGCCAAAGCAACAACAACCGCCGTGGCTTCATGGCCGCTGCGGCTGCCGGCGCCGGCTTCGTCGTCATCGCCCCCGGCATCCGCCTGATCGAGCTGGCCGGCGCCAACGCGCCGTCCAAGGGCGCTTCCGACAAGGTGCGCTGGGGCATGCTGGTGGACACCACCAAGTGCGCGCCCGGCTGCGACGCCTGCGTCGGCGCCTGCAACAAGGAAAACGGCATCGTCGAGCAGGTCGCCGACCCGCGCCAGGGCGCCCAGTGGATACGCAAGATCGACCTGGTGGACGCCAAGACCGGCAAGCAGCATTCCCTGCCCATGATGTGCCAGCACTGCGCCCATCCACCCTGCGTGGACGTCTGCCCCACCGGCGCCTCCTTCAAGCGCGCCGACGGCATCGTCCTCGTCGACCGCCACATCTGCATCGGCTGCCGCTACTGCATGATGGCCTGCCCCTACAAGGCGCGCTCCTTCGTGCACCAGCCGCTGACCACCCAGGCCCCGGAAGTGCCGCGCGGCCTCGGCTGCGTCGAGGCCTGCACCCTCTGCGTGCATCGCGTGGACAAGGGCCAGCAGCCGGCCTGCACCGAAGCCTGCCCCCAGGGCGCGATGTTGTTCGGCGATCTCAACGACCCCGCCAGCGACATCTCCAAGCGCCTCAAGGAAGTCGCCAGCACCCAGGTGCGCGCCGATCTCAAGCTCGATGTCGGCGTCCGCTACCACGGCATCTGACGGGCACCATTGACGGGTAATACGATGAAAAACACCTTCAGCCGCGTCGAAGAAACCCTGTTCTACGGCCTCACCGCCCTCGGCGGCCTGGTCACCGCCATCGGCCTCGGCGCCGCGCTCTACATGGAGCACAGCGGCCACGTCGTCACCGGCATGAACAACCAGATCGTCTGGGGCCTGCCCCACGTCTTCGCCATCTTCCTCATCGTCGCTGCCTCGGGGGTGCTCAACGTCGCCTCCATCGGCTCGGTGTTCGGCAAGGTGGTGTACAAGTCGCGGGCGCCCCTCTCCGGCCTGCTGTGCATCGCCATGCTGGCCGGCGGTCTCGCCGTCATCATGCTCGACCTGGGTCGCGCCGACCGCCTCATCGTCGCCATGACCCACTTCAACCCGACCTCGGTGTTCGGCTGGAACGTGATCCTCTATCCGGGCATGTTCGGCATCGTCGCGGTGTACATGTGGACGCTGATGGAGCGCCGCATGAACCCCTACGCCAAGCCCGCCGGCTTCGCGGCCTTCGTCTGGCGCCTGCTGCTGACCACCGGCACCGGCTCCATCTTCGGCTTCCTGGTCGCGCGCCAGGCCTACAACTCCGCCCTGCTGGCGCCCATGTTCATCATCATGTCCTTCGCCTGGGGTCTGGCGGTCTTCATGCTGGTGCAGCGGGCCATGTTCTCCTGGAACGGCATCGAGCTCCACCCGGCCATCCGCTCCCGCATGAAGAACCTGCTCGGCATCTTCGTCGCCGCCGTGTTCTATTTCGTCGCCGTCTATCACCTGACCAACCTCTACTTCGCCAAGCAGGTCGCCTTCGAGCGCTTCATCCTCGCCGACGGCGGCATCTTCCCGGCCCTGTTCTGGGGCGGCTGGCTGGTGGTCGGCACGATCCTGCCCCTGGCCCTGCTCTACATCCCCTCCCTGCAGTTCCGCGGCTCGGTGATGGTGGCCTCCCTGCTGGTCATCGTCGGCGCCTTCTGCCAGCTCTACGTCTTCATCATCGGCGGCCAGGCCTTCCCGCTGGAGATTTTCCCCGGCATGTCGGCCACCAGCAGCTTCTTCGACGGCAAGGTGGACACCTACTCGCCCGCCCTGCCCGAGTTCCTGCTCGGCCTCGGCGGCATCGGCATCGCCTTCACGATGACCACCATCGGCGTGCGCGTGCTGCGCTTCCTGCCCCAGGACGACCTCGGCAAGCTCGAGGCCGCCGGCAACATCACCGACTGAATCCCGCTTCCGGTCCCCCCGGACCGGAGCGGAATCGCCCCAGCGTCGCGCGGAGGATAGCCAGGATGCATCGGTTCCTGATCTCGGCGGCCCACAAGTCCTCCGGCAAGACCACGGTCAGCATCGGGCTGGCCGCCGCCCTCTCGGCCCGCGGCCTCGCCGTGCAGCCTTACAAGAAGGGCCCGGACTACATCGATCCCCTCTGGCTGGGGCTGGCTGCCAACCGGCGCTGCCGCAACCTGGACTTCTTCCTCTCGCCCCACGAGGAGCTGCAATCCCAGTTCGCCCGCCATGGCTGGGACGCCGACGTCTGCCTCGTCGAGGGCAACAAGGGCCTCTACGACGGCCTCGACCTGGAGGGCTCCAACAGCAACGCCGCCCTCGCCCGTCTGCTGGGCCTGCCGGTGATCCTGGTGCTCGACGCCCGCGGCATGACGCGCGGCATCGCGCCGCTGATCCTCGGCTACCAGGCCTTCGACCGCGAGATCAGGATCGCCGGCGTCATCCTCAACAAGCTCGGCGGACGCCGCCACGAATCCAAGCTGCGCGCCGTCATCGAGCACTACACCGACGTGCCGGTGATCGGGGCCATCCAGGACGATGCCCGCCTGCAACTGGTGGAGCGCCACCTGGGCCTGATGCCGGCCAACGAAACCCGCGCCGCCGAGCGCCACATCGCCGAGATCGCCGGCGTAGTCGGCGCCTCGGTGGACCTGGACCGCCTGCTCGATATCACACGCACCGACGTGGCGCTGGCGCGCCCGGCCCCCGAACTGATCGTTTCCGACACCCCGGTACGCATCGCCGTCGCCCAGGACGCCGCCTTCGGCTTCTACTACGCCGACGACTTCGACGCCCTGCGCGCCGCCGGCGCCGAGGTCGTGCCCTTCGACACCCTGCGCGATCCGCACCTGCCCGCCTGCGACGGCTTGGTCATCGGCGGCGGCTTCCCCGAATCCTTCCTCGAACGGCTGGAGGCCAACGCCGGCCTGCGCGCCGAGATTCTCGACGCCATCGAAGGCGGCCTGCCCACCTATGCCGAGTGCGGCGGTCTCATGTACCTGTCCCGCTCCATCGCCTGGCAGGGCAAGAGCGCCCGCATGGTGGGCGCCATCGCCGGCGACGTGGTGATGCACCCCAAGCCCGTCGGCCGCGGCTACGTGATGCTCTCGCCCACGGTCGAACATCCCTGGCGCAGCGCCGACGCCGAGGTGCCCGTGCTGCGCGCCCACGAATTCCACTACTCGTCCATCGAGAACCTGGCGCCGACCACGCGCTTCGCCTACGACATGAAGCGCGGCCACGGCGTGGACGGCGCCCACGACGGCATCGTCTACAAGAACCTGCTCGCCTCCTACACCCATCTGCGCGCCACTTCCGGCTGCGACTGGCCGCAGAAGTTCGTGCGCAGCGTGCGCGCGTGGCGTAACCAAAAAACCAACGTGGAGACCCAGCAATGTTCAAACTGACCCCCGCCGCCGCCGGCCAGATTCTTCAGTCGGCCGAAGTCCAGGACGACGAGCCCGCCCTGCGCGTCGCCGCCAAGATCGACGACGACGGCGAGCTGGTCTACGGCATGGGCTTCGACGAGGAACGCGAGCAGGACATGGTGATCGACTGCGAGGGCGTGCAGGTGCTGATCTCGCCGCGCAGCATGACCCTGTTGGAAAACACCACCCTCGATTTCGTCGAGCTCAAGCCCGGCGAGTTCCAGTTCATCTTCATGCGCGACGACCAGGCGCCGCCCTCCTGCGCGCCGCGCACGGGCGGCTGCGGCGGTTGCGGCAGCCGCGGCGGTTGTTCCAGCTGAGCAAGGCGATGGCAGCTTCCGCCTTTGCCGGCATTCCGGCGGCCCGCGGTCCCGCGCGCCGCGGCAGTGTCTACCTGATCGGCGCCGGCCCCGGCGACCCGGAGCTCCTCACCCTGAAGGCGGCGCGCCTGATCGGCGAGGCCGACGTGCTCGTCTACGACCACCTGGTGGCCCCCGCCATCCTCGATCTGGCACGCCCCGACGCCGAGCGCATCTACGCCGGCAAGGAGCGCGGCGCCCACACCCTGCCCCAGGAGGAGCTCAACCTCCTGCTGGTGCGCCTGGCACAGCAGGACAAACGCGTGGTGCGCCTCAAAGGCGGCGATCCCTACATCTTCGGCCGCGGCGGCGAAGAGGTGGAAACCCTCCACGCCCATGGCATCCCCTTCGAGGTGGTACCCGGCATCACCGCGGCAGCCGGTGTCGCCTCCTATGCCGGCATTCCGCTGACCCACCGCAACCATGCCCAGGCCTGCGTTTTCGTCACCGGCAACCTCAAGGACGGCAGCATCGACCTGGACTGGCCGGGCCTGGCGCGCACGCGGCAGACGGTGGTGATCTACATGGGTCTCCACGGCCTGCCGACCCTGTGCGCCAAGCTCATGGAACACGGCCTGCCGCCCGACTGGCCCGCCGCCATCGTCCAGCAGGGCACCACAGCCAACCAACGCAGCGTCACCGGCACCCTGGCGACCCTGCCCCAACTGGCCGTGGCGGCCCAGCTGCGGGCGCCGACGCTGATCGTCGTCGGCTCCGTGGTAACGCTGCGGGAAAAACTTAACTGGTTCGAGACGCCGCCGGCCTGAGCGGCCCCGGTCTCAGGAATTCCAGATGCCGCCCGGCTGGGCGCGTATCCAGGCTTCGAACTCCGCCGCCGGCAGGGGCCGGCTGACCAGAAAACCCTGTGCCTGGTCGCAGCCGGCGCGCACCAGGAAGTCGCGCTGGGCCTCCGTCTCCACGCCTTCGGCAATCACCGTGAAGCCCAGGCTCGATCCGAGGGCGATGACGGCGCCGACGATGGCGGCATCGTCCCGGTCCATCGGCAATTCGCGCACGAAGCCGCGGTCGATCTTCAGACGATCGATGGGCAGGTGCTTGAGATAGGCCAGCGACGAATAGCCGGTGCCGAAGTCGTCGATGGCCGTGGTGATGCCCAGCGCCCGCAACTGGCCCACCACGTCGAGGGCGTTCTCCGAGTTGTGCATGATGAAGGTCTCGGTGATCTCCAGCTCGAGGGCTTCGGCCGGGATGCAATTCTCACCGAGGGCGCGCAGGACGATGAAATGGAAATCGCCGCGTTCGATCTGGGGACCGGCCACGTTCACCGACACCTTGCCGTCCCAACTGAACTCCTCGCGCCAGCGGCGCACGTCGGCGCAGGCGGCGTTGAGCACCCATTCGCCGAGGGGGATGATGAGGCCCGTCTCCTCGGCCAGCGGAATGAAGTCGGTCGGCGAGATGAGGCCGTTCTTCGGATCGCGCCAGCGCACCAGCGCCTCGGCGCCGACGACCTTGCGGTCGTGGAGGTCGATCTGGGGCTGGTACCAGACCTCCAGTTCGCCGCATTCGAGGGCGCGGCGCAGGCCCTGTTCCAGTTCCAGGCGCTTGCGCACCGCCACCGCCATGTCGCTGTGGTGGAAGTGGAAGATGTTGCGGCCCGAGGTCTTGCTTTGGTACATGGCGGTGTCGGCGGCCTTCATCAGCGTGATGCCGTCGGTGCCGTCCTCGGGATAGATGGCGATGCCGATGCTGGCGGTGACCATGGCCGAATGGCCGCCCAGGTCCACCGGGTCGGCGAGGGCGGCGATCAGCTTGCGCGCCACCTCGGCGGCATCCTCGCCGTGGCGGATGTCCTCCAGGATGACGGCGAACTCGTCGCCGCCGAGGCGCGCCACCGTGTCCTCCTCGCGCAGCGTGCCGGCCAGGCGCGCGGCCACGGTCTTCAGCAGCTGGTCGCCGGCCGGGTGGCCGAGGCTGTCGTTCACCGTCTTGAAGCCGTCCAGGTCCAGCACCATGATGGCGATGCTGACATTGGCGCGGCGGGCGCGGCCGAGGGCGTGGTTGAGGCGCTCGCCGAGGAGGGAGCGGTTGGGCAGGCTGGTGAGGGGATCGAAGTGGGCCATGCGCTCCAGGTCTTCCTGGGTGCGCTTGATGAGGGTGATGTCGCGGAACAGGGCGACGAACTTCAGCACCCGGCCGCGCTCGTCGCGGATGGCGTTGATGGTCAGCAGTTCCGGATAGAGCTCGCCGTTCTTGCGGCGGTTCCAGATTTCGCCCTCCCAATGGCCGGTGGCCGTCAGGCTGGTCCACATGTCCCGGTAGAAGGCGTCGTCGTGACGCCCCGAGGCCAGCAGCTTGGGCGTGCGGCCGATGGCCTCCTCGGGGCTGTAGCCGGTGACGCGCGAGAAGGCGGGATTCACCGACAGGATGACGCCGCGGGTATCGGTGATGACGATGCCCTCGGAGGTGTTGTCGAAGACGCTGGCGGCCTGGCGCAGTTCGTCGTTGGCCCCCTGCAGGCGCCGCACGATGTCGAGATAGCGCTCCAGGGTGGTGGCCGCCAGCACCAGGGCGATCACCAGGCCCGTCACCACCACCGCCGCGACGGCAAGGACGGCGGGACTCAGGCCCGCTTCCGTCGGCGTGCCGCCGCCGCGGATGAAGTAGGCTGCCCCCATGGCCGTGTAGTGCATGCCGGAGACGGCGCCGCCCATGACGAGGGCACTGATGGGCGAAGCCCAGCGCCGCGCGAAGGCGCCGAGGCCGCCGACATGGAAGCGGATTGCCAGGGCCACCATGGCAAGCACCACCGCAACGACGATGGAAAGGGCGAACAGGCCCGGGTCGTAGCGCAGCAGCGCGTCCATGCGCATGGCGGCCATGCCGGTGTAATGCATGGTGCCGATGCCGCCGCCCATCAGCACGCCGCCGCCGACCAGGGCGCGCCAGCCCGGCTCGGGCCGGCTGATGATATGCAGCGCCACGGCGCTGCCGAGCATGCCGGGCACCATGGACGCCAGGGTGATAAGCGGGTCATAGCGCACGCCGCAGGGCAGGCTGAAGGCCAGCATGCCGATGAAGTGCATGGCCCAGATGCCGCCGCCCATGGCCAGCGCGCCCGCCGTCAGCCAGGTGGTGCGCAGGGCCGGGCTGCGGGCGCGACGCATGCGCACCGACACCTCCAGGGCAGCGAAGGAGGCGAACGTCGCGATCAGCACCGACAGCAGCACCAGCAGCGGCTCGTAGTGTCCGATGTAGAGCAGGCTGCTGTCAGGCGGGGCGACGACGAAGTTCAAAAGCCACGGTTCCGGTAGGGGTTACGAGGCAGCGCGCCACTGCGCGCCGGGCTGCGGTGCGTCATCAGTTGTTCCGGCTGGCGGCGGATTTGTGCTCGACGGCGAACACCGCCGCTTCCACCCGCGAGGTCAGGTTGAGCTTGGACAGGATATGGCGCACGTGGAGCTTCACCGTATCGTGGCTGATGTCCAGGGCACGGGCGATGGCCTTGTTCGACAGGCCCTGGGCCAGATAGTCGAGGATTTCGCGCTCACGGGCCGTCAGCTGTTTCATGGCCTCGGCCTTGCCCGCCGCCGGGCCGCCGCCCTGCAGCAGGCTCACCAGCTTGAGGGTCATGGAGGGGGCCACCACGGTCTCGCCGCGCACGGCGCGCTGCACCGCGTCCACCACGTCGTCGGGCTCCATGTCCTTCAGCAGGTAGCCCTGGGCGCCGGCGCGCATGGCGTTGGCGAGGTCTTCCTCCGCATCCGACACCGTCAGCACCAGCACTGGCTTGGTCCAGCCGCGGGAGCGGATCAGGCGCAGCAGGGTGATGCCGCCCAGGGGCGGCATGTTGAGGTCGGTGATGACGACGTCGGGGTCCACCTCGTCGAGCTTGCGCAAGGCCTCGTCGGCGTTGCCGGCCATGGCGACGACGCGCACGTTGCCGCTCTGCTCCAGCAGTTCCGCCAGGCCCTTGCGGAACAGGGTGTGGTCGTCCACGAGGAGGACGCGGATTTCTTCGCTCATGAAGGACGCTCGCTGGTGGTCATGGCCATGGCCGGGAAGATCAGGCGCACGCGGAAGCCGCCTTCCGGCAGGTTGGCCACTTCGATGCGTCCGCCGATCTTGCGCGCCCGCTCGCGCATGATGGCGAGGCCGAAATGGTCGCGCAGGCGCGGATGTTCCTCGAAGCCGCCGGTGCGGTTGGCGATGGCGAAGAAGCCCTGGCCGCCCTTGCCGTTGTCGTCCACCGTGACGACGTAGTAGTCGCCGGCGCCGTCGATGTGCAGGTGCGCCCGGGTGGCGCCCGAGTGGCGCACCACGTTGGCCAGGGCCTCCTGGATGATGAAGAAGACCTGGGCTTCCTGGTCCACCGACAGGCGCAAGTCGGCGACGCGGTTCTGGAATTCCAGCAGCACGCCGGTACGGTCGTGGAAGCCCTCGGCGAGTTCGCTCAAGGCATGCAGCAGGCCCATGGGGTCCATGCGGTTGCGGAACTGGGACAACAGGGCGCGCAGCTGGGAATAGGCTTCGTCGAGGGCCTGGCGCACGTCGCCGGCGTACTTGCCGGCCTTGTCCATGTTCTCGCCGGCGATGGCGCCGTCGAGCAGGGAGAGGCGCATCTTCATGTAGGCCAGGGTCTGGGCGAGGGAGTCGTGCACCTCGGCGGCCATCATCTGACGCTCGTTCATCAGAGTGATGCGCAGGTTCTCGCGCTTGAGGCGCGCGTTCTCCAGGGCGATGCCCAGGTGCTCGCCGATGGAGCGGAACAGCAGGGCCACTTCCTCCGGCAGATCGAAGCGCTCGGGCAGGAACAGGTTGTAGGTGCCGAGGAGACGGCCGCCGTGCTGCAGCGGCACCACCACCATGGCCTCGCAGGCGGTCTCGAAGTAGGACTGGCCGGTGCGCACGGCGCAGGGGTGGAGGTCGATGTCGTAATGGGGGCGGTTGTCGCGGATGGCGCTGCCGCAAAGGCCGCAGTCGATGGGCACGAGGCGCTCGCGCTCGACCACCTCGGGCGGCAGGCCGCGGGCGCCCACCAGGCGCAGGTGCTGGCCGTCCGTCGTCAGCACGCGCACGGCGCCGGCATTGGCATGGGCCAGCTTGAGCATGGTGCCGAGGAAGCGGCCGAGCAGTTCCTCGACGTCGTCCTCGTCGGCGAGGCTGGCCGAAACCTCGGCGATGATGGAAAAGGCCTGGACGCGGAAATTCTCCTCGTCGACCTCCGCCAACACCTGCTCGACGCCGTCGTCCCGCACGGCCGCTGCCGCATCCTTCAAACCGCTCTCCTCCAATGGGCCCTGCCGGCCGACCCGCGCGCCGGCGGACACCTTTGCTGTAGCGCGCATTTTAAGTCGGAATCGTCCAGGCGCCGCTGAAAACCTTGTCGGCCCACATCAGGGCGGTGATGGTCTTGGCGTCGGTGATCTCGCCGTCGCGCACGGCCAGCAGCGCATCGGGCAGGGACATCTCGATGATCTCCAGGATCTCGCCCTGGTCGGGCGCATGGCCGACGAAGGAGAGGCCGTGGGCGAGGAAGATTTCGATGCGCTCGTCCGAGTAGCCGATGCACGGATGCATGGTGGCCAGGTGGCGCCAGGTGCGGGCCTTGTAGCCCGTCTCCTCGCGCAGTTCGCGGCGCGCCGTATCCAGGGGATGCTCGCCCGCATCGATCTTGCCCGCCGGCAATTCGAGGAAGATGCGCCGCAGCGGATAGCGGAACTGGCGCTCGAACAGCAGCTTGCCGTTGTCCAGCACGGCGATGGCGACCACCGCCCCCGGATGGGCGATCCACTCGCGCACGCTCTCGTGGCCGTCCGGCAGGCGCACCGCATCGCGATGCACTTTCAGCAGCCTGCCGTCGAACACCTGCTCGGTACTCAGGGTGTCCTCGTGGAATTCCTTGTCGTCCATGGCGCCATCAGGGTTTTGCGGGAGTTGAACTTTACCGCACGAGCCCCCATCATACATTAGCAGTTGTTAATAAAGACCCCTACAGAGAGAAGGAGACCCACCATGTCCGGCTTCATTCCCGGCTTCAATCCCGAAGGCATCGTCACCGTTAATCGCGTGATCCTCAAGCAGGGCTACACGGTGGACGACCTCGAAGAGCGCGTCGCCATGCTCTGCGAGAACGTCAAGACCTACCACTCCACCACCGGCTTCCTCGGCGGCATGGTGGTCCTCAACAGCGGCATGATCTCCAACGAGGGCAGCAGCGTCGGCCAGGCCGTCGCCAGTCCCCTCAAGGACCGGGAAGCCCTCATCGTCACCTTCTGGAACTCCTTCGATGAACACGAAGCCTCCCACCGCAGCGCCACCTTCCAGCCCCTGTTCAAGCAGGTGCTGGAACTGTGCGAGAACGGTAATGAGGAAATCGCCTATCGCATGCTGTGGTCGGGGAAGGCGTATTCGGCCTCGGAAGCCGCCGAGGCCCAGGCAGCGAAAGAGCGATACGCAAAGGCCGCGTAGCGGATCTTTCCGTTCGGCCTGGGTCCAGGAGCACGACCGGGCCGGCGGGGTGCCCTTCCCCGCTCCATGTCAGTGGCTCATTGACGCTGTGCGTCTTCCGCGGCGCATGAAACGGGGTGTTGGGCGCGCGCCAAGGACGGCGGGCATCCGACTCCCTCCATGTCCTCCGGGCCGAAGAAGCGCCGGCCCTCCCCCTTTACTTGCGGGAGTCGGATACCCGCCATCCTTGGCTAGATACGCTGGTGCAGCCTGGCCGCCAAACCTCCATGGCTTAATCCGCTCGGGCCGGTGGGGTGCCCTGCTCCGCGCAAGTAAAGAAGGAGGAGCCGGCCGCAGGCCGGCGACGGGTGACATGGAGCGGGGCAGGGCACCCCGCCGGCCCGAGCGCGCACCACAACCGATGCGCGGACGTATTTCATCCCGGCCGTCGACGGCCCAAAGCCATGGTCTCCTTCGTTACCCCACCCTCCCGGTCGAATTACGCCATGAGTGTTCGCATCGACACTCCCAGCCAAGGGGAGCGGAACCGACATGACACCCATTGACGCGCGCATAGCGGAGCAAGGGGATATAAAATCCTCGATCCCAAACATCCACACACAGAGAGGTAAGCCATGAACGCTACTGCCAAGCAGGACGGAGGACAGCGCTGGGCTGTCATCGGATTGCTCATCGCCTTTTTGGCCGCCGGCGGCTATGCCGCGCTGCTGCATTACAAGAGCCAAGACCTGGAGGCCGCCCTCGCCACGATGCGGGACGAAGCCGGCAAGAACCAGCAGGCGACCGCCGTGCTGGCGGGCAACATCAAGGTATTGAGCGACAAGTCCGCCGCCCTGGAACAGCAGCAGAAGCTGGCGGCGAAACTGGCGGTTCTGGCGGCGCAGGTGGAACCCCAGCTCGGCGGCATCCTGGAGGCCACCGCCGCCAATGCCAAGGCGAACAAGCCCGAAGTGCGGGGCGCGGCCCTCGTCTCCCTGGGACTCGTCAGCCAGGTGGCCCACGGTATCGGCAACGAGGCGGCGCGCGGGTTCCATGAACGCGCGCTGGCCATCGATCCGGCCAACTGCGTCGGCCGCCTGGCCCTCGGCCTCGGCGGCGGCAATGCCGGCGAGATGTCGCCCGAGTGTGCCGCCCTGCTTCCCGATGCCGCAGCCGCGGGCGAAGCCAAGCCGGCGGCAGCGGCACCCGCGGAAGCGCCCGCCGCCCCGCCTGCGCCGGCCAAATAAGCCACCACCGGGAGGCGTTGGCACCACGCCAGGCCTCCCGGGTATCGTTCAGGACAGATTCAGGACAGAAACGGCTCCGGCGCAAGGCCGGGGCTATTGCGCCAGCCTCGGTTCGGCCTCAGGCGCGGGGAACGGGCCGTACGACGAGGACGTTCTTGCCGCGCTGGGGGTTCCCCATGTATTCCAGGCCCACTTCCTCGGCCGGCACGAGCGCCAGTTCCACGCGCCCGCGATAGCGGTCGAGGAAGCGTTCGATGGCGGCGCCCTCGTCGCATCCCCGCTGCAGTTTCCAGAACCCGGCGACATCGGTCTCGGAGGTGGGGCCGAACATGCTCAGCACGGCCCAGCCCCGGTGGGGATTCCTGACTTGGTAATCGCTCTGGGACTCCAGATGGGCGAGAGCGGCAAGTTCCGAAAGAAGGGACATGGGATATCCGTGGCGCGAAGGATTCAGTTGGGCCAGCAAAAAGCCCGCTCGCGCGGGCTTTTTGCGGCGGCGGAGTGGCGGCCTACAGCGACCGCACCAGCGTCGTCGTGCATAGCATCATGATGCTGTCGGGGAACAGGCCGAACACCGCGACGGCAAGACCGTTGAGGGACAAGAGGACGCGCATGTCGAGGGGCGCCTCAATGGGCGCCGTGTCCACCGGCGCGTCGAAGTACATGATCTTGACGACGCGCAGGTAGTAGAAGGCACCGACCAGGGACATCATCACCGCGAAGACGGCGATGCCGACGTAGCCGGCCTTGACAGCGGCCAGCAGGACCGAGAACTTGGCGAAGAAGCCGATGAAGAACGGGATGCCGGCCATGGAGAACATCAGCACCATCATCACCGCCGCGAACCAGGGGTTGCGCTTGTTGAGGCCCTTGAAGTCCTCGATCATCTCGGCCTCGTGGCCGGCGCGGGAGAGCAGCAGGATCATGCCGAAGGAGCCCAGCGACATCAGCACATAGGCCACCGAGTAGTAGAGGGCCGAGCTGTAGGCGTTGAGGGTACCGAAGGGATCGGCCTGGCCGCCGACGACGCCGCTCATCATGGCCAGCAGCATGAAGCCCATGTGGGAGATGCCCGAGTAGGCCAGCATGCGCTTGAGGTTGGTCTGGGCGATGGCCGCCAGGTTGCCCAGGGCGATGGAGAGCACCGCCAGCATCATCAGCATGAGCTGCCACTGGTCGGCCAGTTCGAACAGGCCGTACACCAGCAGCCGCAGGGTCATGGCGAAGGCGGCCAGCTTGGGCGCCGAAGCGATGAACAGGGTGATGGCCGTCGGCGCGCCGTGATAGACGTCGGGCACCCACATGTGGAAGGGCACCGCGCCGAGCTTGAAGGCGATGCCGGCGACGAGGAAGACGAGGCCGAAGACGAGGATGGTCTTGTTGGCGTCGCCGTGGTAGATGGCCTGGGCGACGGCGCCGATCTCCAGGGTGCCGGTGGCGCCATACACCATGGACATGCCGTAGAGCAGCAGGCCGGAAGCCAGGGCGCCGAGGACGAAGTACTTCATCGCCGCCTCGGTGGAGCGCGCCGAGTCGCGGTCGATGGCGACCAGGGCGTAGAGCGACAGGGAGAGCAGTTCCAGGCCCAGGTAGAGGGTGAGGAAGTGGGCGGCGGAGATCATCACCATCATGCCGAGGGTGGAGAACAGCACCAGCAGGTAGAACTCGGCCTTTTCCAGGTTGCGCGCCACCAGGTAGCTGCGGCTGTAGATCACCACGGCGATGACGGCGACGTAGAGCACCAGCTTGAGGAAGTCCGACAGCAGGTCGTCCACGAACATGTTGCTGAAGGTGAGCACCACCTGGCCGTCCATGGTCACGTAGGTGAGCACGGCGGCGCCGACGAGGGTGATGATGGTGAGGGCCGACATCATCCAGCGCTGCACCTGGCCGACGACGAGATCGGCGAACAGGATCACGCAGGACATGATCAGCAGGAAGATCTCCGGCGCGGCCGGCTGGAGATCGGGCGTGACGAACTGGTTCAGCATCGTATCTCTCGGCCTACAGCTTGCTCACGGCGACGTGCTTCAGCAGGTTATCCACTGAGGCATGCATGACGTCGGTGAAGGGGAAGGGATAAATGCCCATGCCGAGCACGCACAGCGCCAGCAGGGCGAGGATGAGGAACTCGCGATTGTTGATGTCGGTGAGTTCCTTGACGTGGTGGTTGGCCACCGCGCCGAAGGCGACGCGCTTGTACATCCACAGCGTGTAGGCGGCGCCGAGAATCAGCGTCGTGGCGGCGGCGAAGCCGACCCAGAAGTTGGCCTTGATGGCGCCGAGCACGACCATGAACTCGCCGACGAAACCGGAGGTGGCCGGCAGGCCCGAGTTGGCCATCGAGAACAGCAGGAAGAAGGCGGCGAACTTCGGCATGGTGTTCACCACGCCGCCGTAGTCGGCGATCATGCGGCTGTGCATGCGGTCGTACATGACGCCGACGCAGAGGAACATGGCGGCGGAGATGAAGCCGTGGGAGATCATCTGCACCAGGGCGCCCTCGACGCCGAGCTGGTTGAAGATGAAGAAGCCCAGCGTGACGAAGCCCATGTGGGAGATCGACGAGTAGGCGATCAGCTTCTTCATGTCGGCCTGCACGAGGGCGACGAAGCCGATGTAGATCACCGCGATCAGCGACAGGCCGATCATCAGCGGCGCCAGGGTGTGGCTGGCGTCCGGCGCGATGGGCATGGAGAAGCGCAGGAAACCGTAGGCGCCGAGCTTCAGCATGATCGCCGCCAGCACCACCGAGCCGCCGGTGGGCGCCTCGACGTGGGCATCCGGCAACCAGGTGTGCACCGGCCACATGGGCACCTTGACGGCGAAGGCGACGAGGAAGGCGAGGAACAGCAGGATCTGCGGCTTCATGCCGAGCTTCAGCATGTACCAGTCGATCAGGTTGAAGCTGCCGCCGGACTCCAGGAACAGGTAGATCAGCGAGACCAGCATCAGCAGCGAGCCGAGCAGCGTGTAGAGGAAGAACTTGAAGGCCGCGTACACCCGGTTCGGGCCGCCCCAGACGCCGATGATGATGTACATCGGGATCAGCGAGGCCTCGAAGAAGACGTAGAACAGCACGCCGTCGAGGGAGGCGAAGATGCCGTTCATGAGGCCGGACATCATGAGGAAGGCGCCCATGTACTGGGCCGTCTTCTCCTCGATCACCTCCCAGCCCGCCAGCACGACGATGACCGTGATGAAGCTGTTGAGGACGAGGAACAGCACGGAGATGCCGTCAACACCGAGCAGGTACTGGATGTTGAAGCGGGGAATCCAGGGCAACTGCTCGACGAACTGGAAGCCGACGAAGGCGCTGTCGAAATTGGTCAGCAGCGGCAGGGTGACGGCGAGGCCGGCCAGCGCCACGTTCAGCGCCAGCCAGCGGGCGGCGGCGCGGCGCTCGGAGCCGACCGCGAAGACGGCCAGCGCACCGATGATCGGCACCCAGATCGCAAGGCTCAGCAGGGGGGTACTCATACTGTCTGTATTCCTATCGGTCGTCGGTCAGGCGCGGTTGAACCAGAGCGTCAGCAGCACGAAGACGCCGATGATCATGGAGAACGCGTATTGGTAGATGTGGCCGCTCTGGAACAGGCGGACGACGCCGGCGAACCAGCCCACCGCCTTGGCGGAGCCGTTCACCATGACGCCATCGATGATCGTCTGGTCGCCGCCCTTCCACAGGCCGCGACCCAGGCCGCGGGCGCCGCCGGCGAAGAACCACTCGTTGAACTCGTCGAAGCCGTACTTCTTTTCGAGGATCATGGCCGGGAAGGCGAGCTTCTGCTTGATGACGGCCGGCAGCTCCGGGCGCACGATGTAGAGGAAGTACGCGGTGGCGGCGCCGGAAACGGCGAGCCAGAAGGGAATCGACGTCAGGCCGTGCAGCACCATGGCGACGACGCCGTGGAACTCCTCCTTCATGTGGGCCATGCCGTGGTGCTCGGGGGCGATGAAGATGGCATCGCCGAACCAGCCGCCGTAGAGCATGGGGCCGATGAGCCAGCCGGCGCAGACGGCGGGAATGGCCAGCAGGATCAGTGGCACGGTGACCACCTTGGGTGACTCGTGGGGCTCGACGGGGCCATGGTGGCCGTGGTCGTCGTGGGCCGCGTGGTCGTCGTGGGCGTGGGCATCATGGGCCGCATGATCGTCATGGGCGGCGTGGCCGTGAGCCTCGGGTGCCGGCTGGCGGAAGCGCTCCTCGCCGTGGAAGGCGAAGAACACCAGGCGGAAGGAGTAGAAGCCGCCGACGAAGACGCCCGCCAGGATCGCCAGGTAGGCGAAGCCGGCGCCCGGGATGTGGGACAGGGCCACCGCCTCGATGATCGAGTCCTTCGAGAAGAAGCCGGCGAAGGGCGGCAGGCCGGCGTTGGCGATGGCGCCGATGAGCACCGTCAGGTAGGTGATCGGCATGTACTTGCGCAGGCCGCCCATGCGGCGCATGTCCTGCTCGTGGTGCATGGCGATGATGACGGAGCCGGCGCCCAAGAACAGCACCGCCTTGAAGAAGGCGTGGGTCATCAGGTGGAAGATCGCCACCGAGTAGGCCGAGGCGCCCAGGGCGACGGTCATGTAGCCGAGCTGGGAGAGGGTCGAGTAGGCGACGACGCGCTTGATGTCGGTCTGGACGATGGCGATCAGCGCCATGAACAGGGCGGTGATGGCGCCGATGACGATGACGAAGGACAGGGCCGCCTCGGACAGCTCGAACAGGGGCGACATGCGCGAGACCATGAAGATGCCGGCCGTCACCATGGTGGCGGCGTGGATCAGCGCGGAGATCGGCGTCGGGCCTTCCATCGAGTCGGGCAGCCAGACGTGGAGCGGGAACTGGGCCGACTTGCCCATGGCGCCGATGAACAGGCCGATGCAGATGGCGGTGATCAGGGGCCAGCCGGTGACGGCCTCGGTCATGGCCGCCAGTTCCTTGCTCTTGCCGAACACGGTGGCGTAGTCGAGGCTGCCGGCGTAGGCGGCGACGAGGCCGATGCCGAGCAGGAAGCCGAAGTCGCCGACGCGGTTGACCAGGAAGGCCTTGAGGTTGGCGTAGATGGCCGTCGGCCGGGTGTACCAGAAGCCGATCAGCAGATAGGAGACCAGGCCCACCGCTTCCCAGCCGAAGAACAGCTGGACGAAGTTGTTGCTCATGACGAGCATCAGCATCGAAAAGGTGAACAGGGAGATGTAGGCAAAGAAGCGCTGGTAGCCGGGGTCTTCCGCCATGTAGCCGATGGTATAGATGTGCACCATCAGGGAGACGAAGGTGACGACGATCAG
Source organism: Candidatus Nitricoxidireducens bremensis (assembly GCA_030247725.1). Lineage (GTDB taxonomy): Bacteria > Pseudomonadota > Gammaproteobacteria > Burkholderiales > Rhodocyclaceae > Nitricoxidireducens > Nitricoxidireducens bremensis. The sequence goes on from JAOTRT010000004.1 coordinate 61,354, forward strand.
CATGACGGCGGTGAGCTGGTCGATGAGGAAGCCGATCTCCATCTTCAGGCCGCCGGATTCGAGCCAGGTATACACGGCGCCGTTGAAGGTGTTGCCGGCCATGACGTCCTGGAACACCAGCACCGAACAGACCAGCGAGACGGTGACGCCGAGGATGGTCACCCAGTGGGCGCCGGCGCGGCCGATAGCCTTGCCGAACAGGCCGGCGACGATGGCGCCGAAGAGCGGCGCGAGCGGGATGATCAGGTAGAGAGACTTCATGCCCTTAGCCCTTCAGGCTGTCGAGGTCGTCGACATCGATAGACGAGAGGTTGCGGAACAGCACCACCAGGATGGCGAGGCCGATGCCCGATTCCGCCGCAGCCACCGTCAGGATGAAGAAGACGAAGAGCTGGCCGGAAAGGTCGTTGAGGTAGTGCGAGAAGGCGACGAAGTTGAGGTTCACCGCCAGCAGCACCAGCTCGATCGCCATCAGCAGCACGATCAGGTTCTTGCGGTTGAGGAAGATGCCGACGATGCCGATGGCGAAGAGGATCGCCGCCAGGATCAGGTAGTGGGTAAGAGACACAGGTCCGAACATGGCTTATTCCCCCTGCCCCGCCGCGGGTTGATCCTTCTCCACCGGCATGCTGACGATGCGCAGCCGGTCCTTGGCCTTGACGGCGATCTGCTTGCCCGGGTTCAGGTGCTTGCTGTCCTTGCGGTGGCGCAGGGTCAGCATGACGGCGGCGATGATGCCGACCAGCAGGATGACCGAGGCAAGCTCGAAGGGATAGACGTAGTCGGTGAACAGCAGCCGGCCGAGCTCCTTGGTGTTGCTGTAGTCGGCGGGCATCGTCTGGCCCGGCATGGCGTCGAGGCCGAAGTACTTGCCGGACAGAACCATGCCCATCTCGGCCACCATCAGCAGGCCGACCATGGCGCCCAGGGGCAGGTAGCTCCAGAACTTCTGCCGCAGGCGCTCGACGTTGATGTCGAGCATCATGACGACGAAGAGGAACAGCACCATCACCGCGCCGACGTACACCATGATCAGGGCCATGGCGAGGAATTCGGCCTGCAGCAGCAGCCAGATGCCGGAGATGTTGAAGAAGCACAGCACCAGGAACAGCGCTGCGTGCACCGGGTTGCGGGCGGTGATGACGCGCAGCGCCGCCAGCACGGCGACAGCGGACAGCACGTAGAAGATGATCGTCTTGAATTCCATCGTTTCGGCTACCGGTATTTGGCGTCCTGCTCGCGGGCGGCGGCGATATCCGCTTCGTAGCGGTCGCCGTTGGCCAGGAGCATCTGCTTGGTGTAGTAGAGGTCGCCGCGCGTCTCGCCGTGGTACTCGAAGACATGGGTCTCGACGATGGCGTCCACCGGGCAGGCTTCCTCGCAGAAGCCGCAGAAGATGCACTTCGTCAGGTCGATGTCGTAGCGGGTAGTGCGGCGGCTGCCGTCGTCGCGCTCGCCGGACTCGATGGTGATGGCCATCGCCGGGCAGACGGCTTCGCACAGCTTGCAGGCGATGCAGCGTTCCTCGCCGTTCGGATAGCGGCGCAGGGCATGCAGGCCGCGGAAACGCGGCGAGGCGGGGGTCTTTTCCTCCGGGTACTGCACCGTGATCTTCGGCGCGAACAGGTAGCGCAGGGTCACGGCAAGGCCCTGGCGCAGTTCGCCGAGGGAGAAGCTCTGGATCAGGTCGCGGGCGCCCATGGCGTTTTCCTTATTTCCAGATGTTGAAGGGCGACATCATCCAGATGCCGACGACCGGAATCCAGAGGAGGCAGATGGGGACGAACACCTTCCAGCCCAGACGCATGATCTGGTCGTAGCGGTAACGCGGGAAGGTGGCGCGAATCCACAGGAAGATGAAGAGGATCGCGCACAGCTTGGCCACCAGCCACCAGATGCCGTCCGGCAGGAAGCCGACCGGCGACAGCCAGCCGCCGAGGAAGAACAGGGAGACCATCGCCGAGACGAGGATCATGTTGGCGTATTCGCCGAGGAAGAACAGGGCGAAGGCCATGCCCGAGTACTCGACCATGTGGCCGGCGACGATCTCGGACTCGCCCTCCACCACGTCGAAGGGGGCGCGGTTGGTTTCGGCGACGCCGGAGACGAGATACACCAGGAACATCGGGAACAGCGGCAGCCAGTTCCAGGACAGGAAGCCGAAGCCCATGGCGGCGAAACGGCCCTGGTCCTGGGCGCGCACGATGTCGGACAGGTTGAGGCTGTTGGACACCATCAGCACCGCGATCAAGGCCATGCCCATGGATATCTCGTAGGACACCATCTGGGCGGCGGAGCGCATGGCGCCGAGGAAGGGGTACTTGGAGTTGGAGGCCCAGCCGGCGATGATGATGCCGTACACGCCCACCGAGGTGATGGCCAGCAGGTAGAGCACGCCGGCATCCACGTCGGCCAGGGCACCGCCGTCCCAGAAGGGCACCACGGCCCAGGCCGCCAGCGCGGGCGCCAGGGCGAGGATAGGGGCGATGATGAACAGCCAGCCGTCGGCCTTGGTCGGCACCAGCACTTCCTTGAAGAAGAGCTTCATGCCGTCGGCGATGGGCTGCAGCAGACCCCAGGGACCGACGCGGTTCGGGCCGATGCGGACCTGCATCCAGCCGATGATCTTGCGTTCCCAGAAGGTCAGGTAGGCGACGCCGAGCATCAGCGGCGCGATGATGACGACGATCTTGACGAGGTTCCAGACCAGCGGCCAGAGGGGCCCGAACAGGGGACCGACGTGCTGGTGGATGGGGGCGAGAAGCGCTTCCATCTAGCCTCCCGTCGGGCCGCCCCAAGGGAGGCGGCGCCCCCCGGTGGGGGGCAGCGAACGAATGTGAGCGTGGGGGGCCATCATGGCTTCTCCATGGCGATGCAAGTTTTCTGCAGGCTGGCCGCGCGGCGCACCAGGGGATCGGCGCCGTACAGCGGCACCGCCTTCATGGCGTCGGCGGCCGGGTTCGGCGCGAGATCGATATGGCCGCTCGCGCCGTTGTCGAGACCGGCGACGAACTCGGACGTACCGCCGAGGACTTCGGCGCGCACGTCCTCGCTGCTCTCCTGCTCGAAGCCTTCGAGCTTGAGCAGGTTGCCGAGCACGCGCAGCACCTTCCAGGCCGGGCGCGTGTCGCCCAGGGGCTTGGCGACCGCCTGGAAGCTCTGAACGCGGCCTTCCATGTTGATGAAGGTACCGGAGGTTTCGGTGAAGGGCGCCACCGGCAGGATGGCGTCGGCGAATTCGAGCATGGCATCCGACTTGAAGGACGACAGCACGACGACGCTGTCGGCCTGCTGGAAGGCCGCCTTGGCGGCATCGCCGTTGGCGAAGTCATCCAGTTCGGCGCCGAGGACCACGTAGCCGCGACGCGGCTGGGCGACCATGGCGGCGGCGTTGAGGCCGTTGCCTTGCGGCAGCGCCTTGGCAACGTAGCCGCCGACGCTGTTGGCCGCTTCGCCGAGAAGACCGACGCGGGCACCGAGGACTTCGGCCAGCTTCTGGGCCAGCAGTTGCAGCGTGCCGGCCTGGGGATGCTGCTGGGCGAAGTTGCCGAGCAGGATGCCGGCCTTGCGGCCCGACAGCAGGCTGTCGGCGATAGCCTTGGCCTCGGCGGAAACGGTCACGCCGGCCAACGCCGCATCCAGCGCGACACCCTTGGCCTCGGCGGCGGCCTTGACGACCTGGGCCAGCGTATTGGGCAGTTGCGATGCCGCGACGACCGCCTTGCCGGCCAGCTTGACCAGCCAGTCCTCGTCCGCGGCGTGGATGACGGAAATCTTGGTGCCGCGCTTGGCCGACTGGCGCAGGCGCTGGGCCAGCAGCGGATGCTCGCGGCGCATCGCCGAACCCACCACCAGCACGCGGTCGAGCTGGCTCACTTCGGCGATCTTCATGCCGAGGAAGGGCGCGTCCTTGCGCTTGCCGTCGAGGGAAAAGTCGGTCTGGCGCAGGCGGAAATCGATGTTGTCGCTGCCCAATCCGCGCATCAGCTTGGCGGCGAGGGCCATTTCCTCAAGCGTGGCATGGGGGCTGACGAGGGCGCCGACGGCATCGGCGCCGTGCTCCTTGGCGACGCCGCGCAGGGCGTGGGAGACGTAGTCGAGGGCCTGGTTCCATTCGACTTCCTTCCACTGGCCGCCCTGCTTCACCATGGGCTTGGTCAGACGGTCGGCGGCGTTGAGGCCTTCGTAGGAATAGCGGTCCTTGTCGGACAGCCAGCACTCGTTGATGTCCTCGTTCTCCAGCGGCAGCACGCGCAGCACCTTGTCGTGCTTGGTCTGGACGATGAGGTTGCTGCCGAGGCCGTCGTGGGGGCTGACCGACTTGCGGCGCGACAGCTCCCAGGTACGGGCGGCGTAGCGGAAGGGCTTGGAGGTCAGGGCACCGACCGGGCACAGGTCGATGATGTTTCCGGAGATCTCCGAGTCCACCGTCTTCTCGACGAAGGGCATGATCTCGGCGCGGTCGCCGCGGAAGGCCTGGCCCATTTCCATGTAGCCGGCGATCTCCTGGGTGAAGCGCACGCAGCGGGTGCAGTTGATGCACCGGGTCATGTCGGTGCTGACCAACGGGCCGAGGTTCTTGTTCACCACGACGCGCTTCTCTTCCTCGTAGCGCGACTTGCAGTCGCCGTAGCCGACGGCCAGGTCCTGCAGCTGGCACTCGCCGCCCTGGTCGCAGATCGGGCAGTCGAGGGGGTGGTTGATCAGAAGGAACTCCATCACGCCCTTCTGGGCCTTGACGGCGAGTTCCGAGTGGGTGAACACCTTCATGCCGGCGGTGACGGGCGTGGCGCAGGCCGGCAGCGGCTTCGGCGCCTTTTCCACCTGCACCAGGCACATGCGGCAGTTGGCGGCGATGGAGAGCTTCTTGTGGTAGCAGAAGTGGGGAATGTAGGTCCCCATCTGGTGGGCGGCCTCGATGACCGTGCTGCCCTCCTCCACCTGGAGGGTCTTGCCGTCGATTTCGATCTCTAGCATGACGCCCCCGCCATCATCCGCGTGTGGAAGGTGCTGCCGGCCTTCTGGACCTCGGGCGGCACCAGGCACTTCTTGTTCTCGATGTGATACTCGAATTCGGCGCGGAAATGCTTGAGCATCCCTTGTACCGGCAGCACGGCGGCGTCACCGAGGGCGCAGATCGTGCGGCCGGCGATGTTGCCGCCGAGGTCGAGCAGGAGGTCCAGGTCTTCCGGGCGGCCCTGACCGTGCTCGATGCGATGCACGATCTTGTAGAGCCAGCCGGTGCCCTCGCGGCACGGCGTGCATTGGCCGCAGGATTCCTCGTAGTAGAAGTAGGACAGGCGTTCGAGCGCCTTGACCATGCAGACCGTCTCGTCCATGACGATGACGGCGCCGGAGCCGAGCATGGAGCCGGCCTTGGCGATGGAGTCGTAATCCATGGTGCATTCCATCATGATGTCGCCCGCCAGCACCGGGGCCGACGAGCCGCCCGGGATCACGGCCTTGAGCTTGCGTCCGCCGCGCATGCCGCCGGCCATTTCCAGCAGCTTGGCGAAGGGGGTGCCCATCGGCACCTCGTAGTTGCCCGGCTTGTTCACATGGCCGGAGACGGAGAACAGCTTGGTACCGCCGTTGTTGGGCTTGCCGAGATCGAGGAAGGACTGGCCGCCCATGCGCAGGATGAACGGGATCGAGGCGAAGGTCTCGGTGTTGTTGATGGTGGTCGGCTTACCGTAGAGGCCGTAGCTGGCCGGGAACGGCGGCTTGAAGCGCGGCTGGCCTTTCTTGCCTTCGATGGACTCCAGCAGCGCCGATTCCTCGCCGCAGATGTAGGCGCCCCAGCCGTGGTGCGCGAAGAGTTCGAAGTTGAAGCCGGAGCCGAGGATGTTCCCGCCCAGGTAGCCGGCGGCGCGGGCCTCTTCTAGGGCGGCCTCGAAGCGGTCGTAGATCTCGAAGATCTCGCCGTGGATGTAGTTGTAGCCGCGGGCTGCGCCGACGGTATAGCCGGCAATGATCATGCCCTCGATCACCGAGTGCGGATCGTAGCGCAGGATGTCGCGGTCCTTGAAAGTGCCCGGCTCGCCCTCGTCGGTGTTGCAGACGACATACTTGTCGCCGGGGAAGGCGCGCGGCATGAAGCTCCACTTCAGGCCGGTGGGGAAGCCGGCGCCGCCGCGTCCGCGCAGCACCGAGGTCTTCACCTCGGCGATGATCTGGTCCTGGGTCAGCTTTTCGCCGAGGATGCGCTTCAAGGCCTGGTAGCCGCCGCGCGCTTCGTATTCCTTGAGGCCCCAGCCGGCGTCGCCCTTGCCCCAGCCGGCGGAAAGTACGGGATTGATCGCGTCGATGAGGGCCATCTTATTTGCACTCCGCGATCAGTTTGTCGATTTCGTCCGGCGTCATGAAGCTGTGCATACGGATGTTGTTCACCAGCATCACCGGCGCGTCGCCGCAGGCGCCCATGCACTCGCCTTCCTTCAGCGTGAACTTGCCGTCGGCCGTCGTCTCGTTGAAGTCGATGCCGAGCTTCTGCTTGACGTATTCGGCGGCATGGACGCCGCCGGACAGGGCGCACGGCAGGTTGGTGCAGACGGTGATCTTGTACTTGCCGACCGGATGCAGGTCGTACATGTTGTAGAAGCTGGCGACCTCATAGACGGCCATGGGCGCCATCTCCAGCGCCTGGGCGACGTCCTCGATGGACTCCTTGGCCAGCCAGCCCTTCTCTTCCTGGGCGATGCGCAGCGCCGCCATGCAGGCCGACTGCTTCTGCTCGGCCGGGTACTTGGCGACTTCGCGCGCGATTTTCTGCAGCGACTCCTGATTCAGCATGACTTTCCCTGTCGCTTATCTGTCGGTGTCGCCGAGCACCAGATCGATGGTGCCGATGACGGCGGTTACGTCGGCGATCATGTGGCCCTGGGCCATCTCGTGGGTCGCCGCCAGGTGCGGGAAGCCCGGCGAGCGCAGCTTGAGACGGTAGGGCTTGTTGGCGCCGTCGGACACGGCCCAGACGCCGAACTCGCCCTTCGGGTGTTCGATGGCGGCATAGACCTCGCCGGCGGGCACGTGCATGCCCTCGGAGAAGAGCTTGAAGTGGTGGATCAGCTCTTCCATGTTGGATTTCATCGACTCGCGCGGCGGCGGCGCCACCTTGTGGTCGGCGGAGATGACCGGGCCGGGGTTCTTGCGCAGCCAGTCGATGCACTGGCGCACGATGCGGTTGGCCTGGCGCATCTCTTCCATGCGCACCAGGTAGCGGTCGTAGCAGTCGCCGTTGCGGCCCACCGGCACGTCGAACTCCATGCGGTCGTAGACTTCGTAGGGCTGCTTCTTGCGCAGGTCCCACTCGACGCCGGAGCCGCGCAGCATGGCGCCGGTGAAGCCGAGCTGGAGGGCGCGCTCGGCGGAGACGACGCCGACGTCCACCGTGCGCTGCTTCCAGATGCGGTTGTCGGTCAGCAGGGTGTGGTATTCGTCGATGTAGGCCGGGAAGCGCTCGGTGAAGTCTTCGAGGAAGTCCAACAGCGAGCCCTCGCGCGCCGCGTTGAGGCGCTTGACGGTCTCGGCGTTCTTGAACCTGTTCTCGGTGTACTTCGGCATGCTGTCCGGCAGGTCGCGGTACACCCCGCCCGGCCGGTAGTAGGCCGCATGCAGGCGGGCGCCGGAGACGGCCTCATAGACGTCCAGCAGGTCCTCGCGCTCGCGGAAGGTGTAGAGCACCATGGTCATGGCGCCGATGTCCAGCGCATGGGTGCCGATGTTCAGCAGGTGGTTGAGGATGCGCGTCACCTCGTCCATCATGACGCGGATGTACTGGGCGCGCAGCGGCACCTCGACGCCGAGCAGCTTCTCCACCGCCAGGCAGTAGGCGTGTTCGTTGCACATCATGGAGACGTAGTCGAGACGGTCCATGTAGGGCACCGACTGGAGCCAGGTGCGGGTTTCGATCAGCTTCTCGGTACCCCGGTGCAGCAGGCCGATGTGCGGGTCGGCGCGCACGACGACTTCGCCGTCGAGTTCGAGCACCAGGCGCAGCACGCCGTGGGCCGCCGGGTGCTGGGGTCCGAAGTTGATGCTGTAGTTCTTGATTTCAGCCACGGCCGTAGTTCTCCTCGCGCACGATGCGCGGCGTCACTTCGCGCGGCTCTATGGTCACGGGCTGATAGACGACCCGCTGCTGCTCGGGGTCGTAGCGCATCTCGACGTGGCCGGAAACCGGGAAGTCCTTGCGGAAGGGATGGCCGACAAAACCGTAGTCCGTAAGGATGCGGCGCAGGTCGGGATGGCCCTCGAACATGATGCCGTAGAGGTCGAAGGCCTCGCGCTCGTACCAGTCGGCACCGCTCCATACCACGGTCACGGTCGGCAGCACCGGGAAGGCGTCGTCGGCCGGGAAGGCCTTGAGGCGCAGGCGCCAGTTGTGGGTAACGGAAGTCAGGTGGCTGACGGCGGCGAAGCGCTTGCCCTGCCAGCCCGGGTAGGCCGAGTAGTCGATGCCGGAGAGGTCGATCAACTGCTCGAAGCGCAGCTCCGGGTGGTCGCGCAGGGTGCGCGCGATCTCCAGGTAGTCGGCGCCGGCGCATTCGATGGCGACTTCGCCCAGCTTCAGCACCGGCTCGCCGATGCGGACGCCCAGCACTTCCTTAAGTTTTTGACACAAACGTTCCAGCTTGGCGCTCATGGTGGCGTCGGTTCCGAATCAGCGGGCGATGGTATAGGTGCGTTTGATCTTGTTCTGCAACTGGATGATGCCGTAGAGCAGCGCTTCGGCCGTCGGCGGGCAGCCCGGCACGTAGATATCCACCGGCACGATGCGGTCGCAGCCGCGCACCACGGAGTAGGAGTAATGGTAGTAGCCGCCGCCGTTGGCGCAGGACCCCATGGAGATCACCCAGCGCGGCTCGGCCATCTGGTCGTACACCTTGCGCAGGGCCGGCGCCATCTTGTTGGTCAGGGTGCCGGCGACGATCATCACGTCGGATTGCCGCGGGCTCGGCCGGAAGACGACGCCGAAGCGGTCCAGGTCGTAGCGCGAGCAGCCGGCGTGGATCATCTCCACGGCACAGCAGGCGAGACCGAAGGTCATCGGCCACATGGAACCCGTGCGGGTCCAGTTGATCAGCTTGTCCAGCGTGGTGGTGACAAAGCCTTCCTGCAGTACACCTTCGATGCTCACGCGATTTCCTAACCGTTATTCCCAGTCAAGGGCGCCTTTGGCCCAGGCGTAGATGTAGCCAACTACGAGGATGGTGATGAAGACCAGCATTTCGATGAAGCCGAAGAACTTGACTTCCGGCGTGGCGACGATTTCCTTGAAGATCGTGGCCCACGGGAAGAGGAAGGCGATTTCGAGATCGAAGAGGATGAAGATGATGGCGATCAGGTAGTAGCGCACATCGAACTTCATGCGGGCGTCTTCGAAAGGTTCGAAGCCGCACTCGAAGGGGGAAAGCTTTTCGCTGTCGGGGCGGTGGGGAGCGACCAGCCAACCGAGGAGGATCGGAACACACCCGAAGGCCAGGCCGACGAGCACGAAAACGAGGACAGGGAAGTAGTTTTCCAGCATTTTCTTTCGCGGCTCTCACCGCGTTGTCGATGACCACAAAATGCTCAAGGAGATCATCGTTAATCCTTGGTGCCGACGGCGAGACTCGAACTCGCACGGCTTTCGCCACTACCCCCTCAAGATAGCGTGTCTACCAATTTCACCACGTCGGCCCTGCAGCCCAATGTTTCCGGGCTTTCCGAGCGGCGCGAATCATACCACTTATGCGCCGCAACAAAAACCTTATTTACAGCTTTTTCTTACTTATTTCTTACTTCGGAATGTCCCTCGCCTTCGAGTCCGGCACGCCGGTCGGCAGGGGCAGTTCCGGCTTCGCCGGCAGGGTCTCCGCCGGGGCGGATTGCACGGCCGCATCGACCACGCTGCCCGACACCTGGGTGCGGGAACCCGCCATGTAGGAGAGCCCCAGACTGGTCAGGAAAAACACTGCGGCGAGGGCCGCCGTGGTGCGGGACAGGAAGTTGGCCGAGCCGGTGGCGCCGAACAGGCTGCCCGACGAACCGCTACCGAAGGCCGCGCCCATGTCGGCGCCCTTGCCGTGCTGGACCAGCACCAGGGCAATGACGGCGAGACCGACCAGGATGTGAACCGTCAGGGTCGTCGAATAGATGAAATCCATTGAAACTATCCTTTGCTTGCTGTCAGCCGGCGGCGCAGATGGCCAGGAAATCGGCCGCCACGAGGGCGGCACCGCCGATGAGGCCGCCGTCGATGTCCGGCTGGCCGAAGAGTTCTTTCGCATTGCCCGGCTTGACGCTGCCGCCGTAGAGGATCTGCAGGCCGGCGGCCACCGGAGCGCTGTCCTTGGCGACGCGGGCGCGCAGCAGCGCATGCACTTCCTGGGCCTGGGCGGCGCTGGCCGTCTTGCCGGTGCCGATGGCCCAGACGGGCTCGTAGGCGACGACGCACTTGGCGAGGGCATCCACGCCAATGCGGGCGATGACGGCGTCGAGCTGACGGGTCACCACTTCGCCGGTGATGCCGGCTTCGCGCTCGGCGAGGGTTTCGCCGACGCAGACGATGGGAATCAGGTTGGCCTTGAGGGCCGCCTCGGTCTTGGCCGCGACGACCGCGTCCGTGTCGCCGTAGTAGCTGCGGCGCTCGGAGTGGCCAACGATGGCGTAGCGGCAGCCGAAGTCGCCCAGCATGGCGGCGCTCACCTCGCCGGTATAGGCGCCGTGGCTGTGCTCGGAAACGTCCTGGGCACCCCAGGCGACGTTGCCGCCGCCGAGGACCGACTGGGCCTGGGCCAGATAGGGATACGGCACGCAGACCGCCACCTGGGCCTTGAGCGCAGCGGCACCGGCCTTGACGGCGGTGAGCAGCGAAAGGTTGTCGGCGAGGCTGCCGTGCATCTTCCAGTTGCCTGCTACGAATTTCTGACGAGTGGCCATGGCGGTCGTGAGCGGTAAGTCGGTATCCCGAGAAGCCCGCGATTATACCGGCAGCCGCCGCACCGGGTCAAACCCGGTGCGCGCCGGGAATTCAGGGAGCGCTGGAGCGGGCCGCCCGTTCCAACTGGTCGAGGGCGATGTGGCGCACGTCCTTGCCCTTGACGATGTAGATGACGCTCTCGGCGATGTTCTTGGCGTGGTCGCCGATGCGTTCGATGGCCTTGGCGATGAAGACGATGTCGAAGGCCGAGGTGATGGTGCGTGGGTCTTCCAGCATGTAGGTGATGAGCTGGCGCATGATGCCGCGGAAGCGGTCGTCGATGACCTGATCCTCGCGCACGATGGCGGCAGCCTTGACGGCGTCGAGGCGGGCGAAGGCGTCGAGCACGCCGCGCAGCATGTCGAGGGCCACGTCGGCCACCTCGCGCACATAGCTGATGCGCGGCGAATTCAGGTGGTCGCGCTGGTGGATCACCTTGGCGATGCGGGCGATCTTGGCGGCCTCGTCGCCGATGCGCTCCAGGTCGGTGACGATCTTGGAGACGGCCATGATGAGACGGAGGTCCACGGCCGCCGGTTGCCGGCGCACAACGATCTGGGCGCACTCCTCATCGATATTCACTTCCAGGCCGTTGACGCTGTGGTCGTCGGCGATGACCTTCTCCAGCAGGTCCTGGTTGCCGTTGATAAAGGCATCGATGGCCGTCATGATCTGGGCCTGGACGAGGCCGCCCATCTGCATGACGCTGGCCCGCAGGATCTCCAGCTCGGCGTCGTACTTCTTGGAGGAATGCTCGCTGATGTTCATACCATCTCCGTTGTGTTCTTTTTGTGGGCGGTTCAGCCGAACCGGCCCGTTATGTAATGCCTCCGGCCGGCGCTGCGCGCCTTAACGTTCGCGATGCTCACGTTAGCCTGCGCCGTTACAGAACCGGTCCGGTTCATCCGAACCGGCCCGTTATGTAATCTTCCGTCTGCTTCTTCTTCGGCTTGATGAAAATCTGGTCGGTGACGCCGAACTCGACCAGCTCCCCCAGGTACATGTAGGCGGTGTAATCGGAAATGCGCGCGGCCTGCTGCATGTTGTGGGTGACGATGAGGATGGTCACCTTCTCCTTGAGCTCGGTCACCAGCTCCTCGATGCTCGCCGTGGCGATGGGATCGAGGGCCGAGGTGGGCTCGTCGAAGAGCAGTATTTCGGGATCGGAAGCGAGGGCGCGGGCAATGCACAGGCGCTGCTGCTGGCCGCCCGAAAGATTGGCGCCCAGGTCGTTGAGGCGGTTCTTCACCTCGTCCCACAGGGCCGCTCCCCTCAGGGCCTGCTCGACGCGGTCGTCGAGTTCGCTGCGATTGCGCATGCCGCGCACGCGCAAGCTGTAGGCAACGTTCTCATAGACCGACTTCGGGAACGGGTTCGGCTTCTGGAACACCATCGAGATGCGCATGCGCACCTCGATCGGGTCCACATCCTTGGCCAGCAGGTTGGTGTTGTCCGGATGCATGACGATCTCGCCGGCGTAGCGGTTGCCGGGATAGAGGTCGTGCATGCGGTTGAAGGACCGCAGCAGCGTGGACTTGCCGCAGCCCGACGGCCCGATCAGCGCCGTCACCTGCTTTTCATAGACGGGCAGGTTGATCTTCTTAAGCGCATGGAAGGCGCCGTAATGGAAGTTGAAGTCGCGGCACTCGGCCTTGATCTTGAGGTTCTGTTCGACGGGAGCGTTCATTGCAGTCTCGGTCATGGGATTTACCACTTGATGTTCTTGCGCAGGCGGTAGCGCAGCCAGATCGCCAGCCCGTTCATGGCCAGGGTCATCAGCACCAGCACGAAGCCGGCCGCCGCGGCGTTCACCTGGAAGGCCGCCTCGGGCCGCGAAGTCCAGTTGAACATCTGGATCGGCATCACCGTAAAGGGGGCGAACAGCCAGTCGCTGAGACCCGCCGCCGGATCGCCGGTGAAAGGCACCGGCGGCAGGAAGGCGATGAAGGTCAGGGCGCCGATGGTGATGATCGGGGCCGTCTCGCCGATGGCGCGCGCCATGCCGATGATGACGCCGGTGAGGATGCCGGCCGACGAATAGGGCAGGATGTGGTCGGCCACCATCTGCCAGGTAGTGGCGCCGCAGGCATAGGCCCCCTCGCGGATGGCCTGGGGGATCGCCCGGATCGCCTCCCGCGTGGCGACGATCACCACCGGCAGGATCAGCAGGGCCAGGGTCAGGCCGGCCGACAGGATGCTCTGGCCGAAACCGAACTGGTAGACAAACAGCCCCAGCGCCAGCAGGCCATAGACGATGGACGGCACGCCCGCCAGGTTGGTGATGTTTATCTCGATGATGTCCGTCATCCAGTTCTTGGGGGCGTACTCTTCGAGATAGACGCCGGCGGCAATGCCCAGCGGCACGGCGGCCAAGGCCGTGACCAGCATCACCAGCGTGGTACCGACCCAGGCCGACAGGATGCCGGCGCCGGCCGCCCGCCGCGACGGGAAGTTGGTGAAGAAGTCGGCATCGAGGCGGGGCACGCCCTGTATCGCCATGTCGAGGAACAGGGCGCAGAAGGTCAGCACGCCGACCATCAGGGCGAGGATGCCGAGCACACCGAAGAAGGCATCCCAGCGCTTGGCCTTGGCGATCAGCGCCCGGATGACCTGGAGATCCTGGGGATTCATCTCAATACACCTCGCGGTACTTCTTGCGCAGCCAGTAGCCGAGCAGGTTGAACACCAGGGTCATCAACATCAGCGACAGGCCGGCGGCGAAGATGGTCTGGTAACCGATGGAACCGTGGGGCAGGTCGCCGAGCGCAACCTGGACGATGAAGGACGTGATCGTCGCCCCCGGCTCCGCCGGATTGAAGGTCAGGTTCGGCTGCATGCCGGCCGACACGGCCAGGATCATGGTCTCGCCGACGGCACGGGAAATGCCCAGGATATAGGCCGAGGCGATGCCCGAGAAGGCCGCCGGCATGACGACCTTGATGGCGGTCTGCAGACGTGTCGCCCCCATGGCGTAGGAACCCTCGCGCAGGCTCATGGGCACGGCGCGCATGGCGTCCTCGGAAAGGGAGGCGACGTAGGGAATGATCATGATGCCCATCACGAGGCCGGCGGAAAGCAGGTTGAAGCCCGGCAGGTCCGGGTAGATCTTCTGCAGCAACGGCGTCAGGAACACCAGGGCGAAATAGCCGTAGATGATGGTCGGCACGCCGCCCAGCAGTTCCAGGAAAGGCTTGGCGATCTCGCGCACCTTGAAGGGGGCGAATTCGGAAAGATAGATCGCGATGATCGTGCCGAGGGGAATGGCCACCGCCAGGGCCACGGCCGAACTGGTGATGGTTCCCGAGAGCAGGACCATGATGCCGAAATGGGCGTCGTCGAAAAGCGGCGTCCACTGGGTGTCGAACAGGAAGTCCGCCAGGGGCACGTGCTCGAAAAAGATCCAGGACTCTTTCACCAGGATATAGACGATGGCGGCGGTCGTGAACACCGAAACAAGGGCAGCCCCGAACAGTAGGAACTCGATGAAGCGTTCCTTCATGTGGCGCGACGCCCGTTTGCGCAGGCGCTCGCTGACTTGATCTGTGGTGGCTGCTGCGGGCGGGCTATGTTCTGCTGACACGGAGATACTCATGAATGGGATGCCTCGCGAATGAATGACCCGGCTGGACGGCCGCGGCCGTCCAGCCGGGTCACCAGCCTTACTCCTTCGGATCGCGCTTCAGCAGGTCGGCGATCTTGACGCCGATTTCCGCCTCGCCGCCGAAGGCGGTGCCGGTCTTCTTCTTGCCGAAGTTGTCCAGCGCGTGCTTGTAGTCGGAGTCGGCCAGGGGCACGTACTTCACTTCCTTGGCCAGCGCGCCGCCGTGCTTGAGGTAGTACTCGACGAACTCCTTGACCTCGGGACGCTCGACGGCCTTGGCATTGACGTAGATGAAGATCGGGCGCGACAGGGGCTCGTAGGAACCGTCGATCACCGCCTCAAGGGACGGCAGCACGGCCTTGCCCTTGGAGTTGACCACCGGCACCGCCTTCAGCTTGTCCTTGTTTTCCACGTAGTAGGCGAAGCCGAAGTAGCCGATGGCGCCCACATCGCGGGAGACGCCCTGCACCAGCACGTTGTCGTCCTCGGAGGCCGTGTAGTCGCCGCGTGAGGACTTGGCCTTGCCGACGGTGGCTTCGGTGAAGTAGTCGAAGGTACCCGAATCGGCGCCCGGGCCGAAGAGCTTGAGGGGCTGGTCGGGCCAGGCCGGGTTCACCTGGGCCCACTTGGTGACTTTGCCCTGGGCGGCCGGCTCCCACATCTTCTTCAGATCGGGAACGGTGATTTCCTTGAGGAAGGTGTTTTTCGGGTTCATCACCACGGTGAGGGCGTCGAAGGCCACCGGCAGTTCGATGTACTTGATGCCGGCCTCCTTGCAGGCGTCCATTTCCTTCTTCAGGATCGGACGGGAAGCGTCGGAGATGTCGATCTCGCCGCGGCAGAACTTCTTGAAGCCGCCGCCGGTGCCGGAAATACCCACCGTCACCTTGACCGCGCCCTTCTTGGCCTTCTGGAATTCCTCGGCCACGGCCTCGGTGATGGGGAACACGGTCGAGGAACCGTCGATCTTCACCAGGGCATCGGCACGGGCGCCGGCGGCAGCCAGCAGACCAGCGGTACCGAGGACAACGGGCAGCAGGCGGTACAGTTTCTTGCTCATGCGGAGTTCTCCTTGAGGGGGGGGGGAAACGTAACGCAGGCCAGTCTATGAAGGCTTTGTTACGGCCATGTGACACAGACCGAATCAGCCCCACCGGCCCGGGCTGTCACACGGCCGCAACATCTGCGCGGCAACTTGCCGGACATGCAAAATCTCCCGTCGGCTCCCCTGCGCGTCCTGATGGTCTCGGACGTCTACTTCCCGCGCATCAACGGCGTCTCCACCTCCATCGAAACCTTCCGCGCCGACCTGGGCGCCGAGGGCGTGGAGGTGCGCCTCGTGGCGCCCGCCTATCCCGAACCCCACGAGGCCCCCGCCACCTGGCGCGTCGCCTCGCGCCGCGTACCCTTCGACCCCGAGGACCGGCTCATGAAGCGCCGCCCCCTCGACCGGGCCCTGGACGACCTGGCCACCGACGGCGTGGACCTCATCCACATCCAGACCCCCTTCGCCGCCCACTACGCCGGCCTGCGCACCGCGCGGCGCCGTCGCGTGCCCGTGCTCGCCACCTACCACACCCATTTCGAGGAATACATCCACCACTACCTGCCGCTGCTGCCGCGCCCGCTGCTGGCGGGCATCGCCCGCCGCATCGCCCGCAACCAGTGCAACGGCCTCGACGCCGTCGTCGTGCCGTCCCTCGCCATGCGCGACACCCTCGGCGCCTACGGCGTCCAGGCCCCCCTGCACGTGCTGCCCACCGGCATCCCCGTCGCCCGCTTCGCCAACGGCAACGGCCAGCGCTTCCGTTTCCGCCACGGCATTCCCGAGCACCGCCCCGTCGCCCTCTTCGTCGGCCGCGTCGCCCACGAGAAGAACATCGGCTTCCTGCTCGACGCCATGGTGCATGCCGTGCGCCGCCAACCCGACCTGCTGCTGGTCGTCGCCGGCGAAGGCCCCGCCCTCCCCCACCTGCGGGTACGCACCATCGCCCTCGGCATCGAGGAGAACGTGCGTTTCGTCGGCTACCTGGACCGGGCCACTGAGCTACCCGACTGCTACGCCGCCGCCGACGTCTTCGCCTTCGCCTCCAAAACCGAGACCCAGGGCCTCGTCCTGCTGGAAGCCATGGCCGCCGGCCTCCCCGTCTATGCCCTCGCCCGCATGGGCACCCGCGACATCGTCGAACCCGGCCGCGGCGCCATCGCCGCCCCCGACACCCCCGTCGACTTCGGCCACGGCCTCGCCGCCCTGGTCGCCGACCGGCGCCGGCTGGAAGCGCTCGCCGACGACGGCCGCCGCTTCGCCGAAGAATGGTCCTCCCCCGAGCGGGCCCGCCAGCTCGCCACCCTCTACCGATCCCTGGTATAGCCCCCATGAACCAGCCCGACACCGCCACCCACGAAAGCCCCTTCAAGGGCAAGACCGGTCTCACCCGCGTCTGGAACGCCTTCCACTATTCCCTGGCCGGCCTCTCCGCCGCCTACCGCCACGAAGACGCCTTCCGCCAGGAAACCTGGCTCGCCGTCCTCCTCATCCCCCTCGCCCTGCTGCTGCCCGCCAGCAACATCGGCCACATCCTGATGATCGGCAGCGTACTGCTGGTCCTCGTGGTGGAACTCATCAACTCCGCCATCGAAGCCGCCGTGGACCGCATCTCCCTCGACCACCACCGCCTCTCCAAGCGCGCCAAGGACATCGGCAGCGCCGCGGTGCTGATCGCGCTGGTGAATGTGGTGATTACCTGGGGGTTGGTGCTGTTCGGCTGATTTTGCTTTGCTGTAGGAACGCTGCCGGGGCGGGTACTCGCGGGCTCGTTAGCGGCTTGTATGGTAAAGGCGGCTCTCGTATGAAACAGTAGGAGGGCCGGGGTGGAGGGGCGTTAGCGGCTATCTGACCTTGCAAGAGGGACAGACTTACTCAGAACTCCCCCACCCACACCGCCCAGCGTCGATGAGGAATCTAGCGGCAGAAGAGCCGATCTTCCGACCGCCGATTTGACTGCAAGCTTACGTCGGTGTGTGCCACCCCAGCGCGTTTCATTAAACACCTGGAGGCCCACATCATGCAAACCGACACACATCCGCTGTATCTGGGCGCCGACATTGGCAAAGACGAAGTGGTGGTGGCCTGCTCCGAAGGCAGTTTCACCCCGCGCACGATTGCCAACCGCCGCACCTCCCTGCTGACTTTTCTGGTCAGCCTGCCGCCGGGCAGTTCCATCGGAATGGAATCTACGGGCAGCTACCACGAGGTATTTGCCACCCTGGCCTACAAGAAGGGGTTCCGGGTATATCTCCTGAACCCCAGGGACGCGCGGCACTACGCCAAGGGTGTGGGCCAGCGCGGCAAGACCGACCGTGTGGATGCTCAACTCCTGGCGCGCATGGTGGCTCAGGAGCATGCCCAACTGCATCCTTGGATTCCGCCCACGCCAGAGCAACGTCAGTTCCAGCGGCTGCTCAAGCGTCGCGCCAAACTGAGTGCCATCCGTGCAGCGTTGGGACTATCGCTCAAAGATCTGAGCGGCTTCGCGGCAGAACGTAAGTCCCTGATGACTACGGTGGGCCGCGTGATCGAACGGATCGACGAGCGCTTGGCGACCCTGATCAATGCCACCCAGGCTCGCCGGGAAGCATTTGCTCGCCTGCGCGGGATTCCTGGGGTTGGCCCCGTCATTGCCAGCGGTCTGCTCGCTGCGCTGGAGCGCCTGCCTTACCCCGATGCCGACGCCTTCGTTGCCTTCAGCGGACTGGACCCACGTCCGGACGATTCCGGACACCATCGCGGCCGACGACGCTTGTCCAAGCGAGGGCCGAGCGAATTGCGGCGTTTGCTGTATCTGGCTGCGATGGCAGGTGCCCGCGTGAAGGTGTGGCAGCCCTACTACGAGCGCTACCGCGCCAAGGGCCTGTCGTCCACTGCCGCCCTCGTCGTCCTTGCGCGCCGCATCGCCAGAACGGCTTGGTCTCTCTATGCCCACAAGACCACATTCACTCCAGAGCGTCAGGCAATGCCGTTGACCTGAACCATAGAATCTGAGCTGCGCCGAATGCCTCACCCGCGAGCACCCGCCCCGGCGCCCGAACTTCGGTGCGAAATCTCCGAACATCCCAGAAGCATTGCCGCCTCGATGCGAGTTGGGTAATCTCTCATCAACTCGCCAGCCGAGGTGCCTAGATATGGACACCTCGCTTTGACATCTAAAACACGACTACCCTCAGACTCCATTGGTCCCGCCGATATGACCCAGCCACTAAAGACGCTTATCAATGCGGATAGCCTTGACTTCGCGTTACGGCACATCACCACCTATTACGACACGGACTTCTTCCCTAGAACTGAGGAATTTTTGGCCATTGGGCATTCATGGGGCGAAGTTAAGCACCACATTCTGGAATCCGATCTTGACCATATTCTCTCGGCTCCCCCACTGGTGGAGCCGTGGCCAAAAACACGAAGCGGATTCAGGATCGTTCATCGTCCCGAGCCCCTAGACTCAATTGTCTATGCGGCCCTAGCAAAGACTATCGCTTCGAACGTAGAAACTGCTCGGGCGAGCCCAGAAGTCGCATGCTCCTACAGAATCTCGGAGAGTGACAGGAGCTTTTTCGCCGATGGCTCTGGCTTCAATGTTTATCGCGAGCGATGTGAAAACCTATCCGCCGATTTTCCATTCGTTCTTTCGGCGGACATCTCAGATTTCTACAACAAGATATATCTTCACCGCCTCCAGAACGCAATTCAAACTGCCACCGATGACCCACCAGGGATATCAAAACGAATCGAGTATTTCCTGACAGCTCTCAATACGAGAGCGTCACAGGGGATTCCGGTCGGCCCAGCCTCAAGCATCATCATGGCGGAGGCGACACTGATCGACGCCGATCAGTTCATTTATGGCCGAGGATTCGAGCATGTTCGATATGTGGATGACTTTCGGATTTTTGGAAACTCGCTTCAGGAACTGCAATCGCTTCTCCAAGACTTCTGCGTCTACCTTCATGAGAATCAGCGGTTATCTCTTTCGCCGGAGAAAACCCGGATTAGCAAGTCCGAAGATTTCATAAATCAGGAGTTGAACAACCAATATCAACTGGAGAAGCTTGAGATTCTTGGGGCAATTGAGGTCGTCAATCCCTACACCATGGAGATCGAAGACGTCGATTTCGTCGTGATTGAGAATGCCGGCGCCGTTCTTCTCGACGCGCTAACGCGCATAACAAAGTTTGAAACTCTCGATCTCGGAGTAATTCGCGCAATTGTCCGGAGAGCGCGAGCGCACGGAATCAAAGACATTGCCGGCTGCCTCATGGAGCACATTGCTTTCTTTGCTCCAGCCGTAAACGACATTGCGCTATATCTTGATTCAATTACTGATGCTGATTTCGTTTCTTCCTTCGCAGCGCAGCTACAGGGTCTCTGCGATCACTCCGCGTCAAATATCCGTGCCGTGAGGCTATGGCTGGAATGGTATTTCTCCCGTCACGAAGAGCTTTTGAGCTTCGGGAGAATTCGCGCGTTTGTCTTCTCAAGCAAACGACTTCGCCCACAAGCCCGCGCAGCGATCACTATGAATAATCAGGCGTGGATAAAGGACAGAAAGAATCAATTGCTGCACTACGCCTATTGGGACCGTCGCTCAATTCTGCTTGCCGCCCAAGTTCTTTCCAAAGACGAGCGGGAGAAGTGGCTAGGGCCAATCATCAAGGGAGAAAGCCTTGACCGAATGGACAAGTGGATGGCGAAATGGGTTATCGATGGTGCCCCAGATGAATTCCCGCTCGACGACGACCTGCCATTCTGATGGCTAACCTCTCATCAATCCACCGGATCTGCGCGAAAAACCGCGCAGGTCGGGCGAATTCAAACGCTCCCCCTCCCCTGCCCCACCGGCCGGGCGGGGTGTTCGCGGGTGAGGCATTCGGCGCAGCTCGGCCGCTAACGAGCCCGCGAATACCTCGTCCGGCCGCGCTCCGCATCAAGGATGACGTTCCGGCAGCACAAAGTTGCGCGTATCATTTCCGCGATGAGTCCGACAGTCTTTCGCGAAGGCGGCTTTCGCTTCTATTTTTTCTCGCGGGAGGAGCCGAGATTGCACGTCCATGTGCAGGGACAAAACGGTGAAGCCAAGTTCTGGCTGGAGCCGGCAATCGAACTCGCTCAAAGCACCGGTCTTTCCCGCCGCGAAATTAGCGAAGCCCTCCGTCTCGTTCAGGAACACGAACATGTCATCCGCAGCGCTTGGAATCAGCATTTCCCCGGTTGAGGTGACCAACATCTCCCCGCACGGCTTCTGGCTCCTGCTGGAAGACGAGGAACTGTTCTTGCCATTCGCTGAATTCCCTTGGTTCAAGGATGCCGCCGTCGGCAAGATCATGCGTGTGGAACTGCCGTCGCCGAACCATCTCTACTGGCCGGAACTGGACGTTGACCTGGCCGTCGACTCCATTCGCCACCCCGACCAGTTTCCGCTGATCGCCCGCTAGTACCCCACCCGGCCGCGCTCCGTAAGTCGCAGCACCCCGCTCCAACCTTAACCCCACCGCAACCAACCCGACACGCGCCTGTCGCATGGCCTCGTCACGATGACGAGCCATGGACGATAAAGTATCCGTACGCAGGCAGTCCGGGCGGCCGATGCGCGTGGCGCTGGTCACGGAGACGTATCCGCCGGAAGTGAATGGCGTCGCCATGACGCTGGGACGCATGGTCGATGGGTTGCGGCGCCGCGGCCACGCGGTGCATCTGGTACGACCGCGCCAGAACGACGACGAATCTCCGATCCTCAACGACGACTTCGCCGAGACCCTGGTACGCGGTCTGCCGATCCCCCGCTACGAAGGACTGCGCTTCGGCCTGCCGGCGCGGGATGCGCTGGTGAAAGCCTGGAGACATGCCACGCCCGACATCGTGCATGTGGCCACCGAAGGCCCCCTAGGCTGGTCGGCCATCAACGCGGCGCGGGCGCTGGGGCTGCCGGTGAGCTCAGGCTTCCACACCAACTTCGACGCCTACAGCCGCCACTACGGCTTCGGCTGGCTGCGGCGGCCCATCGCCGCCTACCTGCGAGGCCTGCACAACCGCACCGACGCCACCCTGGTGCCCACCCGCGGCCTGAGCCGGGAACTGGCGGCCCAGGGCTACCGGAAGCTCGCCGTCGTGTCGCGCGGCGTGGATACCTGGCTGTTCAACCCGGAGCGCCGCAACGAGGCCCTGCGGGCTTCCTGGGGCGCCGGGCCGGACGACCTGGTGGCGACCTACGTGGGCCGCCTGGCGCCGGAAAAGAACCTGCATCTGGTGCTCGCCGCCTTCGCCGCGATCCGCGCGGCGCGGCCCGACGCCCGCCTCGTCTTCGTCGGCGAAGGCCCGCTGCTCAAGCCCCTGTCTGCGCGCCACCCGGAGCACATCTTCGCCGGCCTGCGGCGCGGTGCCGATCTCGCCGAGCACTACGCCTCGGCCGACCTCTTCCTCTTCCCCAGCCTCACCGAAACCTTCGGCAACGTCACCGCCGAAGCTTTGGCCAGTGGCCTCGGCGTCGTCGCCTACGACTGCGCCGCCGCCGCCGACCTTATCGAGGACGGCCTCAACGGGCGCCTGGCTTCCCCCGGCGACGCAGCCGCCTTCGCGTCCGCCGCCGCCGCTTTGGCGGGGGAGCGGGCCGAACTGGCGCAGATACGCGCCATCGCCGCCCCCTCGGTGGCCCACCTGGACTGGGAAAGCATCCACGACGCCTTCGCCGCCGCCATCGCCCGCACCGTCGCCACGCACAAGAGGAGGCAACATGCCGAAAACGCCCTCGTCGCCGCACTGGATTAGCGAACTGGATCTCGCCCTCTGCCTGCGCTTCAACCGCGTCAGCCATTTCCGCTTCTGGCGGGTGTTCTTCAAGGCCGTGAGCCGGCTCGGCGACGGCGTCTTCTGGTACACGCTGATGGCCCTGCTGCCCCTGGCCTACGGCGCCGCCGCCTGGCCCACGGTGGGCCGCATGGCGCTGGCCGGCGCCCTCGGCCTGGCGATCTACAAGTGGCTCAAGCACAAGACCTCGCGACCGCGGCCCTACCAGGTCTATACGGCCATCTCGGCGGCGGCGCCGGCCCTGGACCGCTTCAGCTTCCCCTCGGGTCACACGCTGCATGCGGTGTCCTTCGGCCTGGTGGCGGCGACGGGTTTCCCCCAGCTCGCGCCCCTGGTCTATCCCTTCGCCTTCCTGGTGGCCGTCTCGCGGCCGGTGCTGGGTCTCCACTACCCGAGCGACGTGATCGCCGGGGCCCTGCTGGGCACCCTGGTGGCCCAGCTGGTCTGCCTGATCTGACAGCCTGAACGCAGGCACGGCGGCCCCCGCCGTGCCGTTCCCTATCCGCAGGAAATCCCCTTGCCGGCCTCAGCCGGCGCTGCGCCCGGCCGCCGGGCGGAACAGGTCCGCCGGCATGGGCAGCCGCGCCCGCAGCAGGCGCGCCGGCACGCCGGCGAGGGCTTCCCGCGCCGCATGGCGGCAGGGGTTCGCCACCCACTGGGGGCGCTCGCCGGCGGCGATGCGGTCCATCTGGCGCAGGTGGCGCACGGTGTGGGAGAGATAGTGGGCGAAGCGCCGCGCCATGCGCCGGTCGCCGAGGCCGCCGGCCCCATGGGCCAGGCGCGGCAGGCCGGAGCGCCGCAGCAGGCGGTCGGCGCCGGCCAGGCCGTCGAGGGCGCGGCCGGCAACGGCGGGCGTGCAGCCGAAGGCCGCCGCCACCCAGGCCGCCACCACTTCGCGGTCGGCGGCCAGCAGCTCGGCCGGCGCCCCATAGACGTGGCGGCGCACATGGTAGTCCATAGCCCACTCGCAGGCGGCATGGGTCAGCACGGGCGCGTCGAACCAGACGATCTCGTGGGCCGGCACGAAGTGGTTGTGGGCGAAGATGTCGGTGAGCAGGTGGCTGGCGAAGCCCAGGGCCAGGGCCCGCTCCTCCTCGCTGCCGGCGGCGGCCAGCAGGCGGGCCGCCGTCTCCCACTCGTGGGAATGTTCGAAAACCGGCCGCTCGGCGCGCAGGTCGGTGAGGGCCAGGTCGGGCAGGCAGGCGCCCGCCAGCACCAGCCCCGGCAGGCGGCGCGCCGCGGCGCGCAGGCGCGGGTCGGCGAGGGGCACCAGCCAGACCAGGGCCTGGGCGAAATAGACGTGGGTGTAAAGGCCCCAGGCCAGCGCGTCGGCGCTCGTCAGCAGCAGGGCGGGTAGCCAGAGCAGCAGGTGCGTTCTTCGCATGGGGCGTCTCCTTGTGGGATTCACGCCGTCATGCTGCCGGCCGGCGGTTACGCGCCGATGCCGGAACGGTTACGGCCAGGTGAAGCGCGCCTCACGCCAACAGCCGCGCCACGCCGTCCGGCGCCAGCGGACGCGAAAGCAGGTAGCCCTGCACTTCGTCGCAATAGGTACGGCGCAGGAAGTCCAGCTGCGCCTCGGTCTCCACCCCCTCGGCGATCACCCGCAGATCGAGGCCGTGGGCCAGTTCGCCGATGGCCGTGACGATGGCGCCGTAGCTGTGGCTCTGCTCCAGGCGACGGACGAAGGACTGATCGATCTTCAGGGTATCCATCGGCAGGTCCACGAGATAGGAAAGCCCCGAATAGCCGGTGCCGAAATCGTCGATGGACAGGCGGACGCCGAGACCATGCAGGCTGCGCAGCACCTCGATGGCGCCGGCGGCGCCGCGCACCAGCAGGGATTCGGTCAGTTCCAACTCCAGGCGTTCGGGCGGGATGCCGCTGCTGCGCAGAACCTGCTTCACTTCCGCCTTGAAGTCGTCGGCGAAGAACTGGCGCGCCGAGACATTGACGGCCATGCGCAGCGGCGGCAGGCCCGCGTCGTCCCAGGCCCGCAACTGGCGGCAGGCGGTCTGCAGCACCCAGCTGCCGATGGGGGCGATCAGCCCGCAGCTCTCGGCGATCGGGATGAAGCGGGCCGGCGGCACCACGCCCATGACGGGATGCCGCCAGCGCAGCAAGGCCTCGACGCCGACCAGGCGTCCGCTGCCGAGCTCGTACTGGGGCTGGTATTCGAGGAACAGCTCGTCGCGCTCGATGGCGTGGCGCAGGCCGCTCTCCACCATGAGCTGGTGGCGGGCGTCGCTGTCGAGGTCGAGGGTATTGAACTGGCAGGCGTTGCCGCCCTGCTGCTTGGCCCGGTCCATAGCGTTGTCGGCGGCGTGGATCAGGTCCTCGGCACGGGCGCCGTCGTTGGGATAGACGGCGATGCCGATGCTCGCGGTGACGAACACCTCCTGTCCGTCCAGCTCGAAGGGCTCGGTCATGTGCTGCAGCAGGCGGTTGGCCACGCGCACGCCGTCGCGCAGATGGTGGGTGTCGCGCAGCAGGATGGAGAACTCGTCGCCGCCGGTACGGGCGATCAGGTCCGTCTCGTAGAGCACCCCCGCCAGCCGCCGTGCCACCGCCAGCAGCAGGTGGTCGCCGGCGCCGTGGCCGATGGACTTGTTGACGATCTTGAAGCGGTCGAGACCGAGCTGCAGCACCAGCAGGTGGGGCCGGTCGCGCCCCTGCAGCTTGCCGATAGTGCGCTCCACCTGCTTGCGGAACTGGCGCCGGTTGGGCAGCCCCGTGAGGCCGTCGTGGCCCACCAGACGCCGGATATGGGCCTCGACGCGATGGCGCTGGGTCACGTCGGCGAGCATCAGCACGACGCTGCCCGGCAGGCCCCGGCTGCCGTCCATCTGGGCCGCCCAGCATTGCAGGGCGACCTCGGTGCCGTCGTTGCGGTGCTGGGACATCAGCTCCCGCCCGATGACGGCCTCGCCGGCCAGGGCCAGGCGCCACATGCCGGCCGGGGATTCGAGGGGATCGTCGGACGTGGCCGGCAGGGGGTTGCCGAGCACGTCGAGATCGCGCCAGCCCAGTATCGCCGCCGCGGCCCGGTTCCAGAGGGTGACCCGGCCGGCCCCGTCGGCCGCCACGATGGCCATGGGCGAGTAGGCCACCAGGGCATGCAGCAGTTCCGAGGACTTGTGCAACGACTCGCGCACGCGGCGCCGCTCCTGGCCGCTGCGCAGCGTAACCAGATGGGCGGCGCGCCCCTCCCACTCGATGGGCGTGCAGCGCATTTCCACGGTCATCTTGCGGCGGTCGGGGCGGAACACCTCGATCTCGGTGCTGTCGCCGCCGACGACGGGATGGCCGAACAGGCAGCCGGCCAATCCCCCCGGCCCCCGCAGGAACAGGCTTTCCGCGGCCCCGTTGGCATAGAGGATGCGGCCGTCGTCCGCCACGACGACGACGCCGTCGGGATCGGCGATGGCCGCCGCGCCGGCCTCGCCGCTGCCGCCGAAGGCCGTCGGCGGCGCCAACCCCGGGGACGACGTGTAGTCCATGGCCGATTTCCGGACCTCAGGCGCCGGCCAGGTCCACGGTCAGCAGGGAGACGTCGTCATGGGGGACCATGCCGTCGAGAAAACGGATCAGCCGGGACTTGATGGTGCGCAGCAGGTGTTCGCGGCGCCCGCCGGCCGCCGCCACGGCGCCGAGGAGACCGTCGGTGCCGAACATCTCGCCGGCAGCGTTGCGTGCCTCCAGCAGGCCGTCGCTGCACAGCACCACATGGCGGATGCCGGCCAGATCGCAAGACATCGTGCGGCGGCTGAACCGGCCGGCTTCGGCGATGCCCAGGGGCATGCCGAAGGACGGCACTTCCTGCGTCAGGCGGCCGGCGGCATCCAGCATCAGCAGGGGCGGCTGGCCGCCGTTCCAGATCTCCATCTCGCCGCGCGCCATGGCCAGGCGCACCAGGGTGGCGGCGCAGAAATGGCCCGTCGGCAGCATTTCGTGGAGCTTGCGGTTGATCTCCCAGGCAATGTCGCCGATGCCGAAGCCCTTGCGCGTCATCTCGAAGAAGGCGTCCGCCGTCGGCAGGGTGCCGAGGGCGGCGGCCAGGCCATGGCCGGTGAAGTCGCCCAGCAGCAGATGAAGATCGCCCGCCGCCGTGCGTTCATGGATCAGCAGATCGCCGCTGAAGTGGCCGGCGCTGACGGTCCATTGGCGCACGCATTCCACGTCCCCCGGACTGCGCCCGTTGATGCTGTCGAACATCTCGCGCGCCATCCGCACCTCCTGGCGGAAGCGGTACTGGAAGCGCTCCAACTCCAGGTACATCTCCCGCAGGCGCCGGTAACCCGCCACCTTGGCCTTCAGCGCCACGATGTCGGCCGCGCCCTCGACGAAATCGGCCGCACCGCTGGCGATGAACCGCTCCAACGAAAGGCGCTCACCCGCCGAGGCCATCAGCATCACCGGGACGAAACGGCTGCCGCAGGCCGCGGCGATCCTTTGCGTACACTCGTAGCCGCCCCCGCGACGCAGGGCGATGTCCATCAGCACCAGCTCCGGACGCTCGCCCTCGAATCGGCGCAAGGCCTCGGCGCAACTGGCGGCAGTCAGCAGCTCATGTCCCTCGTCTGCCAGCGCCGCGCGCAGGACGCGACGTTCGCTGCCGTCATGATCGGCGATCAATATCTTCATCGGTAGTCTCCCTGGTATGCCCGCGCGGGGCGGCTCCTGCAGGAGGATCAGGAATAGGTGAACAGGCCGTCGACCCCGGCGAGCCTGAAGAGCTTCAAGGTGGTCGGCGGACAGGCCTTCAGCACGAGGGATTTGCCGCTCTTGCGGCAGGTGCTGTCCCAGGAAAGCAGGGTGCCGATGCCCAGGCTGTCGATGTATTCCAGCTGCGCGAAGTCCACCTCCAGCCTGTTCGTCGCCGCGTCCTTGACGAAGCGGGCGAAGGAGATGCGGTACTCGGCCGTGGACATGATGTCGAAGCGCGCCGGCAGCATGAGCCTTCCCATCCCGCCCTGTCTGGCGATAGCCTGATTTTTCATGAAGGTCTCCCTGAATGGATCGAACGACAGGCGAGCGACCCCTGTCATGCGGATGCTCGCCACCGAGCCCGCATGATTGCCCGCACACCTTTCATGGAGATTCCAGCGATCTTAACGATTTGCGTCAGCGTAAGACATCGCCTGCGCAAGCGCTTGCAACCGGTTGATTCCTCTTGGGGTACGGATGTCGTAACCCGGCTGTAACCGGCCCGGCGGCGAAGGCGGTTATGCTGGCGTCCGCCCCCCTTCGCCGTCGAACCGCCATGAAAATCGCCAAAACCCAGCCCGTTCGTCTCCCGCCCCGCCACGCCCGCGTCATCGGGGTCGCCTGCGGCCGGGGCGCCGGCGACCCCGGCTGCGCCGACGGTCCCGACGTGCTGCTGCAACTGGGCACCCTGCGGGACCTGGAGCAGACGGACGCAAGGCTGCGCTGGGCGCCCACCCTGCGCGTGGACGCGGCGGCCGGCGATGCCCTGGCCGCGGTGGCCGGCATCTGCGGCCAGGTGGCCGGCGCCGTGGAAGCGGCGCTGGCGGAGGATGCCTTCCCGCTGGTGATCGGCGGCGACCACTCCTGCGCCGTCGGCACCTGGAGCGGGGCGCGCGCCCACCTGGGGGAGCGGGGCGAGCTGGGCCTGATCTGGATCGACGCCCACATGGACAGCCACACCTTCCAGACCTCGCCGAGCCATTCCCTGCACGGCATGCCCCTGGCCTGCCTGCTGGGCCGGGGCGAGCCCGCCCTGACCGGGCTGCGCTTCCCCGGCCCCAAGCTGCTGCCGCAGAACGTCTGCCTCATCGGCGTGCGCAGCTTCGAATGGAGCGAGGCGGCCCTGCTGCGCACCCTCGGCGTGCGCATCTACTTCATGAACGAGGTGCGCGAACGGGGCCTGGCCGAGGTCTTCGGCGAAGCGGTGGCCCAGGTGAACCGGGAGACCGCCGGCTACGGCATCAGCCTGGACCTGGATGCCCTCGACCCGGCCGAGGAGGCCGGCGTCGGCACGCCGGTGCCCGGCGGGCTGCACCGCCGGGAACTGCTCGCCGCCCTCGACTCGGTGCGCGCCGACCGGCGCCTGCTGGCCATGGAAGTGGTCGAATACAACCCCCACCGGGACGCCGACCACGCCACCGCCCGCACCATCCACGACTTCGTGCAGAGCCTGCTGGCCTAATCGGGCAGCACGAACATCTCCGGCCGCTCCTGGGGCGGGAGGCCGGCCGAGCGCCGGGCCAGGCGCCGGTATTCCTCGATGTCGATGACGCCCCAGCGCTCGGCATTGGCGGCGATGACGGCAGCCGCGGCGCCGACGGCGGCGGCCAGGGATTCGGGGCGCGTCAGCGCCTGCTTGGCGGTGTATTGATCGCGGTTCATGTAACGGTCTCCTCCTGGTGGTCCGCAGGGGACTCCCGGTCGCTCGGGTAGTGCCGCTGGTTGATGAAGAGGCTGTTGCCGGGTATGGCCTTGGCCTTCTTCTTCACCTCGGCGGCGACCTTCGACACCTGCAGATGGTTTTGGAAAGTCCCCGCCGCCGCCTCGACGGCGCCGATGGACAGGGATGTCAGGCGATGGAATTCCAGCTCGCCCTTGCGGTTCTCGGTGACATAGCCGCCGCGCTCGATGTCGTCGTTGCTGAAGAAATCCAGGATCTCCTCGCCGAAGCGCGCCAGGGCGGCACGACAGCGGGCCTCCCAGTCGGCGCTGCGCAGCACCATGACGAAATCGTCGCCGCCGATGTGGCCGAGGAAATCCCGCTCGGCGTCGATGGCCGCCGCCAGCGCTCGGGCCGTGAGCTGGATCACCTCGTCGCCCTTGGCGTAGCCATACACGTCGTTGAAGGGCTTGAAGTGGTCCAGGTCGCAGTAGGCGATGCAGCAGGCCTCGCCGGCCGCCAGCAGGTTGTCGATGTGCTGGTTGATGGGCACGTTGCCCGGCAGCTGGGTCAGGGGGTTGGCGTACTTGGCCGCCTCCATCTGCATGGCCGTCACCTCGCGCACCAGGTCCTGCACCGAGCCCATGCCCAGGTAGCGGCCCCGGTCGGTGATGATGAAGCCGCTGATGAGGTGGCGCGGATCGGCGCTGACGACGATCTCCGAGAGCTCCGGCAGGGAGACGCCGATATCCACCACCAGCGGCTGGGCGTCCATGAAGCGGGTGCAGGGCTTGCGGCCGTAGAGTTCGTGGCGGTAGGGCCGCGCCATGTTGTCCACCATCTCGTAGCGGGAGATCAGGCCCCGCGGCACGTCACCATCCACCACGGCGATGGCGCGCAGTTCCGGCGTGCGCTCGAAGAGGAAGAAGACATCGTCGGCCGTGCTGGTGGAGGCCACCGGCGGCTGCTTCGCCAACAGCCGCTCCAGCACACCGCCGGGGGCCGCCTGGGTGTCGAGGCTGCAGTTGCAGGCGGCCGAGATGGCCTTGTGGGCGGCAGCCGACATGGCCCGGGTCGGCGCCGTGCTGGCGCGGCCGATGAAATCGCCGGCGCCGTAGCGGATGCCCAGGTGGTGGAGGGCATTGAAATCGTTGCTGCTGCGGATGCCGTCGGCGACGACGCGGCGCCCCCGTTCCACCTCGGCGGCGAGGCGCTCCGAAAGCCCGGTGTCGCGCACCGTCGCCAGGTCCACGCCGTCGAACAGGTGCTCGTCGAGGACGACGAAGTCCGGCGAGGTCAGGGCCCACAGATGCCGTTCCGCCAGGTCGCAGCCGAGGCCGCGGGAGGCGAGGGCGAAGCCGGCGGCGCGCAACCGCGCCAGGGACTCGGCGGCCTTGTCGAAACATTCCGTATCCACCGGCGGCAGCAGCAGGACGATGCGCTCGGCGGGAAAGGCGGACGCGGCGGCAGCGGCCAGGATGTCGGCGGCGAGGTCGCCGTCGGCCGCCTCCACGGCCCCTTCGGCCAGGGGCAGGAACAGCAGGCCGCCGCTGCCGCTCTCCGTGAAACGCTGTACGGCGACGCCGGCCGCCGCCCGGCTGAACTCCCGCAACAGGCCCAACTGGCGGGCGATGCGTCCGAGGCGCGTACCGGAACCGTGCAGCATGCCGGCAGGCCCGCGCACCGCGGCAATAAAGCCGAGGATGCCGCAGCGCTCGAAGTCGGCCACGGGCCGGAAGCCGGCCTGCAGCGTAGCGGCGTCGAGGACCGTGCCCAACTGATGGGCGCACTCCTCGCAGCCGGCGGGACGGGCCGCAGAGCGGTGGATCGTCTTGCGCATGAAGCACCTCGGTGGTGTGGGAACGGCGGCGGCCTGCCGCGGCGGGTCTTTCGCAACCTGCAGCCTCGGCCATCCAGATTGCAGCGTGATGAAGCTCCCGTGACAAGGGCGGCTTTGGCGGACTGTCACCGGGACGTAACGCACCGCCCCTAGTCTGCGCAGCCACGTCTCGTTTCCCGGAGTCCCCATGCAGACCGCCGCCCGCCCCGCCGCCAACGCGCCGCACCGCCTCGCCGGCCGCGCCGCCGACCTGCTCATCGACGCGCCCACGGTGTCGCCGGCCCACACCAACCAGGACGTCTTCCAGCTCTTCGACCACCACCCGGCCCTTTCCGGCCTGCCGGTGATCGAGGACGGCCGCCCCATCGGCCTCATCAACCGCAACATCTTCATGGACAGCTTCGCCCGCCCCTTCCACCGGGAGGTGTACAGCCACAAGAGCTGCATCGCCTTCATGGACAAGTCGCCCCTCGTCGTCGAGGCGGCGACGCCCTTGCAGGAGCTTTCGTTCCGCGCCGTCGAGCACGGCGGCAAGACCCTCACCGACGGCTTCATCGTCACCGCCGACGGCGACTACACCGGCATGGGCACGGGCATCGACCTGGTGCGCGCCATCTCCGAACTGCAGGCCGAGAGGAACCGCCAGGTGATGGAGAGCATCGCCTACGCCAGCGTGATCCAGCGCTCCTTCCTGCGCCCCTCGCGGGAGGCCCTGCAGAAGCTGCTGCCCGACCACCTGCTGCTGTGGGAACCCCGCGACACGGTGGGCGGCGACGCCTTCTATTTCACGCCCCGCGGCGCGGGCTTCGTCGCCACCCTGTTCGACTGCACCGGCCACGGCGTGCCGGGCGCCTTCATGACGCTGATCATGGCCTCCTTCATCGAGAACGCCCTCATCGCCGAGCCCGACTGCTCCCTCACGGCCCTGCTCGGCCGCGTGAACCGGGGCGTCAAGCGGGCCCTGGGCCAGATCGACCACAGCCATGCCGACGAAAGCGAAAGCCAGGAGCGCTCCGACGACGGCATGGACGGCGGCTTCCTGGCCTGGGAGCCGGCGACGCGCACACTCCGCTACGCCGGCGCCCGCACCCCCCTGCTGCTGCTGCGCCCCGGCGCCGCCGAGGTGGAGCAGATCGACGGCGACCGGGCCGGCGTCGGCTACGCCGGCACCCCCCTGGAACAGGCCTGGACCGAGCAGGCCCTGACCCTGGAGCCGGGCACCCTGGTCTGCGTCGCCAGCGACGGCCTCTACGACCAGCCCGGCGGCCCCAAGCGCATCGCCTTCGGCCGCAAGCGCCTCTACGCCCTGCTGCTCGAACACCGCGCCGCGCCGCTGCCGCAACTGCGCCAGGCCCTGGTCGCCGCCTACGGCGACTGGCAGGGCGAGGAACCGCGCCGCGACGACCTTTCCGTCCTTGCCTTCCGGATCTGACCGCCATGCAACTCGACGTCTTCAACACCTTCCGCTGCACCGCCGCCGACAACGGCATCCTCTTCTACTACACGGGGGAGTTCTCCCAGAACGTGGTGGCCGCCATCGGCGACACCCTGCGCCAGCGCCTGGAAACCGTCGGCGCGCCCCAGACGGCCCGCCGCAAGGTGTTCTCCACCTTCGTCGAGATGGCCCAGAACATCCTCCACTACGCCCACCCCGGCGACGCCGAGGGCGCACCGAAGGAAGGAGCCCTGGCCGTCGGCCGCGATGGCGAGCGCTTCTTCGTCGTCTGCGGCAACCCGATCCAGCTCGAACACGTGCCGCGCCTGCAGGAAAAGCTGGAGCCCCTGCGCCGCATGACGGTGGACGAGATCAAGGCCGCCTATCGCGAACAGCTGCGCAACGAGGACCACGAGGCCGACGGCGTCAGCAAGGGCGCCGGCCTCGGCTTCCTCACCGTGGCGCGGGACGCCGCCTCGCCCATCGACTACCACATCGCCTTCAACCCCGAGAACGAGCACGGCAGCCAGGGCCGCGCCGACTTCTATCTCAGAGCACTCATCTAGGAAGGAGATTACCTATGCAAGCGCTCTACATCCCCGCCAGCAACGAAACCCCCGAGATCCACTTCGACTACGCCAGCCACCAGCTGGCGATCCGCGGCGAGTCCTATCCCGAGAACGCCATGAGCTTCTACGCCCCGGTGCGCGCCTCCCTGCAGAGCTACCTGGAGGCGGGCCACGGCGGTGCCCCGATCCGCGTCGAGATCGCCCTGCGCTACTTCAACAGCGCCAGCACCAAGCTGATCCGCGCCCTCGTCGCCATGCTCAACGCCACCGCCGTCGCCGGCCGCAAGGTGATCCTCGACTGGCACCACGACGCGGAGGACGACATGATGATCGAATTCGGCCAGGACCTCTCCGAAGAGCACAACGCCATCGAGTTCCACGCCGTGGCCCAGGCCGAGGCCTGCGCGGCCTGACGCCGCCACCGGTAGGACGACGATGATCTCCGGCGCCACCCTCGAACGCCTGCTGTCCAGCACCCACAGCCCCCTGCCGTCCCAGGAGGACGCCTCCTGGCTGACGGAGGACAACCTGCGCGCCTTCACCGACCTCTACCGCCGCCGCGCCCTGACGGCGGTGTTCCAGCCCATCCTCGACTTCCGCGCCCACGGCTACCTGGGCTTCGAAGGCCTGATCCGCGGCCCCGCGGGCACTGAACTCCACTCGCCGGCGGCCCTGTTCGGCCTGGCGCGGGAGGCGGGCCTGACCACGGAATTCGAGCGCGTCTGCCGCGACGTGGTGCTGCGGGAATTCGCCCGCCTCAAGCTGCCGGGCCGTCTGTTCATCAACGTCAGCGTCACCAGCCTGGCGGACCCTTGCTTCTTCAACGGCAATACCCAGAAGCTCCTCGACGAACTGGGCCTGCCGACGCGGCGCATCGTCGTCGAACTGACCGAAAACCAGCAGGTCAGCGACTTCTCGGCCCTGCGCGACGTGCTCGCGGTGTTCCGCGCCCAGGGCTACGAGTTCGCCATCGACGACCTGGGCGAGGGCTTCTCCAACCTGCGCATCTGGTCCGAGGTGCGCCCCGAATTCGTCAAGATCGACCGCCACTTCATCAGCGGCATCGCCGACGACGCCCTCAAGTTCCAGCTCGTCAAGGCCATGCACGAGATCGCCGACACCTGCAACGCCAGCCTGATCGCCGAGGGCATCGAGACCGAGGCCGAGTTCGCCACCGTGCGCGACCTCGGCATCGTCTGCGGCCAGGGCTTCCTCATCGCCCGTCCCGAGGCCCTCCCCGCCATCGTGCCGAGCCCGGCCGTGCAGGGGCTGTTGAAGGGCGGCAGCGTGATCGTCTTCCCGCGCGCCGGCGCGCCCGACGGCGGCAACGCCGACGCCCGCCGGCTGGCCGAGGATATCGACCCTGTCTTCCCCAATACGGAGAACGAGGCCGTGTTCGCCCGCTTCGAGGCGGAGCCCGACCTGATGGCCCTGCCGGTGGTGTCCTGGGAGCATGTGCCCCTGGGCCTCATCAACCGCTACTCGCTGATCGACCGCTTCGCGCGGCCCTTCCGCCGCGAGCTCTACGGCCGCAAGCCCTGCACCCTGTTCATGGACCCCCAGCCCCTGATCGTGGACCAGAACACCAGCGTGCAGGAGATCGGCCAGCTCCTCGGCCACGCGGCCCACCACCATCTGGTGGACGGCTTCATCGTCACCGAGGGCGGGCGTTACCTGGGCGTCGGCAGCAGCCAGGCGCTCATGTCCCTCATCACGGAAATGCAGATCCGCGCCGCCCGCTACGCCAACCCCCTGACCCAGCTGCCGGGCAACGTGCCCATCAACGAGCACATCGAGCGCCTGCTGGACCGGGGCGCCGCCTTCACCGCCTGCTATTGCGACCTGGACCACTTCAAGCCCTACAACGACACCTACGGCTACCGGCGCGGCGACGACATGATCCGCCGCGTCGGCGCCCTGCTGGCCGAGGCCTGCGACCCGCGCCAGGATTTCCTCGGCCACATCGGCGGCGACGACTTCATCCTGCTGATGCAGAGCCGCGACTGGCACGAGCGGCTGGCCGCCGCCCTGCGGCGCTTCGACGCGGCCTGTCCGGATTTTCTCGACCTGCGCCACATCCAGCTCGGCGGCTACTACGGCGAGGACCGGCGCGGCCAACCGGTGTTCCACGCCCTGCCGGCCCTGTCGGCCGGCTGCCTGCCGGTGGAGCCGGGCCGCTACCAGAGCCACCACGAGGTGGCGGCGGCGGTGGGCGAGGCGAAGAAACAGGCGAAGAAGCTGCCGGGTAGCGCCCTCTTCGTCGAGCGGCGCAGCCTGCCGGCGACGGCGCCCGGCGACGCCATCGTCGTGCCGGGACTTCAGTCGGTGGCGGCCCTGGCGGCGGCGGCGATGGCCTCGGCGTGACCGTTGACGGTGGCGGCGTCCACGCCTTCCACCATCACACGCAACAGGGGTTCGGTGCCCGAGGGCCGCAGCAGCACGCGGCCCTTGCCGTCGAGGGCCTGCTCGGCGGCGGCTACCGCCGCAGCGATGGCAGGGTCGCCCTTCCAGTCGAAGCCTTCGTGCAGACGCACGTTCACCAGCTTCTGCGGATACATGGCGAGGTCGGCGCAGGCCGCCCCCAGCGTGGTGCCGGACCCGCGCAGGGCAGCCAGCACCTGCAGGGCGGAGACGATGCCGTCGCCGGTGGTGTGCTTGTCGAGACAGAGGATGTGGCCCGAGTTCTCGCCGCCCAGCTGCCAGCCCTTCTCCTGCAATAGCTCCAGCACGTAGCGGTCGCCCACCTTGGCGCGGGCGAAGGGAATGCCCAGCCGGCCCAGCGCGTGCTCGAAGCCCAGGTTGCTCATCAGCGTGCCGGCGACGCCGGCCACGGTGCCCGTCGCCGCGCGATGGCGGGCGATGACGTAGATGAGCTGGTCGCCGTCGTAGAGGCGGCCTTCGGCGTCCACCATCATCAGGCGGTCGCCGTCGCCGTCCAGGGCGATGCCGAGGTCGGCCTTGTGCTCGCGCACGGCGCGGCACAGGGCTTCCGGCGAGGTAGCGCCGACGCCCTCGTTGATGTTGAGGCCGTTGGGGGCGACGCCGATGCTGACCACCTCGGCGCCCAGTTCGTGGAACACGGCGGGCGCCACGTGGTAGGCGGCGCCGTGGGCGCAGTCCACGGCGATCTTCAGGCCGCGCAGGTCCAGTTCGTTGGGGAATGTGCTCTTGCAGAACTCGATGTAGCGTCCGCCGGCGTCGTCGATGCGGCGCGCCTTGCCGAGGCGGGCCGAGTCCATGCAGCCCATGGCCCCTTCGAGGCGCGCCTCGATGTCCATTTCGACGGCGTCGGGCAGCTTGGTGCCCTGGGCCGAGAAGAACTTGATGCCGTTGTCGTCGTAGGGATTGTGGGAAGCGGAAATCACCACGCCGGCCTGCAGCCGCAGGGCGCGGGTGAGATAGGCGATGGCCGGCGTCGGCATGGGGCCGCACAGCATCACGTCCACCCCGGCGGCGGCGAAGCCCGCTTCCAGGGCGGCTTCCAGCATGTAGCCGGAGATGCGCGTGTCCTTGCCGATCAGCACGGCGGGATGCTCGCCCTCATTGGCGTGACCCCGCAGATGCTCCCGGTTCACCAGGGTGGTGCCGGCGGCATAGCCGAGGCGCAGGACGAATTCCGGGGTGATGGGGCCTTTGCCGACGCGGCCACGCACGCCGTCGGTGCCGAAGTATTTGCGGGTCATGGGGTTTTCTCCACTGCGTTGAAGACGGCCAGCGCGTCGCGCGTGGCCGCCACGTCATGAACACGGACGATGGCGGCGCCATGGGCAGCCGCCAGCACGGCCGCCGCCACGCTGGCAGGGACGCGCTGATCCACGGGCCGGCCGGTGATGGCGCCGAGCATGGACTTGCGTGACAGGCCGGCGAGCACCGGGTAGCCCTCGGCGCCGAAGCGCTCCAGGTGGCGCAACAGCGCCAGGTTGTGTTCCAGGGTCTTGCCGAAGCCGAAGCCGGGATCGAGGACGATGCGGCTGCGGGCGATGCCGGCGGCGACGCAGGCGTCGGCCCGTGCCTTGAGGAAGGCGGCCACTTCTTCCACCGCATCGCCGTACCGGGGGTCGGTCTGCATGGTGCGCGGCTCGCCCTGCATGTGCATGAGGCATACGGCGGCATCGGAAGCCGCCACCGCCGCCAGGGCGCCGGGCTCCCGCAGGGCGGCGATGTCGTTGATCATGGCGGCTCCCTCGGCCAGGGCCGCGCGCATCACCTCGGGCTTGCAGGTGTCCACGGAGACGGGCACCGGGGAGTCGCGCAGGGCGTGCAGCACGGGCAGCAGGCGCGCCAGCTCGTCGGCCGCCGCCACCGGCGCGGCGCCGGGGCGCGTGGATTCGGCGCCGATGTCCAGCAGGTCGGCGCCGGCCTCCAGCTGGGCCTGGGCGTGGGCCACGGCCCGCGCCGCATCCGTGCCGATGCCGTCGCCCGACAAGGAATCGGGCGTCAGGTTCACGATGCCCATGATCAGCGGGCGTTCAAGGGGGAGGCGGAAGCGTCCGCACTGGAGAAGGCGCATGGCGCGGGATTTTACCGGAGCGGGCTACCGCCGCCCGGCACGATCCATGATCCAGGCGCCGCCCACGGCACCGCCGAGCAGGGCCAGGGCCACGCGCAGGTCGTTGAGGGCCTCCGGCGCCGCCAGCAGCAGGACGCCCAGGCCCAGCATCATGAGTCCCGAGAGCAGCTTGAGGAAGCGGCCTTCGGCTTCGCTCAGCTTGCGGCTGCCCAGGGTGAAGGTGAAGGCCAGGGTGATGGCCAGCAGGGGCAGCACATAGACCACGTTGTAGGCGGCAAGGTAGGCGTAATGGGCGCCAGGCGGCAGATCCGCCAGGGTCAGCAGCCGCGTGTAGACCATGGGGAAGCCGGCGGTGCACAGCAGTTCGTAGGAGTTGGCAGCGACGGCCAGCACCACGGTGCCGACGGTCAGGGCCGGCAGGCTGTCGGCCTTCAACAGGCCGCGCATGCGCTGGAACAGGCCGGGCTTGGCCGACTCGGGAATGCTGAGGCTCGGCCCCTGCTTGAACAGAAAATAGTCCTTGATGTTGAGGGCGGCCACCACCAGCGCCAGGGCGCCCGCCGCCGCCGTCACGAGGGTCAGCTCGCCCAGCCAGCGGAAGACGTTGAGCCAGGCGGCCATGAAGAGGAAATAGACGAAGCCCGAGAAGAACAGGAACACGCCGCCCACGTAGAGCATGCGCGCCCGGCTGCCGGCGTGCACCAGCAGGGAGAGCAGGAACAGCAGCACGAAGAAGGCGCAGGGATTGAAGGCGTCGAGGCTGGCGATGACGAGGGTGAACACCGGCAGGGACCAGCGGGCCGGATCGATGCGGCCCAGCAGCGGCAGCGTCAGGGCGGCATCCGGCGCCGCGGACGGGCCGCCCTCGCGGCAGCGGACCAGGGCCGCCTCCAGCTCTCGCCCGGTGGTCGCGGCGTCGTCGAAGCCCACCTCCAGGCGTCCGCAGAAGATGAAGGCCGGCACGCTGCGGGCCTCTTCGCCGAGCTCGGCCGCCAAGGTCCGGTAGCGTTCGCGGGCGACCGGGTCCTGGCTTACCTCGTGGCTGTGCAGGGCCAGCCAGGGCAGGCGCTGCGCCAGGGTCTCGACAAAGGGTCGGGCCGCCTGGCAGTGGGGGCAGGTATGGCTCCAGAAGAAATGGAGGTCCACACGCCCGGCCGGGTCGGCGGCCTGGGCCCACGGCGGCAGGCCGGCGGCGAGAAACAGCAGCACAAGGAAGAGACGGCGGATCATCGAAGCCAGGCGAAAGACGTTCGGGGCGATTCTACCGGGCCGGCCGGGCCGGCAAGCTCAATGGATCTTCGTCAGTTGTACCAGCCAGAGTGCCGAGTCGAAGAGCCGGGCGCACAGGGGCGGAAGCAGGACCGGAACAAACCACGAGGGTCGGGGTGCTCCCTTCCTTTGCCGTCATCTTTGGCATATCAGATTGGCCGCCCTTCTCCGGCCTCTTCGTGGGTCTTGCCGTCGCGAATGTGATAAATACGTTTAAAGGTCGGAATGATCTTCTCGTCGTGGGTGACGACAATGATCGCCGTGTTGTACTGCTGCGCCATGTCGTTGAGGATGCGCACCACGGCCAGCG
Source organism: Candidatus Nitricoxidireducens bremensis (assembly GCA_030247725.1). GTDB lineage: Bacteria > Pseudomonadota > Gammaproteobacteria > Burkholderiales > Rhodocyclaceae > Nitricoxidireducens > Nitricoxidireducens bremensis. Next base: position 100,076 of record JAOTRT010000004.1, read on the forward strand.
CACGCTCCGAGTCGAGAGGCGCGGTCGGTTCGTCGGCGAGAATCACCGGTGCGTGGTTGGCGAGCGAACGCGCGATGGCGACACGCTGCTGCTCGCCGCCGGAAAGCTGCGATACCTGCGCGCCAGCGCGATGCCGTACGTCGAGGGCGGTCAGCAGGTCCAACGCCCGTTTCCTGGCGGCAGCGTTGTCCCGCCCGGCGAGCATTGGCAGCAAGGCCACGTTGTCGGTGACGTCGAGGAAAGGGATCAGGTAGGGCGCCTGGAAGACGAAGCCGATGCGATCCCGCCGCAAGGCGCGCAGGTCGGATATCTTCCAGACACCGTCGTAGATCACCTCGCCGGCAAGCTCCATATGGCCGGCGGTCGGCTCGATAACCGCGCCGAGACACTTGAGCAATGTGCTCTTGCCCGAACCGCTCGGGCCAACCAGTCCGACCACCTCGCCCGGCCAGATCGTCATATCCACGCCCTTCAGCGCATCAACGGCTGCGTCGCCTGTGCCGTAGCGCTTCTTCAGGCCGGTGAGTTTGATCGCGGGTGTATCCATTCAGCCTCCGATGGCCTCTGCCGGGTCGATGGCCAAGGCGGCGCGGATAGCGACGCTGCTTGCCAGCGCACAGATCGTCAGCACGATGGCGAAACCGCCGATGGCGTCCTGCGGCAGTAGCAGAACATACTTTGGAAAGGCCGGCCCCCACAGTCCGGCGGCCATGCGACCGACAAGAAAGCCGATCACGCCGAGTGCCATCGCCTGTTGCAGGATCATGGCCGCGATGGTGCGGTTCTTGGCACCGATCAGCTTGAGTACGGCGATCTCGCGTACCTTGGCGAGCGTCATCGTGTAAATGATGAAGGCGACGATAGCGGCGGTAACGACAGCGAGAATGGCGAGGAACATGCCGATCTGCTTGGCGGAAGTGGCAATCAGCTTGGCGACGAGGATGTCTTCCATCTGGGCCTTGGTGTAGGCCGTAAGCCGGTTCCAGCGCCGGATGTCGCCGGCCACGACATCCGCATCGGTACCGGGTGCCAGGCGCACCAATACTGCGTTCACATTGCGCGCCTGGGTAGCGCTGGCCTGTGCGGCTTCGAGCAGGCCGGGAACACCGGGGCGATTGAAGGCCGGGTTGGTGGCGGTGCGCGCACGTTCGTTGACCAGGGCGTCGTTGTCCTTGAGAAACTGGATCTCCTGGGCGTCCTTGAGGGAAACGAAGATCATCGGATCGCCGGAAGACGACACCATGCGACGAGTGAGTCCGACCACGGTGTAGTCGTGGCGACGAATCCGGACGCGCTCGCCGAGCCTGAGCCCCGCTTTTTCGTCGGCGATGGCTTCGTAGTGGCCCTGCAGGATCGGACGGCCGCTGGTGAGATAAGGCGGTGCACCCGGACGGTTGGGGCGGTCGACCTCGATGCCGACGATCATGACGCGCGTGTCTTTCCCGGCCTGTTGCATCTGGATCGTCAGATACGCTGCATTGCCGGTTTCCGCCACCCCCTGGATGCCGACGATGCCGCGCCAGACATCGTCGCGGATCGACGACGGTTCCGCATACGGCCCTAGCGTGCCCTGCTGAACCACCCACAGGTCGGCACCGCTGTTGTCGATCAGCACCTGGCCGTCATCGACCATGCCGCGGAACACACCTGCCATGGTCAGCGTCGCGCCGATCAGCAAGCCCAGCCCGATGCCGGTGAAGAGGAACTTGCCCCAGCCGTGCAAGACATCGCGACTGGCGAGATTGATCATTTCAGCGACTCGACCGGCCTAATGCGCGCGTTGTCGGCGAGCAAGCGGCTGCTATGGACAATCACCGCATCGCCAGCGGCAAGGCCTCTGCGTATTTCCACCAGGCCGTCCGCCGAGCTTGCGCCGACCGTTATCGGCTTGAAGCTGGCGCGGCCATTTTCCGGCTGCCAAACGCCACTGCGACCACCATGACGTTGCAGCGCGGCAGCCGGAATCGCCAATGCTTTGTCGACGGCCGGCAGGTACAGCGTAACCTCCGCCAGTTCGCCGATGGAGAGACCATCGGGAACGCTGTCGAGCACGACGTTGGCAATGCGTTCCTCGGTCACTGCGTCGCCCACCCAGTCGACCCGTTCGACCCGGCCGGGAAGCTTTTCATCGGGACGTGAACGCAATATCACCTCCGTCGGTAGCCCGGCCGCAAGCCCGTTCGAACGTCCCTGGTCGATCCGCACGCGCAACCATAGCGAAGTCGGATCGATCACCTGTACTACCGCCTGACCGGCGACCACCGTGGAACCCGGCTCGGCCAGTCGTGCCGTCACGATCCCGTTCACCGGACTGACGAGACGAAGATTGGCCCGGTTCTGGCCTGCGCCGGCGGCTTCGGATTGCGCCCGCCGCACATCGTCTTTCGCCGCTGCCAGCGCAGCAGAGGCAGCCTGGCGCGCGGCCAGCGCAGCCGCGGCTTCGTGTGCCTTGGCATCGGCAGCCTCCTGGCTGACGAAGTTCTTCTTGCGCAGGTCGGCGTAGCGGTCGGCACTGTTCTTCGCAAGTAGCGCACGGCTGTTCGCTTCTGCCAGGGCGGCTTCGGCAGAAGTGACGCGTTGTGCGGCACCGGCAGCGGCAGCGGCACCGGCCGCGAATCGCGCATCGAGATCGACCGGTTCCATTTCTGCCAGCAACTGCCCTGCCTTGACCGTATCGCCCTGGTCGACCAGCACGCGCGCGACACGCCCGGCCTGGGTCGGGCCAATGGCATGGCTGCGGCGCGCCTCGACAGTGGCGATGCCGAAGAGCCTACGTTCGAGGCGAGCTTCCTTCGCCTGGGCCAAGGTGACCGCGACGGGCGCCAGCGGCCCTTGGGTGGCGACAATCCAGCCGAAGCCGGCGATGAAGAGCGCGCCAAGGATGGACAGAATCGCAGTGCGTTTGGCGGGCGCCTTCATGAATGTGCTCCACGAAATCCAGCGAGCAGAATGGGAAATATCCGCTGTGCGGCCTGACGCATGTCGAGAGCACCGGAGAACAGCGTGCTTTGCACGACCAATCCCTGGACAGTGCCAACGAGCAAGACCGCCGCCACCTCCTCGTCAAGCAGGAACGGCAGTTCGTCCGCGTCCTTGGCGCGGCGTATCAGTATCTTTAGGCGTTCGCGGTAGCCGCCGACAATGTTGCACGCCAGCGCCTGCAGGGGCGACCCGGCCGGGCGCTGCAATTCGTGGAACAGGATGCGCGGTACGCCGGGATGATCCGCAACGAAGGCGACCTGAGCGTAAAACAGTCGTTCAAGCACTTCTACCGGGGTGCCGCCTGATGCGATGGCAGCATCCACAACGCACCCTAGTCTCACGCCCAGCCAGTCGAACACAGTGCGCCAGATCGCCGCCTTGTCTGGAAAGTGACGAAACAGAGCACCATGCGTCAATCCAATGCGCGATGCGATCGCCTGTGTAGTGATACCTTCAGGGCTATGCTCACAGGCAAGCGCGATGACTGCCTCAACGGCTTCCTCGCGGCGTGCTTCAGCGGTTTGGCGCTGACGGGGCTCAGCCGAGGCATTTCTCACTTGGGAGCTATCGTTCATAATCCATGACTAAGTAAGTAACATGTTACTATCTTACCAGCCAATTCAATCAACACAAGTCACCCGGTGTTGCCGCCGACCCGATTGCCCGCCCCTGCCTGCCCGCGGCCTAGAGGAACCCATTGATCGGGAACAGAGCCGATCGAAGACGAGGAGACGATGAGCGAATCAAACTTTCAAGTGCCGAACCCGCTGGTCGGAGCGGCAGACGAGGCGCTGCCGGAAATCGAGCTGGCGGACGAGGACATCATCGATGCGATGCGGCATATCGCCGGCTACATCGACATCAGCACCGAGGATTTCCGGTCGATCTACCATCTGGCCCACCATCACGCAGTGGACCGGGTGTTCTCCGATGTCCGCGCGGAATCGCTGATGCTGACGGGCTTCGAGCCCCTGCGGCCGGACATGCGCATGGACGAGGCGGCGCGCCGACTCGTCGCCCAGCGCCTCAAGGGACTTCCCGTGGTCGATGCCGACGGCCGTCTTTGCGGGATGCTGACCGAGACCGACTTCGTGCGCCGCCTGCAGGCCGATTCCTTTCTCGAACTCATGCTCCGTCTGGTGGAGAGCGGCGCCGCCCTGGCCGCCCGCTGCCACGAGACCGCGGTCGGCGACGTCATGACGCCGAACCCCGTCTCGGTCGACCGTCACGCCGGCTTCCGGGAGATCACGGCGGCCTTCCACCGCCACAAGGGCCGCAGCATGCCGGTCGTCGAGGCGGACGGCACGGTGTGCGGCCTGCTGCTGCATCGCAGCTTCATCTCGGCCTGCCATTTGGAGAGCCTGCCGTGACACCGCGCGAATACTTCCGCAAGATGCGCGGCACCACGATAGGCAGCCCGCCGCGCGTCAGCAACCGGGAGATATTCTGGTCCTGGCTCGGCGCCTTTCTCGGCATCTCGGCAGTTGCCCTGGTCGGGCAATTGTTCTTCGCGCCCGGGGACCTCATCCTTCTGATCGCCCCCTTCGGCGCCTCGGCGGTACTGGTCTATGGCGCTCCGCGCAGCCCCCTTGCCCAGCCGCGCAACCTGGTCGGCGGCAACGTCGTCTCGGCGCTGGTCGGCGTGCTCTGCTGGAAGCTGCTGCACGACTTCCCTTGGTTGGCGGCTGCACTCGCGGTCTCGACGGCCATCGCCCTCATGCACGCCACCAAGACGTTGCACCCGCCGGGCGGCGCCACCGCGTTGTTTGCCGTGATCGGTCCCGAGGAGGTTCATCAGGCCGGTTTCATGTACGTCCTGATACCGGCGACGGTCGGCCCCCTGATCCTTCTGCTCGTCGCCCTGCTGGTCAACAACCTGACTTCGACCCGCCGTTATCCGGAGACATGGCGCTAATCACATGGCTCTTCGCCCGGGTTGGCAGGGCAGATCGCTGCCTCCCTCTCGGCGCTTGTTCCGCTTCAGCTAGACGACGGCGTTAAAGACGTAGCCGACCATCAAGATGCCCAAGGCCACCACTCCCGCGAAGGTGGCGATCAGGGTGGGCTTGAGGACCTTGCGCAGGATGACCATTTCCGGCGCCGACAGCGCGATGACGGCCATCATGAAGGCCAGGACGGTTCCCAGGGCGGCGCCCTTGCCGATCAGCGCCTCGACGACGGGGATTACCCCGGCCGCGTTAGTGTACATCGGCACGCCGAGCAGCACCGCCGCCGGCACCGACCACCAGGGCGCGTCCTTGCCCATGAACGAGGCCATGAAGTCCTGGGGCACGTAGCCGTGGATGCCCGCCCCCAGAGCGATACCCGCGACGACATAGGGCCAGACCTTGCCGACGATCTCCCTGACGTGGTGCCAGCCGGCGTCGCAGCGTCCGCTCCAGTCCATGGCGGAGCCGTCCGCAGCCTGGGCCTCGCCGGACTGGATGGCGCGCACCCAGTCTTCGAGGTGGCGCTCCATCTTCAGTTCACCGATCACGTAGCCGCCGACGATGGCGACCAGCAGTCCCAACCCCAGGTAGAGGGCGGCCACCTTCCAGCCGAACATGCCGAAGAGCAGGGCCAGGGCCACCTCGTTGACCATGGGAGCGGAGATCAGGAAGGAGAAGGTGACCCCCAGGGGCACGCCGGCCGAGAGGAAACCGATGAACAGCGGCACCGCCGAACACGAGCAGAACGGGGTGACGATGCCCAGCGTCGCCGCCAGCACGTTGCCCACGCCCAGGCGCCTGCCGGAAAGCAGGGCGCGGGTCCGTTCGGGAGAGAAGAAGGTCTGCACCACGCCCATCAGGAACACGATGGCGACCAGCAGCAGCAATACCTTGGGCGTGTCGTAGACGAAGAAGTGGATGGCTTCGGCAAAGTGGGTGCCGCGCTCCAGGCCCAGGGCGCCGACCGCCCGGTCGGCGAAATCCGTCAGATGGCTGTAGGCGAACAGCCACGCCGCGGCGGCAACGGACAGAATGACGCCCCAGCGCCATGCGGTCCGGGAGGCTCCGCTTTCCGGGGTGGGAGAAGTATCCGATAGGCTCATGGCGATTCCCCGTCGCCGGCCTCAGGCCGGCCCGGTGAACCAGCCGTCGATCTTTTCCCGGGCAGGAATTCCGCCGGCGTGCACCACCTTGCCGTCGATGACCACGCCGGGCGTGCTCATCACGCCGTAGGCGATGATGGCCTGGATGTCCTCCACTTTCTCAAGCTGGATGGCGACACCCCTGGCCTGCGCGGCCTCCTCGATCAGTTTCAGCGTCGTCTTGCAGTTGGCACAACCGGTGCCGAGTACCTTCACGATCTTCATGTCCGGACTCCAGGGTGGGGTTCATGTACTAGTAGACGGCGCCGTGGGAAAAAGGATGCAGCAGGCCGGGTTAGTCGCGACGTATCAGGGGCTCCCATTTCGCCGCCTCCGGCTGGAAAGTCGTATGGCCGATATCGTGCCTGCCCGCCTGCCGCCGCAGGTTCTCCAGCACTTCCGGCCATTGGGCGAGATCGACCACCCGCACGTGGGCCGACAGGGCCCGCCGTTCGCCCGACAGGGACCAGACGTGCAGGTCGTGCACCTCGACCACCCCGGCCACCGCAGCCAGGTCCCGGCCCAGGTCCTCCAGGGAAATGGCGAAGGGCACGCCGTCCATCAGGCCGTGCAGGGCATCGCGCAGCAGGCGCAGGCTCGCCGCCAGCACCAACCCGCCGATCAGCAGGGATAGCAGCGGGTCTATCGGCGTCCAGCCCGTGGCCCAGACCACGAGGCCGGCGACGATGGCCGCCACCGAGCCCAGCAGGTCGCCCAACACATGGAGGAAGGCGCCGCGCACGTTCAGGTTCTCCTGACCGCGGGCCAGCAGCCAGGCGACGAAGAGATTGACGCCCAACCCCACCACCGCCACCGCACTGACCAGCAGGCCCGCCACCGGGCGCGGCGACTGGAAACGGTCCCAGGCCTCGATGCCGATGCCGATTACCACCGCCAGCATGGCCAGGGCATTGAACAGGGCGGCGAACAACTCGGCGCGGCCGAAGCCGTAGGAATGCAGCGCCGACGGTGGCCGGGCCGCGACCCAGGCAGCCAGCAGCGCCAGGCCCAGGGCCGCGCCGTCCGTCACCATGTGGCCGGCGTCGGCCAGCAGGGCCAGGGAACCGCCCTGGACGCCGGCCAGCGCCTCCACCAGCGCGTAGCCCCACGTCAGCAGGAGCGCGCCGAGGAGCCGCCTGCCGGAACTGCCGGCGGGGGCGTGGGAATGGGGGTGATCGTGAGGGTGGGATGTCATGGCGTCGGAACACGGGCGGCAGTGCAAGGTACCTGAAACTTCCGTCCGCGCGCGATCTCAGTTGAAAACCAGCCAGACGCCGAACAGCACCAACAGCAGTCCCGCACCGCGCCGCAGCCAGAAGCCGATGCGCACGGCGCCGGCCGAGCGCACCAGCCAGCCGGCCAGAGCGACCGAACTGCCGGCGACCATCAGGAGGGCGCCATGGCCGATGGAATACAGGAACATCAGCCCCATGCCGAAGGCAAAGTCCCCCTGGGTCCCGATGAGGGCGAGGATGGCGATCAGGATCGGGGTCGCGCAGGGCGAGAAGACGACCCCGGAGAGCATGCCGGCGCCAAAGGCGCCGAGTGGGCCGCTGATCCGAAGCGTTGTCGGCGTACAGGCCCGGGCGAGAAATCCCGGCAGGGGCAGGGCCAGGAGCAGATGCAGGCCGACGGCCAGCGCCACAGCGCCGGCCAACCAGCGCCCCAGCGGCCCGGACGGCAGGAAACTCGCCCCCAGGTAGGCGACGGCGGCGCCGAGCAGCGTGAAAGCCAGCGACAGGCCGAGAACGAAGGCCCCCGAGAAGAGCAGCGCGCGACGCCTGTCATCCCCGGCATAGCCGCCGACATAGCCCACCACCAGCGGCACCGCGGCGACGACACAGGGCGAGGCGGACGACGCCAATCCGGCCAGCAACGCCGCCAGCATGGCGGCGAAGGGGGAAAAGCCCAGGAGGGGTGCCGCGTCGCTCATGGCTCCTTCACCTGCAACCGGGCCAATACCTCGGCCTCGGTGAGCACGCCCATATGGCGTCCGGTCTCGCGGCCGGCAGCGTCGAAGAACACCTGGGTGGGCATCATCTTGATGCGGTACGCCCCGATCAGCCCATCCTGCTTGAGGATGTCCATCACCAGCACCTGGGCGCGCCCCTCGGCCTTGCGGGCGACACCCGCCATGACGCGCTGCATGGTCCGGCAGGAAGCACAGGCTTCCGAACCGAATTCGACGACAGTCGGCAGGCCGGACTGCCGGGCGCTTTCGACCTGCCTCACGGCGGGCGGCTGGGCGGCCGTGGTGTCGCCACAGCCGACCACTCCCGCCGCGACAAGGACCGCGACCGCCGTCCGCAGCAGCATTGCGCCGGCCTCGGTCAAAGCACTTCCAACGCCAAGGCAATGCCCTGCCCGCCGCCGATGCACAAGGTGACGATGCCGCGCCGCAGGCCATCGCGCTTCATGGAATGCAGCAACCGCGTCGTCAGGACCGCACCCGAAGCGCCGATGGGATGACCATGGGCGATGGCGCCGCCCTCCACGTTCACCACATCCTGGGCAAAGCCGAGTTCCCGCGTACAGGCGATGGCGATGGCAGCAAAGGCTTCATTGACTTCCATGCGGTCGACGTCCGCCACCTGCCAACCGGCGCGCGACAGGGCCTGCCGTACGGCGGGAACCGGCCCGATGCCGAAGAACCCGGGCTCGACGGCAGCGATGCCATAGGAGGCCAGCCGGGCTAGCGGCTGCAGACCATTGGCCTCGGCGAAACCCCGCTCGGCCACGATCATCGCCGCCGCGCCGGTATTCAGCCCCGGTGCGTTGCCGGCGGTGATGGTGCCGTCCTTGCGGAAAGCCGGGCGCAGCTTGGCCAAGGATTCGGCCGTCGTTTCCGGGCGGTTGTGTTCATCCTTGGCGAAGACTTCCGGCCCTTTGCGGCCCTTCACCTCGACCGGCACGATTTCCACATTGAACTTGCCGGCAGCCTGGGCGGCGGCGAAACACTGCTGCGAGCGCAGGGCCCAGGCATCCTGGTCGGCGCGGCTGATGCCGTATTTCGTCACCAGATCCTCAGTATGCCAACCGGAGTGCTGCCCGCTGAAGGCGTCGTTGAGCCCGTCCAACAGCATGCTGTCGAGGACGAGACTATCGCCCATGCGCGCACCCCAGCGGCCTTGGGGGAACAAATAGGGCGCCATGTCCATATTCTCCATGCCGCCGGCGATGGCGCAATCGACGAGGCCCGCCATGATTTCGACGGCTGCCGATGCGACGCCTTGGGCACCCGAACCGCAGACGCGATTGACGGTCAGCGCAGGCACTTCAACGGGCAAGCCACCGCCGATGCCCGCCTGGCGAGCCGGATTCATCCTGCTGCCGGCCTGCACCACCTGGCCCATGACCAGGGATTGCACCTTCTCGGGAGCGAGCGCGGAACGCTTCAGCACTTCCCGGATCACCGCGGCGCCGAGTTCGACTGCCGGCGTGTTCTTGAGCGTGCCGCCATAGGTCCCGATAGGGGTACGCACGGGATTGCACAGTACGACTTCGCGATTTGCCATGATCCTCTCCTTGTTAGGCGAAAGCGGAAAGCTGGACTTCCTGCCTCCGGAGACGAAATACCGCCGGAAAGGATGCAGCTATTCCTTCAGCGGAGGACGCGGCACGAAGTCGCACACCGTCCCGGCGGCGTCCAGGCGGACTTGGCAGACTTCGGTCATCCGGGTCTTGAGACGGAGCCGCGCCCGCTGCACCCGCGACTTGGCTGCCGGCAGGGTGAGTCCCAGGCGCAGGGCATAGTCGCCCTGGGTCATCCCCTCGATATCGCAAAGGGTTATTGCCTCCCGGTCCTGCGGCGACAGCTCCGCGAGCACGCGCGGCAGGCACTGGGCCAGTCCATCCACCGGGGGTGGTACCTCTTCCGCCGCGGCGGCCAGATCGTCCGGGAGCGGCACCTGGTCCTTGGCGAGGCGCAGCCGGTCGATCAACAGGTTGCGGGCCGCATGGAACAGCCAGGCACGGGGATTGTCGATGCCGCAGAGCCCGTTTGCCTGCCGCAGGGCGCGCAGGAACACCTCTTGCAACAAGTCGTCCGCTTCCGCAGCATTAGCCGAACGATGGCGCAGGAAGCGCCTCAGTTCCGCTTCGTGCTTCTGCCACGCCTCCGTCACGCAACGCATGTCACGCCACCACTTTGGCAAGCCCGGCAGCGCCGACGGGCGGTTCCGCCAACCAGGGCACCAGGGCGGCCCGCGGCGACAGGACATCGGCGACGCGGCGGATGAAGGGCATCTCGTATTCGCCACGCCGGCGCAGCAGCGGATCGCCGGTGCCGCTGGCGGCCAGGCTCTGGTTCACGATCCAGGCAAGGGGGCGGATGCCGGCGCGGGCGAGATCGTCCTGCAGGCGTTCGGCCTCGTGCACCGGCGTCGCCTCCGGCAGGGTGACGATGAAGATGCGCGTGTAGGCCGGGTCCCGCAGGCGCGGCAGCAGTTCGCGCACGCTGGCGGGCATGTCGCCGCGGGTGCGCAGCACTTCCCGGTGGTAGGCCTCGGCGGCATCCAGCAACAGCAAGGTGTGGCCCGTGGGCGCCGTGTCCAACACCACGAAGCCCTCGCGCCCCGCATCCACCTCCTGGGCAAAGGCGCGGAAGACGGCGATTTCCTCGGTACAGGGAGAACGCAGGTCCTCCTCCAGCAGGGCCCGGCCGGCCGCATCGAGCTGGGGGGCGGCGCGGGCCAGCACTTCCTCCGTGTAGCGGGCGACCTCATGGACGGGGTCGATACGGCTCACCGTCAGGTTGGCGGCGGCGCCGGCCACCGCGTCGGCCACGTGGGCCGCCGGATCGGTGGTGGACAGGCGCACGCCATGGCCGCGCCGGGCCAGGGCGACGGCAATGGCGGCCGCCACGGTGGTCTTGCCGACACCGCCCTTGCCCATGGTCATGACGACGCCGCGGCCGGCGGCGGCCAGCTCGTCCACCAGGCCGGCCAGCCCCGGCGGCAGCCCCCCGGCGGCCGGCCGGTCCGCGGCCGGCATTTCGTCGTGGCTACTGGTCAGGCCCCGCAGGGCGTCTAGGCTCACGGTGCCGCGCGCCACGAAGGGCGTCGTGGTCCAGGGCAGAGTGGCGAGCCCCTCCGGCATGGCGGCGAGGGCGTCGGCGCCCCGTTGGGTCATGGCGTCGGCGACGGCATCGCCGGGCCGCGTCGCCGCGAAGAAGCCGTTGATCGCCAAGCGCAGGTTGGTGACGCCCAGGGCCGCCAGTTCGCCGCGGGTGCGCTCGGCCTCGCGCAGGGCCGCAGCCTCGGCGCGGCTGACGAGGACAACGGTGGTCTGGGCCGGGTCCGCCAGGCGTGCCACTGTGGCGGCGTAAAGGGCCTTCTGCTTCTCCAGCCCGGCCAGGGGGCCGAGGCAGGAGGCACCGCCGGTGGATGAGGCGATGAAGCCGCTCCAGGCCGAAGGCAGGGTCAAGAGCCGCAGGGTGTGGCCCGTGGGCGCCGTGTCGAAGATGACATGGTCGAACTCGGCCGTCGCCGCCGGATCGCCGAGCAGCTTGGAGAATTCGTCGAAAGCGGCGATCTCCACGGTGCAGGCGCCGGAGAACTGTTCCTCCATGCTGGCGATGGCTGCCGCCGGCAGGATGCCGCGATAGGGCGCCACCATGCGCTCCCGGTAGTCGCGGGCGGCGGCGGCGGGATCGATGTTGAGGGCGAACAGCCCCGGCGCGCCGGGGATGGCCGTCGGCGCCGACGCCGTCGTCATCGACAGCGAGGCGCCGAGGACCTCATCGAGATTCGAAGCCGGGTCGGTGCTGACGATCAGCACGCGCCGCCCGGCGTCCGCCAGGGCGAGGCCCGTGGCGCAGGACAGGGAGGTCTTGCCGACGCCGCCCTTGCCGGTGAAGAAGAGGTAGCGCGTGCGCGCATCGGGTAGGGCCATGGAACCTCCTCAGCAGCAGCCGGACTTCGGCGAGCAGCAGGACTTGCCTGCCGGCGCCGGCGCGGCGTCGGCGGCCAGACCCAGCTTCTGGGCCAGCTGGGCGCGGGACGGATACAGGCCGGTGGCGACGATGTGGCCGTCCACGAGGATGACCGGCAGGCGGTCCATGCCCGCCTCCATCTCCTTGACCACCGCGGGGTTGGCGGCGAAGGCCTGGGGCTCCTGGCCCAGGTTGTGGCGCTCCACGGCAACGCCCTGCTCCGCCACCCATTTCAGGTCGGCGGCGAACTGGGCCAGCACGGGGTCCACCTCGACGCCGCAGACGCCGGTGGCGCAACACATGGCGGGATCGAAGACTTCGAGCTTTTTCATGATGGGTCCTTCGGTAAGTTGCATGTTCGATAAAGTCGGTGGGGCGACACCGCGCCGGCTTATGGCCGGCGCGGCGGGGCCTACCTCAACTACAGCCGCAGCCGGCGGCTTCGGCGGATTCCCCCTTCAGCAGCGTTGCGGCGAGCTGTTCCATCTTGCCCTGGGCCCCGCGCTGCACCAGCCTACCCATCGCCGCGGCGACAGCGATGTCCTGGTCGCACGCCCCCAACCGGGAGGCTTCGGCGGCGTGATATTCGAGGCAGGACTGGCAGTTGGCGGCAATCGAGGCGCCGACGGCGATGAGTTCCTTGGTCTTTTCGTCCAGCATGGCATTGGCTCCGTGAGAAGTACCGGATCGGTACGCACCTTGGACGTGTCGGGGACGGGAAAGGATACGCATCGCGTCAGTCCCTCCTGCGGCTGCAGCAGAGGATGCCGTCGGCGCTGCGATGGAAGGCGCATTCGGCCTCCAGGGCCGCCTTCATGGCGCGGCGCGCCCGGTGCAGGCGGATCTTGGCGTTGCCTGGGGTGATGCCGGAGGCACGGGCGATTTCGGCCGCACCGCGGTCGAGGATGTCCGCCTGGGTCAGCACGTCCCGGTAGGACGCCGGCAGGCCCGCCAGGACCTCCCGAACGCAATCGCCCATGCGGCGCCGGTCGATGGTCTCGCCTGCCCCCTCCTCGACTGCGGCCTCGGGCGCCGCGTCGAGCGCCGCCGCCGGTGCCGCGGACTTGAGGCGCAGGCGATCATGGGCCAGATTCACGGCGATACGGTGCAGCCAGGTACCCAGGGCCGCCTCGCCACGGAAGCCGTCGATGGCGGACAAAGCACGTAGGAGCGTTTCCTGCACCAGGTCTTCGGCCTCGGCCCGGTCCACTAGGCGAGACAGGACCGCCACCAGCCGGCCCCGCTCGCCGGGGAAACGACGCATCAGTTCATCCCTGTCCATCACAGCTCCTTCGCCAGACATTGGGCATTGGCGGGACACAGGCCGCGGAACTGCGGATGGGCGGCGCTGGCCGCCGGTACGCTCTCCCGCGCCGCATCCGTGTAGCCGAGACGGCGGAAGCAGTCCGCCGCCGTTGTGGTGGAGATGGATCGTCGCAACGCCGGCGGCCCGGGGCGCGCCAAGGACGGCGGGTATCCAACTCCCTCCATGTCCTCCGGGCCGAAAGAACACCGGCCCTCCTCCTTGACTTCCGGGAGTCGGATACCCGCCATCCTCGGCTGGAGATGCCGGTGGTTTGAGACGGCCAAACACCCACGGCGGCATCGGATCGGGTCGGTGGGGTGCCCTGCTCCGCGTAAGTAAAGAAGGAGGAGCCGGCCGCAGGCCGGCGACGGGTGACATGGAGCGGAGCAGGGCACCCCACCGGCCCGAGCGCTCCGAACGTCGAGTTTCATTTCAGGCCGCACGCTCATACCAGCCCTTGCTGGCATTGACGACCCGCACCACCAGCAACATCACCGGCACCTCGATGAGCACGCCCACCACGGTAGCGAGGGCCGCACCGGATTCGAAGCCGAACAGGCTGATGGCGGCGGCCACCGCCAGTTCAAAAAAGTTGGAGGCGCCGATCAGGGCCGAGGGACAGGCGACATTGTGCTTCTCGCCCACGGCCCGGTTGAGCCAGTAGGCCAGCGCCGAGTTGAAGAACACCTGGATCAGGATGGGCACGGCCAAGAGCGCGATGACCAGCGGCTGGTCGATGATGGCCTTGCCCTGGAAGGCGAACAGCAGCACCAGGGTCGCCAGCAGCGCGGCGATGGACCAGGGACCGATCTGCGCCATGGTGGCGTCGAAGTGGGCCTGTCCTTTCTTGAGCAACCTCCGGCGCCAGAGCTGGGCCAGGGCCAGGGGAATCACGATGTAGAGCACCACCGAGGTCACCAGGGTGTCCCAGGGCACGGTGATGGCCGAGATGCCCAGCAGCAGGCCGACGAGGGGCGCGAAGGCGAACACCATGATGGTGTCGTTCACCGCCACCTGGGAAAGGGTGAACAGGGGATCGCCGTCGGACAGGCGGCTCCAGACGAAGACCATGGCCGTGCAGGGCGCCGCCGCCAGCAGGATGAGGCCGGCGATATAGCTGTCGAGCTGGTCGGCGGGCAGCCAGGGGGCGAACAGGTTGCGCACGAACAGCCAGCCAAGGAAGGCCATGGAGAAGGGCTTCACCAGCCAGTTCACGAACAGGGTGACGCCAATGCCGCGCACGTGCTGCCTCACCTCGTGCAGGGCGCCGAAGTCCACCTTCACCAGCATGGGGATGATCATGATCCAGATCAGCAGGCCGACGGGAAGGTTGACCCGCGCCACTTCCATGCGGCCGAGGGCCTGGAAGGGCGCCGGCAGGAACTGGCCGAGGGCGATGCCGGCGACGATGCAGAGGAAGACCCACAGGGTCAGCCAGCGCTCGAACAGGGACATGGGCGCACCGGCGGCGGCCTTGGCGGTGACTTCGCATTGGGCGGACATTTCAGTGGTTCCTTGAGCTTATGCGGCGCAACGGAGGCTGAGGTCGTTGAGCGTCGGAGCGCGCCAAGGACGGCGGGCATCCAACTCCCTCCATGTCCTCCGGGCCGAAAGAGCACCGGCCCTCCTCCTTTACTTCCGGGAGTTGGATACCCGCCATCCTTGGCTGGATACATCGGTGGTTCGAAACGGCCAAACACCCACAGCGGCATCGGCTCGGGTCGGTGGGGTGCCCTGCTCCGCGTAAGTAAAGAAGGAGGAGCCGGCCGCAGGCCGGCGACGGGTGACATGGAGCGGGGCAGGGCACCCCGCCGGCCCGAGCGCGCACCACAGCCGACGATGCGTGGAAGTGTTTCATTTCAGCACCCCTCGTGGATAAGGCGCGCCGCGGCGACAATCTCGTCGCGGCTCAAGGATTCCAGCGGCAGGGCGAGGAAAGCTTCGATGCGACGTTTCAGCGACTGGTAAGCCACCTCGAAGGCATCGCGCCGCGCCTCCAGCGGCTCCACATGGGCCGGATCGGGAATGCCCCAGTGGGCCGTGGTCGGATGACCGGGCCAGACGGGGCAAGCTTCCTGGGCGGCGTTGCCGCAGACGGTGAAGATGAAGTCGATCTGCGGCGCGCCGGGGGCGGCGAACTCGTCCCAGGACTTGCTGCGGGCGCCGGCGCAGGGCACGCCGTGCTTTTCCAGGGTTTCGAGGGCGACCGGATTGACCTGCCCCGCCGGCTTGCTACCGGCGGAGTAGGCCTGCACGCGGCCGGCGCCCAGGTGGTTGAAGAGCATTTCGCCGAGGACGGAGCGGGCGGAATTGCCGGTGCAGAGAACGAGTACGTTGAAGGACATGGGGTCTCCTCAGGCCGCCTTGCGGCGGCGCTTGGCGGTGGTGGCGACGGCGGCGGTCTTGGGCAGGCACTGGCCGCCGCCCTGGCAGCAGTTGTCGGTGAGATAGGCGATCAGGTCGTCCATGGACGCATAGCTCGCCGAGTAGAAGATGAAACGGCTTTCCTGGCGCGCGGACACGAGGCCGGCGCGTACCAGCTGGGCCACGTGGAAGGACAGGGTCGCCGCCGGCACGCCGACGGCTTCGGCAATGGCGCCGGCGTTCATGCCGTCGGGACCGGCCTCCACCAGCAGGCGAAAGATGCGCAGGCGGGTCTCCTGGGCCAGGGCGGCGAGCTTCTCGACGGCTTGGGCGGTTTCCATTTCTATATTTCCATAACATTGGAATTGTTAGCGGATTCTAGCGGCTTTTCCGGACGGGTCAACCGGGCCGGACAGGCGCGTATGATGGCCGCCATGCTCCCCATCGAAGTCGTCTCCGACATCGTCTGCCCCTGGTGCTTCATCGGCACGCGCCGGCTGAAGGCCGCCGTGGCGCTGGTGCGCGCCGCCCGCCCGGATTTCGCCGTCGCCGTGCGCTGGCGTCCCTTCTTCCTCAATCCGGACACGCCGCCCGAAGGCGAGCCCTACCTGCCCTTCCTGGAGCGCAAGTTCGGCAGCCGGCAGGCGGTGGAGGATTTGTTCGAGCGCGTGCGTGCGGCGGGCCGGGCCTACGGCATCGAATACGCGTTCGAGAAGATACGGCTGCGCGCCAACACCCTGGACGCCCACCGCCTGCTGCACTGGGCCCAGGCGCAAGGCGACGCCGACGCCCTGGTGGAACGCCTGTTCGTCGCCCAGTTCCAGCGCGGCGAGCATGTGGGCGACCGGGCCCTGCTGGCCGCCATCGCCGGCGAGTGCGGCTATCCGGCGGCGGCAGCCGCGGCCTACCTGGACTCGGAACAGGGCCGCGACGCCGTCGTCGCCCTGGAGCGGGAAGCCCGCCACCTGGGCGTGCGCAGCGTGCCCACCTTCATCGTGGACGGCCGCGAGGTCGTCGTCGGCGCCGAGGAGCCCGCCGTGCTCGCCGCGGCCATGGGGCGCGCCCTGCAGGGCTGATGCCGCCCGGGCGGGCGGGTGCTAGCATTCGCCCCCCATGCGCATCGAAGACATCCGCCGCCGCCTCGCCGGGCTGGGCGCCAAGCCCGGCCACACGGACCGCCTGCTGCGGGCGTGGACCCACGCCCGGCCCCTGCGCGGCGAGGACGAGGACGCCGACCGCCGGCCGCCGGCGCCGGTGTGCGCCGCCCTGCCGGCCCTCGCCGCCGAGCTGGCGGCACTCGCCCGCATCCGCTCGACCCATGCGGCGGAGGACGGTTCGGCGCGGCTGCTGGTGGAACTGGCGGACGGCCAGACGGTGGAGAGCGTGCTGCTGCCGCGGGACGGCCTTTGCGTCTCCACCCAGGTGGGCTGCGCCGTGGGCTGCAGCTTCTGCATGACGGGCCGCGACGGCCTGCTGCGCCAGCTGACGAGTACCGAGATCGTCGCCCAGGTGGTGCTGGGACGCAGCCAGCGGCCCGTGAAGAAGGTGGTATTCATGGGCATGGGCGAGCCGGCCCACAACCTGGACAACGTCATGGAGGCCATCGCCACCCTGGGCGGCTACGCCAACATCGGCCACAAGAACCTGGTGTTCTCCACGGTGGGCGACCGCCGCGTCTTCGAGCGCCTGCCCCTGGGCCCGGTGAAGCCCGCCCTCGCCCTCTCGCTGCACACGACGGATGCGGAACGGCGCAGGCAGCTGCTGCCCAAGGCACCGGCCATCGAGCCGGCGGAGCTGGTGGCCCTGGCCGAGGACTACGCCCGCAAGACCGGCTATCCGATCCAGTACCAATGGACCCTGCTGGAGGGCGTGAACGACAGCGATGAGGAAATGGCGCGCCTGGCGGACCTGCTGGCCGGCAAGTACGCGGTGATGAACCTGATCCCCTACAACAGCAACGAGGGCATGGGCTACCGGCGGCCTTCCGCGGACCGCATCGCCACCATCATCCGCTACCTGCACGGCCGCGGCATCCTCGCCAAGCCGCGCCAGTCGGCGGGCCAGGACATCGACGGCGGCTGCGGCCAGCTGCGGGCCCGCGCGGGGCTCGCCCAGCGTCAGTCCGCCAGCCAGCGCACCAGGTAGTAGAGCCGGAATCCCTCGCTCGAACGGGAGGGGCCGACCACCTCGGCGGCGTGCAGGTCCTCTGCGGGCAGGGCGCGCGCCAGGGCCGTTTCCGCATCGGCCACCACTTCGACGCAATTCTCCGGGAAGCGCTTGCGGCTGCTGCGCCGCACGCGGACCAGGGCGAACCGGGGCCGCACCAGATGCGGCATCTCGGGATCGAGGTAGACGCCGCCCTTCATGGGACGCCCCGCAGGACGCGGATGCCGGCCTGCAGCGGCGCCAGCACGGATTCCAGGTGGCGCCGCATGAGGGGGCCGACGGCCGTGGTGCGCGTGAGGACGGGTTCGACGGCCGCCCTGCCGCTGCGGGCCAGGGCCGCCAGGGCTGCCGCCTCGGCCGGGGGGACGGTGCCCGGCACGGCGTCCCGGGCGGCGGCGAAGTAGCGGCCGAGGATGTCGAGGATCAGGTAGACGGCGTCATGAATGGGCGGCTTTTCGAGGACGAGTTCCGCCGCCCGCAGGAAGCTCTGGCCGCTGGCCGAGTAGCAGCGGGCCAGCAGCCCCGCCAGGGGATCGCCCGCCCGGGCGGCGGCGGCGACGGCTTCCGGCAGCTCGCGTTCCGCGCTGCCCGGCAGCTCGTCGGGGCGGTGTTCGAGGAAACCGATGTAGTAATGGGGCCGGTGCTTGCCCTTGAGCCAGAGCTTTTCGCTCTCCGCCGCGTCCAGGAGGCCGGCGCCCACCACGGCGCGGATGATGTCGATGGCGGCCAGGGGCTCCTGTTCGAAGGGCAGGTGCTCGACGAGAAAGGCGGCGATCTCGGCACCCAGCCCGCTGGCCCGCACCGCGGGCTGGCCCAGCAGGCAGCAGGCGATCTCCCGATTCGGCAGCACCCACCAGGCGCGGCGCGCCAGTTCCTCGGTCAGCTCCGGCGCCAGGGCCACGGCGGCCACGGCCTCGGGCTCGCCGAGCTTGAGCAGGGCCGCCAGGTTCTTCGGATTGGCGTGGCCCGTGCGCATCCAGTGGCGCAGGTAGACGGGGTAGGCGCCGGGGAAATCCAGGGCATGGCCGCCGAGCAGCTCGCGCACCCGCATCAGGTAAAGGTCGGGGCGGCAGTTGGGATGCAGGCCGATGCGGGCCTCGCCCTTCGGCGTCAGGGCATGGAGCGCCATGGCGCTTTCGTCGATGCGCACGGCGTGCAGTTCGCCGGCCAGCAGCACGTTGAGCCGGAGGGCGTCTTCGGGGGCGAGATCGGTGCTCATGTCATTTTCCCCGTTGCGTTTCGGAGCGCGCCAAGGACGGCGGGTATCCGACTCCCTCCATGTCCTCCGGGCCGAAAGAGCACCGGCCCTCCTCCTTTACTTGCGGGAGTCGGATACCCGCCATCCTTGGCTGGGTACGCTGGTGCAGCCTGGCCGCCAGACCTCCATGGCTCAATCCGCTCGGGCCGGTGGGGTGCCCTGCTCCGCGTAAGTAAAGAAGGAGGAGCCGGCCGCAGGCCGGCGACGGATGACATGGAGCGGGGCAGGGCACCCCGCCGGCCCGAGCGCGCACCACAGCGGGTTCGAGAAAGTTTCATTTCAGGCATTCAGCTGAATACGCCGTCCCCAGGGCACGGCAGCCTTGCCCTTGACCAGCCACAGCACCGGATAGTCCGGCGCCAGGTGCGGGAACTCGCCTTCCGCGTCGGTGAAATAGACGAGGGCGTCGGGCCTCTGGCCGGCCCGTTCCAGCCACTCGAACACCGGCGCGAAGGCGGTGCCGCCGCCGCCCTCGAAGCGGCGCGGCAGGCGCAGTTCCTCCCAGGGTTCGCAGACCCAGGGGGCATCCGGCGCCAGGGCAGCGTCGCAGGCGAACAGGGTGATGCGCACCGGCAGCGTGCCCTTGAGGGCGTTGAGTTCGCCAAGGAAGGAGGCCAGGTCGCCATCGCCGATGGAACCCGAGGTATCGAGGGCGACGCAGATGTCGCCGGCGTGGCTGCGCAGGGAGGGCCAGATCACCTCGCCCTCGCGGCGCGAGGGCCGCAGCCAGGTGTAGTCGTCGCGGGCGGCCTGGGAGAGGTACTGGGCCAGGGCCGCGCGCCAGGAGACCTCGGTCGCCAGGGCGGCCTCGGCCAGGCGCGCCAGACCGCCCGAGAGCTTGCCCGCCTCCCGCGCCCGCTGGGCGGCGGCGGCGAGATGGCGCTGCCACTGGTCGCGCAGCTGTTCTTTCTCGCGGGCCGAGAGGGGCGGCGGGCGGCCGTCCTCGTCGCCGTCGTCCTCGCCGCCGGCGCCCGGATGGCGCGGCGTGGCGCCGCCGGCTTCGGGATCGGTCTCGGGCGTGCCGCCGCCCTGCCCTGCGGCGTCGTTACGCCGGCCCTGGCCCCCTTCGCCGCCCTCCTCGCCGTCCCAGACATGGTCGTCCAGGGTCTCGTCGTCGAGGCTGTCGTCGAGGCAGGGGTAGATCTCCTCGGCGGCCATGCCGCGGTAGAGGTCCAGCACCTGGGCTTCGGGGGGCGGGCGCAAGCCTTCGTCCAGCAGCAGCGGGTTGATGGCGAAGTCGCAGGCCAGGTCCCAGGTCTGTTGCTTGCGGTGGCCGCGCCGGGCGAAATGGCCGAGGGCGCAATGGAGCGCCTCGTGGGCGAGGGCGAACTGGACCTCGGCGGCGGACAGGCGGGCGATCCAGGCCGGGTTGTAGTAGAGCTTGCGGGCGTCGGTGGCCGTGGTGCGGCACCAGCCGCCGGCGGCCACGAGGGGCAGGCGCAGGACGAGGGCGCCGAGGAAGGGGCGGTCGAGGATCAGGCGCGTGCGCGCCGCGGCGAGCTTGTCGGCCGCCTCACTCATAGAGCATCAGGTCGGCCACGGCATTGGCCCAGGCGGCGAACTGGGGAACGGCGAAGAGCTGGCTGCCGATGCCCCGGTGCAGGTCGGACACCAGCATGACGCCCATCTCCTTGAGGGGCAGGCACTGGGCGTAGTCGAGGATGTGGCCCCAGACGACGGCGGCATCGGGCTGGCCGCGCACCCGCAGGGCGCGGCCGACGAGGGCGGCGGCGACGGCGTACTGGAGGTCGATCTCGGCCGGCACGGCGGCCTCGCGGCCGGCGGCGATGGCGTCGATGTCGGGCAGGCGGTCGAGGCTCTGCAGGTAGGCCGCGCACTCGATGCCGGCGGCGTGGCCGACGCAGGCGGCCAGGGCGCCCGGCAGCAGGTCGGGCTGGTCGCCGAACTTCTGCAGGGCCCGATGGGCGAACTCCCAGGAGCGGGGGCTGGGGAAGGCCATCTCGCCGGCCAGGGTGCGCGCCGGGTCGAAGGCGAACAGCAGCTCGGGCTTGAAGCGCAGGAAGGCGATCAGGCCTTCGGCTATGCCAGCCCCGTAGGCCCAGGCAGCCCAGTCGTCGAGATTCACTTCGACGTCGAAGTGGGAGAAGCGGTTGGCCAGGGGCGCCGGCATGGCGTAGGTGACGCCCCGGTCGCCCTGACGGTTGCCGGCGGCGAAGATGGCCCAGCCGCCCGGAATCGCGTATTCGCCGAGACGGCGGTCGAGGATCAGCTGGTAGGCCGCGGCCGAAACGGCCGGCGGCGCCGAGGTGATCTCGTCCAGGAACAGCACGCCGCGGAGGCCGTGGCGCGTTGCGTCGGGCAACAGGGCCGGCACGGCCCACTGGACCAGGTCGCCGACGCGGAAGGGGATGCCGCGCAGGTCGGAGGGTTCCATCTGGGAGAGGCGGATGTCGATGACCGGCGCGCCGTGGCGGGCGGCCACCTGGGCGACGATCTGGGACTTGCCGACGCCGGGCGGCCCCCAGAGCATGACGGGCGTGTGGTGGCCTTCGGCGGCGCTGAGGAATTCCCGTTCGAGGACGACGGCAAGCTGGGCGGGACGCAAGGAGTGTCTCTCAGTTGGCGGCTTGGCGGGCCGCCAGGATTTCCAGCATCTGGACGACGATCTCCGGGTCCACGTCGATGCCGGCCTCCAGCCCCGGATTGATGGCGACGGCGTAGCCCGGTTCCATGCGCTCCAGCATCCAGCTGAATTCGACCACCAGGCCGCCGCCGAAGTCGGGAAACTCGAACAGGAAGTCCTTGGCCCGTTCCGGGCTGGTGAAGGCGATGAGGACGCGGACGCCGTTCTCCTCCTCGATCACCAGCGGCACGGCGCTGGTGGAGCGCTGCAGGCCCTTGACGCCGGTGCCGCGCTCGTCCCGCACGGGGACGAAGAGGGTGGCATCCATCAGGTCCTGCATGAAGTCTTCGTTGGAGATCTCGCCGGCAAGGGCGGCGAGGAGCTTGGTTTCGATGTCGTTCTGGGGCTGGAAGGCTGGCGGCTGCATCGCTGTTCTCTCGGGATGGGGCATGGATAGTGCGACGGCGGTCGGGTCGTGGCCGGCGTTCTTCGCAGTGTAACGCGAAGGCGCCGTGGCGAATCAGTGGGGCGGCTGGCCGAGGACGAAGGAGAAGGTGGCCCCCTTGTCGGGCTCGGCTTCGGCCCAGATGCGCCCGCCGTGGCGCTCGATGAGCCGCTTGGCGATGGCGAGGCCGACGCCGGTGCCTTCGAAATCCCGGTCCGTGTGCAGGCGCTGGAACATGCCGAACAGCTTGCCCGCATAGTGCATGTCGAAGCCGGCGCCGTTGTCCCGGACGAAGAACACCGTCTCGCCCTTGTCGTTCCGCGCGTCCACTTCGATCTCGGGCCGCTCCCGTTTCGCCGAGTACTTGCAGGCGTTGCCCATCAGGTTCTCCAGCACCTGACGCAACATCGTCGGGTCGCCGCGCACCTTGGGCAGGCTGCCGATGCGTATTTCGGCACGGGGATAGACGGCGCCGAATTCGCCGGCGATGCGGCGGGCCAGGGGCTCCAGGTCCAGGTCCTCGATGGTCTGCACCAGCCGGCCGGCACGGGAGTATTCGAGCACGTCGTCGATGAGGTCCCCAAGCTTGGTGGCGGCGCGGGCGATGCGGGTGAGCATCTCGCGGCCGTCGTCGGAGAGGCGTTGCCCCTCCTCGCTCGCCAGGATCTGGGCGAAGCCGTTGATGGCCCGCAGCGGCGCCCGCAGGTCGTGGGAGATCGAGTAGGAAAAGGATTCCAGGTCCCGGTTGGCGTGTTCGAGCTCGGCGGTGCGCTCGCGCACCCGGGCTTCCAGTTCGGCATTGAAATCCTGCAGCCGGCGCTGGGCCTCGCGGCGCTCGGAGATGTCGGCGATGACGCCCACCAGGCCCATGTCCACGCCCTTGGCGTCGTGAAAGCGCCGGCCGGTCAGGTGGCCCCAGAACTGGCTGCCGTCTTCGCGCCAGTAGAGGCGCTCCAGGTCCACGGAGGGAATCCGGCTCGCCAGCAGGGCCAGCATCTTCTGGCGCCCGATCTCCCGCTCGTCGGGATGCACGTGGGCGACGTATTCGCTGCCCACCAGGGCCTCCATGGTGGTGTTGAACATCTCGGCCATGCGCCGGTTGGCATGGGTGATGACGCCCTGGCGGTCAACCAGGAACAGGGCGACGCTGGAAGTGTCGAAGATCTCCTGCAGCAGGGATTCCCGGTCCCGCAGCTCCTCGTTGATGCGCGTGAGTTCTGCCGTGCGGTCGAGAACCACCTCCTCCAGGCCCCGGTTCAGCTGTTCCAACTCCTCGGCGGCCTTGATCTGGCGCATCCGGTCGAAGCCGTTGTCGGCCAGCAGCTGGGCCAGCTTGGCATAGAGTTGGGTGATGGCCTCCACCCTCTCCCGCGGCACCACGGGCAGGCGGCCGATGGCCTCCAGGTAGCGGGCTTCGTCGAAGTTGAAACGCCGCGCCTGCTGGCGGAAGAAATCCAGGTCCGGGGCCTCCGTGAGGAACTGTCCGGTGAAAACGTTGGCCAGGTGGCGCCCGTCGACGACGATGGGGGCCGCCGCATCGACGAGGCCGTTATGGCAGCGATAGACGGCGAAGGGCGCCCCCCGGGTCATGCTCTCCACCAGGGAGGTGTCGCTCTCGATGCAGCGGGCGCAGGTCTCGGGATTGACGCGATGGAAGCCGGTGCAGGCGTCCTGCCAGCCGGAGCTGGTGATGACGCCGCCGTCCACGTCGATGACGGCATTGGCGATGCCGAGGGTGGCGCTGAAGCTCTCCATCAGGGCATTCAGCTTCGGTATATCGACCAGGTCGGCGAATTTCAGGGATGACTCGTTCATGGTCCTTCTCCCGCGGGCTCATGGCGGAACCACGCCCATTTTGCGCGCTGTTGCCGGCAAGAGCAATGCGTCATCGGCCGACGGCGGCCACGCCGCGCCGCCCCAGGGCGACGAGAGCCAGCGCGAAGGCGCCGGCGACGATGCCCAGAACCATGTCCAGCACCGGCGGCATCACCAGCGCCAGTACCGGCCCCGCCACGGCCGTGGCAGCGGCGGCGTCGGCCAGGTGATGGATGCTTGCGGCAACGGCCGGCAGCCCATGGACGAGGATGCCGCCGCCGACCAGGAACATGGCCGCGGTGCCGACCACGGTCAGCAGCTTCATGAGCCGCGGCGCCGCCGCCAGCAGGGCCCGGCCGGCCAGTTGCGCCGGGGCGCCCGGCCGGGCGGCCAGATGGAAGCCGAGGTCGTCCATCTTGACGATGGCGGCGACGATGCCATAGACGCCGACCGTCATCAGGACCCCGATGCCGGCCAGCACGGCCACCTGGGTGGCGAAACTCTTGTCGGCGACGGTGCCCAGGGCGATGACGATGATCTCGGCCGAAAGCACGAAGTCGGTGCGGATGGCGCCGCGGATCTTGTCCTTCTCAAGGGCCGCCATGTCCGTGGTTTCGTCGGCGAGGGCGGCCATCTGGCGGGCGTGGGACTCGGCATCCGCGCCGGGATCGTGGAGGAATTTGTGGGCCAGCTTCTCGACGCCCTCGAAGCACAGGAACAGGCCGCCCGCCATCAGCAGCGGCGTGATCGCCCAGGGCGCCAGGGCGCTGATGGCCAGGGCGGCGGGCACCAGGATCAGCTTGTTCTTGAGGGAGCCGACGGCCACCGCCCAGACCACGGGCAGTTCCCGTTCGGCATGGACGCCGGCCACCTGCTGGGCATTGAGGGCGAGATCGTCGCCGAGGACGCCGGCCGTCTTCTTCGCCGCCACCTTGGTCATGGCGGCCACGTCGTCGAGGATGGTGGCGATGTCGTCGAGCAGTGCGAGCAGGCTGGCTCCGGCCATGGTTGTCCTTCCAGGGACTTCGCGTCAGGTCGCCGGGCTGGCGCCGGCCGGCATCGGACAAGAAAAAGGCCCCGGCAAGCGGGGCCTCTTGGACTCGGCGACGGCCGTCATCGTCAGGCGGCCGGGGCCGGTGCCGTCGGTGCCGCACCGGGGGAGGCATCGCCGCCGGAAGACTTGGGCGGCATGCTGGTGGGCTTGGGCTCCCGCGGCGGCTTGCCTTCCATGATGTCGTTGATCTGGTCGGCGTCGATGGTTTCCCACTCCAGCAGGGCGGCGGTCATGGCCTCGACCTTGTCGCGGTTCTCTTCAAGCAGGCGGCGCGCCAGGGCGTACTGCTCGTCGAGGATGCGGCGAATTTCCGCATCCACCTTCTGCAGGGAGGCCTCCGACATGTTCTTGTGGGTGGTGACGGAGCGGCCGAGGAAGATCTCGCCCTCCTCTTCCCCATAGACCATGGGGCCGAGGCTGTCGGACATGCCCCACTGGGTGACCATGCGCCGCGCCAGGTCGGTGGCGCGCTGGAAGTCGTTGGAGGCGCCGGTGGTCATCTGGTCCATGAACAGTTCTTCGGCGATGCGTCCGCCGAAAAGGACGGCGATGGTGGACAGCAGGCGGATGCGGTCCTGGCTGTAGCGGTCTTCCGTCGGCAGTTGCATGGTCAGACCGAGGGCGCGACCGCGCGGGATGATGGTGACCTTGTGCACCGGGTCGGTCTTCGGCATCAGCTTGGCGACGACGGCGTGGCCGGACTCGTGGTAGGCGGTGTTCTTGCGCTCCTCCTCGGGCATGACCATGGAGCGGCGCTCGGCACCCATCATGATCTTGTCCTTGGCGCGCTCGAAGTCCTCCATGTCCACCAGGCGCTTGTTGGAGCGGGCGGCGAACAGGGCGGCCTCGTTCACCAGATTGGCCAGGTCGGCGCCGGCAAAACCGGGGCAGCCGCGGGCCAGCACGGAGGCATCCACGTCCGGTGCCAGGGGTACCTTGCGCATGTGCACCTTGAGGATCTGCTCACGGCCGCGGATGTCGGGCAGCGGCACCACCACCTGGCGGTCGAAGCGGCCGGGACGCAGCAGGGCCGGGTCGAGTACGTCGGGGCGGTTGGTGGCGGCGATGACGATGACGCCGGCGGTGCCTTCGAAGCCGTCCATCTCGACGAGGAGCTGGTTGAGGGTCTGTTCGCGCTCGTCGTTGCCGCCGCCGAGGCCGGCGCCGCGCTGGCGGCCGACGGCGTCGATTTCGTCGATGAAGATGATGCAGGGGGCGGCCTTCTTGGCCTGCTCGAACATGTCGCGCACGCGGGCGGCGCCGACGCCGACGAACATCTCGACGAAGTCGGAGCCGGAGATGGAGAAGAACGGCACCTTCGCCTCGCCGGCGATGGCCTTGGCGAGCAGGGTCTTGCCGGTACCCGGCGAGCCGACCATCAGCACGCCGCGCGGGATGCGACCGCCGAGCTTCTGGAACTTGGAGGGATCGCGCAGGAACTCGACGAGCTCGGAAACCTCTTCCTTGGCCTCGTCGCAGCCGGCCACGTCGGCGAAGGTGATGTTGTTGGCGGATTCGTCCATCATGCGCGCCTTGCTCTTGCCGAACGAGAAGGCGCCGCCCTTGCCGCCGCCCTGCATCTGGCGCATGAAGAACACCCAGACGCCGATCAGCAGCAGCATCGGGAACCAGGAGACGAAGATGTTCATGAGGAAGGACTGCTCTTCCTCGGGCTTGGCGACGACCTTGACGTTGTACTTGAGCAGGTCGGAAACCATCCACAGATCGGGCGGGGCGTAGGAGGTGATCTTCTTGCCTTCCATCGTGGTGGCGTCCAGGGTGCGGCCCTGAATGACGACCTTGGAGATGTGCCCCAGCCGGACTTCTTCGAGGAACTGGGAATACTCCATCGTGGTCTGGGCGACCTGGCGATTGTTGAACTGGTTGAACACCGTCATGAGCACGATGCCGATGACCAGCCAGATCGCGAAATTCTTGAAGAGATTGTTCAAAGCCTTACCCCGTAAATAGCCCGCCGAACGGGCATTCTAGACACTTTCGACAAGCTTGCAAATTCAACACCCTTGTCCCGCCGCGGCGTAGGGACATCCCATCTCCGCGCTACCGCTTGCCGCGGGCCAGCAGGTAGGTCTCCGCGCTGCGATCCCGCGACGCCGCCGGTTTCCTGACCGCCACCGAGGCGAAGGCCTCCTTCACCGCCTTCAGCAGTTCCTGGTAGTCGGAACCCTGGAAAACTTTGACCAGCAAATTGCCGCCCGGTTTCAGGTGGTCGCGGCAGAACTCCAGCGTCAGTTCCGCCAGGTGGGCGACCCGGGCCTGATCGGACATGGCGATGCCTGACATATTGGGGGCCATGTCGGACAAAACAAGGTCCACCGCCCGGCCGGCGAGGGCCTCCTCCAGCCGGCGCAGCACTTCGTCCTCGCGGAAGTCGCCCTGGATGAACTCCACCCCGTGCATGGGCGTCATTTCCAGCAGGTCGAGGGCGAACAGGCGACCGCCGGGCTGGATGCGCTTGACGGCGTACTGGCACCAACTGCCCGGCGCGGCACCCAGGTCTACCACGGCCATGCCGGGCTTGAGCAGGTGATCCTTGTCGTCGATCTCCATGAGCTTGAAGACGGCGCGGGACCGCCAGCCCTCGGCCTTGGCCTTCTGGACGTAGTGGTCATTGACGTGCTCGTTCATCCACGCCTTGCTTTTCTTGTGTATCCGGGATTTCTGGGTCATCGGGTTAAAATGCCGCCATGATCGAACTGACTCCTGAACAGCGCCGCGCGCTCCGCGCCGCCGCCCACCATCTGCATCCCGTCGTCACCATTGCCGGAAAAGGCCTGACGGCGGGCGTGCTCGCCGAAATCGACCACAGCCTCAAGGCCCACGAGCTCATCAAGGTGAAGCTCCAGGGCATCGAGCGGGACGACCGGGAAGCCTTGCTGACCGAAATCTGCGACCAGCTGGAATGCGCCCCCGTGCAGCATATCGGCAATACCCTGATCCTGTGGCGCGAGAAGCCCGAGGAACTGCCGACCGCGGCGCCGAAGAAGCGCGGCGCCAAGCCGCAAACGAAGAAGCAGGCTGCTGCGGCATTGGAACGGCGCCGGCGCGCACGCCACTAGGCTACTACGTACCGCATATCCTACTGACGTTGAATTGCAGCCTCGTTCAAACGCCTTGCAGCGCCCGTAATCTGCCCAACCAGTAGCAAAAGTGCGGGCATTCCCGTTCCATCGCCGCGAGCGAAATGCGTTCAGCCGCGAGCGGTCCATGTCGGGTTTTCTTGTAGCCGGGTTGCAACAACTTTTCCAGCCTGCGGGAGGGCTTGGTCTCATAACCATCGTTGATGTGCTCAGGCGTCTCGAATGCGGCTCTGACTTTGACGAGCGCACCCTCACTGCGATCCCAGCCAGGCTCCGTTCCAGCCAGTGCGTGCGGATCGGAAAACAATAGCCCCTCGAACTCATAGGGTTGAATGTGGGGAATGAAGCGCTCGGGACGGCAGCCGACATAGTCAACAACCGCCTCGTGTAAAGCCGTCCGCAGGCAGTTGAGCCTGTCATCGAGGTTCTGCTTTGTCTTCGCCTCCTCGTATGCAGGAAACGAAGTGTCGAGTGCATAGAGGTCGACGAAGGTCGTCAAAATCGCATCAGGCTTCTGTCTAAGCGTATTGCGAGCATTGAACTTCAAGCGGTCGAAGTTGATCGCACCACCTCGTGCGTCCTGCGATGTATTAAGCAGTTGCGGCTTAACGAATACCTGCAAGTGGCGCAAAGCCGGGGCAACCAAGCGCTTTATGAACTGCTCTTCGGTGTGGCCTTCGGCAAAGACAATGACCTCCACCATTCATGGTCTCCCACCCAGGACGTTGCGCTTCCATAACTCGCCCATGGCGTACTGATCCAGCCAACCGGATAGCTCGTCCTGCGTAAAACGCCGAAAGATCGACGCACCGTCCTCCTGATCTACGACAACGATGTCGTCGGGTGATAGTTCGTTCACTAACTCCACCGACTGCGACGAAACGATGAGTTGACGTGCCTCTGCCACCTGCTGAAATATCTCAGCCAGTACGGCAATGGCGTAAGGATGCAGGCCAAGTTCCGGCTCATCAATGAGAATCGTGTCTGGCAGCAGCTCGATGGGCTGAAGCAGCAGCGTTGCCAAACAAATGAAGCGCAACGTACCGTCTGACAATAAGTGAGCCTTCAGCGGCGTATCGGGGTTGCCTTTCTGAGTCCACTCAAGCTCGATGCTTTCTGAATTACCGGGGCGATGGACGAAATCATCAAAAAACGGCGCTACCAAGCGAATGGTGTCGATGATGCGCAGATAAGCGGCCTCGTGCTTTTCACGCAGCATGCGTAGGTAAGCCGCCAGATTCGCGGCGTCGGTTTTCAGGCGCAGATTGTCATTAGTTGCATGGGTTTGCTTGACCCTTGCCCGTTCGCTGGTGTCATGAAAGTGATAGACGCGCCAGTTACTGACCGATGGGCGCACGTAGGGCGAGTACTTATCCTTCGCCTCCTTCAGCTTCGATTCGTCATGTCCCATGCCCAGGGTAGCACTTGGTGTCGTATTGAAAAGCACCCCACCGAACCAACTTACTTCGCGCTCAAAGATTAGCCGGTTATCGCTTGTTGGCACCAAATCGAACTTGTAGCCGTTCCGTGCGAAATAGAACTCCGCATGTAACCGATCCGTGGTCTGCCGCCCGAAATGCAGCATCGCATCCGGCCCGCCCTGGGTTTGCACAAACAATTGCAGGCGCTGCTCATACATTTCATTAAGCAAACGAAACAGGCCGATGAAGTTGCTCTTCCCCGCTCCGTTAGCGCCAATCAGCACGTTGAGGTCGCGCAACTCGAAGTCACGCAACTCGCGAATGGATTTATATCCGGTAACCGTTAAGGAACGAACGCTAGACATGCCCCATCCTTAAAGGCAAGTGCCACTTTCGCCAAGCTCGATCATTTATCCGACGCCGACAAAATAATCGCCGGTTCGCTTAACCGACTCAAAAGCATTGCCGTCGATGGTGGAAGTTGCATGTGACTCATCGCGGTAACCTCCGCATTATCCGATGACAAAGCCTACCTCTCGCATATTCGGCGACCCCGGCGACTGAGGAGGACACAACGCTCAATCGCCGGAGTCATTTTGCGAAATTGCAGCTACTCGTACTTAACGTCGAGAATTTCGTATTCGCGCTGGCCGCCGGGCGTCTGCACTTCGGCCACGTCGCCGGCGTACTTGCCGATGAGGGCGCGGGCCACCGGGGAATTGAGGGAAATCTTGCCCTGCTTGAGGTCGGCTTCGTCGTCGCCGACGATCTGGTAGGTGACGGTCTTGCCGCCGTCCATGTCCTCCAGCTCCACCGTGGCGCCGAAGACCACGCGGCCGTCGGCATCCAGCGCGGCCGGATCGATGATCTGGGCGTTGGCGAGCTTGCCTTCCACTTCGGCGATGCGGCCTTCGATGAAGCCCTGGCGTTCCTTGGCGGCATCGTATTCGGCGTTTTCCGAGAGGTCGCCGTGGGAGCGGGCTTCGGCGATGGCCGCCACGACGCTCGGGCGATCCACGGTCTTGAGGCGCTTGAGCTCCTCGCGCAGCATCTCGGCGCCGCGCAGGGTGATCGGAAACTTGCTCATGCCAATTCCTTGTGCAGCGCCTGGATCGAATAGGTTTCGAGACCCGAATGGCGCATGCCCTCGCAGGCGGCACGGCCGCCTTCGACGGTGGTGAACAACGTCACCTTCGCCGCCAGGGCGGAGGTGCGGATCGAGCGCGAATCGACGATGGCCGTGCGCTTCTCCTCCACCGTGTTGATGATGAGGACGATCTCGTTGTTCTTGATCATGTCCACGATGTGGGGGCGGCCCTCATTGACCTTATGGACGGCGGTGACGGGCAGGCCGGCCTCGGCGATGGCCGTCGCCGTGCCCTTGGTGGCCAGCAGCGTGAAGCCGAGTTCGTGGAGTTCGCGGGCCACATCCACGGCCTTGGCCTTGTCGGCCGGCTTGACGCTGATGAAGACCTTGCCGGTCTTCGGCAGCTTGGTGCCGGAGGCGACCTGGGACTTGACGTAGGCTTCGCCGAAGGTACGGCCGACGCCCATGACCTCGCCGGTGGACTTCATTTCGGGGCCGAGGATGGTATCGACGCCGGGGAACTTGATGAAGGGGAACACCGCCTCCTTCACCGAGAAATAGGGCGGGATCACTTCCTTCGTGACGCCCTGGTCGGCGAGCGACCGGCCGGCCATGCAGCGGGCGGCGATCTTCGCCAGGGGCAGGCCGGTGGCCTTGGAGACGAAGGGCACGGTGCGCGAGGCGCGCGGGTTCACTTCCAGCACATAGACGACGGCATCGTCGCCCTGGCCCTGGATGGCGAACTGGACGTTCATGAGGCCGCAGACGTTGAGGCCCTTGGCCATCATCTCGGTCTGGCGGCGCAGTTCGTCCTGCAGCTTCGACGAGAGGTTGTAGGGCGGCAGGGAACAGGCCGAGTCGCCGGAATGGACGCCGGCCTGCTCGATGTGCTCCATGATGCCGCCGATGATGACCTGCTTGCCGTCGGACAGGGCATCCACGTCCACCTCGGTGGCGTCGTTGAGGAAGCGGTCCAGCAGCACCGGGCTGTCGTTGGAAACCTTGACGGCCTCGCGCATGTAGCGTTCCAGGTCCTTCTGCTCATGGACGATTTCCATGGCGCGACCGCCGAGCACATAGGAGGGGCGCACCACCAGCGGATAGCCGATCTCGTTGGCAAGTTCGATGGCCTGCTCGGGCGCGCGCGCCGTGCGGTTGGGCGGCTGCTTGAGCTTGAGGTCGTGCAGCAGCTTCTGGAAGCGTTCCCGGTCCTCGGCGGCGTCGATCATGTCCGGCGTCGTGCCGATGATGGGCACACCGTTGGCTTCCAGGTCGCGCGCCCGCTTGAGGGGCGTCTGGCCGCCGAACTGGACGATGACGCCGACCGGCTTCTCGACCTCGACGATCTCCAGGATGTCTTCCAGGGTCAGGGGCTCGAAGTAGAGGCGGTCGGAGGTGTCGTAGTCGGTGGACACGGTCTCCGGGTTGCAGTTGACCATGATGGTTTCAAAGCCGTCCTCGCGCATGGCGAGCGCCGCATGGACGCAGCAGTAGTCGAACTCGATGCCCTGGCCGATGCGGTTGGGACCGCCGCCGAGGACCATGATCTTCTTCTTGTCCGTCGGGCGCGACTCGCACTCGTCCTCGTAGGTCGAGTACATGTAGGCGGTGGAGGTGGCGAACTCGGCGGCGCAGGTATCGACGCGCTTGAACACCGGACGCACGCCCAGGCTCTGGCGCCGCTGGCGCACTTCCGTCTCGCCGGCGCCGATCAGGTTGGCGATGCGGCGGTCGGAGAAGCCCTTGCGCTTGAGGCCGCGGATCTCGGCGGCGTCGAAGCTGGCCAGGGAACGGCCGCGGAGGCTTTCCTCGATATTGACGATCTCCTCGATCTGCACGAGGAACCAGGGATCGATCTTGGTGAGATTGAATATCTCATCGAACGTGAAGCCGCTGCGGAAGGCCTGGCCCAGGTACCACATGCGCTGGGCGCCGGGGTTGGCCAGCTCGTGGGCGATTTCCTCGCGCTCGGCCTGGATCTCGTCGAGGCCGTAGACGCTGACTTCGAGACCGCGCAGGGCCTTCTGCAGGGACTCCTGGAAGCTGCGGCCCATGGCCATGACTTCGCCGACGGACTTCATCTGGGTCGTCAACCGGTCGTTTGCCAGGGGGAACTTCTCGAAGGCGAAGCGCGGCACCTTGGTGACGACGTAGTCGATGGAAGGCTCGAAGGAGGCCGGCGTGGCGCCGCCGGTAATGTCGTTCTTGAGCTCGTCGAGAGTGAAGCCGACGGCCAGCTTGGCGGCGATCTTGGCGATGGGGAAGCCGGTGGCCTTGGAGGCCAGCGCCGAGGAACGCGACACGCGCGGGTTCATCTCGATGACGATCATGCGGCCGTCGTCAGGATTGATGGCGAACTGGACGTTGGAGCCGCCGGTATCGACGCCGATCTCGCGCAGCACCGCGATGCTGGCGTTGCGCATGATCTGGTATTCCTTGTCCGTCAGGGTCTGGGCCGGCGCCACGGTGATGGAGTCGCCGGTATGGACGCCCATCGGGTCCAGGTTCTCGATGGAGCAGACGATGATGCAGTTGTCGTGCTTGTCGCGCACGACTTCCATCTCGTATTCCTTCCAGCCGAGCAGGGACTCCTCGATCAGCAGTTCCTTGGTCGGCGAGGCTTCGAGGCCGCGCTTGCAGATCTCGACGAACTCTTCCTGGTTGTAGGCGATGCCGCCGCCGCTGCCGCCCATGGTGAAGGACGGGCGGATGATGGACGGGAAGCCGAGCACGGCCTGCACCTGCAGCGCCTCTTCCATGCTGTGGGCGATGGCTGAACGGGCGGAGCCGAGACCGATCTTGGTCATGGCCTGCTTGAACTTCTCGCGGTCCTCGGCCTTGTCGATGGCTTCCTTGGTGGCGCCGATCATCTCGACGCCGTACTTCTCCAGCACGCCGTGCTTGGCGAGGTCGAGGGCGCAGTTGAGGGCCGTCTGGCCGCCCATGGTGGGCAGCACGGCATCGGGGCGCTCCTTGGCGATGATGTTCTCGATAACCTGCCAGGTGATGGGCTCGATGTAGGTGACATCGGCCGTCTCCGGGTCCGTCATGATGGTCGCCGGGTTGGAGTTCACCAGAATGACCTTGTAACCCTCGTCGCGCAGGGCCTTGCAGGCCTGGGCACCGGAATAGTCGAACTCGCAGGCCTGACCGATGATGATCGGGCCGGCGCCGATGATGAGGATGCTCTGGATGTCTGTGCGCTTGGGCATTTATTTAGCCTTCGAATTCTTATGCTCGTCGAGCTGCTTGATGAAGCGGTCGAACAGGTAGGCCACGTCGTGGGGACCGGGGCTGGCCTCCGGGTGCCCCTGGAAGCAGAAGGCGGGGCGATCGGTCCAGGCCAGGCCCTGCAGGCTACCGTCGAACAGGGAGACGTGGGTCACCTTGACGTTGGCCGGCAGGGTCGCCGGATCGGCGGCGAAGCCGTGGTTCTGGCTGGTGATCAGCACCTGACCGGTCTCCAGGTCCTTGACCGGGTGGTTGGCGCCGTGGTGGCCGAACTTCATCTTCAGGGTCTTGCCGCCGCCGGCCAGGGCCATCAGCTGGTGGCCAAGGCAGATGCCGAAGGTGGGCAGCTTGCGGTCGAGGAACTCGCGGATGGCGGCAATGGCGTAGTCGCAGGGCTCCGGATCGCCCGGGCCGTTGGAGAGGAAGACACCGTCCGGGTTCAGGGCCAGTACTTCGGCCGCCGGCGTCTGGGCGGGCACCACGGTGAGCTTGCAACCGCGCTCGGCCAGCATGCGCAGGATGTTGCGCTTGACGCCGAAGTCGTAGGCGACGACGTGGTATTTGGGATGGTTCTGCGGCATGTAGCCGAAGCCGAGCTTCCACTCGCCTTCGTGCCAGTCGTAGGGCTGTTCGACGGACACCACCTTGGCGAGGTCCATGCCGGCGAGGCCGGGGAAGGCCCGAGCTTGGGCGATGGCGGCATCGGCATCGAGGCCGTCGCCCGTCATCAGACAGCCCGCCTGAGCACCCTTTTCGCGCAGGATGCGGGTCAGCTTGCGGGTGTCGATATCGGCGATACCGAGGACGTTCTCGGCCTTCAGGTAGGCGTCCAACGTCCGCTCGCTGCGAAAGTTGGAGGCCAGCAGAGGCAGGTCGCGGATGACGAGGCCGGCGGCGTACACCTTCGGCGCCTCGCAGTCCTCGCGATTCACGCCGGTGTTGCCGATGTGGGGATAGGTCAGGGTGACGATCTGCCGCGTGTAGGACGGATCGGTGAGAATTTCCTGATAGCCGGTCATGGCGGTGTTGAACACCACCTCACCGACGCTGGTACCGGTGGCGCCGATACCTTTGCCTTTAAAAACCGTCCCGTCGGCAAGTGCAAGGATGGCTGGCGGGAACTGAGGCACGGTCGGGCTCCTGAGCGGTCGCAGTCTTCGAAAAACTGTCTCGATGCCGATAAATCGGTGAATCTCGACAAACTTTTCAATTATACCTTGCGGCAGCGCAGCGAGCAAATGCGGGAAACCGCAACGCGCGATTCCCTGCGATCGAAAAGCCGCCGGAACCCGGCCGACGGCCTGCCGGCGCTTAGCGCAGCCCCAGGACGTCCTGCATGTCGAACAGGCCGCGCGCCCGGCCGCGCATGAAGCGGGCGGCGCGCAGGGAACCGAGGGCGTAGGGCATGCGGCTGGCCGACTTGTGGGTGATCTCGATGCGTTCGCCGGTGCCGGCGAAGAGGACGGTATGGTCGCCGACGATGTCGCCGCCGCGCACGGTGGCGAAGCCGATCTGGGTCGCCGGCCGCTCGCCGGTGTGGCCTTCGCGGCCATAGACGGCGCATTCCTCCAGGCTGCGGCCAAGCGCCGCAGCAACGACCTCGCCCATGCGCAGGGCCGTGCCGGAAGGTGCATCCACCTTGTGGCGGTGATGGGCTTCGATCACTTCCACGTCGTAGCCTTCATTGAGGATGCGTGCGGCGACATCCAGCAGTTTGAACACCGCATTGACGCCGACAGCCATATTGGGGGCGAAGACGATGGGGATGTCGCGCGCGATATCCTGGATTGCCAGCTTCTGCTCGGTGGAGAAGCCGGTGGTGCCGATCACCGCATGCACGCCGTGCTTGCGGCAGATTTCCAGGTGCCTCAGCGTACCCTCGGGCCGCGTGAAATCGATCAGGCAATCGGCCTGGGCCAGGGCCGCCTCCACGTCATCGGTCACCTTGACGCCGCAGGGAGCACCGACAAGCTCCCCGGCATCCTTGCCCAGCAGGGAACTGCCCGGCATTTCGAGGGCGGCGGCGAGGGCGGCATCCGGGGCATTGAGGATCGCCTCGATGAGGGTGCGGCCCATGCGGCCGCCGCTGCCGGCGATGGCAAAACGAATTTTTTCCATGGCTGTACGGAGAGAGGTGGATTACTTGGACGCCGCCTGCTCTTCAGGCTTGGCATCCTCTTCTTTCTTGTCCGCGGACTTTTCCGCGGCCTTGGCGGGTTCCGGCGCCGTGATCTCGATGATCCGCGCCGCCGGCTTGGGCGGCGCCACCTCGGACGGGTCCTCGCCGACGACGTCGCCGCCGACGCGGACCAGCTTGTTGTCCTCGAAGAAGACGACGAGCCGGCGCTGCTGCACCTCGCCGCCGCCGGTCTTCAGGCGATAGACATAGTCCCAGCGGTCGCCGTGGAAGATATCCGTCAGCAGCGGCGTGCCGAGGATGAAACGGACCTGGTCCTTGGTCTGCCCCGCCTTCAACTGGGACACCATTTCCTGGGTCACCATGTTGCCCTGGCGGACGTCGATGCGATAGGGGTGCAGGTAGGGCGTGACGTCGAAAAATTCCGAAATGTCGCTGGCAACCTTGGAGGTTGAGGAACAGGCGGAAACCAGGGGAAGTGCCAGCAGGAGAACGCGCTTCATGTCGTCGATATCGGCCGTGGCGGTGCCCGGAGCCGGCACCGCAATGAATTTCCAATTGGATCGGGAAACTATATCATATGAAGATAAACAGACTGTCCTGCCCATGTCCAATTCCGAAGACCTCAAAAGCATCGGCCTGAAGGCAACCATACCGCGCCTGACGATCCTCGAACTGTTCAAGAAGGCCCAATCCCAGCCGGGCGTGCGCCACATGACGGCCGAGGATGTCTACCGCCATCTGATCAACGAGGACATCGACATCGGTCTGGCGACGGTTTACCGGGTGCTGACCCAGTTCGAACAGGCCGGCCTGCTGACGCGCCACCATTTCGAAACCGGCAAGGCGGTGTTCGAACTCGACGAAGGCAAGCACCACGACCACCTGATCTGTCTCCAGTGCGGCCGGGTGGAGGAATTCCACGACCCCGAGATCGAGAAGCGCCAGGCCAGGCTCGCCAAGGAGCGCGGCTTCGCCCTCCATGAGCATGCCCTGACCCTATACGCCGACTGCCTCAAGCAGAACTGCCCCAACAAGAAGAACGCCGGCTGACGTCGGCGGTTCCATGGAAGCATTCCTGACATCGGCGATCCTGGTCGCCCTGGCCGAGATCGGCGACAAGACCCAGCTCCTCTCCTTCGTCCTCGCCGCGCGCCTGCGCAGGCCTTGGCCCATCGTCGCCGGTATCTTCGTCGCGACCATCGCCAATCACGCCCTCGCCGGCTCGGTGGGCGTCTGGATGGCCCATTGGATACCCGAGCACTGGCTGCCCTGGATCGTCGGCGGCGTCTTCATCGCCTTCGGCCTGTGGACCCTGCATCCCGATTCCCTAGATGACGATCCGAAGATCCACCAGGCCGGCGCCTTCGTCACGACGACTATCGCCTTCTTCATCGCCGAAATGGGCGACAAGACCCAGTTCGCCACCATCGCCCTGGGCGCCCGCTTCGATGCCCTCGTGGCGGTAGTGATGGGCACGACCCTGGGAATGATGGCGGCCAACGTACCGGCGGTTTTCATCGGCGAAGCCCTCGCCAAGCGCCTGCCGTTGGACGTGATCCGCTGGACGGCCGCCGCCGTGTTCATCCTCACGGGTGTGGCGACCTTCCTGGCCTGACCCGCACGGCGGGCCGACTCAGAGCCCCAGCATCTCCCGCGCATGCTCGCGCGTC
This sequence comes from Candidatus Nitricoxidireducens bremensis, assembly GCA_030247725.1. Classification (GTDB taxonomy): domain Bacteria; phylum Pseudomonadota; class Gammaproteobacteria; order Burkholderiales; family Rhodocyclaceae; genus Nitricoxidireducens; species Nitricoxidireducens bremensis. The sequence continues at coordinate 137,723 of JAOTRT010000004.1, forward strand.
GTGTCGGTGATGCGCACACCGCCGAGCATGCGGGCGATCTCGTCCACGCGCCCCGGCTGGTCGAGCGGCGTGACCCGGGACAGGGTCGCGCCGTCGCGGCTTTCCTTGGCGATGGACCATTGCCAGTCGGCCTGGGCTGCCACCTGGGGCAGGTGGGTGACGCAAAGCACCTGGCGCTCGCGGCCAAGCTGCTTGAGAAGCCGGCCGACGATCTCGGCGACGCCGCCGCCGATGCCCACGTCCACTTCGTCGAAGATCAGGGTCGGCGCCTCCGCCGCCTGGCTGGCGATGACCTGGATGGCAAGCCCGATGCGGGAGAGCTCGCCGCCGGAGGCCACCTTCGCCAGGGGCCGCAGCGGCTGGCCCGGATTGGCGGATACCGTGAATTCGACGCTTTCCAGGCCGATGGCGGAGGGCTCCGACAGGGCGGTCAGCGCGATGTCGAAACGCCCGCCGGCCATGGCCAGTTCCTGCATCGAGGCCGTCACCGCCCGCGCCAGTTCGGCCGCCGCCTTGCTGCGGGCGGCGCTGAGCTTGGCGGCGAGTTTGCGCCAGGCGGCCAGGGCCTCGGCTTCCCGCTTGGCCAGGGCCTCCGGGTCGGCCGACAGACGCAACTCGTCCAGCCGCTGCCGCATGGTTGCCAGGGTCTCCGGAAGCTCCTCCGGCGCAACCCGATGCTTGCGCGCCGCCGCCATCACGGCATCGATGCGGGCATCCAGTTCGGCCAGCCGCGCCGGGTCCAGGTCCAGGCGCTCCCGATAGCGCGCCAGGGCATGGACCGCCTCGGAGAGCTGGATACGCGCGCCCTCAAGCAATTCCACCGGCTCGGCGAGGGCGGGATCGTGGTCCACCAGATGGCCGAGCTTCGCCGCCGCCTGGTCGACCAGGCTGCCGGCCGCCGCCTCGGAATCGTCGAGGGCCGCCAGGGCCGCCTCCACGCCTTCGATGAGGGCGACAGCATGGGACAGACGCCGATGCTCGGCGTTCTCGTCGTTCCAGCGCGCCCCGTCGAAGGCCAGGCCTTCCAACTCGCGCACCTGGAACTCCAGCATTTCCCGCTCGCGCTGGGCGGTCTCCGCATCCCGCGCCGCATGCTCGCGGGCATCCCGCAACTGGCGCCATTCCTGGAAGTGCCCTGCCACCTCGCGGGCAAGCTCCAACTGGCCGGCCCGGGTATCAAGGAGGCGGCGCTGGGCATCCACCTTCATCAGGGAGAGATGGGCGTGCTGGCCGTGGATGTCGGCCAGGAAACCCGCTGCTTCGCGCAACTGCCCCGCCGTCGCCGGCAGGCCGTTGAGATAGGCGCGGGAACGCCCGCCGGCATCGACAACGCGCCGCAGCAGCACGCTGTCATCGGCCTCGAAGTCGTTGGCGCGCAGCCAGGTCTCCAGGGCGCCGCCCTGCTCCACATCGAATTCAGCGGAAACCTCGGCGCGCTCGGCACCGGTCCGCACGACGGCCGCCTCGGCACGCTCGCCGAGCACCAGGGACAGGGCATCGACGAGGATGGACTTGCCGGCGCCGGTCTCGCCCGTGAGGGCACCGAAGCCGGCCTCGAAGTCCAGTTCCAGGCGGTCGACGATGACGAAGTCGCGGATGAAAAGTCGGCGCAGCATGGTCCTGCTCAGTGCTTGGGCGTCGCGCTCCAGTGCAGCTTCTCGCGCAGCATGGCGAAATAGCTGTAGCCGGGCGGATGCAGCAGGGTGAGGAAATGGTCGGAACGGGCGATGCGCACGCGGTCGCCGGCCAGGGCATCGCAACGGGCCTGCCCGTCGAAATGGACGCGGGCATCGTGGGGCGGCACCAGGGTCAGATCGACACGGCTGCGGTCGCTGATGGTGATCGGCCGATAGGAGAGGGCGTGGGGACACAGGGGCACGACGGCGATGCCCTCCACCGACGGCTGCAGAATGGGGCCATTGGCCGACAGGGCGTAGGCGGTAGAGCCGGTCGGTGTCGCCACGATCATGCCGTCGGCGCGCAGCACATAGAGGAATTCGCCGTCCACCTCGACCTGCATTTCGATCATGCGGCCGATATCACCTTTGTTGACGACGACATCGTTCAGGGCCAGGGTGCGGAACACGCTCTCGCCGCCGCGCACGACCTCCGTATCCAGCAGGAAGCGGCGCTCGGCCTTGAAGCGCCCCTCCAGCAGCAGGGCCATGCTGTCGAGCATGTCCTGGCGCGCGATGTCGGTCATGAAGCCGAGACGCCCCTGGTTCACGCCCACCAGCGGCACGCCGGCCACCGCCAGGCGCCGGGCGGCGTTGAGCATGGTGCCGTCGCCGCCGAGGACGATGGCGACGTCGGCCCGCTCGCCGATGGCCTCGTAACTCGCCACTTCGAGCTCCACGCCGCCGATGGCGGCGGCGGTCCCCTCCTCCACCAGAACGCGGATGCCGCGACCGGCAAGGAAGGTGGCGAGAGTGCGCAGGGAGTCGGCAATATCCTGGCTGCGGTACTTGCCGATGAGGGCCGCGGTGCCGATTTCTTTGCCATGTTCAGTCATGGGGCCGATTAAACCATAAGAGCCCGCGGCTTTTTTCGCCGGCGAATTTGAATACAATGCGCCGCATGCTCGACAAGCGCGCCCAGACACTTCTCAAGACCCTGATCGAACATTACATCGCCGATGGCCAGCCGGTGGGGTCGCGCACGCTGTCCAAGCATTCGGGTCTCGAACTGTCGCCGGCCACCATCCGCAACGTGATGTCCGACCTGGAGGAGATGGGCTTCATCGCCAGCCCCCATACCTCGGCCGGCCGCATCCCGACCCCGCGCGGCTATCGCCTGTTCGTGGACACCTTGCTGACCGTCAAGCCCCTGGCCCAGCAGGAGGTCTCCGAAATCAAGGAGGCGATCCAGCCCGACCAGCCCCTGCGCCTGCTCAGCCACGCCTCCAACCTGCTGTCGGAACTCACCCATTTCGCCGGCGTCGTCATCGCGCCGCGCCGCCAGCAGACGCGCATCCGCCAGATCGAGTTCGTCGCCCTCTCGGAGCGGCGCATCCTGTTGATCATCGTCACCGCCGACGGCGAAGTGCAAAACCGCATCCTGTTCACCCAGCGCGCCTACAACCAGACCGAGCTGATCGAGGCCGCCAACTACCTGAACCAAAACTGCCTGGGCCTGGACCTGGACCAGATCCGCGGCCGGCTCCAGGACGAGCTGCGCCAGCTCAGCAGCGACATGTCAGAACTCATGACCGCCGCCCTGGAAGTCAGCAGCCAGGCGGCGGCGGACACCTCCACCCAGTACATGGTCAGCGGCGAAAAGAACCTGCTGGACGTGGACGACCTGTCCTCCAACATGGAGCGCCTACGTAAGCTGTTCGCCCTTTTCGAGCAGCGCACTTCCCTGGCCCAGCTGCTGGAGCTTTCCAACCGGGCCGACGGCGTGCAGGTCTTCATCGGCGGCGAATCGGGTATTGCGCCCCTCGATGAATGCAGCGTCGTCGCCGCCCCCTACGAAGTGGGCGGCCAGCTGGTCGGCACCATCGGCGTCATCGGCCCCACCCGCATGGCCTACGAACGCGTGATCCCCATCGTCGACATCACCGCGAAGCTGCTGTCGAACGCCCTTTCCGCCCCATGAGCGACACCGCCGTCCTGCTCGTCAACCTCGGCACTCCCGACGCACCGACGGCACCCGCACTGCGGCGCTACCTGGCCGAGTTCCTCGGCGACCGCCGGGTCGTGGACCTGCCGCGCATCCTCTGGCTGCCGATCCTCCACGGCATCATCCTCAACACCCGGCCGGCGAAGTCCGCCGAGAAGTACGCCACGATATGGACCCCCGAGGGCTCGCCCCTCAAGGTCCATACGGAACGTCAGGCGCAGCTTCTGGGCGAGCAATGCGCCGCAGCGGGCATCCAGGTCGCCTGGGCCATGCGCTACGGCCAGCCGTCCGTCGCCGCCGTGCTGGACAGGCTGCTGCAGGAAGGGGCAAAACGGATCGTCGTCCTGCCCCTTTATCCCCAGTACGCCGGCAGTACCACGGCCAGCGTTTACGACGCGGTGGATGCCTGGCGCTCGAACCATCCCCAGGCCGCCGGTTTCGTGGACATCCGGGAGTATCCGGATCACCCGGCCTATATCGGCGCCCTCGCCGCCAGCGTGCGGGAACGCTGGCAGGCGGAAGGCAGACCGGACAAGCTGCTCATGAGTTTCCACGGCATCCCGAAGCGAGCCGTGGAAAAGGGTGATCCCTATGCCGACCAGTGCAAGCGCACTGCCGACGCCCTGGCCGCCCGGCTCGACCTCGCGCCCGACGCATGGCTCTACACCTTCCAGTCCCGCTTCGGCCGCGCCGAATGGCTCCAGCCCTATACACAGCCGACCCTGGAGCAACTCGCCCGGGAAGGCGTCGGCAGCATCGACGTCATCTGCCCCGGCTTCGTCGGCGACTGCCTGGAGACACTCGAAGAGATTGCCATGGAATGCCGCGAGGCCTTCCTCGCCGCCGGCGGCCGGCAATTCCGCTACCTGCCCTGTCTCAACGAACGATCCGACTGGATCGACGCCATGGCGACCATCGTCCGCGAACACCTGGGCTCCGGGCACCGCTTGTGATTTCCTTCGCCGGCCCAATATCAGCACTGTCTGATATTTGGAGTCCGTCATGGCCGAAGCCCTCATCGTTGTCTGCCCCCACTGCGACGCGCCCAACCGGGTCCCCGAAGCCCGCCTGACCGATGGCGGCACCTGCGGCAAGTGCCGCCGGCCCCTGTTCACCGGACATCCGTTGGAACTGACCGCGGCGAACTTCGACATCCATGTGGGTCGCTCGGAACTCCCCGTGGTCGTGGACTTCTGGGCCCCCTGGTGCGGCCCCTGTCGCACGATGGCTCCGGCCTTCGAGCAGGCGGCCCGCCAGCTGGAGCCCCGGGTTCGCCTGGCCAAGCTCAACACCGAAGCGGAGCCCGCCCTCGCCGGCCGCTTCGGCATCCGCAGCATCCCGACCCTGGCGGTGTTCCGGGAAGGCAAGGAAGTCACACGCCAGTCGGGCGCCATGGATACAGGCTCCCTGGTGCGGTGGATCACAAGCCAGTTGAGGTAAGCACCGCAGCTCCTTGTTCATAAAGGAAATCAGGGAGCAACAACATTATCTCTTCCGCAACAAGCACTTAACTCGGCACCGATTCTGCCGATACCGGCTCATAGGGTGCCAGCCCGGCGCCTGAACTGCGGGAGCAAATCATGAAAATCGCCAGCGCGAATGTCGCGTTGCAGGGACGGCATTTCGCCGAAACCCGCACGGAGAAAAGCGAAAGCCTGCGCAGTTGGATCGGCAGCCGGAGGCCCGATTTCGAAGGCCGCGAGACGGCCGGCGCCGGTCCCCGCCCGACGGTACAGATCTCCGAGTCGGCCCGCCTCGCCCAGTCGGCGGAAACCCAGTCCGCCGGCACCGCGGATGCCACCGATAGCGATCCCTTCGTGGCGATGCTGCGGGTGATGTTGGAATGGATCACCGGCGAACCCGTAAAAATCTTCCGTCCCGAGGATTTCTTCAGTAGCGGACCTCCATCAGTCGCCGCGCCAAGCCGCCCGGCATCTCGGCAGGCCGCGCCCGGCGGCGCCGGCTTCGGCATCGAATACGACTTTCACGCCGTTCGCGAGGAAACCGAGGAAACACGGTTCTCCGCCGCTGGCATGGTGAGGACGACCGACGGACGGGAAATCGGCTTCCGCCTCGAAGCCGTCATGCAGCGCTACTACCGCGAAGAGACCAACATCAGCGTTCGGGTCGGCGACGCCCAGCGCAAGGACCCGCTGGTCATCAACTTCGCCGGCACGGCCGCCCAGCTTTCCAATCAGCGCTTCCGCTTCGATCTCACGGGGGACGGCAACGCAGAGGATATCCCCCTGCTCGCCAGCGGCAGCGGCTATCTGGCCCTGGATCTCAACCTCAATGGCCGGATCGATTCCGGCGCAGAGCTTTTCGGTCCGGCCAGCGGCTCGGGATTCGCCGAGTTGGACCGCTACGACGACGACCGCAACGGCTGGATCGACGAAAACGACGCCGTCTTCTCCCGCCTCGGGGTGTGGACGCCGGACAGCGAGGGCAAGGGAGAACTCGCAACGCTGAAAGAACGAAACGTAGGCGCCATCTACCTCGGCCGTACCGACACCCCCTTCGAACTACGCGGTGCCGGCAACGAAGACCTCGGTGGCGTGCGGGAGAGCGGCATCTTCCTGACCGAGTCCGGAACGGCCGGCACGGTGCAGGAAATCGATCTGACCCTCTGATCGGCCTCTATTCCACACCCCTACGAAGGTTACTGTTGGGTTAAACTCCGTATATATCGATAGTCTATTCCCAGCGGAGTTTTGTTGATGCCACGCTTTTCCGACATGAAAATATGGGTGCGGCTGACTACCGCAATCTGGGTCATGCTGATCGTCGCGTGGGGCAGCATGATTTTCTGGGAAAGCTCGGTCAACCGGCAGACGGCCATCGAGCAAGCCCAGTCCTTCTCCCTCTCGATGCACGAAGCCACCCTGGCGGGTCTCACCGGCATGATGATCACCGGCACGGTGGGCCAGCGGGAAGTCTTCCTCGACCAGATCAAGCAACTCTCCATCATCCGCGACCTCAAGGTGCTGCGCGGCGAAGGCGTCACCAAGATGTTCGGCCCGGGTACCGCCAAGGACGAAACCCATCCCGACGCGGTGGAACAGCAGGTCATGAACACGGGCAAGGAGTTCATCGACGTCCAGTCCGACGCCAAGGGCGAGTTCCTGCGCGTCGTCCGCCCCGCCCTGGCGCTGAAGAACTATCTGGGCAAGGACTGCATCATGTGTCACCAGGTACCCGAGAAGACCGTCCTCGGCGTAGTCAGCATGAAGATTTCCCTGGACCACGTGAATGCGGCGGTTTCCGCCCAGCGCATCAAGTCCCTCCTGGCGGCGCTGGTCATCAGCCTGCCGCTGCTGGCCTTCATCTGGCTGTTCATCCGCAACGTCGTCACGGTGCCGCTGGAGCACATGGTGGCCGGCCTGCGCGACATCGCCAGCGGCGAAGGCGACCTCACCCGCCGCCTGGAAGTGCGCGGCAACGACGAGATCGGCCAGGCCTCCTCCGTCTTCAACGACATGATGGCCAAGTTCGGCAGCCTGGTGCGCCAAGTCGGCGAATCGGCCAGCCAGGTGTCCTCCGCCGCCCACAATCTCTCGGAAAGCGCCAATACCGTCAGCGAGGGCTCCCACCGCCAGGACGAGATGTCCACCTCGGCGGCCGACTCCGTCGAACAGGTGGTGTCCAGCATTTCCGACATCGCCCACAGCACGGAACGCGTACACGAGCAGTCGCGCGAAAGCGAGCGCCGCTCGGCCGAAGGCAACCAGAGCCTGTCGAAACTGATCGGCGAGGTCGGCATGGTGGAAAGCACCGTCAAGCAGATCGCCGACTCGGTGACCGAGTTCGTCACCAGCACCGCCGCCATCACCAACATGACCCGCGAGGTCAAGGACATCGCCGACCAAACCAACCTGCTGGCGCTGAACGCCGCCATCGAGGCGGCACGGGCCGGCGAACAGGGCCGCGGTTTCGCCGTGGTGGCCGACGAGGTGCGCAAACTGGCCGAGAAGTCCTCCGCCTCCGCCAGCGAGATCGACACGATCACCCGCAGCCTCACGCAGCAGTCCGACGCCGTGCGCCAGTCGATCGAGAACGGCCTCAGCCACATCGCATCGAGCCAGAAATCGGTGGAAACGGTGGCCGAAGTCCTCGCCGCCGCCAGCACCTCGGTCACGGAAGTCGGTCACGGCCTGGACACCATCGCCGCCGCCACCGAGGAGCAGCGCCGGGCCTTCACGGAAGTGGCGACCACCATCGAAGCCATCGCCGCCATGGCCCGCGAGAACAGCCAAGCCGTCGAACAGACCTCCGCCTCGGCCCACCAGCTGGAATCCCTGGCCAACAACCTGCAAAGCGCCGTCGGCCGCTTCAAGACCTGACCCATCCGGGAGGGGAAACTTTTTTCGGTTTCCCCTCTTGAAACCCTGCCCGGCGCCCCCATAGTCGACGAGGTTTATCGACAGGGACGCAGACATGCAGCAGGACCAGACACCGGAACCCCTCCCCCAGGCCGACACCGCGGCAGCGGCAAGCGCCGCCGCCCCCGCCGGGGAAGCACCCCAGGCAGACATCCTGCCCAGCCTGGAAGACCTCCTCAAGGCGGCGGAACTCAAGGCCGCCGAACACCACGACGCCTGGCTGCGGGCCAAGGCCGAGACCGAGAACGTGCGCCGCCGCGCCCAGGAGGACATCCTCAAGGCCGGCAAGTTCGCCATCGAGAAGTTCGCCGGCGAACTGCTGGCCGTCAAGGACAGCCTCGAAGCCGCCCTCGCCAACGAGACCCAGACCGCCGAGGCTCTGCGCGCCGGCGTCGAGCTCACCCTGAAGCAGCTTTCCGCGGCCTTCGAGAAGTCGAGCCTCCAGGAAGTCAGCCCCCTGGAGGAAAAGTTCGACCCCCACAAGCACCAGGCCATCAGCCAGATCGAAGCCGATGGGGAACCGAACCGGGTCATCAACGTGCTGCAGAAGGGCTACGTGCTCAACGACCGCGTCATACGGCCGGCCCTGGTGGTCGTTTCCAAGGCGAAGGCGCCCCCGGCGGCTTGAAGTCACACCGAATATCCCCATAACGGGAACAGGATAGGAATTCGCCGCCAAGCGGCAACGATTAAAGGAAAAGGACAGACACATGGGCAAGATCATCGGCATCGACCTCGGCACCACCAACAGCTGCGTCGCCATCATGGAAGGCGGCAAGCCCAAGGTCATCGAAAACTCCGAGGGCGCGCGCACCACGCCGTCCATCGTCGCCTACACGGACGACGGCGAAATCCTCTGCGGCGCCTCCGCCAAGCGCCAGGCCGTCACCAACGCCAAGAACACCCTGTTCGCGGTCAAGCGCCTGATCGGCCGCCGCTTCGAGGAGAAGGAAGTGCAGAAGGACATCGACCTGATGCCCTTCAGGATCGTCAAGGCCGACAACGGCGACGCCTGGGTCGAGGCCCGCGGCAGCAAGATGGCGCCGCCCCAGGTTTCCGCCGAAGTGCTGCGCAAGATGAAGAAGACCGCCGAGGATTACCTGGGCGAGGAAGTCACCGAGGCCGTCATCACCGTACCGGCCTACTTCAACGACAGCCAGCGCCAGGCCACCAAGGATGCCGGCCGCATCGCCGGCCTCGAAGTCAAGCGCATCATCAACGAGCCGACCGCGGCGGCGATCTCCTTCGGCCTCGACAAGCAGGAAGGCGACCGCAAGATCGCGGTGTTCGACCTCGGCGGCGGTACCTTCGACATCTCCATCATCGACATCGCCGAGATCGACGGTGAGCACCAGTTCGAAGTGCTGTCCACCAACGGCGACACCTTCCTCGGCGGCGAGGACTTCGACCAGCGCATCATCGATTACATCGTCACCGAGTTCAAGAAGGAACAGGGCGTCGACCTCAAGAACGACGTGCTGGCCCTGCAGCGCCTGAAGGAAGCAGCCGAGAAGGCCAAGATCGAGCTCTCCTCCAACCAGCAGACCGAGATCAACCTGCCCTACATCACCGCCGACGCCACCGGCCCGAAGCACCTGGCCATGAAGATCACCCGCGCCAAGTTCGAGTCCCTGGTGGATGAGCTCATCGAGCGCTGCGTCGCCCCCTGCCGCATGGCCATCAAGGATGCCGGCGTCAAGGTCGAGGAAATCGCCGACGTCATCCTCGTCGGCGGCATGACGCGCATGCCGAAGGTGCAGGAGAAGGTCAAGGAAGTGTTCGGCAAGGAGCCGCGCAAGGACGTGAACCCCGACGAAGCCGTCGCCATCGGCGCCTCTATCCAGGGCGGCGTGCTGCAGGGCGAGGTCAAGGACGTGCTGCTGCTCGACGTGACGCCCCTGTCCCTCGGCATCGAGACCCTGGGCGGCGTCATGACCAAGCTGATCCAGAAGAACACCACCATCCCGACCAAGACCAGCCAGGTGTTCTCCACCGCCGACGACAACCAGTCGGCCGTGACCATCCACGTGCTGCAGGGCGAGCGGGAGATGTCCGCCGGCAACAAAAGCCTCGGCCAGTTCAACCTCTCCGACATCCCGCCGGCACCGCGCGGCATGCCCCAGATCGAAGTCACCTTCGACATCGACGCCAACGGCATCCTGCACGTCTCGGCCAAGGACAAGGGCACCGGCAAGGAAAACAAGATCACCATCAAGGCCAACTCCGGCCTCTCCGAGGACGAGATCCAGCGCATGGTGAAGGACGCCGAAGCCCACGCCGACGAAGACCGCAAGGCCCACGAAGTCGTCGAGGTACGCAACCAGTGCGATGCCCTCGTCCATTCCGTGAAGAAGGCCCTGTCCGAGCACGGCGACAAGATCGAGGCCGATGAAAAGGCCAAGATCGAAACCGCCATCAAGGAAGCCGAGGAAGCCCTCAAGGGCAATGACAAGGACGCCATCCAGTCCAAGTCCGAAGCCCTCGCCCAGGTCAGCCAGAAGCTCGGCGAAAAGATTTATGCCCAGACCCAGCAGGAAGCCGGTGCCCACGGTGGCGCTTCGGCCGGCGCCGCCGGCGGCGAAGCCAAGAAGGACGACGCCGACGTGGTGGACGCCGAATTTACGGAAGTGAAAGACAAGAAGGGTTAAAGCGGCGCGCTGCGCCGCTCTAACTGGCCGAGTTGAAGCGGGCGCCGGCGGCGCCCCTTGACTCGGCCTTTGCACTCAGCTGGGCAGGGACAACATGGCGAAAAAAGACTATTACGAGGTTCTCGGCATCAACCGCGATGCCTCGGCGGAAGAGATCAAGAAGGCCTACCGCAAGCTGGCCATGAAGCACCATCCGGACCGCAATCCGGACAACCCCAAGTCCGAGGAGCATTTCAAGGAGGCCAAGGAAGCCTACGAGATTCTCTCGGACGCCAAGAAGCGCCAGGCCTACGACCAGTTCGGCCACGCCGGGGTGGACCCGTCCGCCGGTGGCGGCCAGGGCTTCAACGGCGCCGGCATGGGCGGCTTCGCCGATGCCTTCTCCGACATCTTCGGCGACATCTTCGGCGGCGGCCGGGGCGGTGGTGGCGGCGGACGCTCCAACGTCTATCGCGGCGCCGACCTGCGCTACAACCTGGAAATCACCCTCGAGGAAGCCGCCCGCGGCACCGAGACGCGCATCCGCATTCCCACCATGGCCGAGTGCGAGCCCTGTGCCGGCAGCGGCGCCAAGAAGGGCTCGACGCCCTCCGTCTGCCCCACCTGCGGCGGCCACGGCCAGGTGCGCATGCAGCAGGGCTTCTTCTCCATCCAGCAGACCTGCCCCAAGTGCCACGGCACCGGCCGCTTCATCGCCGACCCCTGCCCCTCCTGCCACGGCGCCGGACGCATCAAGCAGCACAAGACCCTGTCGGTGAAGATTCCCGCCGGCATCGACGAGGGCGATCGCATCCGCCTCTCGGGCGAGGGCGAACCGGGCGTCAACGGCGGCCCGCCGGGGGACCTTTACGTCCAGATCCACCTCAAGCCCCACTCGGTGTTCCAGCGCGACCACGACGACCTCCATTGCGAAATGCCCATCAGCTTCACCGTGGCGGCCCTCGGCGGCGAGATCGAGATTCCCACCCTGGACGGCGTGGCCAAGCTCAAGGTGCCCGCCGAAACCCAGACCGGCAAGGTGTTCCGCCTGCGCGGCAAGGGCATCAAGGGCGTGCGCTCCATCGGCCATGGCGACCTGCTATGCCACGTGGTCATCGAGACGCCCGTTAGCCTGACGGACCGCCAGAAGGAACTGCTGCGGGAATTCGAGGAAATCAGCCAGGGCAACGCGGAACGGCACAATCCGCGCGCCAAGGGCTGGATGGATCGAGTGCGCGACTTCTTCGCCGGATAGCACCGGAGCCGAAGCATGCTCAGATTGCGGCGTAGGCTAACCTCGCGCAGCGAGGTTAAGGCGCACCGCGCCGGCCGAAGCCACAATCCGCGCGCCAAGGGCTGGATGGACCGAGTACGGGACTTCTTCGCCGGCTGACCGGCGCTCCGCCACTAGGCGGCGGAGTCGCTACTCGCGCCGCCAGGTCGTGCCCTGGGGCGAATCCTCCAGCACGATGCCGGCCGCCTTCAGTTCCTGGCGGATGCGGTCGGCTTCGGCGAAGTTCTTCGCCTTCTTCGCCTCCACCCGCGCGGCGATCCGGGCCTCGATTTCCTCGTTCGACAAGCCGCCCTCCGTCGCCGGGGCGGCCTGCAGGAAGGCCATCGGGTCCCGCTGCAGCAGACCGAGGATGCCAGCCAGGCCCTTGAGCTGGGCCGCCAGCTTCGGATCGCGGCTGCGGTTGAGTTCGTTGGCCATGTCGAAGAGGACAGCCATGGCTTCGGGAGTACCGAAGTCGTCGTTCAGCGCGTCGCGGAAGTGGCAGGCATAGCCTTCGTCCCAGTCCACCGCGGCCTCCACGTCGTAGCCCTTGAGGGCCGTATAGAGGCGCGCCAGGGCATGGCGCGCGTCCTCCAGGTGGGCATCGGAGTAATTCAGGGGACTGCGGTAATGGGCGCGCAGGATGAAGAAGCGCACCACCTCGGCGTCGTACTTCTTCAGCACCTCGCGGATGGTGAAGAAGTTGCCCAGGGACTTGGACATCTTCTCGTCGTCCACGCGCACGAAGCCGTTGTGCATCCAGTAGTTCACGAAGGTCTTGCCGTGGGCGCCCTCGGACTGAGCGATCTCGTTCTCGTGGTGGGGGAACTGGAGGTCCTGGCCGCCGCCGTGGATGTCGAAATGGGGACCGAGCAGGTCGGAACTCATGGCCGAGCACTCGATGTGCCAGCCCGGACGGCCGGGCCCGAAGGGGGAATCCCACTTCGCCTCGGCGGGTTCGCCTTCCTTGGCATGCTTCCAGAGGACGAAGTCGAGGGGATCGTGCTTGCCCTCCATGACGTCGACGCGTTCGCCGGCGCGTAGATCCTCGATGGACTTGCCGGAAAGCTTGCCGTAGCCGGGAAACTTGCGCACCGCGTAGCAGACGTCGCGGTTGCCCGCCGCGTAGGCCAGGCCGTTCTTCTCCAGGCTGCCGATCAGGTCGAGCATCTGGGGCACATAGTCGGTCGCCCGCGGCTCGTGATCCGGCCGCAGTACGCCCAGGGCGCCGGCATCCTCGTGCATGTAGCCGATGAAACGGTCGGTCAGCTGGCGGATGGTCTCGCCGTTCTCGGCCGCCCGCTTGATGATCTTGTCGTCGATATCGGTGATGTTGCGGACGTAGGTGACCCCGTAGCCGCTGGCACGCAGCCAGCGCGTCACCATGTCGAACACCACCATGACCCGGGCGTGGCCCAGGTGGCAATAGTCATACACCGTCATGCCGCACACGTACATGCGGACCTTGCCGGGTTCGATGGGAACGAATTCCCGCTTCTCGCGAACCAGGGAGTTGTAGATCGTCAGCATCGGGGAGAATTCAGGCTGGAAGTCAGAAAAACTCGCAATTGCAGGGCATTTACACCCCATTGCGAAGGACCGGCGTTGTTGTGGATGCGTTAGCCTTCTTGGTAGAATTCAAGGCTAAATCCGACCCGTCCAGACCAGTATAACATGCCCCCCTCCCGCTTCTTCCCCGCACGCTCGCTCGTTCTTGCCGCCTGTGCGGTTGCCGCGTTCTCCCTGCCGGCGCGGGCCGATTCGCTCCAGGAGGTCAGCCGGCTCCTGAAGCAGGGACAGCATGCCCAGGCCCTGGAACAGGTGGACAAGTACCTCTCCGGCAAGCCCAAGGACGCCCAGGGGCGCTTCCTCAAGGGCCTGATCCTGTCGGAAATGAACAAGCCCAACGACGCCATCGTCGTCTTCAGCAAGCTCACCGAGGACTACCCGGAGCTGCCGGAGCCCTACAACAACCTGGCCGTCATCTACGCCCAGCAGAAACAGTTCGAGAAGGCCAAGCAGGCCCTCGAAATGGCTATCCGCACCCATCCCTCCTACGCCACGGCCCACGAGAACCTGGGCGACATCTACGCCCGCCTCGCCAGCCAGGCCTACGACAAGGCGCTGCAGATCGACTCCTCGAACGCCAGCGCCCAGACCAAGCTGTCCACGATCCGCGACCTCATGAGCGTCAGCGGCCGTCCCGCCGGCGCCAAGCCCGGCAAGCCTGCCGTGGTCGCGGCGGCGGAACCGGCAAAGCCCGCCGAAGCCGCCAAGCCAGTCGAGCCGGTCAAGCCCGCCGAGCCGGTCAAGCCCGCCGAACCGGTCAAGGCCGCCGAACCCGTGAAGCCGGTAGAGATCGTCAAGCCCGCGGAACCGAAGGCCGTACCCGCTGCCGCCGCAACCAAACCCGAGACCAAGCCGGCCGGCGACGCCGCCGCCGAAGTCGCCAAGGTCATCGACGGCTGGCTGACGGCCTGGTCGAAGAAGGACGTCAAGGGCTACCTGTCCCACTACGCCCGCGACTTCCAGACGCCGAGCGGCGAGACCCGCGCCGGTTGGGAGTCCGAGCGGGCCAAGCGCATCAACAAGCCCGGCGCGATCCAGGTCGGCCATGAAGGCCTGCGCGTCACGGTGGACGGCGACACCGCCACCGCCAAGTTCCGCCAGCACTACAAGTCAGCCACGCTCAAGACCGGCACCAACAAGGTCGTGATCCTGGTGCGGCGCGACGGCCGCTGGCTGATCCAGCAAGAGAAGATCGGCAACTGATGGCGGTGCGCTCCCATCTCCGCAGGTTCACGCTCGCAGCGCTCGTCGCCCTCTCCTTCCCCGCCGCCGCGGCCAACGAGGCCCGCTACACCGATTCCGGACCCGAGCCGCTGCTGGCCCGAGTCTTTGACAAGATCGAGCAGAACCGCTGGGAAGCCGCTTTGCAGGAAACGGAAACCCTGCTCAAGGCCTATCCCAATTTCCGTCTCGGCCACCTGATCAAGGGTGACCTGTTGCTGGCCCGCACCAAGCCGCTCAAGAGCTTCGGCGAAGGCGGCGGCCCCGCCGCCCAGGAGAAGATCGCCGACCTGCGCGAGGAAGCCCTTGCCCGCCTGCGTGCCTACAAGTCCAAACCGACCGCCGACAACGTGCCGCGCTACCTGCTGCAGTTGCGGCCGGACCAGAAGCACGCCGTCGTCGTGGATACCCAGAAGGCGCGCCTCTACCTCTACCAGAACGACAACGGCACGCCGCGCTTCGTCGCCGACTACTACATCTCCCATGGCAAGCTGGGCGCCGACAAGCTCCGCGAGGGCGACAAGAAGACGCCCATCGGCGTCTACCACGTCACCGCCAGCCTGCCGCGCCAGAAGCTCACCGACTTCTACGGCAGCGGCGCCTTTCCCATCAGCTATCCCAACGAGTGGGACAAGCGTATGGGCCGCAACGGCCACGGCATCTGGCTCCACGGCACGCCCTCCGACACCTTCTCGCGCCCGCCCAAGGCCTCCGACGGTTGCGTGGTGCTCGCCAACCAGGACCTGGACGCGCTCTCGAAGAGCCTCCAGGTCGGCCTGACGCCGGTCATCATCAGCAACAACATCGAGTGGCTGTCCCTCGACGACTGGCAGAGCGAACGCAAATCGCTGCTCGACATGATCGACGAATGGCGCCGCGACTGGGAAAGCCTCGACACCGACCGCTACGGCAACCATTACTCCGCCAAGTTCGCCGCCGACGGCCAGAACCAGCGCCAGTGGATCGACCACAAGCGCAAGGTGAACGCCGGCAAGAGCTGGATCAAGATCGCCACGCAGAACATCAGCATGTTCCGCAATCCCGGCAAGGAAGAATACGTCGTCGTCACCTTCGAGCAGGACTACAAGAGCAGCAACCTCTCCAACGTGATGAAGAAGCGCCAGTACTGGATCAAGGAAGACGGGCGCTGGAAGATTGTCTACGAAGGTTCGGCCTGAGCCTCCCTCGGTCCGACCATTCCACCCGGAGTGCCATCCCATGAAGAAAGTCCTCGCCTTCCTGTTCACCTTCGCCGTGGCGTTCGCCGCCCAGGCCGCCAATCCCATGGTCGAGATGAAGACCAGCATGGGTACCCTGACCATCGAGCTTTACCAGGACAAGGCCCCCAAGACCGTGGAGAACTTCCTCCAGTACGTGAAGGAAGGCTTCTACAACGGCGTCATCTTCCATCGCGTCATCGACGGCTTCATGGTCCAGGGCGGCGGCTTCGAGCCCGACATGAAGGAGAAGCAGACCAGGAAGCCCATCGAGAACGAAGCCAAGAACGGCCTCAGGAACCTGCCCGGCACGCTGGCCATGGCGCGCACGAGTGATCCACACTCGGCCAGCGCCCAGTTCTTCATCAACCTCGGAGACAATGCTCAGCTTGACCACCCATCTTATGACGGCTGGGGCTATGCCGTCTTCGGCAAGGTAGTGCAAGGTTTCGACGTTGTCCAAAAAATAGCAAAGGTCGAAAAGAAATTTTCTCCCTTTAGCCCGGACCGGTCACCTTCAACCCCCGTTAAGGCAATCGTCATTGAATCTGCCAAGCTCATCGAAAAGAAGTAACCCTCAAGGAAACCCCATGATCAAGCTGCACACCAATCAGGGCGTCATCGCCCTCGAACTCGATGCCGAAAAGGCGCCCAAGACCGTCGCCAACTTCATTTCCTACGTCGAAGCCGGCCATTACGACGGCACCATCTTCCACCGCGTCATCAAGGGCTTCATGATCCAGGGCGGCGGCTTCGAGCCCGGCATGAAGCAAAAGGCCACCCAGGAACCCATCGAGAACGAGGCCAAGAACGGTCTGAAGAACGAGACCGGCACCATCGCCATGGCCCGCACCTCCGACCCCCATTCGGCCAGCGCCCAGTTCTTCATCAACGTGGCCGACAACGATTTCCTCGACAACGACAAGTGCCAGGATGGCTGGGGCTACTGCGTCTTCGGCAAGGTGGTCGAGGGCATGGACGTGGTGGACAAGATCAAGGGCGTCAGGACCGGCCGCAGCGGCTTCCACCAGGACGTGCCGGTGGAGGACGTGGTGATCGAGCGCGCCGAAGTTTGCTGACCTACTTCGCGTCCGATATCCATCTGCATCCGTCGCGGCCGGAGACGGCCCGCCTGTTCGGCGAATTCCTCGCCGGTCCGGCGCGGAGTGCTGAACACCTCTACCTCCTCGGCGATCTCTTCGACGCCTGGATCGGCGACGACGACCTCGCCGATCCTTTCAACGCCGGCATTGCGGCGGCCCTCAAGGCCCTCGCCGAGGCCGGCGTCCACATCCGCTTCCTGCCGGGCAACCGGGATTTTCTGATCGGCAGCGGCTTCGCCGCCGCCGCCGGCCTGTCGCTGCTGCCCGATGAAACCGTCGCCGATATCGGCGGTACGCCGACCCTGCTGCTCCACGGCGATACCCTGTGCACCGCCGACCGGGAATACCAGGACTTCCGTACCCTGGTGCGCTCCCCCGCCTGGCAGCGCGACTTCCTCGCCAAGCCCCTGGCCGAGCGCCGCCACGTCGCCGAAGAACTGCGGGGCCGCAGCGAGGCCGAGAAGCGCACCAAGCCCATGGCCCTGATGGACACCAACGAAACGGCCGTCGCGCAAGCCTTCGCCGCCAGCGGCGCAGCCCGCATGATCCACGGCCACACCCACCGCCAGGCCCACCACGAATACCCGGGCCGCGAGCGCTGGGTGCTGCCCGAATGGGACCATGCCGGCGGCGCGCTTGCCTGCGACGCGGCCGGCTGCCGCTGGCTCGCCCTGCCATGAGCCAGGCGCTGCACCTGCTGCGCTCCGTCTTCGGCTACACCAGTTTCCGCGGCGCCCAGGCAGAGATCGTCGGCCACATGGAAGGGGGCGGCGACGCCCTGGTGCTGATGCCCACGGGCGGCGGCAAGTCGCTGTGCTATCAGCTGCCGTCCCTGCTGCGCCCCGGTGTCGGCATCGTCGTCTCGCCCCTGATCGCCTTGATGCAGGACCAGGTGGACGCCCTGCTCCAGGCCGGCGTCAAGGCCGCCTTCCTCAACTCCTCCCAGGATTACGCCACCGCCTCGGAAACCGAGAAGCGCCTGCTGCGCGGCGAACTGGACATGCTCTACGTGGCCCCCGAGCGCGTGCTGACGGAGCGCTTCCTCGGCCAGCTCGACCACCTCAACGAGCAGGGCCGCCTGGCCCTCTTCGCCATCGACGAGGCCCACTGCGTTTCCCAGTGGGGCCACGACTTCCGGCCCGAGTACATCCAGCTCTCGGTGCTGCACGAGCGCTATCCGAACATCCCGCGCATCGCGCTGACGGCCACCGCCGACGCCCTGACGCGGGAGGAGATCGTGCGCCGCCTCGGCCTCGACACGGCACGCATCTTCGTCTCCAGCTTCGACCGCCCCAACATCCGCTACACGGTGGTGGAGCGCGACAACCCGAGGAAGCAGCTCCTCGCCTTCCTCGCCGACCACCGGGGCGAAGCCGGCATCGTCTATTGCCTGTCGCGCAAAAAGGTGGACGAGACCGCCGCCTGGCTGCAGACCCAGGGCGTCAAGGCCCTGCCCTACCACGCCGGCCTCGACGCCGATACGCGCCGCGAGCACCAGCAGCGCTTCGTGCGCGAGGACGGCATCGTCATGGTCGCCACCATCGCCTTCGGCATGGGCATCGACAAACCCGACGTGCGCTTCGTCGCCCACCTGGACCTGCCCAAGAGCCTGGAAGCCTACTATCAGGAAACCGGCCGCGCCGGCCGCGACGGCGAGCCCGCCGAAGCCTGGATGACCTACGGCCTCAACGACGTGGTGATCCACCGACAACGCATCGACGAATCCGTTGCCCCCGACGAGCAGAAACGCATCGAGCGCCAGAAGCTGGACGCCATGCTCGCGTACTGCGAAGCCGCCGGCTGCCGCCGCACGGTGCTGCTCAACTACTTCGGCGAGGCCCAGGAAGCCTGCGGTAACTGCGACACCTGCCAGACGCCGCCGGAACTCTGGGACGGCACCGTCGCCGCCCAGAAATTCATGTCCGCCAGCCTGCGCACCGGCCAGCGCTTCGGTGCCGCCCACCTGATCGACATCCTGCGCGGCAAGGCCACCGAGAAGGTGGCCCAGTTCAACCACGACAAGTTGCCCACCTTCGGCGTCGGCACCGACCTGGACGACGCCGGCTGGCGCAGCGTCGCCCGCCAGCTTCTGGCCGGCGGCCTGCTCTACGCCGACGCCCAGCAGTACGGCGCGCTCAAGCTCACCGAGGCCGCCAAGCCCGTGCTGAAGAACGAGACCACCCTCATGCTGCGGCGGCAGACCGCGGCGAAGAAGAAGGCCGCCAAGCCCAAAGCCATCTTCCCCGCGGACCTTCCCGCGGCCGACGCCGGCCTCTTCGACGCCCTGCGCCATTGGCGCGGCCAGACGGCGCGGGAACAGGGCGTGCCGGCCTATGTCATCCTCCATGACCGCACGCTTCATGAACTGGCGGCACGGAAACCCCAAAGCATGGACGAACTGCTGGAAGTCGCCGGCATCGGCGAGGCGAAGGCGACGCGCTACGGTACGGCGCTGCTGGAAGTGCTGGCCTCGGTGCCGGCCTAGCGCGCAAGCTTTTCCCGCAAGCACGGACTCGCCGGCTCCGGCCGCCGCCATCCCAAGGCGCCCGCACCCGCCATGAACTCCGGGAGCGGACACGGGTCCCGCAGTCGGCGGACGGTAGTCCAATTGGGCGATGCCAAACGGCAAGCGTTTGGCTAGGCTGTGAAAACTCGCCACCCCAGACCAAGGTGCCCAGATGACCAAGCTCAGCGCTGTCCTCTATACGAGCTCCTGCCGCTTCCCGGCAACCGCCGCCGAGTTCGAGAGCCACTACCGGTTCGAGGCGCTGTTGCGCCGGGAAATGGGCATCACGGGCGTCACCCTCTTCGCCGACGGCAACGTCATGCAGTACATGGAAGGCGAGGAGACGCCGCTGAGGAATGTCTACGCGGCGACATTGGCGAGAACCCACGGCGCCCCGCTCGAACTGCTGCATGAATCCCTCCAGCGGCGCCTGTTCCGCGACTGGATCATGGCCGTCTATGACCCGTCGGACATTGCCGGGGAACTGGCGGAATCGACCGGACGCTGGCAAGCCCTGTACGCGGCGGCCGTCCCGCCCCTGAGCGAAACAACGCCCTTCGCGGTGCTCTCGTCGTTCTGGGACAGCTGGAGCCGCTGGACGCCAAGGCCGGCGGGGCGTTCCGGCCAGATGCACTCAGTGCCCGCTTAGCCCGGACGTTTCATGCTCAAGGAGGCCGATATGAGTTTCGCGACGACCCTGCAGGACCAATCCGCCGTCATTCGCATGCCGGCCCGTTTCGACTACCACCTGTCCCACGACTTCCGCAGAACCGTCGGCGACCTCATCGGCCGGGGCGAAGGGAATGAAATCGTCGTCGACTTCACCTCTACGGCTTATCTCGACAGCGCCGGCCTGGGACTGTTGCTGGTATTGCGCGACTCGGCCCGCAACGCCGGGAAACCCGTGGTGCTCAGCCGCGCCACCGGCCATGTGAAGAAGGTCCTGGAAACCGCCCATTTCGGCAAGCTGTTCCAGTTTCGCTGAGCGGCGCCCCGCCCACCCGGGATCGGCGCTGCCGATCCCTCCCCCATCCATTGCCGGCTGCCCGTCGAGATTCTTGCATTGGGAATCCTGCCAGTCGTATGATGACCATATAAGTTTGTAGTCCACGTCTCTACCTGACCCCAAAGGAGCAAACATGAAACACACATCGTGCGTTGCATTGATCGCCTTGTCGGCCATTGCCCTTCCCGCCGCCGCCGGCCAGCCGCCCACCATCGGCGGGCAGGCCGATATTTCCGCCAATATCGAAGGCGGCATCGTTAACGCCGGTGCCGGTGCATCGGGTTTCAAGGGAACCGTCAAGCAGGCGGTGGCCTCGGTGCTGACCGGCAACGTGAGCGGCGGGCTGAAGCTGTCCGTCGATCTCAAGGGCGGCATCGTCAACGTCGGCGCCGGCGCCAGCGGTGCGACCATCACGTCCTGCCAGTCGGTCGGAACCATCGGCAGCGACTGCAACTGAGCGCCATGGCTCCGTCCATGCGGCGGCTTTGCGCCGGTCTGGTCATGGTGTCTTGCGGCCTGGCAAACGCGGCCGGCGACATCATAGACAACGATGCCAATGCGATGATGCTGGCCACCCAGGCCAAAGGTCTGGTCCAGCATACGAGCCGCGGCGGCGTCGAGGACCAGAACGACCGCCTGCGCAACTCCCGCGGCTCCGCAGTCACTCCGCAGCACCGGGAAGCCGAGTGCGGCGGCATTGCCATCGGCAACGTGAGGCCTTCCCGCCATCATCACGGCCACCACGAAACCACCGTCATCATCCGCGGCAATGTCGTCAATTCGGGCAACAAGTGCTGAACCTCGCCCCATCCGAGAATCCATCTTCGAAGGAAACTGAAAAATGAATATCAAGACGATGCTGATGAGTACCCTTGTCCTCGCCTCCTTTGCCATGCCGGCCTCCGCGGCCGACCTACTGAACGCCAAGCACGCGACGATCTCCGCCAAGATGGTCATGCAGGCGATCAAGGACCTGGGGCTTGCCGCCGAGCAGCACAAGGACAAGGGCGGCGACCCCCATTTCGTGCTGAAGGATGCCGGCACCGGCGCCAAGTCGGTCGCCATCTTCATGGACGACTGCAAGAACGGCATGTGTGAGGATGTGACCTTCTACGCCGACTTCGGCCCCGTCGCGAAGGTGAAGGCGGCCACGCTCAACGAGTGGAACCACATCGGCACCAAGCTGCGCAGCAAGGTGTTCCGTTCCGGCAGCGTCGACAACGCCAACGGCAGCATCGGCATGTCCACCACCGTGAGCTACGTGGGCGATGACGAGTACAAGGAACTCGCCATGCAGCTGGGCCTGTTCCTGGTCGAAGTCAAGATGATGGACGCCACCATCGCCAAGCTGAAGTAAGCCGACCATGGGCATCCGCTGGGTATTCAGCGCCGCCGGCGCGGCTGCCGTATTGGCCGCCGCCGGCTGCTCGACGGCCGAAAAGCCGCCTGTCAGGAGCTACCTCCCGTCCGATGCGCAGGCCGGTTTGGCATTGCCGCGGCTGGACATCGGCCTGTCCAAGCCGCCCCTGCACAAGGGCGACACCTTCGTCTTCGACAACCCGCCCGAGCAGTGGACGGTGATATCGATCGAAGGGCCCTTAGTCGGCTGGCAGAGCACGGCGGGCGACTATATGCAGACCGCCTGGTCAACGCTGCTGCCCCCCCTGCGCTGGGGCGGCGGCAGCGCCAACCTGGATTCGGGGCTGCGCCGCATCAGCGACCTGAACGGCTCCCTCTTCCCCCTGAAGACCGGCAACAAGGTGTCCTTCGTCGAACACCGGACGAATGCGCGTCCGGCCGGCAGCTTCACCGGCCGCTGGGAATGCGAAGTCGGCCAGCCGGCGGAGGTCGTCGTCCCGGCCGGCAAGGCCCAGACCTGGGAAGTGACCTGCCTGGTGGATGGCCACGAACGCATGTTCTTTAACTATTCGGAAGACATCGGTCACTACGTCCGCTATGCCATCGACACGAGCGGCGGACCCATCATCCGCCAGTTGACCGGATACGCACGCGGCAAGCCGGCCCAGGCGCCGGCGGCTTCGTCTCCAGCAGCAAGGTGAAGGCATGAAAAGATCGGCATCCAAGATCATCGCCGCCGCGATGAGTACTCTGCTGGCCGGCTGCTCGCTGTTCCAGCAGCCGCCGGTACTCCCCGACGACCTGCGGGCGCGCCACTCCACCGGCCTCCCCAACGCCGTCGTCACCAACTTCAACGAAGCGCTGGCCTGCATGGACGATCTCATGCTGATCAACCAGGCCGCGCCGATATACATCTCCTCGCCGCCCATCAACAACTACACCTCGGACCGCAGCATCTCCTCGGGCGCCACGGAAATGCTGATCACGGCCCTGGCGAAGATGTCGATCCGCAGCGGCGGCGCCCGCTACGTCTCCTTCGGCCCCGAGATCCAGAACGTGCTGTCGCTGCAGGGCGCCCACCCGAACAACAAGGACTTCCGCGCTCCCGACTTCTTCATCCGCGGCGGCCTGACCCAGTTCAACAAGACCCTGTGGACCGGCCAGCGCGGCGCCGGCGTCTCCGCCCAGTTCGACCCGGGCGAAATCGTCCACGGCGGCACCTTCTTCATCCTGCGCAAGCAGGAGGACGGCACCGCCAGCATTTCCCAGGACAGGGCCTTCGGGACCCTGACCATGGACCTGAATGCCGGCTTCATCTCCAACCTGCAGATGATTCCCGGCGTCGCCTCGTCCAACACCCTGGCCCTGCAGAACCGGGAAGGCAAGTCGGTCACCGGCGACCTGTCGGTAGGCGGGCTCGGCATCAGCTACTCCTTCTCGGACAACATCAGCCACGACTTCAACCAGGTGATGCGCTCGCTGATCGAGGTCGGCGCCATCGAGATCGTCGGCAAGCTGCAGGGGGTGCCCTACTGGCGCTGCCTGTCCAATGCGGGCACGGTGGAGCAACGCGACCAGGAACTGCGCGCCAAGTTCATGGAACAGGGAGCGGAGAACGGCGCCGCCCTGGTCCGCTCGGCCCAGACGGCCCTCAAGGAACTGAAGTACTACCGCGGCGAAGCCAACGGCAAGCTCGACGGCGCCACCCAGGAGGCGCTGCAGGAATACCAGCGCCACATGGGCCTGCTGGCCACCGGTCTGCTGAACTTCGAGACTTTCCGCATGCTCAACATCTACACGCCGGCGCGTTCGGGACCCTACGCCCAGTGGTGGCAGAACGTGAATGCCGTCGAACGGGGCGTCGTGACGCCGAAGGTCGCACCGCCCACCGCACCGCCGCCGGCCGCCCCCGCTGATGCCAAGGCGCCCGCGGCCGATGCCAAGGCGGGTGCCGGCCAGGGCAAGCCCCATGTCGAGACGCCCTTCGTGCTGAAGGCGCCGACGACCCTGCGCGCCCTGTCGCGGGAATACTTCCCCCAATCGGGAACGGTGCGCTCCCGGTTCATCCGCCGCGTCGCCGCCGCCAATCCCAAGGTCTTCCCCAGCATCGAGGCGGCCTTCGACCAGCGCCTGCCGGCGGGCCAGTCCCTCGTGATCCCCGGCGGACTTCCGGCCCATGGCGATAAGCCCTAGCCGGCCGCGGTTTACGCCCGCCGCACTGGCGCTGATCCCGGCCTTGGTCGCCGCCCAGAACGCCGGCGAGACCTCGATCAGCGTCGACATCACCGGCGGTGCCGTCCTCAACGTGGGCGGCACCGTCGCCGGCCAGACCACCGCCAAGCAGTCGGTCGGCACCGCCAACGCCACCTCGATCTCCGGCTTCCAGGACCACGTCAGCCTGAAGGCCGCCGTAAATGCCGGCGGCGGCCTCGCCGGCTCCGCCACGGCGATCCAGAACATCGGCACGGCCGACGCCACCACCATTTCGGGCGACACGATCAACGTCAGCCTGAGCGGCGCGGCGGTCAATGCCGGCGCCGCCCTCGCCGGCCAGTCCACCGCCATCCAGAACATCGGCGTCATGTCGGGCAAGTCCATCGACGGCAGCGCCATCCGCGTCCAGGCCGGCACCCTCAGCAACACCACCGCCGCCCTCGCCGGCAGCGCCCGTGCCGAGCAGAACGTCGGCACCATCGTCGGCGACCAGGTGCACAACGTCTCCCTCGACGTCAAGGTCAACACCGCCGTCAATGCCGCGGCGGCCCTGGCCGGCAGCGCCGTCGCGGTCCAGGACCTGGGCTACGTCGCCGCCGCCAACTCCGACAACATCAAGGTGACGGCGAACCTGGGCACCATCGTGAATGCCTCGGCCGCCCTCGCCGGCGCGGCCGAAGCCGAGCAGGAAATCGCCACCGTCACCGGCAGCGACGACCGCAACCTGAATGTGGACGTCACCCTCGCCGGCGCCGTCAATGCCAGCGCCGCCCTGGCCGGCGCCGCCAAAGCCACCCAGCAGATCGGCGTCATCGCCGAAACCGGGGCGAGCAACGACACCCTGTCGGTACATGCCCGCCGCGTGACGAACGCCGCCGCCGCCCTCGCCGGCTCGGCCTCGGCCACCCAGCAGCTCGGCGTCATCTCCGGCACCCAGGCGACCGACAGTACGGTGGCGGTGAACATCCGCGGCGACGTCACCAACGTGGCCGCCGCCCTCGCCGGTTCGGCCACTTCGCTCCAGCAGATCGGCGTGCTCGATACCGGCATGGCGAAAAACGTGAACATCTCGCTGGCGGCCGGATCGATCTCGGGCGCCAGCGCAGGACTCGTCGGCAGCGGCAGCGTCGTGCAGCAGATCGCGGCGGTGATCGGCTCGTCCGACAGCAACGTCAAGGTCAACGTCAACCTGGGCGACGTCCATGGCACCGGCATCGGCTTCCTCGGCCAGGGCCGCTCCCTGGAGACGATCGGCGCGGTGACGGCGACCACGGCCAGCAACGTCTCCGTCGCCGTCAATGCGCGCGACATCTCGACGCGGGCCGTCGGCTCCGGCTCCACCGCCAGCATCGTCGTCGGCGCCGTCATGGGCAGCCATGCCAACGACGACCACCTGACCATCCAGACCGGCAACCTGACGGCCGAGGCCTACGGCATCAAATCGACGGCGACCATCGAGATCGGCGAAGTCAGCGACACCGACCAGGTGACGGCGAACATCCGCACCGGCAACGTCTACGCCCACTCGATCTCGGTCTCGAGCGACACGCCGATCCGCATCGGCTACATCGCGCCGGGCACCACCGGCCCGGTGACGGCGACGATCTACACCGGCGACATCAGCAACGAGGTCAACGTCGCCGGCGGCTCCACGTCAACCATCGCCGTCGGCAGCCTGCTCATGGCGGCGAACAAGCCGAGCACCATCGATGTCCGCACCGGCAACCTGAGCAGTTCGGTGGCAGCCGCCCTCGGCGGCAGCAACGGCGTCTGGATCGGCAACATCAACACCGCCGACGGCGGCAACGTCCTCGTCAACACGGGCAGCCACAGCGCCACGGCAACCGCCTGCGTCTCCCACATCGGCTGCCTGTCGGAACTCATCGGCAAGGACAACTGCGTGATGATCGGCAACATCGGCCTCGCGCCCAACTGCGGCAACGACGACCTCATCAAGCTGGCGATCAAGGAACTGGAAAAGCTCGGCTATGAAATCGCCGACGGCGTCGTCAAGGCGGCCGACTGGGTCAAGCACGCCGCCGAAAAGGCGTGGGACAAGATCAAGCACTTCTAAGGCCGGTCCGGCGTCCGCCCGGAACACGGCCCCCGTACGCTATGGCCTGGCCGGCGGCGCCGTTCGCCGGAAGCTCGCCACCAGCCGGTCGACGGCTGCATCGCCCGGATAGTCGTCCCCCGCGGTCATCAGGGTGATCGTCTCGAACACCGCCAGCGCGACGGCGCGGCGGGCGGCGGGCGGCAGCTGCGAAATGAACGCCTCGGTTTCCGCCACATGGCGGGCGTTGTCCCCCGTCCCGCCATGGGTGCGCAGGCTGCGCGAGGCGTTGATGCCGGCCGGAATCAGGGCCTCGATGCGTTCGGTAATCTTCTTGTCCAGTAGCAGGGAGGAGCGCTGCAGCGCATAGACGTAGCCGAGGGCGGCGACCGGCTGTTCGCCGTCCACCAGGCGATTGAAGTGGGCCACCAGGGCGATGGCGCTCGGCGGCCGTACCGCCTTGAGGAAGGCCGGTCCGTCGATGCCGAGGGCATTCAGGTCGAGCACCAGTTCGTCCTCGTGGCCGCTCTCGTTGCCGGCGACCCCGTCGCAGAACTTCGCCCAGTCCGGCTGGCCCTGGGCGCGCAGGCGCCCGGCGAGGCGCCGCATGACGACGGGCGTCGCCAGCGTCGTCTCGTAGCTGGATGCCAGGCTGTGGATGTAGCGCTGCAGGGTGTATTGCTGCGTGGCGGGCACCGTATCGGCGGGAGCCTTGCGGCCGATCCACGCCGCCGTGAAGGCGCCGCTCAGGAGCTGCTGCGTCAGCGGCAGATTCGGCGCCGCCGTCAGGCGATCCACCGTCATCACGCTGCCCAATTGGGCGGGCCCCCGGCGCGCGTCGAACAGGCGGAACTGGCGAGTATCGGCCACCAGCAATGTGCCGTCCGGCAACAGCAGGCGCTCCTCGGCCGCCGCCCAGGCCGGCGCCAGGCCGATGAGGGCGGCCAAGACGAAGCGGCGCCACGCAATCGACATAGGGTTCATGATCCGACTCCCGACTTGTTCCGCGATGGACGCTACTCTAGCGGGGAAGCGGCGGGATGTCTCGATTCCGCCGCTTCCGGTCAATTGACGAGCCCCCGGCGCCGCGCCTCGAAGACCGCCTCGGCGCGGCTGGCGACGCCGAGCTGTTCGAGGATGTCCTGCACGTGCCGGCGCACGGTGTTTTCCGAAACGGCCAGCTGCCGGGCAATGAGCTTGTTGGACAACCCCCGGTGCAGCAGATCGAGGACTTCGCACTGCCGCGGCGTCAGCAGGGGCGGCGGTACGGCCGCGCCGGGTTGTGCCGCTGCGGCCCATTGGCCGCTGAGGACGAGCCTGACGGTTTCGACGATGTTCTCCGCCGGCAGGGCCTTCGGCACAAAGGCGGCGGCGCCCCGTTCGAGGGCCTGGCGCACGGTTTGCGGATCGTCCTCTCCGGACAGCATGACGATGGGAACCCGCGGCCAGCGGCGCCGAATCAGCGCAATGCTCTCCAGGCCGCTCAAGCCGACCAGCCGGACATCGAGCAGCACCGCATCGAGACGCTCCGGCGCCGCCTGCAGCGCAGCGTCGGCGGATGCGGCCTCGAAGATCTCCGCAGCGGCGAGGTGCTGGCCCAGCACCATGCGCAGGCCGGTGCGGAACATGGCATGGTCATCGATCAGCAGGATGCGGGGCGGCGTCATGTCGCCGAATATACCCTGTGAGGTGGCTCGGCGCATGGGACGGCCGAGGCCCCCTGGTCTGTTTGGACCATGTTCCCGCCGCGAAATGTCAGATAGATTTTCGGCCATCGCCAATCTCCGGCGCACCTGGCGGCCCACGACCGGATCATGAGCATCTCGTCCCTGCTTCTCTCCACGTTCGAGCTGGACATCGCCGCCATCGACGACGAGCACCGCGCATTGCTGCGGGCCATCGACGAACTGAACTTCAACGCGCGCATAGCGGTCGCCTCCCCCTGGTTCCGCAGCTGGCAGCGCAGGTTCGCGGCGCTATGCGCCGCTCATTTCGCCGCCGAGGAGGCGTGGATGAGCGCCCACGGGATTCCCGAACCCTTGCGGCTACGGCATGCGCAGGAACACGCGCGGATGCTGCGGGAGGCTGAGGAAGGCAGCGGCGCCATCGTCGCCCACGGCATCGTGGCGGCCGGCGACGTCTACAAGCTGATGAAGGTCGAGTTCTTCAAGCACTTCATCCGCTTCGACATCGAACTCAAGCCCCATGCCGCACCTCAGCCATCCCTGGTATCCCAGGGAGAACCGGCGTAGGCGAAAAGGAAAGCCCGCTCCCGGACTCCGGGAACCCACGACTTCATTGCAAGGAGCGCTCGCCGCGCACAAGGGCGCCGCCCTTCCAGGCCGGCGCCCCGATCAGACCCGAATGGCCCTGCTCAGTGGTGCCTGGCGCCGGTATGGTGGCTGGCGCCGCGGCGCGGGTTGCCGCCGTTGCGCGCAGGCTGGCCGCCCTGGCCCTGCCGCTGGGGCTTGCGCTGACCCGCGGGTGCAGCGGTACGCGGCTGGCCGCTGCGGGCGCTGCGGGGCTTCTGGATCGGCTCGGCCTTGATGCGCGGATCGGGTTCGAAACCGGCGACGACGCGCTTCTCGATGTCCTTCTTCAGCAGGCGCTCGATATCGCGCAGCAGCTTGTGCTCGTCCACGCAGACCAGGGAGGTCGCCTGACCCGAGCTGCCGGCACGACCGGTGCGGCCGATGCGGTGCACATAGTCTTCCGGCACGTTGGGCAGCTCGTAGTTCACCACGTGGGGCAGTTCGTCGATGTCGATGCCGCGGGCGGCGATGTCGGTGGCGACGAGGACATTCACCTTGAGGCGCTTGAAGTCCTCCAGCGCGCGCTGGCGCTGGCCCTGGCTCTTGTTGCCGTGCAGGGCGGCGGACTTGATGCCGGCCTTGCCGAGCCGCTCGGAGAGCGCATCGGCGCCGTGCTTGGTGCGCGTGAAGACGAGCACCTGGTGCCAGCCGTGGTCGTCGATGAGCTGGATCAGCAGTTCCTTCTTGCGGTCCCGGTCCACGTGATAGACGGACTGGGCGACGGCCTCGGCCGCGGCGTTGCGGCGCGCGACTTCAACGCTGGCGGGGTTCTTCAGCAGGCCGGTGGCGAGGCCGCGGATCTCGTCGGAGAAGGTGGCGGAGAACAGCAGGCTCTGCTTCTGCTTCGGCAGCAGGGCGAGGATCTTGCGGATGTCGTTGATGAAGCCCATGTCGAGCATGCGGTCGGCCTCGTCGAGGACGAGGATCTCGATGCCGGAAAGATCGACGGTGCGCTGGGAAACATGGTCCAGCAGGCGGCCCGGCGTGGCGACGATGACGTCGACACCGGCGCGCAGGGTCTTGATCTGGGGCAGCATGCCGACGCCGCCGAAGATGGCGGTGGCCTTGAGGGGCAGATGCTTGCCGTAGGTGCGCACGCTGTCGTGCACCTGCACGGCGAGCTCGCGGGTCGGCACCAGGATCAGGGTGCGCGGCTTGAAGCGCTTGAGGGACAGACCGGTGTCGCGGGAGGACAGCAACTGCAGGATCGGCAGCGTAAAGCCGGCGGTCTTGCCGGTGCCGGTCTGGGCGGCGGCCATTAGGTCGCGGCCTTCGAGCACCACGGGAATCGCCTGGGCCTGGATGGGCGTCGGCGTGTCGTAACCCTGTTCGGAAATGGAACGCAGAATCTCGGCGCGCAGGCCGAGGTCGGTAAAATGCATGGGATGCTCCTGGATTCGGCCCTGCGTGCGGTGGCACGAACCAGTCGAGGCTGAAACTCTTTGGGGGTGTAACGCGGAAAGGGAACCTAATCGCGACGCGCGGCAATGACTGATAAGGGCCAACGCGGCGCGCAGTGTACCACCATAAGTTATACCCGCGGCGGATTATTTCCCGCCGCAGCAAACAACCGGCTCAGGAGCCGCCCAGGCCCCGCAGCAGGTCGGCCTCGATGTCGGCCACCGACTCCAGGCCCACGGCGATGCGCAGCAGGCCCTCGGAAATGCCCGCCGCGGCGCGCGCCTCGGCGCTGATGCGGCCGTGGGTGGTGCTGGCCGGATGGGTGATGGTGGTCTTGGTGTCGCCCAGGTTGGCGGTGATGGACAGCAGTCGGCAATTGTCCACCACGCGCCAGGCCTCCGCCCGCCCCCCCTTGACATCGAAGGAAACGATGGCGCCGCCGGTCTTCTGCTGGCGCATGGCCAGTGCGTGCTGGGGATGGGACGGCAAGCCAGGATAGAACACGCGGGCCACCTGGGGATGGGCTTCGAGGCGGCGCGCCAGTTCCAGGGCGTTGGCCGACTGGGCTTCCATGCGGATCTTCAGCGTCTCCAGTCCCTTGAGGATGACCCAGGCATTGAAGGGCGAGAGGGTCGGCCCGGCGGTGCGCAGGAACTTGAACACCTCCTCCGTCAGCGCCTTGCTGCCGCAGACGGCGCCGCCGAGCACGCGGCCCTGGCCGTCCAGGTACTTGGTGGCCGAATGGATCACCAGGTCGGCGCCCATTTCCAGCGGACGCTGCAGGATGGGGGTGCAGAAGCAGTTGTCCACCGCCAGCAGGGCGCCGCCGGCATGGGCGACCTCGGCCACGGCAGCGATGTCGATGACTTCGGTGAGGGGGTTCGACGGCGTCTCGACGAACACCAGCCGGGTATTGGGCTTCAGCGCCGCCCGGTAGGCCTCGATATTGGTGGCCTCGACGAAGCTGGTCTCGATGCCGAAACGGGAGAAGATGTTGCCGAACAACTGTTGCGTCGCGCCGAAGATGCTGCGGGAGGCGACGATGTGCTCGCCGGCCTTCATCAGCGCCATCACCGTCGCCAGGATGGCGGACATGCCGCTGGCGGTGCTGACGCAGCCTTCCGCCCCTTCCAGGGCGGCGAGGCGCTGGTTGAGCATGGTCACCGTCGGGTTGGTGAAGCGGGCGTAGACGTTGCCCTCCTCCTCCCCCGAAAAGCGCGCCGCCGCCTGGGCGGCGCTCTCGAAAACGAAGCTGGAGGTGAGGTAGAGGGCCTCGGAATGCTCGCCGAACTGGCTGCGCTCCTGGCCGGCGCGCACCGCCAGGGTCGCGGGATCGTAAGGCTTGGTCATCAGGCGACCAGATTCAGGTCGAGCTGGCCGCCGTCCTCGTCCTGGGCCGGCTTCGCGCTCTTGATGCGGGCCGTCTCGACGTTTTCCAGATAGGCCGGCGTCACGTCGCCGGTGATGTACTGGCCGTCGAAGCAGGAGGTCTCGAACTGGGTGATGGCGGGATTCACCGCCCGCACCGCCGTCTTGAGGGCGTCCAGGTCCTGGTAGATGAGGGCGTCGGCGCCGATCTCGCGGCGGATCTCCTCGTCGTTGCGGAAGGCGGCGATGAGTTCGCCCCGCGTCGGCATGTCGATGCCGTAGACGTTGGCATGGCGTACCGGCGGGCTGGCGGAGGCGAAATACACCTTCCGGGCGCCGGCCTCGCGGGCCATCATGATGATCTCGCGGCTGGTGGTGCCGCGCACGATGGAATCGTCCACCAGCAGCACGTTCTTGCCGCGGAACTCCTGGGCGATGGCGTTGAGCTTCTGGCGCACCGACTTCCGGCGCGTGGACTGGCCCGGCATGATGAAGGTGCGGCCGATGTAGCGGTTCTTGACGAAGCCCTCGCGGTAGGGCTTGTTGAGCTGGCTGGCGAGTTCCATCGCCGCATGGCGGCTGGAATCCGGGATCGGGATGACGGCGTCGATCTCCAGGTGCGGCAGGGTGGTACGGATCTTCTCGGCGAGGAATTCGCCCATCTTGACGCGGGCCTCGTAGACCGAGATGCCGTCCATCAGGGAATCGGGGCGGGCGAGATAGACGTACTCGAACATGCAGGGCGCGTGCAGCGTGCGCTCGGCGCACTGGCGGCTCTGGAAGCGGCCATGGACGTCGATGAGGATGGCCTCGCCGGGCTCCACGTCGCGCAGGATCTTGAAGCCGAGGGTGTCGATGGCGACGCTCTCGGAGGACACGAGGTATTCGTTGCCCTGGGGCGTCTCGTTGCGCCCGACGACGAGGGGGCGGATGCCGTAGGGATCGCGGAAGGCCAGCAGGCCGTAGCCGGCGATCATGGCCACCACCGCATAGGCGCCGCGCACGCGGCGATGGACGCCGGCGACGGCCTTGAAGATCGTCTCCGGGTCCACCTGGTAGCGGTTCTGGGAGGCCACCTGCAGCTCGTGGGCCAGCACGTTGAGCAGCACTTCCGAATCGGAATTGGTGTTCATGTGCCGCAGGTCCTGCAGGAACATGTCCTGCTTGAGCTGGTCGGCGTTGGTGAGATTGCCGTTGTGGGCCAGCATCAGGCCGAAGGGCGAATTCACGTAGAAGGGCTGGGCCTCGGCCGAATTGGTGGCCGAGCCGGCGGTGGGATAGCGGCAGTGGGCGATGCCCCAGTTGCCGACCAGGTCCCGCATGTTGCGGGTGCGGAAGACGTCGCGGACGAGGCCGGACCCCTTGTGCATGTGGAAGCGCCCGGCTTCCGCCGTGGCGATGCCGGCGGCATCCTGGCCCCGGTGCTGGAGCACCTGGAGGCCGTCGTAGAGCAGTTGATTCACCGGCGTGGTCGCTACCACGCCCAAGATGCCGCACATGTTTATCCCGTCTACCTGTAACGAATCCGTTTCGCCAACTCCGGCGGCAGCCACGGCTTGGCCGCGATCACCGCCGTTTCCATGGGCGGCGCCAGCACTGCCTCGCGCCACCAGACTTCCTTCGGCAGCGGCGTCATGCCGCCCACCAGCACTGCCGCGAGAAGCACCAGCGCTCCCCGCACGATACCGAACATGCCGCCCAGCAGCCGGTCTATCAAGCCCAGCCCGACCGCCCGCAACAGCAGCGAGACCACCAGTCGCCCCACGCCGAACACCACCAGCACGCCGAGAAACACGGCGGCGAATCCCGCCGCCTGCCTCAAGGCCCCGTCGGCGATCCAGCGGCCGAACCATTCGCCCACCGCCGGCGCCCACATCCGAGCGGCGAAGAATGCCGCCACCCAGGCCGCCAGGGCGAGCAACTCGCTCACCACGCCGCGCCACAGGCCCAGGAACACCGAGGCGCCGACGATGGCCAGGGCCGCGTAATCGAACGCGGTCATGCCCTACTTCGGCGCAACCGGACCGGTGACGCCGATGGTCTTGATCCGGGCCTGGGCCTTCTCGGCCGCCTCCTTGCTCGCGAAGGGACCGGCGCGCACGCGCGTCCGCGGTCCCTGGGGCGACTCGAAGGCTTCAGTATAGGCGGGGATGTTCATTTGTTTGATCTTGCCCAGCAGCAGCTTGACGTTGCCGGTTTCCTTGTAGGCGCCGAGCTGGACCACCCATTGCTCGCCGCCGGCCAGGGCGTTGGCGGCACGGGACTCCTCGGCCTTCTGCTCGGCGGGCTTGGCCTTCTCGGCCGGTTTCTCGGCGGGCTTTTCCGTGGCTTTGGCGGCGGGCTTCTCGGCAGGCTTTTCCGCCGGCTTCTCGGCCGGCTTGGCCTCGGCCTTCTCGGTCTTGGCACCGGCCGCGGCCGGCTCGGCAGCGGGCTTAGGCGCCTCCACCGGCTTGGGTTCGGGCTTCGTCTCGGGTACCGCCGGGGGCAACGGCGTGGCGGCGGGCTTGGCGGGCAGGATGCGGGCAGCGGGTCCTGCGCCGTCCTGGCTGGGAATGCGGACCTGGATGTCCTGGGCCGGCGGACGCGGCTCGTGGTCCATGACCATGGGCAGCACGATGGCCGCCAGCAGGGCCAATGCCGAAGCACCGACCAGGCGTCGCCGTGCGCGCTTCTTCAGTTCGAGCTGTGCGTCGAGGGACGCGTCGCTTTCTGCCATGGGGGTCATGCGGTGCGCTTGAGGAAACGCATTACGCCAGCTACCGTCAGGAACGATCCGAAGGCGAGGATTCTATCATCCTCCCCGGCGTTCTCCTGCGCATGGGCGATGGCCGCCTCGGGCAAATCGAAGCATGTCACGGGGACCGTCACGCCGGCCTTGGCGAGGGCCGCGGCCAGGTCGGCGGCCGTCGTGGCGCGGGGCCCTTCCAGGGTGCAGACCAGCCAGCGGTCGATACGGTGTTTCACTGCCGCCACCACGCCCGCGATGTCCTTGTCGCCCAGCATGCCGAACACGGCCCAGGTGGTGGGATGGAAGGCCATGCCCCCCAGATTGTCGGCCAGCACCCGCGCCGCCTGGGGATTGTGGGCGACATCCAGCACCACCGTCGGCCGGCCGGGCAGCACCTGGAAGCGGCCCGCCAGTTCCACCTCCAGCAAGCCGCGGCGGATCTCCTGCATGGCCACCGGCAGGCGCTCCCGCAGGGTGTCCAGGGCCGCCAGCACGCAGGAGGCGTTGCCCAACTGGTTGGTGCCCCGCAGGCCCGGATGGGCCAGGCCGCCCCGCTTGCTCTCGCGCCCCCAGAACTGCCACTGGCCCTCCTGGCGCAGATAGCCGAAGTCGCGGCCCAGCACCTGCAGATCGGCGCCGATGGCCGCCGCGTGGTCCAGCAGGCGCTTGGGCGGCTCCGCATCGCCGCAGATGGCCGGCTTGCCGGCGCGGAAGATGCCGGCCTTTTCGAAGCCGATGTCCTCGCGGGTAGAGCCGAGCCAGTCCATGTGGTCCAGGTCGATGCCCGTGACGATGGCGCAGTCCGGCTCGTAGATGTTGGTGGCGTCGAGCCGCCCGCCCAGGCCCACCTCCAGGATGACGGCGTCGAGGTTCGCCGCCGCGAAGGTTTCCCAGGCGGCCAGGGTGCCGAACTCGAAGTAGGTCAGGGGGATGTCGCCGCGGGCTGCTTCCACTTTGGCGAATCCTTCGCACAGAGCTTCGTCCGCGGCGGCCTTGCCGTCGATGCGCACGCGCTCGTTGTAGCGCAACAGGTGGGGCGAGGTGTAGAGGCCCACGCGATAGCCGGCGCGCAGCAGGATCGTCTCCAGCATGGCGCATGTGGAGCCCTTGCCGTTGGTGCCGCCGACGATGATGAGGGGGCAAGTTTGCTGTTGGTTCAGCGCGTGCTGGACTTGGCGTACGCGGTCGAGGCCCAGTTCGATGGGGCGGGTGTGTTGGTGCTCGATGTGGGTGAGCCAATCTTCTAGCGTTTTGTTTTGCGTCGTCACGTGTTGCTTTCAGTGTTCGATGAGTTCATAGCTTTGCCGGGTCTCGCCCCGGCGGGCGAGGTACTTTCTTGCTGCGCGGCAAGAAAGTACCCAAAGAAACGCGCCCCGCTACCCCGGCCCTGCGGGCTCCCCTCCCTCCGGCCTACCGTGCCGGCCGGCGGCTAAACTCGCTGCGCTCGGACAACGCCGCCGGACACCCCCGGCCCGGCAGCCCTCCGCTCGGCGGGGCAGAGGGGAAGGGGAGCGGATTCGAGCGGCCGAACATTCCCTGCGCCGCCGGGTTATCGCGCCGCTTGGCAAGCTGAGCGGCAGTTCGTATACTGGAACCGTTATGGTTCCAATGTGGTTGGAGAAAGCCATGCCTACAACGCTGACGTTGAAGAACATCCCGGACGAGGTATACGAACGCCTGAAGGTTGCCGCGGAAGCGCACCGCCGCAGCCTTAACAGCGAGGCCATCGTGTGCCTTGAGGCCGTACTTACGCCGACCAAGATAGCTCCCGGCGAAAGACTTGCGCGTGCGCGCCAGCTACGGTCGGAACTAAGCACAACGAAGTTTCGCGCGCGCGACATTGACACCCTGAAGAGGCAGGGACGCCCATGATCGTCGTGGACTCGAATGTGCTGGCGTATTTGTATCTGCCCGGCGAGTACACCGCAGCCGCAGAAGCACTGCTCGAACATGACCCCGATTGGGCGGCGCCGGTGCTGTGGCGGAGTGAATTTCGAAACATCCTGGCGGGATACCTTAGGCGCGGAAGCCTGACATTCCAGCAAGCCCACAGCCTCCAGCATGAAGCGGAAGACTTGCTCGCCGGAGCCGAATACGAAGTGGACTCACTCAGTGTTCTGGAACTGGTGCGCGACAGCGAATGTTCCGCATATGACTGCGAGTTTGTCGCGCTGGCAATGAAATTGGGCACGAAGCTTGTGACGATGGACGGTAAGTTGTTACGGGCGTTCCCAGGCATCGCGGTCGCACTCTCTGCGGGCTAGCGTCTGAATTCACAGGCCTGCGCGGCTTTTCGCGCAGGTCGGCTCGACTGCCGGGCTAGTCCTCGGTGGATGACAATAGGCTTTCATACGCATCGAGCATAGCGGCAACCTCGGGCCACTTGTTGTCCATGCTTACGAGCACCTCCAACGGATGTGCTCCTTTCCTTTCCGATTTTGCAATTGCCCACAACAGGTAATCGAGAGTCACTGGCGTATTGCACGCTAGGAATGCGTGGGTCGTATTTATGGGCGCGTGAAGCGGAAAACTTTGGTTCGCCTTCGTAATTGCAGCGACGAGCTTCTCGCTCTTCCCATGGAGAGCCGCCTGCTGGTGGGCCTGCAATGCCTCTTGATGGTGTGTAGCCGCCGCTTTTGCTGCTGCAAGTTGCTCACGAAGTTGAACCAATTCCTCCTCGGATGGTTTGGGTGGCTCTTCAGGTTTGCCGAGCGCACGAAGCAGGAGAGAAAACATCTCACCATAGCGATCTGGTGCCGTGAAATCGCCGTAGTACTTGCCCTTGAGGAACCCAGGTAAAGGAACTGGCTCAAGCAGGAGAGGGAGCACTACGACTCGCCCTTCTTCGATTTCCCTATTTGACGCTATATCAAGTTCCTGCGTGACCCATGGGCTCTTGATCGATGACGATGAAAGAACCGCCGCAACAAAGTCCACTCGGTCTAAACCATCGCGAATCTTCGCTATCAATGAGTCGCCAATGTTGATTTCGGCCTCATCGATCCATACTGCATGGCCGGCCTTGCGCAGATCGGCGGCAAGCCGTCTCGCAAACGCCTTGTCTTCATGGGAGTGACTAAGAAAGATGCTGCTCACGGGCAGATCTCCTGAGAGGGCTAGCGTTTGAACTCATCGGCCTGCGCGGCTTTTCGCGCAGGCCGGTGGAATGAGAGGTTAGCCATGCGTTGCCCACACCCAAAGATCCCATGAACCATAGAGAACGAGAAACCAGCCCGCCCAGCGCATATAGGCGATGCCTCGACGCTCACGGAAACGCAACTGTGTGTACTCGCGGACGATGGGAGACACGGCCTCAAAGACCCACAAAAAACCAACGGTAAGAAGGATTGCGTAGCTTCCGACGACCAGAGCGGGGAAAAGGCCGGCACTTCCGGTTGTAATGACATGCAACACACAACCGGCAATACCCCAACCACCCATTACGCCCGCGAGGCCAGAAAAGCCCCGAAACGCCCAGCTTTCGATACGCCCCACCAATGCACGGATTATCGTGGGCCACGGAGTTGCCGCAATAAGCACGAGCCCAAGAAAAATACAGAACGCAAAGACAAGGGGTTCGAATGCCTCAGGAGTAATGACTTGGTCGTAGAGAAACTTTGAGCGCGGAGCATCGACAGCGCGCAAAACGGTTACCAGCGCAGCGAGAGATGCGCCACCGAAATACGGCTTGAGGCTGATAGGACTGAGCATGGCGTTAAATATGCTGCCCAATAAACAGAAAACTTTTCATCACGACGAAAAACATTCCATCACAGGAATGACAACTGGACAAAGGCAATGCACGGAGGGTTCGAACCTCCCCTCTGCCCCGCCGAGCGGAGGGCTGCCGGGCCGGGGGTGTCCGGCGGCGTTGTCCGAGCGCAGCGAGTTTAGCCGCCGGCCGGCACGGTAGGCCGGAGGGAGGGGAGCCCGCAGGGCCGGGGCAGCGGAGCGCGCTTCTTTGGGTACTTTCTTGCCGCGCAGCAAGAAAGTACCTCGCCCGCCGGGGCGAGACCCGGCAAAGATAATCAAACCAGTCATGCTGCTTTCTGCGGCACGAGGCGCACCTGCAATTCGCATCCGACGGCGCTGGCGTAGCGCTTGAGGGTCGCCAGGGACGGCGCGTGCTTGCCGGCGGATTCCAGGCGGGAAACCGCGCTCTTGGTCGTGCCCATGCGCTCGGCGACAGCATCCTGGGTCAGGCCGGCACGGGAACGAGCCTTGAGCATCTGGCTCGCAAGCTGGTATTCCAGCTGAAGCGCCGCGTAGGCTTCGTCGAAGCCCTTGCGCTTCGACGCCTTATCCAGAAAAGACTTGTGATCGTGGCGGACAGGCTTGAATTTCACGTCAGCCATTCAGAACCTCCTGACCGTGATGCAAAGCGCTACCACTGCCTGCCAGTGCGAGATCCGGCAGGCCGAAACCATCATTGAACCGCCGGCACCCGCTGCAACAGCGTAATCAACGACGCCAACCGATCCCGCAATTCGCGCCGATCCACGATCATGTCGACCGCCCCCTTCTCGATAAGGAACTCCGCCCGCTGGAAGCCTTCCGGCAGCCTCTCGCGCACGGTCTGCTCGATGACACGAGGGCCGGCGAAACCGATGAGGGCGCCGGGCTCGGCGATCACCACGTCGCCCATGAAGGCGAAGCTGGCGGAAACGCCGCCCATGGTGGGGTCGGTCAGCAGGGTGATGAAGGGCAGCTGGTGCTGGGAAAGCTGGGTGACGGCCGCAGTGGTCTTGGCCATCTGCATGAGGGAGAACAGACCTTCCTGCATGCGGGCGCCGCCGGTGGCGGTGATGCAGATGAAGGGCAGCTGCTGTTCGATGGCGGCCTTGACGCCGCGCACGAAGCGCTCGCCGACGACGGAGCCCATGGAGCCGCCGAGGAAGTCGAACTCGAAGCAGGCGACGACGACCTGAACCGTCTTGATGGCGCCCTGCATAACCACCATGGCGTCGGCTTCGCAGGTGTCCTCGTTGGCGGCTGCGAGACGGTCGATGTAGCGGCGGCTGTCCTTGAACTTGAGGGGATCGAGGGGGAGCACCTCGGCGCCGATCTCGAAGCGGCCTTCCGGGTCCAGCAGCAGGTCGAGCCGGGCACGGGCGCGGATGCGGTGGTGGTGGCTGCACTTGGGGCAGACGCTCTGGTTGTTCTCCAGGTCCGTGGCGTAGAGCACCGCCTCGCAGGCCGGGCACTTGGTCCACAGGCCTTCGGGGATGGATTTCTTCGCGCCTTCGGAGCGCTTGATCTTGGGGGGGAGGAGTTTCTGGAGCCAGCTCATAGTTTCACTCCTTGGTCCATCGCTTCGCGCACGCTGCGCAGGAAGGCGGTGACGCGCGCGGCCACTTCGGCACGCGGCGAGTTCTCGATTTCTTCGATGATGCGACTGCCGATCACCACGGCGTCGGCCACGGTAGCGATGCGGGCGGCGGCGCCGCCGTCGCGGATGCCGAAGCCCACGCCCACGGGCATGCGCACCTTCTCGCGGATGGCCGGGATGCGCTGGGTGACGGCGTCCAGGTCCAGATGGCCGGCGCCGGTGACGCCCTTCAGCGACACGTAGTAGATGTAGCCGCTGCCCATTTCGGCCACTTCGGCGAAGCGGGCATCGCTGGAGGTGGGCGCCAGCAGGAAGATGGGATCGAGGCTGTTGGCCTTGAGGATGCGGGCGAACTCGACGCATTCCTCCGGCGGGTAGTCCACCACCAGCACGCCGTCCACGCCGGCCGCCTGGGCATCCTTGGCGAAGGCTTCGGCGCCGTAGGCTTCGATGGGATTGGCGTAGCCCATGAGCACCACCGGCGTGGCCGCGTCCTTCTTGCGGAATTCCTTGACCATGCCCAGCACGATATGCAGCGACACGCCGTAGGCCAGGGCCCGTTCGGAGGCGCGCTGGATCGTGGGGCCGTCGGCCATGGGGTCCGAGAAGGGCACACCCAGCTCGATGACGTCGGCGCCGCCGGCCACCAGAGCCTGCATGAGGCCGACGGTCAGGCCCGGTTCCGGATCGCCGGCGGTGATGAAGGGGATCAGGGCCTTGCGGCCTTGCTGGCTGAGCTTGGCGAACGTGGTCTGGATGCGCGACATCAGAATTGGATTCCCGATTTTTCCGCCACCGTGTGCATGTCCTTGTCGCCGCGGCCGGAGAGGTTGACCAGCAGCAGCTTGTCCTTGGCCAGGGTCGGCGCCAGCTTGGCGGCATAGGCCAGGGCGTGGCTGGACTCCAGGGCGGGGATGATGCCTTCGGTGTGGCAGAGGTCGTGGAAGGCCTTGAGGGCCTCGTCGTCGGTGATGGTGACGTATTCGGCGCGGCCCGAGTCCTTGAGCCAGGCGTGCTCGGGGCCGACGCCCGGATAGTCGAGGCCGGCGGAGACCGAATGGGTCTCGATGATCTGGCCGTTCTTGTCCTGCAGCAGATAGGTGCGGTTGCCGTGGAGCACACCGGGCACGCCGGCGGTCAGCGAAGCGGCGTGCTTGCCGGATTCGATGCCGTGGCCGGCGGCCTCGACGCCGATCAGCTTGACGCCCTTTTCCGGGATGTAGTCGTAGAAGATACCCATGGCGTTGGAGCCGCCGCCCACGCAGGCGATCACGGCATCCGGCTGGCGGCCGGCGAGTTCGGGCATCTGGGTCAGGCATTCGGCGCCGATGACGGACTGGAAGTCCCGCACCATCATCGGATAGGGGTGGGGGCCGGCAACGGTGCCGATGATGTAGAAGGTATCGGCGACATTGGTCACCCAGTCGCGCATGGCTTCGTTCAGCGCATCCTTGAGGGTCTTGGAGCCGGACTCGACGGGCACCACCTTGGCGCCCAGCAGCTTCATGCGATAGACGTTGGCGGCCTGGCGCTTGACGTCCTCGCTGCCCATGTAGACCACGCACTCCATGCCGTAGCGGGCGGCCACGGTGGCGGTGGCGACGCCGTGCTGGCCGGCGCCGGTCTCGGCGATGACGCGGGGCTTGCCCATGCGGCGGGCCAGCAGGGCCTGGCCGATACAGTTGTTCACCTTGTGGGCGCCCGTGTGGTTCAGGTCTTCCCGCTTCAGGTAGATCTGGGCGCCCCCCAGGGTGTTGGACCAGCGCTTGGCGTGGTAGATGGGGCTGGGGCGACCGACATAGTGTTTGAGCTCGTATTCGAATTCGGCGCGGAATTCGGGGTCGGCCTTGGCGGCCTCGTAGGCCAGACGGAGTTCTTCGAGGGCCGGGATCAGGGTTTCGGCGACGAAAATTCCGCCAAATTTACCGAAATG
This sequence comes from Candidatus Nitricoxidireducens bremensis, assembly GCA_030247725.1. GTDB lineage: Bacteria > Pseudomonadota > Gammaproteobacteria > Burkholderiales > Rhodocyclaceae > Nitricoxidireducens > Nitricoxidireducens bremensis. The sequence goes on from JAOTRT010000004.1 coordinate 178,942, forward strand.
ACCCCTATCGTCCGGCAAGTTGTATGAAGCGTCAGGATTCTGCATGTCTCACGGCGGCCACGAAGGCGTTAATTTTCTCGGCATCCTTGATGCCCTTGGCGACTTCGACGCCGCTGCTCACATCCACGGCCCAGGGCCGCAGTTTGCGCACAGCTTCGCCGACGTTGTCGGCATGAAGGCCGCCGGATAGGATCATCGGCAGGGGCAGCGCCCTCGGTATCAGGGACCAGTCGAAGGTCTGGCCGGCCCCGCCGTAGCCCTCGACGAAGGCATCCAGCAGGAGGCCTTGGGCGGAGGAAAAACGGCGGGCGAATTCTACCAGATCGAGTCCCGGCCTCACCCGGGCGGCCTTGATGTAGGGCCGGCGGAACTGGCGGCAATAGGCCTCGTCCTCCTCGCCGTGGAACTGCAGCAGTTCCAGGGGGACCTGGGCCAGGGTTTCCCTGACCACGGCGGGTTCCGCATTGACGAAGAGGCCGACGCGCACGACGAAGGGGGGGGCGGCATGGGCCAGGGCGGCGGCCCGCTCGTTCGTCAGGAAACGGGGACTGGGAGGGTAGAACACGAAACCGATGGCGTCGGCGCCGGCGGCCAGGGCGACACCCATATCGGCTTCGCGGGTGATGCCGCAGATCTTGATTCGGGTCTTGGTCATCTCAGCGGGAAATTCTGCGAATCCCGCATGATAGGCCCCCCGGCGTCGGCGTCAAAGCCCCAGCATCAGGCAGATGCAGTCGAAGCGGGCGTCGATTTCCGGGAAGCGGGCGGCGAACTCGTCCCATTCGATGCCGAGGCGGGCGCAGGCCAGTTCCGACAACTCGGGGACCAGGTTGTCCGGTGCGCCGCCCAGGTCGAGGGCATGGCTGAGGACTTCCGCCACATGGACCACGTCGGCCAGCTCGTGGTCCGGCAGGGCCTCCGGCGCATGGTGGCCGCCGATGGCGAGGACGATGGCTTCCGGCAGGGACCAGTGGCGTGCCAGGGCGGCGCCCACCGCCGCGTGATCCAGGCCGAGACAGGAATGTTCCGCATCGACCGTGCTGATATCGAGCCGTCCTTTCGCCCCAAGGGTTTCGGCGTAGGCCGCCGGTTCGACGGCGAACAACAGCAGCTGGCCGATGTCGTGCAGCAGGCCGGCGGTGAAGGCGCTTTCCGCATCCAGGCCGGCGTGGATGGCGATTTCCCGCGCGCAGACGGCCACGCCTAGGCTGTGGAGCCACAGACGCTGGGCGTCGAAGGGCGGCGCCGAGTGGTAGCGGTCCACGATGGCCGTCGCCAGGGTGATCGCCCGCACCTTTTCGATGCCCAGCAGCAGGACCGCCTGCCGCAGCGAATCCACATGGCCGGCGAGGCCGTAGGCGCTGGCGTTGGCGGCGGCCAACAGGCGCGCCACCACAGCCGGGTCGCTGCCGATGCGTTCGGCCAGCAGTTCGGCATTGGCGCGCTCGTCCCGCAGGGTGTCGAGGATATGGCGCACCACCTGGGGCAAGGCCGGCAGGATGTCGGCGCGGGCGAGCACATCCTCCAGCTTCAGGGCGCTCATTCCGCCCCCTGGCGCCGGTAGGCGACGACGGCCGCGGCCAGGTCCATGCGGGCCGCGGACCCCGGACCGCGGAATAGATGGCGCACCCGCACCTCTACCTGATCCACTTCGCGGCGGATTTCCTCGGCGCCGCGGTTCTCCGGCATGCCGACGCACAGGGCTTCGCAGCCGCGCTGGCGCAAGTGTTCGAGTTGGTCGGCCGTGAGTTCGGTGCCGGCGGCGAGGAGCACGGCGCCGTCCTGGCGGGTGGCCGGCTTGGCCAGGATCATGCCGGGCTTGATGCGCCAGGGGCTGAGGCAGAGCGTCCGGTTCTTCACGTCGTCATCCTCCGTCTGCGGATGCGGAGCCGGGGCACCCGCCCTTCATCCGTCCTATGGATGAAGCTTAGCACCGCCGCCTCTAAAACCGCAGCGGCACGGTATCCGGCGCCGTCGCGGGCAACTGCCAGGCAGCATCGTATTCGACGCCGGCAAAGTAGAGACCAGCGGGATCGAAGGTCGGCGCCGCCAGGCTGCGGTCGCGCCGGGCCAGGAGATCGGCCATCCAGGCCGGCGGCTGCTTGCCCAGCCCCACCTGGACGAGGGAGCCGACCAGATTGCGCACCATATGGTGCAGGAAGGCGCTGGCGCGGAAGTCGAAGACGATGCAGTCGCCCTGGACCGACACGTCGGCCCGATAGAGCGTCTTGACCGGCGATTTGGCCTGGCATTCGGCCGCCCGGAAGGCCGAGAAATCGTGCTCGCCCAGCAGCAGGGCCGCCGCCTGCCGCATGGGGGCGACGGCCAGGGGGCGGTGGTGCCACCCCACCCGGCCCGACAGGAGCGCCGGCCTGACGGGCCGATTAAGCAGCAGGTAGCGGTAGCTGCGCGACCGGGCCGAAAAGCGCGCATGGAATTCCGCATCCACCTCGCGGGCCCAGGTGACGGCCACCGTGGCCGGCAGGTGGGCATTGACGCCCCGCACCCAGGCCGTCAGGGGACGGACGGCCTCCGTATCGAAATGGACGACCTGGGCCAGGGCGTGGACGCCGGCGTCTGTGCGGCCGGCGCAGACGACGCGCAGGGAATGGCCGCAGATGCGGGCGATGGCGGCTTCGAGGGCGTCCTGGACGCCGGCGCCGTTCGGCTGGGACTGCCAGCCGACGAAGCCGGCGCCGTCGTACTCGATGCCCAGGGCGATCCTCATAAGGCCACCACGCCGCCCGTCACGCACAGCAGGGCGGCCCAGTCGAACCAGCGCGCCGGCCGGACCTCCAGGGCCAGGCTGGCGGGGCCGATATCCGCGTCGCCGAGCCAGACCTTCCAGCCGCCCACCCCGTCCTCGACGAAATCGATCACCAGCATCAGGCGTACGACGATGCGCTCCCGCAGGCCCGGCCAGGGAAACAGGGGGGCCAGCAGCCAATGGAGGCCGGCGACGAGGCCGCGGCTGCCCAGGTGTTCATGCAGGATCGCCAGGGTGGCCAGCAGGATGAGCAGACGGGTCAGGTGTTCCCCGGCCTGGACGAGACCATCGACGGTGATGCCCATCCGGTCCAGGGGCGGCGGCGCCAGCAGACCAGGCGTGGCGATGGCGAACAGGACGGCGATGGAAAGCAGGAGCCAGCGTGCCCGCCGCAGCAGGGTGGCCGTCCGCGCCGTCGCATAGGCCAGGGCGGCGACCAGGGCCAGGGCGGTGGCGGGGGCCAGCGCGGACAGGGAATAACGCGGCAGCAGCAATGCGCACCCCGCCCAGATCAGCAGCAGGGTCGCAGGATGGAACATGGGGATTTGCGACCGGCTGCGACGACGCTACATCGCCGCAGCCGACTGGACTCAGTCCAGGCTGGCGAGCTTGTTGCGCGCCGTTTCCTGTTGCGCCGGGCTGCCTTCGTTGATGACCTCCGTCAGCAGCTCGCGGGCCCCTTCCTTGTCGCCCATTTCCTCGTAGGCGAGGGCGAGTTCGAGCTTGGTGGCGGCCTCGGCATTGTCCTCGGTGGGCGACGCGGGCGCAGCCTCGGCGGCCGGGGCCTCCGGTTCCGGGACGACGGCCGCTTCGGGCAATTCGGCGGGCAGATCGAGATCGAAGGAGAGCGCCGACTCCGCCTCCGCCGGGGCCTCGACGGCCGGCTCGGTCTCAGTCTCGGCCGGCAGGGCCAGGTCCAGATCAATGGCGGACTCCGGTTCCGGGACCGCGGCGGGTTCCATTTCCGCTGCAGCGACAGGTTCCGGTTCGGGAGCCGCAACGGGTTCCGGCGCGGGCATCTCGATCATCGGCATTTCCAGTGAGGGCGCCGGCGGCTCTTCGGCCACGGGGACGGTTTCCGCCGTCATCTCGATGGCGGGCATCGCCAGGGCGAGCTCGGCTTCCTCTGCAACGGTCGGCACGGCCAGGGACATGTCCTCCGGCACTTCGACGACGGGCATGTCCAGCGACAGGGCGGCCGGCTCGGCGGCCGGGGCTTCCTCCGCCGGGGCCGCGGCGACGGCTTCCGGTTCGCCCAGGTCCAGGCTGATCGAAGACAGATCGATGGCGGCGATTTCCGCCGGCGGTTCGGCGACCGGCGCCGCGGCCTCTTCTTCCGCAGGGGGGGCGCCGAGATCGAAATCGAAATCGAGGACCGCCGCCTCGCCAGCCGGGGCTTCCGCGGGGGCGGGCGCTTCGGCCGCAGGAGCTTCGGCCGCCGCTTCCTCCACCGGGGCACCGAGATCGAGATCGAGGACGGCCGGCTCATCCGCTGCGGGCAGAACGGCTTCCTCCGCCGGCGCGGCCGACGGTGCGCCCAGGTCCAGATCGAAGTCCAGGCTCATGACGTCATCGGCCGCAGCCGCGGGGGCCTCGGCCGGCGCTTCCGCAGCCGCCTCTGCAGGGGCTTCTGCCGCAGCTTCCGGCGCCGGACCACCCAGATCGAGATCGAAATCGAGGGAGGCGGGAATTTCCTCGGGGGCCGCTTCGGCTTCCGGTGCCGCCTCGGCGACGGGTTCCGCGACGGCCATCTGCGCCAGGGCGCCGGCCATCACCACGGTTTCGCCGGCGGCAAGGGATTCATCCGCCGCCTCGGCTGCAGCCGGCTCCGCGGGGGCCGGCTCGGCCGCAGCGGCGCTGCCGCCGTAAAGGGCATTGGTCGGATCGACAGCAAGACCCAGGCTGACTGCCTTGTCCCACTCCTCGCCGCTGCCGCCGGTCAGAGCGAAGAGCTCACGGGCCACAGCCTCGAAACGCGCGGCATCCTTGCGGGTGGCATAGATCTCCAGCAGCTTGAGGTGGATGGCCCGCCGTGCCGGATCGGTCTTGAGGGCCTCCAGCAGAATTTCCTCGGCCTGGCGGTCGCGGCCGTAGGCGATGTAGACATCCGCCTCGGCCACCGGGTCCACGCCCTCGTCGCCGGCCATGCCGGCAACGCTGTCCGGACTGAAGTCGGTGGGCATGGCGGCGCCGGTGTCGATGCTCTCGCCGCCGGTGGTGGTCGCGAACACGGAACTGCCCGCGGCCGTGTCGATGCCGCTGCCGGCCTCTTCGGCGGCCTGCTTGCGCTTGCGCCAAGCCTTGAAGCCCAGGTAACCGAGCAACAGGGCAAGCACGCCTCCGCCGCCGAAGACGAGATCGGGATTCTCTTCGACGAAGCTAGCGGGCTCCGGCGGAGGCGGCGGCGGCACAGCCGGCTTCGCGGGCACCGGCGGCTTGGCGGGAGGAGCCGCCTGCTCGGCAGGCTTCGGCGCCTCCGTCGGCTGGGGCGCTTCCACCGGTTTGACGGCCTCGGCAGCACGCGGCGCTTCCGCCGGCTTGACGGCTGCAGGCACCGGCTTCTTGGCTTCGGCCGCCGGCTTGGCGGCCTGGGCCTGGGCTTGCACCTTGGCACCGGCCGTGCTCTTGAGTTCGGCGAGTTTCTTCAGATCGCCGAGGTTCTTCTCCAGCTCGGCGATACGGCTGTTGGCGTCCTTGATGGCCTTGTCCCGGGCGATCAGGTCCTCCTCGATGGCGGCGCGCCCCTTGCCTGTCACCTTGCCGCCGTCCTTGCCCGCATCGCTGCGGGAGACTTCGAGCTTGTCCTTGCCGGCGGCCGGAGCGGGAACCTTGTCCTCCACCCGCGGGGCGATTTTGCCGGTCACCACCTGCTTGGGCGCCTCCTCCCTGGCGGGGGCGGCAGCTGCGACGGCGGCGAGCTTCTTGCGATAGGCGTTGAAATCCGATGCCTGGGCAACGATGATCTTGCGGGCCTCGCCCTGCTCGATGCCGGCGGCCACGTCCTTCTCGGGAATGGCGAGGATCTTGCCGGCACGCAGGCGGTTCATGTTGCCGTCGTCGAAGATATCCTTGTTGGTGCGGAACAGCGCCACCAGCATCTGGTCCAGGCTGACGCCCTCGGGCTTCGTTTCGGCGGCGATCTTCGACAGGGTGTCCCCCGCCTTGACCACGCGGGTGCCGCCTTCCGGGGCCTTTTCGACGGGCTTCTCGGCGGGCTTTGCGGCAGGCTTCTCCGCCATCCGCGGCGCCGGTTTCGCCTCGACGGGTACCGGCTTCTTGAGCAGCTTTTCGTCAACGGGGGCGGCGGCACGGGGCTCGGGAAGCCGCGGCGCAATGGTGCCGGCCTCCGGCTCCCTGGCCGGCGCGGGGACAACGGCGGGCGCAGCGGGGGCTGCCGCTTCCTTGCGCACCTCGGGGGCCGTCACCGGTACCGGCGCGGGTACCGGCTTCTGGAAGACGTCCGGCGGATCGAGCAGGAAGGTGTATTCGCGCACCAGCCGTCCCGACGCCCAATTGACCTCCACCAGCATGTCGACGAAAGGCTCGTTGAGGGGGCGATCGGAACTGACGCGCAGGAAGGGCTGGCCGTTCGGGCGCTTGTCCAGGCTGAAACGGATGCTGGCAAGCACCGGCGCATATTCGATGCCGGCGTTCCGGAAAGCCTCCGCCGAAGCCAGGCGGGCCGACAGGGAGGAATACTCGTCCCGGCTGGCAGTCAGTTCGATCTCGGCCCGCAAGGGCTGACCGAGAGCGGAAACGACGGTGAGCTTACCGAGACCCGCGGCCTGGGCGGCCATTGGCGCAAAGGCCAGGGCCACGGCCAGAACGGTGGATTTGAGCCGGTTTTGTTTATCTGTTTTCGACACAGCGCCTCCCCGGGGGGATGTATTAGCAGTAATCAAAATAACATCATGGCCTTAGGCTTGCAAGCTCAACCTTTGCTTCATGTCCCGGGGCCTGTGGCGAAAATATCAGTCCAGCAGGATGCGCAGCATGCGGCGCAGCGGCTCGGCGGCTCCCCAGAGCAACTGGTCGCCGACCGTGAAGGCCGACAGGTACTGGGGTCCCATGGACAGCTTGCGCAGGCGGCCCACTGGCGTGGTCAGGGTGCCGGTGACGGCGGCGGGGGTCAGTTCCCGCATGGTGACGTCGCGCTGGTTGGGGACCACCTTGGCCCATTGGTTGTGGGCGGCCAGCAGGCCTTCGATTTCGGCAATCGGCACATCTTTCTTGAGCTTGATGGTCAGGGCCTGGGAGTGGCAACGCATGGCGCCGATGCGCACACACAGGCCGTCCACGGGGATCGGGCTCGCCGAGAGGCCGAGGATCTTGTTGGTCTCGGCCTGGCCCTTCCACTCTTCCTTGCTCTGGCCGTTGCCCAGGTCCTTGTCGATCCAGGGGATCAGGGAGCCGGCCAGGGGCACGCCGAAATTGGAGGTGGGGAAGGAATCGTCGCGCAGGATGCCGGCGACTTCCCGGTCGATGTCGAGGATGGCGGAGGCCGGGTCGTCGAGCAGGCTCTTGGCGACCTTGTGGGCCTCGCCCATCTGGTTGAGCAGTTCGCGCATGTTCTGCGCGCCGGCGCCGGAAGCGGCCTGGTAGGTCATGGAAGTCAGCCACTCCACCAGGTCGGCCTTGAACAGGCCGCCCAGGGCCATCAGCATCAGGGACACGGTGCAGTTGCCGCCGATCCAGTTGTTGCCGCCCTTGGCCAGGGAGTCCTTGATGACGTGGAGGTTCACCGGGTCGAGGATGATGACGGCGTCGTCCTTCATGCGCAGGGACGAGGCCGCATCGATCCAGTGGCCCTTCCAGCCGGCTTCGCGCAGCTTGGGGAAGACTTCGTTGGTGTAGTCGCCGCCCTGGCAGGTGATGACGATGTCCATGGCCTTGAGATCGTCCACGCTCTTGGCGTCCTTGAGGGGCGCACCGCCGCCCTCGGCGGGACCCTTACCGCCCACGTTGGACGTGGTGAAGAACACCGGCTCGATCAGGCCGAAATCGCTTTCCTCGCGCATGCGCTGCATAAGCACGGAGCCCACCATGCCGCGCCAACCCACCAGACCTACTCGCTTCATTTCAGTTTTCCTCGAATGACAGTTTCTCTTACAGCGCCGCGAGTACCGCGTCGCCCATTTCTTTCGTACCGACCGCTTTCATACCGGATTCAGCGATGTCGCCGGTGCGCACGCCCTTCGCCAGCACCCGCTTCACGGCGGCCTCGATGCGGTCGGCCGGCTCGCCCAGCCCGAAGCTGTAGCGCAGCATCATGGCCGCCGACAGGATCGTCGCCAGCGGGTTGGCGATGTTCTTGCCGGCGATGTCCGGCGCCGAGCCGTGGATGGGCTCGTAGAGGCCGAAGTTCTTCTCGTTGAGTGAGGCTGACGGCAGCATGCCGATGGAGCCCGTCAGCATGGAGGCCTCGTCCGAGAGGATGTCGCCGAACATGTTGCCCGTGACGATGACGTCGAACTGCTTGGGGTTCTTGAGCAGCTGCATCGCCGCGTTGTCCACGTACTGGTGCGTCAACTCGACTTCGGGATATTCCTTGCCCACCGCCGTGACCACTTCGCGCCAGAGCTGCATGGTGTCGAGCACGTTGGCCTTGTCCACCGAGCACAGGCGCTTGTTGCGCTTCATGGCGGCCTGGAAGCCCACATGGGCGACGCGGCGGATCTCGCTCTCCGAGTAGCGCATGGTGTCGAAGCCCTCGCGCTCGCCGTTGGCCAGCGTGTGGATGCCGCGCGGCTTGCCGAAGTAGATGTCGCCGGTCAGCTCGCGGATGATGAGGATGTCGAGCCCCGCCACCACCTCGGGCTTCAGGGTCGAGGCATGCACCAGCTCCGGATATACCATCGCCGGGCGGAAGTTGGCGAACAGGTTGAGTTCCTTGCGCAGGCCCAGGATGGCCTGCTCGGGCCGCAGTTCCCGCGGCAGGGTGTCGAGGCTGAAATCGCCCACGGCGCCGAACAGCACGGCATCGGCTTCCTTGGCCAGCTTGAGGGTGGCCTCGGGCAGCGGGTGGCCCTTGGTGCGGTAGCCGGCGCCGCCGACGGGCGCCTCTTCCATTTCGAACTTGAGGTCCAGCGCCTTGAGCACGCGCACCGCTTCCGCGGTGATTTCGGGGCCGATACCGTCGCCGGGCAATACGCAAATCTTCATACGTCCACTTTCTCAAAATCGCGGTCGCGCAGACGACCGCGGGTTCGTCCTATTGGGCAAACAACCAGGGTTGATCGATACGGCGCCTGGCCTCGAATTCGCGGATATTCTCCGCATGGCGCAGGGTCAGTCCGATGTCGTCCCAGCCGTTGAGCAGGCATTCCTTGCGGAAGGGGTCCACGTCGAAGGGCAGCACCTTGCCGTCGGGCCGCGTCACGGTCTGGGCCGCCAGGTCGATCTTCAGGCGGAAGCCGGGCGTCGCCAGGGCCAGCTCGAACAGGGCATCCACTTCGACGGCCGGCAGCTTGATGGGCAGCAGGCCGTTCTTGAAGCAGTTGTTGAAGAAGATGTCGGCGAAGCTGGTGCCGATCAGGGCGCGGAAGCCGTAATCCTCCAGGGCCCAGGGCGCGTGCTCGCGGGAGGAACCGCAGCCGAAGTTGTCCCGCGTCAACAGGATGGCGGCACCCTGGTAGCGCGGCTGGTTGAGCACGAAGTCGGGGTTGAGCGGGCGCTTGGCGCAGTCCTGCCCCGGCTCGCCGCGATCGAGATAGCGCCACTCGTCGAAGGCGTTGGGGCCGAAGCCGGCGCGCTTGATCGACTTGAGGAACTGCTTGGGAATGATGGCGTCCGTGTCCACGTTGGCGCGGTCCAGAGGTGCCACGAGGCCGTCGAGTTGGGTGAAGGCGCGCATTACTTGCTCGACCTCTGGATGGCCTCGCCGGCCTTCTCGATGTCCTTGCCCACGCCCTGGACGGTATTGCAGCCGGCCAGGAACAGGGTGACGGACGCGATGGCAAAGATACGCAGCATGTCGTCTCTCCTCAGGGAAGTTCGCGCACGTCGGCGAAACGGCCGGCGATGGCCGCCGCCGCCGCCATGGCGGGGCTCACGAGATGGGTACGGCCGCCGGCACCCTGGCGGCCTTCGAAGTTGCGGTTCGAGGTGGAGGCGCAGCGCTCGCCCGGCTCCAGCCGGTCGGCGTTCATGGCCAGGCACATGGAGCAGCCCGGCTCGCGCCACTCGAAGCCGGCGGCGATGAAGACCTTGTCGAGCCCCTCGGCTTCGGCCTGGCGCTTGACCAGGCCGGAGCCCGGCACCACCAGCACCTGGCGGACGGAGTCGGCCTTGCGGCGGCCCTTGGCGACGGCGGCAGCCTCGCGCAGGTCCTCGATGCGGGAGTTGGTGCAGGAGCCGATGAAGACCTTGTCCACCTTGACCTGCTCGATGGGCGTGCGCGGCGTCAGGCCCATGTACTGGAGCGCCCGCGCCACGCCCTCGCGCTTGACGGGATCGGCGAAGTCCTCGGGAGCCGGCACCTGGCCCTTGATGTCGGTGACCATCTCGGGCGACGTGCCCCAGGTGACCTGGGGCTGGATGGCGCGACCGTCGATCTCGACCGTGGCGTCGAAGCGGGCGCCTTCGTCGGACACCAGGGTGCGCCAGTAGGCGACGGCGCGGTCCCACAGCTCGCCCTGGGGCGAGAAGGGACGGCCCTTCAGGTAGTCGATGGTGGTCTGGTCCACGGCGACGAAGCCGACGCGGGCGCCGGCCTCGATGGCCATGTTGCAGAGGGTCATGCGTCCTTCCATCGACAGGCCGCGGATGGCGGAGCCGCCGAACTCGATGGCGTAGCCCGTGCCGCCGGCGGTACCGATCCTGCCGATCAGGGCCAGGGCGATGTCCTTGGCGGAGACGCCCTTGCCGAGGGGTCCATCCACCTTGACCAGCATGGTCTTGGACTTCTTCTGCAGCAGGCACTGGGTCGCCATCACGTGCTCGACCTCGGAGGTGCCGATACCGTGGGCCAGACAGGCAAAGGCACCGTGGGTCGAGGTGTGGGAGTCGCCGCACACCACGGTCATGCCGGGCAGCGTGGCGCCGTTCTCCGGCCCGATGACGTGGACGATGCCCTGGCGGGCGTCCTTGAAGGGGAAGTAGGCAAGCGCGCCCACTTCACGGATGTTGGCGTCCAGGGTCTCGACCTGCTGGCGCGAAACCGGGTCCGTGATGCCCTCGTCCCAATGGTCGGTGGGCGTGTTGTGGTCGGCGGTGGCGACGATGGAAGAAATGCGCCAGGGCTTGCGGCCGGCGAGCTTGAGGCCTTCGAAGGCCTGGGGGCTCGTCACCTCGTGTACCAGGTGGCGGTCGATATAGAGGAGCGCCGTGCCGTCCTCTTCGATATGGACGACGTGGTTCTCCCAAAGCTTGTCGTAGAGCGTCTTTGGCATCTGTATAGGTTTCCGCAGGGGAAACGCGGATTATCGCATAGCTCCCGCCCGCAAACCCGCGGCGGCGGCGGCTTCGCCCTCCTCCGCCCTGCCCCGGCGCCCTTCAGCGCCCCGTCCCGCCGCCGGCCGCCATGCCGCGCCAGACCAGCAGCCAGCCGACGAACGCCAGGGCCGCGCCGACCGTATAGGTCCACTCCGGGCCGAGGCTGGTCCAGGCTTCGCCGCTGAACAGGTTGCCCAGCATGCCGCCGGCGCCGAAGGAGATGCTGCCGTAGAGGGCCTGGACGCGCCCCTGCTGCTGGGAGGGGAACCAGCGGTTGAGGGCGGTCACCGCCGCCACATGGAAGGCGCCGAAGGTGGCGCCGTGCATGACCTGGGCGGCCAGCAGCAACGGCAGGGAATCCACCTGCCAGCCGATGAGCAGGAAGCGCAGCACCGCCAGGGCGAAGCTCGCCAGCAGGATGGCGCGCGGGGAGTGGCGCCGGATCATGCCCGGCATCAGCAGGAACACCAGGATCTCGGCGATGACGCCCAGGGACCAGAGGGCTCCCACCAGGGTCTTGCCGTAGCCGTGGTCCACCAGGTGGATGGAGAAGAAGACGTAGAGGGGCCCGTGGGCGGCCGACATGAAGAAGCAGGCCGCCAGCAGCGCCAGCACCTCCGGGCGCAACAGAGCGAGCCGCAACGGCGGGTGGGCGCGTGCCGCAGCCGCGGGGGGCGCCTCCTCCAGGGCGGCGGCGCAGGCGACGATACCGGCCAGGAGGGCGGCGCAGACCCAGAGCAGGGTCGTCAGGGGCGCCGCATCCAGCAACGCGCCGACGCCGAGGACGGCGGCGACGAAGCCCACCGAGCCCCAGAGGCGGATGCGGCCGTAGTCCTCGGTGCGCCCCTGCAAATGGTCCAGCGTGAGGGCTTCGACGAGGGGCAGCGAGGCGCTCCAGAAGAAGGTCATGGCGCACATGCCGGCGAAGACCCCCCAGAACTCCACGGTGACGAAGAAGGCGAAAAAGCCGACGACGGAGAGGATGGCCGAGAGACGGACGACGGGAATGCGCCGGCCGAGGCGGTCCGCCAGCCAGCCCCAAAGGGCCGGGGCCAGCAGACGCATGACCTGGCCGACGGACATGAGGACGCCGATATCCCAGGCGGAGAAGCTCAGGGACTGGAGATAGAGCGTGAAATACGGCGCGAACGCGCCGATGTAGGCGAAGTAAAAGAAATACCAGGCGGAGAGCCGCCAGTGGGAGTGCATGGTGTCGGCGGCGACGGGCGGGAGAGGAGGCGCGGCACGCCCGTACGTGCCGCCCTCAACGAGGCGGGATCAGCCCTGGCGGCCGAGCTTGTGGGCGCGCAGCATGCCGTAGAGTTCGTCCTTCAGCTTGACGCGCTTCTTTTTCATGTCTTCCAGGGTGAAGTCATCGACGGGGACATCCTCCTCCTCCAGGCGCTCGACCTCGCCGGTGACGTGGTGGTATTCGTCGAAAAGGCGCGCGAAGTGGTGGTCGCCGACCTTGAGGGCATGGATGTCCTCGTGATACTCGGGAAACTCGTGGTGCAGGTCGTGATGTTCGATTTGCATGCTGAATCCTTCCAACTGTGGTTGCGCTTATTTTACCGACGGCCCGGTATCTTCGGGGTCGGGCACTGCACGTCGCCGCATTGCGCGCGGTGGCGCAAGGCCGCGTCGATGAGCACGAGGGCCAGCATCGCCTCGGCGATGGGGGTGGCGCGGATGCCGACGCAGGGGTCGTGGCGTCCCTCGGTGGAAATGCTGACCGCCTGGCCCTCCAGGTCGATGGACCGGCGCGGCAGGCGGATGCTGGAAGTGGGCTTCACCGCCATGCGGGCGACGATGTCCTGGCCGGTGGAGATGCCGCCGAGGATGCCGCCGGCGTGGTTGCTGGCGAAGCCCTCGGGCGTCAACTCGTCGCCGTGCTCGCTGCCGCGCTGGGTCACGCAGCCGAAGCCGGCGCCGATCTCCACGCCCTTGACCGCATTGATGCTCATGAGGGCATAGGCGATCTCGGCATCGAGGCGGTCGAACACCGGGTCGCCCCAGCCGACGGGGACGTTTTCGGCCACCACGGAAATTTCGGCACCGATGGAGTCGCCGGCGCGGCGCAATTCGTCCATGTAGGCCTCAAGGCGCGGCACGATGTCGGCGTCCGGCACGAAGAAGGGGTTGGCGTCCACGGCGTCCCAGGCCTTGAAGGGAATCTCGATGGGCCCGAGCCGGCTCATGTAGCCACGCACCAGGACACCGTGCTTTTCCCGCAGCCACTTCTTGGCGATGGCGCCGGCGGCGACGCGCGTCGCCGTCTCGCGGGCCGACGAGCGCCCGCCGCCGCGGTAGTCGCGGATGCCGTATTTCTGCCAGTAGGTGTAGTCGGCATGGCCGGGCCGGAAGCTCTTGGCGATGTCGCCGTAGTCCTTGCTGCGCTGGTCCGTATTGCGGATCAGCAGGCCGATGGGGGTGCCCGTCGTGCGGCCCTCGAACACGCCGGAGAGGATTTCCACCGCATCCGGCTCGCGGCGCTGGGTCACATGCCGCGAGGTGCCGGGCTTGCGCCGGTCGAGTTCCGCCTGGATTTCCGCCTCGCTGATTTCAAGACCCGGCGGGCAGCCATCGACGACGCAGCCGATGGCCGGTCCATGGGATTCGCCGAAGGAGGAAACGCGGAAAAGCTGGCCGAAGGAATTGCCGGACATGGGGATGAAGACTCGGGATGCGGGGTCCGTGCCAGTTTATCACGGGGCTCCCGCCGCCTCGGGCGGGGCGGGGCCCTAGGCGGGACCGGCAAGCTCCCCGTCCCGCAACGCCCGCCGCAGGATCTTGCCCACATTGGTCTTGGGCAGCTCCGTACGGAATTCGACGCGATGGGGAATCTTGTAGGCGGTGAGACTCTCGCGGCAATGGGCAATCAAGGCCTCGGCGGTCAGTCCGGGGTCCTTGCGGACCACGAAGATCTTCACGGCCTCGCCGGACCTCTCGTCCGGCACGCCGATGGCCGCCACCTCCAGCACACCCGGATGCATGGCGACGATGGCCTCCACCTCGTTGGGATAGACGTTGAATCCCGATACCAGGATCGTGTCCTTCTTGCGGTCCACGATGCGTACGAAGCCCCGCTCGTCCATCACCGCCACGTCGCCGGTGCGCAGGAAGCCGTCCGCCGTCAGCGCCCGGGCCGTCTCCTCGGGCCGGTTCCAGTAGCCCGTCATGACCTGGGGACCGCGGACGCACAGTTCGCCGGGACTGCCGAGGGGGACCTCGCAGCCCGCCTCGTCCCGGATCGACACCGCCGTCGAGGAAATCGGCAGGCCGATGGCGCCGTTGTATTCCTTCAGGTCGAGGGGGTTGATGGTCACGGCGGGGGAAGTCTCCGTCAGGCCGTAGGCCTCGATCAGCGCCGTCCCGGTCACCTGCTGCCAGCGGTCGGCGACGCTCTGTTGTACGGCCATGCCGCCGCCAAGGGCCACCTTCAGCGACGAAAAGTCGAGCTTCGCGAAATCCGGGTTGTTGAGCAGGGCGTTGAACAGGGTATTGACCCCGGTCATCACGGAAAAGGGGTATTTGCCGAGTTCCTTGACGAAGCCGGGAATGTCCCGCGGATTCGTGATCAGCAGGTTGGTGGCGCCGATCTTGAGGAAGGTGAGGCAGTTCGCCGTCAGGGCGAAGATGTGGTACAGCGGCAAGGCCGTGACGACGAGTTCGCGGCCATCTTCCAGCGCCGAACCGATCCAGGCGTGGGCCTGCTGGAGATTGGCGACGATGTTGCGATGGGTCAGCATGGCGCCCTTGGAAACACCCGTCGTGCCCCCGGTATATTGCAGGAAGGCGATATCCTGCGGCCCCACCTCGGGAGCCGCGAAGGCGGCACCGCCCCCCGCGGACAGTGCCGCGAGGAAAGGCACCGCCGCCGGTATCTGCCAGGCCGGCACCAGCTTCCTGACATGGCGGACGACGAAATTCACCAGGTCCCGCTTCGGGAAACCCAGCATGTCGCCCAGGCCGGTGACCACCACATGCCGGATCGACACGCGGGGCAGGACCTTCTGCAGCACATGGGCGAAGTTCTCGACGATGACGATGGCCTCGGCGCCGGAATCCCGCAACTGGTGCTCCAGCTCCCGCGGCGTATAGAGGGGATTGCAGTTGACCACCGTGTAGCCGGCGCGCAGGGCGCCGAACATCGCCACCGGGTACTGCAGGACATTCGGCATCATCAGGGCGATACGGGTGCCGCGGGGCAACTTCAGCACCGACTGGCAATAGGCGGCGAAATCCCGCGTCAGGCGGTCCAGTTCCCCATAGCTGACGGCCTTGCCCATATTGACGAAGGCCGCCTTGTCGCCGAACGCCGCCACGCTCCGCTCGAACAACTCGCCGACGGAGCGATAGGCGTCCGCATCGATCTCGGCGGGAATACCCGCCGGATAGCTCCGCAGCCAGATGGACTCCACCCGTGTCTCCTCGTTCCGGCTTGTACCGCCGAATCCGTCAAACCCCGCAGGCCGGCCCGCCGGCCCGGGGGATCAGGCTTCCTCGCGCTTTTCCCCGCCGTCGGGCCAGTCGCGGATGTAGGCCTTGAGCATGCGGTTCTCGAAACTCTGTTCCTCCAGCACCGCCTTGGCCACGTCGTGGAAGGAGATCACGCCCAGCAGCGTGTCGCCGTCCATCACGGGCAGATAGCGCATATGCTGGTCCACCATCAGGCGGCGCAGGTCGTCCACCTCCATGGCCGGATTGCCGGTGCGCGGATCGGACACCATGACATCGCCGATGCGCAGGCTCTGCCAGGCGGCACCGCCGGCACGCACCGCCTTGAGGACTTCGCGGAACGTCAGCATGCCGGTCATGCGGCCGCCGCTGAAACAGACGAGGGAGCCCACATCCTGCTCGCTCATGATGGCGACGGCATCGGCCAGCGTCTTGTCCGGCGAAATGGTGTAGAGCACCGTACCCTTGATCGCTAGAATTTCCCTGACTTGCATTTCGGTTACCTCCTGGATTGTCCGCCACCACTCATCACCCCGGCCGGCGGCGCCGCGCGCCGCAATCCCCCGGGGAACGTTCCGCTATCTTTCCAGCAAATCCATCTTGCCCGGCTTGCGATTCCATGCGTCGGCATCCGCCGGCGGCTCCTTGCGCTCGACGATGGCCGGCCAGCGCTTGGCAAGCTCCGCATTCAGCGCGATGAACGCCTTCTGGACCTCCGGCACGTCGTCCTCGGCGAAGATCGCCTCGGCCGGGCACTCCGGCACGCACAGGGTGCAGTCGATGCACTCGTCGGGATCGATGACAAGGAAATTCGGCCCCTCGCGGAAGCAGTCCACCGGACAGACATCGACGCAGTCCGTGTACTTGCACTTGATGCAGTTTTCCGTCACCACGTAGGCCATCGCCGCTCCCGCTCCGTCCTGTTGCTGCCGCCTAGTATAAGCTGCGCTGATCCATTCATGGGACGCCGGCAAGCCTATTTCGGCCCGCCCCCAGCAGAGCGCAACCGCCCCGGCGCCAGGGTTTCCATCCGCGCCGTTTTTTTTGCTAGCATTCATCCCCGATAGCCTTCCTTCCCCTGGAATCCGGCCCCGGCGGCGGTTCCCCTCCCCGCAACAGAACAAGCAAGAGGACTTCATGAGCGAACACATCCTTCACGTCACCGACGCCAGCTTCAAGAGCGAGGTGCTCGAATCCCCCGTTCCGGTGCTGGTCGATTACTGGGCGGAATGGTGCGGTCCCTGCAAGATGATCGCCCCGATCCTCGACGAGGTGGCCAAGGAATACGCCGGCAAGCTGAAGGTCGCCAAGCTCAACATCGACGACAACCCCAAGACGCCGGGCGAATACGGCATCCGCGGCATCCCCACGCTGCACCTGTTCAAGGGCGGCAATGTGGAGGCGCAGAAGGTCGGCGCCCTGTCGAAGTCCCAGTTGACCGCCTTCATTGACAGCAATCTCTGATATCGCTAGAGTCCCGCCTGAAGTCCTGCCGGCAAGCTTCTTCTAGAAGGCGCGCCCCGCCTCCGGACTTCGGGCCAGGGCCGGTTTCTCCGGCCCCCCGGAACACCAATCCCAGTTTCCTCAATCTCCCGGACCTCACCTCGTCCGCGTCACCTCGCAGGTTCCCCCCATGCAACTGTCGGAGCTCAAAGCCCACCATGTCAGCGAACTGCTGGACATGGCGAATGCCAACCAGATCGAGGGCGCCAACCGCCTGCGCAAGCAGGAACTGATCTTCGCGCTGCTCAAGAACGAGGCCAAGAAAGGCGTATCCATCTTCGGCGACGGCGTGCTGGAAGTCCTGCCGGACGGCTTCGGCTTCCTGCGCTCGCCGGACATCTCCTACCTGGCCGGCACCGACGACATCTACGTCTCGCCCTCCCAGATCCGCCGCTTCAACCTGCGTACCGGCGACACCATCGAAGGCGAGATCCGCACGCCGAAGGAAGGCGAACGCTACTTCGCGCTGGTCAAGCTCGACAAGGTCAACGGCGAATCGCCCGAGGCCTGCAAGAACAAGATCCTGTTCGAGAACCTGACGCCGCTGCACCCCACCGAACACCTGATCCTGGAGCGCGAAATCCGCGCCGAGGAAAACACCACCAGCCGCGTCATCGACATGATCGCCCCCATCGGCAAGGGCCAGCGCGGCCTGCTGGTGGCGAGCCCGAAATCGGGCAAGACGGTGATGATGCAGCACATCGCCCATGCCATCACGGCCAACCATCCCGACGTCGTACTGATCGTGCTGCTGATCGACGAACGTCCCGAGGAAGTGACCGAGATGACCCGCACCGTCAAGGGCGAGGTCGTCGCCTCCACCTTCGACGAACCGGCCACGCGCCACGTGCAGGTAGCCGAGATGGTCATCGAGAAGGCCAAGCGCCTCACCGAGCACAAGAAGGACGTGGTGATCCTGCTCGACTCCATCACCCGCCTCGCCCGCGCCTACAACACCGTGCAGCCGGCCTCCGGCAAGGTGCTCACCGGCGGCGTGGACGCCAACGCCCTGCAGAAGCCCAAGCGCTTCTTCGGCGCCGCCCGCAACCTCGAAGAAGGCGGCTCCCTGACCATCATCGCCACCGCGCTGATCGACACCGGCAGCCGCATGGACGACGTCATCTACGAGGAATTCAAGGGCACCGGCAACATGGAGATCCACCTGGATCGCCGCATGTCCGAGAAGCGCGTCTATCCGTCCATCAACGTCAACCGCTCCGGCACCCGCCGCGAGGAACTGCTGCTGAAGTCGGACGTCCTCCAGAAGATATGGATTCTGCGCAAGCTGCTCTACGGACTGGACGATCTGGAGGCAATGGAATTCCTGCTCGACAAGGTCAAGGCGACGAAGAACAACGCGGAGTTTTTCGACGCCATGCGCCGGGGCTAGACGCCCACGGGCGGCGGTTTATCCGGCCGCACGCGCAAAGCTTGATTAATCGGCGGCTTTACCGGATAATGCCGCCCCTTCAAGGCTCGCCACATCCACGGGCCACGACCGAGGACACGAAAATGAAAGAAGGCATCCACCCGAACTACGTCGAAATCGACGTCACCTGCAGCTGCGGCAACGCGTTCAAGACCAAGTCCACCAGCGGCAAGCCGCTGCACATCGAAGTCTGCTCGTCCTGCCACCCGTTCTACACCGGCAAGCAGAAGATCGTCGACACCGCCGGCCGCGTCGAACGCTTCCGCCAGAAATACGGCCAGCGTGCCGCTGCCTGATAGCCCGCGCACCGACGACAAAAGGCAGCTTCGGCTGCCTTTTTTCGTTGCGGCGGTTCCCGTGCACGGCCTCTGGGCCTGACGCATGAACGCCCTCTTCGCCAACTCCTTCCGCGGTGCCGGCTTTCCCCTGCCCGGCCTCACGCTGGCCCTGCTGTGCGCCGCCTACCTGCTGACCGGCATCCTCGGCCACGATCCCTGGAAGACCGACGACGCCATTCATCTCGGCATCGCCTGGAACTTCTACAACGGCGGCGGTCTGCTGCTGCCGCGGGTAGGCGGCGAGCCCCTGTTCGGCACCACGCCGCTCTACCACTGGGTGGCAGCCCTCACGGCCTGGGCAACCCAGTGGGTGCTGCCCTTCCATGACGGCGCACGCCTGGCGACCCCGGTATTCGGCGCCCTCTTCCTGTTCTTCCTGTTCAAGGCCGCCACGGCCCTCAACGACCGGGACGCCGGACTCGTCGCTCCCGTCGTCGCCATCGGCACCCTCGGGCTGCTGGTGCCGGTGCACGACGCCCAGCCGGCCATCGCCCTGCTCGCCATGGCCGCCCTCGCTTACTGGGGCCTGGCCCTGTCGCCGGCGAAACCCCTCGTCGGCGCCCTCTGGCTCGGCATCGGTTGCGGCGCTGCGGTCCTCGCCGGCGGCCCGGCCGGCGCCGCCCCCGTGCTGCCGCTGCTGCTGCTGCCCCTGCTGCGCCGCACCTGGCTCGCCTTCTTCATCGCCCTCTACGCGGCCATCGCCGTCGCCGCCCTGTGGCCCACCTTCCTCGCCCTGCGCACCCCCGCCTATCTGGTCGGCTGGTGGCACGAGGAACTTGCCCTGATGGCCTTTCAGAAGGGCCTGCGCACCGACCATCTCGAACTGCTGGCCTGGTTCTCCTGGCCCGCCCTGCCGCTCGCTGCCTGGGCAGCCTGGGTGCAGCGGCGGCAGTGGCGGGACTGGAACGTCCTCGCGCCGGCCCTCGGCACCGTGCTGGCGCTGGCCTGGTTCCTCGGCCACGAACCGCGTCCGCTCCAGGCCCTGCCCCTGCTGGCGCCCCTAGCCCTGCTGGCCGCGGCCGGCGCGCACCGCCTGCGGCGCGGCGCGGCGAATGCCTTCGACTGGTTCGGCATGATGACCTTCACCCTGGTGATCGGCCTCGTCTGGCTCGGCGGCATCGCCATGTGGACCGGCTGGCCGGCCCAGATCGCGCGCAACTTCGCCAAGCTGGAACCGGGCTTCGTGCCGCAGTTCTCCTACCTGGCCCTCGGACTGGCGCTCGCCTTCAGCGCCGGCTGGATCGCGGCCCTGCTGCGGCTGCCCCGTTCGCCCTGGCGCGCCGCCGTCCGCTGGACGGCAGGACTCACCGCCATGTGGGGTGTCCTGATCGCCCTCTGGCTGCCCTGGATCGACTACGGCAAGACCTACCGCGGCGTCATGCGTTCGCTGCGGGCGGCCGTGCCGCAGGACGCCGGCTGTGTCGCCGGACGCAACGTCGGCCTGGCCCAGCGCGCCCTGGTGGACTACTTCGCCGGCATCCGCTTGCAGCCGGCAGGCCGCTCCGAATGCCGCTGGCTGCTGGTACAGGGCTCGGCGAAGCACGCCACCGCCCCGGCAGGCTGGGTGCGGGTCTGGGAGGGGCACCGCCCCAGCGACCGCAGCGAACGGCTGCGGCTCTATCGTAGGGAAGAGTAGCGGCGGCCATGCCGCCACTGGAGCACTAGATTTTCAGGAAGTGCTCGCGGTAGTACTTGAGTTCCTCGATGGACTCGTAGATGTCGGCCAGGGCTTCGTGCTTGCCGCCCTTCTTGACGCCCTTGGCGATCTCCGGCTTCCAGCGCTTGCAGAGTTCCTTCAGGGTCGAGACGTCGAGGTTGCGGTAGTGGAACCAGGCCTCCAGCTTGGGCATGTAGCGCGCCATGAAGCGGCGGTCCTGGCAGATGGAGTTGCCGCACATGGGCGACTTGCCGGCCGGCACGTGGCGCTTGAGGAAGTCCAGGCACTGAACTTCCACCTCGGCCTCGTCGATGGCCGAGGACTTCACCTTGGCGATGAGCCCCGACTTGCCGTGGGTGTTCTTATTCCAGTCGTCCATGCCGTCGAGGACGGCATCGGTCTGATGCACGACCCACACGGCGCTCTCGGCGACGACTTCGAGCTGGCTGTTGGTCACCACCACCGCCAATTCGATGATGCGGTCGCTGTCGGGGTTGAGGCCGGTCATCTCCATGTCCAGCCAGACGAGTGCGTTCTGATCCTGTGCCATAATCGGTTCGCCGTGCAAAAGCCCATTTTCGCACAGTTCCCCAACCACCCGCCCCCGCCCCTTGCAAGCCAGCACCGTCACCGCCGCCTTCCTTGCCGCCCTCGTCGTCACCACCGCCCTGCGCGCCTGGCTGGCGCTGCGCCAGATGCGGCACGTGGCGGCCCGCCGCGATACGGTGCCGGCGGAGTTCGCCGCCGTCATCGCCCCCGCCGACCATGCCCGCGCCGCCGACTACACCGTCGCCAAGGCGCGCCTGTTCCTCGCTGAACTCGCCGCCGACACCGGGCTGTTGCTGCTCCTGACCCTCGGCGGCTTGCTGCAGCACATCGACGCACGGCTCGTCGCCCTGCTGGACGGCCGCGGCCACCTTCACGGCCTCGCCCTGTTCGCCTGCTTCGGCATCGCCGGCTTCCTCGCCGGCCTGCCCTTCTCCCTCTACCGCACCTTCGTCCTGGAGGCCCGCTTCGGCTTCAACCGCACGACGCCGGCGCTGTTCGTCTCCGACATCGTCAAGCAGGCCCTGCTCGCCGTGGCCATCGGCGCCCCGGTGCTGTTCGTCGTGCTCTGGCTCATGGACGCCATGGGAGCGCTCTGGTGGCTCCACGTCTGGCTGTTCTGGCTCGGCTTCAACCTGCTGATGCTGCTGCTCTATCCGACGGTGATCGCGCCCCTCTTCAACAAGTTCGCCCCCCTGGAGGACGCCGCCATGAAGACCCGCATCGAGGCGCTGCTGGCGCGCTGCGGCTTCCACGCCTCGGGGCTCTTCGTCATGGACGGCTCGCGCCGCTCGGCCCACGGCAACGCCTACTTCACCGGCTTCGGCAAGTCGCGCCGCATCGTCTTCTTCGACACCCTGCTGGAAAAACTCTCGCCGCCCGAGGTCGAGGCCGTGCTGGCCCACGAACTGGGCCACTTCAAGCACCGCCATGTCTGGAAGCGCATCGGCCTGCTGGCCGGCGCCAGCCTGGTCCTGCTCTGGCTGCTGGGGCTTCTGATCCACGAGCCGGCCTTCTTCCAGGGCCTCGGGGTCGCCGAAGCCGGCACCGCCATGGCCCTGATCCTGTTTTCCCTGGTGCTGCCCCTGTTCACCTTCCCCCTCGCCCCGCTGACCTCGCGCCTCTCCCGCAGCCACGAGTTCGAGGCCGACGCCTATGCCGCCCGGCACACCGCGGCGAACGAACTGATCGGTGCCCTGGTCAAACTCTACCGGGACAACGCCGCCACCCTGACCCCCGACCCCCTGCACTCGCTGTTCCACGACTCCCACCCGCCGGCCGCCATCCGCATCGCGCGGCTCCAAGGCCGCTAATAGAAAGGAGCATGACATGCGCAACCTCGCCTTCATCCCGCTGCTCGCCCTTGCCGCCGCCGTCCAGGCGGCCCCCGACGCCAAGGCCGGCAAGGCCCTCCACGACAAGCAGTGCGTCGCCTGCCACGTGAAGATGTTCGGCGGCGACGGCAGCAAGATCTACACGCGCTCGCCGCGCCTCATCAACGATCCGGCCGCCCTGCGGCAGCGCGTCGCCGCCTGCTCGGCCCAGACCGGCGCCAAATGGTTCCCCGAAGAGGAGGAGAACGTCGCCGCCTATCTCGCCCAGCAGTTCTACAAGTTCAAATAGGAGCCGCCATGACGACCTTCTGCGACCTGACCCAAGGCAAGTGCAAACCCTGCGAAGGCGGCGTGCCGCCCCTCGCCGAGGACGAGATCGCCGCGCTGATGCAGCGGCTCGACGGCTGGTCCCGCATCGGCCATGCCATCGCCAAGACCTACCACTTCAAGGATTACCACGAGACCATGGCCTTCGTGAACGCCGGCGCCTGGATCTCCCACCGGGAGGGCCATCACCCCGATCTGGCCGTCGGCTACAACAAGGTGACGGTCACCTACGTGACCCACGCCATCGGCGGCCTCAGCGAGAACGACTTCATTTGCGCGGCCAAGATCGACGCGCTGTTCGCCCTTTGACGCTGGCGGGCAGCATCGTCGCCGCCTTCGGGCGGCACTACGAAGTCGAGACCGACGACGGCCGCCGCTGGCAGGCGATGCCGCGCGGCAAGCGCAGCATCTACGCCTGCGGCGACCGGGTACGCATCGAGCCGGCCAGCGAAGACCAGGCGCGCATCGCCGACCACCTGCCGCGCAGTTCGCTGCTCTACCGCAGCGACGAATGGAAGCAGAAGCTCATCGCCGCCAATGCGACCCAGGTCGTCCTGGTCGTGGCCACCGAACCCGCCTTCAGCACGGAACTGCTCTCCCGCGCCCTCGTCGCCGCTGAGCACGACCGCCTGCGCGTCGTCATCGTCCTCAACAAGTGCGACCTGGCCGACCGGCTGCCGGCGGCCCGCGCCCAGTTGGCGTCCTTCGCCGCCCTCGGCTACCGGGTGCTGGAACTCAGCGCGCGGGAAGACGCGGCGCCCCTGCGGCCCCTGCTGGCGGACCAGCTCTCCGTCCTCGTCGGCCAGTCGGGCATGGGCAAGTCGACGCTGGTCAACGCCCTCATCCCCGATGCCGGCGCCGCCACGCGGGAAATCTCGACGGCCCTCGATTCCGGCAAGCACACCACCACCCACGCGCGCCTCTACCGCCTCGACGCCGCCAGCGCCATCATCGACAGTCCGGGCCTGCAGGAATTCGGCCTCGCCCACCTGAGTTTCGGCGACATCGAGGACGGCTTCCCGGAGTTCCGCCAGACCCTGGGGCGCTGCCGCTTCCACGACTGCCGCCACGCCGCCGAACCCGGCTGCGCCGTCAAGACCCTGCTGGAGGCAGGCGCCATCGACGGGCGGCGCTACGAACACTTCCGCGCCATCACGAACCGGCTGAACGCCTGAGGACCTAGTCGAGGCTGCCGGCGCCGATCCGCGCCGCCAGGCTCACCAGGGCGGCAGCACCGTCGAGGTCGAGCTTGGCGAGGATGCGGGCACGATGGCTGTCCACGGTGCGCAGGCTGATGCCGAGCCGCTCGGCCGCATCCCGCGACGAAACGCCGCTGCCGATGAGATCGAAGACCTCCAGTTCGCGCTGGCTCAGCAGCTCGCGCACCCGGGCGCGCTGCTGCCGCCGCTCCTCCCGGTCGTCGGGGCGCACGGCAAGCCGCCGATGGCGCACGACGATGGCAGCGAAGAGGTCCTCCGGCGCGAAGGGCTTGGTCAGGTAGTCGTCGGCGCCGCCGTTCATGCCGGCCCGCAGGCTGCGCTGATCCACCAGCCCCGTGAGGAAGATGAAGGGCGTCGCCGCGCAGGCCGGCGTCTCCCGCACCCGGGCCAGCAGGCCCATGCCGTCCAGACCCGGCATCATGATGTCGCACACCACCACGTCGGGCGCCTCGGCCAGGATCAGCGCCAGTCCCTCGACGCCGTCGGCCGCCACCAGGGTGGCGAACCCTTCCAACTCCAGCAGCAGGCGGGTGTTGGCACGGCTGGCCGCATCGTCCTCGACGAGCAAAACCTTGATGCCCCGCGGCGTCATGGCGTCGCCTCGCAGGCAACTGCCGCCGCGGCGGGCGGCAGAACCTCCGGCGCGCTCGCGCAGGGCAGGCGCACGGAAGCCGTGGTGCCGGCACCGAGCCGGCTGGCGATGTCGATGCGCCCGCCGAGCAGGTCCGCCGCCTCCCGCACGATGGTCAGGCCCAGGCCGGTGCCCTGGATCAGGGAGGCATTGGCGGCACGGTGGAAGGGCTCGAAGATGTAGTCGAGTTCCTCCTCGGGGATGCCCTGGCCCCTGTCGCTTACCTCGATAGCGATGCCGCCGGATTCGCAGTGGACCTGCAGCCGGACGCGACCGCCGCGGGGCGTGAACTTGAGGGCATTGGACACCAGGTTGACGACGATCAGCCGCAGCAGCACCGGGTCCGTCATGCGTTCTCCCGCTGCGCAGTCGATGGCGACGGCGAAATCGTGGGCGCCCTCGTCGCCGCTGCGCAGTTCCTCCGCCAGGCGCTCAAGCCAGCCGCGCAGCTCCACGGCGACGCGCTGGCAGCTGAGGGCATGGGCGTCGCGGCGGCTGATGAACAGGGCCTCGTCCAGGGTTTCCGTCAGGCGCCGGATCGCCCCGGTCATGCGCCCCATCACCTGCTCCCGTTGCTTGTCGTCGAGGTAGGCGTGGTACTGGCCGAGCAGGCTGGAACTGCTGGCGATGACGTTGAGGGGCGAACGGAACTCGTGGGACAGGGTGGCGATCATGCGGTCCTTGGTCGCCAGCATGTGCTGGCTCTGCAGGGCGAGGCGGCGCAGCTCGCGCTCATTGGTCCAGGCCTGGCGCCGGTAGCGGTATACCTGGCCGCTGACGACAATGCCGATGAGGTTGGCGACGATAAAGGCGCTCAGCACCGCCTGGAGGCCGACGTAGCCGACCGGTTCCTTGACCGCCAGGAACAGGGCCAGACTGCTCGCCGTCAGGGCCAGGGGCGGCAGCAGGCGCCAGGGGTGGCGATCCGGCATCAGCAGATACAGCATCATGACGCCGGCGAGTTCCGGCACCAGGTTGAAGGTGTAGCTGGCCGGCCGCGACAGCACCACGGGAATGTTGGCGGCCACCACCAGCAGGCCCCAGGCGAGCGCCATGGCGTCGTGGTGCTCCACCTTGCGGGAATTGACGATCACCCAGGCGGTGAGGGCGCTGAAGATCATGAACAGCAGCCGGTCGCCCAGCAGCAGATAGAAGCGCGGCGTGTCGCCGAACAGGCTGAAGTCGGCAACGCTGTAGACGATGTTGAAGACGATGCCGATGCCGCAGCCGTAGAGCATCCGCCGCCCGTCGGCACGCAGGAAGTGGCTCCGGTACAGCAGTTCATCCTCGGGGGCGAGCGGGGAAAGGGCGGTCATGGCGGCTGCGGCCGATTCTATCCCATGGCCCCGGGCGGAAATGTCAAATCAGTAGTTCTACTGATGCCAGATCGAAGCCGTCACCATAGAATCGCCGGCCACATACAAAATGCATGCCGCGCCAAGCGCGGTGCCACGGGGGAGCAAACCATGAAACGGCCGACCACGTTCGACGTGCTGCAGGAGCGCGGTATCTCGCGGCGCGACTTCCTCGGCTTCTGCGCCCTCGCCGCCACCTGGATGGGGCTGGGGCCGCAAGGGGGCGCCGCCATCGCCCACGCCCTGGAGACCAAACCCCGCATCCCGGTGCTCTGGCTCCACGGCCTCGAATGCACCTGCTGCTCCGAGAGCTTCCTACGCTCCAGCCATCCCCAGGCGAGCGACATCGTCACCAGCCTGGTCTCTCTCGACTACGACGACACCATCATGGCGGCGGCCGGCGACCAGGCCGAGGCCATCGTCGAGGAAATCATCCGCGACTATCGCGGCAGCTACATCCTCGCCGTCGAGGGCAACATCCCGCTCGCCAACGACGGCATGGCCTGCATCGTCGGCGGCCGTCCCTTCAAGCACCAGTTCGACGACGCCGCCCGTCACGCCAAGGCCATCATCGCCTGGGGCACCTGCGCCTCCTCCGGCTGCGTGCAGGCGGCCAAGCCCAACCCGACCCAGGCGACGCCGGTGCACAAGCTCATCAAGAACGTGCCCGTCATCAACGTGCCGGGCTGCCCGCCCATCGCCGAGGTGATGACCGGCGTCATCGCCTACATCCTCACCTACGACCGCCTGCCGGAACTGGACAACCAGCTGCGGCCGAAGATGTTCTATTCCCAGCGCGTGCATGACAAGTGCTACCGCCGCGCCCACTTCGACGCCGGCCAGTTCGTCGAGCGCTGGGACGACGAGGGCGCGCGCCAGGGCTGGTGCCTCTACAAGATGGGCTGCCGCGGCCCGACGACCTACAACGCCTGCGCCTCCATGGGCTGGAACGACGGCGTCAGCTTTCCCATCAAGTCGGGCCACGGCTGCATCGGCTGCTCGGAGGAAGGCTTCTGGGACCGGGGCCCCTTCTACGAACGCCTGCCCGACATGCAGCAGTGGGGCATCGAATCCAATGCCGACAAGGTGGCCCTGGCCGGCGCCGCCGCGCTGGGCGCCGCCATCGCCGTGCAGAGCGCCGCCACCGTGGTGAAGCGCGTCGTCACGGGCAAGGCCTACGACAAAGACAGCGACGACTCCCCGACCTCATGAGCAAGATCACCACCCCCAACGGCTTCACCCTCGACAACTCCGGCCGCCGCGTCGCCGTGGACCCGGTCACCCGCATCGAAGGCCACCTGCGCATCGAGGTCAATGTGGACGGCGGCAACGTCATCCGCAACGCCGTCTCCGCCGGCACCATGTGGCGCGGCCTGGAGAACATCCTGCAGGGCCGCGACCCGCGCGACGCCTGGGCCTTCGTCCAGCGCATCTGCGGCGTGTGCACCGGCGTCCATGCGCTGGCCTCGGTGCGCTCCGTCGAGGACGCCCTGTCCCTGCCGATCCCGGACAACGCCAACCTGATCCGCAACATCATGCACCTGACGCTGTTCGTGCATGACCACCTGGTGCACTTCTACCACCTGCATGCCCTCGACTGGGTGGACGTGGTGTCGGCCCTGTCCGCCTCGCCGAAGGCCACCTCCGAGCTGGCCCAGTCCATCTCCCGCTGGCCCAGTTCCTCGCCCGGCTACTTCGCCGACGTGCAGGCCAAGATCAAGCGCATGGTGTCCTCGGGCCAGCTCGGCCCCTTCCGCAACGGCTACTGGGGACATCCGGCCTACAAGCTGCCGGCCGAGGCGAACCTGATGGCCGTGGCCCACTATATCGAGGCCCTCAACTTCCAGCGCGAGATCGTCAAGATCCAGGCCGTCTTCGGCGGCAAGAACCCGCACCCCATGTGGCTCGTCGGCGGCTCCCCCTCGCCGATCAACGTGCACGGCGCTGGCGGTGTCGGCGCCATCAACGTCGAGCGGCTCGCCCTGGTGGCCGACGTGGCCCAGCGCACCCACGACTTCGTCTCCCAGGTCTACATCCCGGACCTGCTGGCCATCGCCTCCTACTACAAGGACTGGTTCAAGCTGGGCGACGGACTCGCCAGCAAAAACCTGATGTCCTACGGCGAGTTCCCCAGCAAGGCCAACGACCAGAGCAACGCCAGCCTGCGCCTGCCCCGCGGCGTGATCCTCGGCGGCGACCTCAGCCGCATCCATGAGGTGGACCTGAAGGACCCGTCCCAGATCCAGGAGTTCGTCCCCCACTCCTGGTACAAGTACGGCGACGAGAAGGCCGGCCTCCATCCCTGGGACGGCCGCACCGACCTGGACTTCCGCCTCGGCCCGAAGACGAAGCAGAGCGGCGACAAGATCGAGGCCCTCGACGAGGAGGCCAAGTACAGCTACGTCAAGGCGCCGCGCTGGAAGGGACACGCCATGGAAGTCGGCCCCCTGGCGCGCCTGGTGATCGCCTACGCGAACGGCGACCGGCGGATCAAGGAACTGGTGGACGGCGCCCTGAAGAAGCTCGACCTGCCGCTGCCGGCCCTGTTCTCCACCCTCGGCCGCACCGCGGCCCGGGGCCTGGAAACCCAGTGGGCGGCCGAGCAGCTCATCGGCGAGATCGGCCAGCTCGTCGCCAACATCAAGGCCGGCAACTCCGCCACCGCCAACACCGACAAGTGGGAACCGAAGACCTGGCCCGACACCGCCCGCGGCGCCGGCTACTGCGAGGCGCCACGCGGCGCGCTCGGCCACTGGATCGACATCCGCCAGGGCCGCATCGCCAACTACCAGTGCGTGGTGCCCACCACCTGGAACGCCAGCCCGCGGGACGGTGCCGGCGCCATCGGCGCCTACGAGGCCTCCCTGCTCGGCGTGCCCATGGCCAACCCGAGCAAACCGCTGGAAATCCTGCGCGTGATCCACAGCTTCGACCCCTGCCTCGCCTGCGCCACCCACGTCGTCGGCGAGGACGGCGAGGAGCTGACCCGGGTGCAGATCCTCTGATGGCAAACGGCTTCGTCCCCTACCACCGCATGCCCGAGCACAAGCTCGTGCCCTCGGTGCGCGTGTACGGGCCCGGCGTACGGCTGTGGCACTGGGCGAACGCCACCATGGTCATCGTCCTGTGCATTACCGGCTATTTCATCGGCGTGCCGCCGCCGTCCATCCTCGGCGACGCCTCGTCGAGCTACGTCATGGGCTGGATACGCTTCCTGCACCTGGCGGCCGGCTACCTGTTCGCTCTGCTGAGCGTCTACCGGCTCTGGCTGGTATTCACCGAGCGCGGCATCGCCCACCACCTCTACCTGCCCGCCATCTGGCGCAAGGCCTGGTCCGACGGCTTCTTCCGCCAGATCCGCTGGAACCTGCTGCTCGACGGCCCGGTGCGCTACGTGGGCCTGAACCCGCTGGCCAACGTGGCGATGTTCTTCATGTTCCTGCTGCCGGGCCTCGCCGTCATCATCACCGGTTTCGCCATGTACGCCGAGGTGGTGGGCCACGACAGCTGGCAGTATTTCTGGTTCGGCTGGGTGACCCACATCTTCGGCAACACCCTGGACCTCCACATCATCCATCGCCTCGCCATGTGGGTGATGGTGTGGTTCATGATGGCCCACATCTACATCGCCGTGCGCGAAGACATCCTTTCCCGGCAGACGGTCATCAGCACCATGCTCTCCGGGGAACGCCAGTTCCGGGATTGACGGCCATGGCAGCCACGGTGGTCCTCGGCATCGGCAACACCCTGTGGGGCGACGACGGCTTCGGCGTCGCCGCCGCCCGGCGGCTGGCCGCGCGGCCGGGGCTGCCGCCGCAGACCGAAGTCGTGGACGGCGGCACCCAGGGGCTCTACCTGCTGCCCATCGTCCAGGAAGCGCGGAACCTGCTGGTGCTCGACTGCGTGGACTTTGGCGCCGCCCCCGGCGCCGTCAAGACCCTGCGCGATGCCGAGATTCCCCGCTTCTTCGACCGCCGTCCCCTGAGCCTGCACCAGACCGCCTTCACCGACGTCCTGTTCGCCGCGGAACTGACGGGCGCCCATCCGGAGCGCATCACCCTCATCGGCGCCCAGTACGAGGACCTGGACCGCTGGGGCGGCGGCCTGACGCCGTCCCTCGCCGCCGCCCTCGACGACGTCATCGAACTTGCCCTGACCGAGCTGCACGCCTGGTCCTCCGGAAACAGCACTAGAGAGGTTTCGTCATGTCCCACGCCAACGCCTCGGAACTGAACGCCTTCGGCCGACTGAGCCTCGCCGTCTTCGGCGCCATCGACAATGTGCGCATGGGCCGGCTCGGCAACATCATCACCCTGCTGACGGTGGCCCTGGTCCTGTCGGGCGTCGCCGCCACGGCCCTCACCTTCAAGTCGGTCGGCCAGATCTCCCTGGTCTGGCGCGACTTCGACTCGGGGCTCGCCCGCCGCATCGACCTGCTGGGCCAGATCGAGCACCACATGGGCTACGGCGGCCTCGCCCTGCAACTGCCGGCGGCCCAGGCCGGCGAAGGGGCGGCGCGCGAGAAGGCCGGCGCCGCCATCGTCAAGGCGCGGGAGGCGATCCCGGCCTTCCTGTCGGCGCAGCCGACGGACACCGAGAAGGCGGATCTCGCCGTCATCGAAGCGGCCCTGCACGACTACGAGCAGGTGCTCGCCGGCAGCGGCCGGAACATCGACGCCCCAGCCGTCGCCGCCGCCCTCGCCCGCCTCAAGACCTCCCTCGACAACCAGCGCAAGCTCGGCGCCGACAAGGTGGAGGACGCCATCTGGACCCTGGCCGCCACCGTCGGCGGCGTCATGTTCCTGGCCTGTTCCATCCTCGGCGTGTTCGGCCTGTTCGCCTTCTGGTTCACCCGCTTCCGCGTCGCCAATCCCCTGCACCGCATCAACTCGGTCATGGATCAGCTTTCCCACGACGACACCTCGGTGGATGTCCCCTACGTCGCCAAGCGCGACGAGGTGGGCGAAATGGCGCGCGCCGTCAGCGTCTTCAAGGACAACGCGATCAAGAAGCGCCGCATGGAGGACCAGAAGCAGGTCGTCACCGACAAGGTGCGCACGACGACGACGGAACTGGCCGCCCTGACGGCCCAGGTGCGCGGCGCCATGCAGGAGCAGTCCTCGTCCTCGGCCAGCATCTCCGCCGCCACCGAGGAGCTGTCCACCAGCATCGACCAGGTGGCCGCCAACTCCCAGAACACCCTGGCCCTGACGCGGGAAACCGTCGGCACCGTCGAGGAAGGCCGCCACATCGTCCATGGCACCATCGCCATGATGGAGGACACCGCCGCCCTGGTGGCCGAGGCCGCCAAGCGGGTGGACGAGCTGGGCCGCCAGAGCGAACAGATCCAGGGCATCGTCTCCACCATCCAGGGCATCGTCAAGCAGACCGACTTGCTGGCGCTCAACGCCGCCATCGAGGCGGCACGGGCCGGCGAAGCCGGCAAGGGCTTCGCCGTCGTCGCCGACGACGTGCGCAAGCTGGCCGAACGCACCAACAGCTCGGCCCACGACATCCGCACCATCCTCGGCGTGGTGCAGGAATCGGTCGCCGACGTCTCCAACGACGTCGGCATCGCCTCGGGAAAGGCCCAGGAGAGCGCGCGCCAGTCGCGTCAGATCGAGAAATCCCTAGGCGAGATCGAGGCGCGCTCGGGCAAGATCCTCGCCGCCGTCAGCGACATCGCCAGCGCCGTGCAGGAACAGAGCAGCGCCGGTCACGAAATCGCCCGTCAGGTGGAGAACGTGGCCGCCCTCTCCGAGAACACCACCCATATCATCGGCCGGGTGGACCAGCTGGCAGTCGGCCTCACGGGCGACATCGAAAAACTCGGCTGAGCCGCCGGGCGGCGGCCCGCCGCCTCAACGCATCTGGCTTTCGATGCTGGCGAAGAGACTGTCGTAGATCTCGATGAGGGCTTCCCGGTCGGCGCTGCCCTTCACCCACTGGCGCGAGCTGGCGATGGACAGGGCCTTCTGCTCCAGTTCCGACAGGCTGTCCACCTCCACCTTGGCGCCGTAGAGGATGGAGGTAACGTCGGTGCGGGCCTTCTGGGCGAAAGCCACCAGCTGCATGGAGGACTCCATCGCCCGCACGCCCTCACCGATGGACGAGGCCAGCTGGCCCACCTCGGTGGCCGACACCGAGGCGCCGCCCAACTGTTGGCGGAAATCGTCCGCCGTATCCCGCGCCCCCGACACCGAGCCGCCCAGTTCGTTCATCTGCGTCATCAGGCCGTTCATGGCGCCGCTCATGGCGGCGATGGCCTCGGCGATCTCCTCGGCGGACTTCTGGGCCTGGTCGGCCAGCTTGCGCACCTCGTCGGCGACGACGGCGAAACCGCGCCCTGCCTCGCCGGCCCGGGCCGCCTCGATGGCGGCGTTGAGGGCCAGCAGGTTGGTCTGCTTGGCGATGACGTCGATATGCCCCGTCAGGCCACAGATGGCCGTCGCCTTGGCGTTGAGATCGGCGAGTGCCACGCTGCTGCTTTCCGCCGACGCCAGCGCCAGACCGAGAGCCTCCGACATGCGTTCCGCGGCGCCGGACATGGAGGTGGCCGAACCGGCATAGCCCGCCGCCAGGGTTTCGGAACGGGTCGAATAGCCCGCCACCGTCGTCAGGGAAGAGCTGACGTGCTCGATGGCCATGGACAGGCCCCGCTCCGAGCGCAGGAAGATGCGCGACAGCAGGGCCTCCCGGGCGACCGACTCCTGGGCGGCGGCGAGGCGGTCGATGATGTCCTGCATCTGGGTCAGCACATCCTTGAAGGTGCCGTGCAGGCCGGTCACCTGCAGGCGGCGCCAGAAATGGTTCTCGGAAGCGGCGTGCATGCCGCCGAGGATTTCGCGGAAGGCCGTTTCGGTCTGATCCAGCACCGAGTTCAGGTTGTTGCGGATCGACTCGATGCGTGGGTCGGTCACGCCGTGGGGCAAGCGGTGGACCAGGATGCCGTCGCCGGCCTGGCCCAGCACCCGGTCGAGATCGTCGAGGCGGGAGTTGCCGCCGCTGCCGCCGGCCGGCGCCAGGAGCAGGATCAGGGCGAGGACCAGGGCCGCCAGGGCCGCCCAGGGCGTCCAGAAGGCCAGTCCCGCGCCGGCAACCACGAGGACGATGCCGAAATGGCGCAGCTCAAAGGGAGAAGATGAGTTCTTCATACGACATTTCCGTCTTGGTCAACAGATCCACCAGCACCTGGGTGCCGGCCGCAATGGCGTCGCGGGCGCCGGCGGCGGCCTCGGCAGCCACCATCTGGCGGTACACCGGCTCGATCTTCTCGATGGCGCTACGCTTCGGGCAGCGGCGCACCGAGGTGTAGCCGACGATCTGGCCGCCGGGTCCGAAATCCGGGGTGATGTGGGTGAACACCCAGTAGAAGCCGCCGTCCTTGGACATGTTCTTCACGTAGGCGAAGACCTCGTTGCCCCCCTGGATGGTGTCCCATACCAGTTTGAAGGCGGAACGGGGCATGTCCGGGTGGCGGATGATGTTGTGCTGGGACCCCAGCAACTCTTCTTCCGTATAGCCGGAGAACTCGATGAATATGGGATTGCCGTAGGTGATGATGCCCTTGGGGTCGGTCTTGGAGACGATGAAGTCGTTCTCCCGCATCACCCGCTCCCTCTGGGTGGGCACGATGCTCTTGCTCTTCATGGTTGCC
The DNA here is from genome assembly GCA_030247725.1 of Candidatus Nitricoxidireducens bremensis. GTDB lineage: Bacteria > Pseudomonadota > Gammaproteobacteria > Burkholderiales > Rhodocyclaceae > Nitricoxidireducens > Nitricoxidireducens bremensis. Next base: position 212,597 of record JAOTRT010000004.1, read on the forward strand.
GCATCCTCTCTGGGTTTCCGATTGGTACCGCCCGCAGCTTCTTGGCGGCACGGACTATGCGAAACAGCGCATCCGAAACAGCCGCAATGATACCCGCATTGCCGGCAGGATTATGGGGAAGGACAGCCAAAATCCGCCCCGGCCGGCTATCGCGCACGCACAAAAAAACGGGCCGGCAAGCCGGCCCGTTTTGGTCGTCGCCCCGAAGTCAGATACGCTCGTAGATCGTCGTGATGCCCTGACCGCCGCCGATGCACATGGTGGCCATGCCGTACCTGGCGCCGGTGCGCTGCATTTCGTGCAGCAGCTTGGTGACGATGACCGCGCCGGTGGCGCCGACCGGGTGGCCGAGGGCGATGGCGCCGCCGTTCGGGTTGGTCTTGGCCGGATCGAGGCCGAGGCCGCGGGCCACCGTCAGGGACTGGACGGCGAAGGCCTCGTTGGACTCGATGACGTCCATCTGGTCCAGGGTCAGGCCGGCCTTCTGCAGGGCCAGCTTGGAGGACGGAATCGGGCCTTCGCCCATGACGTCGTTGGGAACGCCGGCAATGGCGTAGGAGGCCAGGCGGGCGATGGGCTTGTGGCCGGCGGCAGCGGCCTTGGCGGCGTCGGCCAGCACCAGGAAGGCGGCAGCGTCGTTGATGCCGGAGGCGTTGCCGGCGGTGACGGTACCGTCCTTCTTGAAGGCGGGCTTCATCTTGGCCAGGGATTCCATGGTGGTGCCGGCCTTCGGATGCTCGTCGGTGTCGAACACCACATCGCCCTTGCGGGTCTGGAAGGTGATCGGCACGATCTGGGACTTGAAGCGGCCATCGGCGATGGCGGCGGCGGCGCGCTTCTGGGACTCAACGGCGAAGGCGTCCTGCTCCTCGCGGGTGATGCCGTGCTTGGCGGCCAGGTTCTCGGCGGTGATGCCCATGTGGCCGACGCCGAAGGGGTCGGTCAGCACGGCCACCATGGCGTCGATGGCCTTGGTGTCGCCCATGCGGGCACCGGCGCGCAGGGTCGGCATCAGGTAGGCGCCGCGGGACATGACTTCAACGCCGCCGGCAAGGGCGAAGTCGGCATCGCCCAGCATAATGGCCTGGGCCGAGCTGACGATGGCCTGCTGGGAGGAGCCGCACAGGCGGTTCACGGCGAAGGCGACGGAATCCATGGTCATGCCGCCCTGGATGGTGGCGACGCGGGCCACATAGGGATAGCGGGACTCGGTGGGGATGCAGTTGCCGACGGTGGCGAAGCTGATGGCCTTGGGGTCCACGCCGGAACGGGCAATCGCTTCCTTGACCACGAGGCCGCCCAGTTCGGCCGGCTCGATATCCTTCAGCGCACCGTTGAAGGTTCCGATAGCGCTGCGCACCGCACTCAATACGACGATTTCTTTAGTTGCCATTTTCCACTCCTTGAGAAATTCAACTTCCGACCCAGCTGGCCACCCACAGGAGGGCCAGCAGGAAAACCGCCACCACCAGGGTTCGCCAGACGAGCCCGATGGTGCTTTGCATGAAATCCGCGTCCGCCTCGTCGCCGACGCCCAGCTCGGGCCGGTCGGCCATGCCGCCGTCGTCCCGCAGCGGCATGCCGAGCCGCACGCCGATGGCGCCGGCGCCGCTCGCCAGCAGGATGCCGGCGCCCTCGTCGGCCCAGCGGCGGGCCTGGTTGCGCCAGCAATAGACGGCATCCTCGAAGTCGCCGACGACGGCGAAGGCCACGGCAGTGGCCCGCACCGGCAGCCAGTCGATAAGGGCGAAGGCGCGGGCGGTGAACACGCCGAAATCGCCGAACTCCGTGTCGCGCCGGTCGCCCCACTGGTTGCGGAAGGACAGGGCCAGGCGGTAGAGCAGCGCCCCCGCCGGACCGAAGACGGCGAACCACAACAATGGCGCAAAGACGTGACGGTGGGATGACACGAGGGCATTCTCGATGGCAACGCGGGCCACCTCGGTGGAACCCATGCGCTCGGTGGCGCCGCCGCGCCATTCGGCCAGCAGCTTGCGGGCGTTGTCCAGCTCGCCCATGCGCAGGGCGATGTGGATGTCGGTGAAGAAATGGCTGAACTGGCGGAAGCCCATGGTCAGGTAGAGCACCGCCACGCAGAAGAGGAAGTACAGCAGGGGGTTGGCGTAGTCCAGGACCAGCTGCAGCACGAGCACGACGGCCGCCGGCAGGGCCGCCCCCACCGCCCAGGCGGCAGCGCCATGGTGGTGCTCGCCGGCGTTGAAGCGCGATTCCAGGAACTGGCCGAAGGACCCGAGCAGGGCCTCGACGCGCGCAGCCGGCAAGGGTTTGGCCTGATCTAGGGCGAGGGCGAGGACGATGGCGAAAAGCGTCATGGGATTCGATGCTGCATTGCAATGACACGATACCACAGGGGCGTCGCGATGCGGACGGCTCAGCGCTCCCCGGCGTACAGGAAATGGTGCAGGCTCACCAGCATGCCCGCGGTGGCCCCCCAGATGTAGTAGTTCTTCCAGGGCATGGCCCAGTATTCCCGCAGGGCGCCACGGTATTCGACCTTGTGACGCTGGTGGTTGCCGGCATCGAGCAGGAACTCCAGCGGCGGCTCGAAGACGTCGGCCACCTCGAAATCGTCCAGGCGCAGGTTGAGGGGCGGCTGCACCAGGCCCACCACCGGCACGACGCGGAAGCCGGTCGTCGTCAGGTACTCGGGCAGGCGGCCCAGCACTTCCACCTGGCCCGGCTCCAGGCCCACTTCCTCGTGGGCCTCGCGCAGGGCCGTCGCCTCGGGGCCGGCATCCTCGGGTTCGCAACGGCCGCCGGGAAAACTGACCTGTCCCGCATGGTCGCGCAGGTGGGCGGTGCGCTGGGTCAGCAGCATGGTCATGCCGCTCTCACGCACGACGATGGGCACCAGCACCGCCGCCGGCGTGAGGTCCGCGGCGGGCACGTCCGGTTCGGCGATGGCGCCGGCCGGGCCGCCGGCACGGAAGCGCTCGCGCAGCCAGGCCGCCGACAGCATCAGTAGCGCTTCTTCAACGTCATGGTGTCGCCGGCGCGCTTCATCTCGACACGGTTGAGGAAGCTCATGCCGAGCAGCACCACCGGCATGTTGTTCTCCTGCACCGCCACATCCACCTCGTGCAGGGTAATGTCGCCCAGGCGCACGGAGTTGCCCGGCACCCGCCAGCTGCGGATGACGCCGTTGGCCGTCATCGCCTGGCCGGGCTGGCCCTTGTTGCGGTAGTCGATGCCGGCGCGCACGGCATCGCTGGCGCCCAGGGCCACATAGGTGGCGCCGGTATCGACGACGAAGCGCACGGGTGCGCCGTTGACGCTGCCCAAGGTGAAGAACTGGCCGCGGGAGTCGGCCGTCAGGGTGACGCTGGAGCCGCCCCCGGCGCCGCCGCTGGAAACCGCATGGGCGCCCAGCACCAGGCGCTCCTTCTTGCCGTCGATTTCGAACAGGGCCGCGCCGTCTTCCACCGCCAGCAGCTTGACGCCTTCGGGCGTCTTGCCGCCCACGGAGAGGGTACGGGGATTGCCGCCGTTCACCACCACCACGGCCCGGCCGGGCAGCAGGCCCGCCAGGGCCACATCGGCGGCGCCGGCCGCCGTGGCGGCGAGGAGACCGGCGGCGACCGCTATAGAATGCAGCATCCGATTTGCGTAGGAAAATCTCATGAAGCCGGTCGCCATTTTTCGCCACAGTCCCGGTGAGGGTCCGGGCTATTTTGCCACATTCCTCGACGCCCACTCGGTGCCCTGGCAGCTCTTCAAGATCGACGAGAACGAGGCCGTGCCGGCCGCGCCCGACGCCTACGCCGGCCTGTGCTTCATGGGCGGCCCCATGAGCGTGAACGACGACCTGCCCTGGCTGCCGCCGATCTTCGAACTCATCCGCAGCGCCGTCGCCAAGGGCATTCCCGTCATCGGCCACTGCCTCGGCGGCCAGCTCATGTCCAAGGCCCTCGGCGGCACCGTGGGCAGGAACCCGGTGAAGGAAATCGGCTGGGGCGCAGTGCAGGCCACCGACGCCGCCGCCGACTGGCTCGGCGACATCCGCGCCTTCGACGCCTTCCACTGGCACGGCGAAACCTTCAGCCTGCCCGCCGGCGCGGTGCGCCTGCTCGGCAGCCGCCACTGCGAAAACCAGGCCTTCGCCCTCGGCCCCCACCTGGGCATGCAATGCCACGTGGAGATGACCGAAGCCATGATCCGCCTGTGGAACCGCCAGTGGGCCGCCGAGAGCGCGCAAGCCAGCGAGTCGGTGCAGACGCCGGAGCAGATGAACGAGGGGTTGGAAGAGCGCATCGCCGCCATGCGCCGCGCGGCCGACCGGCTTTATACGAAGTGGATCGGCGGGCTGCGGGCTTGAGGCTTCGGATTCGGAGCAGACTCGCGATTGGCGCGGACGGTGGCGACGCCGGCGGCAGCGGCGCCCGCTTTGATATAGTCTGCGATCGGCATAAGGCCGTCCTTCGGGGCTCCGTTCCAGATGGCGAGATACGCCAATCCCTCACTCTGTCCCAATGAAACGATCGACAGACAAAGAAAAGCTTAGGGCTGATGGCAAACAATAACGGTAAAGACAAATCCCTCGAATCCTGGATCTGGGACGCGGCCTGCTCCATCCGTGGCGCCAAGGACGCGCCGAAATACAAGGATTACATCCTCCCCCTCATTTTCACCAAGCGCCTCTGCGACGTCTTCGACGACGAGCTGAACCGCATCGCCAAGGAAGTCGGCTCGCGCAAGAAGGCTTTCCAGCTCGCCAAGGCCGACCACAAGCTCGTCCGCTTCTACCTCCCCCTGGTGCCGGACGACCCCGAGCAACCCGTCTGGTCCGTCATCCGCAAGCTCTCCGACAAGATCGGCGAAGGCGTCACCACCCACATGCGCGCCATCGCCCGGGAAAACCCGCTGCTGCAGGGCATCATCGACCGCGTCGACTTCAACGCCACCACCCACGGCCAGCGCGACCTCGACGACGACCGCCTCTCCAACCTCATCGAGGCCATCAGCACCAAGCGCCTCGGCCTCGACGACGTCGAGGCCGACATCATCGGCAAGAGCTACGAATACCTGATCCGCAAGTTCGCCGAAGGCGGCGGCCAGAGCGCCGGCGAGTTCTACACCCCGCCCGAAGTCGGCACCATCATGTCCCGCGTGCTCCAGCCCGAACCCGGCATGGAAATCTACGACCCCACCTGCGGCTCCGGCGGCCTGCTCGTGAAATGCGAGATTGCCATGGAGGAAAGCGCCAAGGGCAAGAAGCGCACCGTCGCCCCGCTGAAACTGTTCGGCCAGGAATTCACCCCCGAGACCTGGGCCATGGCCAACATGAACATGATCATCCACGACATGGAAGGCCAGATCGAGATCGGCGATACCTTCAAGAACCCCAAATTCCGCAGCAAAGGCAAGCTCCGCACTTTCGACCGCGTCGTCGCCAATCCCATGTGGAACCAGGACTGGTTCACCGAGGCCGACTACGACAACGACGAACTCGACCGCTTCCCCGCCGGGGCCGGCTTTCCCGGCAAATCTTCCGCCGACTGGGGCTGGGTGCAGCACATCCACGCCAGCATGAACGCCACCGGCCGCGCCGCCGTCGTCCTCGACACCGGCGCCGCCTCTCGCGGCTCGGGCAATGCCGGCACCAACAAGGAAAAGACCGTCCGCCAGTGGTTCGTCGACCACGACCTGATCGAGAGCGTCCTCTACCTGCCCGAAAACCTCTTCTACAACACCACCGCCCCGGGCATCGTGCTGTTCCTGAACAAGGCCAAGCCGCAGGAGCGCAAGGGCAAGGTCTTGCTCGTCAATGCCTCCCAGGTCTTCGAAAAGGGCGACCCCAAGAACTTCATCCCAGAAGCCGGCATCCAGCGCATCGCCGACACCCTCATCGGCTGGACCGAAGCCGAAAAGCTCAGCCGCATCGTCGACCACGCCGAGCTGAAGAAAAACGACTACAACATCTCCCCCAGCCGCTACATCCACACCTCCGACGCCGAAACCTACCGGCCCATCGCGGAGATCGTCGAGGAACTCAGGGGCATCGAGGCCGAGGCCAAGGAAACCGACCAAGCCCTCGACAGAATTCTCAAGCAACTCGGAATTGGCGCATGAGGATCTTCATCAGCAGCGTCCAGAAGGAATTCGCCGCCGAGCGCAAGGCACTGGGCGAATACCTTTCCGGCGACCCGTTGCTGCGACGTTTCTTCGAGACATTTCTTTTCGAGCGCGATGTCCCCGCTTCCGACCGTCGGCCCGATGCCGTCTATCTCGATGAAGTCCGGAACTGCGATCTCTACCTTGGCATCTTTGGGGACGACTACGGCTGGGAAAACAAGGACGGCCTCTCGCCCACCCACCTCGAATTGAACGAGGCCACCCGGCAGGGCAAGACCCGCCTGATCTTCGTCAAGGGCGCGACCGACGATGCCAAGCATCCGAAAATGCGCGCCTTGATCCGCGACGCCGGGGACAACCTCGTCCGGCGGCGTTTCAATTCCTCCGAAGAACTGGTCGCCGCCGTCTATGCCAGCCTGGTCCGGATTCTTGAAGAGCGCGAGCTGATCCGTTTGGGGCCCTTCGATGCCACGTTCTGCAATAACGCCACGCTCGACGACCTGGACCAGGACAAGATCACCCGCTTTCTCGGGCTGGCCCGCCGGGGGCGCAGTTTCCCATTGCCGGAGGACACGCCGCCCCATGAGGTACTGACCCACCTCAACCTGCTCGACAAGGGACGGCCGACCCATGCAGCCATCCTGTTGTTCGGCAAACGGCCGCAACGCTTCCTGATCACATCCGAGGTGAAATGCGCCCACTTCCACGGCTATGAAGTGGCCAAGCCCATCCCTTCCTACCAGGTCTACAAAGGCACGGTCTTCGACCTCGTGGACCAGGCCAAGGATTTCGTGCTCTCCAAAATCGATCTCTGGGTCGGCACCCGCGAGCACGGCACCGAGGTGCCCACGAAATACGAAATCCCCCAGGAAGTGGTCGCCGAGGCCATCGTCAACGCCGTCGTGCATCGCGACTACACCAGCAACGCCAGCGTGCAGGTCATGCTCTTCAAGGACCGGCTGGAAATCTGGAACCCCGGCTCCCTGCCGCCCACGCTGACCCTCAAAAAGCTGCGCGGCCCCCACGCCTCCGTCCCGCACAACCCGCTGCTCGCCGAGCCCATGTATCTCACCCGATACATCGAGCGCATGGGCACCGGCATCCGCGACATGATCCACCGCTGCCGCGAGGCCGGGCTTCCCGAACCTGAAATCCGGCTGGATGGCGGCTCGTTCGTCCTGACCGTCCGCAGACCGGCCACTGGATTGGCAACTCAGTCGGGACCAGCTCAGGACCAAGGCGGACGGCTAGAGTCACGGCTAGAGTCACGGCTAGAGTCACGGCTAGAGTCACGGCTAGAGTCACGGCTAGAGTCACGGCTAGAGTCACGGCTAGAGTCGGCTTTGGCCGCCAAGGTCATGCTGGCCATCCGACCGCAGCCTCTCGGCAAAGCCGCCATTGCGCCGATCCTCGGACACCAAACGGTTTCCGGCGAACTCCACAAGCAGATCAAGCGCATGGTGGACGGTGGCTTCATCGAACCCACCATCCCCGAAAAACCCAGCAGTCGCCTCCAGAAATACCGGCTCACCGCCCAGGGACAGGCGTTGCTGGCGGAGTTGGAAAAACCAGGGGGGAAGGCATGAATATGAAGCCAGACAACAAGGAAACCTCCCTCGCGCGCTCCTCCGCCGTCGAATACCTCACCTTCGTCGCGGCACAGGGTCAAGGTGGCGTCGAGGTGGTTTATGCCGACGAGGACATCTGGCTGACTCAAAAAATGATGGGCGTTCTCTACGACGTGAATGTGAGAACCATCAACGAGCACCTGAAAAAGCTTTTTTCCGACAGAGAGCTGCAAGAGGATTCAGTTATCCGGAAATTCCGGATAACTGCCAGCGATGGCAAGAACTACAACACCCAGCACTACAACCTCTCCGCCATCATCGCCGTCGGCTACAAGGTCAACTCCGAGCGGGCCGTCCAGTTCCGCAAATGGGCGACCACCGTGGTCAAGGAATACACCATCAAGGGCTTCGCCATGGACGACGAACGCCTCAAGGCGGGCGGCACCGTCCTGACCAAACAGTACTTCGAAGAACAGCTCCAGCGCGTCCGCGAAATCCGCCTCAGCGAGCGCAAGTTCTACCAGAAGATCACCGACATCTACGCCACCGCCATCGACTACGACCGCAGCGCCACGGCCACCCAGCGCTTCTTCGCCACCGTGCAGAACAAGCTCCACTGGGCCATCCACGGCCACACCGCCGCCGAGGTCATCGTGGACCGGGCCGATGCCGGGAAACAGCACATGGGCCTGAGCACCTGGAAAGATGCCCCCCATGGAAAAATCCAGAAATTCGATGTCAGCGTCGCCAAGAACTACCTGACCGAGCCGGAGATGGCGCAACTCTCCCGCCTCGTGAACGCCTACCTCGATGTCGCCGAAGACATGGCCCAGCGGCACATCCCCATGACCATGCAGGACTGGGAAACACGCCTCAACCGCTTCATCGAAGCCACCGACCGGGAAATCCTGCAGGACGCCGGCAAAGTCACCGCCGAAATCGCCAAAGCCCACGCCGAATCCGAGTTCGAGAAATACCGCATCGTCCAGGATCGCCTGTTTGTCTCGGATTTCGATGCCGAAGTCATGCGGCTCGCAAGGAATGATGAGGCAAGCGGGAACGAGGAAGACGGTGCGGAGTGAGCGCCGAACGGAGCCAAAGGATCGGGATATGAGCGACTGGCAAACATGCGCTGTGCCCGATTCGCTCGTCAAGAATAAGGTCGGGCGGCAGAATCAAATTCCCGCGAAAGAAATCGTAGAGGTCGGTCGCTTCCCTGTCGTCGATCAAGGGCAGAAGTTCGTTGCCGGTTACTGCGATGACGAAAGCAAGGTCATCAACTTCGACCTGCCGCTAATCATATTCGGCGACCACACGCGCTGTTTCAAATACGTCGACTTCCCGTTCGTGCTTGGGGCTGACGGAACCAAGGTTCTCCTGCCGAATAAGAAGCTCTACGACCCGAGGTTTTACTATTTTGCGTTGTTGGCGCTGGAGATTCCGAGCCGTGGTTACAACCGCCACTTCACAATTCTCAGCGAGCGGAGCCTCCCGCTCCCCCCACTCCCTGAGCAGAAGAAGATCGCGCACATCCTTTCGACGGTGCAGCGGGCGATCGATGCGCAGGAACGGATCATTCAGACCACCACCGAGCTGAAAAAGGCCCTCATGCACAAGCTCTTCACCGAAGGCCTCCGCAACGAACCCCAAAAACAAACCGAAATCGGCCCCGTCCCCGAAAGCTGGGCGGTGGTGCCTCTTTCTGATGTTTGCCGCTTCCAGAGTGGAGGAACGCCTTCGAAGAAGAATCCAGAGTTCTGGGAGGGGGCGATTCCTTGGGTATCCCCAAAGGACATGAAGCGCCCACGGCTCACCGACGTTGAAGACCACATTTCACAGGAGGCGCTCGAAAGCGGAAGCAAGCTCGCTCCTGCTGGTTCGGTCTTTGTTGTCGTGCGAGGAATGATCCTGGCAAAGACCGTTCCCGTCGCGCTTGCAGAAGTCCCCATGGCCATCAATCAAGACATGAAGGCCATCGTTCCCGGACCCAAGCTCCGCTCAGACTTCCTTCTCTACGCCTTGGAGGCACTGCGGGAAAACCTCTTCAAGAAGGTCGGGCGCTCGGGTCACGGAACGTGCACCTTGATGGGCCACGAGGTGGCTGCATTCAAAATCCCACTTCCCGATTTAGCGGTGCAGAAAGAGATCGCTTCATCGATTCAAAACCTCGAACGGAAAGAGGAGCTTCACGATGAGAAGCGGGCCCAACTCCACGACCTCTTCCGCACCCTCCTTCATGAACTGATGACCGCGAAGACCCGCGTTCACGAACTCGCTGTGTAAGCATGCCCACCCCCGGCGAACACAAGACCGTCCAAGCCCGCATCCTCGAATACGCCGAGGCCATCGGCTGGACGCCTGTGTCCCGCGAGGAAGCCGAGCAGCGGCGCGGCTTTGATCCGGACGCGCCGCCCACCGACCGCGCCAAGAACCGCTCGCTTTTCTTCGACGACCTGCTCGACGCCAAGCTGCGGGAGTTCAACCCGCGCTACGCCGAGGCCGAGGGCGCCTTGCTCGGGACTTTCCGCCATCTCCACGCCGACATCTACGGCAACCGGGAATTCGTCGAGCATCTGCGCAACCGGGGCAAGTTCTTCGACCACGAGGAGAAGCGCGAGCGCGACCTGATGCTGGTCGATTACGACGATCCGGCGCGCAACGTTTATGAAGTCACCGAGGAGTGGGCCTTTCACAACGGCCACTACGGCACGCGGGAGGATGTGGTCTTTCTGATCAACGGCATTCCGGTGCTGGTGATCGAGTGCAAGAACGCCAACAAGGACGAGGCGATTGCCCTGGGGGTGGACCAGATCCGCCGTTACCACCGCGAGACGCCCGAGCTGTTCGTGTCGCAGCAGCTCTTCACCGCTACCGACGCCATCGGCTTTTCCTACGGAGTGAGCTGGAACACGGTGCGGCGGAACATCTTCAACTGGAAGGACGATGAGGTCGGCAAGCTGGAGGCCAAGCTGAAGAGCTTCTGCGCCATACCCCAGGTGCTCGCCTTCCTGAAGGACTACATCGTCTTCGCCGAGAAGGACGAGGAGCTGAACAAGTACATCCTGCGCCAGCACCAAACCGGCGCGGTGGAGGCGGCCGTCGGCCGCGCCCTCGACCCCCGGCGCACGCGCGGCCTGGTCTGGCACACCCAGGGCAGCGGCAAGACCTTCACCATGATCAAGGCGGCGGAGCGGCTGTTTCGCGCGCCCGGGGCGGACAAGCCGACCGTGCTGCTGATGATCGACCGCAACGAGCTGGAAGACCAGATGCTCAAGAACCTCGCCGCGCTCGGCCTGGGCAACCTGGAGCACGCCGGCAGCATCGCCCGGCTCAACCAGCTGCTGCGCGACGACTACCGGGGCATCATCGTGACGATGATCCACAAGTTCCGCGACATGCCGGCGAACCTGAACACGCGCGCGAACATCTACGTCCTCATCGACGAGGCCCACCGCACCACCGGCGGCGATCTCGGCAACTTCCTCATGGCCGGCCTGCCGAACGCGAGCTTCCTCGGCTTCACCGGCACGCCGGTAGACAAGACGGTGTATGGCAAGGGCACCTTCAAGACCTTCGGCTGCGAGGACGACCAGGGCTACCTGCACAAGTATTCCATCGCCGACAGCATCGAGGACGGCACCACGCTGCCGCTCTACTACCAGCTCGCCCCCAACGAAATGCTGGTGCCCCACGAGACGCTGGACAAGGAGTTCCTGTCGCTGGCCGAAGCCGAGGGCGTGGCCGACATCGAGGAGCTGAACAAGATCCTCGAACGGGCGGTAAACCTGAAGAACTTCCTCAAGGGCAAGGAGCGCATCCAGCAAGTGGCGCAGTTCGTCGCGGCGCATTACCGCGAGAACGTCGAGCCGCTGGGCTACAAGGCCTTCCTGGTCGGCGTGGACCGCGAGGCCTGCGCCCATTACAAACACGCCCTCGACCAGTTCCTGCCGCCCGAGTATTCCGAAGTGGTCTACACCGGCAGCAACAACGACTCCAAACTGCTGAAGGAATTCCACCTCGACCCGAAGAAGGAGCGGCAGATTCGCAAGAGCTTCGGCAAGCTCGACCAGATGCCGAAGATCCTCATCGTCACCGAGAAACTGCTCACCGGCTTCGATGCGCCGGTGCTCTATGCCATGTATCTCGACAAGCCGATGCGCGACCACACGCTGCTGCAAGCCATTGCCCGGGTGAACCGCCCCTACGAGAACGAGGCGCAGGAGATGGTGAAGCCGCATGGCTTCGTGCTGGATTTCGTCGGCATCTTCGACAAGCTGGAAAAGGCGCTGGCCTTCGACAGCGACGAGATCAACGCCATCGTCAAGGACTTGAAGCTGCTGAAGCTGCTGTTCAAGAACAAGATGGAGTCCAGGGCGCCTGAGTACCTCGGCCTGATCGAACGCAACTTCGACGACAAGGACGTGGACACCCTCATCGAGCACTTCCGCGACCCCGAGCGGCGTAAGGCGTTTTTCAAGGAGTACAAGGAAGTCGAGATGCTCTACGAGATCATCTCGCCCGACGCCTTCCTGCGCCCCTTCATTGACGACTATGGCACCTTGACGGCGATCTATCATGTCGTCCGCAAGGCCTACACCCGCACCGTGATGGTCGACCGCGAGTTTCAGGCCAAGACCCACCATCTGGTGCAGCAGCAGGTGGGCAGTTATGGCGTGGGCGGTCTGGGCGAAATTGTCGCCATCGACGGCGACACCATCGAGCTGATCAAGAACAAGCGCGGCGGGGATGGCACCAAGGTCATCAACCTGATCAAGAGCATTGAAAGACTGGCTGAGGAAGACAGCGACGACCCTTGCCTCATCGCCATGGCGGAGCGCGCGCGGGCGGTGCAGGAGAGTTTCGAGCAGCGCCAGACCAGCACGGCCGAGGCCTTGGCCGAATTGCTGCGCGAAGTGGAAGGCAACGAAACGCGGAAGAAGGAACAGGCCGAGAAGTCCTTCGACGGCCTGACCTATTTTGTCTACCGCAGCTTGCTGGACGCGAAGATTCAGAACGCCGAGGTGGTCAGCCGCAAGATTCGCCACGCCTTCACCGAGTTTCCGAACTGGAAGCGCAGCGAGAACGCCCTGCGCGAACTCCGGAAGAAAGTGACCTTCGCCATCTTCGCGGAAACGGACGACCTGGACCGGGTGACGGCCTTGGTGGATGAGTTGTTTACGCTGCTGGAAAAGGCGGACCGGATTTAGCGCAATGAAGGCAGTCGATCACAAAGACCAGTTCAAACAGCGCGTCCGGCACTGGGCCGACAAGCTGGACGTCAAGATCGTCTGGTTGGGCGTGCGGCCGATGCGGAACAAATGGGCATCGTGTTCCACCTCGGGCCATTTGAATTTCAGCGACGAACTGCCCGCCCTGAAACCCGAGCTGTGGGACTACGTGATCGTCCACGAGCTGCTCCACTTCTCTGTGCCCAACCACGGAAAGCTCTGGAAAAGCCTGATGCGCTCGCATCTGGGCGAATATGAAGCCTATGAAGGCGCGTTGAAGCGGATCGCGGGCAATAGCGCGCCGCAGCGTACGCGCTGACAGGACTTGCTCCACCTCGCCGACCGCTTCGCCTGCCCCATCCTCAGCGCCGAGCAGTTCCTCGGCACCCTGGGGTGACCCGGCCCGATACTCAGTCGCGGAAGTTGCCGTACTGCAGCGGGAAGTCGGAGATTTCCTTTTTGACCAGGGCGATGGCTTCCTGCAGCAGGTCACGCTTGGCGCCGGTGACGCGCACGGCGTCGCCCTGGATGGCGGCCTGGACCTTGAGCTTGCTGTCCTTGATCATCTTGACGATCTTCTTGGCCAATTCCTGCTCGATGCCGACCTTGATCTTGAGAACCTGCTTGGTCTTGTTGCCGGAGACGACTTCCACCTTGCCGATGTCGAGGCGCTTGGTGCTCTCGCGCTCCTTCTTCTCCATCTCGGGGAAGAGGATGTCCTTCACCTGGCTGAGCTGGAACTCCGAGTCGCCGTAGAGGGTGATGAGCTTGTCCTTCTCGTTGAGCTCGGCGCGGGCCGAGGTGCCCTTGAAGTCGTAGCGGTTGCCGATGTGGCGGCCGGCCACGTCCACGGCGTTCTTCAAGGCGACCATGTCGGCTTCGGAGGTGATGTCGAACGAAGGCATGTAGTGCTCCCTGTGGGTTTCTGCGATGGCCGGATTATCGCAAACTCAGCGCCGGCGCCAAACCATCCAGCGCTCGCCGTCGGCGAAGGCCGGCAGGGAGTCGGCGACGGGCTCGTCGGCGGCCAGTTCGAAGTGGGGGACGAGCATGCCCAGGAGGGCTTCGCGGCCGATGCCGAAGGGCGGGCCCTTGGGTTCCTCGCCGAGGAAGAAGAAGCCGGCCAAGCAACCACCCGGCGCCACGAGCCGGGCCATGGTCCCGCCGTAGCCGCCCCACAGCTTGCGCGGCAGGGCGCAGAGGAAGGCGCGCTCATAGACCAGGGCGTAGGGTGCGACGGGCCGGTGGGCGAAGAAGTCCTCCTGCAGGAGGCATCCCCGCCAGTCGCCCAGGTTGCGGCGCGCCGCCTCAATCGCCGCGGGGGAAAAATCCAGGGCGGTGACGGCCCAGCCGAGACGGTCGAGGAAGGCCGCTTCGTGGGCGCTGCCGCAGCCGGGAATCAGCACGGAGGCGGGCGCTTGCGCCGCCATGTGGGCGGCCAGGGCGGCCGGCACGGTGCCGGCGTCCCAGGGCGTGGTGCCCTCGCTGAAGCGCTTGTCCCAGAAGGCGGGATGTTCCGGACGCTGGTGGTCCGGCTTATCCCGCGAATCGGCCGTCATTCAGCCGAAGTGGCAGACGTAGTGGTAGGGCTCGCCGCTGACTTCGATGTCGAAGCTGGAGTTGCCGGGCACCTTGAAGCTCTGGCCGGCGCTGACGGCCTTCCATTCGGCCTCGCCCTTGAGGCGGTAGCGGCAGGCGCCGGCGACAGTTTCCATGATCTCGGGCGCGCCGGTGTTGAAGGTCAGGGTGGCCGGCAGGATGACGCCGACGCTCTTCTTGGTGCCGTCGGCGAACTGGACGGTGTGGCTCACGCACTTGCCGTCGAAATAGACGTTGGCTTTCTTGACGACGGCTACGTTGTCGAATTGCGACATTTCAGATTCCCCACATTTTCTGGATGATGCCCTTGGCGACGAAGCCCAGCATGCCGAAGGCCAGCACGAAGAAGAGGACGAAGGTCCCCACCTTGCCGGCCTTGGAACGATGGGCCAACTCGCCGATGATGAACAGCATGTAGAGCATGAAGGCGCCGAGGCCGAAGGTCATGCCCCATTCCGCCACCTGCTCTTCGGAAAAACCGAACATCTGGCGCCCTGCCCCTTACTTCTTCTTCGCCTTGGCGGCCCGCTTGCTGCGGGCGTTCTCGGCGATACGCATGCGCAGGGCGTTGAGCTTGATGAAGCCGCCGGCGTCCTTCTGGTCGTAGGCGCCCGCGTCGTCCTCGAAGGTGGCGATGGTCGGGTCGAACAGGGAGTCGGTCTTGGAATCGCGGCCGACGACGATGACGTTGCCCTTGTAGAGCTTCACGCGCACCCAGCCGTTCACGGTCTGCTGGGTATGGTCGATGAGGGCCTGCAGAGCGCGGCGCTCGGGGCTCCACCAGTAGCCGTTGTACACCAGGCTGGCGTAGCGCGGCATGAGGTCGTCCTTGAGGTGGGCGACTTCGCGGTCCAGGCAGACCGACTCGATGGCGCGATGGGCGCGCAGCAGGATGGTGCCGCCGGGGGTTTCGTAGCAGCCGCGGGACTTCATGCCGACGTAGCGGTTCTCCACCAGGTCGAGGCGGCCGATGCCGTGCTTGCCGCCCAGTTGGTTGAGCGTGGCGAGCAGGTCGTGGGCCTTCATCTTCTTGCCGTTGATGGACACCAGGTCGCCGGCCTTGAATTCCAGGTCCAGGTACTCGGCCTTGTTGGGGGCCTTTTCCGGGGAGACGGTCCAGCGCCACATGCTTTCCTCGGCCTCGGCGGCCGGGTCTTCCAGGTGGCGGCCTTCGTAGGAGATGTGCAGCAGGTTGGCGTCCATCGAGTAGGGCGAGCCGCCCTTCTTGTGCTTCATGTCGATGGGGATGCCGTGCTTCTCGGCGTAGGCCATCAGCTTCTCGCGGGAGAGCAGGTCCCACTCGCGCCAGGGGGCGATGATCTTGACGTTGGGCATGAGGGCGTAGGCGCCCAGCTCGAAGCGCACCTGGTCGTTGCCCTTGCCGGTGGCGCCGTGGGAAATGGCTTCGGCGCCGGTCTTCCGGGCGATCTCGATCATGCGCTTGGCGATCAGCGGCCGGGCGATGGAGGTGCCCAGCAGGTATTCGCCTTCGTAGATGGTGTTGGCGCGGAACATCGGGAAGACGAAGTCGCGCACGAACTCTTCGCGCAGGTCGTCGATGAAGATGTTCTTCGGCTTGATGCCGAGCTTGATGGCCTTGGCGCGGGCCGGCTCCAGCTCCTCGCCCTGGCCCAGGTCGGCCGTGAAGGTGATGACCTCGCAGTTGTAGGTGTCCTGCAGCCACTTGAGGATGACGGAGGTGTCGAGGCCGCCGGAATAGGCCAGCACGACCTTGTTGACCTTGGGCGCGGTTTTCTTCGCTTCGCTCATTTCTGTTTCCTGAAAAATGGATGTTGATTCATTGCGTCCGGTAGGCGCGGTGGCAGGAGACGCAGGCGCCGGTGACGGTTTGCAGGGACTGCAGGGACTTGGCGACATCGCCGGCGCGGGCGGCCTTGGCGAACTCGCTGGCGCTCACGTGCATGCCGCGGGCGATGGCGTGCATCTCGGCGGGCATGTGCATGCCGGGGCGGGCGTTGGGGGCGGCATGGCGGTGGCGGCCCATGGCCGATACGCCGATCTGCTTTTCGGCGGCGTCGGCCGCGTCGCCGTGGCGTCCCTCGCCGAGGGCGGCGACGATCTGGTGCAGGGCGGACTGGAAGTCGATCATTTCGGCGCGCAGTTCGGCCCGCGCCTCGGCGGGCATGGCGACGAACTGGCGGCCGTCCTCGGCGGCCACCGCCGCAAGCGGCAGAAGCGCCGCCGCCAGGGCGACGAGGCCCGCACGCCTCATTGGCCCACTTTCCCCAACAACAGGAATTCCATGAGGGCCTTCTGGGCGTGGAGCCGGTTCTCGGCTTCGTCCCAGACAACGCTCTGGGGCCCGTCGATGACTTCGGCAGCCACTTCCTCGCCGCGGTGGGCGGGCAGGCAGTGCATGAAGACGGCGTCGGCCTTGGCCTGGCGCATCATGTCGCCGTCGACCTGCCAGTCGGCGAAGTCGCGCAGGCGTTCCTCGTTCTCGGCCTCGAAGCCCATGCTGGTCCACACGTCGGTGGTCACCAGGTCGGCGCCGCGGGCAGCTTCCATGGGATCGGCGAATTCCTCGTAATGGTCCGTACCGTAGAGGCCGGCACGCTCGGGCTCCACTTCGTAGCCCGGCGGCGTGGACACATGCACGTTGAAGTCGAAGACCTCGGCGGCCTGCAGCCAGGTGTTGCAGACGTTGTTCGAGTCGCCGATCCAGGCCACGGTCTTGCCCTGGATGGAGCCGCGGTGCTCGATGTAGGTGTAGATGTCGGCGAGGATCTGGCAGGGATGGTATTCGTTGGTGAGGCCGTTGATGACCGGCACCCGCGAATGGGAGGCGAAGCGCTCGATGATCTCCTGCTCGTAGGTGCGGATCATGACGATGTCGCTCATGCGCGAAATCACCTGGGCGGCGTCCTCCACCGGCTCACCGCGACCGAGCTGGGAGTCCCGCGTGTTGAGGTAGATGGCCGAGCCGCCGAGCTGCTGCATGCCGGCCTCGAAGGAGAGACGCGTGCGCGTGCTGGCCTTCTCGAAGATCATCACCAGGGTGCGGTCCTGCAAGGGCCAATACTGGTGGTAGGACTTGAACTGCTGCTTGATCCAGCGCGTGCGCTCGAACAGGTGGTCGAACTCGGCGCGCGTGAAATCCTTGAACTGGAGGAAATGCCGGGGGGCGTTCATGGTCAGGCCCCCAGGAACTTGCGGATCAGCGGCGCCAGGATATCCACCAGCTGCTTCGCCTCGGCGTCGGTGAACACCAGGGGCGGCAGCAGGCGCACCACCTTGTCGGCGGTGACGTTGATCAGCAGGCCGGCGTCGATCGCCTGCTTCACCAGATCGCCGCAGGGGCGGTCGAGTTCGATGCCGATCATGAGGCCGTCGCCGCGGATGTCCACGACGCCGGCCACGCCCTCCAGGCGCTCCTGGAAGCCGGCACGGATGTTGGCGCCGAGCTGGGCGGCGCGGTCCATGAGGCCGTCGTGCTCGATGACGTCGATGGTCGTCAGCGCGGCCACGCAGGCGAGCGGGTTGCCGCCGAAGGTGGAGCCGTGGTTGCCGGGCTGGAAGACGCCGGCGGCGCGGCCGGCGGCGAGGCAGGCACCGATGGGTACGCCGGAACCGAGGCCCTTGGCCAGGGTCATGACGTCGGGCTTGATGGCGGCATGCTGATGGGCGAACCAGACGCCGGTGCGGCCGAGGCCGCACTGGACTTCGTCCACCATGAACAGCCACTGCTTCTCGTCGCAGATGCGGCGCAGGGCGCGCATGTAGTCGTTGTGGGCGAGGTTGATGCCGCCTTCGCCCTGGATCGGCTCGAACAGGACGGCGACCACGTTGGGGTTGTTGGCGGCCACCTGCTCGATGGCGGGCAGGTCGTCGAAGGGCACGCGCACGAAGCCGGCGACCAGGGGCTCGAAGCCGGCCTGCACCTTGCGGTTGCCCGTAGCCGAGAGGGTCGCCATGGTGCGGCCGTGGAAGGCCTTCTCCATGACGATGATGGCCGGACTCTCGATGCCGCGCTGGTGGCCGTAGAGGCGGGCGAGCTTGATGGCCGCCTCGTTGGCCTCGCAGCCGGAGTTGCAGAAGAACACTTCCGCCATGCCCGAGATCGCAGCCAGGCGGTCGGACAGCACCTCCTGTTCGCGCACGCGGTAGAGGTTGGACGTGTGGATCAGCCTGCCCACCTGCTCGGCCAGTGCCGCCGTCAGCCTGGGGTGGTTGTGCCCCAGGGTATTGACGGCGATGCCCGCCAAGGCGTCCAGATAGGCCCGACCCTGTTCGTCATGGATATGGCTGCCCTGGCCGTGGGTGAAGGCCAGAGGAAGCCGGGAATAGTTATTCATCAGATGCGGCATGGAATACTCCGCTTACAAAAACGACACGGCGGCCCAACATGTAGCCGCCGTGCTTGCGAAACGGTGTATCTTAAGTGAAAAATAGCGCCCTGTATAGGAAAGCGGACCGAGCATGCGCATTGCAATCTTCAACCAGAAAGGCGGCGTAGGCAAAACCACCACCGCCCTGAATCTGGCGGCGGCATTGGCATTGCGCGACCGCCCCGCCTTGCTGATCGACCTCGACCCCCAGGCCCACTTGTCGGCGATCCACGGCAATGCGCTCGGCAACGTGGAGGCCAGCATCTTCTCCTTCTACCAGGACAACCGGCCCTTGCACGACCTGGAGGTCGAATGGCGGGGCGTCGGCCACCTCATCCCCGCCCATACCGAACTCATCAAGGTGGATTCGATTTTCGGCAAGGGGCCGAACATCCTCAACAAACTGAACCGGGGCCTCACCGAATCGGGCGGCGGTCGCGACGTCATCATCGACTGCTGCCCCTTCCTGGGCGTGCTATCCCTGAATGCCGTCTTCGCAGCCGACAAGATGCTGGTGCCCGTGTCCTCGGATTTTCTTTCCCTGCGCGGCGCCCTGCAGATCGAGCGCACCCTCAAGGCCATCGAACCGGTCATCAAGCGCAGGTTGGAACGGCGCTACCTGCTGACCCGCTTCGACCGGCGCCGCAAGATGTGCTACGAAGTGCAGTCCCGCCTGCGCGATCAGTTCGGCGCGGAACTCTGCGAAACGACGATCTCGGAGAATGTGGCGGTAGCGGAAGCACCGGCGGTGAATCGCGACATCTTCAGCCACGCGGCAAACAGCCGCGGCGCACAGGACTATGCGCGGCTGCTCGACGAACTGACGGCAGCGAAATTCTTCAACGGGTAATCAACCCGGCCACCTCCTCGAAGGTGGGCACATGCATGCGTACGGTGTCACAGTGCCGCGCACATTCGATCACTTCACAGCCGTGATACATCTGACGAAGCTTGCGCTGGGCTTCCGCTTCGTCACGGGCCTGGATGACCAGATTGTCCACCATCACACCGACGCGAGTGCGAATACGGAAACCGAATTTCGTCATTGATGGGGCAAGCATTAAAAACCCCTTTCCTGTCAATCCGATGAGCTCAGTATATGCAGCTGATTCTCACAAATCAAGATAGCTCGTTCTAATTTCAGGAAATTCGTTCGCCTGCTCCACGGAAAGCCACGCTTCAAAGCGCTTCCTGACGCACGCAAGCAAAATCGTCCGTCATAACCCGCCACCACCCGATTCGGGCACAAGCCCAAGGCGGTTTTTTGGTAGAATTCATTCCGTTAATCCGCCCATCCCTGCCGCCCCGGCGGCTGCGCACAGCGCCCCTAATGTCATCTTTCGTAGCGGAAAGCTTCATCATCGTCGGTCTGACCCTTGAGGGTAGACGATTCCGGCCAAGCGACTGGGCCGAGCGCCTGTGCGGCATCATGTCCGTCTTCGGCGCCGAACGGCGAATGGCTTATTCGCCCTATGTACAGCCCGGCACCCATGAGGGAGAAAAAGGTGTATTCGTCGATGCCCGCATCCGCGACATCGAGCCGATGGCCTACGCATTCCTGGTGAACTTTGCCAAGGACAACAACCTGAAGGTTGCCGCCTGGAACCCGGCCTGAGGCCGGCATAAGGAACAGGGCCGGCCGCACTTAAAGCGCCGCCGCAATCCCATCGAAGAAACGAAAATCGCCCGCGGGCCATAGGCCGGCGGGCGATGCACTACAGCGGAACAGCCTGAATCAGAGCGCCTTGATGGCGGCGGAGAGACGGCTCTTGTTGCGCGCAGCAGCGTTCTTGTGAATGATCTTCTTGTCGGCGATGGAGTCGATGATGCCCTGGGACTCCTTGTACACCGCCTGGGCGGCGGCCTTGTCGCCGGCATCGATCGCCTTGCGCACCTTCTTGATGGCGGTACGCAGGGTCGAGCGCAGGCTCATGTTGTGGGCGCGCTGCTTGACGGCTTGACGGGCGCGCTTGCGGGCTTGTGCGGAGTTGGCCATGTAAGTTCTGATTCCGGTTGGTTCGGGAAAAAGGGTTTCAGTACAGGCAGATGGGACGCGAACAACCCTATGCCGGAACTAAAAGCGGCGGATTATAGGGGTTTCCTGCCACCTTTGCAAGGCGCCCGAACGATACGTGAGCCGGTAGCATTCGGGCCATGAACCTTCTCAAAGCCTTGGCAACGGTCAGCGGCATGACCCTGCTGTCCCGCATCCTCGGATTTGTCCGCGACTTCGTCATTGCCCGCGCCTTCGGCGCCGGCCTCGCCACCGACGCCTTTTTCGTCGCCTTCCGCCTGCCCAACCTGCTGCGGCGCCTGTTTGCCGAGGGTGCCTTCTCCCAGGCCTTCGTCCCCCTGCTGGCCGAATATCGCAACCGGCGCGGCGAGGCCGAGACCAAGCGACTGGTGGACCGGGTCGCCACCCTGCTGTTCCTGGTGGTCATGGCGGTCGCCGCCCTCGGCATCGCCGGCGCCCCCCTGCTGATCTATGTTTCCGCCCCCGGTTTTGCCGCCGATGCCGACAAGTTCGCCCTCACCGTCGAACTGACCCGCATCACCTTCCCCTACATCCTGTTCATGGCCCTGGTCGCCTTCGCCGCGGGCATCCTGAACACCTGGAGCCGTTTCGCGCTGCCGGCCTTCACGCCGGTGCTGCTGAACCTGGCTTTCATCGCCATGGCGCTCCTGGCGGCTCCCTGGTTCGATCCGCCGGTACTGGCCCTGGCCTGGGCGGTGTTCCTCGGCGGCGCCCTGCAACTGGCGATCCAGGTGCCCGCCCTGAAGAAGATCGGCATGCTGCCCCGCTTCGACTGGGCGCCCGGCGACGAGGGCGTCCGGCGCGTGCTGAAACTGATGGGGCCCGCAGTTCTGGGCGTTTCGGTTGCCCAGATCTCGCTGCTCATCAATACCATCTTCGCTTCCTTCCTGCCCTCCGGCAGCGTGTCCTGGCTCTACTACGCCGACCGGCTGATGGAGTTTCCGGCCGGCCTCCTCGGCGCCGCGCTCGGCACCATCCTGCTGCCCAGCCTCGCCCGTGCCCATGCGAGCGACAGCCGCGAGGAGTTCTCCGCCCTGCTCGACTGGGGCCTGCGCCTGACCCTGCTGCTGACCCTGCCCGCCGCCCTGGCCCTGGCGCTGTTGGCGATTCCGCTTCTCTCCACCCTGTTCCAGTACGGCGCCTTCTCGGCCCACGACGTCCTGCAGACGCGGGCGGCATTGGTGGCCTACAGCGTCGGCCTGGCCGGTCTCATCCTCGTTAAGGTGCTGGCCCCGGGCTTCTATGCCCGCCAGGACATCCGCACGCCGGTGAAGATCGCGCTGATCACCCTGGCCGCCACCCAGGCCATGAACCTGGCCTTCATCGGCTGGATCAAGCACGCCGGTCTCGCCCTTTCCATCGGTCTGGCCTCCTGCCTGAACGCGGGTCTGCTCTGGCACGGCCTGCGTCGGCGCGAGGCCTATCTGCCGGCGGCCGGCTGGCATCGCTTCATGGCCAAGCTGGCAATCGCCCTCGCCGTGATGGGGACCACCCTCTGGTTCGCCATGGGCGAAGCCGATGCGTGGTTGCGCATGGCCGCAGCGGAAAGGGTGCTGCGCCTCAGCGGCCTCGTGCTGGCGGGCATAGTTTCCTACTTCGGCAGCCTTGCCCTGCTGGGCTTCCGCCTGGGGGACTTTCGCCGCCGCGTCGCCGCCTGACGAACCGGGGAGAAAGGCTCATCGCGCCTTGCTGTAGCAGGCCCGACGAACCAACAAAAAGGGCAGCCCGCAGGCTGCCCTTTTCGCTTGATGCGGCAGGCGTCAGGCCACGAGCGGCACGATCAGCAGCGCGACGATGTTGATGATCTTGATGAGCGGGTTCACCGCCGGGCCGGCCGTATCCTTGTACGGATCGCCCACGGTGTCGCCGGTGACCGCGGCCTTGTGAGCCTCGGAACCCTTGCCGCCGAAGTGGCCGTCCTCGATGTACTTCTTGGCGTTGTCCCAGCAGCCGCCGCCGGTGGTCATGGAGATGGCGACGAACAGGCCGGTGACGATGGTGCCCATCAGCACGCCGCCGAGGGCACGTACGCCGGCACCGGGGCCCATCAGCATGTTCATGCCGAAGGCGGTGACGACGGGAACCAGCACGGGCAGCAACGACGGGATCATCATTTCCTTGATGGCCGCCTTGGTCAGCATGTCGACGCAGGTGCCGTATTCCGGCTTGGCCGTGCCTTCCATGATGCCCTTGATCTCCTTGAACTGGCGACGCACTTCCACGACGACGGAGCCGGCGGCACGACCGACGGCTTCCATGCCCATGGCGGCGAACAGGTAGGGCACCATACCGCCGATGAACAGGCCGATGATGACCGCCGGATCGGAGAGGTCGAAGGCGAAGTGCTTGCCGACGCCTTCGAGGCCATGGGTGAAGTCGGCGAACAGCACCAGGGCGGCGAGACCGGCGGAGCCGATGGCATAGCCCTTGGTCACGGCCTTGGTCGTGTTGCCGACAGCGTCGAGCGGGTCGGTGATGCCGCGGACTTCAGGCGGCAGCTCGGCCATCTCGGCGATACCGCCGGCGTTGTCGGTGATCGGACCGTAGGCGTCGAGGGCGACGACGATACCGGCCATCGACAGCATGGAGGTGGCGGCGATGGCGATGCCGTAGAGACCGCCCAGCGCGTAGGACGCCCAGATGGCGCCGCACACCGACAGCACCGGCCAGGCCGTCGCCTTCATCGACACGCCGAGGCCGGCGATGATGTTGGTGCCGTGGCCCGTGGTCGAAGCTTCCGCCACGTGCTGCACCGGCTTGAACTCGGTGCCGGTGTAGTACTCGGTGATGTAGACCAGCAGACCGGTCAGCACCAGGCCGACGACCGCGGCGCCGTAAAGACGCATGTGCGAACCGCCGCTGATCTTCAGCACCGAATCCAGCAGGTGATCGTCGATCAGCCAGCCGGTCATCGGGTAGAAGGCGATCAGCGCCAGCACGCCGGCGACGATGAGGCCCTTGTAGAGGGCGTTCATGATCTTGGCGCCGGGGGAGGTCTTGACGAACATCACGCCGATGATGGAGGCGATGATCGAGAAGCCGCCGAGGGCCAGCGGGTAGATCACCGCCTGTTCCGCCATGGCGGCGCTGGCCTTGAACAGCAGGGCGCCCAGCAGCATGGTGGCGACGGTGGTCACCGCGTAGGTCTCGAACAGGTCGGCGGCCATGCCGGCGCAGTCGCCGACGTTGTCGCCCACGTTGTCGGCGATCACCGCCGGGTTGCGCGGGTCATCCTCGGGGATGCCGGCTTCGACCTTGCCCACCAGGTCGGCGCCGACGTCGGCACCCTTGGTGAAGATGCCGCCGCCGAGACGGGCGAAGATGGAGATCAGGGAGGAGCCGAAACCGAGGCCCACCAGCGGATGGATCAGGTCGTCCATCTTGGCGCCTTCACCGCCCATCACCTTGAGGACGGCGAAATAGCCTGCGACGCCGAGAAGGCCCAGGCCGACCACCAGCATGCCGGTGATGGCGCCGCCCTTGAAGGCGACGTTGAGGGCTTCGTTAAGGCCGGTACGGGCCGCTTCGGCGGTACGCACGTTGGCGCGCACGGAAACGTTCATGCCGATGAAGCCGGCCGCCCCCGAGAGCACGGCACCGAGGACGAAGCCGATGGCGGTAGGCATGCCGAGGAAGATGGCGATGACGACGGCCAGGACGGCGCCGACAATGCCGATGGTGGTGTATTGGCGGCTCAGATAGGCTTGGGCGCCTTCCTGCACCGCTGCGGATATCTGGCGCATCCGCTCGTTGCCGGTGGGTTGGCCCATGATCCATTGGGCGACGACAAAGCCGTAGACAATTGCCGCAACGGCACAGACGAGTGCAAACAGCAGTCCTGCAGACATAAAGTTTCCCCTCCTGATTAGATAAAACCCGCTTATCAGTCTATCACGTCGCCAACGGCATAAGCGTTGGCGGCATGGCGTCTTTCTTCTCTGTCAGAGCGCAAAAAAAACCGGCCTGGGGGGCCGGTTTTCCTGGTCAGAGCTTGAACTCAGACAGCTTCTTCGGTACAGCGACGTTTTTCAGGGTCACGTACTGGGGCAGGCCATCCTTGTACGGGGGATAGTCCTCGCCCTTCATCAGGGGCCCGAGATAGGTGCGGCACTTTTCGGTGATGCCGTAGCCGTCGGCCGTAATGAAGTTCTTCGGCATCATCTTCTCGACGTTGGCCACCTTGGCCAGCGGCGCCATGCCCACTTTCCACTTGTAGGGCTTGTCGGAAACGCGGTCGATGGTCGGCATCACCGAGTTGTGGCCCTTGAGGGCGAACTCGACGGCCGCCTTGCCGGTGGCGTAGGCCTGATCCACGTCGGACTTCGACGCGATATGCCGCGCGGCGCGCTGCAGGTAATCGGCGACGCCCCAGTGGAACTTGTGGCCGAGGGCCTCCTTGATCATGTTGGCGACCACCGGCGCCGCGCCGCCGAGCTGGGCGTGGCCGAAGGCGTCGCGGGTGCCCTGCTCGGCCAGGAACTTGCCGTCGGGCCAGTGGCAACCCTCGGAGACGACCACCGTGCAGTAGCCGAACTTCTTGACCAGGCTATCGACCTTGGCGAGGAACTTCTTCTGGTCGAACAGCACCTCGGGAAACAGCACCACGACGGGCAGTTCGGCATCCTTGGTGGAGGCCATGGCGCCGGCCGCGGCGATCCAGCCGGCGTGACGGCCCATCACCTCAAGCACAAAGACCTTGGTGGAAGTCTTGGCCATGGAACGCACGTCGTAGGTCGCTTCCAGCGTGGACACGGCGATGTACTTGGCCACCGAGCCGAAGCCCGGGCAGTTGTCGGTGATCGGCAGGTCGTTGTCCACCGTCTTAGGCACGTGGATGGCCTGCAGCGGATAGCCCATGGCGTCGCCGAGCTGCGAAACCTTGAGGCAGGTGTCCGCCGAGTCGCCGCCGCCGTTGTAGAAGAAGTAGCCGATGTTGTGGGCCTTGAAGACCTCGATCAGGCGCTCGTACTCGCGCCGGTTGGCTTCCAGGCTCTTCATCTTGTAGCGGCAGGAACCGAAGGCCCCCGACGGCGTATTGCGCAAGGCGGCGATGGCCTTGGCCGATTCCTTGCTGGTGTCGATCAGGTCCTCGGTCAGGGCGCCGATGATGCCGTTGCGACCCGCATAGACCTTGCCGATCTTGTCCTTGTGCTTGCGCGCCGTCTCGATGACACCGCAGGCCGAGGCGTTGATGACGGCCGTCACCCCGCCCGACTGGGCGTAGAAAGCATTCTTTTTCATTGTCTCCTCCAGCTTCGATCAGCCCGCGAGCGCGCCGAAGGCGGCGTCGCGGATGGCATCCACCTTGCCCGTACCATCGATCCTGCGGTACTTGGGCGCCTTGGCGTCGCCGGCGGCGGCCCACTTCGAGTAGTACTCGACCAGGGGCTTGGTCTGGGAGTGATAGACGTCGAGACGCTTCTTGACCGTTTCCTCCTGGTCGTCATCGCGCTGGATCAGCGGCTCGCCGGTGACGTCGTCCTTGCCCTCGACCTTCGGGGGATTGAACTTCACGTGGTAGGTGCGACCGGAAGCCACATGCACGCGGCGACCGCTCATGCGGGTGACGATCTCGCTGTCCGGCACATCGATTTCCAGCACGTAGTCGATGGGCACGCCGGCTTCCTTCATGGCCTCGGCCTGGGGAATGGTGCGGGGGAAACCGTCGAACATGTAGCCCTTGGCGCAATCCGGCTCCTTGAGCCGGTCCTTCACCAGACCGATGATGATGTCGTCGCGGACGAGGCCGCCCGCATCCATGATCTTCTTGGCTTCCAGGCCAAGCGGCGTACCCGCCTTGACGGCGGCTCTCAACATGTCGCCGGTGGAAATCTGTGGAATGCCGAATTTTTCCTTGATGAAATTGGCCTGCGTGCCCTTGCCCGCGCCGGGAGGGCCCAAAAGGATGAGTCGCATGCTGGTTCCCTTGGTGTTAACTGATGGAAGAATTATATTGTTTTATGCCCATCCACTCCCATCGATAAGAAACATAAACCGAATCGGGGGGAGATATAAATGGATGTATCAATGAGCCGATACTCTCGGCTTATTCTTCCAGCGTTTATTCCGGGTCAAGCCCGGCCGGCGAACAGCTTGCGCACCCGCTCCAGATCCTCGGCGGTATCCACGCCCGGCAGCGGCGCAGCGGCGCACTGGATGACGCGGATAGGGAAACCATGCCACAGGGCCCGCAACTGTTCGAGGGATTCCGCCTGCTCGTGGGGCGCAGGCGGCAGGTTGCCGCAGCGATTGAGGAAGCTCACGCGATAGGCATAGAGCCCCACGTGCCGCAGGGGCACGAAGCCGGCCGGCAGCGTGTCCCGAGCGGCAGCAAAACCGTCGCGGTGCCAGGGAACCGGGGCGCGGGAAAAGTAGTGGGCACGTCCGGCGGCATCGAGAACCACCTTGACGACGTTGGGATTGAAGAATTCCGCCGCGTCCCCGATGGCATGGGCGGCCGTGGCGATGGCGGCTCCCGGGTCGGCGGCAAGGGCCTCGGCCACGGCGCGGATGAGGTCCGGATCGATCAGGGGCTCGTCGCCCTGCACGTTCACGACGATCTCGTCGTCCTGCCAGCCGAGTTGGCGGGCCACTTCGGCGATGCGGTCGGTGCCGCTGGGATGGTCGCTGCGGGTCATCAGAGCCTGATGTCCCGCGGTTCGCACCGCTTCGAAAACGCGCGGGTCGTCCGTGGCGACCCAGACACCGTCCGGCTCGGCCCGCAGCGCCGCCTCGACGACGCGCACCACCATGGGACGGCCGCCGATGTCGGCCAGGGGCTTGGCGGGCAGGCGCGTCGAAGCGTAGCGCGCCGGAACGACGACGCGAAAGCTCACGCTTCCCCGGCGGCGAGCTGGCGGGCCTCTTCTTCGAGCATCACGGGGATGTCGTCCTTGACCGCGTAAGCCAGCCGGCAGGCCTTGCACACCAGTTCGCCCTCGGTCTTGCGGTAGTCGAGGGGCCCCTTGCAGACCGGGCAGACGAGGATTTCAAGCAGGCGGGCGTCCATCGAGTTTCTCCATGACGTAACGGGCCAGATCAGGTTCGATCCGCGCCTCAACGGGCAACACCCAGACGGGCAGCTTCGCGAGGCCGCGCAATTTTACCCCATCCTTTTCCGTCGCCAGGATCGCATCCCCCTGGAAATCCAGGTCCGGCGCGGCATAGCGGTGATGGTCGGGAAAGGCATGGGGCACGACCGCCAGGCCGAGGGCCGCCAGATGATCGAAGAAACGCCGGGGATTGCCGATGCCCGCCACGGCATGGAGGCGCGCCCCGCGCAGATCGTCGGCAGCGGCGCACTGATCCGGCGCATCCAGCCGCACGAAGCGGTCCCCCACCAGGGTCATCTGGAAGGTGGGCACGCCGTGCACCGCCACCGCCACGTCCCCGTTCCTGACAATGGCGTCGACGCCGGCCAGTCGCGCCGGGGATTCGCGCAGGGGCCCCGCCGGCAGCATCCAGTGGTTGTCCAGCATGCGCCCGTCGATGACGGCGATTTCCACGTCCCGCGCCAGGCGGTAGTGCTGCAGGCCGTCGTCGCTGACGATGACGTCGCAGTCGGGATAGGCCGCAAGCAAGGCGGCGCCCGCCGCCGCCCGGTCGCGCCCGACGAAGACCGGACAGCCGCAGCGGCCCTTGAGCAGCAGGGGCTCGTCGCCCACCTGTTCGGCACCGTCGTCCGCACGCACCTCGCGCACGCCCTCCACGCTGCCGCGATAGCCACGGCTGACGATGCCCGGATGGCGCCCGGCCGCCTGCATCGCCTGCACCAGCGCCAGGACGATGGGCGTCTTGCCGGCACCGCCGACGGCGATGTTGCCCACCACCACCACGGGCACCGGTAGGCGCACGCGCCGGAGCCAGCCGGCGCGATAGGCGCGGCGGCGCAGGGAGACGAGAACGGAGAAGAAAAACGCCAGCGGCAGCAGCGCCAGGGCCGCCGGACCGCGCTTTTGCCAGGCGGCAATCACTGCTTCTGCTGGGTGGCGAAGGAGATGTGGGTCAGCCCGGCCTGCTGGGAGGCCTGCATGACGTCGATCACGCTCTGGTGGGTCGCCTTCGCATCGGCGTTGATGATGACCACCGGCTCCCTGGGGCCGCTGCCAGCGGCACGCTTGAGGGCGGTACCGATGGCCTCCACGTCCCGGGCGCCGACGGGCGACTTGTTCACCAGCACCTCGCCGGCTGCCGTGACGACGACGTTGATCTCACCCGGCTGTTCCTGGCTGGCCTGGGTATCGGCCGTGGGCAGGTTGATCTCCAGCCCGGCGAACTTCGAGTAGGTCGTGGTGATCATGAGGAAGATCAGGATCACCAGCAACACGTCGATCATCGGGATCAGGTTGATCTCCGGCTCTTCGCGATGTCGGCCGCGCTGGAAATTCATGACCGGATCAGGCGCGCTCGCCGTGTACCAGCTCGACGAGCTTCACCGCCTGCAGTTCCATTTCGATCACCAGGCTGTCCACCAGGGCGCGGAAATGGCGGTAGAAGATCATGCTCGGAATGGCGATGATGAGGCCGAAGCCCGTGTTGTAGAGGGCAATGGAAATACCGTGGGCCAATTGCTGCGGATTGTTGCCGGCTGCCGTGGCGGAACCGAAGATCTCGATCATGCCGACGATGGTGCCGAACAGACCCATCAGCGGGCTGATGGAGGCGATGGTGCCCAGGGCGTTGAGGAAGCGGTCGAGTTCGTGGGCGGCGCCGCGGCCGGCCTCCTCGATGGCCTCCTTCATGATCTCGCGGGAGCTGCGCGCATTGCGAAGCCCGGCGGCAAAGACGCGACCGAGGGGAGAATGGGCGTTGAGACGGCGCAGCATGTCCTCGGTGACGCCGGTCTGGCGATACTCGGCAACAGTGCTCTGGAGCAGTCCGGCCGGAACGATCCGGTTGCGCCGCAGGGCGCCGAGGCGTTCGATGATGAGCGCGACGGCGAGGACAGAGGCCAGCAGCAACGGCCAGATCGGCCAACCCGCGGCCTGGATGATGGAAAACACGGAAAGGCCTCCGCGCAGAACAAAACAGCGCGCACTTTAGCGTCACCCCCGTGATTCGGCAAGCAGAGATGAGGCTGCTTGCCCCTTGAGTTCGAGGCTTCCATGCCCGCCGGCGGCCCTGACTACGGCGTTACAATCGACCGATGATGAACGAAGGCATGGACGTCGCCGTCGCTGTGCAGGCCTGGCTTGCGCGCCTTGAAGCGCCGGCCGGTGCGGCCCTCGTCCAGACCGAGCTGCCGGACGACGCGGCGCCGGCCCTCGCCGCCCTGGCGGCCGAAGCCCTGGCGCGGGGGCGACGTCTGCTGATCGTCGTCCCGGACGACGAGGCCCTGCCCGACATCTCCAACGCCCTCGACCTGGGGCTGCGCCCCCTGTGCCTGGTGCTGCCCGGCGCCGACTACGCCACCCGCATCGCCCTGCGCGCCACCCTTTCCCTGTTGAAGAGCCGCCTCGCACGCCACCCGGACGACGCCGAAGGCCCGGCCTGGGCCGCCCAACGCCAGCGTCTCACAGCGGCGGCGGACCTCTGGCAGGCGGCCCAGGCCTGGAGCACCCGCGGCCTGGACCGGGAAGCCTGGCCGGCCGGCATCGGCAGCCTGTTCCCGGTGCACATCCTGCCCTTGTCCCTCGCGCAGCAGCTCTCGGCCGGCATGGACTGGGCCGCCCTCGTGCAGTCAGAACGGCTGCCGGAAGACTTGCGCGCCGCCTGGCCCGGTGCGGTGCGCACCCTGCTGCTCAGCGGCGGCGCGATCCCCGCCGGCGGCGGCGCCCTCGCCGCGGTGGATGCCACCGCACGGCTGCGCGCTGAACTCGAAGTCCTGACCCAGGAACTTTCCGAACTCGAACTGGAACTCGCCACCGCCCAGGCGGAGATCGGCGAGTTTGCCCGCCGCTATTCGACCCAGGTCGGCAGCCTGATGGCTGAACTGGACCGGCTGCAGGCCGAGATCGCCGCCTTGACCGCCGAGCGGGAACCGGAGAACACCGCCGCCCGGACACGGGCCGAACAGACCCGCCGCCAGGCGGAGCAGTCGAAGCAGGAGAGCGAGCGCTTCGCCGATCTCGGCCGCGAGGAGCCCCCCGCCTTCAAGCCCAGCGGCGACATCAAGAAGCTCTACCGCCAGCTCGCCCAGAAGATTCACCCGGATCGGGCGCGCAGCGAGGAGGACCGGGCCTGGCGCACCCAGCTCATGATGGAAGCCAACCGCGCCTACCGCTCCGGCGACGAATCCGCCCTCAAGGAAATCCTTTCCCTCTGGCGCGAAGGCGAGGGCCGCGTACCCGCCAGCCGCGAACAGCAGCCGGCGGTGCCGGCCGGTCTCATGGCCCAGGTGGCCAACGTGCGCCGCCGCGTCGCCGAGATCGAGGCCGAACTCAACAAGCTGTACGGCTCGCGCCTCTACGAACTCTTCGCCGCCGCCAACGTGGCCCGGCGCCAGGGCCGGGACCTGCTGGCCGAGATGGCGGACAAGCTGAAACTGCAAATCGACGCCGCGACGCAGACCCTCGCCGCCCTGCGCACCGACACCCCCGCCCTCAGTTGAGGCGGCTGCCCTTCCCCACCCGCTCCAGGAACGCGCGGGCCTCGTCGTGGCCGAGGCCCGCCGCCATGCGCAGCCATTTCATCGCCAGCTTCAGGTTCTTGGTCACGCCGGTACCGCGGTAATAGGCGCTGCCCAGCTCGTACTGGGCGTTCGCCTCGCCGAGCAGCGCCGCCCGACGCAACCAGCGTGCCGCCTGGCGCGGATCGCGGCGCGTGCCGTGGCCGTGCAGCAGGCAGAAGCCCAGGTTGTACATGACGTAGGCGTCCTCATGCTGCTCGACCGCCTGCTCGTACCAGCGGTAGGCCTCGCGCGGATTCGGCTCGATACCCTGTCCGAAGTAGTACATGTCGCCGAGGGCCACCTTGGCGTCGAAAAGGGGTGCGGCCTTGCGGTACCAGAGCAGGGCCTGACCGTAGTCGGGCGCCGTGCCGAGGCCATGGCGAAAACACTCGCCGAGCATGAAGGCGGCGCGCCGGTGGCCCAGTTCGCCGGCCTTGCGGTAGCAGGCCAGCGCCTCGGCGAGGCTCGCCGGATCGTCCCGGCCGCGGAAATGACGCTCGCCCTGGGCGAACCAGTAGCGTTCCAGCTCGCCGAGGGCGGATGGCCAGCCCGCTTCGGTGGCCGCCCGCAGCAGGGTTTCGCCCCGGCGCACGTCGGCGCGCACGCCGATGCCGTGCAGATGGCAGCGCCCCAGTTCGGCCATGCCGTGGGCATCGCCGGCCGCTGCCGCGGCGCGGTAGTGGCCGAGGGCGGCGATCAGGTCCTGGGCCACACCCTCGCCGTGCTCGTAGCACTCGCCCAGCCAGACATGGGCCGGGGCGTCGCCGCCATCCGCCGCGCGGCGATACCAGGCGACGGCCAATCCCTTGTTCTCGCCGGTGCCGTCGCCCCAGCGATAGGCATGGCCGAGCTTCACCTGGGCGCGCGCATGGCCCTGGCGGGCGGCGGAGCGCCACCAGCGCAGGGCCTCTTCCATGTCCTGCCCGCCGCTGCCGCGGCCGGCGGCATAGGCCTCGCCGAGTTCGAACTCCGCCTCCCGGTTGCCCCGCTCGGCGGCCCGGCGATACCAGGCGAGGCCGGCCTCCGGGTCCGGCTCGACACCGAAGCCGAAGGTGTAGCACTGGCCCAGCAGGAACATGGCGCCGGCGATGCGCTTGCGCGCCGCGGCGGTGAACCAGGCCACCGCCTCGCCCTGGTCCTGGGGCGTTCCCTCGCCCGCGTACAGGCACATGCCCAGGCAGAACATGGCGGGGGCGATGTCCGCCTCGGCCGCCATGCGCCAAAGGCGCACCGCCTCGGCTGGGTCCCGGGCGCCGCCGCGCCCGAAGAAGCGGCAACGGGCCAGCAACTCGGCTGCCTTCGCATAGCCCTGGGCGGTCGCCTGCTGGAGCCAGCGGACGGCGGCGGCGTGATCCTTTGCCACATGCTGCCCGTCGTAATGGAGCTTGCCGAGGACGTACTGGGCCTGGCGTTGGCCCCGGTCGGCCGCCTTGTGCAGCAGGCCGAGGGCCTTGGGCACATCCGCCGCGAGCCCGTGCCCCCGCAGCAGGCAAAGCCCGAGCCAGGTCATGCCGCGGCCGTCCTCCCGGGCGGCGGAGCGCTCGAACAGGCGCACCGCCTCGCCGTGGTCCTTGGGCAAGCCATGGCCCTGGTACAGCAGCCAGCCCAGCACCGCCTCGCCCGCCGGGCAGGCCTGCTCGGCACTGCGGGAGGCCCACTGCACCGCCTGGGCGTAAGACTTCGCAACGCCCTCGCCCGCCGCCAGCCGCCAGGCCAGCTCCGCCTGGGCGACGGCGTTGCCGCCCTCCGCCATGCGGCGCAGTTCCAGCAGCGTGATGCAGCGCCAGAAGTCGTCCGCATGGCCGAGCAGTTCCAGGCCCTGGACGGCGCCCCGTTCGATGAGGCTGCTGTCCAGGACTTGCTGGAACAGCCCCATGAGGGCCGGCATGCGCAGGGGAACGAGATCTTGGGACACGATAGTCGAAGGTCCAGGGTATTGGACGAGGGTAATGGAAACCCGCCGCCAGCCTTATCCACAAAAACTGTGGAAAAGTCTGTGAGTCCTCTGCGTTGAGAGTCGCTAAGTCGGCTACCCGAAAGGACTTTTTCCCGTTTGCTCAAAATTGAGCAAAATATTTTCCATATATTTTTCAAGGCATTGCAGAAACATCCCCTTGTGGAGTGCAGGTCTAAGGCCCGGATCGCCCGCAAAGGCCCGCGCTGTGGATCATGTAGAATCGGCCGCCTCTCCAAGCCCCTCCGGATGCCCGTCTTGCCCCCCCCCATCCTCACGGTTTCGGAACTAAACCGGCTGGCAAAGGTCGCCCTGGAACAGCGCCTGCCCCTGCTCTGGGTCTCGGGCGAAATCTCGAACCTCACCCGGGCGCCGTCGGGACACTGCTATTTCTCCCTCAAGGACGCCACCGCCCAGGTCCGCTGCGTGATGTTCCGCGGACGCGCCCAGTTGCTGCCCTGGAAACTGGAAAACGGCCAGCAGGTGGAAGCCCAGGCCCTGCCGACCCTCTACGAGGCGCGCGGCGACTTCCAGCTCAATGTGGAAACCCTGCGCCGCGCCGGCCTCGGCAAGCTCTACGAAGCCTTCGTGCGCCTGCGCGACCGGCTCGCCGCCGCCGGGCTGTTCGCCGAGGACGTCAAGCGCCCCCTGCCACGCTTCCCGCGCTGCATCGGCATCGTTTCGTCGCCCAAGGCCGCCGCCCTGCGCGACATCCTCGTCGCCCTGCGCCGCCGCGCCGGCCACGTGCCCGTGGTCCTCTACCCCACTGCCGTCCAGGGCGAGGGCGCCGCGGCCCAGATCGCCGCCGCCATCGGAATCGCCGGCGCCCGCCGCGAATGCGACGTCCTGATCGTCGCCCGCGGCGGCGGCAGCATCGAGGACCTCTGGGCCTTCAACGAGGAGCCCGTGGCCCTGGCCCTGCGCGCCTGCCCGGTGCCGGTGGTAACCGGCGTCGGCCACGAAACCGACCTCACCATCGCCGACATGGCCGCCGACCTGCGGGCCGCCACACCCACCGCCGCCGCCGAAATGGCCAGCGCCGGCTGGCACGCCGCCGCCGAGGAAATCGCCGGTCTCGCTGCCGGCCTGCGCGCCGCCATGCGCCAGACCCTGGAGCGCCGCAGCCAGGCGCTGGACATCCTCGCCCACCGCCTCGTCCATCCGGCCCGCCAGATCGAGCGTATGGGCACCCGCCTCGCCCATCTCGGCACCCGCCTCGAAGCCGCCGTCGGCCGCCGGCTCCAGCGCAGCCGGGCCCGGCTGGCCGACCTGGAACTGCGCCTCGCCCGCAGCCGTCCCGACGGCGCCGCAGCCCGCGCCCGCATGAACCGCAACGACCAGCGTCTGCAACAGGCCATGGCGACCCTCGTCGCCCGGCGTCGCCTGCAGCTGGAAACCCTGGGCGCCACCCTCGCCGCCCTGAGCCCCCACGCCACCCTGGGCCGCGGCTACAGCATCGTGCAGGACGCCGCCGGCCGCATCGTCCGCAACGGCGGCGATCTGCGGCAAGGCGATCCGCTGACGCTGCGCCATGCAAAAGGCCATAGCGAGGTAGTTGTCACTCAGGGATTTCCCGACTAAAATAGTCGGACATAAAAACCCCTACCCCAACAACCCCTCAGGAGAAAACAACCATGGAACATACCCTGCCCCCCCTGCCCTACGCGATGGACGCCCTCGCTCCCCACATGAGCAAGGAGACCTTCGAGTACCACTATGCCAAGCACCACCAGGCCTACGTCACCAACCTCAACAACCTGATCAAGGCCACCGAGTACGAAAACCTCGACCTGGAAGCCATCGTCAAGAAGGCCCCGGCCGGCGGCATCTACAACAACGCCGCCCAGGTGTGGAACCACAGCTTCTTCTGGAACTGTATGAAGCCCAACGGCGGCGGCGCTCCGACCGGCGCCCTGGCCGATGCCATCAACAAGAAGTGGGGCTCCTACGACGAATTCAAGAAGGCCTTCCAGACCAGCGCCGTCGGCAACTTCGGCTCCGGCTGGACCTGGCTCGTGAAGAAGGCCGACGGCTCCGTCGACATCGTCAACATGGGCGCCGCCGGCACGCCGCTGACCACGGCTGACCGCGCCCTGCTCTGCGTCGACGTCTGGGAACACGCCTACTACATCGACTACCGCAACCTGCGTCCCAAGTTCGTCGAGACCTTCCTGACCTCCCTGGTCAACTGGGACTTTGCGGCGAAGAACTTCGGCTGAGCCGAGAACGCCGTTTAGTCGGACCGCAGTCGAAACCGATGGCATAAGGTCGTAAGCGCCGGGGGTTCCGCCTGCGGCAGAGTCGTCACCGAGAATGGGCACATGGTGCCCATTTCTCTTTCTTGACACGCCGGCAGGGTTGCCTGCCAAGCGACCTCGACGGGGACGACGTCCTCACCGGCATCAGCCAAACCCTGGACGCCTGGCGCAGGACCGGCATTTACAGCCACCCGGACCGGGCCGTTTCGCCGTCTGGCGCAAGGACGAACACCGCACCGATACAATAGCCGGCATGGAACTGGCCCTGATCATCTTCCTGCCGTTTCTCGGCAGCCTGGGTGCGGCTTTTCTGCCGCCGAATGCGCGCAACGCCGAGGCCTGGCTGGCCGGCGCCGCCGCGCTGGCGGCCACGGCGATCACCGTCAGTCTCTATCCGCAGGTGGCGGCGGAAGGCGTGTTGCGGCTGAACCTGCCCTGGGCGCCGGCACTCGGCCTGGACATCAGCCTGCGCATGGACGGCTTCGCCTGGCTATTCGCCCTGCTGGTCACCGGCATGGGCACACTGGTGGTGATCTACGCGCGCTACTACATGTCGCCGGCCGACCCGGTGCCGCGCTTCTTCTCCTTCTTTCTCGTCTTCATGGGCGCCATGCTCGGCGTCGTGCTCTCCGGCCATCTGATCCAGATGGTGATGTTCTGGGAAATGACCAGCCTGTCGTCCTTCATGCTGATCGCCTACTGGCACCACCGCGGCGAGGCGCGGCGCGGCGCACGCATGGCGCTGACGGTGACGGGCGCCGGTGGACTCGCCCTCTTCGGCGGCGTGCTGCTGCTCGGCCACATCGCCGGCGGCTACGACCTCGACACCGTTCTCGCAGCCGCGCCGCAGGTCAAGGCGCATCCGTGGTATCCGGCGGTGCTGGCGCTGATTGCGCTGGGCGCGCTGACCAAGAGCGCCCAGTTCCCTTTCCATTTTTGGCTGCCCCACGCGATGTCCGCGCCGACGCCGGTGTCGGCCTACCTGCATTCGGCGACCATGGTAAAAGCCGGCGTGTTCCTCCTGGCGCGGCTGTGGCCGGTGCTGGCCGGCACCGACGCCTGGTTCTGGATCATCGGCGGCGCCGGGCTGTGCTCGCTGGTGCTGGCGGGCTACCTCGCCATGTTCCAGCAGGACATGAAGGGCGTGCTGGCCTACTCGACCATCAGCCACCTCGGCCTCATCACGCTGCTGCTCGGCATGAACAGCGAGCTGGCGCTGGTCGCCGCCGTATTCCACATCGCCAACCACGCCACCTTCAAGGCTTCCTTGTTCATGGCCGCCGGCATCGTGGACCACGAGACCGGCACGCGCGACCTCGGCCGCCTCTCCGGCCTGTCGCGCGCCATGCCGCTCACGGCCGCGCTGGCCGTCGTTGCGGCGGCGGCGATGGCCGGCGTGCCGCTTCTCAACGGCTTCCTGTCGAAGGAAATGTTCTTCGCCGAAACCGTCTTCCTTGATCGGCCGGACTGGCAGCGTTTCGGCCTGCCGCTGGCAGCGACGCTGGCTGGCGTGTTCAGCGTCGCCTATTCGCTGCGCCTGATCCAGAGGGTGTTCTTCGGTCCCCCTGCACAAGACCTGCCGCACACGCCGCACGAGCCGACGCGCTGGATGCTGCTGCCAAGCGCGCTGCTCGTCGCCGCCTGCGTGCTGGTCGGCGTCGTCCCGGAACTCGTCATCGGCCCCTATCTGCGCACGGCAACCGGCGCGATTCTCGGCGCCGACGCGCCGGCGTACAGCCTGGCCGTCTGGCACGGCTTCAACACGCCGCTGCTGATGAGCTTCGTCGCCCTCGGCGGCGGCGCGCTGCTGCATGGCGCCCTGCTTGCCCGGCGCGGGGCGACGACGGTGCCGCTGCTCGAATCCATCGACGGTCGCCACCTCTTCGACGTGACCCTGACGGCGCTGACCACCGGCGCCGAGCGGGCGCTGCGGCGATTGTCGTCGCCACGGCTGCAGATGCAGATGCTGCTCATCTTCGCCGTCGCCCTCGGCGGCGCCCTGCTGCTGGTCAAGCCTTTCGGCATCGGCTGGGGAGCGAACGCACCACAGCCGCTCGACCCCGCCTTCGCGCTGCTCTGGCTCGTCGGCGGCGCTTGCGCCCTGGCCGTCGCCTGGCAGGCGAAATATCACCGCTTCGCCGCCGTCGCCTTCGCCGGCGGCGCGGGGCTGGCGACCAGCCTGACCTTCGTCTGGTTCTCGGCCCCCGACCTGGCGCTGACCCAGCTCACCGTCGAGGTCGTCACCACGGTACTGATCCTGCTCGGCTTGCGCTGGCTGCCGCGCCGCGACGAGCGCATCGCCGGCCCTGGGGGCGCCACGCCGCGCCTGCGCCGCTCGCGCGACATTCTGGTGGCGGGCGGTTGCGGCCTCGGGCTCGCCGCCCTCGCCTACGCAGTGCTGACCCGTCCCGCCGTCGATGGCATCGCTCCCTTCTTCGTTCAGCAGGCTCTGCCGCAAGGCGGCGGACTCAACGTAGTCAACGTCATCCTGGTCGACTTCCGCGGCTTCGACACCTTCGGCGAGATTACCGTGCTGGGCATCGTCGCCCTCACCGTATATGCGCTGCTGCGCCGCTTCCGCCCGGCACCGGAAAGCATGCGGCTGCCGGATCAGCAGCATGAGCAGGATGGCGACGCTTCCCCGCGCGACAGCCAGGAGGCCATGCTGCCCGCCGGGGCCATGATGCTGCCCGCCGTGCTGGTACGGCTGCTGCTGCCGCTGGCGCTGCTGGTGTCGCTGTTCTTCCTGCTGCGCGGACACAATGCGCCGGGCGGCGGCTTCGTCGGCGGACTGATCCTGGCCACGGCGGTGATCCTGCAATATCTCGTCGGCGGTACGCACTGGGTCGAGTCGCGCCTGCGCATCCATCCGCTCTACTGGATCGCCATCGGCCTCCTGCTCGCTGCCGCCGCCGGCATCGGTGCCGCGTTCGCCGGCGCGCCCTTCCTCACCAGCCAGGCCTGGCACGGGACGCTGCCAGTGGTCGGCGAACTGCATTTGTCGAGCGTGCTCCTGTTCGACCTCGGCGTCTACATGCTGGTGGTCGGTGCCACGACGCTGATGCTGGTGGCCATCGCCCACCAGTCGCTGCGCAGCCAACATCACAGAACCGCGACCGGAGATACGCGCTGATGGAAATCGTCTTCGCCCTCGCCATCGGCGTCATGGCCGGCTCCGGCATCTACCTGCTGTTGCGCCCGCGCACCTTCCAGGTCATCATGGGCCTGTCCCTGCTCTCCTACGCCGTCAACCTGTTCATCTTCGGCATGGGCCGCCTGCGCAGCGGCGCAGCGCCGGTCCTCGACGCCACGCGCGGCGCCGATGCTGCCCTCTACGCCGACCCGGTGCCGCAGGCGCTGGTGCTGACCGCCATCGTCATCGGCTTCGCCGTCACCGCCCTGCTGCTCGTCGTCCTGCTCGCTGCGCGCGGGCTGTCCGGTACGGACCATGTGGACGGCCGGGAACCGGAGCGCGAATGATCCAGCACCTGCCGATCCTGCCGATCCTGCTGCCGCTGCTGGCCGGCGTACTGCTGCTGTTTGCCGCCGACGCGCACCATGGTCGGCGCGCCGGCTTCGCGCTGGCTGCCACGGCAGCCCAGCTGGCGACGGCCGTCACCCTGCTTGCCGCCGTGGACGGCAGAATCGACGTGCCCTGGCAAGACGGCGGCGCCGTCTATGCGCTCGGCAACTGGGCGGCGCCGTTCGGCATCGTGCTGGTCGCCGACCGCTTGGCCGCCCTGATGGTGACGCTCACCGCCATCCTCGGCCTGAGCGCGCTGATCTACGCCCTGGCGCGCTGGGAGCGCGCCGGCAGCCACTTCCTGCCCATGTTCCAGTTCCTGCTGATGGGACTCAACGGCGCCTTCCTCACCGGCGACCTGTTCAACCTGTTCGTCTTCTTCGAGGTGCTGCTGGCGGCCTCCTACGGCCTTGCCCTGCACGGATCGGGTGCGCCGCGCGTCAAGGCCGGCCTGCATTACATCGTGGTCAATCTGGTCGCTTCGCTGGTGTTCCTGGTCGCCGCCGCCCTGATCTACAGCGTTGCCGGCACCCTCAACATGGCCGAACTGGCGCTCGTCGTGCCGCGGCTCGATGCCGATACGCGCACGTTGTTCGAGCTCGGCGCGCTGCTACTCGGCATCGTCTTTCTGGTCAAGGCCGGCGCCTGGCCGCTGAACTTCTGGCTGCCCTCGACCTACGCCGCCGCCACCGCACCGGTCGGCGCCGTGTTCGCCATCCTCACCAAGGTCGGCGTGTATGCCCTGCTGCGCTTTTCCATCCTGTTCGGCCAGGACATCGCCCCGGCGCCCTTCAAGGGCGACTGGCTGTTCTACTGCGGGCTCGCCACCATCGCCGTCGGCACGCTGGGCGTACTCGCCACGCAGAAGCTCGACCGTCTCGCCGGCTACATGGTCGTCATCTCCTCGGGCACCCTGCTCGCCGCCTTCGGCTTCACCGGCACGACGCTTACCGGTCCCGCCCTGTACTACCTCGCCAGCTCGGTGCTCGGCGGCGGCGCCTTCTTCATGCTGATCGAAATGACGGAGCGCAACCGTACCGCCGCCGCCGACCTGCTCGCCATCAGCTTCGAGGCCTTCGGCCTGCAGGAGCGACACGAGTCGGAGCATCCCGACGAGATGGCCGGCGTCGCCATTCCGGCGGCGATGGCCTTCCTCGGCCTCGCCTTCTTCTCCTGCGCCGCCATCCTCAGCGGCCTGCCGCCGCTGTCCGGCTTCGTTGCCAAGTTTGCGCTGCTCAAGGCGGCCATCGCCGCCCCGCCGGCGGCACCGGCGGAACAGGCGATCCTGCTTTTCGCGGCCCTGCTGCTGTCCGGACTGGCCGGCCTGATCGCCCTGTCGCGTCTCGGCATCCGCGTCTTCTGGGACAGCGAGCGACCGACGCCGCGCCTGCAATGGCTTGAAGCCGCGCCGGTGGCGGCGCTCGTGCTGCTGTGCTTCGTGCTCGCCTTCGGCGCCGGCCCGACGATGGCCTACTTCGATGCGACGGCGCGCGCGCTGCACGAGCCCGCCGCCTACATCGGCGTCGTGCTGCCAGGAAGCCGGCCGTGAAGCGCCCGCCTCTGGTGCCGCTGCTGCCCGTCGTGCTGGCGCTCGTCTGGCTGCTGCTCAACGACAGCCTCGCCCCCGGCCACGTCCTGCTCGCCATCGCATTCGCCCTGCTGGCGACCGCCGCCGTGCGCCCGCTGCGCCCGCTACCGGCGTGGCCACGCCGCCTCCATGTCGCCGTGACCCTGTGCTGGCACGTGTTCCTCGACATCGTGCGCTCCAACATAGGCGTCGGCCGCGTCATCCTCGGCGCCACCAAGCGCCAGCCGACCGTCGGCTTCGTCATGATCCCGCTCGACCTGCGCGACCCGCACGGTCTGGCGATGCTGTCCGTCATCGTCACCGGCACACCCGGTACGGTCTGGTCGGGCCTCGATCCGGCAACCAACGTGCTCACGCTGCACGTCCTCGACCTGCAGGACGAGGCGGCCTGGGTCCACACGATCAAGCAACGTTACGAACGCCCCCTGATGGAGATCTTCGAATGAACGCCCTCCTGCCCTTGGCGGTTAACTTCGCGCTTGCCTGCTTTGC
Source organism: Candidatus Nitricoxidireducens bremensis (assembly GCA_030247725.1). Classification (GTDB taxonomy): domain Bacteria; phylum Pseudomonadota; class Gammaproteobacteria; order Burkholderiales; family Rhodocyclaceae; genus Nitricoxidireducens; species Nitricoxidireducens bremensis. The sequence goes on from JAOTRT010000004.1 coordinate 253,893, forward strand.
GCTGTCCATGCTCTGCGCCCTGATCCGCCTGCTGCGCGGCCCCGCTGCCCAGGACCGCATCCTCGCCCTTGACACCCTCTACATCAACGGCATGCTGACCATCCTCATGCTGGGCATCGGCCTCGGTTCCGCCCTATATTTCGACATTGCGCTGCTGATCGCTCTGTTCGGCTTCGTCGGCTCCACGGCGATGGCCAAGTTCCTGCTGCGCGGGGAGGTGATCGAGCCATGACGACCGCCGACGTTCCCCTCTGGGCCGCACTGCCCGCAGCCCTGCTGCTGGTCTGCGGCGGCCTGCTGACCCTGGTCGGCTCGCTCGGCCTGCTGCGTCTCGATTCCTTCTTCGCCCGCATTCATGCCCCCACCATGGGCGGCACCCTCGGCGCCGGCTGCGTGCTGGTCGCCTCGATGCTCGTCTCGTCAGCCTTGGCGCAACGCCTGGTGATTCACGAACTGCTCATCACGCTGTTCGTGCTGATCACCGCGCCGGTGACCACGATGATGTTGATGCGCGCCGCGATTCGCCGCAGCCGGGAGTAGGCGGCGCCGCCGGCGCATCGAGAACGCCCATAGCGAAGGGAGCACGGCACATCGGCAGGCTAGCCACCCGCCTGCAGGGCCTTGTCCACCTGCGAGGTGATCGCCAGCACGCACGGATGGCTAAGGCGCCGCTTGATGGTGAGGGCGTAGTACTTGATCCTGACGGCGTCGGCGTCACCGATCCGGGTCAGCACGCCTTCCTGCGCATACTCCGCCACCAGGGCGGTCGGGACCGGAAACACCCCCACCTGCTCCCGGCCAAAGGCCGCCATCAGGGCGGCATCGTCGAATTCGCCGACGACGGAGACCCGCAACCGCCGTAGATCCAGCCATTCGTTGATGGTCTTGCGCATGGCCGAATCCTCGCCCGGCAGAAGAAGCGGCAACTGCTCCAGGTTGTCGGGAAAAGCCAGCTTCGACTTTCGCGCCAGCTGCGGATGCGCCATGAAGGCCACGCCCGACTCGCCCAGCTTGTGGCTATAGGCCTTGACATCGATATTGGCCGGCACCGGCGTGTCGGCGATGACCATGTCCAGACGATGCAACGCCAGCTCGGCGAGCAGCCGGTCGATCCGCCACTCGCGGCAGACGATGCGGATCGGCTCCTTGAGCTTGATGGCCGGACGCAGGAGCCGATAGGCCAGCGACTTCGGCAAGGCGTCCGCGACGCCGACGCGAAACTCGATGGCGCGCCCCTGCGGATACTGGCGCAACACCTGGTCAAGTTCGGCGCCGAGCGTGAACATCTCCTCCGCATACTCGAAGGCCAGCTTGCCGGCCTCGGTCAATTCCAGGGACCGCCCCTGCCGCCTGAACAGGGCGGTGCCGACCTGCTCCTCCAGCAACTTGATCTGGCCGCTCAAGGTCTGGGGCGAAATATGGATGGCCTCGCTGGCGCGCAGGACGCCGCCGTGCTTGGCGACCTTCCAGAAATAGTGGAGATGCTTCAGGTTCATGACTGTACGAGAAACCCGTATCTATAGCGATAAAAATACGAATATACCGCAAGATATATTTTGGCTAGATTGGCATCTTCGCAGCACAGACTGCGCTTTCGAAGAGGAGATCCAAAATGCAGGTTCAAGTTCATGTGAAGGGATTGGTCCGCGCATCCAGGCTTCGCGCCATTGCCGCCAACAAGCTGAACACCACGCTTTCGCGGTTTTCTCACGTCATCCAGGAGGCGACCATGTGTTTGCAGGACATCAACGGCCCCGACCGTGGCGGCGTCGACAAGCTGTGCCGTGTCGTGCTGCGCCTGAAGGACAACTCCGTCCTGGTGATCGAGGACCTGGGCGCCAACGTCATGGAGGTCATCGAGCGTGCCACCGACCGGCTGCAGCGCACGGTGGCGCAACGCCTGTCCCGCCTGGTCGCCGTCGATCGCACCGGCATGCGTCAGGCCAATCTGGCCGCCGCGGCGGTTTGAACAAACCGTCCGCAAACCTTGAGGAGTCAGCAATGAACCAAAGAGCCCAGGCAATTGCCCTGCCGCGCGGCGCCGAAGCGGCGCTCGCCACCAACCGGGTGATCCGCAACACCTACCTGCTGCTGTCCATGACCCTGCTTTCCGCAGCCGCCGCCGCCGGCCTGTCGATGGCGCTGAAGCTGCCGCATCCGGGCATGCTCATCACGCTGGTCGGCTACTTCGGCCTGCTGTTCGCCATCACCCGCTTCCGCGACAGCGGGCTCGGCGTCGGCCTGGTCTTTGCGTTGACCGGCTTCATGGGCTACACCCTCGGCCCGATCATCAGCCACTACCTGTCCCTGCCCAACGGCGGCCAGACGGTGATGCTGGCGATGGGCGGCACGGCCGCGATCTTCCTTGGCCTGTCCGGCTATGCCCTGACGACGCGCAAGGACTTCAGCTTCATGGGCGGCTTCCTCATGGTGGGCATCCTGCTCGCCTTCCTTGCCGGCCTCGCCGCGATCTTCTTCGAGATTCCGGCCCTGTCGCTGACCGTGTCCGCCGCCTTCGTGCTGCTGATGTCCGGCCTCATACTCTACGAGACCGGCAACATCATCCATGGCGGCGAGACCAACTACGTCATGGCAACCGTCACGCTGTTCGTGTCGATCTTCAACCTCTTCACCAGCCTGCTGCACCTGCTCGGCTTCGCCAACAGCAGTGATTGATCCCGGCCCGGCATGGGGGACGCCCCCATGCCGGGCGGCAACCTCGCCTGAACAGGAGTACGCCATGGACCATTCATCACCGCCAGCAGTTCGCACCCTTGTCGTCGCAACGGATCTATCGCCGGCCGCGGAAGTCGCCGTCGACCAGGCGGCACTGCTGGCTAAACGCTGGGATGCCGAACTGACACTGCTGCACGTCTTCAACGACGGCGTCTGGGCGACGCTCAAGGCCATCTACGCAACCGAACGCTGGATGGGCAGCGATCCCATCCTCGTCACCCGTAACCGCCTGTCGCAGCAGGTACAGGAACTCACGGCGCGGCATGGCATCCGGGCGCGCGGGGAAACCCGCACCGGCCCGGCTGCCGGCGCGATTGCCGCCTTTTGCCGTGAGCAGAATGCCCAACTGCTGGTCGTCGGCGAACATGGCGGCGACTGGATCGGCGATGCCGTGGTCGGCGGCACGGCCCTCAAGGTACTGCAGCGCGCCGAACTGCCGGTACTGCTGGTACGCCGCCCGGCCGGCGCCGACCCTGCCGGCATCCTCATCGCCACCGACTTCTCGGAGAACGCCACGCGCGCGGCGCAACTGTCGATGGCCTGGTTCCCCCGCGCCGGCCATCAACTGGTGCACGCCTATGCCGTCGCCTTCGAAGGCCGCATGCGTCTGGCCGGCGCGGCCGGCGACGACATCGAACGCTATCGCCAGGACGAGCATGCCCGCGCCGAGCAAAGGATGCATGAGCAGCTCCTCACCCTGGGCGCGGCACCCGCCCTCGGCAGCATGCTGGCCCATGGATCGCCGGCCGCCGTCCTCATCCGCCAGGCGGAGCACGCAAACGCAGACCTGATTGTCATCGGCAAGCACGGCGGCACCGCCCTCGACGAAAGACTGCTGGGCAGCGTCACCGAGCACGTGCTGTACCAGGCCGGCTGCAACGTGCTGCTCGTGCCCTGACCCGGATCATGGAGAACCTGTATGGCCCGCGAGCAATGGCACGCCCTCGACATCCCGGCCGTCCTGGCGGCACAAGAGGCGGATAGCGCCGGCCTGAGCAGCGCCGCAGCGGCCCGCCGCCGGGCCATGCACGGCCCCAACCGGCTCACCCCGCCGCAGAAACGCGGCCCGCTGCTGCGTTTCCTGCTGCAGTTCCACAACCTCCTCATCTACGTGCTGCTCGGTGCCGCCGGCGTCACCGCCGCCCTCGGCCACTGGGTGGACTCCGCCGTCATTCTCGGCGTCGTGGCGATCAATGCCCTCATCGGCTTCATCCAGGAAGGCAAGGCGGAGAAGTCCCTCGACGCCATCCGCAACATGCTTTCCCTACGCGCCTACGTCCTGCGCGACGGCCTGCGCCAGGAAATCGACGCGGCCGAACTGGTGCCGGGCGACATCGTGCTGCTCGCCTCGGGCGACAAGGTGCCGGCCGACCTGCGGCTGATCGAGACACGCAGCCTGCGCATCGAGGAGGCGGCCCTGACCGGCGAGTCGGAAGCGGTCGAGAAGTCCGCCGCCGCCGTTGCCGCCGACGCCCCCATCGGCGACCGTACCGGCATGGCCTATTCCGGCACGCTGGTGGTCTTCGGCCAGGGACGCGGCATCGTGGTCGCCACCGGCGACGCCACCGAAATCGGCCGCATCGGCCGCATGCTCGCCGAAGTCGAGACCGTCGAGACGCCGCTCATGAAGCAGATGGACCAGTTCGGTCGCTGGCTGACTGCCGGTATCCTGCTGCTGGCCGCCTTCACGCTCGCCTTCGGCATGCTGGTGCACGACCAGCCGGCGAGCGAACTCTTCCTCGCCGCCGTCGGCCTGGCGGTCGCCGCGATTCCCGAGGGCTTGCCGGCGATCATGACCATCACCCTGGCCATCGGCGTGCAACGCATGGCCGACCGCAACGCCATCATCCGCCGCATGCCGGCGGTGGAGACGCTGGGCGCCGTCACCACCATCTGTTCCGACAAGACCGGCACCCTGACCAAGAACGAAATGACCGTGCAGCAGCTGACGACCGCCACCGCCATCATCGATGTCGCCGGCGTCGGTTACGCACCGCACGGCGGCTTCACGGCCGGCGGAGGCGAAATCGATCCGGCGGAACTCGGCGACATCGCGCGCGCCGCCCTGCTGTGCAACGACGCCACCCTGCGCGAGACCGGCGGGGAATGGCGGCTCGTCGGCGACCCGACAGAAGGCGCGCTGCTGGCCCTGGCCATGAAGGCCGGTCTGGATGCCCATTTCGAATCTGCCGCCCTGCCGCGCATCGACGTCATCCCCTTCGAGTCCGAACACCGCTTCATGGCGACGCTGCACCACGACCATGCCGGCCACGCCTTCGTCTTCGTCAAGGGCGCTCCCGAGCGCGTCATCGGCATGTGCGCACGCCAGCGCGTCGACGGCGACGACCGGCCGATTGACCCGGCGCTGTGGCAGGCGCAGATCGACGCGCTGGCGGCGACCGGCTTCCGCCTGCTGGCCCTGGCCATGGCGCCGATGCCGATGGGCAAGCGCGAGCTCGCCTTCGCCGATGTCGAGGCGGGGCTCACCCTGCTGGCGCTGGCCGGCATCATGGACCCGCCGCGTGAAGAGGCGATCCGCGCCGTCGCCGCTTGCCACGCGGCGGGCATCCGCGTCAAGATGATCACCGGCGACCATGCCGCCACCGCTGCCGCCATCGCCGGCGCCATGGGACTTGCAGCGGCAGGCGGCAAGGCCCTGACCGGCGCCGAGATCGAAGCCATGGACGAGGCGGCATTGCGCCGGGCCGTGCGCGAGGTCGATGTCTTCGCCCGCGCCAGCCCCGAGCACAAGCTGCGCCTGGTCGCGGCCATGCAGGCCGACGGCGAAGTGGCGGCCATGACCGGCGACGGCGTGAACGACGCACCGGCCCTGAAACGCGCCGATGTCGGCGTGGCGATGGGGCACAAGGGTACCGAGGCAGCCAAGGAAGCAGCCGAGATGGTCATCGCCGACGACAACTTCGCCTCCATCGCCGCCGCCGTCGAGGAAGGCCGCACGGTGTACGACAACCTGCGCAAAGCCGTCGTCTATGTGCTGCCGACCAGCATCGGCCAGGCGTCGATGGTGCTGATCGCCGTACTGCTGGGCATGACCCTGCCGATCACGCCGGTGCAGATCCTCTGGGTCAATATGGTCACGGCCGTGACGCTCTCCCTCGCCATCGCCTTCGAACGGCCCGAGCCGGGCCTGATGGCGCGCCGACCGCGCGACCCGAAGGAACCGCTGGTGAACGGATTCATGCTCTGGCGCATCGGCTTCGTCACGGCCCTGCTGGTGACCACCTCGTTCGGCCTCTTCCTCTGGGAGATCGAGCGCGGCATGGGCCTGGAGTTCGCCCGCACGGCCGCCGTGAATGCGCTGGTGATGGGGCAGATTGTTTATCTCTTCAACTGCCGCCGGCTGACGGGTTCGATATTGTCGCGGGAGGGCTTCCTCGGCAACCCCATCGCCTTGAAGGCCGTCGCGGTGCTGATTGCGCTGCAACTGGCGATGACCCATCTGCCGTTCAAGCAGGTTCTGTTCGGAACCGCCCACCTCGATGCCGCCACCTGGCTGCGCGTCGCGGCAATCGGCATCGTCGTGCTGCTGGCGGTCGAACTGGAGAAGGTCTACTGGCGACGCCGCTAGGTTTCCGCCGCAGCGGCTGCGCAACAGCGCGCTTGCGGCGATAATCGGGCCGTCGATGCCCGCACAGGAACACGCCGCAAACGATGTGAGCGACTCCCATGGATCATCTGCTGCAAATCACCCTGCTCCTGGCCGTCGCCGTGGCGATCATGATCGCCTTTCAGCGGCTGCACATCCCGACCAGCCTCGCCCACCAGGCCGTCAAGGTCTACTGGCTGGAGGCCGGGGCCCCCGGCAACATCCCGGTCACGGTCATGGACGCGCGGCTGCGCGCCGCCAGCGCCCTGCGCCGAGCCCTCGAACAGGCCACCAAGGCTGTCCAAAGGCTGGCGGAAACACCATGAATGCCGCCTCGTGCGGCACCATCCGCGCCACCGGCGCCGCCATCTCGTCAGCGAGCGCGCGGACGCCCGGGAGGATCATGCGCTATCCTTCTTTGACGAGCTCACGCTCGACTGATCGACAGGAGCCCCGCTTATGCAACTCGGACTGATCGCCGGCATCGTCTTCGCCATCGTCGCGGCGCTGTTCGCCATGCAGAACATCGCGCCGGTCACCGTTACCCTCGGCCTGTGGAGTTTCGAAAGTTCTCTGGCGCTGGCGTTGCTTGCCGCCCTCGGCATGGGCGCCCTGATCGCCGGACTGGTTTCCTCGCCCGCCATGATCCGCCGCCAGTGGAATACGGCGCGCCTGGGCCGACAGGTGGCAGAACTGGAACGCCGGCTGGCGGAGGCGGAACGCCGCAACGAAGAACTGCGCGCGGAACTGGCGCAGGCGCGCGGCGGTACGCCGCTCCCGATAGCCGCCGTATCCGCCGACGAGAAGCCCTACGTAGGCCTGCGCCAGCTGATGGCGGCGAGGGGCGACGACGAACAGACGCCGCAAAGGTGAGTCCGTCCTCGGCGAATGGACGGCGGAATAGGGAATGGACTTGAACGAAGGTGACACAGCGCCGGCAGGACGCCGCCGCCACTTCGGGCGCACGGTTCTGATCGGCTTTTTCACTGTCGCGCCGTTGTGGGTGACCTGGTTGGTGTTCGACTTCCTGCTGGGCATACTGGCTGCCGCGGGCACGCCGCTGCTGCGCGGGGCCGCCCGCGTAGTGAAGCCGCTTTCGGAGACCTTGTCTTCGTGGCTGTTGGATACCGCTTTCCAGCAGGTGGTGGCAATAGTGCTGACGTTGGGCGCACTCTACGGCATCGGCGTGCTCTCCTCGCTGGTGTTCGGCCGCAAACTGATCGCCCACATGGAGGGACTGCTGGCGCGGCTGCCGCTGGCGCAGACCATCTATGGCGGCACCAAGCGCTTTCTTGCCAGCCTGCGCAGGCCTCCCGTCGCCGGCCAGCGGGTGGTGCTGATCAGTTTTCCGACGCCGGAAATGAAGGCGGTCGGCTTCGTCACCAGGGTGTTGCACGACGAGGTCAGCGGGCGGGAACTGGCGGCGGTCTACGTTCCGACATCACCCAACCCGACCTCGGGCTACATCGAGATCGTGCCCCTCTGCGACGTCGTCCAGACTGACTGGACCATCGAGGAGGCGATGAGCTTCGTGATGACGGGCGGCGCGAACGCGCCGGACAAGGTACGTTTCCAAGCGGCTCAACAAAACGCCGGCGCCGAGGGAGCGGCACGATGATCCGCGTCTTGCTGCTGCCGGCCCCCGTGGCCTGCCTGGGACGGCTGCTTGCCGAAGGCGTTCCCGCCGGCCGGCCACCCGGCGGGAACGCCATAGCGCCACCGCCCCGGGCGCGCCTCCTCGCCGCCCATCGACATGTCGGAAAGGCGACGCCATGAAACTCAGGGATGCCTTTCTCTGGCAACCCGGCCGGCTCCATCAAGGCCTCATGCTGACGGGCGCCGCGCTGCTGGTCACGGTCGTCGGCTACATCCATTGGCTGAGCGGCCTCGCCTACGAGTTCCACGCCTTCTTCATCGTCCCGATACTGGTGATCAGTTGGTTCCTGGGGCCACGCTTCGGCTACGCCGTGGCCGTGCTGGCCGCCATCGAATGGTTCATGGCCGACCGCTTGCTCGCCGGCGGCCAGCCGGCGCTCCTGCCGCTGCTGTTCAATACCGCGGTGCGGCTGGCGATCTTCACCGGCGGCGCCTGGCTGGTCGGCGAGATACGCAAGGTCCTGCTGCGCGAGTCCCGCCTCGCCCGCGAGGATGCCCTGACGCAACTGCCCAACCGGCGCGAGTTCCATACGCGCGGCCGTCATGCCCTGTCCCAGGCACAGCGCCAGGGCTCTCCCTTCGCGGCGGTGTTCATCGACCTGGACCGTTTCAAGGAGGTGAACGACAGCCTCGGCCACGAGGCGGGCGACCGCTTGCTCAAAAGCGTCGCCACCGCGATGCGCGCACACGTGCGCGCCAGCGACGTGCCGGGCCGCCTCGGCGGCGATGAGTTCGCCTTGCTGCTGCCCGGCATGAAGACGGCCGCGGTCCGCCTCTATGTGGAGGAACTGCGCCGTCGCCTGCTCGACGCCATGGGGGCGGAAGGCTGGCCCGTAACCTTCAGCATCGGCGTCGCCAGCTATCGCACGCCGCCGCAGGACTTCGACGCCCTGCTGAAACAGGCCGACGGACTGATGTACGAAGTCAAATACGGCGGGCGCGACCGCATCCTGCTACGCGAGTACTGAGGCACCGCCCCGGTCTGGCGTCCCGGATGCCGTGCGGATCAGCCGCCCAGACCCAGGCTGATCCGCACCAGCTGAGAAACGCTGTCGGCCTGCAGCTTGGTCATCATGCGCGCCTTATGCACCTCGACGGTACGCGCGCTGATGCCCAGCAACTGGGCGATCTCGCGGTTGTGGCGCCCGGCTACAACCAGATCCATCACTTCCCGCTCGCGCGGCGTCAGGCTCGCCAGCTTGTGCTCCAGTTCGGCCCGCTGCTCCTCCTCCCCCGCGACGGCCGTCAGGCGGGCAAAGGCCTCCTCGATGGCGCCGATCAGCTTGCCCTGATCGACGGGCTTTTCCAGGAACTCTATCGCCTGGGCGCGGAAGGCCTCCCGGGCGGAAGCCACGTCGCCGTGCCCCGTCATGATGATCACCGGCATGCGGCAACCCAGCTCGATCAGGCGCCGCTGCAGCGCCAAGCCGTTCATGCCGGGCATGCGGATGTCGATGAGGAGACAGCCGCGCCACTCCGGTCGATAGGCGCCGAGCATGCTTTCGGCGTCGGCGTACATCGCCACGGCGTAGCCTTCGATGCCGAGCAACAGGGCGAGGGCGTCGCGGACGGCGGGATCGTCCTCGACGATATAGACGGTTTGCACACTAGGCGACATCTTCGATCATCCCTTCGGTGGGGAGCTCCAGCTGGAACAGGCCGTGGTCGGCGACTTCGGCCCAGAGGCTGCCGCCGTGGGCCTCGACGATGGCGCGGCTGATCGCCAGGCCGAGGCCGAGCCCGGTCGACTTGGACGAGCGGAACGGCTCGAAAGACTGGGTCGCGGACACCGCCGACAGCCCGATACCGGTGTCTTCGATGCTGAGACGCACGCGACCAACGCCGGCAGGCCGCGCCGCCACCCGGATGCGTCGCTGCCCGGGGGGCCGGTCCGAAACGGCATCGATGGCGTTGGACAAGAGATTGCGCAACACCACTTCGAGCTGCAGGCGATCCGCCAGGAGGGTACAGGGCCGGCCGGCATCCACTGTCAGCTCGACCGCCAGCTTTTCCAGCTTGCCGGCGAAGGGCTTTACGGCGCCGGCCAGCAGCTCGCCGAGTTCGACGGGTTCAAGCCGGGTGGCGCCGGTGCGGAAGAAGTCGCGCAGCCGGCGCAGCACGTCTGCCGCCCGGTGGGACTCGGCGACCATGCGGGACACGGTGTCGTAGAGACGCGCGCCGGAGTCCCCCTGCTTGAGCAGCCTTTCGCACGCCGCCCCGTAGGTGGTCAGGGCGGTCAGCGGCTGGTTGAGTTCATGGGCCAGGGCGCCGGCCATTTCCCCCGCCGCCGCAAGGCGCAGGGTCTGGCGCAGCTCGGCGCTGACGCGCTGCTTTTCGTCGACGACGATGCCGATGAAAAAGCCGAACAGCACCAGCACCACCGCCAGTATCTGGATCTCAAGGATGGTCACGGCAGGAAAGCCCAGCAGCTCCACCGATCCGATGATGCCGACCTGGACGATGGCCGCGCTCAGCACCGCGCCGGCCAGGCCCTGGCGTGCCGCCGCCCAGGCGACGGGAAGAAACAACACATAGAAGAAGCTCGAATGGGCGGCGTTGCTCAGGCCGAAGGACAGCCCGAGCGCGGCGCTTGCCCCCAGCACGTAGCCCGCGACCTCCCAGGTGCGCAGCATCATGCCGAGCTGGGCGCGCCCACGCTCGTCGAACAGCATCCAGAGTATGGGCATCGTGATCAGCACCCCGACGCTGTCGCCGACCCAGTAGCGGACGAGCGCCTCGTACCAGGCGCCCGCCGGTATGAGGGTACCGGCGACCAGCATGGAAACGAATGCCAGGCTGATGAGGAGGGTGCCGCAGGCGATGATCGCCGTCCATTCGAACAGGCCTTGGCGGTCGCCGAAGATGCCGATGCTCGCCAGACGGCGGCGCAGAATTTCGGCAATCGCCCAATAGCCCAGCGACAGCAGGACGGCATGGCCCATCGATACGGGCAATGCGGCAGGCAGATCACGAATCCAGAGATCCGCCAGCACGATTGCCAGGATCAGCGGAAATACCGCATGCCGGCCGAAACGGATCAGAAACACCAGGCCGAGGGCGGGTGCGGGACTCCACGGCGTGATGTTCAAGCCGTGCAGCGGATGGATATAGCTGGCCCAATCCAGCGCGATATAGCCAAACAGCAGGATCGCGGCATCGCGCCAGCCAAGTCTCTGAATCGGAAGTATCGACAAGCGCTGTTCATTCCAGGGCGGGGACGGTTCATTGTGCTTGAGCATGGCGGAATTCGTAATTCGTTGGCGCCCGTAAGGGTAACCCTTATTTCCGGCCGCATTCCCCCTGCCGGACCGGATTTCAACACCGCGCCGACCGCCGCCGGAAGGCGGCTTGCCCGTACGCGGAGTCCCGAATTTCCCGCCTGGCGGCCAATCGCTAGCATGCGAAGATGTTCCGCCTGCTCAGCCTGTCCCTCGCGCTCCTGGCGTTCTGGCTTCTTCTGTCCGGGATGTTCACACCGTTTCTGGTCGCCTGCGGCGTCGGCAGCGCCATTGCCGTCGCGCTGCTCGCCAAGCGCATGGACCTGATCGACCCTGAAGGTCATCCCGTCCATCTGGCCTGGCCCGCCTTCGTCTCCTACTGGCCCTGGCTGGCCAGGGAAATCCTGGCATCGGCCTGGGACGTGTCGCGTCGCATCGTCGATCCGCGTCTGCCGATTTCCCCGACCCTGGTCGAGTTCGCCCCGACGCAACGGACCAGTCTCGGCCTAGTCATCCACGCCAACTCGATCACCCTGACGCCGGGCACGATTGCCGTGGAAGTCGAGCCCGGCCGCTTCCTGGTGCACGCGCTGACCGCCGCAGGCGCCGCCGCACTCCCCGGCAGCGAGATGGACCGGCGCTGCACCCGCCTAGAGCGGGTCGCCTGATGTTCGCCGGCGCCACCCTGGCCCTCCTCGTCTGCGTGGCCCTGGCGCTGCTGCGGGCGAGCCTCGGCCCCACGGTATTCGACCGCCTGCAGGCCGCCAACACCATCGGCACCTGTGCCATGCTGCTGCTCGCCCTGATCGGCTTTCTCAACGGCCGCCCCGAGTTTCTCGACCTCGCCATCACCTACGGCCTGCTCAACGTCATCGGCGTGATCGCCGTCCTCAAGTTCTTCCATCAGGGCGACCTCGGCGCCGGCGAGGAGCCGCGATGAGTATGATCGCCGGCTTCCTCGGCGGCGCCTGCCTGCTGGCCGGCGCGATCTTCAGCCTCATCGGCGCCTGGGGCCTGCTGCGCATGCCAGATTTCTACACCCGCGTGCATGCCGCCAGCGTGCTGGAGACCCTCGGCGCCGGCTTCATCCTGCTCGGCCTGATGCTGCAGGCGGGCTTCACGCTCGTCGCCGCCAAGCTGCTGATGATCGGCCTTCTCATCTTCTTCGCCAGCCCCACCGCCAGCCACGCCCTGGCGCGCGCCGCCATGCTGCGCGGCGTCAAACCGCTGCTGGTCAAAGCCGGAGAAGCATCATCGAAACCCTGATCGTCGACGTCCTGCTGGCGATGATGGCGCTCGCCGTGCTGGTGCTGGTGCGCACCCGCAACCTGTTCGCCGTGATCGTCCTGTCGGGCATCTACAGCTTCCTCATGGCCACCTTGCTGGTCGCCCTCGACGCCGTGGACGTAGCGATGACCGAGGCGGCCGTCGGCGCCGGCGTTTCCACCGTCCTGCTGCTCGGCGCCCTGCACCTGTGCAAGAGCGAGGAGGCCAAGCCGGTCCATCGCCCCTGGCTGCCGTTGTCGCTTTCTCTAGCCACCGCCGGCCTGCTGATCTACGGCGCCCTGGGGCTACCCGACTTCGCCGACCCGGCGGCGCCGATCCACCGCCACGTCGCGCCGCGCTACCTGCAGAACGAGGTCGACGTGCCCAACGTCGTCACGGCGGTGCTGGCCAGCTTCCGCGGCTACGACACCCTCGGCGAAACCACCGTGGTATTCACCGCCGGCGCCGGCATCATCGCCCTGCTGCGCCGGCGCCGGCATCCCCGCAACGAGGACGGCGACCATGGAAAGTAGCCTCGTCCTGCGCGTGGTCGCCAAGCTGCTGATCCCGTTCATCCTGCTGTTCGCCCTCTACGTCCAGTTCCACGGCGACTTCGGTCCCGGCGGCGGCTTCCAGGCCGGCACCATCTTCGCCGCCGGCATCGTCTTCTACGCCCTCGTCTTCGGCCTCGACAACGCGCGCCGCATCGTGCCGGACCGCCTCGTCGAGGCGATGCTGGCGCTCGGCGTGCTGATCTACGCCGGCGTCGGCGTCGCCGGCCTGCTGCTGGGCGGCAACTACCTCGACTACTTCGTGCTCGCCGCGGACCCGGTCCACGGCCAGCACCGCGGCATCTTCTGGGTCGAGGCCGGCGTCGCCGTCACCGTCAGCGGCGTGATGCTGAAGATCTTCTACATGTTCGCCGGGCGCGGCCGGCACGACGGGGACGCCGCATGAGCGGCGGGCTGCTCGAACACTTCAGCCATATCGTCGCCGTGCTGCTCATGGTGGCCGGCCTCCATGTCGTCATGGCCCGCGGCAACCTGATCAAGAAGCTGGTCGGCCTCTCCATTTTCCAGACCTCGGTCTATCTGCTCTACATCGCACCGGGCAAGCTGATCGGCGGCACGGCGCCGATACTGGCGCCGGAATACGCCCTCTATTCCAATCCGCTGCCCCACGTGCTGATCCTCACCGCCATCGTCGTCGGCGTCGCCACGCTGGCGCTCGGCCTCGCCCTGGCGGTGCGGATACGCGAGGCCTACGGCACCATCGAGGAGGACGAGATCACCGCCGCCGACAACGCAGTGCAGGATGCCGAGGGCGCCAAACCATGAGCCTCGCCGCCCACCTGCCCGCCCTCCAGGTCGTCCTGCCGCTGCTCTCGGCGCCGCTGGCGGTGCTGCTGCGCCATGGCGGCCTCGCCTTTGCCATCGTCACCGCCGGCGCCTGGAGCGCCTTTGCCGCCGCCATCGCCCTCTGGCTGCAAGTCGGCGAGACCGGCGCAATCTCCTACCACATCGGCAACTGGCCGCCGCCCTGGGGCATCGAGTACCGCGTCGACCGGCTAGCGAGCTTCATCCTGCTGCTCGTCGCCGGCACGGCCGCCGTCGTGCTGCCCTACAGCCGGGCCAGCATCGCCCGCGAGATCCCGCGCGAACTGCACTACCTCTACTACGCCATGTTCGGCCTCTGCCTCGCCGGCCTGCTGGGCATCGTCGTCACCGGCGACGCCTTCAACATCTTCGTCTTCCTGGAAATCTCGTCCCTGTCCACCTACGTGATGATCGCCCTCGGCCGCGACCGGCGGGCCCTGGCCGCGTCCTACCGCTACCTCATCATGGGCACCATCGGCGCCACCTTCTTCGTCATCGGCATCGGCTTCCTCTATCTGATGACCGGCACCCTGAATCTGGTGGACCTGGCCGAACGCATGCGCAGCGTCGAAAGCTCCCGTCCGGTGCTGGCCGCGCTGGCCTTCATCACCGTCGGCGTCTCGCTGAAGCTGGCCCTGTTCCCGCTGCACCAGTGGCTGCCGAACGCCTATACCTACGCCCCCTCGGCCGTCACGGCCTTCCTCGCCGCCACGGCGACCAAGGTGTCGGTTTATGTGCTGATCCGCTTCTGGTACTCGGTGTTCGGCGAAACCCTGATCTTCCATCGCCTGCCGTTGCCGCAGATCCTGCTGCTGCTCTCCCTGGCGGCGATGTTCGCGGCGAGCTTCACCGCCATCTTCCAGGACAACCTGAAGCGCCTGTTCGCCTATTCGAGCGTCGGCCAGATCGGCTACATCACCCTCGGCATGTCCTTCGACTCCGTGAGCGGGCTCACCGCCGCCGTCGTACACCTCTTCAATCACGGCATCACCAAGGCGGCGATCTTCCTGCTGATCGGCGGCCTCGTCGTCGGCCTGGCGAAGCCGGATGCCCACCGGGATGCGCCTGCAGGATCGCGCGACGCCGTCCCGCCGGCGCCGACCTTCGACCGCCTCGCCGGCCTGGCGCAACGCATGCCGCTGACCTGCTTCGGCATCGTCGTCGCCGGACTCTCGCTGATCGGCGTGCCCGGCACCGCCGGCTTCGTCGGCAAGTGGTACCTGATCCTCGCCGCCATGGAAAAGGGCCAGTTCTGGATCGTCGGCGCGATCCTCCTGAGCTCCCTGCTCGCCGTCGCCTACGTCTGGCGCTTCGTCGAGGTCGCCTATTTCCGCAGCCCGCCGGCGGGCTGCGCCCGATGCGAGCCCCCCCCCGGCCTGCTGATCCCGGCCTGGCTGCTGGTGGGGGCGACGGTCTGGTTCGGCCTCGACACCTCGGTCACCCTCGGCACGGCGCTCGACGTCGCCCGCCAGCTGGTAAAGGTGGGCGCATGACGGCCCTGCAGCTCGCCCTCGGCATTCCCCTCGTCGGCGCCGCCGCCATCGCCCTTGCGCACCGGCGTCCCAATCTGCGCGAGGCGGCGACGCTGAGCACGGCCATCGCCCTCTGCGCCGCCGTGCTGCAACTGCTCGATCCCGTGCTGGCAGGTGCCCGGCCCGAGCTGACGCTGCTGGAGATCCTGCCCGGGCTCGCCATCGCCTTCCGCGTCGAGCCGCTCGGCATGCTGTTCGGCCTCGTCGCCGCCGGGCTCTGGATCGTCAATTCGATCTACTCCATCGGCTACATGCGCGGCAACGGCGAGCAGCACCAGACGCGCTTCTACGTCTGCTTCGCCCTCTCCCTCGGCGCCGCGCTGGCCATCGCCTTCGCCGCCAACCTGCTGACCCTGTTCCTTTTCTACGAAGTGCTGACGCTGCTGACCTACCCGCTGGTCACCCACGCCGGCACCGACAAGGCGCGGGCGGGCGGACGCACCTATCTCGCCGTCCTCATGGGCACCTCGATCCTGTTCCTGCTGCCGGCGGTGGTCTATGTCTGGCATGCGGCCGGCACCACCGATTTCGCGGCGGGCGGCATCCTGCCGGCGGACATGGGCCGCGGCGCAGTCGCGGTGCTGCTGGCGCTGTTCATGTTCGGCATCGGCAAGGCCGCTCTGATGCCGTTCCACCGCTGGCTGCCGGCCGCCATGGTGGCGCCGACGCCGGTGTCCGCCCTGCTGCATGCGGTGGCGGTGGTCAAGGCCGGCGTCTTCTCGGTGATCAAGATCGTCGTCTATGTCTTCGGCCTCGATGCGCTGGCGGGGGCCACCGACTGGCTCGTCGCCCTCTCCGGCTTCACCATCGTCGCCGCCTCGCTGGTGGCCCTGCATGCCGACAACCTCAAGCGCCGCCTCGCCTACTCGACGGTGAGCCAGCTCTCCTACGTCATCCTCGCCGCCGCCATCCTCGCGCCGCTCTCGCTGGTGGGCGCCGCCCTGCACATCGCCGCCCACGCCTTCGGCAAGATCACCCTGTTCTTCGCCGCCGGCTCCATCTACACCGCCGCCCACAAGACGGAGGTCAGTCAGCTGGACGGCATCGGCCGGCGCATGCCGTGGACCATGGCGGCCTTCGGCATCGGCGCCCTGTCGATGATCGGCCTGCCGCCGGCCGCCGGCTTCGTCAGCAAGTGGTACCTCGTCTCCGGCGCCATGCATCAAGGCGCATGGCTGGCGCTGCTCGTCGTGCTGCTGTCCACCCTGCTGAACGCCGCCTACTTCCTGCCCATCGTCTATCGCGCCTTCTTCCGCCCCCTGTCGGCGGAAGCGGTACACCATCCGCATGGCGAGGCGCCCTGGCCGATCGTCTTCGCCCTGACCCTCACCGCCGCCGGCACGCTGGCGCTGTTCTTCTTTCCCGAGGTGCCGCTGGCTCTCGCGCAGCAACTGGTGCAGCCATGAAACACGAACACTGGCTGGACGACCGGAACAATGTGCGCAAACTCTGGCGCGGCTTCCTCGTCGTGCTGGCGCTCACCGTGATCGCCGGCACCTTCGTCGATCTGCACCCGCACTTCGAGATCGAGGCCTGGTTCGGCTTCAATGCCGCCTACGGCTTCGTCGCCTGCCTGGCGATGATCGTCGGCGCCAAGGGCCTCGGCCGCTTCCTCAAGCGCAGGGACAGCTATTACGTCGAGGACGCCAAGGATGAGTAGCCTCTTCATCTTCCATCCCGCCCTCATCCTCATTGCCGGCGCCCTGCTGCTGCCTTTCCTGCGCGGCACGGCGCGCCACGTCGCCGTCCTGGCGGCGCCGGCCCTCGCCCTGATCGCCCTCTGGCTGCTGCCGGAAGGCCGTCTGTGGCAGGTGCAATGGCTCGACTACTCCCTGGCGCCCCTGGCCGTCGACAAGCTCTCCCGCCTGTTCGCCACCATCTTCCTGCTCATGGCCGGCGTCGGCGGCCTGTTCGCCCTGCTGCAGACCAGCCGGCTCGAAATCCCCGCCGCCTTCCTCTACGCCGGCTCGGCGGTCGGCGTGACGCTGGCCGGCGACCTCGTCACCGTCTTCCTGTTCTGGGAATTCATGGCCGTCGGCTCGACGCTCGTCATCTGGAGCGCCGCCACACCCGGCGCCGCAGCGGCCAGCCGCCGCTATGTCGCCATCCACCTGGCCGGCGGCGTAATCCTGTTTGCCGGCATCGCCGGCCACATCGCCGCCACCGGCGATGCCGGTTTCCACAGGCTGGGAACCGACTCCGTCGCCACCTGGCTGATCCTGATCGGCTTCCTCATCAATGCCGGTGCGCCGCCCCTCTCGGCCTGGCTGCCGGATGCCTACCCCGAAGCCTCCTGGAGCGGGACGGTCTTCCTTTCGGCGTTCACCACCAAGACGGCCGTCTATGTGCTGCTGCGCGGCTTCCCCGGCACCGAGATCCTGATCTGGGTCGGCATCTTCATGATCTTCTACGGCATCGTCTATGCGCTGCTGGAGAACGACATGCGGCGCATCCTCGCCTATTCCATCGTGAACCAGGTCGGCTTCATGATCACCGGCATCGGCATCGGCACAGAAATGGCGCTCAACGGCGCGGCGGCCCACGCCTTTGCCCACATCATCTACAAGGCGCTGCTGCTGATGTCCGCCGGGGCGGTGCTGGCGGCCACAGGCCGGCGCAAGTGCTCAGAACTCGGCGGCCTCTTCCACAGCATGCCCATCACCACGCTCTGCGGCACCATCGGCGCCCTGGCGATCTCGTCCTTCCCCTTCACCTCCGGCTTCGTCGCCAAGTCCATGGTCACCCAGGCCGCCATCGACGGCCACCTGCAGGCCGTCTGGCTGTGTCTGGCGGCGGCATCCGCCGGCGTCTTTCTCCATGCCGGCATCAAGTTCCCCTGGTTCGTCTTCTTCCAGAAGGATTCCGGCCTGCGCCCCGCCGATCCGCCGGCCAGCCTGCGTTGGGCGATGATCTTCTTCGCCTTTCTCTGCATCGCCCTCGGCGTCTACCCGGCGCCGCTCTACGCCATGCTGCCCTATGAAGTGAACTACGAGCCCTACACGGCGGCGCATGTCGTGACGCAGCTGCAGCTGCTGCTGTTCTCGGGTCTGGCCTTCTTCGTCATGCTCGACCATCTCAAGCGGACGCCGACCATCACGCTCGACTTCGACTGGCTGTGGCGCGTCGCCGGGCCGGAGGCGGCGAAGTCCTGCCGCCTCGCGCTGGCGGAGACCCGCGCCGGGCTGGGCGGGATCATTGCGTCCGGCAAAACCGGCTATTGCGGCTGGCTCGCCCGAAACCGCCACCCCGCCGGCGTCCTGATGCGTTCCTGGCCGACGGGCAGCATGGCGCTATGGGTGATGGTGATGCTGCTGGCCTACCTTGCCCTCTACTACATCGGCTAAGGCGATGGCCGAACCGAAAGATCGCCCGACCATCGCCTGCGCGCTCAAGCGCCGCGATCACGCATGGGCGCAGCCGCTGCATCTACGCCGTAGGCGGTGGGGAGACGGCAAGTTCATCACAAAGCGCGGCAATGCCGCACCCAAGGAGGTCCCATGAATATCCGGCCGGGCAAGGCGCCCCCGGCGGCGCCGTCCTTCCTTCCACATTCCAGCGCGGAGGCCCTCATGAACAACGGCGATTCGACCGCCGCCAAGCCGCTTCGCAGCAGGCTGCTGATTCCCATCGACGCCACGCCGGAGTCGCGCTGGGGTGTCGTCTATGCCCTGCGGCGCCATGGCGCCGGCGATGCGATCGAAGCCTGCTTCCTGAATGTCGGCGAACCCGTCACGCAATGGGAAGTCCTGCGTTTCCGCACCCAGGCCGAAATCGCCGCCTTCCAAAGCGAGCGGGCCCAGGCCTTCATCGAGGAGGCGTGCCTGCCGCTGATCGCCAAGGACATCCCCTGCCGCGGCTTCTTCAAGCAGGGCAACGTGGTGTTCTCGATTCTCGACACCGCCGAAGAGCTCGGCTGCGACAAAATCGTCCTGCCGCGTCCGACCTCCGGACTCTGGCGGCTGTTGGGCCGCGACGTGGTGGGATCGGTCATCCGCCGGCACCGGGGCATCCCGATCATCGTCGTTGGCGCGGACGGCACGCCGGCAACCGAGACGGTCACCTGACATGACGCCGAGCAAGGAGGTCCTTCCCATGAAGAAATTCTGGCTGCTTCTCGTCCCAGACCTCTCACAGGTCCATGCGGCCAGGCGCGACGAGGCCTTGAAGCAGGCGAGCCGCTCCGACTTGCAGGCCGGCGAACTGATCGCCATGGCCGTCTGGCTGGTCATCGTATCCGTGCTCACGCGCAGCATCCTGCAAGGCGCCACGGACGACAACCGTCTCGCCTTCACGATTGTGACCAATCTGATATTCACCGCCCCTGCGCTGCTGGCCGTCTTCATCCCTATCCATATCCGGCGAATCCGGCGCGGTATCCGCAGACAGCAGGAAGTCGGCCCGTGACGCGCCGGTGAATTGCCTTTTACCCTCGTTGGAGAGGAGTTTGGGGCGGCCAGGGAATATCCCCGGCCGCCCGTTTTTTCCGTCTATCGCGGCCTTCCTGGAAAGGTGGCGTGCGCAGGACGACCGGCGGCAATCGGCTGGCGAGAGCCAGCCGACACCAGCATTGCCATTCCCGGAACCCACCGCAATCGCCTACTCGACAACGGTGGCTGATCGGCACTTGTCACAGTCCTCCCACGGCAGGCAAGTGCAAACACGGGCATATTCGACAAAGCGGCTTCCCACCACCGTGATGCCGGCCGTCGACTGATCCTTCGAAGACGGCGGCTTCGGCGACGGCGCGCCGACACCCGGCGTTGGGTTATTGGCCGGCAACCACCTGGCGAAGGGGGACAAGTCGGCCTGGTTCTCCACATACCAGACCTTGCGCGCGGGGTCCCAGCGGGCGCCGAGGCCCTTGGCGTCATCCTTCTCGGCGAAGGGAACCTGGAGGCTTGCTCTCATTTCAGCTCACTTGATTCATCGCTCTGGCCGATCCGCTCGCCCAGGGCCTTGATGGTTTCGCTGTCGCCGCGGACGCGCAGGAAGGCGCCCTCGGCGTCGGCGCGTTCTTCCAGCACTTCGCAGTTCGCGAAGATTTCGTTGCGCAGCTTCTGGGCCGACCAGGGCAGGAACAACTCCGCTTCGACGCGGTCGCGCTGGAAGAAGGCCATGATCGCCTTGTGCAGCTTGGCCACGTCGTCCTTGCGCCGCGCGCTCATCACGATGCAATCGGGGTAGCGGCTGCGTAGCTGCGCCTCCCAGTCCGCCTGGGCCGCTGCGTCGCCCACGTGGTCGATCTTGTTGAAGACGCGGATGCGCGGCACGTCCCCGGCGCCGATTTCTTCGAGCACCTTGTCGGTCACTTCGCGTTGCCGTTCGAACCCCGGATCGCTGGCGTCGATGACGTGAAGCAGCAGGGAGGCATCGAGCGCTTCGTCGAGGGTGGACTTGAACGAGGCGACGAGGCCGTGGGGCAGGTTCTTGATGAAGCCCACCGTATCGCTGACGAGCACGCGCGGCCGGCCTTCGGGCTGCAGGGTGCGCACGGTGGTGTCGAGGGTGGCGAAGAGCTTGTTTTCCACCAGCACGTCGCTGCCGGTGAGGGCGCGCATCAGGGTGGACTTGCCCGCGTTCGTGTAGCCGACCAGGGCCACGCTGGCGAGCCCCTGGCGCTCCTGCCGGCGCGCGCGCTGGGTGTCGCGCTCCACCTCCATGGCCGCGATCTCCTGCTGCAGTTCGGCGATGCGGTCGCGGATCTTGCGCTTGTCCAGTTCGGTGTGCGATTCGCCGGCACCGCGTCCGCCGGTGCCGCTGCGCTGGCGCCCTTGCGGGCCGGCGAGCTTGGCGGCTTCGCGCAGCCGCGGCGCCATGTAGCCGAGGCGGGCGATCTCCACCTGGGCCCGGGCGGCGCGGGAGCGCGCGTTACGGTGGAAAATTTCCAGGATGACCATGGTGCGGTCCATCACCTCGGCGCCGACTTCCTTTTCGAGGTTGCGCGCCTGGGACGGGGAGATTTCGTGGTCCACGAAGACGGCCTCGATCCGGCCGGCATCGGGGTCGGCAGCGGCGTGGAGGGGCCGCTCGAAGGTGCCCGGGGCAGGTTCGTTGTCCACGAAGCTGCGGATTTCTTCACGCTTGCCGGTGCCCAGGTAGGCGGTGGTGTCGAAGCTGGCGCGCTTCTGGGTAAAGGTGGCGCTGATGGTGTAACCCAGCGTCTTGGCCAGATCGCGCAGCTCGGCCAGCGATGCCTCGAATTCCACGTCGCTGACGTTCGGCAGTTGTACGGCGGCGACCACCGCGTAGAGGGGCTTTTCTTTGACTGGCATGCGAGGGGTTTCTTTCGGGAATGTCCCGGTGGTTCTGCTGCGGAGGTGCCGCCTTCAGCGCGGCGCAGGCGCCCGCTCGATGCCGCCGATGGCGATACCGGCCCCCAGCCCGCGCGCTCTGAACCACCCGGCGTTCATCTCCAGCGCATAGCGGGCCGGCTTGGCGGCGCAGTGGTTGTTCTCGGTCTGGGGCTGCATCTCTTCGATGTTGAGGATGCGGCCCTGCTCGTCGAGGAAGGCGACGGCCAGGGGGATGAGGGTGTTGCGCATCCACATGCAGTGGCGCGCCTCGGCGTCGAAGACGAACAGCATGCCGCGATGCTTGGGCATGACGCGCCGGTTCATGAGGCCGACCATGCGGGTCGGCTGGGTGTAGGCGACTTCCGCCTCGATGCGGTGGATGCCCGCGGACAGTTCGATGATGGGCATTTCCTGGGCCGTCGCGCCGCCCCCGACGCCCCAGGCGGCGGCGCAGACGACGGCGGCAAAAAGCTTGCGCATCGCCGTCCCGCTCACAGGAAACGGTCCAGCAGCTTGCGGCTGTTGCGGTCCAGCGCCGCCAGGTCGCGGATGAGGAACTGGATGCCGTGGCTGTCGGCGATCATCAGCATGCCGTTGGCGAGGCGGCGGATGTCCTCCTCGCCGCGCAGCACGAGGGTGGCGTCGCCGCGGTCCGTCTCCAGGTCCCAGGTGCTGGGCGTGGCGAAGCTGGAGACGCTGCGCAGGCGGCGGATCTCGGGAACGAATTCGCGGGCCGCCAGTTCCTCCGCCACCAGGCTGCGGGTGGGCTCCGGCAGTTCCGCCAGATGCTCGATCCAGACCAGTTCGTGGCCGTCCCCGTCCACGAGGGAAACGCCGAAATCGGGGGCGGAAATGGGGAAGGCGCGCACCGGCAGGACGCCTTCCCGGGCGACGCCGTCCGCGCCGGTGAAGACGAGACGGCCGAAGCTGTTGCGCGCCAGTTGAAATGCGATGCTCATGCCGCGGCCTCCTCTTCCAGCACTTCCGCCTGCCGGGCCTGGGCCTGGTAGAGGCGGTGGTAGGCGCCCTCGCGGGCCATCAGTTGCTCGTGGCTGCCGATCTCGACGATCTGGCCCCGGTCCATCACCACCAGCCGGTCGGCCTTGCGCAGGGTGGACAGGCGGTGGGCGATGGCGATGGTGGTGCGGCCCTGGACCAGGTTGTCCAGCGCCTTCTGGATTTCCTTCTCCGTCGTGGAATCCACCGAGGAGGTGGCCTCGTCGAGGATCAAAATGCGCGGATCGATCAGCAGGGCGCGGGCGATGGAGATGCGCTGGCGCTCGCCGCCGGAAAGCCCCTGGCCACGCTCGCCGACGAGGGAGTCGTAGCCCTGGGGCAGGCGCAGGATGAATTCGTGGGCATGGGCGGCGCGGGCGGCGGCGACGATCTCCTCCCGCGTGGCATCGGGTTTGCCGTAGGCGATGTTCTCGGCGATGGTGCCGAAGAAGAGGAAGGGTTCCTGCAGCACCAGGCCGATGTGGCGGCGGTATTCGGCCACCGGCAGGGAGCGCAGGTCCACGCCGTCCACGCGGATGGAACCTTCGGTCAGGTCGTAGAAGCGGCAGATCAGGTTCACCAGGGTGCTCTTGCCGGAGCCGCTGTGGCCCACGAGGCCGATCATCTCGCCGGGGGCGATGGCGAGGTCGAGGCCGCGGATGACCGCCCGGTTGCCGTAGCGGAAGCCGGCGTCGCGGATTTCGATGCGTCCGGTGACCTGCGCCAAATGCACCGGCTTGGTCGGCTCCGGCACGCTGGAGACGTGGTCGAGGATGTCGAAGATGCGCTTGGCGCCGGAGGCCGCCTTCTGGGTCACCGAGACGATGCGGCTCATGGAATCGAGGCGCGTGTAGAAGCGGCCGATGTAGGCGAGGAAGGCCGACAGCACACCCACCGTGATCTGGTCCTTGGACACCTGCCAGATGCCGAAGGCCCACACCACCAGCAGCCCCACTTCCGTCAGCAGGGAGACAGTGGGCGAGAACAGGGACCAGGTCTTGTTGAGGCGGTCGTTCACCGCCAGGTTGTGGCGGTTGGCCTCGCGGAAGCGGTCCGCCTCGCGCTTTTCCTGGGCGAAGGCCTTGACGACGCGGATGCCGGGGATGGTGTCGGCGAGCACGTTGGTCACCTCGGACCAGACGCGGTCGATCTTCTCGAAGCCGGTGCGCAGCCTGTCTCGCACCACGTGGATCATCCAGGCGATGAAGGGCAGCGGCAGCAGGGTCACCGCCGCCAGCCAGGGATTGATGGAGAACAGGATGATGGCGGTCATGCCTATCATCAGCACGTCGGTGGCGAAGTCGAGCAGGTGCAGGGAGAGGAAGACGTTGATGCGGTCGGTCTCCGAGCCGATGCGCGCCATGAGGTCGCCGGTACGCTTGCCGCCGAAGTATTCGAGGGAGAGCTTGAGCAGGTGCTCGTAGGTGGTGGTGCGCAGGTCGGCGCCGATGCGCTCGGAGACCAGCGCCAGGATGTAGGTGCGCGCCCAGCCCAGGGCCCAGGCCAGCAGGGCCGCGCCCAGCAGGCCGCCGAGATAGAGGGTGACGAGGTCGACGTCGATGGGCTTGCCGTTCTGATAGGGGATCAGGATGTCGTCCATCAGCGGCATGGTCATGTAGGGCGGCACCAGGGTGGCCGCCGTGGAGGCCAGGGTGAGCAGGAAGCCCGCCAGCAGCCGGCCCTGATAGGGCTTGGCGAAACGCCACAGGCGCAGCAGGGTCCAGGTGGACGGCGGCGTGTGGATTTCCTTGGCGCAGACCGGGCACTCGTCCTGGTCCGGCGCCAGGGGCGCGCGGCAGATGGGGCAGACGGACTCGGCGTCGGTCGCCGGCGGCCGGCCCGTCAGGTGGCTTTCGAGCTGGCGCTCGAACTGGTCCAGGAGCCGCAGCGCCGAGATGTTCTCGCCCAGGGTGTAGCGCCAGCAGGCGAGCCGCCCGGAGGCGTCCGTCAGTTCCAGGGTGCCGACGCCGGCATGGTCGTGGAGATGGCAGCCGAGGCCTTCGCGGTAGGCCCATTCCGACCATTCGCCGCTGTCCGGCGCCCGGGAGAGCAGGCGCCGGTCGGTCACAACCACCAAACCGCGCGTAAAATTCAGCTTGGCGTCGAGGTCGGCGGCCAGCCAGGCAAGCACGTTCTCGCCGGCGGCGAGTCGCGCATCCAGGTCGTGGCGCCAGCTTTCGGGCAGGGAGTTTTCCGCCGGGGGGGCAACTTGGGGTTCGGTATTCATCGGCGCGGTAGGCGTTGTCCCGGAGGTCCGGACATTATTGGATTTCTGCGGGGCCGGCGTCGAAAGCCGGTCTGGGGTGGAACAAGTATACCCGCGGCCCGCGACGGCAGTTCCGGCAGGGAGTCGGATATTTTTGCTTTGGCAGGTAAACCGGCGGAACGGCCGGGCGTTATGTTTCCAGGAGCGCCGCACGCATGCTTGCGGGGGCTCCTCTTCATCACCGCCATTACATGACAAAAAAACACATCGAGTTTCTGTCCATCACCGCCCTGCGCGGACCGAACATCTGGACCTACCGCCCGGTGCTGGAAGCCCGGGTCGACATCGGGGATCTTGAGGATTGCCCCTCCAACACGATTCCCGGCTTCTACGAGCGCCTTTCGTCCTGGCTGCCCTCGCTGATCGAGCACCGTTGCAGCTACGAGGAGCGCGGCGGCTTCCTGCGGCGTGTCCAGGAAGGCACCTGGCCGGCCCACATCCTCGAACACGTCACCCTGGAGCTGCAGAATCTCGCCGGCCTGCCCGGCGGCTTCGGCAAGGCGCGGGAGACCTCCCGCCGCGGCGTCTACAAGGTGGTGGTGCGCGCCTGGCATGAGGAAGTGACGCGGGCGGCGTTGTACGCGGCCCGCGACCTCGTCATGGCCGCCATCGAGGACCGCCCCTTCGATGTGGCGGACGCCGTCGAGACCCTCAAGGACATGGTGGACTCCAAGTGTCTCGGCCCCTCCACCGCCAGCATCGTCGACGCCGCCGACGACCGGGACATCCCGGCCATCCGCCTGCTTTCCGACGGCAACCTGGTGCAGCTCGGCTACGGCGGCGCCCTGCGCCGCATCTGGACCGCCGAGACGGACCGCACCAGCGCCATCGCCGAGACCATCTCCCGCGACAAGCCGATGACCAAGTCCCTCATCGCCTCCTGCGGCGTACCGATTCCCGAGGGCCGCGAGGTGAACAGCGTCGAGGACGCCTGGGAAGCCGCCCAGGACATCGGCCTGCCGGTGTGCGTCAAGCCGGTCGACGGCAACCACGGCCGCGGCGTGTTCATCGACGTCAAGACCCGCGAGGAGGTCGAGAAGGCCTACGCCATTGCGGTGGATGAAGGCAGCGGCGTCCTCGTGGAGCGCTCCCTGCCCGGTACCGAACATCGTCTGCTGGTGGTGGGCGGCAAGCTGGTGGCGGCCAACCGCGGCGACATGGTCACGGTGACGGGCGAAGGCCGCTCCACGGTGCGCGAGCTCATCGCGAGCCAGGTGAACTCCGATCCGCGCCGCGGCCCCACCGAGCTGCACCCGCTCTCGGTGATCCGCATCGACTCGGCCGCGCGCATGGAGCTGGAGCGCCAGGGGCTCGATGCCGACGCCGTGCCCGCGGAAGGACGCGAGGTGCTGATCCAGCGCAACGCCAACCACGCCTTCGACGTCACCGACGAGGTGCATCCGGAGAACGCCCGCCTGGCGGCCCTGGCCGCCCGCGTCGTCGGCCTCGACATCGCCGGCATCGATCTCGTCTGCACCGACATTTCCAAGCCCCTCGCGGACCAGGGCGGCGCCATCGTCGAAGTGAATGCCGGCCCCAGCCTGCTCATGCACCTGAAGCCAGCGGTCGGCAAGTCGCGCCCGGTGGGCCAGGCCATCGTGGCCCATCTGTTCGCCGACGGCGCCGACGGCCGCGTGCCGCTGGTGGGCATCACCGGCACGCGCGGCAAGACCGCCGTCGCCCATCTCGTCGCCCACCTGGTCCACCTGTCCGGCAAGCATGTCGGCATGGCCTGCAGCGACGGCCTCCACCTGGGCCGCCGCCATGTGCAGAAGTCCAATGCCACCAACTGGACCGGCGGCCACCGCCTGCTGCTCAACAGCGCCGTCGAGGCCATGGTCATCGAGAACGGCGCCGCCGCCATCCTCGGCGAAGGCCTGGCCTACGACCGCTGCCAGGTGGGCATCGTCACCAACATCCTGCCGGAACTGGAAAACCTGACCGAGTGGGACATGCTGACGCCCGAGAAGTACTACGCCACCTACCGCACCCAGGTCGACGTGGTGCTGCGCGGCGGCTGCGCCGTCCTCAACGCCGCCGACGCGGCGGTCGCCGAGATGGCCGAACTCTCCGACGGCGAGGTGATCTTCTTCAGCACCGATGCCCAGGCCGCCCCCCTGCAGGCGCATCTTGCCGGCGACGGCCGCGCCGTGCTGCTGCGCGACGGCCAGATCCTGCTGGCCCGAGGCGCCCGGGAGACCGTCCTCTGCCGCAGCGAGGAGTCGCCCGTCGTCGCCCAGTCCGGGGAGCCCTTCACCGTCGCCAACGTGCTGGCCGCCACGGCAGCCGGCTGGGCGCTTGGGCTCGCCGAAGACCAGCTCGGCACCGCCGTGCGCACCTTCGGTTCCGGCCTCCTCGATCCGGTGCCGACGCCGAGCGCGGCGCGCCTGGCGTCGGCCCGCAACTGAGGCCCGCCAAGCCGCCCGGCCCTTTCCCAACATTCCCCAAGGCGTCTTTCACCGCCCCCACACAGGACTCCGCGCTTTCATGGACGTTTCGAAAATCCGCGCTCTGCGCGGCCCCAACCTCTGGAGCCGCCATACCGCCATCCAGGCCATCGTCACCTGCAGCGACGGCGAATGCGCCATCGACAAGCTGCCCGGCTTCGAGCCGCGGCTGCGCGCCCGCTTCCCCGAACTGGGCGACCTGATGCCGGCCGACCACCTGGACACCGTGTCCCTGGCCCATGCCCTGGAGTTCGCCGCCCTCGGCCTGCAGGCCCAAGCCGGCTGTCCGGTGACCTTCAGCCGCACCGCCCAGACCATGGACAAGGGCGTCTATCAAGTGGTCGTCGAATACACGGAAGAGGACGTCGGCCGCCTTGCCTTCGAACTCGCCGAGAAGCTCTGCCGGTCGGCCCTGGAGGACACACCCTTCGACCTGGACGCTGCCCTCAAGGCCCTGCGCGATCTCGACGAGGACATCCGCCTCGGCCCTTCCACCGGCGCCATCGTCGCCGCCGCCGTGGCACGCGGCATCCCCTACCGCCGGCTCACCCAGGGCAGCCTGGTCCAGTTCGGCTGGGGTTCCAAGCAGAAGCGCATCCAGGCGGCGGAAACCAGTTCCACCAGCGCCATCGGCGAAGCCATCGCCCAGGACAAGGACCTGACCAAGCGCCTGCTCCATGCGGCCGGCGTACCTGTGCCCCTCGGCCGCCCGGTGGTGGATGCCGAGGATGCCTGGACGGCCGCCCAGGAAATCGGCCTGCCGGTGGTGGTCAAGCCCCGCGACGGCAACCAGGGCAAGGGTGTCGCCGTGAATCTGAGCACGCGCGAACAGATCCTGGCGGCCTTTGAAGTGGCCGCCGAATTCCGCGACGAAGTGATGGTCGAGAAATACCTGCCGGGCCACGATTTCCGCATGCTGGTGGTCGGCGACAAGCTGGTCGCCGCCGCCCGCCGCGATCCGCCCCTGGTGGTCGGCGACGGCACCAGTACCGTGCGCCAGCTGGTGGACCAGGTGAATGCCGATCCCCGCCGCGGCGAAGGCCACGCCACCTCCCTGACCAAGATCCGCTTCGACGAGATTGCCCTCGCCCGCCTCGCCCTGCAGGACTACACGGCGGACTCGGTGCCGCCGCGCGGCGCCCGCGTCATCCTGCGCAACAACGCCAACCTGTCCACCGGCGGTACCGCCACCGACGTCACCGACGACGTGCATCCGGAACTCGCCGCCAGTGCCGTCGCCGCGGCGAAGATGGTGGGACTCGACGTCTGCGGCATCGATGTCGTCTGCGACACGGTGCTGAAGCCCCTCGACGAACAGGGCGGCGGCATCGTCGAACTGAATGCCGCACCGGGCCTGCGCATGCATCTGGACCCGTCCTACGGCAAGGGCCGCGCCGTCGGCGAGGCCATCATCGCCTCCATGTTCCCGGAGGGGGACAATGCCCGCATCCCGCTGGTGGCGGTGGCCGGCACCAACGGCAAGACGACGACGGTGCGCCTGGTGGCCCATCTTTTGACCCAGGACGGCAAGCGCGTCGGCCTCACCGGCACCGACGGCGTCTATGTGGATGGCCGCCAGATCGACACCGGCGACTGCAGCGGCCCGAAGAGCGCCCGCAACGTGCTGATGCATCCCGATGTGGATGCCGCCGTGCTGGAGACGGCCCGCGGCGGCGTGCTGCGCGAGGGCCTCGGCTTCGACTGCTGCAACGTCGCCGTCGTCACCAACATCGGTCTCGGCGACCATCTCGGGCTGAACTACATCACCACCGTCGAGGACCTGGGCGTCGTCAAGCGCGTGATCGTCCAGAACGTGGCGCCCAACGGCATGGCGGTGCTGAATGCCGCCGACCCCATCGTCGCCGCCATGGCCGACACCTGCCCGGGCGGCGTCACCTTCTTCGCCCACGACCCCCATCATCCGGTGATGGCGACCCACCGGGCCCGCGGTCGCCGGGTGATCTTCGTCGCCGACGGACACATCGTCGCCGCCGAGGGCAAGGAGGAGGTGCGCATTGCCCTCGCCGCCGTGCCGCTGACGCGCAACGGCACCATCGGCTTCCAGGTGGAGAACGCCATGGCGGCCATCGGTGCCGCCTGGGGCCTCAACCTGCCGTGGGAGGTCATCCGGCGCGGCCTGGCCACTTTCGTCAGCGATGCGGCCAGCGTGCCCGGCCGCTTCAACATTTTCGACTACCGCGGCGCCACCCTGATCGCCGACTACGGCCACAACCCGGATGCCATCGCCGCCCTCACCCGCGCCGTCGAGGCCATGCCGGCCGGGCGGCGCATGGTGGTCATCAGCGGTGCGGGTGACCGCCGCGACGAGGACATCCGCCAGCAGACGCAGATCCTCGGCAATGCCTTCGAGCACGTCGTCCTCTACCAGGATGCCTGCCAGCGCGGACGCGCCGACGGCGAAGTGCTGGGACTGCTGCGCGAGGGGCTTGTCGGCGCATCGCGCACCACCACCATCGACGAGATCCGCGGCGAATTCCTCGCCATCGACACGGCGCTGGCGAAGCTGGCGCCCGGCGACCTTTGCCTGATCCTCATCGACCAGGTCGAGGAGGCCCTGGCGCATATCGCCATGCGCGTGGCCGAGGGCTGACCGTCCTCAGGCGCGGCGCGCTCGCCCCGCGGGCCGGCTCCCGCGCCGGGCGGCCGCCGCGGGAAGCGCGGCGACAAAGCCGGCCGTTTCCTTCTCGTCCAGGAGCCGCCAGGCCCCCGGCGCCAGATCGGCCAGGGTCCAGTCGCCCACGGCCCAGCGGATAAGCCGCAGGGTCGGATAGCCCACCTTGGCCGTCATGCGGCGTACCTGCCGATTCTTGCCCTCGGCAATGACGATCTCCAGCCAGGCGGTGGGGATCGCCTGGCGGACGCGTATCGGCGGGTTCCGCGGCCACAGGTGCTGCGGCTCGGGAATCAGGCGCGCCCGGCAGGGGCGCGTGAGGAAGTCGCCCAGGTCGACGCCGCGCCGCAAGGCCGCCAGGGCCGCCTCATCGGGAATCCCCTCCACCTGCACCCAGTAGGTCTTTTCCAGCTTATGGCGCGGATGGGCGATGCGGGCCTGGATGGCGCCCGTATCGGTCAGCACCACCAGCCCTTCGCTGTCCGCGTCGAGGCGGCCGGCGGCGTACACACCGGACAGGGGGATGTAGTCGGCGAGGGTCGGCCGCCCCTCCGCCGACGTGAATTGCGTCAGCACGCCGTAGGGCTTGTTGAGCAGCAGGATGCGCGGCAAGGCTCAGCGTTCGCAGGAAAGCTCGAACTGGTTGCAGAAGCGCATCGACTCCGGATAGGGGAAGAAATCGCGCACCTCACCCCGGCGGATCGACTCCTGGGCCTGCTTCCAGAAAGCGGCATCGAATAGATCGGCGTGGTGCCGCAGGAAGGCGTTGCGGATCTTGTCCGACACCAGCAGGAAGGTCTCGAACTCCTCGGGAAAAATGTCGTTCCTCCCCACCGAATACCAGACCTCGCCGGACATCTCGGCCTCGAAGTTCGGCGGCGGCGGAATCTTGCGGAAGTTGCAGTCCGTCATGTATTCGATTTCGTCGTAGTCGTAGAACACCACCCGGCCATAGCGGGTCACACCGAAGTTCTTCCACAGCATGTCGCCCGGGAAGATGTTGGCGATGGCCAGCTCGCGGATGGCGTTGCCGTATTCGCAGACCGCATCCTCCAGCAGGTCGTCGCGATCCTTCTTCTCCGCGGTTTCGAGATAGATGTTGAGCGGCACCATGCGCCGCTCGATGTAGAGGTGCTTGATGATGAGATCGTCGCCGTCCTCTTCCAGCAGGGAGGGCACCAGCTTGTAAAGCTCGTCGACCAGTTCCTGGGAGAAGCGCGCCTTCGGCAGCGCCACATGGGAGAACTCCAGCGTGTCGGCCATGCGGCCCACCCGATCCACCTGCTTGACGAGCTGGTATTTGCGCTTGACCGTGGCGTGGTCCACTTCCTTGGTCGCCCCGAAGACGTCCTTGATGACCTTGAAAACATAGGGATAGGACGGCAGGGTGAACACCAGCATCACCAACCCCTTGATGCCGGGGGCGATGATGAACTGGTCCCGCGAGTGCTGCAGGTGGGACATGAGGCCCCGGTAGAAGGCCGTCTTGCCCTGCTTGCCGAGGCCCAGCATCGTGTAGATCTCGGAGCGCGGCTTGTTGGGCATGATGGAGCGCAGAAACTGCACGTAGTTCGCCGGCACCTGCATGTCCACCATGAAGTAGGCGCGCGAAAGGGAGAACAGGGTGCGGATGTGGTCCGCGTCCAGCAGCACGGTATCGACGTAGAGCTTGCCCTCGCGCGTATGGAGCACCGGGATCATGAAGGGGTACTCGTGGGCGCCGTTCACCACCTTGCCGATGATGTAGGCACCCTTGTTGCGATAGAAGGCCGAGGACAGCACCTGGATCTGGAAATTGGTTTCCGGCTGCGGCCACTCGCCGACGTGGCGCTCGGCGACGATCATGATGTAGTCCACGTCGCGGTCCAGGTCCTCGAAGGGCCGTTGCCAGCCGAAGTCGACGAACATCTGGCGGATCGAGGCGCGGAAGCCCTCTTCGTTCGGGTAATAGCTGCGATAGGTGGGCGGGTCGGACTCGATGTACTCGGTGGAGATGGCCGGCCGCACGAAGATGAAGTCGTTGTGGAAATACGTGCGGTGCATGATGCGGCAGAACACCGAGTTGAAGAAGGTCTCGGCCAGCTCCGGCTGCTTGTGCTCCGCCAGCATGCCGATATAGATCAGCTTCACCGGCTGCCAGGCGGTTTCGTCGAGCAGGTCGGCCTGGAACTCGTCATGCAGCCGCGCGACGGTTTCGTTGACGCGGTCGTCGTAGAAGGCGATGCGGTCCTGCACCGACTGCTGCACACCCTGCCAGTCGGCGGCGTCGAAGCGCGCCTTGGCTGCCGCCGAACATTCGCGAAACAGCCGGTAGTGCTTGTTGAAACCTTCGAGCATCGCCTGGGCGATGCGTTGTGCGGTGGTGTCCCGATTCACTGCTCTGTCCATTCCTTGCAAGTCTCCCATGGCGGCCGAAGCCCTCGCAGAGCGGGCCGCGGGCCGATTCTAGCATCGCGGCCCTAGCGCATAAGGCGGGTTTGGGGGATAATAAAAAAAGTTACAGCACCGCCGTTCCACGAGAATGCGGTGCCTCCCCTGACAGAAAATCCGCCGCGACAGCGGCTTTCAATCACTAAACAGGATGAGGATGGAGCAGGCATGAGCACTTCGCTGATCAAGGTTCCCGCAGGCCAGAAAATCGTTCCGGGTAAGCCGGTACCCGACAACCCGATCATTCCCTACATCGAAGGCGACGGTATCGGTGTGGACATCACCCCGGTGATGAAGGCGGTCGTGGATGCTGCGGTCGCCAAGGCCTACGGCGGCAAGAAGAAGATTTCCTGGATGGAAGTCTATGCCGGCGAGAAGTCCACCAAGCTCTACGGCCCCGACGTCTGGCTGCCGGCCGAGACGCTCGAAGCCCTCAAGGAATACTCCGTCTCGATCAAGGGCCCGATGACGACGCCCGTCGGCGGCGGCATCCGCTCCCTCAACGTGGCCCTGCGCCAGGAACTGGACCTCTACCAGTGCGTGCGCCCGGTGCGCTACTTCAAGGGCGTGCCCTCGCCGCTGAAGGACCCGTCCAAGACCGACATGGTCATCTACCGCGAGAACACCGAGGACATCTACGCCGGCATCGAATGGCAGGCCGAGACGGACGGTGCCCGCAAGATCATCAAGTTCCTGCAGGAAGAGATGGGCGTCAAGAAAATCCGCTTCCCCGCCACCTCCGGCATCGGCATCAAGCCCGTGTCCAAGGAAGGCACCGAGCGTCTGGTGCGCGCCGCCATCAAGTACGCCATCGCCAACGACCGTAAGTCGGTGACGATCGTGCACAAGGGCAACATCATGAAGTTCACCGAAGGCGGCTTCCGCGACTGGGCCTACGCCCTGGCGCAGAAGGAATTCGGTGCCCAGCTGATCGACGGCGGCCCGTGGTGCTCGTTCAAGAACCCGAACACCGGCCGCGAGATCATCGTCAAGGACGCCATCGCCGACGCCTTCCTGCAGCAGATCCTGCTGCGTCCGGCCGAGTACGACGTGATCGCCACCCTCAACCTCAACGGCGACTACATCTCCGACGCCCTGGCGGCCCAGGTCGGCGGCATCGGCATCGCTCCCGGCGCCAACATCTCCGACGTCTATGCCTGCTTCGAGGCCACCCACGGCACCGCGCCGAAGTACGCCGGCAAGGACTATGTGAACCCGGGTTCGCTGATCCTTTCCGCCGAAATGATGCTGCGCCACATGGGCTGGAAGGAAGCCGCCGACCTGATCATCTCCTCCATGGAGAAGGCCATCGGCGACAAGGTCGTGACCTACGACTTCGCCCGTCTGATGGAAGGCGCCAAGGAAGTGAAGTGCTCGGCCTTCGGCCAGGCCATGATCGAGCGCATGTAATTCAGGCAGCTGCGCCGCCTAACCGGAAGCCCCCGCGAGGGGGCTTCTGCTTTTGGGGACGCAAGCACAGCACAATCCGCGTGGGGGGGAATCCGGCGCCAGCCCGATTTCGTGGTGGCTTGTGCCTGCGCAGCAGGCGTTCGCCAAATAAAAACCCGCCGGGGCGCGGGGCCTCGCGGCGGGTTGCAGAATCCTGCGAAATGTCTTCTCGTCAGGCTTTCTGGATATTCGACGCCTGCTTGCCCTTAGGGCCCTGCGTCACGTCGAACGAAACCTTTTCACCTTCCTTGAGGGTCTTGAAACCGGGCATGTTGATCGCGGAGAAG
The DNA here is from genome assembly GCA_030247725.1 of Candidatus Nitricoxidireducens bremensis. Lineage (GTDB taxonomy): Bacteria > Pseudomonadota > Gammaproteobacteria > Burkholderiales > Rhodocyclaceae > Nitricoxidireducens > Nitricoxidireducens bremensis. Next base: position 288,084 of record JAOTRT010000004.1, read on the forward strand.
TGAGCGAAGAGATCCTCGCTGCCGTCGTCCGGCGTGATGAAACCATAACCCTTGGAGTCATTGAACCACTTAACGGTACCAGTTGCCATAAAGCCTCTTTCCTAAAACACGATACGAACCGGCCGCCCTTCCAGATTGCCTCCCAGGAGAGGTCGCCGGGAAATGTTTGCGAAGCAAGTTCTCTACAGCGGAAGAGGCCGGACACAACCTGGCAAACCGAAGGACTGCGGGCCGCCCGACAACACGGACACTGCGGTGAATCTTGAACCAAACACGCCTCGCCTTTTACCCATTTTGGAAAAACGCGTCAACAGGTTTCGATGTTGCACGACAGCATGAAACACAAGGGCTTGCGACCGAATAGGGCCGCGAACCGAGCGCTATTCCCCTATTGGCGGCGCTGTTGCTTGAAGAACAATTCGCATTAGAATCGAAACATGCCCACACGCAAGCAACGCGACGAAAGCGCAGTACTGGAGCCTGAGAAAGCACGCGTCAAACCGCCGCCGCTTTACCGTGTGGTCCTGCTGAACGACGATTACACGCCGATGGATTTTGTCATCGTCGTGCTGGAAAGGTTCTTCGGCATGAACCGGGAGCAGGCGACCATCGTCATGCTCAAGGTACACCGGGAAGGCAAGGGCGTATGCGGAGTTTTCCCCCGCGACGTCGCGGCGACCAAGGTGGATCAGGTCAGCGCTTACGCACAGCAGTACCAGCACCCGCTGGCATGTGTCATGGAGGAAAACTAGGCATGATTGCCCAGGAACTTGAAGTCAGCTTGCACATGGCCTTCGTCGAGGCCCGCCAGAAACGGCACGAGTTCATCACCGTCGAGCACCTGCTGCTCGCGCTGCTGGACAACCCCTCCGCCGCCGAGGTACTGCGCGCCTGCGCCGCCGACATCGACGGCCTGCGCAAGGAACTCAACTCCTTCATCGCCCAGCACACGCCGACGGTCGCCGGCAGCGACGAGATCGACACCCAGCCGACCCTGGGCTTCCAGCGCGTCATCCAGCGGGCGATCCTCCATGTTCAATCCTCCGGCAAGAAGGAGGTCACGGGCGCCAACGTCCTGGTGGCGATATTCGGCGAGAAGGATTCCCACGCCGTCTATTACCTGCACAAGCAGAACATCTCGCGCCTCGACGTGGTGAACTACATTTCCCACGGTATCACCAAGGCGCCGCAACCCGCCGGCAAGAACGAGGAACCGACCGAGCAGGAAGGCGAAACCCCGTCGGCCGCGACGGCCCTGGAGAACTTCACCCAGAACCTCAACCAGGCAGCACTGACGGGCAAGATCGACCCCTTGATCGGCCGCGACAAGGAACTCGAACGGGTCATCCAGACCCTCTGCCGGCGCCGCAAGAACAACCCCCTGCTGGTCGGCGAAGCCGGCGTCGGCAAGACCGCCATCGCCGAGGGCCTTGCCCGCCGCATCATCGAGAACCGCGTCCCCGAGATTCTCGCCAACGCCACGGTCTACGCCCTCGACATGGGTTCGCTGCTGGCCGGCACCAAGTACCGCGGCGACTTCGAGCAACGCCTCAAGGCGGTGCTCAAGCAACTCGCCGACAACCCGAACGCCATCCTGTTCATCGACGAGATCCACACCTTGATCGGCGCCGGCGCCGCTTCCGGCGGCACCCTCGACGCCTCCAACCTGCTCAAGCCCGCCCTGTCTTCGGGCGCGTTGAAGTGCATCGGCGCCACCACCTATACCGAGTTCCGCGGCGTCTTCGAGAAGGATCACGCCCTGTCGCGGCGTTTTCAGAAGATCGACGTCAATGAGCCGTCGGTCGATGAAACCGTGTCCATCCTGCGCGGCCTCAAGTCCCGCTTCGAGGAGCACCACGGCATCAAGTATTCGTCCGCGGCCATCAGCAATGCCGCCGAGCTGTCGGCCAAGTACATCACCGACCGCCACCTGCCGGACAAGGCCATCGACGTCATCGACGAGGCCGGTGCCGCCCAGCGCATCCTGCCGAAGTCCAAGCAGAAGAAAGTCATCGGCAAGCAGGAAATCGAGGAGATCGTCGCCAAGATCGCCCGCATCCCGCCGCAGCATGTCTCCGCCGACGACCGTTCGGCCCTGAAGAATCTCGACCGCGACCTCAAGAGCGTCGTCTTCGGCCAGGACCCGGCCATCGAAGCCCTCGCCAAGGCCATCAAGATGTCGCGCTCCGGCCTCGGCAGTCCGCAAAAACCGATCGGCAGCTTCCTGTTCTCCGGCCCCACGGGCGTCGGCAAGACCGAAGTCGCGCGCCAGCTCGCCTACTGCATGGGCATCGAGCTGATCCGCTTCGACATGTCCGAGTATATGGAGCGTCACGCCGTCAGCCGCCTCATCGGCGCGCCGCCCGGCTATGTTGGCTTCGACCAGGGCGGCCTGCTCACCGAGGCGGTCACCAAGAAGCCCCACGCCGTCCTGCTGCTGGACGAAATCGAGAAGGCCCACCCGGACATCTTCAACATCCTGCTGCAGGTGATGGACCACGGCACCCTGACGGACAACAACGGTCGCAAGGCCGACTTCCGCAACGTCGTCATCATCATGACCACGAATGCCGGCGCCGAAGCCCTCAACAAGACCACCATCGGCTTCACCACCAGCAAGGGCCAGGGCGACGAGATGGCCGACATCAAGCGCCTCTTTTCCCCCGAGTTCCGCAACCGCCTGGATGCGACGATCTCCTTCAAGTCCCTCGACGAGGAAGTCATTCTGCGCGTGGTGGACAAGTTCCTCATGCAGCTGGAAGGCCAGCTCCACGAGAAGAAGGTCGAGGCGATCTTCACCGACACCCTGCGCCACTGGCTGGCCGGCGAAGGCTTCGACCCGTTGATGGGCGCCCGCCCGATGGCCCGCCTGATCCAGGACACCATCCGCGCCGCCCTCGCCGACGAACTGCTGTTCGGCCGCCTGGCCAACGGCGGCAAAGTCACCATCGACCTGGACGAAAGCGGCAAGGTCAAACTGGACTTCGTCACCGAAGAAGCTGCCGCCGCACCAGTCGCCGGCTGACCGTTCCATCCCGATCGGCGGTCCGCACCCGCGGACCGCCGATTTGTTTTTCCCCTTCCCGCACCCAGACAAAGGACCCGATATGGACTTCCTCACCACCGACCTTTGCGACGCCAACGAAGGCAAGGTTCGCGTCGTCGCCCCAATGTTCCGTTCCTACGGCGGACGCAAGGCCTTCCACGGCCCCATTGCCACGCTCAAACTGTTCGAGGACAACGGCCTGGTGCGCAAGACCCTGGAGCAGCCGGGCGCGGGGCGCATCCTCGTCATCGACGGCGGCGGCAGCCTGCGTTGCGCCCTCGTCGGCGACCAGCTAGCCGCGCTGGCGGTGAAGAACGGCTGGAGCGGCATCGTCGTCTATGGCTGCATCCGCGATTCCCGCGCCATCGGCGCCATGGACATCGGCGTGTTCGCCCTCGCCACCCACCCCCAGAAGACCGTCAAGAAGAACCAGGGCGATGCCGACGTGCCGGTCAGCTTTGGCGGCGTCACCTTCAACCCCGGCGACTGGCTCTATGGGGACGAGGACGGCGTGATTGTCGCCGCGGAAGCCCTAGCCTGAAGTCATATCTGGTGTCTTATATAAGAGCATGCCGCAACGCAACCCACTTTAGCGTTTTCTGATACGAAACGGTTTTCGCAATATAAAAAGACCGCCATATCTAAATGTTTTACAATAATAAAAAATAGAAACAACTCTTATATAAGACTATTGCTGCTGCGCAAAATCGGGGCTATACTTCGCTCCGACGAATCGCCGGGGCATGAGGAATTCCGCTTCATCCGCAGCTTCCGGCCCGTTCTCTTTCCGATTTCATTTCGAGGACCCCGACATGACCGACCGCAAAGCTCAAATCGCCGCCCTGGAGAAGGACTGGGCTACCAACCCCCGCTGGAAGGGTGTCAAGCGCGGCTATTCCGCCGAAGACGTCGTCCGTCTGCGCGGCTCCATGCAGATCGAGTACACGCTGGCCAAGCGCGGTGCCGAGAAGCTGTGGGAGAAGGTCAACGGCGGCGCCAAGAAGGGCTACGTGAATGCCTTCGGCGCCATCACCGCCGGCCAGGCCATGCAGCAGGCCAAGGCCGGCCTCGAAGCCGTCTATCTGTCCGGCTGGCAGGTCGCCGCCGACGGCAACACCTCCGAAACCATGTACCCGGACCAGTCGCTCTACGCCTACGACTCCGTGCCGACCATGGTCCGCCGCATCAACAACACCTTCAAGCGCGCCGACGAAATCCAGTGGTCGCGCGGCATCGAGCCGGGCAACAAGGAATTCATCGACTACTTCCTGCCCATCGTGGCCGACGCCGAAGCCGGCTTCGGCGGCGTCCTCAACGCCTTCGAACTCATGAAGAACATGATCGCCGCCGGCGCCGCCGGTGTGCACTTCGAAGACCAGCTGGCCGCCGTCAAGAAGTGCGGCCACATGGGCGGCAAGGTGCTCGTGCCGACCCGCGAAGCCTGCGAGAAGCTGATCTCCGCCCGCTTCGCCGCCGACGTCATGGGCGTGCCCACCATCGTGCTGGCTCGTACCGACGCCGAGGCCGCCAACCTGCTGACCTCCGACTACGACGAGAACGACAAGCCCTTCCTCACCGGCGAGCGCACCCAGGAAGGCTTCTACCGCGTCAAGAACGGCCTGGAGCAGTCCATCAGCCGCGGCATCGCCTACGCCCCCTACGCCGACCTGGTGTGGTGCGAAACCGGCAAGCCCGACCTGGGCTTCGCCCGCGAGTTCGCCCAGGCCGTGCTCAAGGCCTGCCCCGGCAAGCTGCTGTCCTACAACTGCTCGCCCTCCTTCAACTGGAAGAAGAACCTGGACGACAAGAGCATCGCCAAGTTCCAGGAAGAACTGGCCGCCATGGGCTACAAGTACCAGTTCATCACCCTCGCCGGCATCCACATCAACTGGTACAACACCTTCCAGTTCGCCCAGGCCTATGCCAAGGGCGAGGGCATGAAGCACTACGTCGAGATGGTGCAGGAGCCGGAGTTCAAGGCCCGCGAGCAGGGTTACACCTTCGTCTCGCATCAGCAGGAAGTCGGCGCCGGCTACTTCGACGACGTCACCACGGTTATCCAGGGTGGCTCGTCCAGCGTCAAGGCCCTGACCGGCTCGACCGAGGAAGAGCAGTTCCACTGATGAGGACTGCCTTCCTCATCCCCTGACAACGAGGGGGAGTGGAGAGGAGAAGGCCGCGCCGGGTGACCGGCGCGGCTTTTTTCTTGGCCTAAACGGCTTGATGAAGCCGTGAATTACCTATGCATAAAGATATAATAGAAAAATAACCATCCTAATAATCCGGATATCCAACTCCCAGCCCAAGAGAACATTCCCATGAACAACCTCAAGGTCGGTCCGCGTCTTGCCCTGCTCGTCGCCATCTTCTCCGTCTTCCTCGTCGCCATCGGCCTGCTGGGCCTGACGGGTACAGCCCACACCCTAACCGGCCTGAAAACCGTCTATGAGGACCGTACCGTTCCCGGCGTTCTTCTCGGCCGCATCCACCGGCTCATGAACGCCAACTTCTCCGAGATCCTGCGCGCCTTCCAGCACAACCCGGCAATCGAGATCTCCAAGCTGCACGACCATCCGGTCCAGGAGCACCTGAAGCGCATGGAGAACAACCTCAAGGCCATCGACGAGACCTGGGCGATCTACATGGCCACCCGCCACACGGACGAGGAAAAGCAGCTCGCCGCCTCCTATGAAGCCAAGTACCGCGCCTATATCGCCGAGCTCGTGCGCCCCACCATGGAAGCCTTGGCCGGCGGCGACTATTCCCTCGACACGACTTCGCGCTTCCTCAAGGGCAACCGGGCCAAGGGCGGCGAAGTGGACAAGCTGGCCGAGCAGCTCATCGACCTCCAGGCCAAGGTCGCCAAGTCCGAGTACGAACGCTCCCTGGCCGAGTACGAGCGCAACCGCATCCTGTCCATCGCCGCCATCGTTCTTGGCCTGCTGTTGGGCGGCGGCATGGCCTGGTGGATCATCCATTCCGTCACCGAACCCCTGGGCGCCATCCGCGATGCGGTTGCCCGGGTCCAATCCTCCGGCGACTTCACCCTGACGATCCCCCACCGGGGCAACGACGAAGCCGGCGAGACGGCCCAGGCCTTCAACGACCTGTTGGCCTCCCTGCGCACCACCATGGGACAACTGCTGCAGACGGTCGGCGATGTGGACCGGGCCGTCTCCGACATGGCGGAGAACGCCCGCCAGTCGGCCGGCGCCTCCGCCGACACCAGCGAGGCCGCCGCTTCGATGGCGGCATCCGTCGAGGAAATGACCGTCAGCATCAGCCACGTGGCCGACAACACCCGCGACGCCATCGGCATCGCGGGCAAGGCCGGCGAGCTCTCCAACGACGGCGGCGTCATCATCGAAAAGGCCGTCGCCGAGATCACCCAGATCGCCGGCACGGTACGCCAAGTCTCCGAGCAAATCGCCGCGCTCGGCCAGCATTCGGAACGCATCACCGGCGTCGTCCAGGTCATCAAGGACGTGGCCGACCAGACCAACCTGCTGGCCCTCAACGCTGCCATCGAGGCCGCCCGCGCCGGCGAAGCCGGCCGCGGCTTCGCCGTCGTCGCCGATGAGGTGCGCAAACTTGCCGAACGCACCACCGGCGCCACCGGCGAAATCGCCGCCATGATTGCCGAGGTCCAAGCCAGCAGCCGCTCGGCCGTCTCCGCCATGGAACAGGCCGTCAGCCAGGTGGATTCCGGCGTCAGCCTCGCCAGCCAGGCCGGCAGCGCCATCGTCGAGATCCGCAGCAGCACGGCGGACGTGGTGCGCGTCGTCTCGGACATCAGCAGCGCCATCGCCGAACAGGGCAGCGCCAGCCAGTCCATCGCCGCCCAGGTGGAGCGCGTCGCCCAGGCCGCCGAGGAGAACAGCGCCTCGGCCCAGCATTCCGCCGATGCCGCCGCGAACATGGAGATTCACACCCGCGCCATGCGCGAAGCCGCCGGCCGCTTCCGTATCTAAAGGCTGCGCCGTCGCGGGGACGGCGCCTGCCCTCAGGCGCTGCGCCCCCAGTAGTCGGCGCGGCCGTAGGTGTGCTTGAGCAGGTCGATGAACAGCCGCACCCGCAGCGGCAACTGGCGCCGCTGCGGAAACACCGCATAGATGCCCAGGGGCGGCGCGGCGAACTCGTCGAGCACCGACACCAGCCGGCCCGTGCGCAGGTCCTCGCCCACCTCCCACATCGAACGCCAGGCCAGCCCGCGACCGGCCAGGGCCCATTCCCGCAGCACCGCGCCGTCGTTGCATTCCAGGCGCCCGGCGACCTTGATGGTGGCGGTGGTTCCCGGCTGGGCCGGGTCGCGGAAGGTCCAGCCCCGCTGCTGGCCGAGGGAAAGGCATTCGTGGCGCGCCAGGTCGTCCAGGGTCGCCGGTGCGCCCTGCCGGGCCACGTAGTCCGGGCTCGCCACCACCATGCGGCGCATGTCGCCGAGGCGCACGCTCACCAGGCTGGAATCGGTCAGTTCACCGATGCGCACGGCGCAGTCGATGCTCTCATTCACCAGGTCCACGAGACGGTCGGAAAGATCCAGGTTCACCGTCACCTCGGGATGGGCGTCGAGAAACCCGGCCACATGGGGCGCCACATGGACGCGCCCGAAGCCGGCCGGCGCCGAGACCTTCAGATGCCCACTGGCCTTCACACCGCCCAGGCTCACCGAAGCCTCGGCATTCGCAAGATCGTTGAGCAGGCGCTGGCAGTCCTCCAGGAAGGCCTGGCCTTCGAAGGTCAGGGTCAGGCGCCGCGTCGTGCGCGTCAGCAGGCGCACGCCGAGCCGGTGTTCCAGAGCGTCCAGCCGGCGGCCGACGATGGCGGGCGTCACCCCCTCGGCTCTGGCCGCCGCCGACAGGCTGCCTCGGGTGGCTGCCTCCACGAAAGCGGAAATCTGCTTGAACTGATCCACTTGTTACATCCAGTAAAAAATCATTTGCCGAAATCGTAGCTTCTCCCGCCAATAAAGCAAGAATAAGATGGCGTCCATGATCAAGGCCATCCTCTTCGACGCTTACGGCACCCTGTTCGACGTCCATTCCGTCGGGCTCATGGCCGAGCAGCTTTTCCCCGGCAAGGGCGCGGAGATTTCGGCCCTCTGGCGCGCCAAGCAGATCGAGTACAGCCACCTGCGCACCCTCTCCGGCCGCTACAAGAACTTCTGGGACCTGACCCGGGACGCCCTGGACCACACCCTCGCCCGCCTGGCCCTGCAGCCCACGGCCGAACAGGCCGAGAAACTCATGAGCCAGTACGCCTGCCTCACGGCCTTCCCCGAGAACCTGGGCGCCTTGAAGGCCCTCAAGAAGCTCGGCTTGCCCCTGGGCATCCTTTCCAACGGCACGCCCCGGATGCTGGATATCGCCATCAAGAGCGCCGGCATGGCCGGCCTCTTCGACCATGTGCTTTCCGTCGAGGCCGTGGGCCAGTACAAGACGGCGCCCGCCGCCTACCAACTGGGCCCCGACGCCCTGGGCCTGCCCGCGAAGCAAATCCTTTTCGTCTCGTCGAACGGCTGGGATGCCGCCGGCGCGACCTGGTTCGGCTATACCAGCTACTGGATCAACCGCGGCGGCCACCCCGTCGAGCACCTCGACGTCCAGCCCACGGCGACCGGCCGGCTGCTGACCGACGTTGCCGAATTCGTCAAATCAAATCTCAAGTAAAGGAGTGACCATGAGCCTCAACCTGCCCCAGGGCATGCAGATCAGCGCCCCGATCAAGCCCGGCTACGAATCCATCCTCACCCAGGACGCCCTCGAACTGGTCGCCAAGCTGCATCGCGCCTTCGAAGGCCGCCGCCAGGAGCTACTGAAGAAGCGCATCGAACGCCAGGCCCGCATCGACGCCGGCGAGATGCCCGACTTCCTGCCCGAGACCAAGCACGTCCGCGACGGCGACTGGAAGATCGCGCCGCTGCCCAAGGCCCTGGAGAACCGCCGCGTCGAGATCACCGGCCCCGTCGAGGCCAAGATGATCATCAACGCCTTCAACTCCGGCGCCGATTCCTACATGACCGACTTCGAGGACTCCAACAGCCCGAAGTGGGACAACCAGATCCAGGGCCAGATCAACCTCTACAAGGCCATCCGCCGCGAGCTTTCCTTCAAGAACGAAGCCGGCAAGGAATACAAGCTCAACGACAAGATCGCCACCCTGCAGATCCGCCCCCGCGGCTGGCACCTGGACGAGAAGCACGTCACGGTGGACGGCCAGCGCGTCTCCGGCGGCATCTTCGACTTCGCCCTGGTGTTCTTCCACAACGCCAAGGAGCAGGTGGCCCGCGGCGCCGGCCCCTTCTACTACCTGCCCAAGATGGAAAGCCACCTGGAAGCCCGCCTGTGGAACGACATTTTCTGCATGGCCCAGGACCATATCGGCATGGCCCGCGGCACCATCAAGGCCACCGTGCTGGTGGAGACCATCCTCGCCACCTTCGAGATGGAAGAAATCCTCTTTGAGCTGCGCGAGCACAGCGCCGGCCTCAACGCCGGCCGCTGGGACTACATCTTCTCCTGCATCAAGAAGTTCAAGAAGAACCAGGATTTCTGCCTGGCCCAGCGCGGCGCCATCACCATGGAAGTGCCCTTCATGCGCAGCTACGCCCTGGCCCTGGTGCAGGCCTGCCACAAGCGCGGCGCCCCCGCCATGGGCGGCATGAGCGCACTGATCCCGATCAAGGGCGATCCGGTCGCCAACGAGAAGGCCCTCGCCGGCATCCGCCACGACAAGACCCGCGACGCCAACGACGGCTTCGACGGCGGCTGGGTGGCCCACCCGGGCCTGGTCTCCATCGCCGCCGAGGAATTCCAGAAGGTGCTCGGCGACCGTCCCAACCAGTGGGAAAAGCAGGTCAGCGGCAGCTTCGGCCCCAAGGACTGGCTCAACTTCCAGCCCGAGACCCCCATCACCGAAGCCGGTCTGCGCAACAACATCAACGTCGGCATCCACTACCTGGGCTCCTGGCTCGGCGGCAACGGCTGCGTGCCCATCCACAACCTGATGGAAGACGCCGCCACCGCCGAGATCAGCCGCTCCCAGGTGTGGCAGTGGGTGGTCAGCCCCAAGGGCAAGCTGGACGATGGCCGCAAGGTCACCGTGGAGATGGTGCGCCCGATGATCGCCGAGGAACTGGCCAAGGTGAAGGCCACCGTCACCGCCCAGGGCGAGGACACCGCCACCTACGACCAGGCCGCCGTGATCTTCGACAAGATGTCGCTGACGCCCGAGTACCCGGAGTTCCTGACCCTGCCGCTGTACGAGGCGATGGAGTAATCACCCGACCGCTGCCGCCCGCCGGGCCACCGGCGGCGGCGCGGCAAGGGAACGGCGCACCGGGACACCTGTGCGCCGTTGTTTCTTGGAGGACGGACCATGCTGAAAGCCATCACGCTCCTGCTGCTGTTCCAGCTCGCCGGCGAGGCCATTGCCCTCTACTTCGCCCTGCCCGTCCCCGGTCCGGTGATCGGCATGGGCCTGCTGTTCGCCGCCCTCGCCCTCAAGGGCGGCCCCTCGGCCGACCTGCGCGGCACGGCGCAGAACCTGCTGCAGCATCTCTCGCTGCTCTTCGTGCCGGCCGGCGTCGGCGTCATGCTGCATCTGCGGCGCATGGCCGACGAATGGCTGCCCATCGTCGTGGCCCTGGTGCTCAGCACCTTCCTCGCCATCGCCGTCACGGCCCTGGTGCTGCGCCTGCTACACGTGCATGAGGAGGAGCAGGCATGAACGCCCACGGCCAAAGCCTCAGCGAAATCTGGGTCTACCTCGCCGCCTCGCCCCTGCTGGGCCTCACGCTCACGCTGCTGGCCTACCAGGCCGCCGTGTGGGTGAACAAGCGCTGCGGCGGCCATCCCCTCGCCAACCCGGTGCTCATCGCCGTGGCCGCCCTCGTGGCCCTGCTGACCCTCACCGGCACGCCCTACCGCACCTACTTCGACGGCGCCCAGTTCGTACACTTCCTGCTGGGCCCCGCCACCGTGGCGCTGGCCATCCCCCTCTACGCCCAACTCGACCGCCTCAAGCGCATGGCCGGCCCCCTGCTGGCCGCCCTGCTGGCCGGCTCCGTCACCGCCGCCCTCTCCGCCGTGCTGATCGGCAAGGCCCTGGGCGCCAGCGACGCAACGCTCTACTCCCTGGCCCCCAAATCCGTCACCACGCCTATCGCCATGGGCATCGCCGAACGCCTCGGCGGCCTGCCTTCGCTGACGGCGGTGCTGGTGATCCTGACGGGCATCCTCGGCGCCGTGGGCGCCCAGGGGCTCTACAGCCTGATGAAATGCCGCGACGCCGCCGTGCAGGGCTTCGCCATGGGCGTCGCCTCCCACGGCATCGGCACCGCCCGCGCCTTCCAGCTCGGCGAACAGAACGGCGCCTTCGCGGCACTGGCAATGGGGCTCAACGGCTTGCTCACGGCAGCGCTGCTACCGGTGGTGTTGCCGCCGCTGATGCGGTGGCTGGGGTAAAGAAAATATGTCGAGCTCCTCGACATACCCTCCGGACTTGTCGAAAACGATCCAAAAAATCGACATAGCCTTCGGTCCCAAGCGCCCTCCCCTACTACCGCCATGCACGCACGGGAACCCAGGCAGCCTTCAAAGCCCCGCGAAAACAACAGCACCATAAAAATGGTGCACAAATACGTTGACGATCAGAAATATCGAAAGTAACATTCATGCACCATCGCAATGGTGCATGAATGAATACCCTGCTTACAAACTACGTCGAGATCCAAGGTGGCCACCCCTTCCGCGGCAGCATTCCTGCCGACCCGGAGGGAAATGCCTACGCCCTGCAGATCCGCGACGCCAGCCCTGAAGGCGTCGCCAACTGGGGTGCGCTCACACGCACCTCGCTCGACGGCTACAAGAACATCGTCTGGCTGCGTCCGGGCGACATCGTCTTTGCCGCGCGTGGCCAGAACAACTACGCCCTGTGCCTCGACGAGGTTCCCGTCCCCACCGTCTGTTCCCAATATTTCTTCCTGCTGCGGGTCAAATCGCCGGCATTGCTGCCCGGCTTTCTCGCCTGGCAGATGAACCGGCAGCCCGCCCAGCGCTACTTCGCCAAGCACGCCGAAGGCTCGGACCAGATCGGCATCCGCCGGGGCATCCTGGAAGCGCTGCCCATTACGGTGCCCACCATCGAACAGCAGCGACGCATCGCCGCCCTCGACAAGGCCGCCCACGAAGAACGCAGGGCGCTGCAAGCATTGATCCGCAACCGCGAACTCCAGCTCGATGCGCTGGCCTTCGATCTGCTCAACCAATCCATCCGCTGACCGGACTCCCCATGTCAAACGACCAAATCAACCAGGACGCCATCAACGCCGCCGTCTGGAACGCCTGCGACACCTTCCGCGGCACCGTGGACCCAAGCATCTACAAGGACTACGTCCTGACCATGCTCTTCCTCAAGTACATCTCCGACGTCTGGCAGGACCACTACGAGGGCTACCAGCAGGAGCACGGCGACCACCCGGCATTGATCGAGGAACTGCTCAAGACCGAGCGCTTCGTCCTGCCCGCCGCCGCCAACTTCTACGCCCTTCACGAAGCCCGCCACCAGCCCGGCAACGGCGAACGCATCGACAAGGCCCTGCACGCCATCGAGGAAGCCAACATCGCCAAGCTGCGCGACGTCTTCCAGGACATCAGCTTCAACGCCAGCAAGCTCGGCGACGAAGCCCAGAAGAACGACATCCTGCGCCACCTGCTGGAAGACTTCGCCAAGCCCGAACTCGACCTGCGCCCCAGCCGCATCGGCGCCCTCGACGTCATCGGCAACGCCTACGAATTCCTCATCAAGAACTTCGCCTCCACCAGCGGCAAGAAGGCCGGCGAGTTCTACACCCCGCCCGAAGTCTCGCGCCTCATGGCGCGGCTGATGGCCCCGCAAGAAGGCGATGAAATCTGCGATCCCACCTGCGGCTCAGGCTCCCTGCTCATGAAATGCGGCCAACTCATTCGCGCCCAAGGTGGTGGCCGCAAGTACGCCCTCTACGGCCAGGAAGCCATCGGCAGCACCTGGGCGCTGGCCAAGATGAACATGTTCCTCCACGGCGAGGACAACCACATCATCGAATGGGGCGACACCCTGCGCAACCCCAAGCTGCTCGATAAATCCGGCCTGCTCAAGCACTTCGATATCGTCGTCGCCAATCCGCCCTTCTCCCTCGAGAAATGGGGCCAGGAAGGCGCCGAGGCCGACAAGCACAAGCGCTTCCGCCGCGGCGTCCCGCCGCGCACCAAGGGCGACTACGCCTTCATCCTGCACATGATCGAAGTCATGAAGCCCGGCAGCGGCCGCATGGCCGTCGTCGTGCCCCACGGCGTGCTGTTCCGCGGCGCCGCCGAAGGCAAGATCCGCCAGAAGCTCATCGACGAGAACCTGCTCGACGTCGTCATCGGCCTGCCGGAAAAGCTCTTCTACGGCACCGGCATTCCCGCCGCCATCCTCGTCTTCCGCAAAAAGAAGACCGACGACAAGGTGCTGTTCATCGACGCCAGCCGCGAATACCAGGACGGCAAGAACCAGAACCTGCTGCGCGAACAGGACATCGAGAAAATCCTCGCCACCTGCGCCGCCCGCGCCGACGTGGAGAAATACGCCCACCTCGCCAGCCGCGCGGAAATCGCCGAGAACGACTACAACCTCAACATCCCCCGCTACGTAGACACCTTCGAGGAAGAAGAGGAAATCGACCTCATGGTCGTGCGCGCCGAGCGTGAAAAGCTCAAGGCCGAACTGGCGGTGCTGGAAGAGCGCATGGCCGAGTATCTGAAGGAGTTGGGCTATGAATGAGCGGATGAAAGACAGCGAGGCGGAATCGCATGTTGCGGTATTCCAGGAACAGTCCATCCGCCGAACCTGGCATCGGAACCAATGGTGGTTTTCGGTCGTCGATGTCTGCGCCGTACTGACGGAAAGCGCAGACGCGGGAGCGTACTGGCGCAAACTCAAGCAGCGACTGGGCGCAGAGGGAAGTGAAGTCGTGACATTTTGTCACGGGTTGAAATTGCCCGCTCCCGATGGCAAACAACGCCAAACCGACTGCGCTGACACGGAAGGCCTGCTGCGCATCATCCAGTCCATCCCTTCCCCCAAGGCCGAACCCTTCAAGCGTTGGCTGGCGAAAGTAGGCTACGAGCGCATCCAGGAAATCGAAGACCCCGAACTCGCCAGCGCCCGCGCCCGCGCGCTCTACGAAGCCAAGGGCTACCCCAAGGCCTGGATCGAAAAGCGCATGCGCTCCATCGCCGTGCGCGGCGAACTCACCGCCGAATGGCAGCAACGCGGCGTCCGGGAAGGCCGCGAATACAGCATCCTCACCGCCGAAATCGCCCGCGCCACCTTCGGCATGACGCCCGGCGCGCACAAGGCATTGAAAGGCCTCGCCGAGCGCAAGGCCAACGACAACCTGCGCGACCACATGACCGACCTGGAACTGATCTTCACCATGCTCGGCGAAGCCAGCACCACCGAGATCGCCCGCCGCAAGGACGCCCAGGGCCTCAAGAAGAACCAGATCGCCGCCAAGGAAGGCGGCACCATCGCCGGCGACGCCCGCAAGGCCCTGGAGGCCAAGACCGGCAAGCCGGTGGTGAGCGCCAGCAACCATCTGGCGCTGCCCGGCGCTCCCATGGACGGGACCACCGCCGTGCCGCCCACCCCAACCAAGCCGGCGAAACGCAAGGGAGTCCGGAAGCCATGACCAAGCCGCCCAAACGCCCAACCGTTGCAAAAAATGCAACAGCTGCCCCGCTGGTCGGTAACGAGCCAGACCGCGGCGAACTGGTCCTCTACACCGCCGAAGACGGCGGCGGCCAGTTTTTCCTGCGCGCCGAAGGGGGGACCGTCTGGCTGACCCAGTTGGAGCTAGCCGAACTGTTCCAAAGCTCCGTACCGAACATCAACATCCACATCAGAAACTTGCTGGCCGAAGGCGAGTTGTCGGCGGAGGCAACTATTAAGGAAAACTTAATAGTTCGATCAGAGGGCAAGCGCACCGTAAAACGACCCGTCAAGCTCTACAACCTCGACCTCATCCTCGCCGTCGGCTACCGCGTCCGCTCCCCGCGCGGCACCCAGTTCCGCCAGTGGGCTACCACCCACCTGAAGGAATACCTGGTCAAGGGCTTCGTCCTCGACGACGCCCGCCTCAAGGAACCCGGCGGCTGGGATTACTTCGACGAACTGCTGCAACGCATCCGGGAGATCCGGGCGTCGGAGAAGCGCTTCTACCAGAAGGTGCGCGAACTCTTCGCCCTCTCCCGCGACTACCGGGACGATACCGAAGCCACCGACGGCTTCTTCGCCGAGGTGCAGAACAAGCTGCTCTACGCCGTCACCGGCCACACCGCCGCCGAGATCGTCGTCGCCCGCGCCGACCCGAGCCGGCCCAACATGGCGCTGACCACCTGGAAGGCCGGCCGGGTGCGCAAGGCCGACGTCATCGTCGCCAAGAACTACCTGAATGCCGCAGAAGTGGATGAACTCAACCGCCTCGTCGGCATGTTCCTCGACTACGCCGAAGACAGGGCCAAGAAGCGCCAGGACATCGCCCTGGCCGATTGGCGCCAATACGCCGCCAACTTCCTCGCCTTCAACGAGCGCCCGCTGCTGCAAGGCGGCGGCAGCGTCAGCCGGGAAGACATGATCCGCGTCGCCCACGAGCGCTACGAAGCCTTCGACGCCAGGCGGCGCAGTGAGGAGGCGCTGCTGGCGGACGCGGAGGACATCAAGGAACTGGAGCGGATCGAGCAGGCGGTAAGCGGGAAGGGGGGCAAGGATGCTGCCTAAAGGATGGAAACGCTGCGCCTTGGGCGAGATTGCTCAGATCACCTCGGGCGGCACACCTGACCGCTCCGAGCCGAGCTATTGGAACGGGACGATTCCTTGGGTCACCACCGGCGAAATCCAGTTCAACACGATTACGGACACCGCAGAGAAGATCACCGAGGCCGGCTTGAAGAACTCTTCCGCCAAACGGTTTCCGCCGGGTACGCTGTTGATGGCGATGTATGGGCAAGGCAAAACCCGCGGACAGGTTGCCAAGCTGGGAACCGAGGCAACGACCAACCAGAACTCTGCAGCCATTCTCTTGGGTGATAGCTTTGATCCAGACTTTTACTTTCACTTCCTAAGCTGGCAGTACGAGAGCATCCGGGAATTCGGGCATTCAGGTGGCATTTCACATTTGAACGCGGGGCTGCTTAAACAGATCAGCGTTCCTGTTGCCCCTGAGCGTGAGCAGAAGAAGATTGCTGCTGTATTGGCTACCTGGAACGAAGCCATCGCCGCCACCGAAAGGCTGCTCACCAACAGCCGCAAGCAAAAACGGGCATTGATGCAAAGTCTTATCGTCCGCAGATCAAGGTCGGCAGCAACTTGGCGGCATTGCCACTTGCGCGAAGTCGCCAATCGAATCCAGCGCGACTCCGATGGCAGCAAGCATCCGATCTTGATGATTTCTTCGGGATCAGGCTTTGTACGACAAGACGAAAAGTACAGTCGCTTCATGGCTGGGAAAAGTCTCGATGACTACATCCTGCTCAAGAAGGGTGAGTTCGCCTACAACAAGGGCAACTCGAAACTCTACGAATTCGGTTGCATCTTCCCACTGGAGGACTACGCACAGGGACTGGTCCCTCATGTCTACGTCTGTTTCTCGCTATCGGACGAATGCAATCCGGCGTTCTTCAAACACCTCTTCGAAGCCGACTATCTTCATGACCAATTAGGAGCACTGGTAAACACCGGTGTTCGCAATAACGGCTTGCTCAACATCAGGCCGGCGGATTTCATGAACGTGCGCATACCCGTACCACCGATGGACGAACAACACGCCATCGCCAAAGTGCTGGATGTAGCCACGGCTGAGATTGCGCTCCGAGAGCGGGAACTCGCTGCACTCCAGCAGCAGAAACGCGCCCTCATGCAACAACTCCTCACCGGCAAACGCCGCGTCCGCGTTCCCGCCAGCGAGGCCACGCCATGAGCCCCGTCCCCCAAACCCGCGAGCACTACAGCGCCCACATCCCGGCGCTGCATCTGCTCTGCAACCTGGGCTGGTCCTTCCTCTCCGCCGCCGACTGCCTGGCCCTGCGCGGCTCGACGCGGGAGGTGATGCTCAAGCCGCGCCTGATCGAGGTGTTGCAGACGCGCCGCTTCGAATACAAGGGCACGTGGTATCCGCTCTCGCCGTCGGGCATCGACCAGATCGTGCGCGAGCTGTCGACCGTCAATTTCGCCGAGGGCCTGCTCGCGGCCAACGAGCGGCTTTACGGCAAGCTGGCGCTGGGCATCACCGTCACCGAGTTCATGCCGGACGGCAAGAAGCACCAGCCGACCATCCACGTCATCGACTGGGCCGACCCCACCGCCAACCACTGGGAGGTGACCGAGGAGCTGGAGGTGGTTTCCAGCCAGGGCACCCACCACCGGATTCCCGATGTGGTGGGCTATGTCAATGGCCTGCCGCTGGTGCTGATCGAAGCCAAGCGGCCGGAATCGGGACATGACGGCAAGGCGATGGTGGAGGAAGGCGTCAGCCAGCACCTGCGCAACCAGCGGCCGGACGAGATTCCCGGCCTGTTCGCCTACGCCCAGTTGCTGCTGGCGGTAAGCCATGTGGATGGCCGCTACGGCACCACCCACACGGCGGCCAAGTTCTGGGCGCGCTGGCGCGAGGAGGAATTCGACGAGGCCCATTTCAGCCGCGTCAAGAACAAGCCCCTGCCCTTCGCCACCCGCGTCGCCCTGTTCTCCGGCAAGCCGCAGAAGGTGCGCGCCTATTTCGAATCGCTCTGGGCGCAGCCCATGCTGCCCACGGACCAGGACCGACTGCTGACGAGCCTGCTGACGCCGGCGCGGCTGCTGGAGTTCCTGCGCGGCTTCGTGCTCTTCGACCGCCGGGTGGGCAAGATCGTCGCCCGCTACCAGCAGTTCTTCGGTATTCGCGCGCTGCTGGAGCGTATCCACCGCCTGCGGCCGGACGGTGGGAGGGAGGGCGGCGTGGTCTGGCACACCACGGGCTCGGGCAAGAGCTTCACCATGGTCTTCCTCAGCAAGGCCCTGCTGCTCGACCCGGCCTTGGCCGAATGCCGGGTGGTGCTGGTCACCGACCGCATCGACCTCGAAGACCAGTTGGCGAAGAACTTCATCGCCAGCGGCGCCTTCGGCTCGGCCATCGCCACCAAGAAGGAAGGCGAGAAGAGCAAGGCCACGTCCGGCCGCGACCTCGCCCGGCGCATCGGCCAGGGCACGGAGCGCATCACCTTCACCCTGGTGCACAAGTTCAACACCGCTTCGAAGCTGCCCGAGTGCCGCAACGATTCGGCCAACCTGATCGTGCTGGTGGACGAAGGCCACCGCAGCCACGGCGGCGAGACCCACGCGCGCATGAAGCAGGCGCTGCCGCGCGCTGCCTATATCGCCTTCACCGGCACGCCGCTGCTCAAAGAGGACAAGACGGCCAACAAGTTCGGCCCCATCGTCCATGCCTACACCATGCAGCGGGCGGTGGAAGACGAAACCGTGGCACCGCTGCTTTACGAGGAGCGGGTGCCCGAGCTGACCATCGACGAGGCGGCGGTGAACCGCTGGTTCGACAAGATCACCGCCCGACTGGCCGACACGCAGAAGGCCGACCTGAAGAAGAAGTACGCGCGCAAAGGCGCCATCTACGGCGCAGCCAACCGCATCGATCTGATCGCCTGGGACATCGCCGTCCATTTCAACGAGAACATCAAGAAGCTGGGCCTGGGCCTCAAGGGCCAGATCGCCACCGACAGCAAACGCGACGCCATCCGCTACCAGCAGGCGCTGGAACAAACCGGGCTGGTGAGCAGCGCCATCGTCATCTCGCCGCCGGACACGCGCGAAGGCAACAGCGAGGTGGACGAGGACAAGCTGCCCGAGGTGCAGAAGTGGTGGAAGGCCCATGTCGGCCACGACCAGGAGGGCTACGAGAAGGCGGTGCTGGCCGGCTTCGCCGACGAGGGTGAGCCGGACCTGCTGATCGTGGTGGACCGGCTGCTGACCGGCTTCGACGAGCCGCGCAATACGGTGCTGTACATCGACAAGCCGCTGCAGGGGCACAACCTGATCCAGGCCGTGGCGCGGGTGAACCGTCTGCACGACGCCAAACGCTACGGCGTGCTGGTGGATTACCGGGGCATTCTCAAGGAGCTGGATATCGCCATCCGCGCCTATCAGGACCTGGCGACCCAGACGCAGGGCGGCTTCGATGTGGCGGACCTGGAAGGGCTCTACCGCCAGTTCAGCACCGAATACAAGCGCCTGCCGGCCCTGCACGAGGCGCTATGGGCCTACTTCAAGGAGGTGAGGAACCGGCAGGACCTGGAGCAGTATCGCCAGGTACTGATGCCCCGCTATGCGCCCGATCCCAACGGCGAGGCAGGCGAGACCTACGACACGCGGCAGAAGCTGCGCGAGGATTTCTACGAGGCGCTGACGCGCTTCGGCCTCTGCCTGCAAACGGCCTTGTCGTCGCGCAGCTTCTTCGAGGACAACAGCTTCTCCGAGCAGGACGTACGTACCTACAAGGAAGATCTGCGCTTCTTCACCGGCCTGCGCAAGATCGCCCGTCAGGACGCGCTGGAGACGGTGGACTACGGCATCTACGAAGAGCAGATCCGCCGCATGGTGGATACGCAGGTGATCGGCCAGGAGGTGCGCGAACCGGAGGGCGTGTATCTGGTGCATAAACTGGGGCAGCCCGACGATCCCGAAACCTGGAGCGCGGAAAAAACCCGCAACGAGACGGACAAAATCCAGACCCGGCTGAAGAAGACCATCGAGCAGGATCTGGCCGACGACCCCTACGCCCAGAAGGTGTTCGCCGAACTGCTGAAGCAGGCCATCGCCGAGGCCGAGGCGATGTTCGACCATCCGCTCAAGCAATACGCCCTGTTCCGCAAGTTCGAGGAGCAGGTGGAACAGCGGGCGGTGGCAGGCGTTCCCGACGCCTTCGGCGACAACCACCATGCCCGCGCCTACTTCGGCGCTTTCCGCCTTGCCTTGGGGGATGCCTTCGAGGGCACGGCTTCCGGGGCCTGGGAGGACGAGGCCCTGGCCATCGACGCCGCCGTGCGCGAGGCGGTGGCGGAAAACTCCCTGAACCCGCAGAACATCGAGGCGGCGATCCGCAAGGCGCTGCTGCCGCGCCTGTTCGAGCGTATGGGGCTGGAGAAGGCGAAGGAAGTCATCGAGCTGGTGATCCACATCGTCCGCGTCGGTCTCGCCCGCGGGAAGCTCTAGCGTGCGCCGCCATATCAGCTACGGCGAGGAGCGCATCGGCTTCTCGATCCGCTTCGTGCCGCGCCCGGCGCGGCGCATATCGATTCACGTCTCCTCCGATGGCGTTGTGGCGGTGGATGCGCCCGAAGGCACGGCGGTTGAGGAGGTCGTGGCGGCGGTGCGCCGCCGCGTACGCTGGGTCTGGCTGCACGTGCGCGCCGGCCGCGAGCGCAGCCGCCACGTCCTGCCGCGCAAGTACGTCAGCGGGGAGAGCCATTTCTACCTCGGCCGGCGCCATGTGCTGAAAGTGAGCGCCGCCCCGAAGGGCGAACCGGGCGTCAAGCTGTTGCGCGGCAAGCTGGAGATAACGGTTCATAAGCGCGATCCGGCACAGATACGCAACCTGCTGGACGCCTGGTATCGACACCGCGCGACGGACGTGTTTGCCCGACGGATCGCCGCCTGCGCCGAACGCGCCGCATGGGTCAAGACAACACCCGGTTTCCGGTTGCTGACCATGCGCACCCAATGGGGAAGCTGTTCGCCACAGGGCGGGCTGCTCCTGAATCCTTTGCTGGTCAAGGCGCCCGGCCCTTGCGTGGACTATGTGATCTGCCACGAGCTCTGCCATCTCAAGGAACACAATCACAGCGAGCGCTTCTACGCGCTGCTGCATCGCCTGATGCCCGATTGGCAGAAATGGAAGACGGAACTGGACGAGCGCGCCGAACACCTGTTGAACCGCTAGAGCATATGCCTATTGCAAAAATCCGACTTTCCTGCAATAAGGCGATGTCCAATTGCATGCGCGGCCCAAGCCGCCAGCCAGACCATGAAGCTGAATCTGCGCCAGACCGTCATCGACTTCCTCAAGGCCCGTCCCGACGAGCGATTCAAGGCGCGCCAGATCGCCGAATGGATTTTTGAGAATCTTCGCGAAGCCTGCGAGGAGAAGCGCAAGAACAGCAAGCAGGACTTGTCGACGGACGAGGCTTTCCTTTGGCAACTCGTTGCCGAGATCGGTGCCAATCGGCCGGAAATCCAGAAGAAGGAACCAGCCATCCGGACGACGGAAGGTCGGCCGCGCCTTTACTACTTTTCGCTCGATGCCAAGTACGATGAAATCCTGCGTCCAATCGACTTCAATACATTCGGTGACGGTAAGTCGTCCAAAGCCAAAACCGTAGGAAAAATCGTCGAGCACGACCTCTACCCCATGCTCTGCCGTTATCTCCATGCCGAATTCGGCCTCTACCCGAAGCGCGTCGACGAGAAGCGTTCGTCGAACCGCAACGGCCCCAAGGGCAATATCTGGCTGTTCCCGGACATCGTGGCCATGGAAGACCTGGGCGCGGAATGGCACAAGGACATCCGCGACTGCGTGCGCGAGTACGGCGACCCGCGCTGCCGCTTGTGGTCCTTCGAGGTGAAACTGAAGCTCACCCGCTCCAACGTGCGCGAGCACTGGTTCCAGACCGTCTCCAATTCCTCTTGGGCCAATCAGGGCTACCTGGTGACGGCCGAGGTGGAGGGCGCCGACACGATGAAGGAATTGCGCCTGCTGGCGGCAGCCCACGGCATCGGCCTTATCGTGCTGGACGTGGAAGACCCGACGGAGGGTAGCGAGATTCGCATCCCGGCCCGGGAGCGGCCCGAGGTGGATTGGGATGCCTGCAACCGGCTGGCCGAGGAAAACGCCGACTTCCGCGATTTCATCCGCAGTGTCCGCCACTTCCATCAGACCGACGACATCAAGCGTGGCGATTGGGACCTGCCCGACTGACACGGGTAAGGCAAGGTCTGGACGCGCGGCGCCGCCTGCTGCGCCGCAATATAATCGCCCGATGGACATCCTGATCGACGTCATCCTGAAGGCGGGCCGCTCGGCCGTGGAGCTTTCCCTGTTCGTGCTGCTGCCGGTAATGGTGGTCATGCTGTCCCTGATGCGCCTCTTGGAAGCCAAGGGGGCGCTGGATTGGCTGGTGGCGCGCCTGGCGCCGCTGCTGCGGCCCGTGGGGCTCACGGGCCTGGGCGTGTTCGCGGCGGTGCAGATCAACTTCGTCAGCTTCGCGGCGCCGGTGGCGACTCTGGCGATGATGGAACAACGCGGCACGTCGAGCCGGCATCTGGCGGCCACCCTGGCCATGGTGATGGCCATGGCCCAGGCGAACGCGGTGTTCCCCCTGGCGGCCCTGGGCCTGAAGTTCGGGCCGGTGCTGCTGTTCTCCCTGCTGGGCGGGCTGGTGGCGGCGGCGGCCACTTACTATGTGTTCGGCCGCGGACTGGATGCGGCCGAACAGCCCCTGGACGAAAGCCTCCATCACCCGGTGGCCGAGGATGCCAAGGGCGTGCTGGACACCATCAACCGGGCCGGCGCGGAAGCCTTCAAGATCGCCATCGGCGCGATCCCGATGCTGGTGCTCTCGTTGGTGGTGGTGACGGCCCTGCGCTCGGGGGGCGCCATCGATACCCTGACCCAGCTGCTGGCGCCGGCGATGGCGGCACTGAATCTGGATACGGGACTGATCCTGCCGACCCTGACCAAGTACCTGGCTGGCGGCACGGCCATGATGGGCGTGATGGACGAGATGCTGAAGCAGGGGACGGCGACGACGGCGCTGCTGAACCAGAGCGCCGGTTTCCTGATCCACCCGCTCGACATTCCCGGCGTGGCGGTGCTGATCTCGGCGGGCCGCCGTGTGGCGGCCGTCTGGAGGCCCGCGGCACTTGGGGCTTGCGTGGGCATCCTGGTGCGTACCCTGGGCCACGCGCTGATCGGCTGACCGCCGCGCAAATTGTCGCCGCCGCACCAGAGTTGCACCGGCACGCATGCTAGATTGGGACCTTTACCGCAACTCCGTCCGCGAGGAGACAACATGCTCTATACCGTAACCGTGTCGTTCGGCCAGAACAGCGAATACGAGTTCAAGTTCCACGACGAGGATGTCCGGGGAATCGACCGGGAGGAGGCCGGCCGTTGGCTGCACCGGGAGTACGAAGCCCTCGAATGCGCACCGCGCAACCCCATCGGCAAGATTCTCCTGCTGGACGTGATCATCGACGTCGCCAAGTACGGCGGCGAACCCCGTTTTGCGGAGAACGGCGAATGGGCAAAACGCTTCGCCCTGTGTTGCGCCGCTGCACTCAAGCGCGATACGATCCGCGTGGACGTGCCGAACCTGATCGTCGGCTGACGGCAGCATCCGTTCAGGGGACGGGAAGCCCCTGCCGTTCATCGGTATATAAGCAAATAACGGAAAAAGTGACTTGATAGAACAATCACAATATTTAGATTGTCTGCCATGGCACCGGCTGCAATAATCGCACGCACTAAAAACAATAAGAATTTTGGCGCGGAATGCGCCCTTAAGGAGGAGATGGGCGAAGGGAAAAGGGCACCGGTTTGATCGGCCGGACGCCCCAGAATCCAGGAACAAAGCTCACCAAGTTGAAGCGTTCCCGCAGATTCGTTACCGTAGTCGCCATTTCCATTGATTGTCCGATTCCACCGCCGGCGCGAGCCGGCGCTGTAACGTACGGGATTTGAAATGGCAGAAGATCAGCAGCAGGCCGGCAACGGTGCGCAGGGCTCCGAAAAGCAGAGTTTCTTCCAGCGCCTCATGAATCCGCCCAAGTGCTCCATGCTGCGCATGATCACGGTGGGCATCCTCGGCGGCATCGTCATCTGGGGCAGCCTGAACACCGGCATGGAATGGACCAACCGCACCGAGTTCTGCATCTCCTGCCACGAGATGACGATCCCCTACGAAGAACTCAAGAAGACCATCCACTACAAGAACCGCACCGGCACTTCGGTCTCCTGCGCCGATTGCCATGTGGCCGGCAGCAAGGACCCCATCGACTACGGCCGCAAGTTCACCATGAAGGTGCTCGCCGCCCGCGACGTCATCGGTCACATCAAGGGCACGGTGGACACGCCCGAGAAGTTCGAGGCTTACCGCCTGGAGATGGCCAAGCGCGTCTGGAAGAAGATGGCCGATGCCGACTCCAAGGAATGCCGCAACTGCCACAAGTTCGAGAAGATGGATACCGAGAAGCAGAAGGATCGCTCCGTGGTCAAGCACGAAGGAGCCATCGAGGACGGCAAGACCTGTATCGACTGCCATAAGGGCATCGCCCACAAACCGGTCCACGACAAGCTTGAGGCCGAGGCGAAATCGGGGTCCTGATAGATACGGCCGCAGCCTTGCTGCGGCCTTTTTCATTCCGCTCGCAGCGGACGTAAGTTGAGGAGTGTGTCATGAAGAAGATTGCTGTTGCCGTCATGGGCGTATTCGTTGCAGGCGCCGCCT
The DNA here is from genome assembly GCA_030247725.1 of Candidatus Nitricoxidireducens bremensis. Classification (GTDB taxonomy): domain Bacteria; phylum Pseudomonadota; class Gammaproteobacteria; order Burkholderiales; family Rhodocyclaceae; genus Nitricoxidireducens; species Nitricoxidireducens bremensis. The sequence goes on from JAOTRT010000004.1 coordinate 312,702, forward strand.
GCGCCTCCCCCGACTGGAGCAAAGTGCCGCCGCGCAAGGTCAAGCTGTTCTATCCCGGCCAGGCCTCCCTGGAATGGGTCATGAACGTCTCCGACCACTCCGCGGTACCGGACATCACGAACAAGAAGCGTCCCTGCGCCAAGTGCCATGAAGGCGATGCCAACGAGATCGGCGAGAAGATCGTCGCCGGCAAGCCGGTCGGCAGCTCCAAGTCGGTGCTGGAACCGAATCCGCCCAAGGGCAAGGACGGCTTCATGCCCGCCACCGTGCAGATCGCCCACGACGGCGCGAAGATCTACTTCCGCTTCGAGTGGCACACCCCGAAGGGCGCCGGCGGCAAGAAGGCCGATGCCAAGAACGAAACCAAGATCACCGTCATGTTCGACGGCGGTGGCACGGTGGATGGCGCCGAGCTGAACGGCTGCTGGGGCACCTGCCACACCGACCTGCGCTCCATGAAGGACGCCAAGGACGACAAGAAGGAGAAGTACATCAAGGGCGCCGACCTTGCCAGCGGCAAGTTCATGGACCTGATGCAGTTCCGCAGCGGCAAGGGCGAGAAGGCCGTCGACGGCTGGATCGACAGCGAGCGCCACATGGAAGGCGGCAAGAGCCTGATCAAGGCCGAAGGCAAGAAGGAAGGCGACAAGTGGGTCGTCGTCTTCGAGCGCGAGCTGGCCGGCAAGGGCAAGGGAGACCACACTATCGCCGCGGATAAGGTGTATAACTTCGGCTTCGCGATCCACGAGGATCACACCGAGGCTCGTTACCACTATGTTTCGCTGGGCTATCAGTTCGGCCTCGACAAGGACAACCCGGGCGTGAAGAGCTATCTCAACGTCCAGAAGCAGTAAAGAAGAAAGCGGCAATTCGCAAGTAGCACCCGTAGTACTCATACCAAAGCAAAGGAGGAGTTCGATATGACGATGAAGTGGAGTGGGTGGGCCCTGACCGCGGGCGCCCTGGCTCTGTCGGCCGCTGCGCATGCAGCGCCGCCGACGGCAGCGATGTTGTCGAATGCCTGCGCCGGCTGCCATGGCACCAATGGCGGCAGTGCCGGTCCGACCATGCCCAGCCTGGCGAGCCAGTCGAAGACGGCGATCATCGACGCCATGAAGAAGTTCAAGAGCGGCGAGCGTCCCTCGACCGTCATGGGTCGGCTGGCCAAGGGCTACACCGACAAGGACTTCGAGGCGATGGGCGAGTTCTTCTCCGGCCAGAAGTTCCATCCGACCCAGCAGCCCGTCGACAAGGCGAAGGTTGCCAAGGGTGCCGATCTCCAGGAAGCCAACTGCTCCCGTTGCCATCTCGACGACGGCAAGGACGGCAAGGACGACACCCCGGTCATGGCGAGCCAGTGGCTGAGCTATCTGCAGATGCAGATGGAGCTGTACCAGTCCGGCAAGCGCAAGATGCCCGAGAAGATGGCCGAGAAGGTCAAGCCGCTGTCCAAGGAAGATCTGGATGCTCTTCTCCATTTCTACGCCAGCGTTAAATAAGGGAGGAGAGAACATGACACTGGATCGCAGAAACTTCATCAAGCTGCTCGGCGGCGCCTCCACCGTGGCCCTGGCCGGCTGCGCCGGCCTGCCCTCGGCGGTCACCGAAAAGCGCGGCCCGCGCGTCGTCGTCATCGGCGGCGGCTATGGCGGTTCCATCGCCGCCAAGTACGTTCGCATGCTCGACAAGAGCATCGAGGTCGTTCTCGTCGAGCGCAACCGCGAGTTCGTCTCCTGCCCGTTCAGCAACTTCTACATCGCCGGCCTGATGCCGGACATGTCGGCGCTGACCATCAACTACGACAAGCTGGCCGCCAACCACGGCATCCACATGGCCTACGCCGAAGTCACGGCCATCGACCCGGTGGGCAAGAAGGTCATCACCAGCGGCGGCGACATTCCCTATGACCGCCTCATCGTCTCCCCCGGCATCGACTTCCGCACCGAGGAAATTGAGGGCTACGACGAGAGCACCCCGCTCCTGATGCCCCACGCCTGGAAGGCCGGCGAGCAGTCCACGATCCTGCGCAAGCAGCTCCAGGATATGCCCGACGGCGGCAAGGTCATCATCAGCATGCCGCTGACGCCCTACCGCTGCCCGCCCGGCCCCTACGAGCGTACCTGCCTGATCGCCACCTACCTCAAGAAGCACAAGCCCAAGTCCAAGGTGCTGCTGCTCGACGCCAACCCGGACGTGGTTTCGAAGAAGCCGCTGTTCATGAAGGCATGGAAGGAGTACTACGGCGGCATCGTCGAGTATGTGCCCGGCAAGAAGGTCACCAAGGTCGATGCCAAGAACAAGACGGTTTACATCGAAGGCATCGAGGACATCAAGGGCGACGTAATCAACCTGATCCCGGCGCAGCGCGCAGGCAACATCGCCGTCAAGGCGGATCTTGTCGGCGACGACAAGAAGTGGTGTCCGGTGAACCAAGTCACCTTCGAGTCGACCAAGCACAAGGGCATCCACGTCATCGGCGATGCTTGCATCGCCGGCCCCATGCCGAAGTCTGGCTACTCCGCCAACTCCGAGGCCAAGGTCTGCGCGACGAACGTGGTGGCCCTGATGACCGGCAAGCCGACGGTGGACCTCTCCGGCATCAACGTCTGCTACAGCGCCGTTTCGGATCACGGCTCCGTCAGTGTTGCCAACGTCTACGCGATTAAGGAAGGCAAGATCATCTCCGTGCCGAACTCCGGCGGCATCTCTCCGGCCGACTTCTCGCTCATCAAGGCGGAACACGCCTACGGCGAGAGCTGGCTGAAGAACATCCTCACCGAGATGTCCACCTGATCGGAAGCAGGCCTCAAAACGACAAACCCCGCCTCGGCGGGGTTTGTTTTTTGTAATCGCGGAAAGGCGAGACCGCCCGACAGCGCACCGCTACGGGGGTTACCGATGCCCGGTGCTGCCGAAGCCGCCCTCGCCCCGGTGGCTTTCCTCGAAACTGTCTACCACATTGAAGGCCACCTGGACCACCGGCACCACCACGAGCTGGGCCAGACGATCCATGGGATTGAGCGTGAAGGCGTCCTTGCCCCGGTTCCAGGTGGAAATGAAAATCTCGCCCTGGTAATCCGAATCGATCAAGCCCACCAGATTGCCGAGCACGATGCCCTGCTTGTGGCCCAATCCCGAGCGCGGCAGGATCATTGCCGCCAGACCCGGATCGGCCAGGTGGATGGCCATGCCCGTGGGAATGAGGTGGGTCTCGCCCGGGTTGATGCGTACCGGCGCCTCGATGCAGGCGCGCAGGTCGAGGCCCGCAGCGCCCGGCGTCGCGTAGTGGGGCGGATTGTCGCGCAGGCGCGGGTCGAGCAGTTTGACGTCTATACGGTGCATGGATCGATCATTCCGGTGATATGGGCGACGATGTCGCGGGCGATAGCAAGCTTGTCGCCGGGCGGCAGCGGATGGGCGCCCTTGCCGTCGAACAGGGTGACGTTGTTGGTGTCCCCGCCCAGGCCGTCCTGCACGAGGTTGCCGACGACCAGGGCCAGCTTCTTCGCCGCGCGCTTGCCCTCGGCGTACTCTGCCAGATTGCGGCTCTCGGCGGCGAAGCCGACGCAGAAAGGCGCGTCGGGCCGGGAGGCCACCTCGGCAAGGATGTCGGGGTTCGGCTCCAGTTCCAGACGCAGATGGGCATCGGACTTCTTGATCTTGTGCTCCGCCGCCGCCACCGGCCGGTAGTCGGCCACGGCGGCGACGCCGACGAAGACGTGCTGGCCCGGCAGGGCCGCCATCACGGCATCGCGCATCTCGCGCGCACTGACCACGTCGATGCGCTTGACGCCGCGCGGCGTCGTCTGGGAGGTGGGCCCCGCCACCACGGTCACCTCGGCACCGGCATCGCGGAAGGCCCGCACCAGCGCGAAGCCCATGCGGCCGGAACTCGAATTGGTGATGCCGCGCACGGGATCGAGGGCCTCGAAGGTGGGGCCGGCGGTCAGCAGCACGCGGCGCCCCTTGAGGCGCTTGGGCTGCAGGAAGGCCGCCAGTTCATCGAAGAGTTCGGCCGCCTCCAGCATGCGGCCTTCGCCCGTCTCGCCGCAGGCCTGTTCGCCGCTGGCGGGTCCGAGCAGGGTGACGCCGTCGGCGCGCAGTTGGGCCACGTTGCGCCGGGTCGCCGGGTTCTCCCACATCTGGCGGTTCATGGCCGGTGCCGCCAGCAGGGGGCAGTCGCGGGCCAGACAGAGGGTGGAAAGCAGGTCGTCGGCGAAGCCGTGGGCCAGCTTGGCGAGGAAATCGGCACTCGCCGGCGCGATCAGGCAGGCATCGGCACCGCGCGTCAGGTCGATATGGGCCATGCCGTTGTTCGGCCGGGAATCCCAAAGGTCGGTCCACACGGGGCGGCCGGAAAGGGCCTGGAAAGTCGGCGCGCCGACGAAATGGGTCGCCGCCTGGGTCATGGCCACATCCACTGTCGCCCCGGCCTTGCCCAGCAGGCGCACCAACTCCGCCGCCTTGTAGGCCGCGACGCCGCCGGTGATGCCCAATACGATGCGCTTGCCGCTGAACTCCGCCATGACAAACAAGTAGAATGCACTGATATGGAACGAGGATTCTAACGCGAATGGCTATCACCGACTGGCCCGCCGGCGAACGCCCGCGCGAGCGTCTGCTGGCGCGCGGGGCCGCGGCTCTCGCCGATGCGGAGCTCCTCGCCATCTTCCTGCGCGTCGGCATCGTCGGCAAGAGCGCCGTCGACCTCGCCCGCGAATTGCTGGCGCGCTTCGGCGGCAGTCTCGGCCAACTGGCGAACGCCTCGGCCGCCAGCCTGGCGGAACTGCCCGGCATCGGTCCGGCCAAGGCGGCCCAGCTACTGGCCGCGCTGGAACTGGCGCGGCGCGCCCTGGCCGAGGAGATCCGCAGCCGCGACCTGCTGTCTTCGCCCGTCGCCGTGCGCGCCTGGCTGCGTCTGCAACTGGCCGCCCTGCCCCACGAGGTGTTCTGCGCGCTCTGGCTGGACAGCCAGAACCGCCTCATCGCCTTCGACGAACTGTTCCGCGGCACCCTCGCCCAGACCAGCGTCTACCCGCGGGAAGTCGTCAAGCGGGCCCTCGCCTGCAATGCGGCGGCCGTCGTGTTCGCCCACAACCATCCTTCGGGCGCCGCCGAGCCCTCCCGGGCCGACGAGGCCCTGACCCAGGCGCTCCGGCAGGCCTTGGCGCTCGTGGATATTAAGCTCCTCGATCATTTCATCGTCGCAGGCCCGGCGGAGCCCCTTTCCTTCGCTGAACGGGGCCTGCTTTAAAAAGTCTGAAAAGTCTTGAATATCCGGCCGGGTTTCCGGTAGAATGCCCGGCTTTGCTGAACCGAATCCAACTGGAGCACAACATGTCCCGCGTCTGCCAAGTGACGGGCAAGGCCCCGATGGTCGGGAACAACGTTTCCCACGCCAACAACAAAACGAAGCGCCGCTTCCTGCCCAACCTGCAATCGCGCAAGTTCTGGGTCGAGTCCGAGAACCGCTGGGTGCGTCTGCGCGTTTCCAACGCCGGCCTGCGTACCATCGACAAGAAGGGCATTGATGTCGTCCTCTCCGAGCTGCGCGAGCGCGGCGAGGCTGTTTAAGGAGAACCGCCATGGCCAAAGGCGCCCGCGAAAAGATCAAGCTGGAGTCGACCGCCGGTACGGGTCACTTCTACACCACCACCAAGAACAAGCGCACCACGCCCGAGAAGCTCGAGTTCATGAAGTACGACCCGAAGGCTCGCAAGCATGTTGCCTACAAGGAAGTGAAGCTGAAGTAATCCGCTTCGCCCCACCCCGAAAACCCGCCCTTCGGCGGGTTTTTGTTTTTCAGGCGCTGGCGCAGCGCCTCAGCCGCAAGGCGAACTCCTCCAGTTGCCGGATGCCGCTGGCCTCGGCGCGGGCCACCCAGTCCTGCAGGCGCGCCACGAGCTGGTCGTGGGTCGCCGTCGAACGCGCCCACAAGGCCTCCAGTTCGCCGCGCATCGCATAACCCACCGCCTGACGCTGGCTGCGCGTCAGGATGGCCGCCAAGCGCTCCCGCTGGGCCGGCCCCAGGGCTGTCGCCTCCAGTGCCAGCAGGCGCCCGATGGCGCGCGCCTCGCGGAAGCCCATCCGCAACTCCCTGAGTTCCTCGGCCGCCAGGCGTCGCAAAGACTTGAGGTAGCGGGCCAGCACATCGTAGCGATGCGTGATGACCGCCTCCAGGCTTTCCCGATCCGGTGCCGGTTTTATTTCGCCGAGCCGCAGGCGCGGCGCCACCTTGCGGACGCGGGCCTGCCCCAGCAACGCCAGCAGGCGGATGTAGCACCAGCCGATATCCACCTCGTACCAGCGGTTCGACAGCCGGGCCGAACTGGCGTAGGCATGGTGGTTGTTGTGGAGTTCCTCACCGCCGATGAGGATGCCCCAGGGCAGGATGTTGGTGGAAGCGTCGGCGCAGGCGAAGTTGCGATAGCCCCAGAAGTGGCCGACGCCGTTGATGACGCCGGCGGCCCAGAAGGGAATCCAGACCATCTGCACGCCCCAGATCAGGCCCCCCGGCAGGAGTCCGAAAAGCGCTCCGTCGATGGCGAGCATGAGCACGATGCCGACTTTGTGCCAGGGCGTATAAACGTGCCGTTCCAGCCAATCGTCGGGCGTGCCGTGGCCGTAGCGTTCGAGGGTCTCCCGCTTGTGCGACTCGCGCACGTAGAGGAAGACACCGCCGAATAGCACCCGTGGCAGCCCGAGAATCCGGGGACTATGGGGATCGTCCGGCGACTCGCATTTGGCGTGGTGCTTGCGATGGATCGCCGCCCACTCCCGCGTGATCATGCCCGTCGTCAGCCAGAGCCAGAAGCGAAAGAAATGGGATGGCAACGGCCCCAGGTCCAGTGCCCGGTGGGCCTGATGACGGTGGAGGAAGATCGTCACCGCGGCGATGGTGACGTGGGTGAGCCCCAGGGCCGCAAGGGCAAGTCCCCACCAGGGCAGATCGAAGATGCCGGAGAACATGGGGCCGCTCCTTTCCGTAAACGGAACGGGGCGATACTACGCGGCACCACGGGGAAAAAAAACCGCAATCGCAACGAGGCGATAGCTAGGCGTTGCCGCCGAGGATGCGCACCTCGCGCTGCGGGAAGGGAATCTCGATACCTTCGGCCTTGAAGGCCTTCCAGATGGCGAGATTGATGTCGGAGCGCACCTGACCCGTCCCGTTCTGCGGATCGCCGATCCAGAAGCCGACTTCGAGATCGATGCCCGAGTCGGCGAAGGCAAGGACGAAGGCCTTGGGCTCGGGATCGGCCAACACCCGCGGCTGCGCCGCAGCAGCCGCCACGAGGATCGCCATCGCCCGCTCCAGATCCGTTCCGTAAGCCACTTGCACCGGCAGCGCGACGCGCATCTTCGGGTCGGTATAGGACTCGTTGTCCACCACGCTGGAGACCAGCACCTCGTTGGGCACGATGGCCTCGACGCCGGCAAGACTCTTGAGCACCGTATAGCGCGTCGTGATCTGGGTCACCTGGCCCCGGTCGGCCCCCACGGAGATGGTGTCGCCGATGCGGATCGAGCGGTCGAGCAGGATGATGAAGCCGGAAACGTAGTTGGCCGCGATCTTCTGCAGGCCGAAGCCGAGTCCGACGCCGAGCGCCCCGCCGAAGACGGACAGCATGGTCAGATCGATACCCACCAGCGGCAGGCCGATCAACACCGCGATCACGATCAGCAGCGCGCGCGCCAGCCGCGACAGCACCACGCGCAGATTCGAATCCAGGCCCTGGGCGGCGTTGAGGCGCGCTTCCACCAGCCCGCCAAGCCAAAGGGCCACCAGCACTGTCACGAGGACGGCGCCGACCCCCTGCAGCAGCGTCCACAGGGTGAGCTTCTGCTTGCCGACGGCGATGCCTACGCCGTCGAGGAGTTCGATGATCTCGGGCAGCAGGCCCGTGATCTGCAATGCCACGATGACCCAGGCGAACAACGCGAAACCGCGCTCGAAGGAGGCCAGCCAACCGGCGCCCGGAAAACTGTAGCGCAACACGAAGAGCACGCTGCGGATCGCCGCCATGGCGAGCAGCAGCGGAATCGCCATCGAAAGCAGGTGGACCGGGTGCCACTGGCCGATGACGAGCCGCGCCACCACGACCAACACCAGGGCGGTCAGGGGAAACACCAGCCGCCGCAGGCCGCGCTGGCCGACGCGCAGGGCCTGGGCCTTGAGGCCTTCGCTTTCCGCCGCCGCCAGGGCGCGGGCGCGCACCAGGCGTTCGGCGATCCAGCCGAGCCAGAGGCACAGCATCAGGGCCGCCACCTGCCACAGCACATCGGGCTGCTGCAGGTCGCTCCATACTCCGGTCAGCAGGCGACCGAACTCGTTGCTCTTCATCGTCACCTCGAATAGGGCACGGCGTCGTCCCGGTGGCGGCGCCAGTTGTCGAGATAGGCCCGCGCCAGGGGTGCGTTACCGCGCAGGATGAGCAGGTTCTCGGCATTGCGGGCCTGGGCCGAGAAAGTGAAATTGTAGCTGCCGGTAACGACCACGGGATCGCGCTCCTCGGCGTCGACGAGCATCACCTTGTTGTGGGCCGCCGCATAGCGCACCTCGTACCAGACCGGGATGCCGCTGTCGTGGAGGATGTGGATCAGGCTGTGCTCGTTGCGCGTCACCTGGTCCCGGTCGGCGAGCACCTCGACGGCGACGCCGCGCTTCCGCGCCTCGCCCAGGGCCCAGGCGATGTTGCGGCTGCTCAGGGTGTAGGCCTGGACGTGGATGCTGCGCCTGGCCTGGCCGATGACGCGCAGCAGGGCGCGCTCGGCATCGTCCCAGGGCGTGAAGTACACCTCCACCGTCCCCTGGGCCGCCAACGGCCCGGCGGCCCAGACGGGCGCGGCCAGCAGCAGGCAGCACCAGAAGAGGCGCAGGCGTCTCACTTGCCCCGTTCCAGCACCGCGGCATAGAAACCGTCGGTGCCATGCTGCTGCGGCAGCAGGCGCAGGTCCTCGCCGCAATCCAGGGCGATGCCCTGCTTTGCCAACACCTCTGTCGCCGACAGGCGATGAAACTCCGGATGGGCCGCGAGGAAGGCATCCACGATGCCCTCGTTCTCTTCGGCCAAGATGCTGCAGGTGGCGTAGACCAGCCGCCCGCCGGGCTTCACGAGACGTGCGGCGCCGGCGAGGATGTCCGCCTGCTTGCGCGTGAGTTCCGCCACGGCCTCCGGCGTCTGGCGCCATTTCAGGTCGGGGTTGCGCCGCAGGGTGCCGAGTCCGGAACAGGGCGCATCCACCAGCACCCGGTCGATCTTGCCCGCCAGCCGCTTCACGCGCTGGTCGTTCTCCCCGGCAATGGCGGCCGGATGCACGTTGGACAGGCCGGAACGCGCCACGCGCGGCTTGAGCTTGGCGAGGCGCTTGTCCGACACGTCGAAGGCATAAAGGCGCCCCGTCGAACGCATCAGCGCCCCGAGCAGCAGCGTCTTGCCGCCGGCGCCGGCGCAGAAGTCCACCACCATCTCGCCGCGCTTGGGGGCCAGCAGGTAGCCGAGCAGTTGGGAGCCCTCGTCCTGCACCTCGATGCGGCCGTCGAGGTAGAGGGGATGGCGCGAGAGCGCCGGCTTGGTCTTGAGGCGGATGCCCATGGGCGCATAGCGGCAGGGTTCGGCCTCCAAACCGTCGGCGGCGAGTTGCACCAGCACGTCTTCGCGCTTGGCCTTGAATTCGTTCACGCGCAGGTCTAGGGGCGCCGGCTGGTTGAGGCTGCGCGCCAGCATCAGCAGTTCCGCCTCCGTCATGCGCGCCGCCAGGCGTTCGGCCAGCCAGTCGGGGAAATCCGCCTGCTCGGCCAGGGTCAGCTGGGGTTCCGGCCTGGCCTTGAGGGCCAGCACCCAGGCCATCTCGTCCTTGTCGAGGGCCTCTTCGAGCTGGCGCAGATTGACGCCCTGGTGGCGTACCAGGGCGGCCAGCACCAGTTGGCCGGGATTGGCGCCGGCACCGGCGAGCTTCAGCAGCGAGCGGCGGCGGCGCAGCACCGCATAGGCCGTCTCGGCGATGAAGGCCCGCTCGCGGCTGCCGCTGCGCTTGGCGCGGAAAAAGGCGGACAGCACCGCATCGGCGGGCTGGGTGAATTTCAGCAGGTCGGCGGTGACCAGCGCCGCCCCTTCGATCATTTGTGCAGTGATGCGCATCGCTTCCTTACCATCGGCAATAGGTGTCAGGCGGTCTCATTTCGACATGGAATCCATGTCCGCCACCTGGTCGAAAACATCGCCCTTGCGGTCGATGTAGCGGATCTTCAAAGGCAGGCCCCCGTGGCCGGGAACCAGCCAGACTTCGGTCGTGTCGCCGCCCGAGCGCGTGCGCAGATGCAGCGACGGCAGGCGGGCGCCGTTGATGTCGACCTCCTCCTCCCCCAGCCATTCGAAGGTCGAACGGCCGATGCGGCTCGCCGTTGCCACCGGCAGGTCGAGATTCCGGCGCGGCGCCAGCCAGGCCAGCTGGTAGAACACGGAGATCTGGTCCTGGGCGCCGGGCGCCAGCTCCCCTTCGCCGCGCCCGCCGGAGAACACCACGCGCGACGCCGGCCAGTCGAAGGCGGCCGTCTCGGCCTCGCGCCCCTCGCGCTGGTCGCGGAACTCCCGGGGCCGCAATCCTTCCGCGGTGACCTCGCCGGCGCTCTCCTGGGTGCGCGTCCTGCCGCGCAGGGCCGCCAGTCCCCGGGGCTCGGCGGTCCAGCGGATCGAATAGCGGTCGCCGGCGACAGTCCATTCGTGGATGTTCTCGCCGATGATGAAACCGCCCTCGCCGTAGGTGACAACATAGCGAACACGTCCCTGGCTCGGCCAGGGCGGCGCCGGCGGCGCAGCGGGAGATGGCGGCGGCGACGGCTCGGCAGCGGGCGCCGGCGGCGGCTCCTGGGACACGACGGCGGCAGGGGATTCCTGGGCCGGAGCCGCTGCCGCCGTAGCTTCCGCCGCCGCAGCCACGACCGGAACCGCCGGCTTGCGCGCTGGCGCCGGCCGCGTCGGCGGCTTGGCCTTTTCGGTCGGCGCCGGCGCCGCTGCCGCTTTCGGCGGCGCCGTCAGACGCGCCTCCAGGGGCGGCGGTTCCGGGTCCGTCAGCCCCGGCAGCTCCCAGCCCGGCATCGTGATCGCCGCCGCATGCAGCACGGCGGAAACGACGAAGGCGATGGCGAAGGGCATGGGCAGCCGCCAATCTCATCCCTGGGGCGAACGCAGGGCAGTCCCGTTGCCGCTGGTCTCGCCGGCCAACATCACGCGGCCCTGGACGAGACTCAAACGGTCTTCGAGGAACCAGCGCGCCGCCTGGGGATAGACGATGTGCTCCTGGGCCAGCACGCGCGCCGCCAGGGCACTCTCGCTGTCGTCCTGGAGAACGGGCACGGCCGCCTGGACCACGACGGGCCCGGAATCGAGGGAGGCGGTGACGAAATGCACCGTGCAGCCGTGGATGCGGATGCCCGCCTCCAGCACCGAACGGTGGGTGTGCAGGCCGGGGAAAGCCGGCAACAGGGACGGATGGATGTTGAGCATGCGGCCCTCGAAGCGCTCGACGAAGGCGCGGCCCAGCACGCGCATGAAGCCGGCGAGCAGCACCAGGTCGGGCCCATGGCGCTCGATCTCGGCCGCCAGGGCGGCATCGAAGGCATCCCGGTCGGGGAAGGCCTTGTGGTCCACGACGACGGTGGGCACGCCGCGTTCCGCGGCCCAGGCGAGGCCGGCGGCCTCGGGGCGATTGCTGATGACGGCGGCGCAGCGGCCCGGCAGCTTGGCGTCGATGAGGGACTGCATGTTGCTGCCGCGGCCGGAAATCAGGATGACGTAGGACTTCATTTCAAACCCGGTACAGGAAGGAAGACCGCCGTGGCGACGCTCTGGATCGTCTTGGCGATGGTGCGGTGGGACTTGTCGGCGACGAGTTTGGCGAGCAGATCCAGGTTGCCGATCATCTTGCCGAACTCCCGCTCGAAGGACAGGTTGTAGGAAGGGTTCATTTCATTCGACAGCAGGATCAGGGTGCCCTCGGCATTGCGCGCCTGCCCCAGCTTCCAGATGGCGATTTCGACGTTGCGGGCGCTGTTGTAGAGCTTCTGCGGGTCCAGGTCGTCGGTGACGAAGAATTCGCTGCGCTCCTCAAAGGCCGCATGCAGCATGCCGCCAAGACCGCCGATGAAGGCCGCCACCCGGTCCCCCGCATATTCCTCGCGGAAGGCCAGCAGCACGGCATCCGTGCCCCACTTGCCCTGGAACTCCGGCAGGCGCCAGACGTAACGCGGTTCGAACAATCGTCCGATGGCCGCTTCGACGCTGGTCGCCCCCGATTTGCGCCATTCCCTGGGATTGCGCCGGTAGAGCTTGTCGGCCAGCAGCCTCAGGCTGGTGAAGACTTCCCGCCTATGGGCGTCGGCCACCCGGTCGATGTCGGTTTTCGCCAACTGGGCCGGATCGAAACCCGTCGTTCCTTTCGGGCCGGGACCGGAATTACTGACGCAGGCCGTCAGCATCAGGGTCGCCATCGCAGCCATCAGGAATGCACGCATGGCTCATGTTAGCGCAAAGCGCCATTCTGGCCCCAAGCCGCTGTTTCAGCGGGAAAAACGCTGCCGCAGCCAGCCGATGACGATGGGCATCACGGAGAGGCCGACAATCCCGAGGATGACGAAAGACAGGTTGTTCTTCACCACCGGCAGGTTGCCGAACCAGTAGCCCGCCAGGCACAGGGAAAACACCCAGATCACGCCGCCGATGAAGTCGAAGACGAAATAGCGCGGATAGGTCATGCGCGCCACGCCGGCGACGAAGGGGGCGAAGGTGCGCACCAGGGGGATGAAGCGGGCCAGGGTCATGGTCAGGCCGCCCCACTGCTCGTAGAAGCCATGGGCCTTGTCGTAGGCCGCCCGGTTGAAGAAGCGCGGAGCGCCCTCGCCCCAGTGGAGGACGCGCTTGCCGACCCAGCGGCCGATCCAGTAGTTGGTGTTGTCGCCGATGACGGCGGCGGCCAGCAGCACGGCGATCAGGGTCGCGATGTCCATGCCGCCCGTGGCGGCCAGGGTGCCGGCGACGAACAGCAGGGAATCGCCGGGCAGGAAGGGCGTCACCACCAGGCCCGTCTCGCAGAAAACGATGAGGAACAGGATCGCGTAGATCCAGACTCCGTAGTCGGCGACCAGCACCGCCAGGTGCTTGTCGAGATGGAGAATGATGTCGATGAACTGGGCGAGGAGTTCCATGGAGGCGGACGCGGGTCTGCGGGCGAAAGGCCGCGCATTCTACCCTGCCCGGACGCCTCCTACTTCCTGCCGACGCGCAGGCTGGAGCGCACGTTCTTGACGCCGTCGAGGCCCTTGATCTTCTTCACCGCCAGATCGGCCTCGGCCTTGCTCGCCGCCACCCCCATGAGAAACACCTGGCCGCCATGGACCTTCCAGCGCATGTTGACCGAACTGACACCCTTGGCAGCGGTCAGCGCCAGGTCGATCTTCTTGTCCAGCAGCAGGTTGCCGGCGGTGCCGCCGGCCGCAGCTCCGACCAGGATGTCGTTCTTGAGGGAGCGCAAGCGCTTGTCGGCTTTCGCCAGCTCCTCGGCCCTGCGGCGTACCTCCTCGCTCTTCGCGTAGCCCACCAGCACGCCGTGGCGCGCGAACACCAGCAGGGAAACGTCCTTGAAGTCGTCGCCCTTCTGATCCAGGAGCTTCTTCGTGATGCTCGCGTCGATCTCCACATCGGCCTTGACGTCATCCTTGCTGCGCACGTCCAGGGCCGTGGCGACGCCCTTGCTGATGGCGCTGGTGATGGGATCGAAGGCGGCGGCCTGGGCGGCGACGGCGAGGCCGGCAGCGCACAGAAGGGATTTAACGATGGCTTTCATGGCACCTCCCCGGGCGATGGACCACCACAGGCTACTGCAACGACCGGCGGGGCTCAAGCAGCCGCCCGCTATAATTCCGCCGGTGTCCCACATCCACCAACTCCCCGACCTCCTGATCAGCCAGATCGCCGCCGGCGAAGTGGTCGAACGTCCGGCTTCCGTGCTCAAGGAACTGGTGGAGAACAGCCTCGACGCCGGCGCCACGCGCATCGACGTGCAACTGGAGGAAGGCGGCGTACGGCTGATCCGCATCGCCGACGACGGCCGCGGCATCGAGCGCGACGACCTGCCCCTGGCCCTGGCGCGCCACGCCACCAGCAAGATCGCCTCCCTCGACGACCTGGAGCGGGTCGCCAGCTACGGCTTCCGCGGCGAGGCCCTGGCCTCCATCGCCTCTGTCGCCCGCGTCACCCTGACGACGCGCACCGCCGCCGACAGCCACGCCTGGCGCCTGCGCAGCGAGGGCGGCAGCGCCGAACCGGCGGCCCTCGCCGCCGGCACCGTCGTCGAGGTGGCGGACCTCTACTACAACACCCCGGCGCGGCGGAAATTCCTCAAGTCGGAGAACACCGAATACGCCCACTGCGCCGAGGCCCTGCGCCGCATCGCCCTGGGCCGTCCGGACGTGGCCTTCTCCCTGATGCACAACCGGACCGTCAAGCTGCGCCTGCCGGCGGGAAAACCGGAACAGCGGCTGCGGGAAATCTTCGGCGAGGAATTCATCGCCCACTGCCGCGACGTGGACGTGACGGCGGGCGACGTGCGCCTGACCGGCTACGCCGCCCTGCCCGCCTATTCCCGCAGCGGTCGCGACGAGCAGTACTTCTTCGTCAACGGCCGCTTCGTGCGCGACAAGCTGCTCTCCCATGCGGCGCGGGAAGCCTACGCCGACGTGCTCCACGGCCTGCGCCACCCGGCCTACGCCCTCTTCCTCAGCCTCGATCCCGCCGGCGTGGACGTGAATGTGCATCCGGCCAAGACCGAGGTGCGCTTCCGCGACAGCCGCGGCATCCACCAGTTCGTCTTCCACGCCCTTACCCGCGCCCTGGCGACGCCGCTGGCCGGCGCCGGTGCGATGACCCAGGCAGCGGCAGCCGTCCCGCCGGCGCCGGCTCCTTCTGCTCCCTATCGGCCCTCCTTCCAGCAGGGCCGCCTCGACGTGCGGGAGCCGACGCCCACTGCCGCCTACCTGGACTTCGCCCGCGGCGCCTTTCCCGCCGCGCCGCGAAACGACGCCAGCCCGCGCGGCGGCGAACCGCCGGCGGGTGGCGCCGCTACGCCATCCACTGGCGCTTCTGCCGGCGCGCCGCCCCTCGGCTACGCCCTCGCCCAGCTCCACGGCATCTACATCCTGGCCCAGAACGAGGCCGGCCTCGTGCTCGTGGACATGCACGCCGGCCACGAGCGCATCCTCTACGAGAAACTCAAGAACGCCATCGATGCCGGTCCGCCACCGACCCAGGTGCTGCTGGTGCCGGCCCTGATCGCCGTCAGCGAGACCGACGCCGCCGTCGCCGCCGACAACGCCGAAGCCCTGGCCGGGATCGGTTTCGAGATCGCCGCGGCCGGCCCGCGGGAACTGGCCGTGCGTGCCGTTCCCGCCCTGCTCGCCGGGGGCGACGTGCCGGCCCTGGTGCGCGCCCTGCTCGCCGAACTGCGCGAGCATCCCGCCAGCCGGGTCGTCGAAGCACGGCGCAACGAACTGCTGGCGACCATGGCCTGCCACGGCGCCGTGCGCGCCCGCCGCGCCCTCACGCCGCCGGAGATGAACGCCCTGCTGCGCGACATGGAAGCCACCGAGCGGGCCGACCAGTGCAACCACGGCCGCCCCACCTGGGTGCAGCTCTCCATGGCAGAGTTGGATCGCCTGTTCATGCGCGGCAAGTGAGCGACCAACGGAAACCTCTTCGCCCGACGGGCGAAGCTCGCCAGTCACCCCCGCCCTCGGGGCGGGGGACGGGGGGTGGGGGGACCAAGGCCTTCCATGAGGAGGATGGCCGGCTCCCGCCGGCCATCCTCCTCATGGGTCCCACCGCCAGCGGCAAGACCGCGCTGGCCATGGCCCTCGCCGACCGCTTCCCGGTGGAACTCGTCAGCGTGGACTCGGCCCAGGTGTTCCGCGACATGGACATCGGCACCGCCAAGCCGGACCGGGCCACCCTGGCGCAGTATCCGCACCACCTGATCGACCTGATCTCCCCCGAGGAACGCTATTCCGCCGCCCGCTTTCGCGACGACGCCCTGCGCGTCATGGCGGAGATCACCGCCCGCGGCAAGGTGCCCCTGCTGGTGGGCGGCACCATGCTCTACTTCAAGGCTCTGCGCGAAGGCCTGGCGGATCTGCCCCAGGCCGATGCCGCCCTGCGCGCCGAGATCGAGGCCGAGGCCGTGCGCCACGGCTGGCCGGTGCTGCACGCCGAACTGGCGCGCCTCGACCCGGCCACGGCGCAACGGCTGGCCCCCAACGATTCCCAGCGCATCCAGCGCGCCGTCGAAGTGCTGCGTTTGACCGGACAGACCCTGGGGGAATTCTTCGCCCGCCAGGCCGGGGCTTCCGTCCCCTACCGCCTGCTGTCCATCGCCCTGCTGCCGTCGGACCGGAGCGTCCTGCACGAGCGGATCGCCCGCCGCTTCGACGAGATGCTCGCTGCCGGCCTGGTGGCGGAGGTGGAAAGCCTGCGCATCCGTTACAATCTCGCCCCTGAATTGCCTTCGATGCGTTGTGTCGGCTACCGGCAGGTCTGGGAAATGCTCGCAGGACGCATCCCGCAGGCCGAGCTGCGGAACCGCGGCGTCTTCGCCACCCGCCAGTTCGCCAAGCGCCAGCTCACTTGGTTGAAAAGCACCCGGGAACTGGTCGTATACGATTGCTTGGACGCTGTATCGGAAGCGAAAATAGCGACAGATGTAGAGAGGCACCTTTGAGGCGCCGCAGATTCGGCCATGGCTAACGAGAACGACGACAACCTGGAATCCTTCGCCATCACCTTTCGCAGGGAGATCGTCTTCTACCTGCGTCAGTTGATCAACGACGGCGAGCGCATCAGCGTCATCTTCGACGAGGGGCGGGAGACCGTCCTCACGGTGCTGCTGGACGTGGACGAAGAGGAAAACCAGGTCATCTTCGACTGGGGCGGCAGCGAAACCGCGAACCGGCGTCTTCTCGAAGCTTCCCGCGTCTTCTTCGTCGCCAACCCCCAGGGGGTGCGCAACCAGTTCATCACCGACAGGGTCCGGCAGACGACCTACAAGAAGCGGCCGGCCTTCGCCACCGCGATCCCCGACAAGTACGTGCGCCTGCAACGGCGCGAGTTCTTCCGCCTCAGCCTGCCCATGACCCAGCGGCGGCCGTGCACCTTCAAGGCCGGCGAAAGCGACAAGCTCTGGGAAATGTCCGTCGTGGATATCGGCCTGGGCGGCGTCGGCATGGAATGCCAGGCCGCCACGGTACCCTTCCAGCTCGGCGAGATCATCAAGGGCGCCGTCATCGACCTGGGCAAGTTCGGCAAGCTCCAGCTCGACCTGGAAATCCGCTTCCTCGGCAAGACGACGCGGGGAGCGAAGGAACTGAGCCGCGTCGGCGCCCACTTCGTCAAGCTCTCCAGCGCCCAGGAAAACGAGCTCCAGCGCTTCGTCACCTTCGTGCAGCGGGAAGAACGCGCCAAGCTCGGCTGAGCCCGGCGCTGCTGGGGCCGCGCCCCCGCACACCCTTTACACCACTATGGTTTGCGGCTGTCCCGCCTGGCGCGCTTCGATGCGGCCGATGCGATAGACGGTCTCGCCCGCGGCCTGCAGGCTTTCCATGGCGCGCGCCGCGTCGGCTTCCGCCACCACCACCGCCATACCGATGCCGCAGTTGAAGACCCGGTGCATCTCGGCGTCGGCCACGTTGCCTTCTTTCTGCAGCCACTGGAACAGGGGCGGCAGGGTCCAGGACTTGCTGTCCACGATGGCCGTCACCTTGTCCGGCAGCACGCGCGGGATGTTCTCCGTGAGGCCGCCGCCCGTGATGTGGGCCATGCCCTTCACGGTGAGCTGCTTCATGAGCGCCAGCAGGGGCTTGACGTAGATGCGTGTCGGCGCCATCACCGCATGGGAAAACGGCTGACCGTGGAAGTCGGCGTTCATGTCGGGCTGGGCGCGCTCGATGATCTTGCGGATCAGGGAATAGCCGTTGGAATGGGCGCCGCTGGAAGCCAGGCCCAGCACGGCGTCGCCGGGGACGATGGTCTTGCCGGTGATGATCTCGGACTTTTCCACCGCGCCGACGGCGAAGCCCGCCAGGTCGTATTCGCCGTCCGGGTACATGCTCGGCATCTCGGCGGTCTCGCCGCCGATCAGGGCGCAGCCGGAAAGCTCGCAGCCCTTGGCGATGCCTTCGACGACGGTGGCCGCCGTCTCCACGTCCAGCTTGCCGCAGGCGAAGTAGTCGAGGAAGAACAGGGGCTCGGCGCCCTGCACCAGGATGTCGTTCACGCTCATGGCGACCAGGTCCTGGCCGACGGTGTCGTGCTTGTTCAGGTGGAAGGCCAGCTTGAGCTTGGTGCCGACGCCGTCGGTGCCGGACACCAGCACGGGTTCCTTGAACTTCTTGGAAATCTCGAACAGGGCGCCGAAGCCGCCGATGCCGCCGAGGACTTCGGGGCGCATGGTGCGTTTGGCGGCGGGCTTGATGCGTTCGACGAGGGCGTCGCCGGCGTCGATGTCGACACCCGCGTCGCGGTAGGTCAGATGGGGGGATGAGGACACGGACGGTCTTCCTGCGGTGGTAAAGTTACGCCTTTGCGGCAACGCGCTGAATTCTACCGGAAATGCCCTCCCCCGACCGCCTGCACGCCGCCCTCTGGATCGGCCTTGGACTGCTGTGTGCCTGGCTGATCGCCCTCCTGAGCCCCATCCTCGCGCCCTTCCTGCTGGCGGCGATCCTCGCCTACATCTGCAACCCCCTCGTGGACCGCATGCAGCGCCTCGGCCTGCCGCGCATCGCCGGCGCGGTGGCAGTGCTGGCCCTGCTCGGCGGCGTCATCGCCGCCCTGGTGCTGATCCTGCTGCCCCTGGTCACCGAGGAGGCGCGCATCGTCGCCGAGCGCCTGCCCGAGGCCGCCGCCCTCGCCAACGAGAGGCTCATCCCCTGGCTGCGCGAGCACTACGGCATCCGCATCCAGCTGGATGCCGCCACGCTGAAGAAGCTCGTCGCCGAGAACTGGGACAGCCTCCAGACCATCGCCCAGCGGCTGCTCGCCTCCCTCAAGATCGGCGGCGTCGCCCTGGCGGGCATCCTCGCCAACCTGCTGCTGACGCCGGTGGTGATGTTCTACCTGCTGGCCGACTGGCCCCGGCTCGTGGCCCGCATCGACGGCGCCATCCCGCGCCCCTGGCACGCGCGCGCCGCGGCCATGGCCCGCGAGGTGGACGCGGTGCTCGCCGAGTTCCTGCGCGGCCAGATCCTCGTCATGGCGATCCTCGCCGCCTATTACAGCACCGCCCTGTGGATCGCCGGCCTGCCCTCGGCCCTGTCGGTGGGCGTGCTCACGGGCCTGCTGATCTTCGTGCCCTACATCGGCTACGCCACGGGCCTGATCCTGGCCCTGCTGGTGGCCGTGCTCCAGTTCCAGGGCCTCGGTCCGGTGGTGGCCGTGCTGGCGGTCTATGGCATCGGCCAGGCCCTGGAGAGCTTCCTGCTCACGCCCTTCCTCGTCGGCGAGCGCATCGGCCTGCATCCGCTGGCGGTGATCTTCGCCCTCATGGCCTTCGGCCAGCTGTTCGGCTTCGCCGGCATCCTGCTGGCCCTGCCCGCCTCCGCCGTCCTGCTGGTGGGCCTGCGCGAAGTGCGCGCCGCCTACCTGGACAGCCGCTTCTACCGGGGCGACGCATGACCCAGTTGATCCTCGATCTCAAGCCCGAGCAGATCCCGTCCCTCGACAACTTCGTCGCCGGCGCCAACGCCGAGCTGGTGGGCCGCCTGCGGGCCATCGCCGTCCCGGGCGGCTTCGACATGATCTACGTCTGGGGTCCCCCGGGCAGCGGCCGATCCCACCTGCTGGCCGCCGTCGCCCAGGAATCCGCGCCACGACGCCCCACGGCCCTGCTCGCCGGTGCCGCCGTCGGCACCGACCTGACCCTACCGCCGGGTGGCCTGGTCATCATCGACGACGTCGAGACCCTCTCCGCCGACGCCCAGCAGGCCCTCTTCCGCACCTTCAACTCGGCGCGCCTCGTGGGTCTCTCGCTACTGCTCTCGGGTCCGGTGCCGCCCCTGCACCTGGAACTGCGGGAAGACCTGCGTACCCGCATCGGCCAAGCCCTCATCTACGAGGTCAAGGCCCTCGACGACGACGAGAAGTCCGCCGCCCTGCGCCGCCACGCCATGCTGCGCGGCATGCGCGTGGAGGACGGCCTTGTGCAATACCTGCTGCGCCACGGCCGTCGCGACCTGCCCTCCCTGATGGCGGTGCTCGACGGCCTCGACCGCGCCTCCCTGCAACAGAAACGTCCTGCCACGCTGCCCCTGCTGCGGGAAGTCATGCAACTGCAACTGGAAACCGACAACGATGAAGCTGGTTCTGTTTGACCTGGACAATACTTTGCTGAGTGGCGACTCGGACTTCGAGTGGGCCCAATTCCTCATCTCCAAGGGCGTCCTCGACCGGGAAGTGCACGAGGCCAGGAACGTGGAGTTCTACGAGCAGTACAAGGCCGGCACCCTGGACATCGACGTCTTCCTCGACTTCCAGCTCGCGCCCCTGGCGCGCCACGACCGGGCCGAACTGGACGCCTGGCGCCGCGAATTCGTCGACACGCGCATCAAGCCCCTGATGACGGCCGCCGCCCGCAGCCTGGTGCAGCGCCACCTGGACGACGGTGCCCTGACGGCCATCGTCACCGCCACCAACAGCTTCGTCACCGGCACCATCGCGCGGGAATTCGGCATCGAACACCTGATCGCCACCATCCCCGCCTGGGACGGCAAGCGTTTCACGGGCAAGCCCCGCGGCACGCCGTCCTTCAAGGCCGGCAAGATCGAGCGCGTGGAAGCCTGGCTCGAATCCATCGGCTTCTGGTGGGGCTCCTTCGAGCAAAGCTGGTTCTACAGCGACTCCCACAACGACCTGCCGTTGATGTCCATCGTCAGCGACCCGGTGGCCGTGGACCCGGACGACACCCTGCGCAATCACGCCCGGGAGCAGGGCTGGCCGGTGATCAGCCTGCGCTGATTCTTTCGCCCAGGTCGATTCGTCACCGGCTGCGGTCGAGGGTGTTGCGGCCGACCGTATAGCAATGCAGGCTGGTCGGCGCAAATTCGACGTCGACGCCGTTCATGGCCTTGATGCCGCTGCGGCTGAGCGTCGTCACCAGCGGCATGCGTGCGAGTTTGTTGGTCTGGGCAAATTCGATGATGCCGCGGATCTCCTTCCAGTCGTCGAACGGCCGGTCCGACCATTTCACTTCGACGGCGAAGCGCGGCTGCTGGCGCGGGTCGAGGCTTACCAGATCCACCTCGCCCTTCTTCCAGCGCGCATAGCGCAAGGAATCGATATGCGCGTCGTTGTGCAGCCATTGGCTGAAGACGGCAGTCTCCACCAGATGGCCGATGGCCGGATCGGTCGCCGTCAGGGAACTGAAAAGCGCCGCGCGCATGGTCGGGTTGGTCAGGTAGACCTTGAAGGTCATCGCCTTCTTGAACTGGCGGGCGTTGTTATCGACACGGCGTAGCCGCTTGATGAGGAAGGCCGCTTCGAGATATTCGAGATACTTGCCAAGGGTCGGCTTCGACACGCCCGACGACTGGGACAGGTCTTCGATGCTCAATTCCTGCGCCGTGTTGTAGGCGAGCGTATTGAACAGCGCATTCAATTCCTGCACGTCCGATATCCCGTACAGGCTGGGCAGATCGCGCAGCAGCACCTTGTCGATGATGTCGCTCTTGATATAGCGCCGCGGATTCTTGCGGATACCCTCGTAGAACAGGGCCTCGGGATAACCGCCAAAGTTCAGGTAATCGACGAACGCCTCATTGAGGGCGGCAATGTCCAGGGCAACGAATCGCCGTGCCTCAGCTGTCGATTCCTCGCGGATGAGATCGTCCTCCTTGTCTACGAAGCGCAGGAACTCGAAGAACGTCAGGGGCGGCAGCACGAATTCGGTGAAACGCCCTGCGCCCGACTCGGCGCTCTTGTGCTTGAGGGCGGCTGCCGCCGAGCCCGTGGCCACAAACTGGCAGTGCCGATGCGTATCGACCAGCGACTTGAGATGGACCTCCCAACTCTTCAGATACTGGATTTCGTCGAAGAAGACGTAGAGCCGCGTATTGGCCGGCCGGTCGAACAGCCTTTCGAAGCGCCGCACAAGGGCATCCAGACTCAGGCCGATCAGAGACGGGGTTTCCAGAGACACATAGAGGATGTCCCGGCCGGCAATCCCATCCGCCAGCAGGGCGTGGATGGCGTGGGAAACCAGGATCGTCTTGCCGACCCGCCGCGGCCCCATCAGCAGAACAGCCCGGTGTGCCGCCTCCGACTGGACCAGAGCCTTGAACGCCGGCAGATAGGCACGCCGGGGCATTGCGGCCCGATCCGCCTCGATGCCCCCACCCGACAACCACCAGGGGTTGTCTTCGCGCAGGCGACTTTCTATCTCAAGATCAGATACTTGGAGCATTGTTAAATATCAAGCAAATCTAATTTTGCTTGAAATGCATCATACAAGAAAAATAGTTTTTGTTAGTTATTGCCTTTCGGTAGCTATCCCATCCCGAGCATCCAGTATCTAAGTTGCACCACCGCGTTACGTGCCACCCGCGACATATGAAACGCCCCATTTGCTAAAGCTCGGAGCGCCCCAAGGAAGCCAGGTAGCCGACATCGCTCATGTCACCCGAGCCGGGCTGCGCCCGGCTCTCCTTCTTTAACGCTCTGTCGGCCACCCGCCTCCCTGGGCTGGACGCTTCGGTGCAATGAAGCGCCGAACACCCACGGCCTAATCCGACCGGGCGGGTGGGGTGCTCTGCAAAGCGAAGTAGAGAAGGAGACGATGGCCGCAGGCCGTCGGCGGGTGACATGAGCGGCGCAGAGCACCCCACCCGCCCGGTCGCGCTCCAAGCAGAAAATTTCATCCTGATGCAGCTCCCATACGATCATCAGGAAAGCAGACATTGTGGGGTCGGCGGCATGACGAACGCCAGACCTGAGGCCGTCCCCATACCCACTGACCGGTGCGAGGCTTGTCCTTGAGGGACGATCCCCTATTCCTCCGTACCGTCTATGGCTTCCGGTACGAACACTCTGCGCAGGGGAAGAATGCCCTTATATCGGGCATCAAACTGGTCGTAATGATCGAAGACCAATTTCACCAGTTCATCGCCATCGACTAACCTCAGGTTGCTCTTGCTCTTGGCAAAGTTTTTCGCCTGCGAGGTGAAAGTCCCCAGCGTCACCAGCAAGCCGAACTCCTGGGGCCCAACCTTGCCGTAGAGAGCCGAAACCACGGGATCGCCGATGCTGCCATCGCCGCTCTTCACTTGCACCTTGATGATGGGAGGCTCAAAGCCCAACTCGTCCTTGTGGGCAACGATATCGATGCCGCCATCCGGCCCCTCCAGCGAAACCCGCGTACGGTAGCCCATTGCATTCAGCAGGTGGGCAACGAACTCGGCGAACGGGTGCCCCTTCAGTTCCTGGGCCAGACGCTTCAATACGAAGTCGCGCGTGGTCTCCTCGATATCCTCGGCCACCGCCGCCACCGACTCGTCCTGCGTAACGGAGGCGGGTAAGACAACGCTACCCTCCAGTACGGCGCGGTACTCCTCGGCGTAGTTCTTCACGGCGAAGAAGCTCATCGCCGAACCGATCTCGTAGAGCGCTCCCTGGCTGAAATGGGTGCGCGGTACGGATTTCAGCCATGCAACCTTGCGGCGATGCGGATAGCCCGGCTCGGTCTTGGGGTCGTATTCGTACCCTCCCTCGACGCACCCCACATGGATCATCCGGTCTCGTTTGGACGGATAGACCACCAGGTCGCCGGCCTTCAATTCATGGACAAACCGATACAGCTGACCGGCGTTATTCGGGATCGCCCCTGGCTTCGCATCCAGATAGGCGGCCGCCACCTTGGTCTTGAATGCCTCCCGATCGGCCTTGATGATCGACAGGTCGCCGATCTTTGCCCAGCCCAGCGCAACACAATGCTTCTTGAGGAACAAGGTATCGGCATCGCCGGTCTTTCCGGCATGGATACCCCATAAGCTAGATTCAACGGGTTTCATTCTTCTGCCTTTTAGGAGTCCCGCAAAATGATCGGTGGATCGGCTCGGATACCCAGAGGACTTCGCGCCCGCCTGAACCAGAGCATTGTCGATCTCCCTACACGCACTTCATCCAGGCTGCAGCCATACTGCGAATGTCAATCGCGTAAGGCGCGCATCATCGCATAACCGCCGGAGAACAGGGCGTTTCCGGTATCATTGGCGCCCTTCGGCAATACCCTGACCCCCCGTATCCGCATGATCCGCAAGCTGCTGCGCCGCGTGTTCCGGCGCGACGCCCCGAGCCGGCACGAGCCGGCCACCATTCCCCATTCCCGCCACGGCATCGATCCGGCGCTGGTGTCCCACAACGCGCGCCGCGTCTGCGAGACGCTCCAGGGCGCGGGCCACCGGGCCTACGTGGTGGGCGGCGCCGTGCGCGACCTCATCGCCGGCATCGAGCCCAAGGACTTCGACATCGCCACCGACGCGACGCCCGAGCAGGTGCGCGCCCTGTTCCGCCGCTCGCGCATCATCGGCCGGCGCTTCCAGATCGTGCATGTGATGATGGGGCCCGAGACCCTGGAGGTATCCACCTTCCGCGCCGCCCACGACGAGAACACGCTGAAGGACGAGCACGGCCGCGTGCTGCGTGACAACATCTGGGGCACCATGGAGGAGGACGCGGCGCGCCGCGACTTCACCGTCAATGCGCTCTACTACGACCCCGTCACCCAGACGGTGTTCGACTACCACCGCGGCGTGGACGACCTCAAGAAGAAGACCATGCGCATGATCGGCGAGCCGCGCTCGCGCTACCGGGAGGACCCGGTGCGCATGCTGCGCGCCGTGCGCCTGTCGGCCAAGCTGGGCCTGACGCTGGACCCGGCCGTGCGAGCGCCGATCAAGGAGATGTCGCAGCTCATCGAGAATGTGCCGCCGGCGCGGCTGTTCGACGAGATGCTGAAGCTGCTGTTCTCCGGCCACGCCGTCGAGTGCGTGAAGCGCCTGCGCGCCGAGGGCCTGCACCACGGCCTGCTGCCGCTGCTGGACGTCATCCTGGAGCAGCCCCTGGGCGAGAAGTTCGTCATGCTGGCGCTCGCCAACACCGACGAGCGCATCCGCGCCGACAAGCCCACCTCGCCGGGTTTCCTGTTCGCCACCCTGCTGTGGCACGAGGTGCTGGCGAACTGGGAGGAGCGCAAGGCGGCCAAGGAACTGCCGATCCCGGCCCTGTTCGCGGCCATGGACGAGGTGCTCGACGTGCAGGCGGAGAAGCTCGCCATCACGCGCCGCATCGCCGGCGACATCAAGGAGATCTGGCTGCTGCAGCCGCGCTTCGACAAGCGCGCCGGCAAGACGCCCCTGCGCCTGATCGAGCAGCCGCGCTTCCGCGCCGCCTACGACTTCCTGCTGCTGCGCGCCCAGAGCGGCGAGATTCCGCTGGAGGTGGCCGACTGGTGGACCCGTTTCCAGCGCGAGGACCACGCCGGCCGCGAAGCCATGCTGCTGCCCGACACCGACAAGAAGCGGCGCCGCAGCCGCGGCCGTGGGCGCAAGGCCGCCGCCGAAGGGGGCGCCCCGGAGAGCGGCGCATGACCCTCGCCTACGTGGCGCTGGGCGCGAACCTGGGCAGTCCCGTCGTCACCGTCAATGCGGCCATCGGCCACCTGGACGGCATCCCCCTCTCGCGGCGCCTGGCGGGGTCCTCCCTCTACCGCACGGCGCCGGTCGGCCTCAAGCACCAGCCCGATTTCATCAATGCCGTGGTCGCCATGGAAACCGAGCTGCCGGCGCGGGAACTGCTGGACCAGCTGTTCGCCATCGAGGCCCATTTCGGCCGCCAGCGCAGCGTGCCCAATGCGCCACGCACCCTGGACCTGGACCTGCTGCTGTATGGCGACCTGACCTTGGATACGCCGGCCCTCATGCTGCCACACCCGCGCATGCACGAGCGCGCCTTCGTGCTGGCCCCCCTGGCCGAGATCGCGCCGGCGCTCGCCATCCCGGGCCAAGGCCGCGTCGCCGACCTGCTCGCCGCCTGCGCCGACCAGCGCATCGAGCGCATCGCCCCATGAACCTGCCGGTCACGCTCCAGACCGCCCTGCTGCTCACCGTGTCGAATGTCTTCATGACCTTCGCCTGGTACGCCCACCTGAAGAACCTCAACGACCGCCCCTGGTGGATCGCCGCCCTCGCCTCCTGGGGCATCGCCCTGTTCGAGTACCTGGTGCAGGTGCCCGCCAATCGCATCGGCCACACGGAACTGTCCCTCGCCCAGCTCAAGATCATGCAGGAGGTGATCACCCTGGCGGTGTTCGTGCCCTTCGCCGTGTTCTACATGCAGCAGCCCCTGAAGCTGGATTTCCTCTGGGCCGGACTTTGCATCCTCGGCGCGGTATATTTCATCTTCCGCTGAACCGGTAACGCCGCCATGACCTACCTCGCCAGCAACAAGCCCATCACCCTGCCCGAGCTCGCCCGCATGAAGAAGGACGGCGAGAAGATCGCCATGCTGACGGCCTACGACGCCAGCTTCGCGGCCCTGGTGGACCGCTGCGGCACCGACACCATCCTGGTGGGCGATTCCCTCGGCAACGTCATGCAGGGCAAGACCTCGACCCTGCCGGTGACCATCGACCACATGGTCTATCACACCGAATGCGTGGGCCATATCGTCCAGCGCGCCATGGTGATCGCCGACATGTCCTTCGGCAGCTACCAGGAGTCGAAGGAGCAGGCCCTGCGCAACGCCGTGCGCCTGCTGGCGGCGGGAGCCGAGATGGTGAAGCTGGAAGGCGGCGCGGTGATGGCGGAAACCGTGCATTTCCTCGTCGAGCGCGGCGTGCCGGTCTGCGCCCACATCGGCCTCACGCCCCAGTCGGTCCATGCCCTCGGCGGTTACCGCGTCCAGGGCCGCGGCGATGCGGCGGCGGCACGCATGAAGGCCGACGCCCTGGCCCTCGAACAGGCCGGTGCGACCTTGATGGTGCTGGAAATGGTGCCGGCCCAGCTCGCCGGCGAGATCACGCGGGAATTGACCGCCTGCGCCACCATCGGCATCGGCGCCGGCAAGGACTGCGACGGCCAGGTGCTGGTGCTCCACGACATGCTCGGCGTCTATCCCGGCAAGAAGGGCCGCTTCGTCAAGGACTTCATGGCCGAGGCCCAGAGCATCGACGGCGCCGTGCAGGCCTATGTCGCCGCCGTGAAGAACGGCAGCTTCCCCGCGCCCGAACACTGTTACTGACTCCCCGACCATGCATATCCACGAGACCATCGCCGGCCTGCGGGCCGCGTTGAAGACGGCCGGCCCGAACAAGCGAGTGGCCCTGGTGCCCACCATGGGCAACCTCCACGAGGGTCACATCGCCCTCATGACCCAGGCCCGCGACCACGCCGACACGGTGGCGGCAACCATCTTCGTCAACCGCTTGCAGTTCCGCCCCGGCGAGGATTTCGACAAGTATCCGCGCACCTTCCGGGCCGATTGCGAGAAGCTTGCCGCCGCCGGTGTCGAGCACCTGTTCGCGCCGGACGAAGGCGAGATGTATCCACAGCCCCAGGGCTACCACGTGGAACCGCCGCCGGAGCAGGCCAATGTCCTCGAAGGCGAGTTCCGCCCCGGCCATTTCCGCGGCGTCGCCACGGTGGTGATGAAGCTGTTCCAGATCGCCCAGCCCGATGTAGCCCTCTTCGGCAAGAAGGATTTCCAGCAGTTGTTGGTAATACGCAACATGGTCCGGGACCTCAATCTGCCCATCGAAATCGTCGGCAAGGACACCGTCAGGGCGGCCGACGGACTGGCCCTTTCGTCCCGCAACGGCTATCTGTCGACGACGGAAAGGTCTGAAGCGCCAAGGCTTTGGCGAACTCTTACGAAGGTAGTAGGTCGAATCAATGCCGGCGACACCGATTTCCCACGTCTTGAGCAGGAAGCCATGGCGGAACTGGGGGCAAACGGCTGGGTGCCGGACTATATTGCAGTGCGTAAAAAAATTGATCTACAATTGCCGGCCGCTCACGAATCCGGGTTGGTGGTGTTGGCAGCGGCGCGTTTAGGTAGCACGCGCCTCATCGACAACCTGGAAGTTTAGGTCGCCGCGATGCGCTCATGCCGGCCGTGACCAGCAGCGAACAGAACGGAGCCCTTTCCCGGGCTCTCCATTAGTTGCCGACCTTTGCATGAGAAGGGACCGACAATGCAACGCACGATGCTGAAATCCAAGCTGCACCGCGTCACCGTGACGCAGGCCGAACTCCATTACGAGGGTTCCTGCGCCATCGACGAGGACCTGCTCGACGCTGCCGACATCAAGGAATACCAGCAGATCGAGATCTGGAACGTCGACAACGGCGAACGCTTCACCACCTATGCCATCAAGGCGGAACGCGGCTCCGGCACGATCTCCGTCAATGGCGCGGCAGCCCGCAAGGCGGCCCCCGGCGACCTGCTGATCATCGCCACCTTCGCCACTTACAACGAGATCGAGCTCGCCAAGTTCGAACCCGATCTGGTCTATGTGGACGCGAAGAACCGCATCACCCACCACAGCCGGAAGATACCGGTGCAGGCGGCCGTCGCCTGAACATCGCCCCAAGCCCTACCCCGAAGCCCGCCGGAATCCGGCGGGCTTTTTAATGCCCGAACTCATCAGTCCGATTGATGTCAGAATCAGCACCGCTTTCACACCGGAGCATGCCATGAGCCGAATCCCGCCCCTGTCCGCCCTGCTAGCCGTCCTCGCCCTGGGCTTCGCCGCCGCCCCGGTCCTGTCCATGGAGACCCTCGGCAAGAACGAACAGCCCATCCACGACGCCGCCCGCATGGGCACGCGGGAGGATGTGGAACGCCTGCTGAAGGCCGATCCGAAGCTGCGGGACGCCCGCACCGAGCTGGGCTCCACGCCGCTGCACTACGCGGCCCTCAACGAGAACAGCGGCCCCCTCAGGGCCCTGCTGGCCGCCGGTGCCAACGTCAATGCCCGCGACAAGGAAGGCGCCACACCGCTCCACATGGCCGCCTACGCGACGCGCAGCGAGCACACCAAGCTGCTGCTGGAGGCCGGCGCCGACGTGAACGCCAAGACCGATGCCGGCCGCGACGTGCTGAGCCTGGCGCGCAGAGTGCGCGCCGACGAGGTGGCCGGCATCATCTCCCTCTGGGTGCTCAAGGGCTGCAAGCCCAGCAAGCCCTGCTGAAGGCGCCCGGATATGAAGCGCGTCCTGCTGACCGCCCTGCTGGCTGCCGCCCTGCCGGCGGCGGCGGACTCCCTGCCCAAGGTCGAGATCTACATGCCGACGCCTTGTCTGGCCTGCATCGAATGGGGCGTGCATCTGATGGACAACGGCTTCCAGGTCGCCTACCGGGAGACTGCCGACATGGCGGCCGTGAAGCGTCGCCTCAAGGTGCCGAAGGACCTGGAGTCCGTCCACACCGCCACGGTCGGCGGCTATTTCGTCGAGGGCCACGTGCCGGCCGACGACATCAAGGAACTGCTGCGGGACAAGCCCAAGGCCCTCGGCATCGCCGTACCGGGCCTGCCGCGGGGCGCACCGGGGCGGGAGGTCAAATCCCAGTCCTGCGAAACGGGCTGCTCCATCCTCGAAGGCGAATCCCGCGAACCGCGCCGGGAACTCTTCGAGACGGTGCTGGTGAAACCCGGCGGCAAGACCAGCACCTGGGCGCGGCACTGACCGCGCCGGCCCCGTCTCACTCGCGCCAGGCGAGCATTTCCGCAAACATCCCCTTCGCCCACTGGATGTCCTCGCCGCGGGGCTGCCGGTCGTGGACCTGCCGACCGGTCTGGGCGATCATCTCGCCGCCGCGCAGGCGGTATTCCGTCTCGACGCGGATCAATTCCGGCGGATCGAGGCGCGGCGTGACGTAGCAGACGCTGTCGGGCACCTGCCGTTCCGGCTCCCGGCCCCGGAAGCGCGCGGCGATCTCCTCCGCCGCGATGCGCCCCAGGCGCGTGGCGGCCTGGCCCGTCTTGGTGTAATGGCCGAAGAGGGGCGACACCTGCCCCATCAGGTCGCCGACGAGAAAGACGCGCTCGTCGCCCCGCGCATGCAGATGCACCGGGTGCTGGTCGGCCCAGCCCGTGGGCTTGCCCGTGCCATCGACACCGATGAGGCCCGCCTGCCAGATCAGGTCGCCCGCCTGCTGGGGCGGCATCAGGATGGCGTCGTCGAAGGCGATGTCCTCGAAATCGGTGGCGACCCGGCGCCCGCGGAGATCGACCTGCGTCAGCCGCGACTGGGGCAGATAGGTGATCCAGTCCTTGTAGTGCTCGGCGAAGATGCGGTGGAAGCCCAGCACGCCCGGTCCCGCATCGACGACAATGATCCGCGCCTTGATGCCGCGCTCGCGGAAGCGGTTCGCGATCATGCAGGCCCGCTCGTAGGGGGCCGGCGGGCAGCGGTAGGGCTGGGGCGGGATGGTCATGAGGAAGTCGCCGCCGGCGAAGGACTCCACCTTGGCCTTCAGGGTCAGTATCTCGTCGCCGGCGACGAAGGCCGCCGGGTAGCGGCGGCGGGCGACTCCGGCGGCCTCGCTGTCGTCGCCGAACCAGGGCGCGTAGTCGTCGCGCACGCCGACGGCCAACACCAGCCAGTCGTAATCGAGGGTCCCGAGCGACGTCACGACACGGCGCTTCTCCCGGTCGATGGCCGTGACTTCGGCGCGGAGGAAGCTGTAGCCGTAGGCCTTCGCCGCGACCGCGTAATCGTGGGTCAGCAGCCGCTCATCCACCCGCCCGGCGAGCCACTTGTTGCCCAGGGGCGCGGAGCGGAACACGGTGTTGCGCTCCAGCAGCACCACGTCCAGTTCCGGCGCCAGGTCCCGCAGCCGCCGCGCGGCGGAAAGCCCGGCCCAACCGCCACCGACGATGACGACGCGACGCCCGCCCGAAGCCGGCAGCAGCGCGGGCAAGCCCTGGGCGAACAGGGGCGAAGCGGCGAGGGCTGCACTGGCGGCGAGAAAGCGGCGGCGGCGAAACGGCATGGCGGCTAGCGGCGCTCGCGCACGACGAAGGGCTCGACCAGGGCCTCCTGCACGGATTCGGAGCGGTTGAGGGATTTGTCGAAGTCCGCGTTCCAGACATCGGCGTTGGCGAAATCGGCGCCGGCGAGGTCGGCGCCGGCGAACACGGCCTGGCGCAGCGTCGCCCCGGCAAGCCGCGTCCGCCGCAGGAAGGCGCGCGTGAAATCGACCTGCTCCATCGCCGCGCCGGTGAGGTCGGCCCCCGAGAGATCGGCGCCGACGAGCTTTGCGCCCGAGAAGACGCCGCGGAAGGCGTAGCAATTGCGGATCGAGCCGCCGGAAAGATCGATCTCCTCCATCAGGATGTCCTTGAGATAGGCGTTGGAGAAGTCGGCGCCCGGAGCCTTCGTACCGATGAGATTGGCGCCGAACAGGTAGGCACCCTGGAGTTTCGCGCCGGACAGGTCCGCCGCGTCGAAGGTGGCATGGAACAGATCGGCGTCGGCGAGATCGGCCGCGGAGAGGTCGGCACCGCGGAAGTTCGCCCACTTGGCGTTGCTGTTGCGCAGGTCGGCGCCGGCCAGGTTCGCCTTGCGGAAGTCGGTGTTCTCCATCTTCGCCCCGGCCAGGCGGACACCGCGCAGGTCGCGACCGGCCAGGGAACGCTTGCTGAAGTCGCAGCGGGAAAGGTCGGTGGCCGGCTTCGGCGCCTGGCAGTCGCCGGGCGGCAAGTCGGCAGCCGCGGCGAAGCCGCCCCAAAAGACCAGGACCGGGAGCACGGATTTCCGATTCATGGGCAGCACCTCCTGCCGGCCATTGTAGGCGAGCTCAGGCCTGCCGCAGCCGGGCCGCCGCCGCCAGCAATGCCGCGGCGCAGACGTTGTGGCCGATGGTGAGCCAGAGCTTGTAGCCGGTCGCCACCGTCAGCAGGCCGAGGAGGAACTCGCCGCCCAGCAGCGCCAGCACTGCCGCCGCCGCGGGCCGGGCCACCGCATCCCGCCGGCGGCGCAGCGCCGCCATGCCCAGCAGCAGCAGCGTCGCCACGGCGCAGATGCGGTGCAGCAGGTGGAGGGCGACACCGCCCGTGTCGCCGGCCGGCGTCGGGCCCGTCAGCGTGGCGACGGGATTGAGGGCCGCTAGGCCACCGCCCGCCGGCAGCCAGGCCCCGCCGCAGTCCGGCAGTGTGGCGCAGGCCGCGGCGGCATAGCGGGCACCGATCAGGGCACCGAGCAGTACCGTCGCCGTCAGGACGGCCAGCCCCCCGGCCAGCAGGGCATCGGGCCGCGCCGGCTGCCGTCCCGCCGGGCCGGCGGCCATGACGATGCGCCAGGACATGGACACCAGGCCGAGACCGCCGACGAGGTTGACGAAATTCACCAGCACGCGCCGGGGATCGTTGCTCCAGATGCCCACCACCGAGAGGAACAGCATGAGGCCCAGCAGCAGCAGCGTCTGGCGCGCGACGGGCGCCAACCGATGTGGCCTGAAGGCGATCCAGCAGGCGTAGATGGCGAGCAGCAGGGCCGCGGTGGCGACGATACGATGGACGAGGCGCCCAGTGGCCGGCGGCGCATAGGTGCCCGCCGTCAGGAAGCGCCCATAGCACTCGGGCCAGGCGCTGCAGCCGAGATCGGCCGAGACGAGGCGCAGGTAGGCGCTGACGGCGACGACGGCCAGGGACAGCAGCGCCAGCACCATGCCGAGCAGGCGCAGGCGCCCCAGCCGCCCGGATTCCGCCACGAGTTGGGCGCCCCCGGCTTCCGGCCCCGTCATGGGCGCATCAGCGCGGCGAGCGCGCCACGCGCAGTTCGTGGTTCAGCCACAGGACCAGCCCGAACACCACCATGGCGCCGCCCTGGTGGGCCGCGCCGAAACCGACGGGAACCGCCAGCAGCAAGGTGGTGATACCCAGCGCAATCTGGACCGCCAGGGCCAGCAGCAGCACGCTCGCCGCCAGCCGCGCCCGCGGCACCACCGGCGCATTGCGCACCTTCCACCACAGCCAGGGCACCAGGAAGGCCAGTATCCAGGCGCCGAGACGATGGTCGAACTGGGTGGTCGCCATGTTGTTGAAGAAGTTCAGGTACCAGGGCTCGATCAGAAAGATTTCCGGCGGCACCACATGGCCGTTCATGAGCGGGAAGGTGTTGTAGGCCTTGCCGGCGCGGATACCGGCGACGAAGCCGCCGGTCACCACCATGTAGAAGGTCAGCAGTGCCAGCCAGAAGCCCGCGCGCCGCAGTTTCGCCACGCTCGCGCTCACCGTGGCGACGCGCTCGTTGAGGATGCCCAGGGCCACCCAGACCATGGCGATGAAGATGACGAAAGCGAGGGACAGGTGGGCCGTGAGGCGGTACTGGCTGACGCGCGGATCGTCCACCAGGCCACTCTTGACCATGTACCAGCCCATGGCGCCCTGCAGGCCGCCGAGGATGAAGATGCCGATCAGCTTGGGCACCAGGGGCTTGTCCACCTTGCGGCGCCAGAGGAAGTAAAGGAAGGGGAACAGGAACACCATGCCGATGGTGCGGCCGAGGACCCGGTGGAAGTACTCCCACCAGAAGATGCCCTTGAATTCGTCGAGGGACATCTGGTGATTGACCTTTTCGTATTCAGGGGTTTTCTTGTACTTATCGAAGGTTTCCTCCCATTCCGCCAGATTCAGGGGCGGAATGGTGCCGACGATGGGCTGCCATTCGACGATGGAAAGCCCGGAATGGGTCAGGCGCGTCACCCCCCCCACGACCAGGGTGGCGAACACCATGGCGGCGCAGATGAACAGCCAGGTTGCGACTTGAAGACGTGCCGAACGATCCATAAACGATTTTCCCGGGTGAATTGGGGCTAATTATCGGGGTGCGCTAAGGCCTTGGATTATATGCGACAGCTTGCCGCAGAAAGCCGAATAAGTCATTGCTGATGTTCGATTTTCTTATCGCAGATCAATTTCACGCCCCCTTGACCGCAGGTACCTTCCCATGCGCTGAATCCCGGCAGTTTGTCTATGAATTTTTTGGCGCCGAAAAGGCGCTTCGCAGATGGAGGATCGAGAATGGCCGACATGCAAAACGAAGAAATCCCTTTCATGCAGCGGGTGCTGGACAACCACTTCCTGCTCCTTTTCCTTGGCATTGCCGTTCCCACGGTCCTCTACATCGTTTGGGGGATCATGGAAATCATCGCGATCCCGATCGCCAAGTAACCGCGCCTGTCACTTAGGGAGATAACTCAATGAGCGCAATCCTGCCACCCGCAGACCGACTCTGGTGGAAGCAACCCATCGACAAGATCGAATGGACATGGATCATGCTGGCCTTCACCTGGGCCATGATCATGTTCGTCATGATGATCTACTGGCACATCAACGGTAAGCAGAACCTCTCCACCGAGACCTACAAGTCCACGCGCGAGATGTGGACCGCCAAGGCCGAGAAGTTCATCGCCGAAAACACCGTGCGCACCGAAACCGACCAGCAGATCCCGGTCGTCAAGGTCGCTCCCGGCGGCGATGCCTACCTGACCGCCAGCCTCTGGAAGTGGTGGCCCATCCTCGAACTGGAGAAGGGCCAGACCTACAAGGTTCACCTCTACTCGATGGACTACAACCACGGCTTCTCGCTGCAGCCGACCAACATCAACATTCAGGTGGTTCCGGGCTACGAGCACGTGGTCAAGATGACGCCCACCCAGGCCGGCACCTTCGCCATTGTCTGCAACGAATTCTGCGGCATCGGTCACCACTCGATGCTCGGCCGGATCTACGTGAAATAAGGGGAGCGCATAGATGGCAACCACTTACCGCAACTGCCCACGCACCGGGCTGCAATTCGACACCGAAGCCGAGAAGCTGATGCGCTGGAACGCCGTCGTCGGCGTTGTCTTCCTGCTCATCGGCGGCATCATGGCTTTGTTCGTGATCCTCACGCGCTGGCCGTCCGTCAAGCTGCTGCCGGCCGACCAGTTCTACCTCGTCCTCACCGCCCACGGCGTGGACATGCTGCTCGTCTGGATCATCTTCTTCGAGATGGCGGTGCTCTACTTCGCCTCATCGACACTGCTGCGCTGCCGCTTGGCAACGCCGAAATGGGCATGGGTGCAGTTCTGGCTCATGATCGTCGGCGCCGTCATGGGCAACTATGCCGTGCTGTCCGGTGAATCCAGCGTGATGTTCACCTCCTATGCGCCGATGCAGGCCTCGCCCTTCTTCTATCTGGGCCTGATCCTGTTCGCCGTCGGTGCGCTGATCGGCTGCTTCGTCTTCCTCGGCACCCTGGTCGTCGCCAAGGCCGAGAAGACCTATGAAGGCTCGATCCCGCTGGTGACCTTCGGCGCCCTGACCGCCTGCATCATCGCCATCTTCACCATCGCCTCCGGCGCCGTGATCCTGATCCCGACCCTGCTCTGGTCCGTCGGCATCATCAAGGAAATCGACCCGCTGATGTATCGCGTGGTGTGGTGGGGCATGGGACACAGCTCCCAGCAGATCAACGTCTCGGCCCACGTCGCCATCTGGTACGCGATCGCCGCCATCGCCTTCGGCGCCAAGCCGCTGTCGGAGAAGGTGTCCCGCTTCGCCTACTTCCTCTACATCCTGTTCCTGCAGCTCGCCTGCGCCCACCACCTCCTGTCCGACCCGGGCCTCGGTTCCGAGTGGAAGGTTCTCAACACGTCGTACTTCATGTACTTCGCGGTGATGGCCTCCATGATCCACGGCTTCACGGTTCCCGGCGCCATCGAGGCGGCCCAGCGCAAGCGCGGCTACAACAACGGCCTGTTCGAGTGGCTGCGCAAGGCGCCCTGGGGCAACCCGGCGTTCTCGGGCATGTTCATCTCCCTGGTCAGCTTCGGCTTCCTCGGCGGCATCTCCGGTGTCGTGCTCGGTACCGAACAGCTGAACATGCTGATGCACAACACCTTCTACGTGCCGGGCCACTTCCACGCCACCGTCGTCAGCGGCACCACGCTCGCCTTCATGGCCCTGACCTACTTCCTGGTCCCGGTCCTGTTCAAGCGCGAGCTGATCCTGCCGAAGATGTGCGCGCTGCAGCCCTACGTCTTCGGCATCAGCATGGGCGTGCTGTCCCTCGTCATGATGGGCGCCGGCACCCTGGGCGTCTCCCGCCGTCACTGGGACATGGCCTTCTCCGGCGCTCCGTTCCAGTACGAGTGGCCGGGTGCCGCCTACCTGATGATGGGTCTCACCGGCATCTTCGGTGTGATCGCGGTCGTCGGCGGCGCCATGTTCTGCCTGCTGATCGTCGGCTCCCTGCTGTTCGGCAAGAAGCTCGACGAAGGCAAGGTGACGACGGAGCGCACCCCGTTCCCGCCGAACACCGTGGCGGCCAACGTCTCCAGCACCGGTAGCGCCGAGCACGTCGCGGTCCCGGGCACCATGGTCCTGGCCATGCTGCTCCTGGTCTCCTTCGTCCTCTACTACTTCGTGAACTGGAAGTACCTCTCCGAGGTCTGGGGTCTGAGCTAATAACATGCGACAATCCGCCTCACCCGTCGGGCTAAACCCCTGACCGGTGAGGCCGGAGGACCCCGCCTCAATCGGGCTTGGCAACAGGCCCGATTCAAGCCGGATCCCACGAACAGAACGAAAACCGCGAGACGATGGAATCTACACTGCCTCACGCCACCCCTGCCGCCTGGTCCGTCCGCAGCATATTGAGCGTCTTCAAGCTGCGCATCGGCGTCGTCATCACCTTCACGGCCATGGCCGGCCTTGCCGTCACCAGCGGGCCCAGCCTCAGCGCGCTGCAATTCGTCGTGCTGTCGCTCGCCGTGCTGATCTCGTCGGCCTGCGCCGGCGCGTTCAACCAGTACTACGAGTACGACATCGATCCGCTCATGAGCCGCACCAAGAAGCGCGCCTTCGCCCTCGGCGGCTTCCAGCGCAGCCCCGCCTGGCTGTGGGCCATCGGCGTGCTGCTCACCGTCTCCGTCGGCGCCGCCTGGCTGGCCCTGAACGCCTGGGCCGCCCTCTTCGTCTTCCTCGGCGCCTTCTTCTACGCCATCGTCTACACGGTCTGGCTCAAGCGCCGCACCTGGCTCAACATCGTCATCGGCGGCCTTGCCGGCAGCTGGGCGGTACTGGCCGGCGCCGCCGCCTCCAACCCGGAAATCGGCGCCGTGCCCATGGCCCTCGCCTTCGTCCTCTTCCTCTGGACGCCGCCCCACTTCTGGAGCCTGGCCGTCGCCTACCGCGACGACTACGCCGCTGCCGGCGTGCCCATGCTGCCCGTGGTGGTGGGCGACGAGCGTGCCGCCAAGACCATCTTCGCCAGCACCCTGATGCTGGTGGCCGCCTCCTACCTGCCGGCCGTCTTCGGCCTCGGCGCCATCTACCTGGTCGGCGCCACCGTCGGCGGCGCCTACTTCATCGCCAAGGCCTGGGGCCTCGCGCGCAATCCCTGCCGCAAGACCGCCATGAGCTGCTTCCACGCCTCCCTGCTCCAGCTGACCCTGCTGTTGGTCGCAGCGATCATCGACGCCCAGCTCCGGTGACCCGCCTCCGCCAGTCCTGCCTACTGGCGGCGAGCCTCCTCGCCGCCAGTGTCGTTTTTGCGGCCCCGCCTGCCGCGGAGGAGCCCAAGCTCACCTCGCGCCCGCTGAACCCGAACTCCAGCCAGATGATCACCACGCTGGACGAGAAAGCGGCCCTGGCGAAATCCCAGAAAGCCATCGGCAACATGGTCAAGGATTTCGCCCTTCTGAATCGCGACCGCAGCCCGGTGCGCCTGGCCGACTACCGCGGCAAGCCAACCCTGGTGAGCTTCATGTACACCGGCTGCTTCCAGGTCTGCCCCACCACCACCAAGAACCTGCAGAAAGCCGTCGAAGGTCTGGTGAACAAAGTCGGCGCCGACCGCTTCAACATCGTCAGCATCGGCTTCAACCAGCCCTTCGACTCGCCGGCGGCCATGAAGTCCTTCGCCCTCCAGCAGGGCATCCACCTGCCCAACTGGGACTTTCTCAGCCCGGCGGAAGCCCTGGTGCCGGAACTCACCCGCGAGTTCGGCTTCAGCTACGTGCAGACCCTGGCCGGCTTCGACCACCTGAACCAGGTCACCATCGTCGATGCCACCGGCACCATCGTGCGCCAGGTCTACGGCGAAAGCTTCACCGCCGAGATGCTGGCCGAACCCCTCAAGGAACTCCTCGGTGGCGGCACCCTGCCGCCGCAGACCTTCAGCCTCGAAGAAATGATCGACAAGGTGCGCATCCTCTGCTCGGTCTACGACCCCACCACGGGCAAGTACCGGGTCAGCTACGGGGTCATCATGGAAATCGCCGGTGCCGCCACCTTCATCCTCTGGCTGATCATTTTCTACTGGCGCGAACGCCGCCATAAAAGGCCGGAAATCCGCTCTGGCGCTTGATTCCCGTCAAGTCGCCCCGGTGCAGGGTGCATATAATCGTTCGCTAATAATTCTTACAAGAAACGGCACCCTGGTACCCCAACGTGAGCCCTCACGCAGCCCTTCGTGATGGTTCGCGGGCCGTATTCAAGCACGTCGAAAATTCCCTCGACGCCAGCTTCGGCCCCGCGGACAACCCCCTGCGCCACCTGGGTGCGATGGGGCTCTATTTCCTCTGGATTCTTTCCGCCACCGGGCTCTATCTCTACATCGTCATCGACACCAGCATCGAGGGCGTGTACAGCTCCATCGGCCACCTGTCCAACGAGCAGTGGTACTTCGGCGGCATCCTGCGCAGCCTGCACCGCTACGCCACCGACGCCTTCATCATCGTCACCTTCCTGCACATCCTGCGGGAATGGGCCTACGACCGCTATTCGGGCTTCCGCCTGTTCTCCTGGATGACGGGCATCCCCCTCGTCTGGCTGCTCTACATGAGCGCCATCGGCGGCTACTGGATCGTCTGGGACCGCCTCGCCCAGTTCTCCGCCCTCGCCACCGCCGAACTATTCGACTGGCTCGCCATCGCCACCGAACCCGCGGCGCGCAACTTCCTGGTGCCGGAAGCGGTCAGCGACCGCTTCTTCACCTTCCTCGTGTACATCCACATCGGCTTCCCCCTGTTCCTCATCCTCGGCGCCTGGGCCCACGTGAACCGCATCAGCGGCGTGGACCACATGCCGGCGAAGCGCCTGGCCTGGGGCAGCTTCCTCGCCCTGCTGGTCCTGGCCCTGGCACTCCCCGCCCACAGCGACGCCCAGGCCGACCTCATGCAGGTGCCGCTGGACACCCGCATCGACTGGCTGGCGCTGTTCGTGAACCCCCTCATGTACGAAACCTCCGCCGGCACCGTCTGGGCGCTGGTGTTCGGCTTCACCCTGCTGCTGATCGCCCTGCCCCTGCTGCCGCGGGGGCGGCCGGCGCCCGTCGCCAAGGTCGACGCCCCCAACTGCAACGGCTGCCGCCGCTGCTATATGGACTGCCCCTACGCCGCCGTCACCATGGCGCCCCACCCGGACAAGCCCAAGCACCAGATCGCCGTCGTCGACGCCGACAACTGCGCCGCCTGCGGCATCTGCGTCGGCGCCTGCCCCTCGTCCACGCCCTTCCGCAGCGGCGAGGAACTGGTCACCGGCATCGACATGCCCCAGCAGCCCATCAACGCCCTGCGCCGGGAGCTGGAACAGCGTCTCGCCGCCCTCACCGGCCGCACCCGCATCGTCGTCTTCGGCTGTGCCAGCGGCGCCGCCGTGGATCGCCTCGCCGGCCCGGACACCGCCGCCCTCACGCTCATCTGCAGCGGCATGCTGCCGCCCTCATTTGTCGAATACGCCCTGCGCGGCGGCGCCGACGGCGTGCTGGTCACCGGCTGCCGCGAAGGCGGCTGTCCCTTCCGCTTCGGCGACCAATGGACCGCCGCCCGCCTCGCCCGCAGCCGCGAGCCGCACCTGCGGGTGCAGGTGCCGGCGAGCCGCCTGCGCGAATTCCGCGCCGACCCCACCGACGCCGCCGCCCTGGCCGCGGCCCTGGCCGAATTCAGAACCGATCTCGAAACCGCAACGGGCGACGACAACCGCCTCGTGCCCTATCACCGGAGGACCGTCCACCATGTCCATTAAACCCGCCGCCATCGCAGGCCAGGTGGTGCTCTACGGCGCCTTCGCCGCCTTCATCGGCTTCTTCGCCACCAACCCGCGCTACCAGCACATCCCGCCGGACCACTCCCTGGTCAAGCTCTCCCTGGCCCACTTCGGCGACCGGGAATGCCGCAAGCGCACCCCCGAGGAACTGCAGAAGCTGCCGCCCAACATGCGCGCGCCGCTGGAATGCCCGCGCGAACGCTCGGCCCTGTCCATCGAAATGGACATCGACGGCAAGTCGGTCTACAAGGGCATCATCCAGCCCACCGGCCTCTCAAAGGACGGCATCTCCACGGTCTACCGGCGCTTCGAACTGCCCGCCGGCGAGCACCAGCTCGCCGTGCGCATGAGCGACAACGTGCGCGAACCGGGCTTCAAGTATGTGAAGGAAGACAAGGTGACGCTGAAGCCCGCCCAGGTGCTCGTCATCGACTTCAACCCCGACAAGGGCGGCCTGTTCTTCCAGTAAGAACGCCCGCACCCGCCCAACCCAGACCGGAATCCGACCATGTTCATCAAGACCCAACAGCAGATCTTCCGCTGGTTCTTCATGCTCGCCGAGAACACCTTCAACCGGGCGTTCGGCGACAAGATGAATCCCTTCTACCACCTGGGCACCATCACCTTCTGGCAGTTCTGGCTGCTGGTGGTGTCGGGGCTCTATCTCTACATCTTCGCCGACACGGGCGTGCACGACGCCTACGAGTCCATCGAGGCCATCACCCACGACCAGTGGTGGGCCGGCGGCATCCTTCGCAGCATCCACCGCTACGCCACCGACGGCATGATCCTCACCATGCTGCTGCACCTGCTGCGCCACTTCGCCTACGACCGCTATCGCGGCTTCCGCTGGTTCTCCTGGGTCTCCGGCGTCGCCCTCTTGTGGATGGTGTACATCGCCGGCATCAACGGCTTCATGCTGGTATGGGACCAACTCGCCCAGTTCATCGTCGTCGCCGTCGCCGAATGGCTGGACGTGCTGCCCCT
Organism: Candidatus Nitricoxidireducens bremensis; assembly: GCA_030247725.1. Taxonomy (GTDB): domain Bacteria; phylum Pseudomonadota; class Gammaproteobacteria; order Burkholderiales; family Rhodocyclaceae; genus Nitricoxidireducens; species Nitricoxidireducens bremensis. Next base: position 353,820 of record JAOTRT010000004.1, read on the forward strand.
GTTCAACGGCACCCTGATCCGCAACTTCCTCTACGAAGGCAGCGTCAACAGCCGCCTGTTCACCCTGCTCGCCTTCATCCACATCGGCGCCCCGCTGCTGGTGGTCTTCGTCATGTGGATTCACGTCCAGCGCGTGCCCAAGGCCCACATCAACCCGCCCAAGCCCCTGGCCATCGCCGTCACCCTGATGTTCCTCGTCCTCTCCCTGGTCAAGCCCATCGTCAGCCAGGGCGGCGAAGCCAACCTCTCCATGGTGCCCGTCGAATTCCAGTTCGACTGGTTCGAGCTGCCGGTGCTGGCCCTGGTCTACATCACCGATCCGATGACGGTCTGGTTCATCGTCATCGGTGTCTCGGTCGTGCTCTTCCTCACCCCCTGGCTGCCGCCGGTGCGGCGCGGCAGCGCCAAGGCCGAAGCCTCGGTGACCTTCCACCCCAACGCCAAGACCGTCAAGGCCCGCTTCGGCGAAACCCTGCTCGACGCCGGCCTGCGCCAGGACATCCCCCTACCCTACGAATGCCGCAACGGCGGCTGCGGCGTCTGCAAGTGCCAGGTGCTCGCCGGCAACGTGGACCCGGGCGCCTACCAGCCCAGCGCCCTCACCGCCGAAGAGCGCGCCGCCGGCAAGGTGCTGCTGTGCTGCGCCACCGCCGTCGACGACGCCGAGATCGAATACGTGCCCTCGGCCGCCGCCGCCAAGATCTACCAATACACGGGCCGCGTCGCCGAAATGGAGAAGCTCTCCCACGACGTCATGCGCGTGCGCATCGCCCTGCCCGACGGCGAGCGCATCGTCTTCAAGGCCGGCCAGTACATCAACGTCCTGCTGGAGGACGGCGAACGCCGCGCCTTCTCCTTCGCCACGCCGCCCTACCAGAACCAGTTCATCGAACTGCAGATCCGCCTCGTCCCCGGCGGACGCTTCACCACCCACGTCTTCGAAGGCATGAAGGTCGGCGACGAAATCCGCTTCGAAGGCCCCCTCGGCGACTTCGTGCTGCGCGACTCGGCCCGTCCCATCGTCTTCGTCGCCGGCGCCACGGGCTTCGCCCCGGTGAAGAGCATGGTCGAGAACGCCTTCTACCAGGGCATCCGCCGCCCCATCTACCTCTACTGGGGCGTGCGCCGGCTGGCGGACCTCTACATGCCCGACCTGCCGACCCAGTGGGCCCAGGACCACGGCAACTTCCACTTCATCCCGGTCCTCTCCGAGCCCGCGCCCGAAGACAACTGGACCGGCCGCACCGGTCTCGTGCACGAAGCCATCATCCAGGACTTCCCCAGCCTGGCCGGCCACGAGATCTACGCCTGCGGCTCGGTGAAAATGGTCGAAGCCGTCTTCCCCCACTTCAAGGCCCAGGGCGCCGACGACGGCATGTGCTTCTCGGATGCCTTCACCATCTCGGCACGGTCGATGGCTCTCCAGCCGCCGCAGGAGTAGGAGTTCGCCAGCACGTACAACGATGCTAGACTGAGGCCAACGCTTTACCCGAGGGGAGAATCCCATGAGCGAAGCCATCAGTTTCCTCGACGGCAGGATCGTCATCGATCCTGCCGTGTGCAACGGCAAGCCGACCATCCGCGGCAAGCGCATCGCCGTTCAGACCATCCTTGAATATCTCGCCGCCGGCGACAGCGAGGCAGACATCCTTGGTCAGTACCCCAGCCTGGAACCCGCCGACATCAAGGCCTGCCTCGCCTGCGCCGCTCATTTGATGGACGGCGGCTACGAGGTCACCCGGGCGGCCTGACGCGCCGTCCATGCCACGTTTCCTGATCGACGCCAACCTGCCGTACCGTTTCGCCCTTTGGCAGGGCGAAGCCTTCCAGCATGTCTATGATCTGGGCGACGATCTGCCCGATGCGGAGATATGGCGCCACGCCCGCGAACACGATCTCGTCATCGTCACCAAGGACGCCGACTTCTCCCACTGGATCATGCTCTCCGATCCGCCGCCCAAGGTCGTGCGCTTCCGTGTCGGCAACCTGCGCCTGCGGGATTTCCATGCGCTGGCAAACCGCGTCTGGCCGAGCGTGATGGAACTGCTCGGCGAGCACAAACTCATCATCGTCTGGAGCGACCGTATCGAGGCCGTTGCGTAGCGCAACCTACAAGGCAAGGCGCCCAGCAAAGCCGGATGCCCTCTTTTGCAGGCGTACTAAAGCAACTTAGCCAATACGGCCAGCACGACCCAGGGCCAGGCAAGATTCGCCAGCGCCCAGACCCAGGTCCCGACATTGGCAGGCTCCGCCGGCGGCCCGAACTCGTCCCCCGCCGGCTTGGACTTCGCGAACGCCAGATACCCGATCAGCCCCAACAGAACGGGCCCCAGCCCGAAGGAAACCCAGAACGCCACCACCGTCATCCACGCCGCCCAACCCAGGTCGCGCCCCCGCTTGACCGCCGCCGCCATCGCCATCAGCAGGCAGAAACCCGCCAGCCCGATAAGCGCCGGCAGCGGCGCCTTGCCTCCGGCAAAGCCGCGCGTCGCAATGTCCAGACCGTAAAGCAGCAGGCCGAGGACATTCACGGCTTGAAGAACGCCGAAGGCAAAGAAGTGGGAGCGGTCGTAACGTTTCATGGCGGTGGTTAGGCTATCGTCTAGCGCTTGAATTCACCGGCCTGCGCGGCTTTTCGCGCAGGCCAGGTGGAATGATGGATTGGGCCGACCGCAGACGATATTCATATCTACTGAGAAGAAACTCTGTCTGCGATCGCTAGGGCACGCTTTGCAGCACTTTCCGAAAACATCCCCTTGGCCACTCTGTCGCGGAGTTCCTTTGCCAGCACTCTATAAACCATTGCACTAAACTCGCGGCTCATCTTTGCGACTTCTGCTATAGCCTTTTGCGTCTCGACATTCACCCCAGACACCTTGTTGGTCGGGGAGGGTGGCGGAGATGCATTGGTCATTCTTGAAGCAATTGCCATAACTTCGACGGAAGCTTCAACGCTATCCAAGAATTCCCTTTCGTAAGTTCGCGGTTCCTTTTTGAACGCGCCATCATATCGAGCAGACAACGGCGACAAGAGCTTCGGAACCTCAGGGACCTGCTCTCCGCGCTTCATGGACTCCAAATATGTATTCAGTACCGCTTTGACGCGCGTCGGTTCCAGAAGCGATTCAAGAAGTGCGCCATTCTCTCCATCGGCATATCGAATTATCTGATTCGGATTGCGGGCCTGATGACTTTCGTGAAGATAGAAATCTGCCACGTACTCGTAATAGGCATCGTCCGCCTGCGACTGACGGCCAACAATTAGTAGCGAAGCAAGCATGAAAATGCGCGTAAGACGCCAAGTCATTGTTTGATAGCTCCTGCGGATAGGGGGAAGGTCCAACGCGATTTGGACGTCAACGCGAAATACCTAGATATGGCGATTTTTGTCCCGATAGGGATAGCTCTGTCCATGTCTAAGCATTTCCGCCGAACGCCAATTTCGATGCCGGAAGAGTATCAGCCCACCACACCCCCGGCAACCGCGAATTCACACGGCATGAACACGCACGGGGGATTCCAGCAGGGGGCGGGGTGATCCCGGCCGAGGAATTCGATGCTTCTCAATCGCTGACGAGGACGGGATTACCCCGCCCCCAGCCCGCTCCCGACAATCCAGTGTGGACCAGAAGCCAACGAACCTACATCAGCGCATCAATGAACTTCACCAAAGCATCCTCATGCACCCGCCCGAGCACGGCGGTGCGCACCTTGCCCTCCCGGTCGAGGATCACGGTGAAGGGCACGGCCAGGGGACCGTTGCCGAAGGCCGTGGTGGGCTTGATGATTTCGGGCCCGCCCACCAGCAGGGGATAGACCACGGGCTTCTCGCGGGCGTGCTCGACGACCTTGTCCTTCTCGTCGGCGGCGATGCCGACGAACTGCACGCCCTTGGCGGCATAGCGCTCGGAGAGCTTGGAGAACATGGGCATCTCGTCGCGGCAGGGAATGCACCAGGTGGCCCAGTAGTTCACCACGAGAATCCTGCCGCGCCATTGGGACAGGGCCTGTTCCTTGCCGGCCACGTCGGGCAGTTTGGTATCGAGCAGGGCCGCCAGCGCGGCCGGCGCCACCTCGGGGGCCGGCGGCATCTCGCGCACCGTGCCGCTGCGGAAGACTACCGCCGCCAGCAGCAGGCCGGCGACAAAAAGGGCGGCGGCGAGCCAGAGGGGAACCTTGCTCATGCACCCTTCCTCGGCAGCATGGCCTTGAGGCATACCACCACGAACAGCAGGCCGCCGATGATGGCGATGAGGCCGCCCAGGCCCATCATACCCATGCCGATCTTTTGCGGCAGGGTGGTCAGCATCTGCTCGGCGCCGGCCACCTTGCGCTGCACGCCGTAGCCGCCCGACCAGGCCAGGCCCAGCACGTGCATGAGCTGGCCGAAGCCGTAGATGTAGGGCTGCCAGCGGGCCAGCTTGCCCTCCACGGCGCGGAAGCCGAGCTGGGGCAGCAGCACGAAGGCCAGGCCCATGAAGGCCAGGGTCACGCCGACGATGGCGCCGTGGTAGTGGGCGGGGATCACCACGTTCACGCCGCGGATCATGTAGCCGAGGATGCCGCCGGTGGCGAAGAGCACGAAGGAGGCGACGAAGGCCGACTTGGCCGGATGGGCCACGCCGCGCAGCTTCCACAGGCCGGCCAGGGACACCAGGATCAGGGGCGCCATCCAGGGATGGCCCCATTCCATGAGCTTGGCGAAATAGATCATGTGCTGGGCCGTCTCGGGACCGCCGGCGGCGTAGATCGCCGGCACGGACAGCAGCGGCACGGCGGCCATCCAGAAGAACAGGGCCAGCACCCGCGGCGAGGCGGCCGGCTGCACGCCCAGGTGGGCGGCGATCCACAGCCAGGCCACGGCCATCAGGTAGGCGTGCTGGAACTGCAGCGCATGGCCGCCGCCCCAGAACAGCATCTCGAAGTGCGCCTGGCCCTCGCCGGACGGCAGCACGTACCAGGACCAGAAGAAGGCCGCCATGGACACGGTGCCCGCCACCGCGCCGAGGAAGATGCCCAGACGCAGGGGTTCTTCGAAAGGCCGTGCCGGCCAGGCGGTGAACAGGGTGCGCAGCAGCACCAGCGTAAAGCCCGCGCCGCAGATCCACAGGCTGGCGTAGAACACCGGCTGCTGGAGCACCGGAATGTAGTTGTTGAGCAGGGGATGGGCGTCGGGGAAGAAGGGCGACACGGTCATCACCAGGGTGCCGGCGGCGGCCACCCAGAAGGCCGCCCAGCCCAGGCCGGCCCCCGCGGCGGAGCCGGCGGCGCTCCACAACACGGCGCCGAAGGCCATGAACCACACGGCCACCGAGAGATCCACGTGCACGATCAGGGCCGAGCGGAAGAAGTCCTTGAGGGGGAACACGTCCTGGATGCCGGGGGTGCGCGAGAACACCAGCAGGATGGCCAGCAGGCCGGAGCCGATGAGGGCCAGCAGGCCCAGCCAGAGCCAGGCGCGGGCGAGATTCTTCGGGGTGCCGGAGGGGATTTCGATCATGGCGTTGCGATGCCGGGCGGGTCGGAAAGGCGGCAGTATAAGGGGTGGCGAATGATAAAATAGCCGTTCAGATCAAGGCCGGCGGCGAATTCCGCGGGCACACTGCGGCAACCTTGGACACTCCGGACGCCCCATGAAGCTACTGCCCGCCCTGGCCCTCGCCCTGGGCCTCCTGCTCTCCGCCTGCTCAGACCCCGTCAAGTTCAACGCCACCGACATCTCCGGCGTGGACTGGGGCAAGGACTTCGCCCTCACCGACCACACCGGCAAGGCGCGCCACATCGCCGACTACAAGGGCAAGGCCGTGGTGCTGTTCTTCGGCTACACCCAGTGCCCCGACGTCTGCCCCACCACCCTGGCCGGCATGCGCGACGCCATGAAGCTGATGGGCGAAGACGCCGCCCGCGTGCAGGTGCTGTTCGTCACGCTCGACCCGGCGCGCGACACGCCCCAGCTGCTGGCCCAGTACGTGCCCTGGTTCGAACCCAGCTTCGTGGGCCTGTGGGCCGACGAAGCCACCATCGCGGCGACGGCGAAAGAGTACAAGGTGTTCTACACCAAGCAGCCGGGCAAGGAACCGGGCAGCTACAGCATCGACCATTCGGCCGCCAGCTACGCCTTCGACCCGCAGGGCCGGCTGCGCCTGACCATCCGCCACGGCGAAGCGCCCGAGCGCATCGCCGCCGACCTCAAACTGCTGCTCGCAGGAAAGTGATTCCCATGAAAAAGCCCCTCGCCCTGATCGCCGCCCTGCTGCTCTCCACCGCCGCCTTCGCCGGCGCCGACATCAGCGACGTCAAGCTGGACGTGAACGACCCCATGTCGGTGGTCATCAAGCACAGCATGCAGCAGCGCGTCTCGCGCCTGGTGAAGTTCTACGAGCCCGGCGTCATCGGCCTGGCCAACAACGGCGACGTGGCGATCGCCGCCCCCGAGCGCCTCGGCAAGATCGCCACACGCCAGATCGTCGAGAAGCTGCTGGATGCGGAGAACTCCGACCGCCTGGCCCTGATCGCCGCCCTGGCCAAGCACGCAAACCGCAACGACGCCATTCCCGAAATCCGCGCCGCCATGACCAAGCGCTGGGCGGCGGAAATGAAATCGGGCTGGATGATCCAGGACGAAAAGGGCGTCTGGAACAAGAAGCCCTGAGGCAATACGGGTTCCGCAGGCCGACCCTGCGGAACCCTTTTCCGGCCTTACTTCAGGTCGAAGCGGTCCAGGTTCATCACCTTGTTCCAGGCCGCCACGAAATCCGCCACGAACTTCTCCTGCGCATCGTCCTGGGCATAGACCTCGGCCAGGGCCCGCAGTTGGGAGTTGGCGCCGAAGACGAGGTCCACGCGCGTCGCCGTCCAGCGGGGCTTGCCGGTGGCCCGGTCGCGCCCTTCGAACACCTGCGCGTCCGCCGCGGTCGGCGCCCACACCGTGCCCATGTCGAGCACATTCACGAAGAAGTCGTTGCTCAGCACGCCGGGACGGCTGGTGAAGACGCCATGGGCCGAGCGGCCGGCGTTAGCGTCCAGTGCCCGCAGGCCGCCGATCAGCACCGTCATCTCGGGGGCGGTCAGGGTCAGCAGCTGGGCCTTGTCCAGCAGCCGTTCCTCGGCCGGCACGCCGGTCGCCTTCAGGTAGTTGCGGAAGCCGTCGGCCACGGGTTCGAGGACGGCGAAGGACACCACGTCGGTCTGTTCCTGGGAGGCGTCGGTACGGCCCGGCGCGAAAGGCACCGTCACCGGGTGGCCGCCCGCCTTGGCGGCGGCTTCCACCGCGGCGCAGCCGCCCAGCACGATCAGGTCGGCCAGGGAGACCTTCTTGCCGCAGGCCTTCTGCACGCCTTCGAGAACGGCCAGCACGCGGGCGAGCTGGGCGGGCTGGTTGGCCTCCCAGTCCTTCTGGGGCGCCAGGCGGATGCGGGCGCCGTTGGCGCCGCCGCGCTTGTCGGAGCCGCGGAAGGTGGACGCCGAGGCCCAGGCGGTGGACACCAGTTCGGACACCGTGAGGCCGGTGGCGAGTATCTTCGCCTTCAGGTCGGCGATGTCCTGGGCGTCGATCAGCGGGTGGTCGACGGGCGGCACCGGGTCCTGCCAGACCAGCACTTCGGCCGGCACTTCGGGGCCCAGGTAGCGGGAGCGCGGGCCCAGGTCCCGGTGGGTCAGCTTGAACCAGGCGCGGGCGAAGGCGTCGGCGAACTGGTCCGGGTTCTGGTGGAAGCGGCGCGAGATGGGGCCGTAGATCGGGTCCATGCGCAGGGCCAGGTCCGCCGTCGTCATGATGGTGGTGACCTTCTTGGCCGGGTCGTGGGCGGCGGGCGCCAGGTCCTTGTCGGCCACGTTGGCGGGCACCCATTGCCAGGCGCTGGACGGGCTCTTCACCAGGTTCCAGTCGTAGCCGAACAGCATGTCGAAGTAGCCGTTGTCCCATTGGGTCGGGTTCGGCGTCCAGGCGCCCTCGATGCCGCTGCTGGTGGTGTCGCCTCCCTTGCCGGTGCCGAAGGCGTTGAGCCAGCCCAGGCCCATCTGCTCCAGGGGCGCGGCCTCGGGCTCGGGGCCGACCAGCTTGGGGTCGCCCGCGCCGTGGCACTTGCCGAAGGTGTGGCCGCCGGCCACCAGGGCGACGGTCTCCTCGTCGTCCATGGCCATGCGACGGAAGGTCTCGCGGATGTCGCGGCCGGAGGCGAGCACATCGGGCTGGCCGTTGGGACCCTCGGGGTTCACGTAGATCAGGCCCATCTGCACGGCGGCCAGCGGGTTCTCCAGTTCACGGTCTCCGCTGTAGCGCTTGTCGCCCAGCCACTCGGCTTCGCCGCCCCAATAGACATCCTCCTCAGGTTCCCAGATGTCCTCGCGTCCGCCGGCGAAGCCGAAGGTCTTGAAGCCCATGGACTCCAGGGCCACGTTGCCGGCGAGGATGAAGAGGTCGGCCCAGGAGATGCGGTTGCCGTACTTCTGCTTGATCGGCCACAGCAGGCGGCGCGCCTTGTCCAGATTGACGTTGTCGGGCCAGCTGTTCACCGGCGCGAAACGCTGGTTGCCGTGGCCGGCGCCGCCGCGGCCGTCGGAAATGCGGTAGGTGCCGGCGCTGTGCCAGGCCATGCGGATGAACAGGCCGCCGTAGTGGCCCCAGTCGGCGGGCCACCAGTCCTGGGAGGTGGTCATCAGGGCGGTGAGGTCCCGCTTCAGGGCGGCCAGGTCGAGCTTCTTGAATTCCGCCGCATAGTCGAAGTCCGCGCCCATGGGGTTGGACTTGGCGGAGTGCTGGTGCAGGATTTTCAGGTTCAACTGGTTCGGCCACCAGTCCGCGTTGGACTGCATGCTGGCCGTGGTGCGGGCGCCGTGTTGCGCGGCGAAGGGGCATTGGCTGCTCATGGTCGGTTCCTCCTGCAAAGATGAATCGGAAACGTGATGAGCGCAGATTAGCGGGAAGACATCCCGCCTGCTACTGAATAAAACCTATGCGGATGATCGGCCCCGGCTATGAAAGCCGCCGGGGCCGCCGCAGCCGCCCCGGCGCGCGGACTCAGTGGCTCGTGCCCGCCGAGCGTGTGATCTTGTTGTTGAGGTTGTACTTGCCCACCGGCTTGTCCATGGGGATGCGCTTCACTTCCTTGAAGGTGGCGGCGTCGAAGACGATCAGCGCGCCGCCGTTGGCCTTGCGCTCCCACAGGCTGGCCAGGGCGTAGCGGCCGTCGCGGGTGAACTCGATGTGGGCCAGGGTCTTGCCGGGATCGGTCTTCACCTCGGCCACCTTCTCCAGCGTGCGCTTGTCGATGACCTGCAGGGTGTCCTTGGACTTGCTCATCATGGAGTCTGTCCAGGCGTAGGGCGTGTTCTCGTGGCTGCGCATGAAGAAGCCCGGGCCCAGGGTCGGGATCGCCTTGATCGTCTGCCAGTCCTTCATGTCGATGACGCTGATGACGCCCTCCTTGAGGTTGGGCGTCGCCATCACCGTGCGGCCCTGCCATTCCCAGGTGATGCCCGAGCCCAGGTGGGGCATGCCGGGCAGCGCCAGATCGGCGATCTTCTTGCGCACGTCCAGATGCACCACCTGCCCCTTGCCGGCGGTGCGGGAGGCGCCCATCAGTTCCGAGTAGTCCTGGGTGAAGAAGAAGTCGTCGAGGGGCTCGGAAAGGAAGGTGCGGCGCGGATTGAGGAAGCCGGGGATGAAGGCGCCCTCCTTGTACAGGAAATCGTGGATGACGCCGATGGGGACGTCCTCCGCCTTCGGGTTGTAGCTGACCTCCCAGACTTCGGGCACATCCTTCAGGGCGGCGACGAAGCTCTGGCGCGGCGCCGCGTCGTAGACCGCCGAGACGCGGGAGCTGGTCTTGCCTTCCTTGTCCTTCACCGCGTGCACCTTCAGCAGGTTCAGGTCGGCGTCCAGCAGCACCAAGGTGTGGGGCAGGTAGTTGGCGACGGCCACATACTTGCCGTCGCCCGACACGGCCACGTTGCGCGTGTTGATGCCGGCGCGGATCTCGGCCACGACCTGCAGGTTCCAGATGTCGTATTTGGTGATCCAGCCGTCGCGGGAGGCGAAGAAGACATAGCGGCCGTCGGGCGTGAACTTGGGGCCGCCGTGGAGCGCGTAGCGGGACGGGAAGCGGTGGATGGGCTCCAGGCGGTCGCCGTCCAGCACCGTCACGTGGTGGTCGCCGGTCTCGACGACGAGGAAGAGATTCATCATGTCCACGCCGAAGAAGGGCGCGGCGGGCTTGGCCGGCAGGCTGCCCGGCGCGTGGAGGACGCTGCGCGAGGCCCTGATGTCGGCCTCGGTCCAGTCGGGCTTCGGATTCACCGGCGTGTAGATCCAGTTCACCAGGGCCTCGATCTCGGCCGGCTGCAGGCGGTCGGCGAAGCCCGCCATCTGGGTGGCGATGCGGCCCTCGCGCACGGTGCGGATGGCCTCGGGCTTCTTCAGCCGCTCCAGGCTTTCGGGCAGCAGGGCCGGGCCGGTGCCGCCGAGGCGGTCGACGCCGTGACAGGCGGCGCAGTGCTCCTGGAACAGCTTCTGGGGCTCGGCGGCGGCCAGGGTGGCGGCGCAGCCGAGGGCAATGGCGAGCAGGCGCTTCATGGTGCGATTTCCTCGTCGGTGAGATAGCAGCCCGGATCTTCGGCCCAGGCGTCGCCGGTGGTCTGCTGGGCGCGCACGCGGGTGTTGCCGCCGCAGATGTCGAAATGGGCGCAGGTCGCGCAACGGCCCTTCACCTGGCGCGGGAAGGTCTTGAGGCCGGCCATCAGCGGGTCCGACGTATCGGCCCAGATCGCCGAGAAGGGCCGCTCCTTGACGTTGCCCAGGTTGTGGTGCCACCACATGGTGTCCGGATGCACGTTGCCCAGGTTGTCGATGTTGGCCACGTTCACGCCGCTGGAGTTTCCGCCCCACAGGGCCAGCTTGGCGCGGATGTGGGCGGCCCGCTCGGGGAACTTCCGCTCCACCCAATGCAGCAGGTAGACGCCGTCGGCGTCGTTGTTGCCCGTGGTGAATTCCTTGTGCAGGCCCCGCTGCTGATGGTCCCAGCAGGTCTCGAACAGCAGGTCCATGGCCTCCCGCGTCATGCGGTGGTGGGCGTCGTCCTTGCGGTTCTTGTTGCCGCGGCCCGCGTAGTTGAGGTGGGAGAAGTAGAAGCGGTCGATGCCCTCCTCCTCCACAAGTTTCAGCAGGCCCGGCAGGTCGGCGAAGTTGTCCTGGGTCAGGGTGAAGCGCACGCCCACCTTCATGCCCTTGTCGCGGCAGCGGCGGATGCCGGCCAGCGAGGCGTCGAAGGCGCCCTCCAGGCGGCGGAACTTGTCGTGCACGGCCCGCAGGCCGTCCAGGCTCACGCCCACGTAATCGAAATCGACGGCGGCGATCTTCTCCACCATGGCCTCGTCCATCAGGGTGCCGTTGGAAGAGAGCGCCGTGTAGAAGCCCATGCCCTTGGCGCGGCGGCCGATGTCGAAGATGTCGGGCCGCAGCAGGGGCTCGCCCCCCGAGAGGATCAGGCAGGGCACACGAAAGCCCTTGAGATCGTCCATGACTCGGAAGATCTGCTCGGTGTTCAGTTCGCCGGGAAAGTCCTTGTCGGCGGAGATGGAGTAGCAGTGCTTGCAGGTCAGGTTGCAGCGGCGCACCAGGTTCCAGATCACCACCGGGCCGGGCGGATTGCGCTTGGGGCCCAGCGGCGAAGGCTGGGCGATCTCCTGCATGAATTGCGAAATGCGGAACATGCTTTCCTTTCCTCAGGCGCCGAAGCGCTCGCGGCTGATGTGTCTGTCGATGGCGACCCGCAGCAGCCAGGGGCCGCCCGCGGCGAAGGCGGCATTGAGCGCACTATCCAGCGTCCCGCCGTCCTCCGCCTTGATGTAACGCAGGCCGAAAGTCGCGGCCAGCGCCGCGAAATCCACCTGGGGCGGCGCCGTCCAGCCGCGCTGGAGCAGGTCCGCGGGAACGGCCTGGGCCAGCGGCAGATGGTCGAAGATGCCGCCGCCGCCGTTGTCCATGACCACGACCACCACGGGACGCCCGGCCAGGGCGGCCAGGCCGCCGCAGTCGTGCAACGCCGCCTGGTCGCCGAGCAGCAGAGCCGTCGGCGTACCGCCGGCGGTGGCGATGCCCGCCGCCGTGGCGATGTTGCCGTCGATACCCGAGGCGCCCCGGTTGCCGTGGAGCGTGAGAGGCATCTCCCGGCCGCCGCCGAAGGCATCGACGGCGCGGATGGCGAGGGAGTTGCCGACGAAGAGACGGCCGCCGGCGGGCATGGCGGCGATCAGGCAGCGGGCCACGCTGCCTTCGAACAGGGGGGCTTCGGCGCACAGCGATTCCGCCGCCGCCGCGGCCCGCGCTTCGGCGTCACACCAGGCGCCACATCCGCCGCCGGGAGCCGGCGCAACGCGGGGCATCAGAGCTTCCGTCAGGGCCAGCGCATCGGCGCGCACCACGGTGCCGGAACGCCAGAGGGGATCGGGCCAGCGTCCCGCCGGGGCCACGAGGATGTGATGGGCTTCGCGCTGACCCGCCAGCCAGCGCTCCAGGGTGCGCGAAACCGGGAAGGCGCCGAAGCGCAGCACCCAGGCGGGAGCCGGCAGTTGGCTGTCTCGCAGGAAGCGGGCCTGGTGGGCAAGGATGCGGGAGCGGTCGTGGCCGCCCCAGCGCAGGTTCGCCAGGGGCTCGGCGAGGACAGGGGCGTCGAGACGCGCCGCCAGGGCCGCCAGGGCGGGTGCGAAGGCAGGCGGATAGTCGGCCTCGCCGCAGACGATGACGCCCGGCCCGCCGGAGAGGCGCGCCGCCAGCGCGTCCACGTCTTCGGGACGGGGAAGCGCCGGCGCGGCGGCGACGGTACGCAAGGCCGGCAGGGGCGACGGAGGGGGAATCTCCGCCGGCAGCAGGGGCTCGCGGAGGGGCAGGTTCGCATGCACGGGGCCGGGCAGCGGCCCGCGGCATTCCTCCAGCAGGCGCGCCGCCAGCGCATGCAGGTAGGCGAGGTCGACGGCGGCATTGGGCACGCTCACCGCGTGGAAGGCGCGCACATGGCTGCCGTAGAGCCGTGTCTGGTCTGCGGTCTGGTTGGCGCCCCAGCCATGGGCCTCGGCGGGCCGGTCGGCCGTCAGCACCAGCAGCGGCACGCCGGCGAGGCCGGCCTCCATGACGGCGGGCAGCAGGTTGGCGGCGGCCGTGCCCGAGGTGCACAGCACCGCGGCCGGTTCGCCCGAGGCCCTGGCGAGGCCGAGCGCGAAGTAGCCGGCGACCCGCTCGTCGGTCATCACCTCGCAGACCAGTTCGGGGCGACGCAGGCAGGCGAGCGCCAGGGGCGCCGATCGGGCGCCGGGCGCCAGCACGACGCGCCGCAGTCCGGCAGCGGCAAGGCCGGCGACGAAGGCGTCGGCCCAGGCGAGATTGAGGGCGCCGGATGTAGGGTTCATGCCGCCTCTTCCCTGCCGTCCGCGACGGCAACGCCATCAGCCGCCAAGGCCGCGCGCATGACGGAGAACTTCGCCTCGGTCTCGGCCAGTTCCTGTTCGGGCACCGAACCGGCGACGAAGCCGGCGCCGGCGAACAGGGTCGCGTCGCGACCGTGCAGCAGGCCGCAGCGCAGGGCCACGGCGATGTCGGCGTCGCCGGCCGCGTCCACCCAGCCGATGCCGCCGGTGTACCAGGCGCCGCGCCGGTCGCCGTGGGCGGCGAGCCAGTCGAGGGCGGCGGCCGTGGGCGCGCCGCCGACGGCGGGCGTGGGATGCAGGCGCGCCACGAGATCGATGGCGGAAACATTCGTCGGCCGACGCGCCGTCACACGGCGGCACAGGTGCTGGAGCGTGTTGAAGCGCAACACCTCGGGAGCCTCCGGCGTTTCCACTCCGTCGCAGAGGGAGGCCAGGGCCTCGGCCACGGCACGGGCGACGAAATCGTGTTCGCGGCGGTTCTTGTCGCCGCCGAGGGACAGAGTGGCCGGCGTGGCCGGATCGGTCCCCGCATCGGCGAGCCAGGCCGTGCCGGCCAGGGCATCCGCCTCGACTCGGGAGCCGTCGACACGCAGCAGGGTTTCGGGCGAAGCGCCGACGAAGGCCCGGCCGCCGCGGCCGACGCCGAAGGTGGCGCAGCCGGCGTGGCGGTCAGACAGGGCATCGAGCACCGACGCCGCCGCGAAGGGGTGTTCGGCCCGCAGGCGCACGCTGCGCGTCAGCACGAGCTTGTCTACGCCGCCCGCACCGATGGCCCGCAGGGCGGCGCGGCCCCGCGCCAGGAAGGCCCGGTCGGCGAGGGGATTGGCGCATTGCTCGAAGCGCGGCGCGACGGCAGATGCCGGCGGCAGTTCCGCCAGCCGTTGCCAGAGGCCGCGCCAGCGGGCCAGCGCGCCGGGGGCTTCGGCGGCGGCGCAGGAGAAGGTGACGGACACGCTCCCCCGCGCTTCGCGCACCAGCAGTTCGGGCACCCAAAGGCAGGCGTTCGACAGGGGACCGCCGCCGCGGGGCGAGTAGGCGAAGCCGAGGAAGGCGACGGGCGGCGGGCCGCCTTCATGGCGCCAGTCGGCCAGCAGGCCGCCGTGGGCGGCGTGCAGCACGGCGAAGCGGCCCGTGCCGGAAGTGCTGGCGGCGAAGACGCGACCGCTGCCGAAAAGTTTGAGCTCCCGGTCGGGGCGCCGCCAGACGCACCAGTCGCCGGCCTCGGGAATACCGAAGCGCGGGGCATCGGGCAGATCGACCGTGATGCTGAGGAGCCGTGCCGGGTGCGATGGGGCGGCCAGCCGCGCGAGGCGCCGGCCGACCTCGGCCCAGTCGGGCAGCGTTACGCTCATAAAGCAGGCCTTTCCGCAACGCCTGGAACGGGCCGCCGCTCGTCGCACCACAGCTCGCCGAGGGCGCGCCGGTCGAGCTTGCCGCTCGCCGTGCGCGGCAACGCGGCAACGCGCAGGAAGCGCCGCGGCCGGCGCGCGCCGGGCAGATGGGCGCGGCACCAGCCGTCGAGTTCGCTTTCGGGAATGGCGCCTTCGTAGGCAGCGGCGATCACGTCGCCCCAGACAAGATCGCGCAGGCCGATCACGCCCGCCTCGCGCACGCCCGGGCAGGCGACGAGCCGCGATTCCACGTCGAGGGGGTGAACATTCACGCCGGCGGAGACCAGCATGTCGTCGGCGCGGCCGGTGACGTGCACATGGCCGGCGGCATCGATACGGCCCAGGTCCCGGGTCGCGATCCATGCCGGCGCCCGGCCCGTCTCGCCCAGGTAGCCGGCCATGCGCGCCGGCGTGGCGATGCACAGCACGCCGTCGGCATCGGCGGCCACGCAAGCGCCGGGCAGGGGTGCGCCGACGTCGCCCTCCTGCCAGGCATCGGCAGCGGGCCGCCAGAGGACCGTCGCCTGGGCGCAGGTCTCGGTCATGCCGTAGGTGGGACAGACGGGCCAGCCCGCGGCGACGGCACGGCGGAACAGGGGCAGCGCCAGGGCCGCCCCGCCCACCAGGGCACAACGCAGCGAGGGCGGCGGCGTCACGCCCGCCTCCAGCAGCCGCGCCAGCATGGGCGGCACGAGGGACAGATGGGTGATGGACCGGTGGGCGAACTCGCGGGCCACGGCGTCGGCGTCGAAGCCGTCATGGATCACGGCGGTGGCGCCGGCCCGCAGGCAGCGATAGACGATCATGGCGCCGCCCACGTGGTGCAGCGGCAAGCAGGCGAGCCAGGCATCGCCGGCGCCGAAGCGGAGGGAGCGCGCACTCATGCGGCTCGCCGCGGCCACGGCGCGCCAGGGCAGGCGCACGCCCTTGGGCGCGCCCTCGGAACCGCTGGTGGCGATGACGAGGGCCAACCGGGGTTCTGCTGCCGCCGCAGCGAGGTCCAGCAGACGCCGGCGCTGATCGGCGGGTAGCCCCGGCGGCAGCGGGAAGGCAGTGCCCTTCCCGATCGCCGCGTCCACCAAACCGAGCGCCAGCGCATCCGCATCGCCTTCCAGAACCTGGAGACCGCCAAGGCCAGGCCGGGCGAGCAACTCGCCATAGCGGAGGCTTTGTCCGGGGAGGACGAGGGCTTCGGCGCCGGGATCGGCGCGCCGCAACCAGGCAGAAAAGAGAGGCATGGGCGGATTCTACGATGGGGGCAAGGACGCTCGCATGAGGCAGATCAACCGCCGGACGGCGGCATCGGATCGAAGCCGAGACCGGCTCCCGCGGGCAAGGTCATGACCCCGCCGTCGATGGGCAGGGGCGGCCCCAGATCGGTCGCCAGCCACTCTCCGGTGGCGAGGCCATGGGCCAGTCCCACCCCCGGCAGCGCGGCGGCCAGGTGCGCCGCCGCCGCAACGCCGACGACGGAGTCCACGACCGAGGTGAGCACCAGCTCGACGCCCGCCTGCTGCGCCTTGCGTGCCAGGGCCAGGGTGGCTGCGATGCCGCCGATGCGGGCCGGCTTGACCACCAGCCGCCGGACCGCGGGGGCCGCGAGCACGGCGTCCACGCCCAGGTCGGGCAGGGATTCGTCCACCGCGATGACGAAGGGAAGTTGGGCCTGGAGCTGGGCAAGCCGTTCCAAGGTCGGCTCCATCAGAGGCTCCTCGACGCCGTCGATGGGCAGGTCGGCGACGGCCGTCAGGAAGCCCCAAGCGTCGGCATCGGCCCAGGCGCGGTTGGCGTCCAGCCGTAGCCTCAGCCCGCCGGCTTCGGCGGCGAGGGCGCGCAGGCGTCCGAGTTCGGTATCCACGTCGGCCAGCCCCAGCTTGATCTTGGCGATGGCAAAGCCGCGGGCCAGCGCCGCGGCGGCGCGTCCGGCACAGCCGGCATCGAGGGGGCCGAGGGCGGCGTTGACCGGCACCGCCAGCGGCCCCGTGCCGCCGAGAAAACGGGCCAGGGGCAGGCCGTCGCGCCGCGCAGCGAGATCGGCGAGCGCCGTCTCCAGGGCCCAGCGCGGCTCGGGCAACGGCACGGCAGCGAGCCTCTCCGCTGCCGCCTCCGCCGTCATGCCGGAAAGGTCCTGGGCGGCGGCGGCCAATGCGGCGAAGGCCGCGTCGTGCCCGGCCGTGCCGGAGCTCGGCAGGGGCGCGCAATCGCCCCAGCCGGTGACGCCGTCGGCATCGGTCAGGGCCACCAGCATGCCGCGCCGCTCGACAAGGACCGTCGCCGCGGCCGTCCACGGACGCCGCAGGGGCAGCCGGTAGGGATGCAGGCGGACGGCGGCGATGCGCAAGGGGCGATGCGCCGACAGACCCTCAGGGCCGGCGGCGGTACTTGCTGAAGTCGGGGGGCCGCTTTTCGAGCCAGGCGTTGCGGCCTTCCTGGCCCTCGGCGGTCATGTAGAACAGGCCGGTGGCCTGGCCCGCCAGTTCCTGGATGCCGGCCAGGCCGTCGGTGTCGGCGTTGAAGCCGGCCTTGATCATGCGCAGGGCCGTGGGCGAGAGCTTGAGCATCTCGCGGCACCAGGCGACGGTCTCCGCCTCCAGCCGATCCAGGGGCACGACGGCGTTGACCAGGCCCCAGTCGAGGGCTTGTTGGGCGTCGTACTGGCGGCACAGCAGCCAGATCTCCTTGGCGCGCTTCATGCCGATGGTGCGGGCCATGAGGCCGGCGCCGAGGCCGGCGTCGAAGCTGCCGACGCGGGGGCCCGTCTGGCCGAAGCGGGCGTTGTCGGCGGCGATGCTGAGGTCGCAGACCAGATGCAGCACATGGCCGCCGCCGATGGCATAGCCGGCCACCATGGCCACCACGGGCTTGGGCAGGCGGCGGATCTGCATCTGCAGGTCGAGGACGTTGAGATGGGGCGTGGCGCTGGCGGCATCGTGATAGCCGCCGTCGTCGCCGCGCACCGTCTGGTCGCCGCCCGAGCAGAAGGCGTCCGGTCCGGCGCCGGTGAACACGATGACGCCGACACCGGGGTCGCGATGGGCGCGCGTAAAGGCGTCCATCAGTTCGCTCACCGTCTCGGGACGGAAGGCGTTGCGCCGCTGGGGACGGTTGATGGTGATCTTGGCGATGCCGTCCCCCGACAGTTCGTAGAGGATGTCGGCGTACTCGGCGGCGGAGGTCCAGTGGATCGTCATGGCGGAGGAGTTTACAGGAGGCAGCCGACGGCCAGCAGCAGGCCGAAGACGAACTGGGCGCGGGCCGTGTCGGCCAGCACCCGGTTGAGGGCGGCACCCCGCGCCGCGCGCATGCGCAGCACGACGGCCGCCGCGGCCGGCAGCGCCAGCAGGGCGAGCCAGACGCCCCCCTGCCCCGCCGCCAGCCACGGCAGGACCGCGAAGGGTAGGTACATGAGGACGGCGTGGAGGCGCCGGGCGCCGGCATCGCCCAGCACGGCGGCCAGGGTGCGGCGGCCGACGGCGCTGTCGGCCGCCACGTCGCGCAGATTGTTCACCAGCAGCACGGCGGCGGCGGGAAAACCCAGGGCCCCGCCGGCGATCAGCGCCGCGGCGGAAAGCCCGCCGGCCTGGAGCCAGTAGCTGCCGGCCACGGCGACGAGGCCGAAGAATATCCAGACGAAGGCCTCGCCGAAGGGCGTATGGGAGATGGGTCGCGGCCCGCCCGAGTAGGCGGCCCCGGCCAGCAGCGAGGCACAGCCGACGGCGAAGATGGGCCAGCCGCCGTGAATGACGAGATAGACGCCCAGCAGCAGGGCCGCGGCGAAGGCGCCGTAGGCGGCGCCGCGCACCTGGCCGGGCGTCGCCCAACCGGCGGCGGTGACGCGCAGGGGACCGAGGCGGTCGGCGCCGTCATTGCCGCCCTCGAAGTCGGCGGCGTCGTTGTGCAGGTTGGTGCCGATCTGGATCAGCAGCGCGGCGCCAAAGGTCGCCGCCAGAGGCCCCCAGGTTGGCGCGGCGCCCTCGGCCCAGGCCAGGGCGCTGCCCGCCAGCACCGGCGTCGCCGCCAGCGGCAGGGTGCGGGGCCGCGCCGCCGTCGCCCAAAGGCGCCAGCCCCGCGGGGCGGCGGCGGCAGGCAGGCTGACGTCGGCCTTCATGCCGCGGCGGCCCCGGCCTTTTCGCCGAAGTGCAGGCAGGCGATGCCGAAGCTGAGGTTCTCCCAGCGGGCGTTGACGAAACCCGCGGCGGCAATCAGGTCGGTGAATTCGCGCTGGTCGGGAAAGCGGCGGATGGATTCCACCAGGTACTGGTAGGCGATGGGCTGGCGCGCCACGGCGGCCCCCAGGCGCGGGATCACGAGCCAGGAATAGAGGTCGTAGAAGGGCGCCAGCCAGGGCTGGGGCCGCGAGAATTCGAGGCAGACGAAGCGGCCGCCGGGCTTCAGCACCCGGTGGATTTCGGCCAGGGCCGCCGCCAGGCGCGTGGCGTTGCGCAGGCCGAAGGAGATGGTCAGCAGATCCACGCTGCCGGTGGCGAAGGGCAGCGCCTCGGCTTCGCCGGCGATCCAGGCGAGACCGGCGGGCCCCTTGGCGCGGCCGGCCGCCATCATGGCTTCGCTCGGGTCGCAGACCGTCACCGTGCGGCGCGGGTCGAGCAGCAGGCGGGCCACGTCGCCGGTGCCGCCGGCGAGGTCGACCACCTTGCCGCCCACGTCGGCGACGCGGCGGCGCAGGGTGCGCTTCCAGAGGCGGTGGATGCCGAAGCTCATGAGGTCGTTCATGAGGTCGTAGCGCGGCGCCACGGCCTCGAAGACGCGGCGGATGCGCGTCTTACGCTCATCCACCGCCACGTGCTGGCGACCGAAGCTCCGGTCCAGGTCGGACGGCCGTTCCGTCATGGCTACTTCAGGACAGCTTCGAAGGCGGCCTCGATGTCCGGCTTCTTCATGCCGCCGAGCTTCTTGTAGACGATGCGGCCGTGGCGATCCACGGCGAAGGTGAAGGGCAGGCCCGCCTTGGGATTGCCGAGGGCCTGCATGAGGGCGATGCCCTTGTCCTTGGCGAGCAGCACCGGGTAATTCATTTCGTAGGCCTTGGCGAATTCGCGCACCGCCTCCGGCTTGTCCTCGATGCCGATGCCGAGCACCTCGACGCGGCCCTTGTGCTTGGCGCGTTCCTGGATGAGGCCGGGAATCTCCTCGCGGCAGGGGCCGCACCAGCGCGCCCAGAAGTTCACCACGATGGGCTTGCCCTTCCAGGCGGAAAGGGGGGCGGCCTTGTCGTCCAGGTCGCTCAGCGTCGCCGCGAACAGGGGCTCCGACGACGGCATGTCGGCGAGGCTTTCCGGCGGCGCCGCCTGGGCCGCGGCGGCACCGAATACAGTCAGGCAGGCGGCGAGGCGCAGGGCCTTCACGGCAGGTCTCCGCGACGGAAGATCTGGTAGCCGAGGAAGGCGGCACCGACACCCAGGATCGCCGGGTAGGCCAGGGCGAACACCATGTAGCCGGCGGCGCCGAAGGCGTCGAGGATGACGAAGGCCGAGGGACCGAGCACGATCAGCTGCGGATCGAAGAGCGCCAGGGCCGCGGTGCGGAACACCTGCAGCGGGTTGGCGAGGGCGACGCCGACGGCGACTTCCGGCGCCACCTTGCCCTGGATCATGACGCCCAGCAGGATCAGGTCGAGGAACAGCAGCAGCGTGAGCCAGACCATGAAGGCGGCGCCCTGGGCCATGTCGGTGCTGCGCGCCAGGGCCGAGATCAGCATGCCGATGCCGAGGAAGCAGGCGGCCATGGCGGCCAGCAGGGCCGTGTAGTAACCGAACATGTTCCAGGGCACCTCGATGCCCATGGCGATGGCGATGACCACCGAGGCCACCATGGCGAGGAACACCGGCGCGAAGATGACCAGATAGCGGCCGACGATCTTGCCCCAGAACCAGGCCGACAGGGACACGGGCAGGGACAGCAGGTACTCGAAGACGCCCGCCTCCCGGTCGCCCGCCACGGAGCGCACCGTGGTGATGAGGACGAAGATCGGCAGGATGGCCATGGTCAGCTGGATGTAGGTGACCAGCAGGCGTGATAGGCCGATGAAGCCGAGCACGCGGGACTCCGTGAGGCCGAAGAGGAACAGCAGGGCGACGATGCCGCCGAAGACCAGGGTGTAGATCTGGAACCAGCGGGCGCGCAGGCTTTCGACGATATCGAGCTTGGCGGTGAGCCAGAGTTGTTTCATGCCCTACTTTCCTTTCGCGAGGACATGCTGGCGCATGTCCGTGAATTCCAGACTGCCCGGCTGAGGGATGGCGCTGGCGCCGTAGTTGTAGCCCATGGGCGAGGTCTTGCCGCCGACGTAGTGGGCCTTGCGGGCGTCGAGCCACTTCATGGCGTCCTTGCGGCTGGACAGGTCGGCCACCCAGATGCGGGTGGCGGCTTCCGTCAGCCAGGGGTGGTCCTTGGCCTTGTCGCGCAGCCAGAAGGCGGCGCAGCCGATGTCGTCGAACTTGAACACCGTGTCCTTGGGGCCGCCGCGGATCTCGGCGGCGAAGCGGCGGTCGGAAATAGCCATGGAGCAGCGCACGCAGGTGTCCCGGTCCCACTTGATGTCGGCCATGCCTTCCGCAAACTCGCCGCTGCCGCCGCAGCCGGCGAGCAGGGCCGCCAGGGGCGTGAGCGTGAGGCCGGCGGCGAGAGCGTCGCGCAGGAAGCGGCGGCGATCCGTGCTCATTCGGCCTTCTCTGTGAGAGAAACGTGGTCGATGACGGCGACGTAGCGGGAGATCATGCCGACGAAACGCAGGCGGTCCGGTCCGGCCACTTCGCCTTCCCAGGCGGTGCCGTCGTCGGCCACGTCGCGGAAGTTCCAGGTGGTGAGGGCCTTGGCCAGGGCCGGCTCCGGGCGCTTGGTGGTGACGCGGCAGGCCAGCAGGCCGGAAAGCGACACGTCGTCGGCCACCTTGTCGTCCAGCACCACCTTGCCCATGTCGAGCTCGATCACCCGGTTCACCAGGGTGGACACCTCGTTGAGGCGGTGGCTGGAGATCAGCATGGTGGCGTCGTTCTGGCGTTCGGCGAGAAGCTCGAAGAAGATCTTGCGGGCTTCCGGGTCCAGGTTGGCGGCCGGCTCGTCCATCACCAGCACCTTGGCCTGGCGGCCCAGGGCGATGGCGATGAGGATCTTCTGCTTCATGCCGCCGGAGAGGCGCACGAACTGACGGTCGAGGATGGGCGCCGTATCGAGGCCGAGGCGACCGGCGATGTCGTGGATGCGCGCCGCGTCGGTGCCGCAGAGGGAGGCCGAGAAGTCGATGAGCTGGCCCACGGGCATCTTCAGGGGCGGCGGCAACTGGGGCACGAAGCCGATGGTGCCGAGCACTTCGGTGCGGTGGCGGCGCGGTTCGCGGTCGGCGATGGTGACGGTGCCGTCGTGGATGTATTCGCCGAGCAGGCAGCGGATCAGGGTCGTCTTGCCGGCGCCGTTGGAACCGATCAGGGCGACGCGCTCGCCGAGGCCGATCTCTAGGTCGATGCCATCGAGCACGCGAGCGCGCCGGAAGGTCTTGGAAACATTCTGGAATCGGATCATGGGGCGTGATTCTACCGGCCGTCGGGCCTTCTGCCTTGATTCGTATCAGAGCAGCTTGGAAAGGCCCTTCACATCGAAGGTCAATGAACCCGTGGGACAGACGTCCACGCAGAGGCCGCAGCGCGTGCAGTCGGGACCGATGGGCACTTCCACATCGACGGCACGGCCCTTGATGACGGTGTCGAGGACGTGGGGGACGAGGCAGACCTTGCGGCAGTCGCCCTCGTGGAAGCAGCCGTCGAGTTTGTACTTGACCCGCAGCGGCGAGAAGATGCCGACGACGCCGTAGGTGAGGCCGATGGGGCAGGCGTAGCGGCACCAGGCGCGGCGCACGAAGAAGACCTCGAACACCAGCAGGGCCAGCACCCACAGCAGGGCCAGACCGGCGCCGTAGATGAGGGCGCGGGACAGGATGCCCGTCGGCGAGATGGCCTCGAACACCGTATAGCCGGTGGCGAAGGCGAGCACGCCGAAGACCAGCCAGAAGGCGGTGCGCATGCGGCGGTCGATGGGCTGGTCGGTGACGAGCTTCTTCGCCGCCAGCCAGACGTGCAGCTTCTCGGCCCATTCGGCGAGCAGGTGGTAGGGGCAGACCCAGGAGCAGAAGGCACGCCCGCCGAACAGTATCCACAGCACGAGGACGGTGCCGGTGCCGATCACCAGGTTGTTGATGATGTGCTTGTGGGCGAGCATCACCTGCAGGGCCGAGTTGAGGTCGATGAGGTGGAAGCCGATGAAGCGGGAGGCCGACAGGGAGCCTTCGAGGATCTGGATGTCGAAGTAGAAGGAGACGACAAAAAGCAGGTTGACGGCGATGAGGGTCGCCCAGCGCCGATTGCGCCACTTGTGGGAGACCTCCTGATGGGCGCGCATGTGCTCCTTGGTCGCCTGCAGGTCGGCCTTGTTGGTCATGCGCTTGAGCTCGTGAGCCTTGACGGCGCGCTCGGCAATGACTTCGGGCTTTTTCGGCTCGCGGCCGAGCATGACCCAGATCTGATCGATGAAACGACGCTTCAGGACATTCATGCTGACGCTCTCCAGCCCTCGCCCGGGATGATTTCGATGCTGGCCGGTTCCGTCGGGCAGATCATTTCGCAGGCGCCGCAGCCGACGCAGGGCTCATGCACCACCGGCGACTTGCGCTGGCTGCCGTCGGGCGCGAACACCGTCTCGATGCTGATGGCGCCCTTGATGGGACAGGCCTGGACGCAAAGGTCGCAGAGAGCCGTGTCGTAGGGATGGTCGGCCACCTTGATGGGCTTCCAGCGATCCACATCCATGTAGCGCAGCAGACCTTCGAATTGGGTACCCCGCGCCGGCCCCTTGAAGCCCTTGCCCTGGATCGCCAGGCAGGACTCGGGCCGCGTCAGGCGGGCGACGCCGATGCGCTCGGCCATGTTGAGGGTCGGCTCGGCGTCCTTCTCCTTGGCCAGCAGCACGGGCTTGGTGGCCAGCTTGGCGCCGGGCCGCACCGCCATGTACTCGGGCTTTTTGTAGGTGAGCGCGCCGGTGGGACAGGCGAGGATGCACTGGACGGCGTCGCAGGAAAAATCGCAGGCCTGCTCGCGGGCGTCGATGTAGGGGGCGCCGACGCCGAAGCCGTCCACCAGGTCCGCCAGCTTGATGGCCGCCACCGGGCAGACCTGCACGCACTGGCCGCACTTGATGCAGGAGGCGAGGAAGTCCTTCTCGTCCAGGGCACCGGGCGGGCGCAGGCGCTGCTTCTTGGCATAGACGAGGGGCAGGTAGCCCGACAGGGCGGCGCCGAAAACGCCGCCGGTGAGCAGCAGGGAGCGCAGGAAGCGGCGCCGCGCCTGCTGGCGGCGCTCCTTGGAGAGGGGCGGCTTGGCCGGCGCCTTGGCGGCGGCCTGGTCTGCGGTCTCGCTCATGTTCTGCGTTCCGGTTTGACGAAGCGCGGCTTCTCGTCGCGCAACTGCAGCTCGGGCGTCGACAGGGGCGCCAGGCGTTCGAGGAAGTCCAGCAGTTCCATCACCGGCGCCGTCTTGAAGAAGCGCGCCGGGGGAATCTCGATCCAGATCTGGTCGGCGAAGGCGTACTGCTCGTGGGGCGTGTCGCCGATGCCGTCCTTGTCGCGGTCGAAGCCGAGGAAGGTGTCGAAGTAGTTGCCGCTCCAGCGGTTGAGGCCGTTGCTGCCGCGCCCCGACTGCACCACGTCGGTCAGGTTGCCCTCGAACTGGTTGTCCGTGAAGATGTTGCCGCCGAGCTCCGACGTGAAATGCACGCCGATGCCGTTGAAGGCGAAGCGGTTGTTCTCGAAGCGGATCGTCGTGTTGGGCTGGAAGGGCGACAGGTCGGAGCCGATGCCGACGGCGCAGTAGATGATCTCGTTGCCGCTGATGTCCGAGTCGCTCGACTCCTTGAAGCCGATGGCCATGCCGGCGGCGCCGTTGGCGTGGGAGATGACGTTGTTGCGCACATGCACCCGCTCCGTGTACATCAGGTAGATGCCGACGGTGTTGTCGTAGAAGCGGTTGCCCTCCACCAGATTGTCCTTGGCGAACATGAAATGGAGCGAGTAGCGGCTGCGCCGGCTGACGTTGTTGCGGTAGGTGTTGTGGCTGGAGTACCAGGCCACCATGTCGCGCGAGTCGACGATCTCGTTGTTTTCGACAAGGTTGCGGTCGCTGTACCAGAGGCGCAGGGCGTCGCCGCGCACGCCGAGGTCGAGGGGCTTGGAGCTGATGCGGTTGCCGCGCACGACGTTTTGGTTGGACTGCTTGAGGTCGATGCCGAACAGGCAGTTGTCCACCTGGAGGTTCTCGATGACGTTCTTGTGGCCGCGCACGTCGAGGCAGGAATCGTCGGTGTCGTGGGAATCGCCGGAACCGGTGAGACGCAGGCCGCGCAGGGTGGCGCCGTCGGTCTCCAGGGAGAACACCGTGCCCTTGTCGCCGGCGTCGATGACGACCTTGCCGTCGCCTTCGATGACGAGGGGCTTCCTGACGACGACGGGACCGGAATACTGGCCGGGCGGCGGGCGCAGTACCGAGCCGGCCGGCGCCGCATCGACCAGCTCCTGGAAGGGCTTGAGACCGTGGATGCGCTTGTCGCGCTCATGGAGCGGATAGACCGGCTTGGGCCGGTCCACATCGGCACGCACGGCGCCGTGGGCGTTGGAGAGATCGCCGGCGCGATCCTCCACTTCCGCTTCACCGTCGGTGATGAGCTGGCTGCCCACCGGGGTGGCCACCGCCAGCAGCAGCGCCAGCGGTGCCAGCCAGCGGACGAGGGGGCGCTTCATGGAAGCCGCCCGGCCTCAGAACCCGGCCTGCTCGCGCAGCTGCTTGCGCCGCAGCAGCAGGGCCAGCATCAGGCAGGCGAAGACCACCAGCAGCAGGGCGTAACCCCAGTAGGGATAGGAGAAGGTCGAGAACTGGGCCACCTTGCCTTCGCCGAACACCGTGGGCATGAAGGGCTTCACCGTGAAGGCCCCCCAGGGATGCAGGTTGTGGCCGAAGAACCACAGCCAGGCCGCGTATTCGAGGACGAAGAACACGGGCAGCAGACCGGGCACCAGGGCCAGCAGCAGGGAGAACCTGGGGAACTTGGCGCAGCCGGCGACGACGACGACCATCGCCGCGATGAGGCCGCCGATGACGATGTGGCTGATCAGGGTGACGTTGTCGCCCCAGGCCTGGATCTTCTCCGGTTCCTTGAAGAAGGTGCCCGCTTCCTGGACGTAGGCCTTGACGTGGGTGGCGAGGTGGCCGAGCACGTACTGGTCCACGATGGTCCAGGCGGCGACGGCGGCGAAGCCGGCCGACAGGACCGTGAGGCGCAGCTTCTTCCTCTCGTCGGGGATCATGAAGGCCAGCAGCATGACGGCGAAGAAGCCGAAGAAGAACTTGGCGAGAGGCTTCTCCACCGGGGCGCCCGTGGCGATGGGGAACATGCCCACATAGTGGTTGATGGTGTTCATCTCGTGGACGCAGTCGAGGCCCTGGGCCCCCTTGTTGAAGTCCTTCTTGGCGTCGAGGATGGGGTTGTAGCGCTCTTCGTCGTGGCCGAGGTCCTTCTCGATGATCTCGTTGGCCTGGCGCGTACCCTTGGCGGCGGCGGAGCAGCCGTTATAGACGCCGTCGAAATGGAAGTGGATGCGGATGCCGTCCGGGAAGGCGTCCTTCGGGTAGTTCGGGGCGGTGAGGGAAACCCACCAGATCGGGGCGAAGTAGGCGGCGATCATGGCCACCAGGGCGATGAAGGTGAGGCCCGCGATCAGCTTGTTCTGCTTGTTCTGCTCTTGCATTTTTGTTTTCTCTCTATTCCATGCAGGGTCGGCCGCCGCAGGGCGGCCGTTGGGGGCTGCATTCCGCCCGGCTGGCGCCGGGCGGGAAACACACTGGCTGACGGATCAGCTTACTTCTTCTTGCCGGCCTTCGGCTTGCACATGGAGCCCGGCATCGTCAGGCTCGACTGGTAGGCGGAAATGGCGATCAGCTGCTGGTCGGTGTAGGGCTTGATGACCTTGACCATGTCCGGGTTGGCGTTGCGGCGATGCCCGTCGCGGATCTCGGTCATCTGGCGCAGCAGGTACTTGTAGTGCTGGCCGGCGATGACGGGATAGAACTTCTCCTTCTCGCCTTCGCCGTTGGCCTTGTGGCACTCCTTGCACTGCTTCTCGTAGAGTTCCTTGCCCTGGGCGACCATGATGGCGGCGTCCTTGCCTTCATACTTGCCGTGCTCGATGGGGATGCAGAGGCTCTCGATGTAGGCGGAGACGTCGGCCAGTTCCTGCGGGTCCGTCAGGGTGGCGGCGAAGGGGTA
This sequence comes from Candidatus Nitricoxidireducens bremensis, assembly GCA_030247725.1. Lineage (GTDB taxonomy): Bacteria > Pseudomonadota > Gammaproteobacteria > Burkholderiales > Rhodocyclaceae > Nitricoxidireducens > Nitricoxidireducens bremensis. Next base: position 380,951 of record JAOTRT010000004.1, read on the forward strand.
CATGGTCGGGTTGTCGCGCAGGCCGGCGCGGATGTCGGCCATCTGCTTGATCAGCACGGTGGTGTGCTGGCCGGCGAGCTGCGGGAAGGTGCCGTCGGGACGGCCGGCGCCGGAGGGCAGGTGGCAGGCGCCGCAGACCTCGTAGGCTTCCTCGCCGCGCTTCTTGTCGCCCTTGAGCTTGAGGGCTTCGACCTTCTCGCCTTCCTGGGCGTTCCACTTGTAGTCCTTGCCTTCGATGCCTTCCTTCTTGGGCGCCGGGGGACCGGCGAACACGGCGGTGGCCGCGAACATCGACAGGAACAGAACGAGCGATTTCTTCATGACTTCTTCCTTAGGTGTGGGGTTTTTCCGTTGCGCCTATCCTAGCCCCGCCGTATATAAGCATACCTTGATACGCATCAACGGCCGGGGCACGTCGGCCCAATCACTTCATCTTCGAGATGTAGTCGGCGAGTTCCTTGATCTCGGCGTCGCTGACGATCGCCATGACGCCCTTCATGGCGGCACTGTTGCCGTTGGCGCGGGCGCCGCTCTTGATGTCGAGCATCTGCTTTTCGACGTACTTGGCGTTCTGGCCGGCGATCTTCGGATAGTCGGGCATCAGGGGCTTCTTGCCGTCCTTGCCGTGGCAGGCCGTGCAGGTCTTGTCGTTGTAGAGCTTGGCACCGTCGGCCATGGCCGTGCCGCTGAAGGCGGTGGCCGCGACAAGCGCCAGGAGCAATTGAGCTTTCATCGGTATTTCCTTTCTGAGAAACGGTGGGGCAGAGTAACCCTGCCCCACCGGAACTTCCTTGCGTAGGATCAATTACTTGGCGACCTTTTTGGCGCCGTTCTGTTCGAGGTAGGTCTTGGCGCGCAGACCGAGGTCGGCGGCCTTCACCTGGTACTGCCACACCTGCTCGGCCCAGAGGTTCGCCTGCTCCCAATCCTTCTTCGCAGCAGCCGCCTCATGCTTCGCCTTGGCGTCCTTCATCTTGCCCAGCTGGTCCGTGGCGTCTTCCACCATCGCCACCACATCCGGGAAGTCCTTGAAGTTCACCGACGTGATGTAGCCCACCACGGAATCGATCACCACTTGCGTGTCGGCAACCTTCTTCACCGTCGCCTTGTAGTCCGTTTCCGTGTAGCCCTGCGATGCCAGGCCCGTCTTGGTCGGCTTCCAGCCCTTCGGCTTGACCAGCAGGTAACCCATCATCTCCAGGTGCAGCGCCGAGCAGAATTCCGTGCAGTAGTACGGATACACGCCTTCCTTGTCGGCCTTGAACTTCACCGTCACCGTCTTGCCGGGCTCGATCGACGCATGCACGTTGTACGTGCTCACCGTGAAGCCGTGCGTCTCGTCCTGCGCGCGCTCCAGGTTCGTCAGGTGCACCGTGATCTCGTCGCCCACTTCCGCCTCGATCGTCTCAGGCGTGATGTGCGAGCGGATCAACGTGCCCTTCACCTCGATCTTGTTGCCCTTCTTCGTCGTCGTCTCTTCGCCGGCGCGAACGGCACCCGGGTGCGGCTTGTCGGTGCGGCTGTCCGTACCCACCTTGTAACGCACGCCCGGCTTCAGCTTCGTCGCTTCGATGGCAACTACGTAGTGCGGCTCGCCCAGCGGCAGCGGCATGTCGTACAGCAGTTGCATCTTGTCGTTGCTGATGTCGATCAGCTGGTGGTTCTGCGGGTGCAGCGGGCCCACCGGCACGAAACGGTCGATCGCCAGCTTGTTCAGCGCCACCAGGTAACGGCCCTTCGGATCGGCCGAGTCACCTTCCATCGTCATCAGGTGGCCGATGTTGTAGTGCACGCTGATCTTGTCCAGCACCTTGCCCTGGCAGTAGTCCCACTTCGCCACTTGCGAATCCACGTACAGCGAGGTGTAGGCCACGCACGGCTTCGAGTCGTACTGCGTGTGCAGCGGGCCAAGACCCAGTTGCACTTGCGTGTGCAGCGCGTCCTTCATGCCGATCACCGGCACGCCGTACGGGTCCTTCGATTCGAACTTGCCCGCCTGGATCGCGGCCTGGATCTTCTCGAAGCTATACACCGAGGCGTGCGTGTCCAGCTTGCCGCCCACCGCAATGTACTTGCCGTCCGGGCTCACGTCCACGCCGTGCGGCGACTTCGGTTCCGGCACCAGGAACAGCACGCCTTCCTTCGCCGAGACTTCCAGCGGCAGTACGTCATGACCGTTGATCTTCTTGGCCTTGCCTGCCTTCACCAGCTCGGCGGCCTTCTTCCAGTTGATCACGTGCATGTAGTCCGTGTCCTTCGCCGAACAGCCGGCTTCGTACGGCGGACGACCCTTCTCGATGCCGCCCACATAGCGCTCGGCACAGAAGCTGTTCGTGAACGACCAGCCGTCCGACGGACCCTTGCCCGCGTCCGACAGGTCCTGCCAGTACGGCGGCGCTTCGATCGTGAACGATTCCTTCGGGTTGATGCGCCCTTCCTTGCGGTCGAACTTCCAGTACGTGATGCCGCCGCGGTACTTCTCGTTCATCTCTTCCAGCGGGTAGAACTTCTTGTTCTCCAGCGGCGCCGGATACTGCGCCGCTTCGATCACGTATTCCGTGTTCGACGTCACGAACGCACCACCGTGCTCCGACTTGAACACCGGGTTCACCACGATCTGCTTCGTCTCGAAGTCGCGCAGGTCGATCACCGCAATCCGCGGGTTCGCCTTGTCGTTGATGAACAGGAACTGACCGTCGTACTTGCCCTGCGTCTCGGAAATCGCCGGGTGGTGCGTGTCGCCCCAGGTGATCGACTTGCCGTCAATCTTGCCCTGGTCCAGCACCGCCTTCGAGTTCTCGTCAAAGCCGTAGCCCTGCCACGGCTCGGGAGTGAACACCGCCAGATACTTCAAAATCCGCATCGACGGAATGCCATAAACGATGATCTGGCCCGACTGACCGCCAGAGCTGAACGCCACAAACTCGTCCCGCTTCCCCGTCGGCACATACGTCTTCGCCGCCGCCAGCAGGTCCTGTTGCGACAGGTTCCGCCTCTTCATCACGTCCTGCAGCGTCTCCGCCGACCAACCCGCGGTCGCCGCGAGACCCAGCCCCACCCCTACCAGCAGCGGGACAGCTCGCATCGTGAACTTCTTTTTCATCTTGTCGCTCCTTTTCATTGGGGAGTCCAGCTTGTGTCCGGCCACCGCTCCCTGCGGCTTTCGGTCGCATGCGACACTTTGCCGCACCGTGCGCATGATGCGCCGGAAAGATGAAAAACAAAAGTCGGAGAGACCCCGATTTGATTATGGGAAAACAGGAACACCGGGTAGGACATTTCCTACGCGGATCGTCATATTTCGGGTCTGTTCGCGCTCTGGCGACGTGGGCGACGGCTGATGGAGAACAAACCCTACGGTCCGTCCTGGTCGGCCAGAAGGCCATGACGAATGGCATAACGGACCAGCTCGGCCGCATTGCCCAGGCCCAGCTTCTCCATGATGCGGGTCTTGTGGGTGCTGACGGTCTTGACGCTGAGGTTCAGCTGCCGACCGATCTCCGTGAGGCCCTCTCCGGCCACCAGATGCTGGAAGACCTCGTATTCCCGATCCGACAGCTGGGCATGGGGAAGGGCGTCCAGGGTATGGCCCTGCAGCATGTCCACTGCCAGCTTTTCCGCCACCGCCGGGCTGATGAACACGCCGCCGCCCGCCACCTTGCGGATGGCCTGGGCGAGCTGGGCCTCGGCATTGTCCTTGCAAAGGTAGCCCGCGGCGCCCGCCTTGAAGGCGCGCACGGCGTAGATGTCCTCCCGGTGCATGCTGAGGACGAGGATGGGCAGCTTGGGGAACTCCTGCTTGATCTGCCGAATGAGGTCGACGCCGCTCTTCCCCGGCATGGACATGTCGAGCACCATGGCGTCCCAGCGGCCGTTGCGCAGCCTGGCCAGGGCCTCGATGCCGTTGCCGGCTTCGGCGGTGACGGCGATGTCGCCGGTCTCGGACAGGATGTGCTTGAGCCCGGCCCGCAGGATGTCGTGGTCATCGACGATGAGGATGTCAATCATGCTTGCTCGCTTCTCCTTGGATGGGCAGCCGGACCTCGACGCGGGTGCCGCCCCCGGCGGCGCTGCCGATGCGCAGGCGGCCGGCCAGCATCTCGACCCGCTCCTGCATCCCCAGCAGCCCGAAGGTGTTGTTGCCGCGATCCGCCGGCATGCCGCGGCCGTCGTCCTCGACGACCAGCCCGATGTCATTCTCCGTGGCCTCGATGCGGACCGCGATGCGGCCGGCATCGGCATGACGGGCCACATTGGTGAGGGCCTCCTGGACGATGCGGTAGAGGGCCGTCGCCGTGGCGCCGTCCAGCTCGAATTCCTCCCGGTTCATGGTCAGCTCGCAGGCGATGCCGGTACGCTTGGCGAACTGCTGGACATGGTGTTCCACCGCAGCGGCCAGGCCCAGGTCGTCGAGCATGCGCGGTCGCAGGTCCTCGGAAATGCGGCGCACCGCCTCGGTGGTGCGCTCCACCAGGCCGAGGGCGACGGCGAGCCGCTCGGCAGCCCCGGCGTCCGTGGCGCAGCGGCTCTTCAGCCAGCCCAGGTCGATGCGCAGGGCCGTCAATGACTGCCCCAGTTCGTCGTGCAGTTCCCGGGCGATGCGGCTGCGCTCCTCCTCGCGGACGTTTTCGAGGAAGGCCGCCAGTTCCCGCAGCCGGCCGCGGGATTCCTCCAGGCGGGCCTCCGCCTCCCGGTACTGGGCGGTGCGCTCGGCCACACGCGCTTCCAGGTCGGCGCGCAGGCGGTGCAATTCCACGTGGGTGCGTACCCGCGCCAGCACCTCGTCGGGCTGGTAGGGCTTGGCGATGTAATCGACGGCGCCGAGACCGAAGGCATGGACCTTGTCTTCCGTCTCCCGCAGGGCCGAGAGGAAGATCACCGGCACGTCCCGCGTACGGGCATCGGCCTTGAGGCGGCGGCATACCTCGTAGCCGTCCATGCCGGGCATGCGGATGTCCAGCAGCACCAGGTCGGGCGGCTGGGCCTGGGCCGACAGCAGCGCCATGCGTCCGTCCCGGGCCCGGCGTGCCGTGTAGCCCGCCTGGGTGAGCAGGTCGGCAAGCAGCTGCAGGGAAGCCGGCGTGTCCTCGACGATGAGGATTTCGCCGCCGGCGGCCAGGGAAGGGGTGGGGGGAGAGGATGTCATTCCGCGTCGGCGATGCCGAGTATCTGCCAGAGCAGATGGTAGTCCATGCGCTCGGCGATGGGGCGTAGCCGCGCCGCCAGAGCCGCGTCCTCCGCGGCCAGCCGTTGCAGGGCCGCGGCGATCTGGTCGGGACTCAGGGAGACGGCGGCATTGACGAGAACGCTGCGCAGCGCCGGCGAGAGGCCGGCCAGGTCCGCCGGCATCGGTGCCGGCAGGGCGGGCGGCGGCGGCGCCACCTCGTCGCGCAGGAAGCGGATGCCGAGATGGCGCTCCAGCACGGCATAGAGATCCTCGGCCTCGTAGGGCTTGCCCATGAAGTCGTCGGCGCCGGCCGCCATGGCCTCGGCACGGCTCTCCTCGAGCACATTGGCGGTGAGCACGACGATCTTCGGCCGCTCCGCCTGCGGCCGTGCATGGATGCGACGCAGGGCCGCGAGGCCGTCGTTGCCCGGCAGACGCCAGTCCATGAAGACGAGGGCCGGCCGCAGGCTGGCGACGGCCGCCTCGGCGGCGGCGCCGTCCTCGGCCTCGGCGACGACGAAGCCGAGGGGTTCCAGCAGGGAGCGCACCAGCAGGCGCGCCTCCGCCATGTCGTCCACCACCAGGATGCACCGCCCCCGGTCGGCGGGCGCGAGGCCGACGACGCGGCGGCGCACCGGCGCCGTCCATTCCCCCGCGCGCGCGACGACGGCGAAACGGAAGGTGGCGCCCTGCCCCGGCGCCGACTCGACGGCAAGCTCGCCCCCCATCATGCGCACGTACTCGCGGCTGATGGTGAGGCCGAGGCCGGTGCCGCCGTGATGGGGCCGCGTGCCTACCTGTTCGAAGGGCTGGAAGATGCGCTCCTGATCCTCGGCGGCGATTCCCATGCCGGTATCGCTGACGGCGAAGTCGATGCGCACCCGGCCCTGGGCCGCCGGCGCCGCCCCGGCCCTCAGCACCACTTCGCCGGCGGCCGTGAACTTGACCGCATTGGACAGCAGGTTGAGCAGCACCTGGCGCAGCTTGACGGCGTCCATCAGGACCATCTGCGGCAGTCCGGCGGTCTCCAGCCGCAGCGCCAGCCCCGACTGCTCGGCGCGCACGCGCATCATCGCCACCACCTGGCGCAGCAGATCGGGCAGGTTCACCTCGTCGGGAGCGAGCTCGGTCTTGCCCGACTCGATCTTGGAGAGCTCCAGCACGTCGTTGATGAGGGTCAGCAGGTGGCTGCCCGAGTTGCCGATGATCTCCAGGTTGCGGCGCTGGGTGGGGGTGAGGGCCGTGTCCTTCTCCATGAGCTGGGAGAAGCCGATGACGGCGTTGAGCGGCGTGCGCAGCTCGTGGCTCATGTTGGCGAGGAAAACCGACTTGGAACGGTTCGCCGTCTCGGCCGCGTCGCGGGCCACCGTGAGTTCCTCGGTGCGCTGGCGCACCAGGTCTTCCAGGCCTTCCCGGTACTTCTGCAACTCGTCTTCGCTGCGCTTGCGCTCGGTGATGTCGGAGAAAATGGAAATGAAGCGCACGATGCGGCCGTCGGGACCGCGCAGGGCCTGGACGGAAATCTCCTCGGGGAAGATTTCGCCGTCCTTGCGCCGGTTCCACAGCTCGCCGCGCCAGTGGCCGGCGGTGGTGAGCTGGTGCCAGAATTCCCGGTAGAAGTTCTCGTCGTGGCGCCCGGACTTGAGGACGCGCGGATTGCGGCCGATGACCTCCTCCGCGGCGTAACCGTAGATGCGGCAGAAGGCGTCGTTGACCCAGAGAATCTTGCCGGCGGCATCGGTGATGACGGCGCCCTCGGCCATGGCGGCGAAGGCCGTCTCGTTCTCGCGGCGCGTCTCCTCTTCCTGGGCCTGCTCCAGGGCACGGCGGCGCGAGAAGTACCAGAAGGCGTAGATCGTCGCCATGCCCAGCAGCCAGGCGCCCAGGTGCCAGGTCTGGATGGCGCGCCAGGCGGGTTCCTGGGCGCCACGGTAGGTGTTGAGATCAAGGGAGATGGCGGCGCCGCCGCGCAGGCCGCCCACGGGCACCAGGGTGTCCCGGTGGCATTCGAGGCATTCCTTCTCCATGCGCATGGGGATCATGACCCGCAGCAGGCCGTGGCCGCCCTTGCGCGGCATGGCCTCGGTCACCATGCTGCCACCCTTTTCCAGGGACTTGAGGGCGTCCTTCTCCCATTGGTCCGGCGCGTTGGCGCTGTTGTGCAGTTGCAGGGAGGTGAGCCGCTCCTTGCGGCCGAACTCCTTGTTGCTGATGCCCTGGATGCCCATCAGGATGTGGATGGGCGTCAGCGAGACGAGCTTCAGGGGCTCGCCGAGGGAGGTGGCGGCGAAGACCCGTTCCTGTTCGCTGAGTTCGTCCACGTTGGGCGCCTTGGCCTCGTTGACGAAAATGCCGCCTACGTCGGAAGCCCACTTGCGGATCGCCATGTCCTTGCGCAGGTTGGCGACGGCGTCGATGCGGGCCAGGTCCTCGGCGGTGCGGTCCAGCAGCTGGCGCTGGGACCAGAGGGAGAAGATCGTCAACGCCGTCCACATGGCGACCGCCAGCAGCAGCGTCGTCGGCGCGACGATCGGCGACAGCTTGCGATGCGCGGCCATGGGGGCAGCGCCGGCGGGGCGGCGCCGGCCGTCCTTGCCGGCAGCGCTGCCGGCGGATGTCTTGCGGGTCTGCTTGCTCGCGAACACGCCCACTCCGTAAAAATCCGAATGCGCTGAATTGTAGTCGAGCCGCCTGCCGGCGGCCGACGGCGGCACCCGGCCGGGCGCCGCAAAAAGAAACGGGGGACGGCAAGCCGTCCCCCGCTGGTACCCGAATCAGATCAGATTACTTGGCGACCTTTTTGGCGCCGTTCTGTTCGAGGTAGGTCTTGGCGCGCAGACCGAGGTCGGCGGCCTTCACCTGGTACTGCCACACCTGCTCGGCCCAGAGGTTCGCCTGCTCCCAATCCTTCTTCGCAGCAGCCGCCTCATGCTTCGCCTTGGCGTCCTTCATCTTGCCCAGCTGGTCCGTGGCGTCTTCCACCATCGCCACCACATCCGGGAAGTCCTTGAAGTTCACCGACGTGATGTAGCCCACCACGGAATCGATCACCACTTGCGTGTCGGCAACCTTCTTCACCGTCGCCTTGTAGTCCGTTTCCGTGTAGCCCTGCGATGCCAGGCCCGTCTTGGTCGGCTTCCAGCCCTTCGGCTTGACCAGCAGGTAACCCATCATCTCCAGGTGCAGCGCCGAGCAGAATTCCGTGCAGTAGTACGGATACACGCCTTCCTTGTCGGCCTTGAACTTCACCGTCACCGTCTTGCCGGGCTCGATCGACGCATGCACGTTGTACGTGCTCACCGTGAAGCCGTGCGTCTCGTCCTGCGCGCGCTCCAGGTTCGTCAGGTGCACCGTGATCTCGTCGCCCACTTCCGCCTCGATCGTCTCAGGCGTGATGTGCGAGCGGATCAACGTGCCCTTCACCTCGATCTTGTTGCCCTTCTTCGTCGTCGTCTCTTCGCCGGCGCGAACGGCACCCGGGTGCGGCTTGTCGGTGCGGCTGTCCGTACCCACCTTGTAACGCACGCCCGGCTTCAGCTTCGTCGCTTCGATGGCAACTACGTAGTGCGGCTCGCCCAGCGGCAGCGGCATGTCGTACAGCAGTTGCATCTTGTCGTTGCTGATGTCGATCAGCTGGTGGTTCTGCGGGTGCAGCGGGCCCACCGGCACGAAACGGTCGATCGCCAGCTTGTTCAGCGCCACCAGGTAACGGCCCTTCGGATCGGCCGAGTCACCTTCCATCGTCATCAGGTGGCCGATGTTGTAGTGCACGCTGATCTTGTCCAGCACCTTGCCCTGGCAGTAGTCCCACTTCGCCACTTGCGAATCCACGTACAGCGAGGTGTAGGCCACGCACGGCTTCGAGTCGTACTGCGTGTGCAGCGGGCCAAGACCCAGTTGCACTTGCGTGTGCAGCGCGTCCTTCATGCCGATCACCGGCACGCCGTACGGGTCCTTCGATTCGAACTTGCCCGCCTGGATCGCGGCCTGGATCTTCTCGAAGCTATACACCGAGGCGTGCGTGTCCAGCTTGCCGCCCACCGCAATGTACTTGCCGTCCGGGCTCACGTCCACGCCGTGCGGCGACTTCGGTTCCGGCACCAGGAACAGCACGCCTTCCTTCGCCGAGACTTCCAGCGGCAGTACGTCATGACCGTTGATCTTCTTGGCCTTGCCTGCCTTCACCAGCTCGGCGGCCTTCTTCCAGTTGATCACGTGCATGTAGTCCGTGTCCTTCGCCGAACAGCCGGCTTCGTACGGCGGACGACCCTTCTCGATGCCGCCCACATAGCGCTCGGCACAGAAGCTGTTCGTGAACGACCAGCCGTCCGACGGACCCTTGCCCGCGTCCGACAGGTCCTGCCAGTACGGCGGCGCTTCGATCGTGAACGATTCCTTCGGGTTGATGCGCCCTTCCTTGCGGTCGAACTTCCAGTACGTGATGCCGCCGCGGTACTTCTCGTTCATCTCTTCCAGCGGGTAGAACTTCTTGTTCTCCAGCGGCGCCGGATACTGCGCCGCTTCGATCACGTATTCCGTGTTCGACGTCACGAACGCACCACCGTGCTCCGACTTGAACACCGGGTTCACCACGATCTGCTTCGTCTCGAAGTCGCGCAGGTCGATCACCGCAATCCGCGGGTTCGCCTTGTCGTTGATGAACAGGAACTGACCGTCGTACTTGCCCTGCGTCTCGGAAATCGCCGGGTGGTGCGTGTCGCCCCAGGTGATCGACTTGCCGTCAATCTTGCCCTGGTCCAGCACCGCCTTCGAGTTCTCGTCAAAGCCGTAGCCCTGCCACGGCTCGGGAGTGAACACCGCCAGATACTTCAAAATCCGCATCGACGGAATGCCATAAACGATGATCTGGCCCGACTGACCGCCAGAGCTGAACGCCACAAACTCGTCCCGCTTCCCCGTCGGCACATACGTCTTCGCCGCCGCCAGCAGGTCCTGTTGCGACAGGTTCCGCCTCTTCATCACGTCCTGCAGCGTCTCCGCCGACCAACCCGCGGTCGCCGCGAGACCCAGCCCCACCCCTACCAGCAGCGGGACAGCTCGCATCGTGAACTTCTTCATAGTGTCGCTCCCATAGTGAATTCAACGACTTGCACAACTTCTGCAAAACCGGCGCCTGCGGCGAATTGCCACTGCGACAATTTGCCGCAGACTTTAGGCCCTGGCCAGGGGGCTTAACATTGATCCGTATCAATTCAAGGGGTGGTTGCCCACAGCACAATCCCTGCGCCCCAACCTGATCGGCCCGGCCGAAGCCAACCCCGTGCAAGAAAAGACCAATAAGAATCTGCTGATAGACATCGGCATCGCCGTCGCCCTGGTCCTCATCGGCGTCGGCGGCTACTGGTATTCGCCGCTGCTGCTGCCCAAGAGCGACCTGGTCGCCGCACCCACCCCGGGCTGCGACCTGCACCGGAACGCCTGCGCCGCCACCCTGCCCGACGGCGGACGCATCGAACTGTCGATCTCCCCGCGGCCGATTCCCATGGTCGCGCCGCTGGCCGTCGAAGTCCGGCTCGACAAGCTGGAAGCACGCAAGGTGGAAGTGGATTTCGCCGGCATCGACATGAACATGGGCTACAACCGGCCCGAACTGCCGCGGGTCGGCCCGGGGCACCACGTCGGCACGGCCAGCCTGCCGGTCTGCATCACCGGCACCATGGCCTGGTCGGTCACGGTGCTCGTCGAGACCGATCGCCAGCGCATTTCGGTGCCCTTCCGCTTCAATTCCGAACCCCATTGACCCGATCGTTTCAACCCGCCCAGGCAAAGGAGCCTCAATGAAGAACCTGTCCCGTCTCACCCTCGCCCTGCTGGCCGCCGCCAGCAGCCTTGCCTTCGCCGCCGGTTCCGCCGACGGCGTCAGCGTCGTCGACCCCTACGTGCGCATGGTGCCGCCCGGCGCCAAGGCGACGGCTGCCTTCATGGTGCTGAAGAATGCCGGCGACAAGGATGCCCGGCTCGTCAAGGCGGAAAGCGGCGCCGCGAAGGTCGTGGAACTGCACAACCACATCAACGAGGGCGGCGTCATGAAGATGCGCCAGGTCCAGGCCATCGACATCAAGGCCAAGGGCGAGGCCGCCCTCCAGCCGGGCGGCTACCACGTGATGCTGATCAACCCGACGGCTCCCCTGAAGGAAGGCGACAAGGTCGCCCTGACCCTGGGCTTCGCCGACGGCAGCAGCAAGAACGTGGAAGCCGTGGTGAAGAAGCCCGAAGCGGCGCCCGCACCGGCCGCCATGGACCACGGCCACCACCACAAGCACTGAGCTGACAGGCGAAGCGCCGCCGGAGTCGCACTCCGGCGGCTTGCCTACTTCTTCACCGGCCGCTTGAGCAGCTTGCGCTGCAGGGTGCGCCGATGCATGTTGAGGGCACGGGCGGTGGCCGAGATGTTGCCGTCATGCTCGCGCAGCACGCGCTGGATGTGCTCCCATTCGAGCCGGTCCACCGACAGGGGGGTGTGCTCCAGGGGCAGTTCCTCGTCCTCCACCGGCCCTTCGGCAAAGGCCGCCAGCACGGTCTCCACCTCCACCGGCTTGGCCAGGTACTGGAGGGCGCCCAGCTTGATCGCATCCACCGCCGTGGCGATGCTGGCGTAGCCCGTCAGCACGACGATGCGGCATTCCGGACTGGCGTCCAGCAGGGGCCGGATCAGGGTCAGGCCGGAGGCGCCGTTCAGGTTCAGGTCCAGCACCACCTTGCCCGGCGGCCGGGCGGCAGCCTCCGCCAGGGCCTCTTCCGCACTCAGCACGCCGACGGCATCGAGGCCCCGGCGGACCAGGGCCCGGGTCATGACACCGTTGAAAGTGGGATCGTCGTCGACGACGAGTATGCGTTCGTTCATGGTCATCTTCCGCTGGCTGCAAAGGCGGCGAGGGGGAGTTCGATGCGGGCGACGCCGCCCCCCTGTGCCCGGTTGGAGAGTTTCAGACGCCCCCCCAGCCGCGTTACGGCGGCATGGGTGAGCAGCAGGCCGATGCCGGCGCCGCCGGTTCCCGAAGCCAGGGGGGCGCTGCCCGCCTGTTCGAGGACATGGGGCGGAAAGCCGGCGCCGCTGTCGGCGATTTCGATGGTCAGCACGGCCGCGTCCCAGTCGAGGCGCACGTCGATGGCTGCGCCGCTCGCATTGGCGGCGTTGTTGAGCAGGTTCAGCAAGGCCTGTTCGAGGGTGGCGTCCACGACGATTTCCGGCGCATCGCCGGCGCCATCCACCTTCACGAAACAAGCCTCCCGCGGACGGGTCGCGCGCCAGCGGGCCGCGGCGGCATCGAGCCATTCGTCCGCCCGCACCGGCCGGGCGCCTTCGAGACGGCCGGCGCCCGCCCGGTCGGCAAGGCCGGTGACAATCTCCTTGCAGGCAGCGATCTGCTGCCGCAGCAGGTCCATGTCCGCCCGCATGGCCGGGGGCAGGACCGGGTCCCGGTCCAGTTCGCCGACGACGACGGCCATGGTCGCCAGGGGCGTGCCCAGTTCGTGGGCGGCGCCCGCGGCGAGGGCCCCCAGGGCCACCACGCGCTCGTCGCGCAATGCCTGCTCCCGCACCCGGGCCAGGGCCGCATCGCGGGCGCGGATCGAGGCCGTCATGCGCACGATGAGCCAGGCGATGAGGATCACCGAGACGACGAAGGTGAGCCACATGCCGGCCAGGTGCAGACTGGCGGCGCGGGACGCATCGGGGATGTTGAGCGGCACGAACCAGACCGCCAGCAGGGAGTAGAGGCCGATGGCGAGGGCGGCGATGGCCGCGGCGAAGTGCCAGGCCAGCACCAGCGCGCCGGCAGCCACCGGCAGCAGCAGCAGGGACACGAGCGGATTGGCGGCGCCGCCGGAAAGGAACAGGATCACCCCCAGGGCCACCAGGTCCACGACGATCTGCACCGTCAGCATCCAGGGCGTCTGCACCTCCGCCCGCGCCAGGCGGCTGGCGGTGAGGAAATTGAAGCCCGCCAGGACCGCCAGCGCCAGCAGCAGGGGCAGCGTCGGCAGCGGAATCTCCAGCAGCGGCGGCACCCCCAGGATGGCGCCCAGGGCGCCGATCAGCAGCAGCCAGCGCAGGTGGACCAGGCGCCGCAGCGTGACCAGCATGTTGCCGTAATCGGCGGGAATATCTGAGCGCATAGGTTGGAAATTATCTACGATCAAGGCACTCTCGCCTAGGGAATGGCACCCTCTGCGACAATTTGTCTCACCCCGAAAGGCATACGATTCAGGTCATGAAGATTTACCGTCTCATGTTCGTCCCGGCCCTGGTCGCCGTCCTGCTTGCCCAGCCCTCCCGTGCGGACGATGCCGAGAAAGCCAAGGAGATCAACGGCGTCTGCGCCACCTGCCACGGCGAATTCGGCCAGGGCGGCAAGAAGGGCGAATATCCCCGCATCGCCGGGCAACGCGCCTCCTACCTGGCGGACCAGCTCTTCTCCTACCGGGAGCGCCGCCGCATCAACATCCCCATGTTCCCCTATACCCAGGAGCGGGAACTCTCGGACGACGACATCCGCATCATTTCCAAATACCTGGCGGCCATCGAGCTGCCGACCCAGATGCCCACCTTCAAGGGCGACGAGGACGCCCTCACCCGCCTGCTGATGACCGAGAAGGTGATGATCATCCCGCGCGTCGAAGGCGACATCGCCAAGGGCAAGGCGATCTACCAGAGCGAGTGCGCCAACTGCCATGCCAAGGACGGCCGCGGACGCAGCAACTTCCCGATGCTGGTCGGCCAATACACCAACTACCTGATGAAGCAGATGGAGGCCTACATCAAGGGCGAGCGTCCCCACGACGACGACAAGCCGAAGAGCGGCGTCCTCATGCCCCTCAAACCACAGGACTTGCAGGACATCCTGGCCTATCTGACCACCTTGCAGAGCAGCGAATGACGCGGCGGCCGGCCCTCCTCCTCGCTGTGCTGCTGCCGGCCCTGGCGCTGGCCCACGGCCACCCCGGCAACATCGACCCGGCCAGCCCGGATGCCTGGCAGTACCGGCTCTGCGGCGAAATGGCGACGGTGGCGATCCAGGCCCTCCACGACCGGGACCGGGGGCGTCCGCTGAAGACCTTTCCCGAGGACGGCAGCCCGGCGGCGCGCATCGCCAACGACATCGCGCGCAGGGTATTCGAGGAACCCCAGATATCCAGTCCGAAGAAGGCCGAAACCTTCGGCCGCGGCTACTGCATGGAGCGCCTGCAGAAGCAGGACTGAGCCTTCCGCCGGGCGCCCGGCGCCCGGCAACAGCCCCTAGAGCTCCACCTGAGTACCCAGCTCCACCACGCGGTTGGTGGGAATCTTGAAAAAGGCCGTGGCGGTATCCGCGTTGCGGAACATCCAGGTGAACAGCACCTGGCGCCAAAGGGCCAGGCCGGACACCTTGGCCTGGGGCACGATGGTCTCGCGGCCAAGGAAGAAGGAGGTCTGCATCATCTCGAACTGCAGGCCCTGGGCCGCGCACAGTTCCATGGCATGGGGAATGTCCGGGTCGTCCTTGAAGCCGTAGCGCACGCGCACGCGGTGGAAACCCTGGGACAGGTCTTCGACGCGCACCCGCTCCGTCTCCGGCACATAGGGCACGTCCTCGATCACCACGTTGAGCAGCACCACGCGCTCGTGCAGCACCTTGTTGTGATAGAGGTTGTGCAACATGGCCCGCGGCACGCCCTCCGGGTCCGGCGTCATGAAGATGCCGGTGCCCTCGACGCGCTGGGGCCCGCCATGGGCGATGCCGGCGAGAAAGGCGTCCAGGGGCATGGAGTCCTGGCGCAGCTTCTGGTAGAGCAGCGCCCGGCCGCTCTTCCAGGTGGATAGCAGGGCGAATACGCCGAAACCGAGCACCAGGGGGAACCAGCCGCCATCGAGGATCTTGACGGCGTTGGCGGCGAAGAAGGCGAAGTCCACGACGACGAAGAACGCCAGGAACAAGCCGGCCCAGACCCAGTTCCACCCCCAGAGCGCACGCACGACGACGAAGGCGAGGATGGTGTCGATCATCATGGTCAGGGTCACGGCGATGCCGTAGGCCGAAGCCAGGTTGGACGAGGTTTTGAAGCCGAGCACCAGGATCACCACCGCCAGCAGCAGCAGCCAGTTGATGTTGGGAACGTAGATCTGGCCCTTCTCCCGCGCCGAGGTGAAGCGGATCTGGATGCGCGGGCAGTAGCCGAGTTGGATGGCCTGGCTCGTGAGGGAGAAGGCGCCGGAAATCACCGCCTGGGAGGCGATCACCGTGGCGGCGGCGGCTAGGCCCACCATGGGGAACAGCAGCTCGTCGGGTACCAGGCGGAAGAAGGGATTCGATACCGCCTCCGGTTCGTCGAGGATCAGGGCGCCCTGGCCCAGATAGTTCAGGTAGAGGGCCGGGAAGACGAACACCAGCCAGGCCCACTTGATGGGGCGGCGGCCGAAATGGCCCATGTCGGCATAGAGGGCTTCGCCGCCGGTGATGGCCAGCACCACGGCGCCGAGGGCCAGGAAGGCCAGGGTCTTGTTGGCGAGGAAGAAGCCGAGGGCGTAGGCCGGATTGATGGCCACCAGCACCGAGGGATGCTTGACGATGTTCCAGATGCCCAGCACCGCCAGGGTACCGAACCAGAACATCATCACGGGGCCAAACAGGGTGGCGACGCTGGCCGTGCCCTGGCGCTGGAACAGGAACAGGCCGGCAAGGATGCCGAGGGTGATGGGCACGACGTAGGGTTTGAGCGCCGGGGTGGCGACCTCCAGGCCTTCCACCGCCGACAACACCGACAGGGCCGGCGTGATGACCGCGTCGCCGTAGAACAGGGCGGCACCGAAGATGCCGAGGGCGGAGATCAGCCACAGGGTCTTCGGCCCGGCGCCCGGCGTGCGCAGGGCCAGGGAAGTCAGGGCCATGATGCCGCCCTCGCCGCGGTTGTCGGCCCGGGTGATGAACATGACGTACTTGAGGGACACCGTGATGGTCATGGCCCAGAACACTAGGGACAGGATGCCCAGCACGTTGTCGGGCGTCACCGGCACCGGATGATGGGGGCCGGCGAAGACTTCCTTCATGGTGTAGAGGGGACTGGTGCCGATGTCGCCATAGACGACGCCCATGGCGGCGATGCCCATGGCGGCGAGACCGGATTTCTCTTGGTGCTGCTCGGCGGCCATCAGGCCCCTCCCCTGGGCAGATCAGTCTGCGATGCGCAGGCCGGTCTTCTTCAGTATCCGGCTGCTGTAGAGCACGTCGTGGGCGCGGCAGGCGTCGCCGAGGAGGTTTGCAATCAGGGAAATCTTTTCCTGGACCCCTTCGCGATTGCTGCTGTGCACCATCGCGAAAAGATTATACGGCCATTCCGGCAGGCAACGGGGCCGGCGGTAGCAGTGGGTGACGAAGTCCAGGGCGCCCACGGCGGCGCCCAGTTCGTCGATGCGGGCATCGTCCACGTCCCACACCGTCATGCCGTTCGCCGTATAACCAATGGCATAGTGATTCGGCACCGCGCCGATGCGTCGGATGGCACCGGTCTCCAGCAGGCGGCGCAGCCGCTTCTGGACTTCCGCCGCCGTCATGCCGAGCCGCTCCGCCAGGGCGTGGTAGGGGTGCGGCACCAGGGGCAGACCGCCCTGGGTGGCGACCACCAGGCGGCGGTCGTCCTCGTCGAAGGGAGCGGCGTCAGGCATGGAGCTTCATCTCGACGAAATACTCCCTCTCCTTCGGGAAGGGGAACACGGGCAGGCCGGTCAGGGCTTCGATGCGGGCGACAGCGGCATCGATGCCGCCCGGCTTCTCGGTGGCCAGGACAAACCACATGTTGAAGGCGTGCTCGCGGCGGTAGTTGTGGGCCACCTCGGGCAGGGAGTTCACCTGCTCGGCGACGCGCTCGAAGTCGGCTTCCGGCACCTTCATGGCGGCCAGCACGAAGGCGCCGCCGAGGCGTTCGATCTGGAACATGGGGCCGAAGCGCGTCAGCACCCGGGCCTTGAGCAGACGGTCCAGGCGATCCAGCAATTCGGCTTCGCTCAGGCCCAGGCCGGCGGCCACTTCCCGGTAGGGCTCGTCGGAGATGGGAAAGCCGCCCTGGAGGGCATTGACGATGCGCCGGTCGGTGTCGTCCAGGGGGACGGGATCAGGCCGCATCGCCGGCGCCGAAATAGTGGGCGCCCCGCTGCTTGAAGCGCCGCGTGCTGAAGAGGGCTTCGCAGGGATAGCCGGCCACGCGGCACAGGCGCTCGATGATGGGTTCCACGTCGGCGCGGGAGCGGCCATGGACCATGCAGAAGAGGTTGTAGGGCCATTCCGGCAGGTGGCGGCGGCGGCGGTAGCAGAGGGTGACGCCCGCCTCCCGGGCGAGGCGCAGGCCGACGGCGCTCACTTCGGCATCGGGCACGTCGAACACCACCATGGCGTTGGCCGTGTAGCCGAGCTCGTGGTGACGCACGACGACGCCAAAGCGCTTGAGGGTGCCGTCGTCCAGCCACCCGGCCAGATGGGCAATGGCTTCCGCTTCGCCCATGCCGGCCTGGTCCGCCAGGCGCGCATAGGGCCGCGGCACCAGTTCGAGTCCCGGCTGCAGGGCCGCGCCGAGGCGCCGTTCCGCCAGCGTGAGTTCGCGGCGGCTAGCACCGCCGGAATTGACGTGCACCTTGTGCCCCCCCGCCAGATCGAAACCCAGGTCGATGTGGAATTCCTCCAGCATGGGCAGGGCGATCACCGGACAGCCGGTCTCGGCGGCGATGGCGTCCAGGCTGCAGGCGAGGGCCGCCTCGTTTGGCGCCGTGGCGACGAACCAGAGGTTGTAATGGTGCTCGCGCTCGTAGTTGTGGTTGACCTCGGGCCGGGCGCTGACGAGGGCGGCAATCGCCTCCAGCCGTTCGGGCGGCGCACTGAGGGCGGCCAGGGTGCTGGCGCCCACGCTGCGGGGGGCGAAGACGCCGCCGACGCGGCTGACGACGCCGGCTTGCCGCAGGGTCGTCAAGGCCGTCAGCACGGTCTCCTCCGCGCAGCCCAGTTCCGCGGCAACAGCGGCGAAGGGCGCCGGCACCAGGGGGAAGCCCCGCTGGTAGTCGTTGAGCAGGCGGAATTCCAGGGGGGTGTAGGCGGCGTTCATCTCAGAAGCCGGTACGGGCGGCACGGGTGGTAAAGAAGATGCCCGAGGGCGCCTGCATCGGCAGCGTCGTCAGGGGCTTGAAGGTGGCGGTGTCGTAGACGACGACCTTGTTGTCATCCCGCGCCGAGAGCCAGACCGCCTCGCCGCGGGGCGTGAATTCCATGTGGAGGATGGCCTTGCCCGGCTCCAGGGTCTGCACCACCTTGCCGGCCACGGTATCGATGACCTGCACCCAGCCATTGTCCGGGAAGGCGAAGTTGACCCACACCTGGCGGCCGTCGGGCCGTGCCATGACGAAGACCGGCTGGCCCTTCACGGGGATGCGGTGCACGCCCTGCCAGTTCCGCGCATCGACGACCAGCACCTCGTGGCTGCCGATGGCCGGCAGGTAGGCGTTGCCGCCGGCCATGGCCCAGCCGCGCAGGTGGGGCATCTTGAAGACAGGCAGCTTCTCCTGGCCGCGGCCGTAGCCGCCGAGGATCTTGCGGGCGCCGTCCTGCGGGCGCCAGGTGTCCAGTAGGGCGATGCCGTCCTCGCCGAAGAGGCCGGCCAGGTAGTGGCGACCATCGGGCGTCACCAGGCCGTCGTAGGGCTGGTTGCCGGCGGCGAACTTCTCGGTCTTCGGGTTGCGCGGGTCCGACAGGTCGGTGACCCAGATCTGGCCCGCGTCGAAGAGGGCGTAGGCGAAGCGGTTGCCCGTCAGGTCGGCGAGCCCCACGACCTTCGAGTGCTTGCCTTCCGTTCCGTAGGCGGCCGGCACTTCCGACAGCAGTTCGAGGCTGGCGGCGTCGAAGACCTTGATGCCGCCGGGCTGGTAGTTCTGGGCCACCACCAGGCGGCCGTCCTGGGAGATGGCGCCGCCGATGCTGTTGCCGGCCTGCATGACGCGCTTGGCGATGGTGGCGGTCAGCAGGTCCACCTTGGTCAGGCCGCCGTCGCGGCCGAAGACGTAGGCATAGCGGCCGTCGCGGGAGAACACGACGGAGGCGTGGGACAGGTCGCCGAGGCCCTCGATGCGGCCGAGGACCGTCTTGCCGGTGGTCTCGACGACGGCGACGCGCCCGTTGGCCCGCTCGATGACGACACCCAGGTCGCCGGTGCCGCGCACCGACTGCATCTGGACACAACCGGCCAGGAGGGAAGCGGCGAGAAGAGTGAACCAGCGCATCATTTTTCCTCCGGGAAACCTTCGAGCAGACGTTTGACGATCCATTCCGCATCCTGTTCGCTGATGATGGTCTTCCAGGGCGGCATCGCCGTACCGGGACGTCCGTTCATGACTGTCGATACCAGGGAATCCGCCGGCTTGTCGCCCAGGGCTTCCGGCGTCAGCGGCAAACCCAGGCCACCCTTGAGGGTCATGCCGTGGCAGGAGCCGCAGTCCTGGCGCACCAGCCGGATCAACTCCGCTTCCCGCTCGCCGGCATGGGCCGCCAGGGCCAGTGTACCGACTGCAATCGCTGCTGCATATTTCATGGCCGAAGGATCGCCCGCCGCTGCCCCTGCCGCATTGACCTTCGTCAATGTGCGGACAATCGCGGGATGACTAATCGACGACCTCCACCAAGCCCTTCATCTCGGGGTGGGGACCGCAGCCGTAGGGATAGCGGCCGGGCTTGTCGAACAGTCGTTGGTAGCTTTCGCCCGGGAAGATGCGCTCCGACTCGAAGCCGCCGGGGCCGGAGAAGAAGACCGAGTGGCTGACGCGCTTTTCGCCGTTGGTCCAGCGCACCGTGGTGCCGGTCCTGATCTTCACTTCGGCCGGCTCGAAGCGGTAGTCGCGCACCTGCACCTCGACGACGCCCTGGGCCCAGGCCGCAGCGGCAAAAAGCAGGGGCGGAACCATGCCTGCGATGCGCATGAATCCCGCCCCGGGTTGCCTGGCAACCGCCACTCGGCTTACTTGCCGGCGGTGATGTCGGCCTTGGTGTCGATGCCCAGCGTGTAGCCGAGGGACACGTGGTGGAAACGGCCGTGGGTATGGTCGTCGTGGATGGCGAAGCCGAAGTTGTAGGTCTTGCCGGAGGCCATGGCGATGTCGCCTTCGCCGCCGCCCGCCAGCTTGCGGGTGAAGGTGACGACCCATTCGTCGCCCTTCTTCTCGCCCTTGGCTTCCACCAGAGCCTTGCCGCCTTCCATCACGCGCTTGTCGGCGATGTAGCCGTCGCGGCCCTTGTTGGCCTTGCTGGTCCATTGCAGCAGGTCGTAGAACTTGCCGCCGGCGACGTTGCCGTCCTTGACGTACTTGGTCTTCTTGTCGTCCTTGACGTCGGGCATGGTGCGGACGTCCTGGTGGCAGGTCTCCCAGCAGCCGGACAGGTTGGCGCGCTCGATCTTGTTGTCGTCCAGCATGAAAGCGAGCTTGACGGCATTGTCGGCATCCATCTTCTCGCCGCCGCCGGCCGGCTGCTTCCAGCTGAAGCGCATGTAGAGGTTGCTGCCGTCGTTGGCGGCCTGGACACTGACCGGAATGGCGGCGGCCTTGCCCTTGATCACATGGGGCTCGATCTTCTGGCCGGTGACCATCTTCTTGCCCATGTCGGCAACTTCTTCGTCGTGGCAGGCCGCGCAGCTCTCGCCTTTCCTGAGGCCCTTGGCGCCGCCGTGCTCGGTACCCTTGGTGATCCATTCCATCGGCGACACACCCGGGTAGAAAACGGTGATCTTCTTGGCGGGAACCTTGCTCCAATCGGGCGCAGCGGCGAGCGCGCCGCCGGCGGCGCAGGTGAGCGCCAGGGCGATGGAGGAGGCGATCAGTTTCTTCTGCATGACATGCTCCTTGCGTATTGATCGGGTCGATCGACCCAGTTTAAACGATTGTCCAGCGGCGGCAACGCCCATGCGTCGCCTTGTCCAAAAAATCCGGGGGCCTTGCGAGCCCCCGGATACGTGCGACTAAGAGCCTGCTACGCTACTCCGATCAGTAGATGTCGTGCTGCGTGTTGTAGACGTTGAACTTGCCGGTCGGCGTGATCATCTTCGGATCGGTGATCACCTTCTTCACGGCGAGCGTCTTGTCGTCATACACAACGATGGCGGACTGGTCGGTCTTGCCACCCCACAGGGAGATCCACACTTCGGAACCGTCGGCGCTGTATTCCGGATGGACCGCACGCTTGATCGCCTTGGTCGCCGGCAGGCCGGAGTCCTTGGCAACGTTGATGGTCTTCTTCGGCTTCGACAGGTCGGCCATGTCCCACACCACCACGGACTCGGCTAGTTCCTTCTCGGGGTTCTGCGGCGCGTCGGCCCAGAGGTGCTTGGACTTCGGGTGGGTCTTGACGAACAGGTTGCCCGGCACGTGCTTGACTTCCTGGACGACCTTCCAGTTGTGCTCCTTGAACTTGGCGAACTTCTTGTCGTCCGAGGCGGTGCTGATCAGCGTCACGACATCGGCGCCGAGGTGGCCCGTCGCCCAGACCGGACCGAACTGCGGATGCACGAAGTTGGCGCCACGACCCGGGTGCGGGATCTTCTTGGTGTCGATCAGGGCCGCCAGCTTGCCGAGCTTGGTGTCCACCGCAGCGATCTTGTTGGAGGCGTTGGCCGCCACCAGGAAGTAGCGCTTGGAGGCATCCCAGCCGCCGTCATGCAGGAACTTGGCGGATTCGATGGTGGTGGTCTTCAGGTTCTTGATGTCGCTGTAGTCCACCAGCAGGATCTGGCCGGTTTCCTTGATGTTGACGACCCACTCGGGCTTGATCTCGGAAGAGACGATCGAGGCCACGCGCGGCTCGGGGTGATACTCGCCGTCCACCGTCATGCCGCGGGTCGAGACGACCTTGAGGGGCTTGAGGGTGTCGCCGTCCATGATGACGTACTGGGGCGGCCAGTAGGAACCGGCGATGGCGTACTTGTCGTCGTAGCCCTTGAACTTGGAGGTATCGACGGAACGGGCGTCGAAGCCGACCTTGAGTTCGGCGACCACGGCAGGCTTCTCCATCCACAGGTCGATCAGGCTCAGGCGACCGTCGCGGCCGATCACGTACACATAGCGGCCGGACTTGGACAGGCGGGAGATATGAACCGCGTAGCCGGTCTTGACGATGCTGCGGATTTCCTTGGTGTCGCCGTCGATGAGGGCCACTTCGCCGGTGTCGCGCAGGGTGACGGAGAACATGTTCTTGAGGTTGAACTTGTTCATCTGCTTGGTCGGACGATCCTTGACCGGAACGATCACCTTCCAGGAATCCATCGTCTCCTTGAAGCTGTACTCGGGCGGCACATCCGGGGTGTTCTGGATGTACTTCGCCATCAGGCTGATTTCTTCCTTGGTCAGGATGTCGTCGAAGTTGACCATGCCGCCTTCGGTGCCGTAGCCAATGATCTTCTCGAGACGATTCTGGCCGAGCTTGAGCGTGCCGCCCTCCTGGGTGGAGCCGTCCGGCAGCTTCTTCGTCCAGTGCGGCTCCAGGTTCTTGCCGGTCGCGCCCTTACGCAGCACGCCGTGGCAGCCGGCACAACGCTCGAAGTAGATCTTCTTGGCGGTGGCCTTTTCCTCGGCGGTCAAGGTCGGAGCCGCGGCCGGCGCCTGCTGGGCCGATGCGACGTTGAAGACGCCCATGACCGCGACCGGCAGGACGGCGAGTTTCAAAGCACCAGACAACACATTGCGTGATTTCATGCATTCCCCCTGTGAAAAAAATCGACGATTACGATTTGCGGAAACCAGCAGAACCCATATAACAAGCCTGTTACATAGCCCTTTGCCATGCGAGGACTTTGCTCGCATCGCCATACCCCTTCCTTGATTTCTGTCAATTCGCTTACACTCCGAGCATTAGCGATTTCTGCAATACTGCGGCCTGCCTGCGAATCCCATCGTCGGCCGTATTCGGGGAAAACATCCAAAATGAACGGCAAGGTTTATCTCGTCGGCAGCGGCCCGGGCGATCCCGAGTTGTTGACGCTCAAGGCCGCGCGCCTCATCAAGGCGGCTGACGCCCTGGTTTACGACCATCTGGTCGGGCCGGGCATACTCGACAGCGTGCGGCCCGATGCCGAACGCATCTATGTCGGCAAGGAGTCCGGCAAGCATACGCTGCCCCAGGAAGAGATCAATACGCTGCTGGTGCGCCTTGCCCAGCAGGGCAAGACGGTGGTGCGCCTCAAAGGTGGCGATCCCTTCATCTTCGGTCGCGGCGGCGAGGAGATCGAGGAACTGGTCGGCAGCGGCGTCGCCTTCGAGGTGATTCCCGGCGTCACTGCCGCCTCCGGCATGGCCGCCTATGCAGGCATCCCGCTCACCCACCGGGACCATGCCCAGTCCTGCGTCTTCGTCACCGGCCACCTGAAGGACGGCAGCGTGGACCTCGACTGGCAGGCGCTGGCGCGTCCGCGCCAGACGGTCGTCATCTACATGGGCGTCGGCGCCCTCAAGGAGATATGCCGCCAGCTCATGGCCCACGGCCTGCCCGGCGACACGCCGGCCGCCTGCGTGCGCCACGCCACCCTGCCGACCCAGCAGGCGGTGATCGGCACCCTCGCCGACCTGCCCGCTGCCGTCGCCGCAGCGGCGCTCAAGCAACCGGCCCTCATCGTCGTCGGCAGCGTGGTTTCGCTTCACGACCGCCTCGACTGGTTCGGCGCCGGGAAGTGACCCGCGTCGTGCCGAACGAAGACCAGGTGCGCACCGCGCTGCGTACCGTCGTCGATCCGGAAGCGGGCGTGGACGTGGTGGACCTGGGGCTTATTTACGGCATCGCCATCGGCGCCGCCGGCATCCGCATCGACATGACCATGACATCCCCGGCCTGCCCCACCGCCGGCCTGCTGCGCGACGAGGCACGAGCCGCCGTGGAACGCATCGCCGACGGCCTGCCAGTGGAGGTGGTCGCCGTCTGGGACCCGCCCTGGGAGCCCGACTTCATGTCGGACAACGCGAAGCGGAAACTCGGATGGTGATTCCAGACAGCGGCAAGGACCTGGCGCCCCCCGGCAGGATTCCCCTCCTCATCCTCGGGTTCGCCAGCCTGATCCTCGGCATCCTCGGCGGTCTTTGGCGCCTGGGCTGGGAGCCGCCCCTGCCCGGCACGCAGCCGGCCACCTTCCACGGGGCGCTCATGGCGGCCGCCTTCTTCGGCACGGTAATCGGCCTCGAACGCGCAGTGGCCTTCGCCCGGCTGCCCGCCTATGCGGCGCCGTTGCTCACGGGCCTCGGCGGCGTCGCCACTGCCTTCGGCGCGCCCCACCTGATTTCCGCTTCGTTGCTCTGTGCCGGCAGCGCTGCGCTGGCCGTCGTCACCTACCTGTTCCACCGGCGCCATCCGGCGCCCTTCATGCTCGTACTGCTGGTCGGCGCCCTCTGCGGCGTCGGCGGTGCGGCCCTCTGGCTCGCCGGACTGCCTGCCAACGACGTCATGGCCGCCTGGGCAGGGTTCCTGGTCCTCACCATCGCCGGCGAGCGGCTGGAGCTCTCGCGCCTGCGCCGTCCCTCGCCCAACGCCCTCAAGCTGCTGGCCGCCGCCACGACCCTCTACCTGATCGGCGCCGCCGCCCTGCCGCTGCATTGGCGCATCGGCACCGGCATCACCGGCGCGGCCATGGTGGCTCTCGCCCTCTGGCTCGGCGCCAACGACATCGCCTTCCGCAACCTGCGCCACCACGGGCTGATGCGCTTCACCGCCATCTGCCTCGTGGGCGGCTACGTTTGGCTCGGCATCGGCGGCCTGCTGCTGCCCTTCGCCGATACCGGCGGCCTCATTTATGACGCGGCCCTGCATGCCGTCTTCCTCGGCTTCGTCTTCGCCATGGTGTTCGGCCACGCGCCGGTGATCTTCCCCGCCATCCTGCGGGTGCAGATTCCCTTCACGAGCCTGTTCTACCTGCACGTGGGCCTGCTCAACGCCACACTCGCCCTGCGCGTGGCGGCCGACCTGCTCGACTGGTCCCAGGGGCGCGCCTGGGGCGGCATGGGCAACGCCACCGCCCTCTTCCTGTTCCTGTTGATGACGGCGGCCGGCGTGATCCGCGGCCGGCGCGGCGAAACCGCCTAAGCGACCTGGTCCGGCCGCAGGGCTGCGCCGAGCGCTGCCGCCGCTTCCGCCACCGCGCTGCCCGCCTCCCGAAAGGCCTTGCCGAGGGCGAAGAAGCCGTGAAGCTGACCGGCGTACTCCGCGTAGCGCACCGCCACGCCTTCCGCCGCCAGCCGCTCAGCATAGGCGCGACAGTCGTCCACGATGGGATCGTGGCTGGCCGTCAGCACCAGAGCCGGCGGCAGGCCCGCCAGGGTCGGCGCCAGGATGGGCGAGGCGCGCCAGTCCAGCCGCTCGGCGTCGTCGCGGAAATAGCAGCGCTGGAAATAGCGCAGGGAATCCTGGCTCAGCAGATAGCCCTGGCCGTAGCGCCGATGGGAATCCCGCTCGCCGCGCTGGTCCGTGCCCGGATAGACGAGGAGCTGGAAGCGCAGGGCCGGCCCGCCGCCGTCCCGCGCCAGCAGCGCCGCCACGATGGCCAGGTAGCCCCCGGCAGAATCGCCGCCGACGGCCAGGCGCGAGGCGTCGAGGTGCAGGGCGTCGGCGTGGGCCGCCGTCCATTGCAGAGCGAAAAAGGCATCCTCCACCGCCGCCGGAAACGGCGCCTCCGGCGCCAGCCGGTAGCTCGCCGCCACGACCGCGCAGCCGGAACGATTGGCCAGCTCACGACACAGGCTGTCGTAGCTCTCGATGTTCCCCACCACGCAACCACCGCCGTGGTACCAAACCAGGGCCGGCAACCTTTCCTCCGGCCCGCTGCCGAGGGGCCGGTAGAGGCGGTAGCGCAGGGGCCCGCCCGCTGCGTCGGGTCGCGCCATGCCTGCCTCCGTCGCCCGCGCCACCTCCGGCGGCATCGGTCGGAAGGCGAACATCATCTTCTCGGAGGCACTGCGCTGCACCTCCAACGGCATCTCGTGGAACGGCGTACCGCCGGCCTTCGCCAGCAGTTCCAGGAAGGCGACGGAATCGGGATGGAGATCGGACATGGGAGATTGTGAGGCAGGGGAAATTCGCGGATAATGCGCGGCTCGCGCGCCGGTCCGCATTCTACGGGACCGCGCCATCGTCCCTGCCGGGATGGCGGAATCGGTAGACGCAGCGGATTCAAAATCCGCCGCCGCAAGGTGTGTGGGTTCGAGTCCCACTCCCGGCACCACATCAGAATCCAAAGCAAACCTCGACAATCCTGAAAACCGCGTAACGACGCGGCTTTCAAGGGTTGTGCTTTCAGAATTTGTCCGACGTTGTCCGGGGCATCCGGACACTTGTGGGGGCATATTGGGGGGCACAAAATGCAATTCCCCGGGGCGCTAACCCAAATGTGCCCCCAAGTTTGGCGAGGCGTCGGCTACCAGTGACAGGCGCCCGGCAGCTTCTTCGTCCTCCCGTCCAGGGTCTCCAGCACCGAGTCCAGTTCCTTGACGATGGCCACCAGGTTCTTGCCTTCCAGGCGGTACTTTTCGTAAACGTCGTAGTCCCCCGGGTCCTGGTGTTCCAGGATGTAATTAACCCGGTTGGTCGCCAGGGACTTGGCGGTGGCGATGGTCCGCTGCAGCTCGATGACGGAATCCAGCGCGGCGTAGGCATTCCTGTCCTTCAGCGAATGACGCCCGTCCGCCAGGATCTGCCGCGCATCCTTGAGGGCGTCCTGGAAGTCCGGGTTCTTCCACTTGGAAGTGTAGCCCGTGCCTCGCCGGAGGCTGACCAGGGTTGCGTCTACCTCCCTGAAGATGACGACGAGTTCCGTATCCAGCTCGGCCTCGTGCATCGCCGTGTGGCACTCCGCGGAAAGATAGGCGCGGGCGGCATAGACGAAAAGCGCCAGGGTCAGGGCCAGGAGGGCGACAGCTATGGGCATGGCGGCCTTCGCGCCGGCGATGCGGTCGGCCAGCTCGTCGAGCCGGCCGTGCGGGGGATGAGGGTCACCGGACAAGGTCTGTGCCATGGTCTTGGGACGATACCGCGGTTGCTGCGTCGCCTAAGGTCAACGGCAATACCCACTCTTACTTGAGTGATAGATACCATGCATGGAGAATGCCACCGTACCGAACCGATCCGGAGCAACATTGAAACCCTGCATGCAAGCCTACCTGAGGCTTTTCATGTCGATGACGAAGCGGTACTTCACGTCGCCCTTGAGCATCCGCTCGTAGGCGGTATTGATGTAATCCATGGCAATAACCTCGATGTCCGAGACGATGCCGTGCTCCACGCAGAAGTCCAGCATCTCCTGGGTTTCCCGGATGCCGCCGATGAGGGAGCCCGCCAGCTGTCGCCGCTTGAGGATCAGGTTGAAGACGTTGGGCGAGGGATGGGCTTCCGCCGGCGCGCCGACGAGGGTCATGGTGCCGTCGCGCTTGAGCAACTGCAGGTAGGCGTCCAGGTTGTGGGGGGCGGCAACCGTGTTGAGGATGAGGTCGAGCCGGTTGGCGCGGGCGCCCATCTGGGCCGGGTCCGTGGAGATGCAGACCTCGTCGGCCCCCAGACGCTTGCCGTCGGCGATCTTGCCGGGCGAGGTGGTAAACAGGGTGACGTGGGCACCCATGGCATGGGCGATCTTGACGCCCATGTGGCCGAGACCGCCGAGGCCGACGATGCCCACCCTGCGGCCGGGCCCTGCGCCCCAGCGGCGTAGGGGCGAGTAGGTGGTGATGCCGGCGCACAGCAGCGGGGCGACGCTCGCCAGCTGCTTCTCGTCGTGGCGGATGCGCAGCACGAAGGATTCCTTGACGACAATGGTCTGCGCGTAGCCGCCGTAGGTGTTCTCGCCGCCGAACAGGGGGCCGTTGTAGGTGCCGGTGAAGCCGTTCTCGCAGTACTGCTCTTCTCCGTCACTGCAGGAAGTGCAGTGACCGCAGCTGTCGACCATGCAACCCACGCCGACCAGATCGCCCGCCTTGAATCCTCCGACGCGATCTCCCACGGCGACGACTCGCCCGACGATCTCGTGCCCCGGAACCGAGGGATACAGGGTATTCCTCCATTCGTTGCGCGCCGTGTGCAGGTCGGAATGGCAGACGCCGCAGTACAGGATCGCTATCTGCACGTCTTCCGGCCCAGGAATCCGGCGCTGAAGTTCGAACGGCACCAAGGGGCTGGTGGCATTCTGGGCGGCATAGGCTTTGGTCTTGATCATGTCGGAACCCTCCAAGGGAAGGCCGACTATCGCCCACGGAGGCGATTCAAGCAAGCCTGCAACAGCAGAGGGGCCTGCGGGAACGGCAGGCCAGACGGACTCAGACCGGCGGTGGCTTCCCCGCCTGGCGCGGGCAGGCCGGCAACTTGGCGCCATCCGCTGCCACAGCATGTCTGGCGAATTCCCGCCGTAGCGTCGCCACGGCTGCGCCAAGCAGCTGGCTGACCCGCGCGGCCGTCAGCCGCATCAGCCCGGCAATCTCCTTCTGGCTCAATCCGTAGGCAAAGTGCAATTCGGCGGCAAACCGCTGCTTTTCGGGCATGGCCTCCACCGCCGACCAGATGCGCTGGAGCAACTGACGGCTCTCCGCCACGTCCTGCGCCGACGGACTGTAGGCCGCGGCAATGCTCTCCACGGCATTGACCGAGCCATCGCCAATCTCGCCGAAGAACACCAGCGTGCCGCAATACTCGTCCCGCAGGATGGCCGCCAATTCCCGCGGCTCGATTTCCAGACGCTGGGCGAGTTGACCGAGGGTTTGCTGACCATGCCGGGTTTCCGCAGCTGCCACCAGCGTCCGGATCGCCTTCGCACGGCTACGCGCGCGCCGCGAAAGCCAGTCGGACACCCGCAGGCCGTCGATCATGGCGCCGCGGATGCGCTGCCGCGCCAGGGCCTCGAACTGCGGGGCGCCCAACTCCTGGTAACGGTCGGCGGTCTCAACCAAAGCGAGCATGCCGTCCTGCACGAGCTCATCGCGATCCACACGGGGCGGCAAGCGGCGCGAAAGCCCGGATGCAATGGTTCGCACCATGCCCATGTAGGAAGCGGATCGGTCGGTCTTTCCGGGCTTTCTGCCGGAACTATTGCGACTGGAGGAAGCTATCGGATTGCCCATGTCGTTCTCTCGGACTTGGAGCGGAAGTGGCGGCGCAATACCTGCCGTGTCTCGGGCAGCTGGCTGGCAGGGTCATCCGACCTCAGCCCCTTTAGCTTTGCGCCGCCGGCTTTCGCCGGGTTTGCCTGATAGTCAATCTGATTGACGATTGACTATTACCTGTTACGATCTTATTCCCCGTGGCGTCCTTTACCATGGGATTTTTCTGCAGCGAGCGAGGACTGGATGGCTGATCTGGATGTTTCCCTACTTTCGGCGGTCTGCACGCCCCCCTTTGCCGAACTGGCGAAGCTGGGCAAGATCGAACGCTATCCGCGCAAGTGCCTGATCGTGCGCGAAGGCGCCATCGGCACCTCCCTCTTCATTCTGCTGGAGGGGCACATCCGCATCTTCATGAACGGCGACGACGAACGGCGTTTCGTCATCGGCACCTATGGCCCCGGAACAATGTTCGGCGAAGTGGCTCTCGACGGCGGACCCCGCACGGCTTCGGTGGAGGCCATCAGCGACGTGGCCTGCTCCGTGGTCCAGTATGCGGGCCTCAAGGCCCATCTGGAGAAGAACCCCCAGTTCGCGATGGTGTTGCTCAACGAACTGATCGCCCGCAGCCGCGCCACCTCCCGGCGCATGAAGGGCCTGGCCCTGTCGTCCGTATATCAGCGCTTCCGCGCGCTGGTGGAGACGGAGGCCACGATACAGCAGGGAGAAAGAGTGCTGGGCCCGGACTGGCCCCAGCAGGAAATCGCCAATCGGCTCGGCTCCTCCCGCGACATGGTCACGCGCATTTTCCGCGAGCTGACCAAGGGCGGCTACATCCAATCGAGCCGCGGCACCACCCGCGTGCTCAAGCCGCTGCCGGAAGCCTGGTAGCCCGGCGCCAGCGGCACCCTGCCATCACTTGGCGGCGGCCTCTGCCGGCTTTGCGCAGCCGCTGAAGGCGAGGGTGCCGCCGTCGCTGAGGGTCGCGGTGTCGCCGCCCATCTCCAGGATGGCCTTGCCGTTGCCGTAGGTGCCGCCGCCGGTCTGCCGGTCGAGGCGGAACTCCCGGTCGGCGAGGATCACCCAGGCGCTGGCGCCATCCTCGATGGAACGCACGTAGAAGCGCTTGCCGCCGGCACACTTGTATTCGAGGGCATTCGCGGGAACCCGGGACCGCTCGGGAGTCTTGTCGTCGCCAAAGGGCCAGACGCTCTTCATGCTCATGTTGCCGCAGGCGCCGAGAACCAGGGCGGCAGCACAGACCGGCAGGGTCTTGAGGATGGATCGGGGATTCATGGGCATCGGGGTCCGGATTTCGAAGGCCGCCATGTTGCCATAATTCCCGGCTGTCGCTTCCCGCCGGGCTAAAATGGCGGCCCGCCGCACCCGGCTCGGCCCCGCCGGCCGGGGATCGTACCCCACTCCCCCCCATGAACCTGACCCTCGACGACTTCGACTACGAGCTGCCGCCACGGCTCATCGCCCAGGCCCCCCTGCCGGAACGCTCCGCCAGCCGGCTGCTGGTGCTCGACGGGCCGGGCCTGACGGACCGCCGCTTCGCGGAGTTGCCGGACCTGCTCGTCCCCGGCGACCTGCTGGTGATGAACGACACGCGGGTGCTGCACGCCCGCCTCTTCGGCCGCAAGGACAGCGGCGGTCAGGTGGAGGTGCTGGTGGAGCGCCCCCAGGAGAATGGCGAAGCCCTCGCCCAGGTGCGTGCCAGCAAGCCGCCCCGGCCCGGCAGTCGGCTGCTGCTGGAAGACGCCCTGGAGGTGGAGGTGCTCGGCCGCGAAGGCGAGTTCTACCGCTTGCGCTTTCCCGGCGACGCCGCCGAACTCGTCGAGGCCCACGGCCGCCTGCCCCTGCCGCCCTATATCGAGCGCGCCGCTGCCGGCACGGACGAAGCCCGCTATCAGACGGTCTTCGCCCGCGCCAAAGGCTCCGTCGCCGCCCCGACGGCCGGCCTGCATTTCGACGAAGCCCTGTTCGCACGCCTGGCCGGCCGCGGCATCGGCACGGCCCATGTCACCCTCCACGTCGGTGCCGGCACCTTTCAGCCGGTGCGCGTACACAACCTGTCCGAGCACCGCATGCATCGGGAACGCTGGGAACTTTCCCAGGCCACGGTGGACGCCATCGCGGCCACCCGGGCCCGGGGCGGCCGCGTGGTGGCCGTCGGCACCACGACGCTACGCACGCTGGAGTCGGCAGCCCTGGCCGGCGAACTCAAGGCCGGCGGCGGCGACACGGACCTTTTCGTCACGCCGGGCTTCCGCTTCCGCGTGGTGGACCTCCTCGTCACCAACTTCCACCTACCCAAGTCCACGCTGCTGATGCTGGTTTCCGCTTTCGGCGGCATGGAGAACCTCCGCGCCGCCTACCGCCATGCCGTCGCCGCCGAGTACCGCTTCTTCAGCTACGGCGACGCCATGCTCATCCACAGGAATACCGATGAAGTTTGACCTTCTCGCCACCTCCGGCGCCGCGCGCCGCGGCACCCTGACCCTGGCCCACGGCGTCGTCGAAACCCCCGTCTTCATGCCCGTCGGCACCTACGGCACGGTCAAGGCCATGGCGCCCAACGAACTCGTCGATATCGGCGCCCGCATCGTGCTCGGCAACACCTTCCACCTGTGGCTGCGGCCCGGGCTGGAGATCATCCGCGCCCACGGCGGGCTGCACCGCTTCATGGGCTGGGATGGTCCCATCCTGACCGACTCGGGCGGCTTCCAGGTGTTTTCCCTCGGCGAACTGCGCAAAATCACCGAGGAAGGCGTCAAGTTCGCCTCCCCCGTGAACGGCGACAAGCTCTTCATGCGCCCCGAGGATTCCATGCAGATCCAGCACGTGCTGAACTCGGACATCGTGATGATCTTCGACGAATGCACGCCCTACCCCGCCGACGAACGCGAAGCCGCCGAGTCCATGCGCCTGTCCCTGCGCTGGGCGCGGCGCTCCCGCGACGAACACGACCGCCTCGGCAACACCAACGCCCTGTTCGGCATCGTCCAGGGCGGCATGCACGAGTTCCTGCGGGACGAATCCCTGGGGGCGCTGACGGACATCGGCTTCGACGGCTACGCCATCGGCGGCCTCTCGGTGGGCGAACCCAAGGAGGACTTCGCCCGCATCCTCGCCCACACGGCGCCGCGCCTGCCGGCGGACCGGCCACGCTACCTGATGGGCGTCGGCACGCCCGAGGACATCGTTTACGCGGTCGGCCAGGGCATCGACATGTTCGACTGCGTGATGCCGACGCGCAACGCCCGCAACGGCTGGCTGTTCACCCGCTTCGGCGACGTCAAGATCAAGAACGCCACCTACAAGCTGGACACCCGCCCCCTGGACGAGACCTGCGGCTGCTACACCTGCCGCCACTTCAGCCGGGCCTATTTGCACCACCTGCACCGCATCGGCGAGATCCTCGGCGCCCGCCTCAACACCATCCATAACCTGTTCTATTACCAGACCCTGACGGCTGAATTGCGGGCCGCCATCGAGGCCGGCCGCTACGAGGAATACGCGGCCGAATTCCGGCGGCAACGCCAGGGGGGCTGATACAATTGCCCGCTTTCTTTAGCCTTTTCCCGTAAACAAGGAGAAACCAGCGTGCTGATTTCCAATGCCTACGCCCAAGCGGCCGGCGCCTCTGCCGATCCCTCCGGCGGCCTCATGGGCCTGCTGCCCATCGTCCTGATGTTCGTCGTGCTGTGGTTCCTGATGATCCGGCCCCAGATGAAGAAGGCCAAGGAACACCAGAAGATGGTGTCCGAACTGCAGAAGGGCGACGAAGTCGTCACCCAGGGCGGCATGGCCGGCCGCATCGTCAAGGTCGGCGAGAACTTCATCACCGTCGAAGTCGGCACCCTCAAGGACGCCCCCGTCGAAGTCGTCATCCAGAAGCAGGCCATCGGCGCCCTGCTGCCCAAGGGCACCCTCAAGTCGCTCTAATCGTTCTCTCGGGCCGGCGCCGTGCGCCGGCCTTCGGTGCTTGCCATGAACCGCTATCCCCTCTGGAAGAACGTCACGGTGATCGTCGCCGTGGTGCTCGGCCTGCTCTACACCCTGCCGAATTTCTTCGGTGAAGTTCCCGCCGTCCAGGTTTCGAGCGTCAAGGCGACGATCAAGATCGAGCCCAAGCTCCTGTCCCGCATCGAGGACGTGCTGAAGGCCGCCGCCATCCCCAACAACGGCCTCTTCGCCGACACCAACAGCATCCGCGTCCGCCTGGCCGACACCGACGCCCAGCTCAAGGCCAAGGACGCCATCGAGAAGGCCCTCAACCCCGATCCCAGCGACGCCTCCTACAGCGTCGCCCTCAACCTGCTGTCGGCCTCGCCCCAGTGGCTGTCCGGCATGCACGCGCTGCCCATGTACCTGGGCCTCGACCTGCGCGGCGGCGTGCACTTCCTGCTCCAGGTGGACATGAAGGGCGCCCTCACCAAGCGCCTCGACGCCACCGCCGCCGACCTGCGCTCCCTGCTGCGCGACAAGACCGTGCGTCATGCCGGCATCGGCCGCGACGGCCAGGCCGTGGTCATCAAGTTCCGCGACGCGGAAACCCAGGCCAAGGCTCGCGACGTCATCCTCGACACCCAGCCGGCCGCCATGGCCGGCAAGGCCACCCAGGCCGACCTCGTCATCGCCGAGAGCGCCGAAGGCGGCGACTTCCGCCTGACCCTCACCCTGTCCGAGGCTGCCCAGAAGCGGGTCCAGGAGATGGCCGTCAAGCAGAACATCGGCACCCTGCACAACCGCATCAACGAACTCGGCGTCGCCGAACCGGTGATCCAGCAACAGGGCGCCGACCGTATCGTCGTGCAGCTTCCCGGCGTACAGGACACCGCCAAGGCCAAGGACATCCTCGGCCGCACCGCCACCCTGGAACTGCGCATGGTGGACGACGAGGCGAGCGCCAATCCGGCTGTCATGGAATTGGCCGCCAAGGGCCAGCCGCCCGTCGGCACCGAGTACTACGTCGAACGCGGCGGACGCGGCCTGCTGGTGAGGAAGCAGGTCATGCTCACCGGCGAGCGCCTCACCGACGCCCAGCCCGGCTTCGACAACCAGAGCCACGAGCCGGCGGTGCACCTGACCCTCGACTCGGCCGGCGCCCGTGTCTTCAAGGACCTGACGCGGGAAAACGTCGGCAAGCGCATGGCCATCCTGCTGGTCGAGAAAGGCAAGGGCGAAGTCGTCACGGCGCCGGTCATCCGCAGCGAGATCGGCGGCGGACGCGTGCAAATTTCCGGCCGCATGAGCACGGTAGAGGCCAACGACGTCGCCCTGCTGCTGCGCGCCGGTTCCCTGGCGGCCCCGATGGAGATCATCGAGGAACGCACCATCGGCCCCAGCCTCGGTGCCGACAACATCAAGAAGGGCTTCGACTCGACCCTGTGGGGTTTCACCGCCATCGCCACCTTCATGGTCGCCTATTACCTGCTGTTCGGCCTCGTCTCCGTGCTGGCGCTGTCGGCCAACCTGCTGTTCCTGATCGCGCTGCTGTCGCTGCTGCAGGCAACGCTGACGCTACCGGGCATCGCCGCCATCGCCCTCACCCTGGGCATGGCCATCGACGCCAACGTGCTCATCAACGAGCGCGTACGCGAGGAACTTCGCAACGGCAGCACACCCCAGGCCGCCATCACGGCAGGCTACGAACGCGCCTGGGGAACCATTCTGGACTCCAACGTGACGACCCTGATCGCCGGCATCGCCTTGCTGATCTTCGGTTCGGGTCCGGTGCGCGGCTTCGCCGTGGTGCACTGCCTGGGCATCCTGACCTCGATCTTCAGCTCGGTGGTGGTGTCCCGCGCCCTCGTCAATCTCATCTACGGCCGCCGCAGGAAACTTGCCGCCCTGTCCATCGGACAGGTCTGGAAGCCCGGCGTCGAAACCAAGTAACCGGGGCAGCCTCATGGAATTCTTCCGCATCCGCAAAGACATCCCCTTCATGCGCCATGCGCTGGTGTTCAACGTCATCTCGTTGATCACCTTCGTCCTGGCCGTGGTGTTCCTCGCCACCAAGGGCCTGCATTTCTCCGTCGAGTTCACCGGCGGTACGCTGATGGAAGTCGGCTACAGCCAGCCGCCCGACCTGGAGAAGCTGCGCTCGAAACTGGTGGCGGACGGCTTCAGCGATCCCCAGGTGCAGAACTTCGGCTCCTCCCGCGACGTGCTGATCCGCGTACCCATCGCCAAGGATACCGAGTCAGCCAAAGTGGGCGAACGCGTCATGGCCTCCCTGACCGGCACGGCCGAGGCTGCCGCCAACCCGCCCCAGCTCAAGCGCGTCGAGTTCGTCGGTCCCCAGGTGGGCAAGGAGCTGGCCTCCGACGGTGCCCTCGCCCTGCTGCTGGTGGTGATCGGCATCGTCATCTATCTGGCGATCCGCTTCGAGTGGCGCTTCGCCGTCTCGGCCATCATCGCCAACCTGCACGACGTGGTGATCATCCTCGGCTTCTTCGCCTTCTTCCAGTGGGAGTTCTCCCTGCCGGTGCTGGCGGCGGTACTGGCCGTGCTCGGCTACTCGGTCAACGAGTCGGTCGTCGTCTTCGACCGGGTGCGCGAGACCTTCAAGAAGACCCGCGGCATGACGACGCCGGAAGTGCTCAACCACGCCATCACCAGCACCATCTCGCGCACCATCATCACCCACGGCAGCACCCAGATGATGGTCACCTCGATGCTGATCTTCGGCGGTGCGGCCCTGCACTACTTCGCCCTCGCGCTCACCATCGGCATCCTGTTCGGCATCTACTCCTCCGTTCTCGTCGCCAGCCCGCTGGTCATGTGGCTGGGCGTCTCCCGCGAGCAGTTCGCGGCGCCGAAGAAGGAAAAGGCGGAGGGCGTCGCCGAGGACGGCGCGTGCGTCTAGACTCCCGGCGGGACGGAGCGGCGGCAAGCCGCCTCCGCCTCTGGGACCTGCCGACGCGGCTGTTCCACTGGACCCTCGTGGTCCTCGTCGCCATCGCCTTCGTCAGCGGCTTCAAGGGCGGCAACGGCATGGACATCCACGGCAAGGCCGGCATCGGCATCGCCGGCCTGCTGGCCTTCCGTCTCGTCTGGGGCTTCGCCGGCTCCACCTACGCCCGCTTCGCCAGCTTCGTGCGCGGCCCCGCCGTCATTCGCACCTATCTGCGCGGCGAGTGGCATGGCGTCGGCCACAATCCCCTCGGCGCCCTCTCGGTGCTGGCCCTGCTGGGCCTGCTGGCCTTCCAGGTCGGCACCGGGCTCTTCGGCAACGACGACATCGCCTTCAACGGCCCGCTGCAGGCCCTGGCCGGCAAGGACACCAGCGATCTGCTGACCGGTCTCCATCGCAAATCGCTCTGGCTGTTGCTGGCCCTGGTCGGCCTCCACGTGGCCGCCATCGGCTACTACGCCCGCGCCAAGAAGGAAAATCTGGTACGCCCCATGATCACCGGCTGGACGGATGCCCCCCCGGAAGGCGCCCGACCCGCCTCCGGCGGCGGCGTCCTCGCCTTCCTGTTTGCAGTAGCCGTCGGACTGCTTGCCGCCTGCGCGGCCTCGGGCGCGTTCCTGCCGCCACCACCGCCGCCGGCCGCGTCGTCGCCGGACTGGTAGAAATAGAACGGCCGCCCGAGGGCGGCCGTACACTGACTACGCCACAAGTTCCGGCGGGACTAATCGTCCTGGTTCTACTTGTGGCTTCGGCAGGACTAATCGTCCTGGTTCTACTTGTGGCTTCGGCCGGCGCTGTGCGCCTTAACTTCGCTCCGCGAAGTTAGCCTGCGCCACAAGCTCCGGCAGGACTAATCGTCCTGCCGGAACTTGTCGTGGCAGCCCTTGCAGGTTTCGCCGAGCTTGCCGAACTGGGCCTTGATGGCGCCGGCGTCGCCGGTGGCGGCAACCTTGGCCATCTCGTTGGCGGCCTCGTTGAAGGCCTTGGCGACCTTGCCGACGCCTTCCTTGTCGGTGAACAGTTCCGCTTTCACGCGGGTGTCCTTGTGGCCCTTGCCTTTGTCGGTGCCGGGCTGATAGAGGGCGCCCATACCGGAATTGGCGACGGCCTGGATCAGGTTCGCGGCTTGCATCACCTGGTCCTTGTTATAGGTGCCTTCGACGTTGGCCTTGATGCGCCCCATGCTCCAGGCCAGCGTGTGGTAGGCCGACTGGCGCCAGCGGATCTGGTCCTCGGCCTTGCCGATCACCTGGGCGGAGGCGCCGGCGGCAAGGGTGCCGAGGGCGATGGTGGCGGCAATGCTCTTGACGGTCAGGTTCATCGTTTTTCTCCTTCTGCGGGTTGGGGAAAATCGGCCGGCATGGCCGACCGGCGGATTCTAGTCCAGGGCACCGCCGGCGAACACGTGGCGCACGCGCAGCATGCCGCCTTCGGCAGACAGGGTCACGAGGCGATCGATGTTGGGATGCTTGCCCGGATGGGCACGGGCATCGGTCGTGTGCTCGGCATAGATGTCGAGGCCCTTCTTCGCCGCCTCGGCGGTGATGGCGCCGTAGAGCTGGCCCAGGTGGTTGTACACCGCCAGGGAACCGGCTTGACCGGGCTTGTTCTCGATGGTGGCGACCACCTGACCCTCGGCATCCAGTAATTCGATGGCGCTGAGGTGGGAGACGCCCGGCAGGGCCTTGAGGTTTTCCGCAAAGGCCATGGTCAGATCCTCTTGGCCAGGTCGATGGCCTTGCCGATGTAGTTGCCCGGCGTCCATTCGAGCATGCGCGCCTTCTCGGCCTCAGGGATGGCGAGGCCGCGGATGAAGGCGTGCAGGGCGTCCTTCTCGATGCCCTTGCCGCGGGTGAGTTCCTTCAACTGCTCGTAGGGGTTCTCGACGCCGTAGCGGCGCATCA
This sequence comes from Candidatus Nitricoxidireducens bremensis, assembly GCA_030247725.1. Taxonomy (GTDB): domain Bacteria; phylum Pseudomonadota; class Gammaproteobacteria; order Burkholderiales; family Rhodocyclaceae; genus Nitricoxidireducens; species Nitricoxidireducens bremensis. The sequence goes on from JAOTRT010000004.1 coordinate 419,023, forward strand.
CCGTCTGCACGGGCTCGGCCAGCACTTCCCAGCAGGCGTCCAGGTCTTCGGCCAGGCGCTGGGGATTGGCTTCCAGCTTGTTAAGGCCGCGCAGGGTCGAATCGTAGGCCAGGGACGCATAACCGAAACCCACGCCCATGTTGCGCAACACCGTCGAGTCCGTCAGGTCGCGCTGCAGGCGCGACACGGGCAGCTTGTCGGCCATGTGGCGCAACACGGCGTTGGCGATGCCCAGGTTGCCCTCGGAATTCTCGAAGTCGATGGGATTCACCTTGTGGGGCATGGTCGAGGAGCCGATCTCGCCTTCCTTGGTCTTCTGTTTGAAGTAGCCCAAGGAGATGTACTGCCAGATGTCCCGGTCGGCGTCGAGCAGGATGGTGTTAGCGCGGGCGATGGCGTCGAACAGCTCGGCCATGGCGTCATGGGGCTCGATCTGGATCGTGTAGGGATTGAACTCCAGGCCCAGGGACTCGATGAAGCGGCGGTTGAAGCCCTCCCAGTCGAAGTCCGGGTAGGCCGACAGGTGGGCGTTGTAGTTGCCGACGGCGCCGTTGAACTTGGCCATCATGTTCACGCCGGCGATGCGGGCGCGGGCGCGCAGCAGGCGCGCGGCGATATTGGCCATCTCCTTGCCCAGGGTGGTCGGCGAGGCGGGCTGGCCATGGGTGCGCGAGAGCATCGGCAGCTCGGCCAGATCGTGGGCCAGAACGCGGAAGCGCTCGATGACCTTGTCCAGGTTGGGCAGCAGGATGCCGTCGCGACCTTCCTTCAGCATCAGGGCGTGGGAGACGTTGTTGATGTCCTCCGAGGTGCAGCTGAAGTGGATGAACTCGGAGACACGCATCACTTCCGGATTGTCCTTGAAGCGGTCCTTGAGCCAGTATTCGACGGCCTTGACGTCGTGGTTGGTGCGCGCCTCGATGGCCTTGATGGCGTCGGCGTCGGACACCGCGAAGCCGGATACCACCAGATCCAGTTCGGCGACGGTCGCGGCGGAGAAGGCGGCCACCTCGGCGATTTCCGGCGCCGCCGCGAGGGCCTTGAGCCACTCGATCTCGACGCGGATACGGTTGCGGATGAGGCCGAATTCGGAGAAATGGGCACGCAGGGGTTCGACCTTGGCGGCATAGCGGCCGTCGAGGGGCGAAAGGGCAGTGAGAGCGGAAAGATTCATGGAGGCATCCCGTGGAGAACCGCGCCGATTCTACCATGCGGGGCATAGGGCCAATCCTCGTACCCTGGCCCGGACAAGGAAGTGGGGGGAGTGTCGGATGCTATAATTGCGCCATGTCGCAGCACTCGGTTCCCAGACAATGAAACTCATCGGTTCCCTCACGAGCCCCTACGTCCGCAAGACCCGCATCGTCCTCGCCGAGAAAAAGATCGAGTACGAGTTCATGCTGGACTCCCCCTGGGTGGAAGGCAATCAGGTTGCCAAGTTCAACCCTCTCGGCAAGATTCCGGTGCTGGTCCTGGACGACGAAAGCACCCTGTTCGACTCCCGCGTGATCGTCGAGTACCTCGACAACATGACGCCGAACAACAAGCTGCTGCCCGCCTCGGGTCGCGAGCGCATCACCGTCAAGCGCTGGGAAGCCCTGGCCGACGGCATCTCCGACGCCGCCGCCGCCGCCTTCCTGGAAGCCAAACGTCCCAAGAAGCAGCAGAGCCAGGAATGGATCGACCGCCAGCGCGGCAAGATCGCCCTGGCCCTGGAATCGATTTCCGAAGAGATCGGCGAGGCCCCCTGGTGCTTCGGCAACAGCATGTGCCTGGCCGACATCGCCGTCGGCGCGGCGCTGGGCTATCTGGCCTTCCGCTTCCCGGACATCGACTTCCAGGCCCAGCACCCGAACCTGGGTCGCCTCTACGAGAAGCTGATGCAGCGCCCGTCCTTCCAGGATACGGTGCCCCAAGGCTGATCGCCATATCCCGGCGGCACACGCTGCCGCCTGGTTGACAATTCCCATATTACCAATGCATTGTCCCGGAAAAAGGGAGGATGCCTTGGAGCTTTACCTGTTCGAGAACCTGCTGAAAGCTCGGGACGAAGCCGAACTCACGCAGACGGCACAGCACATTGCTGAGAAACTCGGCTTTGACTACTTCTGCTACGCACTCAGCTATCGCAAGTCCGGCGAGCCAAGCCCACAGCATTTCACTCTCGGAACATACCCAGAAATTTGGCTTGATCGGTACTTCTCCGAAGGTTTCGTCAACATTGATCCATCTGTTTTGCAGTGCTTCCGCTCCACCATACCCGTCATCTGGACCCACCGCATGTTCAGCGCCCCCAAAGTCATCGACATGCACCATGAAGCAGGGTCCATCGGCATTCGCGGCGGCGTCTGCCTGCCAATTCATAGTCCCTGGCTAAATGGTGCCGGCTTGGTTGGGCTCGCCAATGGTGAAGACACCGACAAAGCCGTCCCTCATGTTGTCGATACCCTAGGGAAGGCCTGAACAAGTAGCAACAGATGAAGGCGACGAGCGCGATTCCTGCCGAGGGCTTTGAAATGGCGGCGAAATTCGCCCCACGGGGCGCAACTCGCAGGCCGTTTCCGGCCTATGGG
>JAOTRT010000014.1 GCA_030247725.1 Candidatus Nitricoxidireducens bremensis
TTGTTGTACCGGTCAAAGCCACCTGCCGAGAGCGTCAGTTGTTTCATCGTTTTCATCCGTGTGTGCGAGGTCGTTCGTCTGACATGACTCCGATGAAATCGTTCACACCTTATTCAGACCTTCCTTAATGGGTGATCGGCTGTGGTCTTGGCGAGTTGTTGGCATCACGCCAGAGGCTCTCGCCCTTTTTGCCCAGCATGACTTCAAAAAGCCACCGCAGAAGGGAGCGGTGGTACGCGGTCATCTTGTATCGCGCAAACGTACTGCTGAACAGCTATTTCACAACGAAGAGCCGCTAGGGATAGGAGCCTTCTTCGATCTCTTCCTAACTAACGACTGTACCGTCTTGATGCTGTCAAAACAGAATCCCAGTCGTGGTGACCAGATTCCCGAATACATTCCCATCGAAAATCCAGATGCCTATCTATTTCCGTGTGCGAGTTTGATGGGCTACCATCATGAAGAGCAGGAGGTGGAGTTTTTGCGCAAGTTATCACCGTCGGTGCGCCAAGGGTAACGGGTAGCCGATGCTGCTCATGTCCTCCGGCCTGGGCTGCGCCCAGCCCTCCCCCTCTACTTCGCTGCATCGGCTACCCGCCACCCTTGGTTGGACGTGCCTCGGTCTTCTCGTCAAAACCCGTGACCATGCTTCCCGACGGGCGGGTGGGGTGTTCCGCGTAGCGAAGTAAAGGCGGAGACGGCGGCCAGAGGCCGCCGTCGGGGGGCGTAGGCAGGGTTTCGCGGAGCACTGCTCCGCGCTGCCGGAGCCGGCTTGCTGTGCAAAGCAAGCCGTGGGTCATGAGCGGAGCGGAACACCCCGCCTGCCCGGTCGCGCTTCCAATAAAAAACCTCAGCCGCGGTTGCGCGACTCCAGCGCTACCCCATTGATGGATATTGGCTCGGACATTTTTCCGGACGGAGCGATTGCTGCTTGTGACGTAACTGCATATAGAATAATAAGAAATTGTCGATTTTGATGTGGACATTTTTCTGGACATTCTTATGCCGAAAATAGCCCTGCCCAACTGCGAGCTGAGGGTCGAGACCGACCGGTTCGGGCCATTCACCTTTCAGGTTGGCGTCGACTGGGAGGGGCTTGCGGTTCCCCTCCAGCGCGTCGAGGACGCCCATGAGTTGCTCATTAAGACCCCCCTCAACCAAGTGGCGAGTCGCTTGGAAAAGGAGGTGGTGGTTAGCAGCGTGTTCGGCACCAACACTATTGAGGGGGGCACGCTGACCGAGGATGAGACGGCCACCGCCCTCAACATCGATCCGGCTATGGTCAAGGAGGTCGAACAGCGGCGCGCCGTCAACATCAAGGCGGCCTACGACTTGTCCCAGAAGATGGCGGCAAGGCCGGATTGGTTGCTGAATGTCGACTTCATTCTCGACCTGCACCGGCTGATTACCCAAGACATACCGCATCCGGACAACCGCCCCAGCCTTGTCCGCAACAATCCCAAGGGGCGAGTCACCTATGTCGGCGACGAAGCCCACGGCGGCCGTTACAAGCCGCCCCAGTACGACAAGGACATCTGGCGCTTGCTGGAGGCGCTCATCGAATGGCATCGGAATCTCGTCGCCGCAGAAGTGCCTGCCCTCGTTCGAGCCCCCCTGGTCCATCTCTACTACGAACAAATCCACCCCTTCTGGGATGGCAACGGCCGCGTGGGGCGGGTCATCGAGGCTACGCTGTTGCAGGCGGCCGGCTATCGTTATGCGCCATTCGCGTTAGCGCGCTACTACTTGGCCAACATCGACGAGTATTTCACCCTGTTCAATGCCTGCCGCAAGGCAGTAACCAAGAAGCTGGCTACGCCCAACTCGGCCTTCGTGGCATTTCATCTGGAAGGCATGCGCCAGACGGTCAACAGCCTGCACGACCGGGTCAATCGACTCGTGGCGATGCTGCTCTACGAGAGCAATATCCGTCGTGCCTTGGACGACAAGCAGATCAACGTCCGCCAATACACCATCCTTTCGCAGATATTGGACAGAGGACAACCCCCGTCCCTGGACGATCTCCGCCAGGCACCCTGGTACGCAAGTCTCTACCTGAAGCGCAACGACAAGACCCGGCAGCGCGACATGCACCGCCTGCGCGAAATGGAACTCGTCTTTCTGGATACCGAAAATCGCCTCTGGCCCGGCTTCATCAAGCCAAAGAACGTGAAGCCTTTGGGTAAGAAGGAAGCATGATCGCCCCCCCTTGGCTGGGTACGCCATCAGTCTGAAGCCAAAACCCGTGACCATGCTTCCCGACGGGTGGGTGGGGTGTTCCGCGTAGCGAAGTAAAGGCGGAGGCGTCGGCCGTAGGCCGATGCCGGGGGACATGAGCGGAGCGGAACACCCCGCCCGTCCGGCGGCGCTCCGAACAGGAAATCAGCCGCTGTTCCTCAACCCCGCCGCCACCCCGTTGATGGTGAGATGGATGCCGCGCTGCAGCCGTTCCTCCGTCTCGCCGCCCCGGTAGCGGCGCAGCAGTTCGATCTGCAGGTGGTTGAGCGGATCGAGGTAGGGGAAACGGTTGCGGATGGAGCGCTTGAGCAGCGGGTTGCCGTCCAGCAGTTCGGCCTGGCCGGTGATGGCGAGCAGGGCGTCGATGGCGGCGCGCCACTCGGCCTTCAGGCGCGGGAAGATGGCGTCGCGCAACGCCGCATCCTTCACCAGTTGCGCGTAGCGCTCGGCGATGGCGATGTCGGTCTTCGCCAGCACCATGTCCATGTTGGAGAGCAGGGTGCGGAAGAAACCCCACTCGCGGTTCATCTCGACCAGCAGCTTCATGCCGGCCTCGCCGCGGGCGGCCTGGAAGGCGGCCACGGCAGCGCCGAAGCCGTACCAACCCGGCAGCATCAGGCGGCACTGGGCCCAAGAGAACACCCAGGGGATGGCGCGCAGGTCCTCGATGGCGGTGGTCTTCTTGCGCGAAGCGGGGCGGCTGCCGATGTTCAGCGCCGCGATCTCCGAGATCACGGTGGACTCCCAGAAGTAGCGCTCGAACTCCGGCGTCTCGTAGACCAGGTTGCGGTAGGCCCGGAAGGCATGGTCCGACAACTCCGCCATGGCGGCGATGAACTCGGGCCGCGGATCGTCGTGCTCGTGGGGCAGCAGCGTCGCTTCCAGGGTGGCGGCGGCGAGGATCTCCAGGTTGCGGCGACCCAGCTCCGGGTTCGCGTACTTGGATGCGATGACCTCGCCCTGCTCGGTGATGCGGATGCGGCCCTGCACGGCACCGGCCGGCTGGGCCAGGATGGCCTGGTAGCTGGGGCCGCCGCCGCGGCCAACGGAGCCGCCGCGGCCGTGGAACAGGCGCAGGGCCACGCCGTGGCGCGCGAACACCTGCACCAGTTCGGTCTCGGCCCGGTAGAGGGCCCAGCCGGAGGTCAGGAAGCCGCCGTCCTTGTTGCTGTCGGAATAGCCGAGCATGCATTCCTGCACCAGGCCGCGGGACTCCAGCAGGCGCTTGTAGGCGGGCAGGCCCAGCAGCTTGTCCATGGTGGCACCGCTGGCGGCCAGGTCGCCGATGGTCTCGAACAGCGGCACGATGTTCACGTCCAGCTCGCCCTCGCGGGGCCGCAGCAGGCCGGCCTCCTTGAGCAGCAGGGCCACCTCCAGGATGTCGGAGACACCGTCGGTCTTGGAGATGATGGCGTTCTCGATGGCGGCCTTGCCGTAGCGCCGGTGGATCTCCCGCGCGGCGCGGAAGATGGCCAGCTCGCCCATGGTTTCGTCCGAGTACGCGACGAAGGGCGAGGCCAGCAGGCGTGGCGTGGCGAGTTCGGCCAGCAGCAGGGCGATGCGGCCGTCCTCGGAGCGGCCGGCGTAGTCGGTGCCGGGGCGGGCGGCCTCGAACAGCTCGTGCACCGTGCGTTCGTGCACGTCGGAATTCTGGCGCAGGTCGAGGGGGGCCAGATGGAAGCCGAACACCGAAACGGCGCGGCGCAGGCGGCGTAGCCGGCCGCGGGCGAGCAGGGCGGAGCCGCTGGCGGTCAGCGAGCGGTGCAGCACGTCGAGGTCGGCGCTGAACTCGGCGGCGTCGGCGTAGGGCGCCGCTTCGGCCACCGCGTGGCGCGGCGCCTCCAGGTCGTCGAGCACGCGGGCCGTGGCGGCCAGCCGCGCGTAGAGGCCGGCGATGGCGCGGCGGTAGGGCTCGTCGTCGCGATGGGGGTTGCGGTCTGGCGACTGGCGCGCCAGCTCGGCGAGCTCCGGCGAGATGTCGGCCAGCATGGCCGCCGGCGAGAGGCTGGCGCCGAGCTTGTGCAGCTGGTCCAGGTAGAAGGCGAGGGCGCGCCGGCTCTGGGCGCGCATGGCGGCGGCGAGGATCTCGGCGGTGACGAAGGGATTGCCGTCCCGGTCGCCGCCGATCCAGGAGCCGGGGCGCAGGAAGGACGACAGCTCGCAGCCTTCGGGCCGCGCCGTCCAGCCCTCGACGCGGGCGCAGAGCAGGTCTTCGAGACGGTTGTAGAGGCGCGGCAGTTCCCGCAGGAAGGTGCTGTCGTAGTAGGTCAGCGCGTTGGCCACCTCGTCCATCACCGAGAGCTTGGCGGTGCGCAGCATGCGCGTCTGCCAGAGGGTCAGCACGGCGCGGCGCATGGCTTCCTCGTGGGCCTCGCGCTCCTCGGGCGTCAGCGGGTTGCGGTCGCGCTCCGCCAGCAGGTCGGCGATCTTGTGCTGGCAGTCGAGGATGCTCTTGCGCTGCACCTCGGTCGGGTGGGCCGTCAGCACGGGGCTGACGAGGGCGCTGCGGAAGAACTCGGTCAGCCGCGCGGCGTCCACGCCCAGGGCCTGGGCCCGTTCCAGGGTGTGGGCGACGCTGCCCTCGCGGGGCTTGGAGCCGGCCAGGGCGTGGGCGCGGGAACGGCGGATGTGGTGCTGGTCCTCGGCGATGTTGGCGAGATGCGAGAAGTAGCTGAAGGCGCGCACCACCATGTTGGTCTGGCCCGGCGCCAGACCGTCGAGGACGGCGTTGAGCTCGGCGCGCGCCTCGGTGTCGTCATCGCGGTGGCAGCGGATGGAGAGGGTACGGATGCGTTCGACGACTGCGTAAATGCTCTCGCCTTCCTGGTCGCGCAGGGTGTCGCCGAGCATGCGGCCGAGGAGGCGGATGTCGTCGCGCAGGGGCTGGTCCTTGTCGGGGGGCGGGTTCATTTGCTGGTGTGGCCTAGTTTGGCGAGGCTGTCCTCGATGGCGCGCTCGATGGCGGCGGCGTAGAAGTCCGGCGTGCGCATGCCGACGATGGGCTCGGCGAGGCGGTTGCCGCGGTCGTCGAGGAAGTCCAGGGTCGGCACCAGCTTGACGCGGCGCGTGCGGGCGAAGGCGCTGTGGGTGGTGGTGCGGCCGCCGAAGTCGGTGAGCGGCGTGACGAAGTCGGTGCCGACGTCGATCTCGCGGATGATGACGCGGTCGGCCCAGGCCGGGTCGTTGGCCATGGGCAGCAGGTACTGGCGGCGCACGCGCTCGCACCAGGGGCAGTCGTGGCGGGTGTAGAAGACCAGGATGGGAATCTTCTTCTCGCGCACCATCAGGGCGTCGGCGGCGAAGCTGCCGGCCTCGACAAGGGCGCTGATGCGGGCAGGCGGGGCCGCCGCGGTGCGGCCGGCATCGGCCGCCAGGGCGGGCGCGGCCGGCAGCCATGCTAGAATCCAGACGGCTGCGAGCCCGCTCAGCGGGCCTTTGAAACGCGAGGGCGACATCGTGCCTCCTTCAGCGGCCACCCTTGCCACGGACAGCCAAAAACGGATATCGAATTGAGCACTCCCTCAGCGCCCGAGCGTATTGTCATCGCCACGCGTGAATCGCGTCTTGCCCTCTGGCAGGCCGAACACGTGCGTAGTCTTTTGCAGAAATTATACCCGGCCTGCTCCGTCGAACTGATGGGCATGACCACCCGCGGCGACCAGATCCTGGACCGTCCGCTGGCCAAGGTGGGCGGCAAGGGACTGTTCGTCAAGGAACTGGAGACGGCGCTGCTGGACCTCAGCGCCGACATCGCCGTGCACTCCATGAAGGACGTGCCCATGGTGATGGAGCCCGAGTTCGCGCTGGTGGCCATCGGCCCCCGCGAAGTGCCCCAGGACGCCTTCGTCTCCAACAAGTACGCGACCCTCGAAGACCTGCCGCCGGGCGCCGTCGTCGGCACGTCGAGCCTGCGCCGCGAGGCCCAGCTTCACGCCAACTATCCCTACCTCGCGGTGAGTTCCCTGCGCGGCAACCTGGACACGCGCCTGCGCAAGCTCGACGAGGGCCAGTACGACGCCATCATCCTCGCCGCCGCGGGCCTGACGCGCCTCGGCCTCAAGGAGCGCATCCGTTCGGTGCTGCCGACGGCGGCCTCCCTGCCGGCCGCCGGCCAGGGGGCCCTGGGCATCGAGGCCCTGTCGTCGCGTCCCGAGGTGGCCGCCTGGGTGGCGCCCCTCAACGATCCCGCTACCGCCGCCTGCGTGCGCGCCGAGCGCGCCGTCTCCCGCGCCCTGGCGGGCAGCTGCGAGGTGCCCCTGGGCGCCTACGCCGAGATGCGCGCCGGCCGCATCTGGCTGCGCGGCTTCGTCGCCCGCCCCGACGGCACGCGCATGGCGCGCGCCGAACACGAGGGTTCCCCCGCCGATCCCGAGGCCCTCGGCCTTGCGCTCGCCGCCGACTTGCGCGCCCAGGGGGCGGACGAGATCCTCGCTTCCCTCGGAGGCTGAGTGGGCACGGCGCCGCTCCAGGGCCGCCACGTAGTCGTGACGCGGCCGGCCGGGCAGGCCGCCCACCTGGCCGAGGCCCTGGTGGCCCTCGGCGCCAAGCCCGTGCTGTTCCCCGTGCTGGCGATCTTCGACGTGGAGGACGCCGGCCCGCTGCGGGACATCGCCGCCCGCCTCGACGACTACGACTGGGCCGCCTTCGTCAGCCCGAATGCCGTCGAGAAGGCCCTCGGCGTCGTCCTCGCCCATCGCAAGTGGCCGGCCCGGCTGCGGGCGGCGACGGTCGGCCGCAGCAGCGAACAGGCCCTGGCGGCCTTCGGCGTCGGCGATGTGGTGTCGCCCCAGGACCGCTTCGATTCCGAGGCCCTTGTCGCCCTGCCGGAGCTGCAGGATATGCAGGGCAAGCGCGTCGTCATCTTCCGCGGCGACGGCGGACGCGAGCTGCTCGGCGACACGCTGGCGGCGCGCGGCGCCCATGTCGAATATGTCACCTGCTACCGCCGCGGCAAGCCCGCCCTCGACCCGGCGCCCCTGCACAAGCTGTGGACCGACGGCCATCTCGACGCCGTCACCGCCACCAGCAGCGAGGGCCTGCGCAACCTCTACGAGATGGTCGGCAAGCTGGGCCAGGCCTGGCTGCGCAAGACGCCGACCTTCGTGCCCCACGCCCGCATCGCCGAACAGGCCCGCGCCCTCGGCCTCCACGAAGTCATCCTCACCGGTCCCGGCGACGACGGCCTCGTCAAGGGACTCATCGAACATTTTGGTGCCGCCGTCCATGTCTGATCCCGTCCTGCCCGAATCCCCCGCCACCGAGCCGCCGCCCGCGCCGCCGCGGGCCGCCGGCGCTTCCTTCGCCGCCCTGCGCCGTCCGTCGGTGGTCGTCGCCGTCATCGCCCTCGCCCTGCTGGGCTGGCAGTGGGTCGAGACGCGCAGCCGCCTCGCCGACGTGCGCGAGGAGCTCGCCCGGCGCCTCGCCGAGGGCGATGCCGTCGCCAAGGAGGCCCGCGCCCTGGCGCGCCAGGACCAGGAGAGCGTGCATGCGCTGCAGGCCAAGGTCGGCCTGCTGGAAGCCAAGCTCTCCGAGACCCAGGGCCAGCAGCTGGCGCTGGAGGCCATGTACCAGGAGCTCTCCCGCAGCCGCGACGAGCGCCTGCTGGCGGAGGTGGAGCAGTCCGTCTCCATCGCCGCTCAGCAGCTCCAGCTCGCCGGCAATTTCGAGGCGGCCCTGATCGCGCTGCAGGGGGCTGACGCCCGCCTCGCCCGCGCCGCCAATCCGCGCTTCCTCGGCCTGCGCAAGCTGCTGGCCCGCGACATCGACCGGCTCAAGGCCATGCCCGCCGCCGACGTGCCCGGCATCGCCCTCAAGCTGGAGACGGTGGTCGCCGCCGTGGATACGCTGCCCTTCGCCTTCGAGCAGCGGCCCAAGGCCGAGCCCGCCGCCGCCAAGCCCTCCAAGTCGCCGGCCGACCTGAGCTTCTGGCAGGCCCTGGCCCACGAGATCTGGCAGGACACCAAGCAGCTGGTGCGCATCGAGCGCATCGACCGGCCCGATCCGGGCATGCTCTCGCCGACCCAGGGCTTCTTCCTGCGCGAGAACCTCAAGCTGCGCCTGGTGAATGCCCGCCTGGCGCTGCTGGCCCGCGACGGCAGGAGCTTCCGCGAGGACGTACGCCAGGCCCGCGACTGGCTCGAACACTACTTCGACGGCAACGCCAAGACGGTGCAGGCCGCCCAGGCGACGTTGAAATCCCTGGCTGCCACCGAGGTGGCGGCCGAGCCGCCGTCCCTCAACGAGACCCTCGGCGCCCTGCGCAACTTCAAGGTTGCCCAGGAGAAGAAGTAAATGCGCGGACTGCTCTGGCTGCTGACCCTCGCTGCCGCCGCCGTCGGCCTCTCCCTGGCGGCGCGCTACAACGACGGCTACGTGCTCTTCGTGCTGCCGCCCTGGCGCATGGAGATTTCCCTCAACCTGCTGCTGTTGCTGCTGGCGGCCGGCTTCGTGCTGCTCTACCTGATCCTGCGCGGCGTGCGGAACACCCTGGCGCTGCCCGACAAGGTGCGCGAGTTCCGCGCCCGCCGCGCCCGCGAGAAAGCCGCCGCCGCCCTGGCCGACGCCATGCGCCTGCTCTACGAGGGCCGCTACGGCCATGCCCTGAAGAGCGCCGAACTGGCCTGGCGCGCCGAGCATGCGCCGGGCTTCGCCGCCCTCATCGGCCAGCGCGCCGCCCATGCCATGCACGACGACGAGCGGGAGGCCATGTGGCGCGAGCGGGCGCACCACTTCGACAACGAGGTGCGCGCCGCCCGCCTCATGACCGAGGCCGAACTGGCCCTGGAATCGCGGGACTTCGACGCCGCCCGCGCCGCCCTGGACCGCCTGGCGGCTTCCGAGGGGCGCCACATCGCCGCCCTGCGCCTCTCCCTGCGGGCCGAGCAGGGCAGCGGCAACTGGCAGGAAGTGCTGCGCCTCACCAAGCAGCTCGAAAAGCACAAGGCCCTGACGGCCGAGCAGGCGGCGCCGGTGCGCAGCCGCGCCCACCGGGAGCTGATCTCCCAGATGGGCGACCCGGCCCAGCTGGTGCGCTACTGGAACGACATGCCGGCGGCCGACCGCCTCGATGCGCGCCTCGCCATCCAGGCGGCGCGCACCCTTTCCTCCACCGGCGGCTGCGCCGAGGCCGCCAACCTCATCGAGGATTTCCTCGACGAACGCTGGGATTCCGGCGTGATCTCGGTGTACGCTGACTGCGAAGGCGGCGACACCCTGGCGCGCATCGCCCATGCCGAGAAGTGGCTCGCCAGCCATCCGCGCGACGAACAGCTGCTGCTGGCGCTGGGCCGCCTGTGCCGCGCCCAGAAGCTGTGGGGCAAGGCCCAGAGCTACCTCGAAGCCTCCCTCGCCATCCGTGCCACCCGCGGCGCCCATGTCGAGCTGGCCCAGTTGCTGGACCACCTTGAGCGGCCGGCCGATGCCGACCGCCACTACCGGGCGGCGGCCCTGATCTGACGTCCGGCCGGCGCCTGTGGCGCCGCCGTTTTCCGGCTCTGTAGCTTTTGCTACAGATCGTCGGAGCCCTTCGGCCCACACTGCCTCCCGCTACGCCGTGTAGCGACATTCTGGGAGGTTCAGATGAAACCGATGCGCTTGTTCCTCGACACCCACGACCGGACCCGCAATACCTTTCCGGCGCAGTTGTCGGTGGACGACTTCAAATCCTTCTACGCCGGCTACGAGGAGGCCTGCCGCGCCGAGGGCGTGATTCCCCTGCAGGTGCATGTGGGCTACGAGACGGGCCGCGCCTTCTGCCTGAATCTGGCGCCCGATGCGGAGGCGGTGAAGCGCGCCCACGAGCGCGCCGGCCTGCCCTTCGATTCCATCACCGAAGTGACCACGGCGAGCCCCCAGGACATGTTCCTGCGGCGGGCGGCCTGAAGCCGGCGGCCGGGGAGGAAGATCATGAACGCGGGTCTTGTCGATGTCTTGGGCATAGCCGTGGCGGCCATCGCCTTCGCCTCGGCCGTGCTGATGCTGATGGTGCACAAGGAACTCGGCCCCTTCACGGGCCTCTCGGCCGGCGGCAAGTGGATGCTGATGGGGGCCTTCGGCATGGGCGTCCTGGCCTTCGGCTTCAAGATGGCGGTGGCCGCCGTCATGGTCGGCATGCCGGAGCGGGCCGTGGCGCCGCTGATTGCGGCCTACGGCGGGCCGACGATGCTGCACGACGCCGACGGCAGCTCCTTCGACGACCGGCCCGTGGCGGCCCGCTACGTCTGGGAGCCCCTGCCCGCCGTGGCGCCGGCGCCGCCCGACAATCCGACGACGCCGGCCAAGGTGGCCCTCGGCGAGCGGCTGTTCAACGAGCGCCGTTTGTCGGCGGACGGCACCCTCTCCTGCGCGTCGTGCCACGACCTGCGCGGCCATGCCGGCGGCGACGGGCGCGCCACGGCCACAGGCATCGACGGCCAGGTGGGTGGGCGCAACGTGCCGACGGTGTGGAACGCCGTCTTCCAGTCCGTGCTGTTCTGGGACGGACGTGCGCCGTCCCTGGAGGAACAGGCCAAGGGGCCCATCCTCAATCCCATCGAGATGGGCATGCCCTCGGCCGCCGAGGTGGAACGGCGGCTGAACGGGGACTCTTCCTACCGGGCCGCCTTCGCCGAGGTCTTCGGCCCCGGCCGGGCCATCGACATCGATCTCGTGGCCAAGGCCATCGCCGCCTACGAGCGCACCCTGGTGACGCCGGACGCCCCCTACGACCGCTTCGTGCGCGGCGACGCCAAGGCCCTGACGCCGGCCCAGCTGCGCGGCATGGCCCTGTTCGAGTCCCTCGGCTGCGTCACCTGCCACCAGGGGCCGGCCTTCTCCGACGCCAGCCTGCTGGGCGGCCGGCTGCCTATGCGCATCTTCCCCACCAATCCGAACCGCTACGAGGAGAAGTTCGGTCTGCTGGCGGACGGCGGTGCCACGGGGCAGCGGCATGGGCGCGGCACCTGGCGCGTCGCTTCCCTGCGCAATGTGGCCCTGACGGGGCCCTGGCTCCACAACGGCGCCGTGGACAAGCTCGCCGATGTGGTGCGCATCATGGCGGCGGCCCAACTCGGCGCCGAGGTGGCGGAGTCGGCGCCGCAAACCCGCCGCGTGGAGTGGTCGCCGGCGGAGCGGGCCTTCGTGCGCACCGAGCGCCGCGCCGTGGGCGACCGGGACGTGGCGGACATCGTCGCCTTCCTCGACGCCCTGTCGAGCGACACCCTGACGGCGGCGAGGCGGAAGGCGACACCGTGAAATGCGATGTCCCGGCGCGCGATCCGCGCCAGGACAAGGGCATCATGGCTAGAATCCCCCGCAAGGGGGAACAGGCCATGCCGGAACTGGAAGCGCTGGGCATTTTTCGCAACCTGGGCGAGGAGAGCCGCCGTCTCCTGCGCCGCGGCGTGGCGTGCAAGGACTGCCAGCCGGGGCTGCCCATCCTGCACAAGGGCACGCCGATCTCGGGGGCCTACTTCGTCGTCGGCGGGCGGCTGCGGGTCTATGCCCTGGCGCCGGACGGCACCGAGGCGACGCTGTATTACATCGACCCGGGCGAGACCTGCGTCTTCGCCCTCAACAGCCTGTTCAACGACCTGCGCTACCCGGCCTGGGTCCAGGCCGAGGGGCCCACCACGGTGGCCCTGATTCCCGGCCCCCTGTTCCGCGAGCTGTTCCGCCGCGAGCCTTCGATCCAGGACGTGACCGTGCGGGCCCTGTCCACCCTGGTGTTCCGCCTCATGGCGGAGCTGGAGGAGGTGCACGCCTACAAACTGGACCAGCGGCTGGCCAACCTGCTGCTGCTGCGAGCTTCAGGAGAGGGGGAAATCGCCATGACCCAGCAGCAGATGGCGGCCCATCTGGGGACGACGCGGGAGGTGGTGGCGCGGCTGATGCGCGAGTTCGTCGCGTCCGGCGCCGTGGAGACGCGGCGCGGCCGGGTTCTGGTACGCGATGCGGCAGCCCTGGAGGCCCGGCTGGCGACGTGCTGACGCCGCCTCAGACCCAGTCGCGCGGCGGCAGGAAGTCGGTGTAGAGCTGCGCTTCTGCGCTGCCTGCTTCGGGGTGCCAGTCGTAGCGCCACTTCACCACCGGCGGCATGGACATGAGGATGGACTCGGTGCGTCCGCCGGACTGGAGGCCGAACAGGGTGCCCCGGTCCCACACCAGATTGAATTCCACGTAGCGACCGCGGCGATAGGCCTGGAAGTCCCGCTCCCGCTCGCCGTAGGGCAGGTCGCGGCGGCGCTCGCAGATCGGCAGGTAGGCAGATGTGAAGGCGTCGCCGACGCTCTGGGTGAGGGCGAAGCAGCGCTGAAAGGCAGCAGGCGTGGAGGTGTCGCCGCCTGATCCGCCCTCGTTGAGGTCGTCGAAGAAGATGCCGCCGATGCCGCGCGGTTCGTTGCGGTGCTTGAGGAAGAAGTACTCGTCGCACCACTTCTTGTAGCGGGCATGGACGTCGTCGCCGTAGGGGGCGAGGGCGTCCCGGCAGCTGCGGTGGAAGTGGGCGCAGTCCTCGGCGAAGCCGTAGTAGGGTGTCAGATCCATGCCGCCGCCGAACCACCAGACCGGCGCCGCATCGTCCTTCTCGGCGACGAAGAAACGCACGTTCATGTGGCTGGTGGGGCAGTAGGGATTGCGCGGATGCAGCACCAGGGAGACGCCCATCGCCTCCCAGCGGCGGCCGGCCAGTTCGGGCCGGTGGGCGGTGGCCGAGGCCGGCATGGCGGTGCCCTTGACGTGGGAGAAATTGACGCCGCCGCGTTCGAAGAAGTCGCCTTCCTCGATGACGCAGGCGGTGCCGCGGCCCCAGGCGTCGTGCCGGAAAGACTTGCCGTCGAAGGCATCGAGGGCCGCGACGATGCGGGACTGCAGTCCGGTGAGATAGCTCCGGACGGCGCCGGTGTCGATCAACGCCGGATCGCCCGGTGGCCGATGTCCCGGCGGTATTGCATGCCGTCGAAATGGATCTGCTCGGCGATCTCGTAGGCGCGGTTCTGGGCCAGCTTCACGGTGTCGCCCAGGGCCGTGACGCAGAGCACGCGCCCGCCGGAAACGGCGACGCGGCCGGCGGCATCCGAGGTGCCGGCGTGGAAGACGTGGGCGTCGGCATCGGCGCGCGGCGGCAGGCCGGTAATGACGTCGCCCTTGCGTGGGCTGTCGGGATAGCCGGCAGCGGCGAGCACCACGCCGAGGGCGACGCGGCGGTCCCACTCGGCTTCCACCTTGTCGAGGCGGCCGTCGATGGCGGCCTCCAGCAGGGTAACGAAGTTGCTCTTCAGCCGCATCATGATGGGCTGGGTTTCCGGGTCGCCCATGCGGCAGTTGAATTCCAGCACCTTGAGGGAGCCGTCGGGCTTGATCATCAGGCCGGCGTAGAGGAAGCCGGTGTAGGGGATGCCGTCCTTGGCCATGCCGTTGATGGTCGGCATGATCACCTCGCGCATGGCGCGGGCGTGCACGTCGGGCGTGACGACCGGGGCGGGCGAGTAGGCGCCCATGCCGCCGGTGTTGGGGCCGGTGTCGCCGTCGCCGAGGCGCTTGTGGTCCTGGCTGGTGGCCAGCGCCAGCGCATGCACGCCGTCGGCCATGACGATGAAGCTGGCTTCCTCGCCGTCGAGGAACTCCTCGATGACGACGCGGGCGCCGGCGTCACCCATCTTGTTGTCCAGCAGCATCATGTCGATGGCGGCGTGGGCCTCATCGAGCGACATGGCGACGACGACACCCTTGCCGGCAGCGAGGCCGTCGGCCTTGATGACGATGGGGGCGCCTTCCTGGTCCACGTAGGCGTGGGCGGCGGCGGCCTCACTGAAGGTCTCGAACTTGGCCGTCGGGATGTTGTGGCGCGCCATGAAGCGCTTGGCGAAGTCCTTGGAACTTTCGAGCTGGGCGGCGGCCTTCGTCGGGCCGAAGATGCGCAGGCCGCGGGCGCGGAAGGCATCCACCACGCCGGCGGCCAGGGGGGCCTCGGGACCGACGACGGTGAGGTGCACCTTCTCCTTCTCGGCGAAGTCGGCGAGGGCGTTCACGTCGGTGATGGCGACGTTCTTCAGCTCTTGCTCCCGCGCCGTGCCGGCGTTGCCGGGCGCCACGTAGACGACCTGCAGGCCGGGGGTCTGGGCGAGGCGCCAGGCGAGGGCGTGCTCGCGTCCGCCGGAACCGATGACGAGGAGTTTCATGGACTATCGACCTAACGTTATGCCACGGATCGTTTGCCGCCTATATCGAGCGCAGCGAGCCAATCAGTAGCCTCCCCGCTAGGGGAGGATGGGAGGGGCGGGCCATTTTGCCCGCCACAAGGGTAATGAGGGCGCCGTCTTTCATGGTGCGGAGCAATTCCTGCGAAGCGCCGAGCGTCAATGCCTGAAGTGGCGGAAGCCGGTGAATACCATGGCGATGTTCTGCTCGTCGGCCGCGGCGATGACTTCGGCGTCGCGCACCGAGCCGCCGGGCTGGATCACCGCCGTGGCGCCGGCCTTGGCCAGCACGTCGAGGCCGTCGCGGAAGGGGAAGAAGGCATCCGAGGCGACCACCGAGCCGACGACGGTGAGGCCGTTGTTCTCGGCCTTGATGGCGGCGATGCGGGCGGAGTCCACGCGGCTCATCTGGCCGGCGCCGACGCCGACGGTCATGTTGTCCTTGCAATAGACGATGGCGTTGGACTTGACGTACTTGGCGACGCGCCAGGCGAACAGCAGGTCGGCCATCTCCTGGGCGCTCGGGGCGCGCTTGGTGACGACCTTGATGTCGGCCTGGGCGATGCGCGCCTCGTCGGCCGTCTGCACCAGCAGGCCGCCGCCGACGCGCTTGAAGTCGAATACGCCGGTGGCGGCGCCCAGGGGCACGGTCAGCACGCGCAGGTTCTGCTTGGCGGCGAAGACGGCGCGGGCGTCGGCCGTGACCTCCGGCGCGATGATGACTTCGGCGAACTGGCCGGCCACGGCGTCGGCGGTCGCCTTGTCGATGGCGACGTTGAAGGCGATGATGCCGCCGAAGGCCGAGGTCGGGTCGGTCTTGAAGGCCTTGCGGTAGGCTTCCTCGGCCGTGGCGCCGATGGCGACGCCGCAGGGGTTGGCATGCTTGACGATGACGCAGGCGACCGAACCATTGGCGCTGTCGAAGGCCTTGACGCATTCCCAGGCTGCGTCGGAGTCGGCGATGTTGTTGTAGGAGAGTTCCTTGCCCTGCAGCTGCACGTAGTTGGCGATGGCGCCGGCCACCGGGTTCTGTTCCCGGTAGAAGGCGGCCTGCTGGTGGGGGTTCTCGCCGTAGCGCATGGTGTCCACCTTGTCGAAGGCCAGTTGCAGGCAGTCGGGGAAGGTGGTCGGCTTGTTCTCCTCGTCCAGGCTGGTGAGCCAGTTGGCGATGGCGCCGTCGTAGCGCGCGGTGTGGGTGAAGGCCTTCTTCGCCAGCTCGAAGCGCGTCTTGTAGGACAGGACGCCGGCGTTGTTGGCCAGTTCCTCGACGATCAGTTCGTAGTCCTCGGGGTCGGTGACGATGCCGACGCCGCCGGCTTCGTTGCCGTGGTTCTTCGCCGCCGCGCGCACCATGGTCGGGCCGCCGATGTCGATGTTCTCGATGGCGTCGATCAGCGTGCAGTCCTTCTTGGCGATGGTGGCCTGGAAGGGATAGAGGTTCACCACCACCAGGTCGATGTTGGGGATGTCGTGCTTGCCCATGGTGGCGGCGTGCTCGGCGTTGCCGCGGATGCCGAGGATGCCGCCGTGCACCTTCGGGTGCAGGGTCTTGACGCGGCCGTCGAGCATCTCGGGGAAGCCCGTGTAGTCGGAGACGTCGGTGACGTTCAAGCCGGCGTCGCGCAGCATCTTGGCGGTGCCGCCGGTGGACAGCAGCTTGATGCCGAGGGCGGAGAGTTCGCGCGCGAAGTCGACGACGCCGCGCTTGTCGGAAACGCTGATGAGTGCCTGGGTGACTTTGGTGGACATGGTGGATTTCGCCTTAGAGCAGATCGTGTTCGTTGAGTTTCTTGCGCAGGGTGTTGCGGTTGATGCCGAGCATCTCCGCGGCCACGGTCTGGTTGCCGTCGGCGTGCTTCATGACGACTTCGAGCATCGGTCGTTCGACGCTGGCCAGCACCATGTCGTAGATGGCATTCGGGGATTCGCCGTCGAGATCGCGGAAATAGCGGTTCAGCGAGCGGCGCACGCAGTCGGAGAGTTCTGAGCTCATGCGGCCAGGGCTTCCTCGTAGGAGAGACGGTCGTTGGCGGCGGCCTGGGCGAGGAAGAACTCGTCCGCGGCGGCCAGCTGTTCATCGACGGTCTGGAGTTGGTTCATGGCATGGCGGAAGCGCGCGGCGCCGACGATTCCCTTGGTGTACCAGCTGATGTGCTTGCGCGCCACGCGCACGCCGGTGTCCTCGCCGTAGAAGGCGTAGAGGTCGGCCAGGTGGCTGCGCAGGATCTCGTGGATCTCGGCCACCGCGGGAGCGGGCAGCAGTTCGCCGGTGTTCAGGTAGTGTTCGATTTCGCGGAACAGCCAGGGGCGACCCTGGGCGGCGCGGCCGATCATGACGCCGTCGGCGCGGGTGTAGTCGAGTACGTGCTTCGCCTTCTGCGGCGTGGTGATGTCGCCGTTGGCGATGACCGGGATGTTCACCAGGGTTTTCACCAGGGCGATGGTGTCGTACTCGGCCTCGCCGGTGTACTGGTCGGAGCGGGTGCGGCCGTGGATGGCGATGGCGCGGATGCCGGCGCTTTCGGCGATGCGGGCGATGGCCGGCGCGTTGCGGTTGTTGCGATCCCAGCCGGTGCGGAACTTCAGCGTCACCGGCGTGTTCGGCACGGCGTTCACCACCGCCTCCAGGATGCGCGCCACCAAAGCCTCGTCCTTCATGAGGGCGGAACCCGCGGAGACGTTGCACACCTTCTTCGCCGGACAGCCCATGTTGATGTCGATGATCTGGGCGCCCTGGTCGGCGTTGAACCTGGCCGCCTCGGCCATCAGCTTCGGGTCGGCGCCGGCGATCTGCACGGAGATCGGCTCCACCTCGCCCTCGTGGTTGGCGCGGCGCAGGGTCTTGGTGCTCTTGTAGAGCAGAGAGTTGGAGGTCACCATCTCCGACACCGCGAGGCCCGCACCGAGCTTCTTGCACAACTGGCGGAACGGCCGATCCGTCACCCCGGCCATGGGCGCGACGAATAGATTGTTGCGCAGCGCGAAGCCGAGGAAGTTCATGGGTGGGGTGGCGAAGAGGGAAGGCGCGGATTCTAGCCGAAGTCGCTCAAAATTTGTGCAATGGGGAGATAAGGGAATTTGCCGGGACTCGCCCCGGCGGGGGCGTCTGGGCAAAGCCGACTACCAGCCCCTTGCCCCGAACATCATGCGCCGCGCAAGGAAGGATCGCAGTGGCGGCACCAGGTCCAGGGCCAGCAATCCGGCGCCGCGGGCGTGGTGCAGCAGCGGCACGTCGTTGCTGAAGACACGCACCAGCGAATCCGTGAATCCGATGGTGGCGCGGCGATCCGTCTTGCGGGCGCCGGCATAGCGTGCGAGCACTTCCGGCGCGCCCGGATCGGCCGCGTCGGTCAGGCAGCGCGCCAGTTCGAAGATGTCCCGCAGGGCCAGGTTGAAGCCCTGGCCGCCGACGGGGTGCAGGGTCTGGGCGGCATTGCCGATCCAGACCGTGCGCGGGCCGACAGGATCGGCGCGGTAGCGCAGGCCCAGGGGGAAAACATGGCGCGGCGTGGCGGCGGCAAAGGCGACGCGGCGGCCGAAGCGGGATTGCAGCAGGGAAAGGAAGGCGCGATCGTCGAGGGCGGCGACGCCGGCGGATTCGTCGGCGCGGCAGGTGAGGACGACGGCGAGTTCCCGGCCATAGGGCAGGACGGCGACGGGACCTTGGGGCGTGAAGCGTTCCCAGGCGGTGCCGCCGTGGGGCTGCCGCGGCGTGGCGGTGCAGATGACGGCGTGCTGGCCGTAGTCGCGGAGGACGGCGTCGGCTGCATCCACGGTACCTTCGGCCCAGACGACGAGGGAAGCGGCGGGCTGCTGACCGGCGGCGACGGGCGTGTTGTCGCGGAAGGGAATGCCGGCAGCGGCGACGGCGGCGTCGAGACGCGTCGCCAGTTCGCCGGCGGCGAGCACGTAGCCGAGGGCGGGGACGCCTTCCTCCCGGGCCTCGATGCGCGTGCGGCCGAGGCCGCCCCGGTGGGAGACGTGGATGGTGTGGATGATGCTGTGGGGAATGCCGTCCCAGGCACCGAGCCATTCGAGGGTGAGGCGGGAGCCGTGGGCGAGGGCGAGGATGCGCTTGTCGCCGGCGGCGGCGCCGCGGGGGCGGGCGTCGAGGATTTCGCAGGCGACCCCTTGGCGATGGAGGGCCAGTGCGGCGGCCATGCCTGCCGGTCCGCCGCCCACGATGGCGACCGGTTCAGTCACGCTTTGCCTCGCGCATCAGCGTCTCGATGTCGGCGATCTTCTTCGGTGCGTCGATGGTGAGGATTTCGCAGCCGGCCGCGGTGACGAGGGCGTCGTCCTCGATGCGCACGCCGATGTTCCAGAAGGCTTCCGGCACGTCGTCGGAGGGGCGCACGTAGCAGCCGGGCTCGACGGTGAGCACCATGCCGGGGACGAGTTCGCGCCATTCCTCGCCGGCCTTGTATTCGCCGGCGTCGTGCACGTCGATGCCCATCCAGTGGCCGGTGCGGTGCATGTAGAAGCGCTTGTAGGCTTCGGACTCGATGATGCCGTCCACGCTGCCCTCCAGCAGGCGGAGGTCGATCATGCCCTGCGCGAGGACCTTCACCGCGGCTTCATGGGGCGACATGAAGGTGGCGCCCGGCCGGATGGCGGCGATGGCGGCCGATTGGGCGTCGAGCACCAGGTCGTAGATGTCGGCCTGGGGGCCGGTGTAGCGGCCGTTGGCGGGGAAGGTGCGCGTGATGTCGGAGGCGTAGCCGTCGAGCTCGCCGCCGGCGTCGATGAGGATCAGCTCGCCGTCGGCGATGCGCTTGGCGTTGTCCACATAATGCAGCACGCAGGCGTTGGCGCCGGCGGCGACGATGGACGGGTAGGCCGGGTACTGGCAGCCGTGGCGGCGGAACTCGTGCAGCAGCTCGGCTTCCAGCTCGTATTCGTGGCGGCCGGGTGCGGCGGCGCCCATGGCGCGGCGGTGGGCACCGGCGGCGATGGCGGCGGCACGGCGCAGCAGGGCGACCTCGTGGCCGTCTTTGACGAGGCGCATCTCGTCGAGGGTGGCGCGCACGTCGTGGATCTTGGCGGGGGCGCGCTTGCCGCTGCGGGACTGGGCGCGCACGGCGTTGAGGGTGGCGGCGATGCGGGCGTCCCAGGCGGCGTCGTGGCCGAGGGAGAACCACAGGGCGGGTTGGTCGGCCAGCAGTTCGGCGAGCCGTACATCCAGGTCCTTGACGGGGTGGGTCGCGTCGAAGCCGAAGACTTCCCTGGCGCCTTCCGGGCCGTGGCGGTAGCCGTCCCAGATTTCCTTCTCGGCGTCCCGCTCGCGGCAGAACAGGATGCTGCGTGGCGCATCGCCGGCGACGAGGACCAGCACGGCCTCCGGCTCGGGAAAGCCGGTGAGGTAGTGGAAGTAGCTGTCGGCCCGATAGGGGTAGTGGGTGTCCCGGTTGCGGATGTGCTCGGGTGCCGTGGGGATGACGGCGACGCCGGCGCCCATGCGTTCGAGCAGGCGGCGGCGGCGGGCGACGAAGGGGGTGTTGTCCATGGTCCGATTATAGAGAGCGCAGTTCGGCGTCGAGTTCTGTCAGGCGCTGCGGCGTGCCGACGTCCACCCAGCGACCGGTGTGGACTTCGCCGCTCACTCTGCCTTCCGCTATGGCAGTGCGTAGCAGGGGGGCGAGCTTGGCCGGCTTTCCTCTCTCGATAGTGGCGAACAGCGCCGGGCGGTAGATGCCGATGCCGGCGAAGGTGAGGCGTTCCGCGCCGTCGGCAGCGACGCGGCCACCGGCAAGGGCGAAGTCGCCGGCCGGGTTGTGGTCCGGGTTGGCGATCAGCACCAGGTGGGCGAGATCGTTCGCCGGCAGCGCGTTGGCGGCGCCGGAAAAATCGTAGTCGCACCAGATGTCGCCGTTGACGACGAGGAAGGGTTCGTCGCCCAGCAGCGGCAGGGCGTTGGCGATGCCGCCGGCGGTCTCCAGGGCACCCGGCGGTTCCTCCGCGTAGCGGATGGCCAGGCCCCAGGCGCTGCCGTCTGCCAGCAGTGCTTCGATCTGGTCGCCGAGATGGGCGTGGTTGATGACGATGTGGCGGAAGCCGGCGCGGGCCAGGCGTTCGAGATGCCAGACGATCAGCGGCTTGCCGGCGACGGGGAGCAGGGGCTTGGGCGTGCGGTCGGTCAGGGGACGCATGCGTTCCCCCCGGCCGGCCGCGAGAATCATCGCCTTCAAAATGTGTAGCCCACTTCGGTCTTGCGGTTCTCGATCTCGTCGAGCAGCTTCAGGAAGGGACCGAGGGCGCGGTAACGCTCGCAGGCGGCGCGCAGGTACTTCGCCACCAGGGGCATGTCCTTGAGGTAGCCGTCCTTGCCGTCCCGGTGATAGAGCCGCGCGAAGATGCCGAGGACCTTGATGTGGCGTTGCACGCCCATCCATTCGTAGTCGCGGTAGAACTCGCCGAAGTCGGCGCGTACCGGCAGGCCGGCCTTGCGCGCCTGTTCCCAGTAGCGCGCCACCCAGTCGAGTACCAGGTCCTCGGGCCATTCGACGTAGGCGTCCTTGAACAGGGACACGAGATCGTAGCTGATGGGGCCGTAGACGGCGTCCTGGAAGTCGATGATGCCCGGGTTCGGCCTTGTCACCATGAGGTTGCGCGAGTGGTAGTCGCGATGGACGAAGACCTGCGGTTCGGCGAGATTGACGGCGAGAATCTTCTCGAAGGCGTCGTCGAGGACGGCGCGTTGCGCGGCGCTGAGTTCGATGCCGAGGTGCTTCGCCACATACCAGTCGGGGAAGAGGTCGAGCTCGCGCTTGAGCAGGGTCCGGTCGTAGGGCGGCAACTCGCCGGGGCGGCTGGCCTGCTGGAGGCGCACGAGGGCGTCGATGGCGTCCCGGTAGAGGCCCACCGTATTGTCGGCGCCGAAGGCGTTGAGGTAGGTGGTGGAGCCCAGGTCCGAGAGCAGCAGGAAGCCCTGGGCGAGATCTTCCGCCAGCACTTCCGGCACATGCACGCCGGCGCCGTGGAACAGGCGCTGCACGTGGAGCCAGGGGCGGCAGTTCTCGCGCTCGGGCGGCGCGTCCATGACGATGGCGGTGCTGCCGTCGGTGAAGCTGGCGCGGAAGTAGCGGCGGAAGCTGGCATCGGCCGACGCAGGGGTGAGGGCGAAGGATTTTCCCGGATGGAGTTCGCCCAGCCAGGCTTCGATTTTGCGCTGCCGTTTCACGCGGATAACCCCTTGAGAATGCTAGAATTGCCGATTCTAACATCGGGCCCTTTGCGCGCTGCGGCGCGCCTTTCGCCAGGACATGCCGTTGCGCGCACTTCTTCGCTGTTTGGTTCTTCTCGGTTTTGCGGCCCAGGCCGCGGCCGAAGGCATGGAACCCTTGCGCGTCGATCCCGCCCTGCTGGGGGGGGCGGCAGCGGTGAAGAAGGAACCGGCGCCGGCGAAACCCAAGGCGGCACCGGCAGAGGCGGCGACGCCCGCTGCGAAGCCCGCCCAGCCCGTGGTTCTCGATGGACCCCAGAAACTGTCGACGGAGGTGGCCGTGCCCGCCGCTGCGACCAGGGTTCCTGTTGCCGAAGCGCCGAAGCCCGTAGCCGCCAAGGAGGAAGCGCCGGCCGCCAAGCCGCGGGAAGCGGTCGAACCGAAGCCGGTGCCCGAACCCCGGCCGGCAGAGGCCCGGCCCGTGGCACCCAAGCCTGCGGCGTCCCAGCCGGCACCGGCGCCTGCAGTCCGGCCTGCCGTGACGGAACCCGCCGAGGTGGTCCCGGCGAAGCCGGCCCCGACCTTGGCGCCGATCAGCGCTGTGCCGGCGGTGGCCCCTGCGGTCGAACGCCGGGCTGTCCAGCCCCCGGCAGCCGCGCCTGCACCGGCGCGGGTCCTGCCCCTGGAGGCGACGCGGACTGCCGGCGGCTCATCTCTGCCGCCCCTGCGGGTGGACCCCGCCCTGCTGCGGGCGCCGGCACCGGCTGCCCCTGCGCAGTATGCGGCGACCCCCGCCGTGCCGTCTGCGTCGCGGGCGGCCGTGGCGCCGCCTCAATCCGCTGCTGCCGGCGGCCTTGCCGTACCGGCGCAAGCGGCGACCCGTTCCGGGGTGGGGGTGGATATGGCGACGCCGATCCCCCTGGCCCAGACGACCGAGCCGCCTCTCGTCGACGAGCGCCCGGCCTTGCCCCATACCTACTCCGCCCATGTCGCCGCCGGTCTGTTGCCGGCGCCGGTGCTCAAGGCCAGCGGCGGTATCTCACCTGCGTCGAAGTACGGTGACGAGCCGCGCCCGACCTTCGTCAGCGCCGAGCGCATGCGCGGCCAGATCGACGTGGAAGTGGTGGCCGAAGGCGATGCCCAGTTGCGCCGCATCGGCACCGTGGTGAATGCCGACAAGCTGACCTACTGGAACCTGGACGACGAGGTGGAAGCTTTGGGGAATGTCCGGCTGGAGCGCGACAGGGATGTCTTCGCCGGACCCAGCCTGCGCATGAAGGTGGGCGACAATACGGGGTCCTTCGAGCAGCCGAGCTATGCGATCACGCGGGAGGTGGCGGTGCGCCGGCTGCCCGGACCCCAGCCCGTGAATGCGCCGCGCATCGAGCAGACCCTCACGGCCTATGGCGGCGCCGAGCGCGTCGAGTTCAAGGGCGAGGGACTGTTCCATCTTTCCAAGGCCACCTACAGCACCTGTGCGTCCGGCAGCCCGGACTGGTATGCCGAAGCCTCCGACCTGGAACTGGACTACAACCGGGGCGTCGGCGAGGGCAGCAACGGCAAGCTGGTATTCAAGGGCATGCCCATCCTCTATTCGCCCTGGCTCGACTTCTCCCTGGACAACGAACGCAAGAGCGGTCTGCTGGCCCCCACTCTCGGCTCGACGAGCAAGAGCGGCTTCGAGGCCGTGGTGCCCTGGTACTGGAACATTGCGCCGAACATGGATGCCACCATCGCACCCCGCTTCCTCACCAAGCGCGGCACCCAGATCAATTCCGAGTTCCGCTATCTGGATCACAAGTACACGGGCACGGCGCGGGTGGAGTTCCTTTCCAAGGATCAGCAGACTCACGACAAGCGCTGGTCCTATGCGCTGCGGCACGAGCATTACTTCGGCAACGGTTTTGCCGGCAATCTGGACCTGAACGGGGTTTCGGACGACAACTATTTCAGCGATCTGTCCACGCGTCTGGCGGTGACTTCCCAGACCAACCTGCTTCGCCAGGGGCAGTTGAGCTACGCTGCCGGCTGGTGGAATGCGACGGTGAAGGCCCAGACCTATCAGACCCTGCAGGACCCCTCGCTTCCCGCCATTGCCGTGCCCTATCGCCGGCTGCCCCAGATCAATGTGTCGGCCCTGCGTCCTGACATGCCTTTCGGCGCGAGCTTCAATTTCGCCGGCGAGTATGTCAAGTTCGACCACCCGACCCAGGTGATCGGCAGGCGCACGGTGATGTATCCGCAGATCTCCCTGCCGATGCAGACCTCCTACTTCCAGGTCACCCCCAAGCTGGGAGTGAACCTGTCCCGTTACCAACTTGAACGGCAGGCCGCCGGCACGCCGAGCGCCATCAGCCGTACCGTCCCCATCTTCAGCCTCGATTCCAACCTGGTGTTTGAACGCCAGGCGGAAATGTTCGGTCGCTCCCTGACCCAGACCCTGGAACCACGCCTGTATTACCTCTACGTGCCCAAGCGGGAGCAGGGACAGATCCCGGTCTTCGATACCGGTCTCGCCGACTTCAACTTCGCCCAAGTCTTTGCAGAGAACCGCTATTCGGGTAACGACCGTATTTCCGATGCCAACCAGCTGACCGCCGCCGTCACTTCCCGTCTCATCGATCCCGCCACCGGCGAGGAGATGCTCAAGGGCATGCTGGGCCAGCGCTACCACTTCTCCTCGCAACACACGACGCTGCCGGCGGTCGGTACCACGCCGGCCGAGAAGCCGCGCGCGGGCCGTACGGCAGACCTGCTGGCAGCCCTGTCCGGACGGGTGATGCCCAAGACCTACGTGGACACCGGCGTCCAGTACAACCCCCGCGACAGCCGCGTCGAGCGCCTCAATATCGGCGGACGCTACCAGCCGGAGACTGCCAAGGTCCTCAACGCCGGCTATCGCTATACCCGGGACCTGCTGGGGCAGGTGGACGTCTCGGGCCAGTGGCCCATCGGCCGGGGCTGGTACGGCATCGGCCGCTACAACTTCTCCACCCGCGACCGCAAGCTGGTGGAGAGCGTCGCCGGCCTCGAATACAACGCCGGCTGCTGGGTCGGCCGCATCGTCGTGCAGCGCGTCGCCACCCAGACCTCGAAGGCCAATACTTCGATCTTCCTGCAACTGGAGTTGAACGGCTTCTCCCGCCTCGGCTCGAACCCCCTCGAACTGCTCAAGCGCAATATTCCCGGCTATGGGCTCATCAACCAGCCCACCGCCGACCCTGCCTTCGGTGCCCAGTAAGAACGACGCCATGAAACCCATCCGTACCGCCGCCGCGCTCGCGGTGCTTTGTCTTTCATCGATGCTTGCCCATGCCCAGGGAGGCGGACGCCAGCCCATCGAAGTGGATCGCATCGTCGCCATCGTCGGCGAGGAGGCCGTGACCCTGCACGAACTGCGCTCCCGCGTCGCCATGATCGAACGCCAGCTGCGCCAGCAGGGAACGCCGATGCCGCCGCGGGACGTGCTGGAGAAGCAGATCCTCGAACGCCTGATCGGCGACCGCATCCAGGTGCAGTTGGCGAAGGAATCCGGCATGCAGATCATGGACGGCGAGCTGGATACCGCCCTGCGCCGCATTGCCCAGGGCAACCGCATGTCCCTGCCCGACTTCAAGGCGGCCCTGGAACGGGACGGCATCGCCTGGAGCAAGTTCCGCGAGGAGATCCGCGAGGAGATGCTGGTGACGCGCCTGCGGGAGCGGGAAGTGGAGAACCGCATCGTCGTCTCGGATGGCGAGATCGACAACTTCCTGGCGGGGCAGGCGACCGGCGGTGACACCGAGGTCACGGTCAGCCTGGCCCACATCGTCATCCGCGTGCCCGAGCAGGCGGACCAGGGCCAGTTGACGCGCATCCGCGCCCGGGCCGAGCAGGCCCTCCAGCAGGTCCGCCGCGGCGAGGATTTCGGCAAGGTCGCCGCCAGTTTTTCCGACGCCCCGGACGGCTTGACCGGCGGCGCCATGGGGGCGCGCACCATCGACCGCTTGCCCACCCTTTACGCCGACGTGGCGCAGAAGCTGCAGCAAGGCGAGGTGAGCGAAATCCTGCGCAGCCCGGCGGGTTTCCACATCCTCAAGGTGGTGGAGAAGCGCGGCGGCGCCATGGCTTCCAGGGCGATCAAGCAGACCAAGGCACGCCACATCCTCATCAAGGTGAACGAGGCCGTGTCCGAGGCCGAAGGCCTGCGCCGCATCACGGGCCTCAAGGAGCGCATCGACAACGGCGCCGACTTCGCCGAACTCGCCCGCCTCCAGTCCAACGACTTGTCGGCCGCCCGCGGCGGCGATCTCGGCTGGCTCTACCAGGGCGACACGGTGCCGGAATTCGAGCGCGCCATGGATGCCCTCAAGCCCGGCGAGCTCAGCCAGCCCGTACGTTCGCCCTTCGGCTGGCACCTGATCCAGGTCTTGGATCGCCGTATGGAGGAGGCCTCGGTGGAGCGCAAGCGCCTGCAGGCGAAACAGGCCCTGCGCGAGCGCAAGTCCGACGAGGCCTACGAGGACTGGCTGCGCCAAATGCGCGACCGCACCCATGTGGAATACCGCTTTGAGGAACGCTGACGGGATGACTGCCTCGGCCACGCCCGTACTGGCGGTGACCTCCGGCGAGCCCGCCGGCATCGGCCCCGACATCTGCCTGGCGCTGGCCGGCGCTGCCCTGCCCCTGCCGGTGCGCGTCATCGGCGACCGGGACTTGCTGGCGGCACGGGCGCAAGTGCTGGGCATTGATATGGCCGGCCTCGACATCGAGCACGTGCCCCTGCGGGTGCCCTGCACACCGGGGCATCTCGATACCGCCAACGCGCCCTACGTCATCGAGCTGCTGGACCGGGCCATCGCCGGCTGCCGCAGCGGCGCCTATGTCGGCATGGTCACGGCGCCGGTGCACAAGGGCGTCATCAACGACGCCGGCATGGCCTTCACCGGCCACACGGAATACCTCGCCGAGAAAACGGCGACACCGCGCGTCGTCATGATGTTGGCCGGCACGGGCGCCAACGCCAACCTGCGCGTGGCCCTGGCGACGACCCATCTGCCTCTGAAAGACGTGCCTGCGGCCATCACGCGGCCCGAGCTGGAGACGACGATCCGCATCCTCCATGCCGACCTGCGCGACAAGTTCGGCTTCCCGCAGCCGCGCATCCTTGTTGCCGGCCTCAATCCCCATGCGGGAGAGGGCGGCCACATGGGCATGGAGGAAATCGAAGTCATCATCCCGGTGCTCGACAAGCTGAGGGCGGAAGGCATGGACCTGGTCGGTCCCCTGCCCGCCGACACGCTCTTCACACGCAAGGTAATGGCCGGTTCCCACGCCCAGCTCGCCATGTACCACGACCAGGGGCTTGCCGTGCTCAAGTACGCCGCCTTCGAGGACGGCATCAACATCACCCTCGGCCTGCCGATCCTGCGCACCTCCGTGGACCACGGCACCGCCCTCGATCTGGCCGGTAGCGGCAGGGCCGATCCGGCCAGCCTGTTCGCCGCCGTCCAGGTGGCGGCGGACATCGTCGCGCGGCGGCATTGAACGGTTCCCATGCGCCAGGTTTCCGGGCACACCGCGCGTCGCCGCTTCGGGCAGAACTTCCTCGTCGCCCCCGGCGTCATCCGCGGCATCGTGGACGCCATCGCGCCGCGCCGCGACGACCGCATGGTGGAGATCGGCCCCGGCCTCGGCGCCCTTACCGAGCCGCTGCTGGCCTGTCTCGATCATCTCCATGTGGTCGAGATCGACCGGGACCTGATCGCCCGCTTGCGTCGGCGTTTTCCCGCCGACCGCCTCAGCATCCACGAGGGCGACGCCCTCGCCTTCGACTTCGGCAGCCTAGGCGCACCCCTGCGCATCGTCGGCAACCTGCCCTACAACATCTCCACGCCACTGTTGTTCCATCTGGCCGGCTTTGCGGAGCGGATCGGCGACATGCACTTCATGTTGCAGAAGGAAGTGGTGGACCGCATGGCGGCGGCGCCGGGCAGCGGCGACTTCGGCCGCCTGTCCGTGATGCTGCAGTACCGCTTCCACGTGGAGTGTTTGTTTCCGGTGCCTCCGGAAGCCTTCGATCCGGCGCCCAAGGTGGATTCGGCCATCGTGCGCCTGATTCCCCGGGCCGCCGCGGAGCGGACGGCGCGGGATGAGGAAGTGCTTGCCCGTGTCGTGGCGGCGGCCTTTTCCCAGCGCCGCAAGATGCTGCGCAACACCCTGCGGGAGATGATTCCGGCCGACGGACTCACGGCCCTCGGCATCGCGCCCACGGCCCGCGCCGAGGACCTGGCGGTGGCCGACTTCGTCGCCCTGGCGAATTCCCTTTCCTGAAGGAAAACGGCGGACCAGGGGTCCGCCGTCGCTCTCCATGGGGTTGGAGGTGCTGCCTTTATTTGTTGTCCTTCATCGGGCAGGTATTGAGGCCGATCAGGGGATAGAAGGGGCAGAAGCCGATGGCGCCGGTGGCCAGGGGCACGATGCCGATCCAGGCCCAGACCGAGCCGCCGAAAATCGCCCAGGCCACGAGGGCAAGGCCGACGAGGATGCGCAGGATGCGGTCGATGCCGCCAACGTTGAGTTTCATGCCGTTCTCCTAAGGGGGTGGGGAGTGTCGGCATTAGAGCACCGGCGGCATGCCGGACTCTGTGACCTAAGTTACATAGCCGGCATCAGCCGGCGAGTCGGCGTAGGCCGGCCGGATCGACGATCTCCACCTGTTCGCGGGACAGCCGCACCAGCCCCTGTTCGGCGAAGCCCTTGAGCAGGCGGCTGACCATTTCGCGCACACTGCCCAGCTCGTCGGCAAGCTGCTGGTGGGTCGCATGCACCCGCTTGCCGCGGCCCAGCAGCAGGCCGGCCAGGCGCTGGTCCAGCTTGCGGAAGGCCACCTCCTCCACGAGTTGCATGAGTTCCGCCATGCGCTCGGAAAACAAGTGGAAGACGAAGTTGCGGAAGGCCGGCTGATCCAGGAGCCCGTCGAAGAGGGCGCGGGGCAGCAGTACCAGTTCCGTCTCGCTTTCCGTCACGCCGCGGGCGTTGTAGTCGGCATGGCCGAGCAGGCAACTGGAGGTAATGATGCAGGACTCGCCGGGCAGCACGCGGTAGAGCGGCAGCTCGCGGCCATTGGCCGCCGGCTTGAGGACGCGGATGCCGCCGCGCAGGATGAAGGGGAAGCCCTGGCAGGGCTGGCGCTCGTCGAACAGGACGGCGCCGGCGGACACGACGACGGTTTGCGCCTGGGCGGCCACTTGGGCCTGCAGCGGGGATGGCAGGGCGTCGAGCACCGGGTAGAGCGCCCGCAGCTTCTCCGGGACTGCCTGGGCGCCGGTATTCATGTCAGTTGCATCCATGATGCTTCGCGTCTTCCGGGGCCCATGAAACTTGGGGTTGCGGTGCGCGCCGAGGACGGCGGGTGTCCGACTCCCTCCATGTCCTCCGGGCCGAAGAAGCACCGGCCCTCCTCCTTGACTTCCGGGAGTCGGATACCCGCCATCCTCGGCTGGATACGCCGGTGGTTTGAACCGGGCAAACACCCACGGTGGTATCCGAACGGGCTGGTGGGGTGCCCTGCTCCGCGTAAGTAAAGAAGGAGGAGCCGGCCGCAGGCCGGCGACGGGTGACATGGAGCGGGGCAGGGCACCCCGCCGGCCCGAGCGCGCACCACAGCCGACGCGAGGAAGTGTTTCATCTCAGTTCCGCCACCACTGGCGCATGGTCCGAGGGCCGCTCCAGCTTGCGCGGTTCCTTGTCTACGCTGCAGCTGCGGCAGCGCGCCGCGAGGGACGGCGACAACAGGATGTGGTCGATGCGCAGCCCCAGGTGGCGGCGGAAGCCCATCATGCGGTAGTCCCACCAGCTGAAGACCTTCTCGGGCTGGTCGAAGAGGCGGAAGGCATCCGCGAGACCCAGGCCGACGAGGCGGCGGAAGGCCTCCCGTTCCGGCTCGCTGCAGAGGATCTGGTCCTTCCATGCGACGGGGTCATGCACGTCCCGGTCGTCGGGCGCGATGTTGAAGTCGCCCAACAGGGCGAGCTCGGCATGGCGGGAGATTTCCCCGGCCAGCCAGGCCTGCAGCGCTGCCAGCCACTTGAGCTTGTATTCGAACTTCTCCGAGCCCACCGCCTGGCCGTTGGGGAAGTAGGCGCAGACCACGCGCACGCCGTCTACCGTCGCCGCGATGACGCGCTTCTGCGGATCGTCGAAGCCCGGGATGTCGCGGACCACGTCGGCCGGCTCGCTGCGGGCGAGGATGGCGACGCCGTTGTAGGTCTTCTGGCCGCTGTGGATGGCCCGGTAACCCGCCGTCTCCAGTTCGGCGAAGGGGAAGGCGCCGTCTTCCATCTTGGTTTCCTGCAGGCACAGCACATCCGGCTGCTGCGCCGCCAGCCAATCCAGGGCCTGGGGCAGGCGCACGCGCAGGGAGTTCACATTCCAGGTGGCGAGTTTCATCGATGGCGGGACCTCGGGAGACGGCGGCGATGATAACCCAGGCCATCCGGCCCAGACCTATAATGGGTCCGGAGGTCGCCATGTTCGATTCGCCCTTTGCCTGGTGTCCGAAGTGCGGTGAAGCGGTCCTGCTGGATCAGACCCGGCGGGAATGCGCCGAGGAGCACCGTTGCGGCGACATCGAGTGTCCGATGGAAGGGTGTTTCGTCGGCATCGACTTCAGGAACAAGCAGCCAGGGAAGGAAGAGGAAAATGAACGACTCGCAAGAGCGCCGTAAATTCTGGCGCGCCACCTTCAATGCGCCGGTGACCCTCGTCAACGATACGGCAAGCACCGAAGCCAAGCTGGACGACATATCCCTGAAGGGGGCCTTGCTGGAGGTGCCCGCGGGCTGGGCCGGAAAGGTGGGGGAGCATTGCCACCTGAAGCTCAAGCTCGGCGGCGACGAAGGCATGCATATTTCCATGTGGGGACGGGTGACCCATGTGGACGGCAACCGGATCGGCCTGCTTTGCGAAAGCATCGATCTCGACAGCATCACCCATCTGCGCCGCCTGGTGGAGTTGAATGCCGGCGATCCGGCCCTGCTGGAGCGGGAACTCTCGGCGCTGGTGCGCGGCTGAAGCGGCGCCGGTCAGCGTCCGCCGGCGACCGGGTAGCCGGCCGCGTCCAGGGCGCCGGCCCAGGCGGTTTCCTCGAAACCCGGCAGGGCGTTGCTGCCGACCAGCAGGGTCGGCACGTTGAGGGTGTTCGAACGGGTGGCGTTCCGGTAGGCCTCTGCATCCTCCGGCGTGGCGATGGCCTTCTCGGCGAAGGGGATGCGCAGCCGTGCGAGGAGTTCCCGCGCCTTGCCGCAGCCTTCGCCGCAATCGGCGGACACGAACAGCGTCACCGGGAAAAGTCGCGCCGCGCGGCGCGTTTCGTAGGGCTGGTCCGTGGTGCCGACGACGCTGGGACTCAGGCGCTTTTCTTCCACTTGGCGGGCGGCGGCCGGTTCCGGCGGTTCATCCGAGTAATGGACCTTGCCGGCCTTGTCCACCCAGCGGTAGGTACCCTGGGCGAGAACGCCGGCGGTGACGAAGGCGAGCAGCAGGGGCGCGAGTCTTGTCACGATTTCCTCCTTGTTCAGGCGGCCACCATGCCGTTGTGGCGGAGCAGCGCGTCGGGCCGCGGCTCCCGGCCGCGGAAGGCCTTGAAGGATTCGATGGCCGGGCGCGAGCCGCCGACGGCAAGGATTTCCCGCCAGAAGCGCCCGCCGGTCTCGGCATCCAGCGTGCTGCCCTTGAGCTTGCCGGCTTCCTCGAAGGCCCCGTAGGCGTCGGCCGACAGCACCTCCGCCCACTTGTAGCTGTAATAGCCTGCCGCATAGCCGCCGGCGAAGATGTGGGAGAAGCTGTGGGGGAAGCGGTTCCATTCCGGCGGGAACACCACGGCAACTTCCTTGCGTACGCGCTGCAGCAGTTCCAGCACCTTGCGGCCGGCGCCATCGGCCGCGGCGGCGTCGAAGTCGCTATGCACCTGGAGATCGAAAAGGCTGAACTCCACCTGGCGCAGCATCTGCATGCCGCTCTGGAAGTTTTTTGCCGCGATCATCTTCTCGTACAGCGAGCGCGGCAGCGGCAGGCCCGTGGCGGCGTGAGCCGTCATGCCCTGGAGCACGTCCCACTCCCAGCAGAAGTTCTCCATGAACTGGCTCGGCAGTTCGACGGCATCCCATTCGACGCCGTGGATGCCGGAGACCCAAGGCTCCTCGATGCGCGTCAGCAGATGGTGCAGGCCGTGGCCCGTCTCGTGGAACAGGGTGATCACGTCGTCGTGGGAGAAGGTGGCGGCCCGTTCGCCCACCGGTGCCGGGAAGTTGCAGTTGAGGTAGGCCACCGGCGTCTGGCTGCCGGCGGCGAGGCGCCGGCGCGTGATCGCCTCGTCCATCCAGGCGCCGCCGCGCTTGGTGTCGCGGGCGTAGAGGTCCAGGTAGAACTGACCCACGGTCTCCGTGCCGCGCAGGATGCGGAAGAAGCGCACGTCCGGGTGCCAGACGGGTGCGCTGTCGGCCTCGATGTTCACGGCGAAGAGGGACTCGATGACGCGGAACAGGCCGGCCAGCACCTTGTGCTCGGGGAAGTATTGCTTCACCTCGTCGTCGGAGAAGGCGTAGCGGGCCAGCTTGAGTTTCTCGGCGGTCCAGGAGAGATCCCAGCTTTCCAGGGTCTCCATGCCCAGCTCGGCGCGGGCGAACTCCCGCAGCTCGGTCATGTCCTTCTCGGCGAAGGGGCGCGCCTTGGCCGCCAGGTCCCGCAGGAAGGCGGCCACCTGGGCCGGCGTGTCGGCCATCTTCGGCACCAGGGAAACGTCCGCGTAGCTGGCGTAGCCGAGCATGGTCGCTTCCTCCGCCCGCAGCTTGAGAATGCGGTCGATCAGGGGGCCGTTGTCCCATTCCGTCTTGCCGAATTCCGAAGCCCGGGTGGCGTAGGCCCGGTACATGCGTGCGCGCAGGTCCCGGTTGTCGGCGTACTGCATGACGGGGATGTAGGAGGGCGCCTGCAGCACGAACTTCCAGCCCGGCTTGCCGTCCTTCTCCGCGGCGGCGCGGGCGGCGGCCTTCACGTCCTCCGGCAGGCCGGCGAGATCGGCCTCATTGGCGATCCACTCGGCGTGGGCGTTGGTGGCGTCCAGCAGGTTCTCGGAGAACTTGGCGCCGAGGGAAGCGAGCTCCTCCTGGATCGCCTGGAAGCGGGGCTTCTTCTCTTCGGGCAGTTCGGCGCCGGAGAGACGGAAGTCGCGCACCTCGTTGTCCACGATGCGGCGGCGTTCCGGCGGCAGGGCCGCGTATTCCGGGCTTGCGCGCAGGGCCTTGTATTTGGCGAACAGGGCCAGGTTCTGGCCCAGCTCGGCGTAGTAGCGCGTCACTTCCGGCAACATGCCGTTGTAGGCGTCGCGCCAGGGCGGGATGTCGTTCACCGAATGCAGGTGGCCGACGATGCCCCAGGCGCGGGACAGGCGTTCGCCGTTATCCACCATGGGCTGTACGAAGGCATCCCAGGTGGCGGGGGTGGCGGGAGCGGCGAGGCGTTCGACGAGGGCGCGGCTCTCCGCCAGCAGTTCGCCGATGGCGGGAGCGACATGGTCCGGGGTGATGGTATCGAAGCGCGGCAGGCCGCTAAAGTCCAGCAATGGGTTCATGGCAACGGGGAATGCGGTAACGAGGGTTCAATTCTGCCCTATCGCCGCAGGGATGGCGCGGCGGGGCCGGAAAAGCGACGGCCGGCGGGAACGCCGCCGGCCGCGCGGGGTGTTGCGTCGCTCAGGCGAGGGTTTCGCCGGTCAGGCGCTGGAGCGCCTCGCGATACTTGGCGGCGGTCTTCTCGATGATCTCGGCGGGCAGCTTGGGACCGGGAGCCTGCTTGTTCCAGTCCGCCAGGGTCTCCAGGTAGTCGCGCACGAACTGCTTGTCGAAGGACGGGGGGCTGATGCCTACCTGGTACTGGTCCACCGGCCAGAAGCGGGAGGAGTCGGGCGTCAGCACCTCGTCGATCAGGTGCAGCTTGCCGGCGGCGTCCAGGCCGAACTCGAACTTGGTGTCGGCGATGATGATGCCGCGCACGCGGGCATAGGCCGCCGCCGCCTTGTAGAGCTTGATGGCCACGTCGCGCACCTGCTCGGCGATCTCCTTGCCCACCAGCTTGACTGTGGCGTCGAAGTCGATGTTCTCGTCGTGGTCGCCGAGTTCGGCCTTGGTGGAGGGCGTGTACAGGGGCTCGGGCAACTGCTGGGCCAGCTTGAGGCCGGCGGGCAATTCGATGCCGCAAACCTTGCCGCTGGCCTGGTAGTCCTTCCAGCCGGAGCCGATCAGGTAGCCGCGCACCACCGCCTCGATGGGCAGGGGCTTCAAGCGCTTGACCACCACGGAACGGCCGCGCACCTGGGCCTTCTCGGCCTCGCTGCCGACGACGGACTCGGGGGCGATGCCGGTGAGCTGGTTGGGGATCACGTGGGCCAGCTTGCCGAACCAGAAGTCGGCCACTGCCGTCAGCACCTCGCCCTTGCCGGGGATCGGGTCCGGCAGGATCACGTCGAAGGCCGACAGGCGGTCGGTGGTGACGATCAGCATCTTGTCTTCGCCGACGGCGTAGATGTCGCGGACCTTGCCGCGGCCGAGCAGCGGCAGGCTGGTGATGTTGGATTCGAGAATGGTCGGGTTCATGACAGTGCCTGTTTCAGAAGAGGTTATTCACGGACATAGGGCCGTTCCGCGCTGTTGGCACGGGCGTCCTCCCGGTAGGGATAGCGGACATGGCCATAGCGGATCAGCAGCACGGCGGCGGTGAGCAGGAAGATCGCGCCGGCCACGGCCAGCATGCGCCACTCGGTCATTTCCTTGAGGTCGAGGATCATGTAGCGCGCCAGCGCCACCATGGCGATGTAGAGGGGGAAGCGCACCGGCAACTGGCCCGACTTGAAGTAGTGGCCGATCATGGCCAGTACTTCCAGGTAGAGGAACATCAGCAGCAGGTCGGCGAGCTGGACCCGCTTCGCCTCGACCATGACCAACACCTCCTGGTACATGGCCGTCGTCGTCGCAAAGGCGATGACGAGCAGGCCGAGGTACTCGATGCCGTCGAGGCCGCTGCTGAAGAAGCGGCGGATGCGATCGAAGGCGTGGGATTGGATGTCCATGGGGCGGCCGGGGGCAATCCTGGTGGCGTTGGCGGATGCGGATTATCGCAGGCTTCCGGCCGCATGGGTATCCGTCCCGTTGCGCAGGGAAATCTCGGGAACAGACCCTAGAGCTTTTCCGCTCCCAGGGTGAAGTAGAAGGTGGCGCCGTTGCCCGGCTCGGCCTGGGCCCATATCCGACCGCCGTGGCGCTCGATCAGGCGTTTCACGATGGCCAGGCCGACACCGGTTCCCGGAAACTCCGCTTCCCCGTGCAGGCGGTGGAACATGCCGAACAGTCCGCCCGCATATTGCATGTCGAAACCGGCCCCATTGTCCCGGACGAAATAGACGTTCCGGTCGCCGTCGCGCTCGACACCGACCGTGACCTCCGGTTGGTCCTGCTTGGCCGAGTATTTCAGCGCATTGCCGATCAGGTTCTGGAAAATCTGTTCCAGCATGGTCCGGTCGCCCATGCTGTCGGGCATGTCATCGATGCGCACCCGCGCCGCCGGGTAGTCGGCCGCCAGTTCGGCGGCAATGTCGCGGGCGAGGGCCGTCATGTCGATCGCATGGCAGTCGAGGGAACGGCGGCCGGCGCGTGAATAAGCGAGGATGTCGTCGATCAGCTTGCCCATCCGGGTGGAATTGTGGATCACGCGGTCCAGCATCTCCTGGCCGGTGGCGGACAGATTCCGGCGTTCATCTTCGAGCAGGATCTGCGAATATCCGGCAATGGCCCGCAACGGCGCCCGCAGGTCGTGGGAGGCCGAATAGGAAAAGCTTTCGAGGTCCTTGTTGGCCGTTTCGAGTTCGGCGGTCCGCTCCCGCACCCGTTGTTCGAGCACCGTATTGAGCCGCACGACCTCGTTCTCGGCGTTCCGGCGGGCGATGTTGTCCTTCGCGAGCTCCTCGTTCAATCCGCGGATGCTTTCGTAGGCCGCAGCGCGGTTGTTCCACGCCCGTACCAGCGCCCAGCCGCCCAGGGCCGACAGCACGGCAAAGACGATAGCCAATGCCGCGAGCTGCCTGACTTCGTGCCACCATGGGGAAAGCGTGTCGTCGGTGCTCAGGCCGACCAGCGTGATGAGGGGGTAGGCGCCCACCGCCTGATAGGAGAAGGTGCGGCGGATATTGTCCGCACCGGCATAGGCCTCGTAGGTACCTTCCTGGGGCCGGGCCGTGATCATCGCCCTGAACTGGGCGGAGACTTTCGTCTGGCCAACGTAGCCTGCCGATGGAAACCTGCCCAGCAGGTCGAAATCGCGGCTTGCGTCGCCGCGGAGGACGACGGCTCCCTTGGGCCCAACCTCCAGCCGGGCGAACATCTTCTCGAACCAGGCTATCGTCACCGGCGCGATGGCGATACCGAGGAACCTGCCGTCGGCTCCGGTCAGCCGGCGGCCGAAGATCA
The DNA here is from genome assembly GCA_030247725.1 of Candidatus Nitricoxidireducens bremensis. Lineage (GTDB taxonomy): Bacteria > Pseudomonadota > Gammaproteobacteria > Burkholderiales > Rhodocyclaceae > Nitricoxidireducens > Nitricoxidireducens bremensis. The sequence goes on from JAOTRT010000014.1 coordinate 36,072, forward strand.
GGACCCATTTGCCGCTGATCTTGCCGAGCACGGGCCGGGAAATAACCAGACCGGCGGCGGAGTTGTCCCGCAGGGCCGCAAAGTAGTCGCGGTCCGCAAGCGACACGACCGACGGCGGTTCCTGGTCGGAGCCATGGAGGACTCTGCCGTGGGCATCGGCGATCCACAGACTGTCCACCATCGGCAGCCTGGCCTGTTGGCGTACCAGGAAACGCGTCAGCGCCGAGCCATCGAGGCGGCCGGCAGCGTGGAGGCGAAGATACTCGTCGCTCACGGCCTGCAGGCCCAGGTCGACGCGATCGATTTCGCTGGCGACGCCCTGCGCGACTAGCCGGTTCGTATTGCGGGAAGTGACGGCCGCACGTTCGCGATACTGCTGGTAGCTGGCGTACAAGGAAAGCGCCACCAGGGCGCCGACGAACAGGTTGGCGACGAGGGCGGTCGCCATCACGACCAATACGGGCCTAGTGAGTTTTCGCTGCAAGAACCGGCGCACTGCGACGCCGCTCCCATCGGCGTGACAAGCCATGATGTAAAAATGAATCCGTCGCCATGATAGCGCGTCGCCGAGCGGACGGCCGGCGACGGCGGCATCCCCGTGACGGAAACCATCGCCGGGTCCGGTCGTCGGCTGCATCTGGAAGCTTGACGGCGGCCAATGAAAAAGGCCGCCCGGCTTGCGCCGGACGGCCCCTGCGTTGCTGCGCGACGGACTTACTTGATGATCGCGCTGAGCTCGCCCTTCTTGTAGCGGTTGGCCATGGCTTCCAGGCCCATAGGCTTGATCTTGCTGGCCATGCCGGCGCAACCGAAGGCTTCGTAGCGGGCCTTGCAGATCTCCTTCATGGCCTTGCGGGCTTCGGCCAGGTACTTGCGCGGATCGAAGTTCTTGCGGTCCTTGTTCATGAACTGGCGGATGGCGCCGGTGGAGGCCATGCGCAGGTCGGTGTCGATGTTCACCTTGCGCACGCCGTTCTTGATGCCCTCGACGATCTCCTCGACCGGCACGCCGTAGGTGGCGCCCATTTCGCCGCCGTTCTCGTTGATGATCTTGAGCCAGTCCTGGGGCACCGAGGAGGAGCCGTGCATCACCAGGTGGGTGTTCGGCAGGCGGGCGTGGATTTCCTTGATGCGGTCGATGCGCAGCACGGCGCCCGTGGGCGGGCGGGTGAACTTGTAGGCGCCGTGGCTGGTGCCGATGGCGATGGCGAGGGCATCGACGCCGGTGGCCTTGACGAACTCGGCGGCCTCGGTGGGATCGGTCAGCAGCTGGTCGTGGGACAGTACGCCTTCGGCGCCATGGCCGTCTTCCTTCTCGCCCTGGCCGGATTCCAGGGAGCCGAGGCAACCCAGTTCGCCTTCGACGGAGACGCCGATGGCGTGGGCGATGTCGACGACGTGCTTGGTGACGTCCACGTTGTACTTGAAGCTGGAGGGGGTCTTGGCGTCTTCCATCAGGGAGCCGTCCATCATGACGCTGGAGAAGCCCGAGCGCATGGACTGGATGCAGATGGCCGGGCTGGCGCCGTGGTCCTGGTGCATGACGATCGGGATGTCCGGATGGGTCTCGATGGCGGCTTCGATCAGGTGGCGCAGGTAGGCCTCGCCGGCGTACTTGCGGGCGCCGGCGGAGCCCTGCATGATCACCGGGCTGTTGGTCTCTTCGGCCGCTTCCATGATGGCCTGGATCTGCTCCAGGTTATTGACGTTGAACGCCGGCAGGCCGTAGCCGTTCTCGGCGGCGTGATCCAGCAGTTGGCGCATGGATACCAGGGGCATGGCAGTCTCCTTCTCTAGAGTGTTGTAAGCGTTTAGTGAGCAGGCCGGTGTTCGCCGACCTTGACGAGCTTCAGGGTATTGGTGCCGCCGGGCTGGCCGATGGGTTCGCCGATGGTCAGCACGATCAGGTCACCCGGTTGGACGGCGCCGGCGAGAATCAGTTCGGATTCGGCTTCACGTAGCAGTTCGTCCCGGTTATGGCCGATGTAGCGGATCAGCAGCGGGTTAACGCCGCGCAGGATGCTGACCTTGTAACGGGTCTTGATCTCGGGCGTCAGGGCATAGACCGGCACACCGCAGTTGAGGCGGCTCATCCACAGGGCGGTGGAGCCCGATTCGGTGAGGGCGGCGATGGCCTTGACCTTCAGGTGGTAGGCCGTGAACAGGGCCGCCATGGCGATGGACTGGTCGATGCGCGTGAACACCCGGTCGAGGAAGTGGGTATCCAGGGACACCTCCTGGGACTTCTCGGCCTCGACGCAGATGCGCACCATGGACTCGACCGTGTGCACCGGGTATTCGCCGGCGGCCGTCTCGGCCGAGAGCATCACGGCGTCGGTGCCGTCGAGCACCGCGTTGGCCACGTCGGACACTTCGGCGCGGGTGGGCACCGGGCTGTGGATCATGGACTCCATCATCTGGGTGGCGGTGATGGCGAAGCGGTTGGCTTCCCGCGCGGCGCGGATGATGCGCTTCTGCAGGGCCGGCACAGCCGCGTCGCCGACTTCCACGGCCAGGTCGCCGCGGGCGACCATGACGCCGTCGCTGGCTTCCAGGATGTCGTCCAGGTTGGCGATGGCCTCGACGCGCTCGATCTTGGCGATGGTCATGGCCTCGGAGCCGGCCGCCTGCAGCAGCTGGCGCGCCTGGCGCATGTCGTCGCCGGACTTGGGGAAGGAGACGGCCACATAGTCCACGCCCAACTCGGCGGCGGTACGGATGTCCTCCATGTCCTTGGCGGTCAGGGCCGGCGCCGAAAGGCCGCCACCCTGCTTGTTGATGCCCTTGTTGTTGGACAGTTCGCCGCCGTGGCGCACGACGCAATGGATCTCGTGGCCGTCGACGCGCACCACGTCCATGACGATGCGGCCGTCGTCCAGCAGCAGCACGTCGCCGGCTTCGACATCGCCGACGAGCTCCGGATAGTCGAGGCCGACGCGCTGGGAGTCGCCGAGCTTGCACTCGGCGTCGAGGATGAAGGGCTGGCCCGGCTTCAGCAGTACCTTGCTGCCGGCGAACTTGCCGACGCGTATTTTCGGGCCCTGCAGGTCGGCCATGACGCCGACGGTGCGGCCGTGGGTGCGCATGGCGTTGCGCAGCACGTCGAGGCGGGCGCGATGGTCGTCAGGCGTGCCGTGGGAAAAGTTGAGCCGGACGACGTCGATGCCGGCGGCGACAAGCTGGGACAGGGTGTCGGGGTCGGAAGAGGACGGTCCGAGGGTCGCTACGATCTTAGTGGCGCGTTGCATGTGCTCGAAAGAAAAGGGGCCGCGACGTTGCGGCCCCATGGATTCAACCCTTCGCCCGTTGCTCCAGCATTGCAACGGCGGGAAGGACCTTACCCTCCAGGTATTCCAGGAAGGCGCCGCCGGCGGTGGAGATGTAGGACACCTTGTCGTAGATGTCGTACTTCTGGATCGCCGCGATGGTGTCGCCGCCGCCGGCCAGGGTGAAGGCCTTGGTCTTGGCGATGGCGTCGGCGATCTTCTTGGTGCCGTCGCCGAACTGGTCGAACTCGAAGACGCCGACCGGGCCGTTCCAGACCACGGTGCCGGCCTTCATGATGATGTCGACGAGTTCCTGCGTCGATTTGGGGCCGATGTCGAAGATCATGTCGTCGTCGGCCACGCTGCCGGCATCCTTCTGCACGGCGGGCTCGGCGGCATCGAACTTCTTGCCGCAGACCACGTCGACGGCGATCGGGATGGTGGCGCCACGGGCCGACATCTTCTTCATCAGGGCCTGGGCGGTGGGAACCAGATCGTCCTCGCACAGGGACTTGCCGACGTTCTTGCCGGAAGCCTTGAGGAAGGTGTTGGCGATGCCGCCGCCGACCACGAGCTGGTCGCACTTCTCGGCCAGGGCTTCGAGGACGGTCAGCTTGGTGGAGACCTTGGAACCGCCGACGATGGCGACCATCGGGCGGGCCGGGTTGGCGAGGGCCTTGGCGAGGGCTTCGAGTTCTTCGGCCACCAGCAGACCGGCGCAGGCGGCCGGGGCGAACTGGGCGACGCCGTAGGTGGAGGCTTCGGCGCGGTGGGCGGTGCCGAAGGCGTCCATGACGAAGAGGTCGCAGAGGGCGGCGTACTTCTTCGCCGTCTCTTCCACGTTCTTCTTCTCGCCCTTGTTGAAGCGGCAGTTCTCCAGCAGCACGACTTCGCCGGCGGCGACCTCGAAGCCACCGTTCACCCAGTCGCGGATCACGCGCACGGGCTTGCCGAGCTTCTTCGCCATCACGTCGGCGACGGGTTGCAGGGAATTCTCCTCGGTGAACACGCCTTCTTCGGGGCGGCCCAGGTGGGAGGTGACCATCACCTTGGCGCCGGCCTTGAGGCAGTGCTCGATGGTGGGCATGGAGGCGGTGATGCGGGCATCGGAGGTGACCTTGCCCTCCTTGACCGGCACATTGAGGTCGGCGCGGATGAAGACGCGCTTGCCCTTGAGATCGAAATCGGTGAGACGCTTGAACGTCATGGCGGGGTCTCCGTGGATATTTTTGAAATCGGCCACTGAACCGCCGCGCCCAGTTACCCGGTGCGGCGGTTGGATCGCGGATTTCTTACTTGGCGACGTGCTGCACGAAGCGCAGCATGTTGCAGGTGTAGCCGTACTCGTTGTCGTACCAGGACACGACCTTGACGAAGGTGCTGTCCAGCGCGATGCCGGCCTCGGCGTCGAACACGGAGGGAGCGCTCATGCCGCGGAAGTCGGTGGCGACGACCTTCTCCTCGGTGTAGCCGAGCACGCCCTTCAGCGCGCCTTCGGAGGCGGCCTTCATGGCGGCGCAGATGTCCTTGTAGGAGGCTTCCTTGTTCAGTTCGACGGTCAGGTCGACCACGGAGACGTCGGAGGTCGGTACGCGGAAGGCCATGCCCGTGAGCTTGCCCTTGAGTTCCGGCAGCACCACGCCGGCGGCCTTGGCGGCACCGGTGGAGGACGGGATGATGTTTTCGAGGATGCCGCGGCCGCCGCGCCAGTCCTTGTTGGACGGGCCGTCGACGGTCTTCTGGGTGGCCGTGGCGGCATGCACCGTGGTCATCAGGCCGCGCTTGATGCCCCAGTTGTCGTTGAGCACCTTGGCGACGGGGGCCAGGCAGTTGGTGGTGCAGGAAGCCGCGGAGACGATCTTCTCGCCGGCGTACTTCTCGTGGTTCACGCCGTAGACGAACATCGGGGTGTCGTCCTTGGAGGGAGCGGACTGGACCACCTTCTTGGCGCCGGCGTCGATGTGCTTCTGGCAGGTGTCCTTGGTCAGGAAGAAGCCGGTGGACTCGATGACGATGTCCACGCCGACTTCGTTCCACTTCAGGTTGGCCGGGTCCTTCTCGGCGGTCAGGCGGATCTTCTTGCCGTTGACGACCAGGTTGCTGCCGTCCACCTTGATGTCGCCGTTGAAGCGGCCATGCACGGAGTCGTACTTCAGCATGTAGGCCAGGTAATCCGGCTCGAGCAGGTCGTTGATGGCGACGACTTCGATGCCGGGGAAATCCTTGGCGATGGCGCGGAACGTCATGCGGCCGATGCGACCGAAACCGTTGATGCCGACTTTGATGGTCATGTCTTTAAGCTCCCGAAAGTGATTACAGAACCGACTCGACGGCATTCACGACGTTCGCCACCGTGAAGCCGAATTCCTTGAACAGCGTGCCCGCCGGGGCCGACTCGCCGAAGCGGTCGAGGCCGACGACCTTGCCTTCGAGACCGACGTACTTGTACCAGCCGGCCGTGACGCCCGCTTCCACGGCGACGCGCGGCAGGCCCTTGGGCAGCACGCTGTCACGGTAGGCGGCATCCTGGCGCTCGAAGACGTTGGTCGAGGGCATGGAGACGACGCGCACCGGAATGTCCTCCTGGGCCAGGGCGGCCTGGGCCTTGAGGGCCAGATCCACTTCCGAGCCGGTGGCGATGATGACGGCCTTGGCATTGCCCTTGGCCTCGCTGATGACGTAGCCGCCGCGCTTGATGTTGGCGATGGTGGCGGCGTCGCGGGCGACGAAGGGCAGGTTCTGGCGCGACAGGGCCAGGGACGTGGGGCCGTCGGTCCTTTCGACGGCGCAGGTCCAGGCGGCCATGGTCTCGACGGTGTCGCAGGGACGCCAGAGGTCCATGTTGGGGATCATGCGCAGGGTGGCGATCTGCTCGACCGGCTGGTGGGTTGGGCCATCCTCGCCGAGGCCGATGGAGTCGTGGGTGAACACGTAGATCACGCGCTGCTTCATCAGGGCCGACATGCGCAGGGCATTGCGGGCGTATTCGGAGAACATCAGGAAGGTGCCGCCGAAGGGCAGCAGGCCGCCGTGCAGGGCCATGCCGTTCATGATGTGGGACATGCCGAACTCGCGCACGCCGTAGGAGATGTAGTTGCCGGTGCTCTTGCCGGAGACGTGCTTGCAGCCCGTCCAGTTGGTCAGGTTGGAGCCGGTCAGGTCGGCGGAGCCGCCGAGGAACTCGGGCAGGGCCGGTGCCAGGGCGTTGATGGCGATCTGGCTGGCCTTGCGCGTGGCGACGGTCTCGGCCTTCTCGTTGGCCGTGGCGATGGCCTTGGCGGCGAACTCGGCCCAGTTCTTCGGCAGCTCGTTGGCCATGCGGCGCTTGAATTCGGCGGCTTCGGCCGGGAAGGCCTTGGCGTAGTGCTCGAACTTCTGGTTCCAGGAGCCTTCCCACTCGGTGCCCTTCTTCTTGGCGTCCCAGGCTTCGTAGACTTCCTGCGGGATCTCGAAGGGGCCGAAGTTCCAGCCGATGTGCGGGCGGGCGGCGGCGATCTCGGCGTCGCCCAGGGGGGCGCCGTGCACGTCGTGGGTGCCGGCCTTGTTGGGGGAACCGGCGCCGATCACCGTCTTGCAGCAGATCAGCGAGGGCTTGTCGGCGACCTTCTTGGCGGCCTCGATGGCGGCGTGCAGCGCCTCCGGATCGTGGCCGTTGACGTTGGCCACCACGTGCCAGCCGTAGGCCTCGAAGCGCTTCGGGATGTCCTCGGTGAACCAGCCTTCCACGTGGCCGTCGATGGAGATGCCGTTGTCGTCCCAGAAGGCGGTCAGCTTGCCCAGACCCCAGGTGCCGGCCAGGGAGCAGGCCTCGTGGGAGATGCCTTCCATCAAGCAGCCGTCGCCGAGGAAGACGTAGGTGCGGTGGTCCACGATCTCATGGCCGGGCTTGTTGAACTCGGCGGCGAGCAGCTTCTCGGCCATGGCCATGCCGACGGCGTTGGTGATGCCCTGGCCGAGGGGGCCGGTGGTGGTCTCGACGCCCGGCGTGTAGCCGTACTCGGGGTGACCGGGGGTCTTCGAGTGCAGCTGGCGGAAGTTCTTGATGTCGTCGATGCTGACGTCGTAGCCCGAGAGGTGCAGCAGGGCGTAGATCAGCATGGAGCCGTGGCCGTTGGACAGCACGAAACGGTCGCGGTTGGGCCACTTGGGATTGTTGGGGTTGTGCCGGAGGTGGTGGTTCCAGAGTACCTCGGCGATCTCCGCCATGCCCATGGGCGCACCCGGATGGCCGGAATTGGCCTTCTGTACGGCGTCCATGGCCAGGGCGCGGATGGCGCTGGTCAGGTTGTTGAACACGGGCGGCTCGAAATCGCTGAAAGTAGCGGTCATGGGGGTTCCTCGTTATCCATGCCCAGAAAGGCCGAAATTATCGGCCAAACCGGGATCAAAGTGGTAAATCGTTGATGTTCCTGCGGGACTGCCGGGCGGTGCGTCAGATCGACATGGCGCGGCGGCGGTTCTCCATCAGGCGCAGGATCATGGGCGTGAAGATCAGCTGCATCGCCAGCTCCAGCTTGCCGCCGGGGACGACGATGCTGTTGGGCCGCGACATGAAGGAATCGTGCACCATGGACAGCAGGTAGGGAAAGTCGATGCCCTTGGGATTGGCGAAGCGGATGATGACGAAGCTCTCGTCGGCCGTCGGGATGTCGCGGGTGACGAAGGGGTTGGAGGTGTCCACCGTCGGCACGCGCTGGAAGTTCACATGGGTCTGCGAGAACTGGGGGCAGATGTAGTTCACGTAGTCCGGCATGCGGCGCAGGATGGTGTCCACCACGGCCTCGGTCGAGTAGCCGCGCGCCTTGCGGTCGCGGTGCAGCTTCTGGGTCCATTCCAGGTTGATGATGGGCACCACGCCCACCAGCAGGTCGGCATGCTGGGCCACGTTCACCTTGTCGGTGACGACGGCGCCGTGCAGGCCCTCGTAGAACAGGACGTCCGAGGGGGGCAGGTCGGCCCAGGGCGTGAACTCGCCGGAGTTCTGCTTGTAGGGGGCGGCCTCTTCCTCGTTGTGCAGGTAGTAGCGGCGCTTGCCGGAGCCCGTCTCGCCATAGGTCTTGAACAGGTTCTCCAGTTCCTCCAGCAGGTTGGCCTCGGGACCGAAGTGGGACAGGTGCTGGTTGCCCTCCTTGTTGGCCTTGGCGACGGCTTCCTTCATGGACTTGCGGTCGTAGCGATGGAAGGAGTCGCCCTCGATGATGGCGGCCTCGATGTTCTCGCGGCGGAAGATGTGCTGGAAGGACTTGGTGACGGTGGACGTGCCGGCGCCGGAGGAACCGGTGATGGCGATGACGGGGTGCTTGACCGACATGGCGAACTCCAGAAGTTGATTATTCGTTGCGGAACAGCGAGCGCGTGCCGAACAGGGGCAGGTCGTAGCTGTTGTGGTCGCGGCCTTCGACGTAATCCTTGTGATAGCCGTGGATCAGGTCGACTTCGCCCTTCGATCCGAAGATGAAGGGGGCGCGCTGGTGCAGTTCGGTGGGCTTCACGTCGAGGATGCGGCTGCGGCCGGTGATGGCGCCGCCGCCCGCCTGTTCCATGATGAAGGCGATGGGATTGGCCTCGTAGAGCAGGCCGAGACGGCCGCCCTGCTCGCGGGTACGCTCGTCGTGGGGGTAGAGAAAGACGCCGCCGCGGGTGAGCACGCGATAGGCCTCGGCGATGAGCGAGGCGACCCAGCGCATGCCGAAGTCGCGACCGCGGGGACCGGTCTTGCCGGCCATGCACTCCTGCACGTAGCGGCGCACCGGCGGTTCCCAGAAGCGCTCGTTGGAGGCGTTGATGGCGAAGGTGGCGGCGTTGTCCGGTACCGTCATGTTGCGGTGGGTCAGCACGAACTCGCCGATCTCGCGGTCGAGCATGAAGCCGTTGACGCCGTTGCCGGTGGTCAGCACCAGGCGCGTCGAGGCGCCGTAGAGCACGAAGCCGGCGGCCACCTGCTCGCAGCCGGGCTGCAGGAAGTCTTCGGTCTTGATGTCCTTCTTGCCGGCCGGGGCCTTCAGCACCGAAAAGATGGTGCCGGTCATGAAGTTAATGTCCAGGTTGCCCGAGCCGTTGAGGGGGTCGAACACCAGCAGGTATTTGCCGCGCGGATACTTGGCCGGGATGGGGGTGATGCCGTCGCTGGATTCGGAGGCCATGCCGGCCAGGCGGCCGGTCCAGACATTGGACTTGACGATGAAGTCGCTGGCGGCGCGTTCCAGGTAGATCTGCGGGTCTTCGGCGTCGGCGCCGAGGCAGCCGCGGGAGATCGCATGGCTGATGGACTTGCTCGCCGTGGCGATGTCGTTGAGGAGGGCCGAAAAATCGCCCGAGGCGCCTTTCACGCGGCGCTGTTCCTCGATGATGAACTGGGTCAGCGTCGTACGCCCGTCATGCATGGTCCGTCCTCCTGTCGTTCTTTTTCCTTATCGCCATCTCCCCCGGGAAGAAAATTCCCCGCCCCTTGCGGGGCGGGGCTAAATCTGGCAAATCGCCAGAGGGAGTGGAGAAGCTAGGCCCGGGTCGCGAGACCCGAACCGACGGAAGGACTGTACTCGGCGCCATCCATAAGCGCCATTCACTTTTTCTTATCATTGGAATAAGGGCGGCAGACTGTCGGGGCGGGGCTGCCCCGGATGCCCTTGGGCGCCGGCTACTCCGCCAGCTGGGCCGCCGTGACCTGGCTGGCGACGCGCATGCCTTCCTTCACGTCGGCCATGGTCCAGGGTAGGGGAATCCGCGCGGCTTCGCCGGGCTGCAGGCTGCCGAGGCGGAAGGACTCGCGCCCCCGATGGGAATGGACGGCATCGACGACGACGTTGGCGACGCGCACCGGCGCCTTGTTGCGCACCGTGACGACAAGCTGGCCGGAGGCGCTCCGTTCGACGGCGGTGGCGAGATAGCGGGAGGGATTGCGCGGCAGATCGAGCCGCGCCAGCGCGACGCCGGCGCTCTTGCCGGTGTCGTCCCGTGCCGTCGCCGCGGCGCGGAAATGCTCGATGGCGGCGTTCTGCTCGCCGCGGGCCTGGCGGATACGGCCGAGGGCGTAGTGGGCGCCGGCGGTCGGCAGCAGGCTGTTGGCCTTGTTGAAGTCGGCCACGGCGGCTTCGGTGTCGCCGCGCTTCTGCCTGACCAGGCCGCGGCCGAGGTAGAACTCGTAGAAGTCCGGATTGCGCTTGATGGCCTCGTCGTAGTCGCCCTCGGCCTCCTTGGGGCGTCCCAGCATGGCGGCGGCATCGCCGCGCAGGCCGTAGAACAGGGCTTCCCGCGGCTCCAGCTTGAGGGCGGCATTGGCCAGTTTGAGGGCCTTCTCGGCATCCTTCTTCTTCAGGGCCTTGTCGCCCTCGTCGTAGGCCTTGTAGGCCTCGCGGGTCTTCAGCAGCGGGGCGATGCGGGCCTGGTACTCCTTCTCGCCGGTGAAGACGCCGCCCTTGAGGGTGGCGGCGAATTCCCGGTTGGCGTCCACGCGTTCCTGGGAGGGCGGGTGGCTGGCGAACAGGCCTTCGAGCCAGTTGGCCTCCTTGCCGTTGGCAAGCCGGACGAAGGTCTCCTGCAGGCTGACGGCGGCGCGGGGATCGTAGCCGGCCCGCTGCATGTAGATCATGCCGTAGTGGTCCGCTTCCAGTTCCAGGTCGCGGCCGTATTTGATGCCCAGCAGGCCGGCGCCGATACCGGCCACGGCGTCCACGATGCTGCCGTACTGGCGGTCGGCGGCGGCGATGGAAACCACCGCCGCACCGGTCTGCAGCAGCATGTTGTTCTCGACGCCGCGGGCGGCGTGGCGGCCCGCCGCATGAACGATCTCGTGGCCGATCACCGCCGCCAGTTCCGCCTCGCTCCTCAGCTCGGTCAGCAGGCCGCGGTTGACGGCGATCTTGCCGCCGGGCATTGCCCAGGCGTTCGGCACCGATTCGTTGAGGACGACGAATTCGTAGGGCAGCTGGTTGCGGTCGCTGACACGGGCCAGCTTCTGGCCCACCTCGCGCACGTAGGCGGTGAGCTGGGGATCGACGACGTACTGGCCGCCGCTCTGCTGCTGGCCCGGGATGTAGTTCTGCCGGCCCATGGCGATCTCCTCCTGTTCGGAGACCAGTTGCAGTTCGCTGCGGCCGGTGACCGGGTTCACGCCGCAGCCGGCGGCAAGGGCGATCAGGGCCGCCAGCAGGGCCAGCAGGCGGAAACGGAAGCGGTGGCGACTCATCGGGACCTCGGAGGCAGGGGGCACCAGGGGAGTAACGATTCTAAGGCCGCCGGGTGGACACGGCATGCGCCCGGCGTCAGCGTGTCAGCTGCAGGTAGAGCTGGGGCAGGGTCTGGGGCAGCTGTTCGATGCGGTCGAGGACCCGCCAGCGACTGCCGAAGATGTCGCGCACGTAGTCGTCGGCCTTGGGGTCCAGGCTCAGGCAGAAGGTGGTGACGCCCTTGGCGGCCAGTTCGTCGACGGCCTTCCTGGCATCGGCGCGCAGGTAGTCGGGGTCGTCCACGTCGATGTCGGCCGGCTCGCCGTCGGTGAGCAGCAGCAGGATCTTCTTGTCGGCCTGGCGGTGGGCGAGGTAGTGGCCGGCGTGGCGCAGGGCCGCGCCCATGCGCGTGGACCAGCCCGGCTCGATGGCGGCGAGCCGCGCCTTGACGCTGTCGTCCCAGCGCTCGGCGAAGCCCTTGATGTGCTGGTAGCGCACCTCGTGGCGCGTATTGGAACGGAAGCCGGCGATGGCGAAGGGATCGCCGAGGCGCTCGATGGCCCAGGCCAGCAGAGATACCGCTTCCTGCGACAGTTCGAGGATGGTCTGCGCGCTGCCGGCGGCCTTCTCCTTCAGCGATTCGGAAAGGTCGAGCAGCAGCAGCACCGTGATGTCGCGGCCGTCGGTGCGGTGGCTCATGTTGATGCGCGGGTCGGGCGTGCTGCCGCTGCGGAAATCGATCAGCGAGCGCAGGGCGATGTCCAGGTCCAGGTCGGTACCGTCCTCCTGGTAGCGGATGCGCACCTTGTCCTGGGGCTTGACCAGGTCGAGCAGGCGCTTGAGGCGCTTGGCCAGGGCGGCGTGCTTCTGCAGCAGGCGGTCGATGGCGGCGGCGTCGCCGGCGGGATGCAGGGCTTCGTAGAGGCTGACCCAGTCGGGGCGGAAGGTCTGGCTGCGGTGGTCCCACTCGGCGTAGTGGCGCGGCGGCAGGCCCTGCAGCTCCTCGCCCGGTTCGAGCTTGCGCGGCTCGTCGAAGGCTTCCTCCTCGTCGCCCTCCTCGATGAATTTCCAGAGCTGGCGGTTGTCGTCGCGGTAGTCGATGACCGTGTCGGCGAAATGCACCTTGGCGTACTGGTCGCTCTGGCGGCGCGTCTTTGCGACGTAGGCCAGGGCGAGGCTGGCGACCGCCGCCGTGCTGGCCGGGCCGGCGGCGAGCAGGCCATGGAAGCGCCGGACGAACTCCTGCAGCACGGTGTCGGCGTAGCCGTGGTCCGGGTCGAGGAAGGCGCGCGAGAGCATGGCCAGACGATGGCGCAGGCAGGATGTGGTCTCCGAGTCGCAGGCGCCTTCCAACGGCTGCGGATGCAGGGCGAGCAGGATGCGCGCCAGGCCGGGATATTCCCGCATCAGCAAGGTGTCGATGCGCGCGTCCTCGAAGAATTCGACGGCCATGCGCTGGAAGGGGCTCCAGTTGTCGGCGACCTGGGCCTCGCTCCAGCGCCGGTGGCCGGCCATGTGGGCGAGCACGGCGCGGTAGCGGTCTAGCCCGGATACGCCGGCGCGGTCCTCGTAGACGTCCGGCACGCGCAGGCCCAGCTTGTCGTAGTAGGGAACGGGCTGGCGCAGTTCGTGGAAGGCCGTCGAGTAGGGCACGAGCTGGTCGCTGTCGCCCCACAGGGCGCGCAGGGTGAGATCGAGCTTGCGCTCGACGTCGGCGAACAGGGTGCCGCGACGTTCCCGCTGCAGCACGGCGCGGCTGTCGGCGGTGCCCAGGTCGAAATACTCGGCCTGGCGCTCGGGATGGCGGCCGTAGTTGCGGATGCCGTAGTCGACCCAGTTCTTCAGGCCCGCCAGGGGCAGCAGGTCGAGCAGCCGCGGCGCCTGGCGGAACAGGCCGGGTAGCCCGGGGCTGGCGAAGGTGGCGTGGCGGCCGTGGATGGAGCCGGTGGTGCGCGCCATCAGGTCGAGGGCGATGTCCAGGTAGGCCTGCAACTGGTCCTGGGACTGCAGGCGGCGCGCGACGGCGGCCAGGGTCTGCAACAGGGGGGCGATGGCGGCGCTGTTGGGCGACTTCTGCAGGGCGCGCACGGCCGTCATGACGGCCGGCAATGCGGCGGTGCCCACCGTGCCGGCGATCGAGGGCCATTCTTCGAGGAAGGCGAGGATCGGCTCCGGCCCGCGGCCCATCTTGCCGAGGAAGCGCGCGGCCTCGATGTAGGCGTCCATCTCCGCCTGGGAGAAGCTCGTCAGCGCCTCATAGACGCATTCCTCGAAGACCTCGCCGACCTGGGGGAAACCGCAGTCCACCGCGATCCAGTAGTCCCGGACCTGCGGATGCTGCATGACGGTCTTGCGGGCGTCGGCCACGGCAGCTGCCCCGCTAGACGAAGGCGGCGTCGATGGCGTGTTCGAGGGTGGCGCGGATGTCGGCGTCGTCAGTGATCGGCCGCGCCATGGCCATGCGGCAGGCGTCGCGGGCGTCGACGCCCTGCCGGATGAGCTTGGCGGCATAGACCAGCAGGCGCGTCGAAGTGCCTTCGTCGAGGCCGTGGCCCTTGAGGTTGCGCGCCGCGCCGCCGATCTTCACCAGGCGGGCGGCGGTGCCCTCGGCCAGCCCCGTCTCCCTGGCGATGATGGCGGTCTCCAGTTCGGCCGGCGGGTAGTCGAAGTCGAAGGCCGTGAAGCGCTGCTTGGTGGATTGCTTCAAGTCCTTCATCAGGCTCTGGTAGCCGGGGTTGTAGGAGATCACAAGCTGGAAATCGGGGTGGGCCTCGATCAGCTCGCCCTTCTTGTCGATGGGCAGGGTGCGCCGGTGGTCGGTGAGGGGGTGGATGACGACCGTGGTGTCCTGGCGCGCTTCGACGATCTCGTCGAGATAGCAGATGGCGCCGATGCGCGCGGCGGTGGTCAGCGGCCCGTCGAGCCAGCGCGTGCCGCCGGCGTCCAGCAGGTAGCGGCCGACGAGGTCGGAGGCCGTCATGTCCTCGTTGCAGGCGACGGTGATCAGGGGCTTGCCGAGCTTCCAGGCCATGTATTCGACGAAGCGCGATTTTCCGCAGCCGGTCGGGCCTTTCACCATCACCGGCAGGCGGGCGGCGTAGGCGGCCTCGTAGAGCGCCACTTCGTTGGCCTGGGGTTGGTAAAAGGGTTCCTCGCGCACGAGGTATTGCTGCTTGTCGGTCATCACGATCTCCACAAAGACTCGGGAGTCGGCCCGAAGCAGTCCTGACGCCGGGCCGCCCCAAGGCAGGACGGCACGCCCGCAGAGCGGGCACCCGTTACGACGCTAACACGAAGCTCCCCGTAACAATCGAGCGCAGCGAGGCAGCACCACGGCCGGCTTTGCACAGCCGGCCGGTTTCGGCGGCGCGGAGCATACTCCGGGAAACCCCGCCTACACCCCCGCCCTAAGAGGGCGGGGCCGGGGGTGGGTTTTACTTATGGACGCCTAGCTTCTCGCGCCAGCCCGGGAACAGCTTGTCGGCGTCCTTGGGGAAGGACTCGAAGGCGCGGGCGAATTCCTTGTGCTGCTTGGCCCATTCGATCGGATCGGCACCGGCCTTCCAGCATTCGTAGGCCTGGCGCAGCGACTTGGCGCCGGCGGCCGGGGAGTCGATGTGGCCGTAGGAGCCGCCGCCGGCGGTGTTGATGACGTTGCCGTGACCCAGGTTCTGGAAGAAGCCGGGCAGGCGCAGGGCGTTCATGCCGCCGGAGATGATCGGCGTGGTGGCCTTGACGCCGTACCACTTCTGGAAGTAGACCGGGCCCTGGCACTCGTCGCGCTCGATCATGTAGGCGATGATCTTGTCGTCGCCTTCGCCTTCCATCTTGCCGTAGCCCATGGTGCCGACGTGGATGCCGGAAGCGCCCTGCAGGCGGCTCATCTTCGCCAGCACGAAGGCGGTGTAGCCGCGCTTGGAGGAGGGCGAGGTGACGGCGCCGTGGCCGGCGCGGTGGTAGTGCAGGAACTGGTTCGGGTACTGGCGACGGCAGGTGGTGACCATACCGGGGCCGCCGACGTAGCCGTCCACCAGGAAGGCCAGCTTGTTGGCGTCCGGGCCGAAGGTTTCCAGGGCGAAGTCGGCGCGGGCGCACATCTCGAAATAGTCGTCGGCGGTGATGTTCATGGAGAACAGCTTGGCCTCGCCGGTTTCGTCCATGGCGCGCTTCATGGCGTCATAGACCAGGGGGATGGTCTTCTTGACCGGGGCGAAGGTCTGGTTGCCCTGGGGTTCGTCGTTTTTGATGAAGTCGCCGCCGAGCCAGAACTGGTAGGCGGCCTTGGCGAAGGGCTCGGGACGCAGGCCGAGCTTGGGCTTGATGATGGTGCCGGAGATGTAGCCGCCGTCCTTGACCGGGCGGCCGAGGATGCGCCACAGGTCCTCGATGTTGTAGGCCGGGCAATCGAAGTTGCGGATGACTTCGGCGGGCACGTAGAAGTCGATCATCTTGGCGTGCTCGATGTCGCCCATGCCCTGGTTGTTGCCGATGGTCAGCGTCAGGAAGGAGACCAGCATGAAGCGACCGTCGATGACGTTGCGGTCGAACAGCTCCAGCGGATAGGCGATGCGCATGTCCTCCTTGGCCTCGTCGATGTAATAGACGAGGGCGTCGACGCCCTTGGTGAATTCGTCGGTGGTCGACACTTCGACGTTGGTGCCGGTGGAGGATTCGGCGGCGAAGTGGGCGGCGGCTTCCAGATAGCCGGTGCCGGCCTTGGGCTTCATCTTGTAGGCGCACAGGATGTGCTTGCCGCCCTTGATCAGGTCTTCTTCTTTGAGGTCAAGTGCGGCATAGCGGTTGGATTGATCCATCTGTTTCTCCTTTGGTGTCGGACTTTGCGTAGGACGAATGCTAGTAGGGGCGAACCATAAATAACATTCAGAATTAGTGATGGCGACTATAAGTCGAGTGCAGGACTTCCAGCTCGGCCAGGCACATGGCGCCCAGGTCCGAAAGCACGGCCACGGCGCCGGAAAAGTCCTGGCCGTGGGTATAGGCGTTCTCGGTGACCAGCGTTGGGATGCCGGCCGCCATGGCGGCCTTGAGACCGTGGGCGGAGTCCTCGATGGCGAGGCAGTTTTCCGCCGGGATGCCGAGGCGTTCCAGCACCCAGAGATAGATGTCGGGGGCCGGCTTCTTGGCCGGCACGATGTCGCCGGCGCCGATGACGTCGAACCACTTCTCGGCGTCGTGGGCGAGGGAATGGCGCAGCAGCGCCGAGATGTTCTCGGGACTGGTGGTGGTGGCGATGGCGAGTTTGATGCCGGACTTGCGCGCCTCGCGGATCAGGCTGGCGACGCCGGGCCGCAGGGGCAGGGCGCCCGCCTCCACCAGATGCACGTAATGGCTGGTCTTCAGCACGTGGAGCTTGCGCACCAGATGATCGAACTCCGGACGGGCGGCCAGTTCCGGGTAGGTCTGGCGGGCGAAGTGGGCCATGCGCTCCTTGCCGCCCATGACGGCCAGCAGCTCGCCGTAGTGCTGGATGTCCCAGTTCCAGGGCAGGCCGGCCTCCCGGAAGGCGGCATTGAAGGCGACGCGGTGGCCGTCGCGCTCCGTATCGGCCATGGTGCCGTCCACATCGAAGATGAGTGCTTGCAACATGGCCGCCAGCATAGCCCTGCCCACCCATAAGCGATAGTCACGCTTTCTTATGGCGATGATAAGATGGGGAAAAATGGCCGCCCGGACGCTGGGCCGCCGACAAGGACAGTCAGGAGGAGCGGGGATGAACGGAAGCACGGACGACCTCAGGGAGGTCGTGCAGTCCATTCGCCACGATGTGGTGATGACCACCTACCGGCTGATGGTGGGGGTCGCGACCTTGATCCTGATCGCCGTCCTGTTGCGCAACCACCAGTTGGGCGGCCCGATGAACTCCCTCCATCTGGTCGTCTATGCGGTGTTTGTCGCTGTTTACCTGCTGCGTCATCGGCTGGGGGCGTCCACCCTCGCCGCCGTCATCCTCGGCACCGCCTATCTGACCGGTACCTTTGCCTACTTCGGCTACGGCTTGCTGAGCAATGCGGCCCTCGTCCATCTCGGCCTGTGTTTCGCGGCCACCATGTTCTACGGCATGCGCGGCGGCCTGATCGCTGCCGGCGTCTGCATCGTCACCATGCTGGCCGCCATGCCGTCCCTGTTCGGGCGTCCGGTCGCCGCCGTCGATCCGGCGCTTTTCCTCGCCAGTCCCTTGAGCTGGCTCACCGCCGCCGTGGCCTTCGGCGGCGTGGCCGGCGCCGTGATCGTCCTTGCCGGTCGCAGCAACCGGCGGCTGGTGGCAGCCCTGGGCGACCAGCGCCGGCGCCTGACGGCCATGACGGAGACCAACGCGCGCCTGGAACAGGAGATTGCGGCGCGCACGGCGGCGGAGGACGAATTGCGCCGCCAGTCCTCGGTGCTGGAGAACATCCTCGCCAGCCTGCCCCAGGGCATCAGCGTCTTCGACGACCAGCTGCGCCTGGTGGTCTGGAACGAAGGCATGCGCGAAGTGCTGGAACTGCCCGCGGAGATGATGTACCCGGGCGTGGCGTTCGCCGACCTCATCCGCGTGCCGGCCCGGCGCGGCGACTACGGGCCCGGCGATCCGGAGGAGCTGGTGCGCCAGCGCTGCGAGCTGGCGATGCGCTTCCAGCCGCACCGCTTCGAGCGCGTGCGGGCGAGCGGGCGCGCCCATCTCGTCGTCGGCAAGCCCTTCCATGTGGATGGCCGCATCGCCGGCTTCATCACCACCTACACCGACATCACCGAGCGCAAGCGCACCGAGGAGGACCTGCGGCGCAGCAACGAGGTGCTGCAGAGCATCCTCGACAACATCCCCGGCGGCGTGTCGGTGTTCGACGGCGACCTGCGCCTGGTCGTCTGCAACGAGGCCTTCAAGCGGCTGCTCGACCTGCCCGCCAGCCTGTTTGCCGATCCCCACCCCTCCTTCGAGGCCTTCATCCGCTTCAACGCGGCACGCGGGGATTACGGCAGCGAGGACATCGAGGGCCAGGTGGCGCGCATCGTCGAGCGGGCGCGCAAGCCGGTGGCCCACCAGTTCGAGCGCGTCCGCCCCGACGGCCAGGCCCTGGAGGTCCGCGGCGCGCCGTTGCCGGGCGGCGGCTTCGTCACCATCTACACGGACATCACGACGCGCAAACACGCCGAGAACGAGCTGCTGCGCCTGCATGAGCGACTCTCCCTGGCCGTGGAGACGGCCAGCATGGGCATCTGGGACTGGGATGCCGTCGCCAATGTGGTGGTTGCCGACGAGCGCGTGTTCAACCTGTTCGGCGTCTCCTCGGCGGGCCGCGAGGGACGCTTCAACGACTTCTCCGACTACTACCACCCGGACGACCGGGCGCGCGTCGTCGCCCAGGTGCGGGATTTCCTGCGCGGTGCCGGCAGCGCCGACCGGCTCTCCTATCGCATCGTCAGGCCCGACGGCAGCCTGCGCCACATCGACGTCCACTACTCGGCGACCCGCGACCTGGCCGGCCGCGTGCTGCGGGCGGTCGGCGTCACCTTCGACGTCACCGAGCGCAAGCGCAACGAGGAGCGCCTGCTGTTGTCCGAGAAGGTCTTCGACAGCAGCCCGGTGGCGATCCTGATCGCCGATCCCGCCAATCGCATCGTCTCGGTGAACAGCGCCTTCGCGCACATCACCGGCTACGGCGAGGACGAGGCCCTGGGCCGCGATCCCAAGTTCCTCGGCTCCGGCCTCCACGACGCCGCCTTCTACCGCGCCATGTGGCAGACCCTGGCGGCGACCGGTTACTGGGAGGGCGAAATCTGGGACCGCCGCAAGAACGGCGAGATATATCCGAAGTGGATGACCATCAGCACGGTGCATGATCGCCACGACAACCACCTCACCCATTACGTGGCGATCTTCTCCGACATCACTGAGCGCAAGCGCGCCGAGGAGCATATCCACCACCTGGCCCACCACGACCCCCTCACCAGCCTGCCGAACCGCATGACGCTGGAGGCGCGGCTGCACCAGTCCATCGCCGAGGCCCGCCGCGGCGGGCGCAGTGTCGCCGCGATGTTCCTCGACATGGACCGCTTCAAGACCATCAACGACACCCTCGGCCACCACGTCGGCGACCTCCTGCTGATCGAGGTGGCGCGGCGGCTGAAGGATGCGGTGCGTGCCTCCGACACCGTGGCGCGCCTCGGCGGCGACGAGTTCGTCGTCGTGCTGCCGGGTCTGGAGACGCCTGATGTGGCCACCACCCTGGCCGGCGCCATCCTCGAACGCCTTTCCGAGACCTACGCCATCGAGGGCAACGAGCTGCACAGCACGCCGTCCATCGGCATCGCCCTCTATCCCCAGGATGGCGAGGACGTGACGACGGTGATGAAGCACGCCGACACGGCCATGTACCACGCCAAGTCGAAGGGCCGCAACAACTTCCAGTTCTTCTCCCACAGCATGAACGCCGCGGCCATGGAGCGTCTCGAAGTCGAGCGCCAACTGCGCGACGCCCTGCAGAACGACCAGTTCCTGCTCCACTACCAGCCGCGCCTGGACATGGACGGGCGCGTCACCGGCGCCGAGGCCCTGATCCGCTGGAACCGGCCCGGAAAAGGCCTGCAGCCGCCATCGGTGTTCATTCCCATCGCCGAGGAGACCGACCTCATCAACCGTATCGGCGACTGGGTGCTGGCGACGGTCTGCCGCCAAATCCGCAGCTGGCTGGATGCGGGACTACGGCCGCCCCATATCGCCGTGAACCTTTCGGCGCGCCAACTGCGCCAGCCCAGCCTGCTCGGCCATGTGTCGGCCGTTCTCGCCGCGACCGGCGTGCCGGCCGAGCTGCTGGAGATCGAGATCACCGAGAGCATGGCGATGGAGAATCCCCACAAGGCGGCCCTGTTGCTGCAGGAGTTCAAGGCCATGGGCATCGCCCTGGCCATGGACGACTTCGGCACCGGCTACTCGTCGCTGGCCTACCTGAAACGCCTGCCCCTCGACTATCTCAAGATCGACCGTTCCTTCGTCGCCGACATCACCGTCGACGCCAACGACCTGGCCATCGCCAAGGGCACCATCGCCCTGGCCCACAGCCTGGGCCTCAAGGTCATCGCCGAAGGCGTGGAGACCGAGGGCCAGCTGGACCTGCTGCGCAGCCACGGCTGCGACGAGGTGCAGGGCTATCTGTACGCCCGTCCCTTGCCGCCCGCCGAGCTGGAAACCTTTCTTCTCAAGTATCCGCACCGCTAAACCATGAAAAACGTCACCCTGCGCCAGCTGCGCGTCTTCGAGTCCGTCGCCCGCCATCTCTCCTTCTCCCGCGCCGCCGAGGAACTGCACCTGACCCAGCCGGCGGTGTCCATGCAGGTCAAGCAGCTGGAGGAAATGGTCGGCCTGCCCCTGACGGAGCAGATCGGCAAGAAGATCTTCCTTACCGCCGCCGGCGAGGAGGTGGCGCGCCATGCGCGTCTGGTGGAGCTGCAGTTGCGCGAAGCCGACGAATCCCTGGCGGCCATGAAGGGCGTGCGCGGCGGCAGCCTGCACATCGGCGTCATCAGCACCGCCAAGTACTTCGCGCCGCGGCTGCTGACGGATTTCCGCGCCCAGCATCCCGGCATCGAACTGCGCCTCGGCGTGCACAACCGGGAAACCATCGTGCGCCAGCTCGCCGACAACGAGATCGATCTCGCCATCATGGGGCGTCCGCCGCAGGAGTTCGCCACCGTGGCCGAGGCCTTCGCCCCCCACCCGCTGGTCATCATCGCCGCGCCGGACCATCCTCTCGCCGGCCGCAAGCGCCTGGAGCCGGCCGACTTGGCCGGCGAGACCTTCCTCATCCGCGAGCCCGGTTCGGGCACGCGCGTGGCGATGGAACGCTACTTCGCCGACATGGGCTTCGCTCCCGCCGCCGTGTTCGAGATGAGCAGCAACGAAACCATCAAGCAGGCGGTGATGGCCGGCATGGGGGTGACCTTCATTTCCGAGCACACCATCGGGCTGGAACTGTCGGTGGGCCGGCTGGTGCAGTTGCCGGTACGCGGGACGCCGGTGCTGCGCGAGTGGTACGTGGTGCACCGGGCCGAGAAGGCCCTGCTGCCGATTGCGACGGCCTTCCGCGACTTCCTGCTGGCGGGCGGCGCCGGCGCCGTCGCTAATGCAGGCGGAATAGGGACGCCTGGTTCGTCGGCCGCGAAGGCAGCTGCAGGTAAGTCCCCAGTTCGTCGGGCGGCAGCGGGCGGCTGAACAGGAAACCCTGGCCGTCGGTGCAGTCGAAGCTGCGCAGGATCTCCAGCTGGGTCGGCGTCTCGATGCCTTCGGCGGTGACGGACAGGCCGAGGGTGGTGGCGAGGGCGACGATGCCGTTGGCGATGGCGACGCCATTGGCGTTCTGCTCCATGTCGGCGACGAAGGAGCGGTCGATCTTCAGGCGGTCGATGGGCAGGCGCTTCAGGTAGGCCAGCGACGAGTAGCCGGCACCGAAGTCGTCCACTGCGATATGCACGCCCAGGTCGCGCAGGGCGCGCAGGGTTTCGATGACGTGTTCGGTGTCGCGCATCATGGCGCTCTCGGTGAGCTCCAGCTCCAGGCTGTCGGCGGGCAGGCCGGTGCGTTCGAGGATTTCGCCGACGTGGCGGGCGAGGGCGTGGTCGCGGAACTGCTGGGGCGACAGGTTTACCGACATGCGCAGCGGCGGCATGCCGGCGCTGCGCCAGGCGGCGGCCTGACGGCAGGCTTCCTCGATGACCCAGGCGCCGAGGGGAATGATGAGGCCGGTCTCCTCGGCCACCGGGATGAAAGTCTCCGGCATCACCAGTCCCCGCTCGGGGTGATTCCAGCGCGCCAGGGCCTCGACGCCGACGATGATGCCGGTGGCGAGGTGGATCTGGGGCTGATAGACGAGGGATATCTGGCCGCGGTCGAGGGCCGCCCGCAGCTGGGTTTCCAGCATCAGGCGCTCGGTGGCGACGGCGTTCATGTCGGCGGTGAAGAAGCGGTAGGCGTTGCGGCCATGCTGCTTGGCGTAGTACATGGCGATGTCGGCGTTCTTCATCAGCGTTTCGGCGTTGTGGCCGTCGGTGGGGAAGATGCCGATGCCGATGGACGGCGAGGTGTGCAGCTTGTGGCCGGCGAGGGCGAGGGGCTCGCCGACGTGCTCGATGACCTTTTCGGCGACCCGTGCCGCATCCTCCGGCGAGCCGATGCCGGGCAGGACGATGACGAATTCGTCGCCGCCCAGGCGCGCCACGGTGTCGCTCTCGCGCAGGGTGGCGCTGATGCGCCGCGCCACCGTCATCAGCAGCTGGTCGCCGATGTCGTGGCCGAGGGAATCGTTGATGGTCTTGAAGTGGTCCAGGTCGATGAACATCAGGGCGACCTGGGTGCCGTTGCGGCGGGCGTCGGCGAGGGACTGGGCCAGGCGCGCCTGCAGGGCGAAGCGGTTGGGCAGGCCGGTGAGGGCATCGTGGTAGGCCAGGTGCTCGATGCGGGCCTCGTTCTCCTTGCGCTCGGTGATGTCGGAGAAGATGGCGATGTAGTGGGTGACCTCGCCGGTCTCCGGGTCGTTCACGACATTGATCGACGCCCATTTCGGATAGACCTCGCCGTTCTTGCGGCGGTCCCAGATCTCCCCTTCCCAGGCGCCGTTGCGCTTGAGTTCGGACCACATGGCGGCGTAGAAGGCGGCGTCGTGGCGGCCGGAGGCGAAGACGCTCGGATTGTGGCCTACCGCCTCCTCGGCCGGATAGCCGGTGATCTCCGTGAAGGCCGGGTTGACGCTGAGGATGGTGGCGGCGTCGTCGGTGATCATGATCGCCTGGCCGCTGTTGTCGAAGACCTTTTCCGCCAGCCGCAGGCTGCGCTCGTCGCGCTTGCGCTGGGTGATGTCCTCGGCCGTGCCGCGATAGGCGCCGGTGCGGCGGCCATCGCCGTCCACTACGGGTATGCCGGAGAAGGAGAGCCGCCGTTGCCGGCCGTCGGGACGCAGGATGTTGACCTCGAAGCGGCGGAAGGGTTCGCCGTTGAGGGCGACGCGGCGCACCCGCGCCATCAGCGATTCCCGTTCCTCGGCAGGCAGATGGCCGAGGAAGTCGCTGCCGCGCAGCTTGTCCAGCGGGCGGCCGAAGACGGCGGCGGCGCCGTCGGAAACATAGGTCAGGACCTGACGGGCATCGATTTCCCAGACGAATTCGCCGGCGAATTCGGCGACATCGCGGAAGAGGCGCTCGCTCTCGCGCAGCCGGTTGTCGGCGGCCTGCCGCTCCCGCTCGCGCAAGGCCATGGCGGCCACCATTTCCTTCATGGCGCGGGCGACCTCGCTGAGTTCGTCCGCCTCGTTGCCGGCTGCCTGCTGCAGGGCGGCATTCAGCGCCGGCGTGGGCTTGCCTTCGGCGGCGTAGAGCCCCGCGGCGCGCCCCAGCTTCTCGATGCGCGGCAGCAGGCGCAGCAGCCAGCTGCGCGTGGCCGAGGCCAGCAGCAACGCCAGGATGAGGAAGATGGCGATGCCGAGACCGGCGCTCTCGGCGACGGAGAAGGGTGGCGCGACATGGGTCTGCACCAGCAGGACCGGCGTTTCCCCGCCTTCCGGAAAGGCGACCTTGCGTTGCTCGTAGCGCCTGCCGTCGCGGCTGACGCTGCCGTTGAAGTTCGGCAGGCCGCGCGCCAGGGCGCCGTCGCCCTCGGAGCCGGCGACGATCCGCCCCTGCCATTCGAGAAAGAGTTCGGAATCGGGGAAGGCGTTCTGGCGCAGGAAGCCGTTGTCGATGGGAACCAGCAGATGCATGGTGCCCATGCCGTCCTGGCCGAGCCAGATCGGCGCCGAGAGGGCGACGAACAGGTGGCCGCCGGCGTCGGCGAAATAGCTGCGCGCCTCGCCCCGCTTGGCATCCGGCACCGGCCAGGGACGGCCGATGCCGGGGCCGTGGCGGAACAGCTCGCGGCCCTCGGCCGTGCTGATGGCCATGCCGGCGTAGGTGGGCGACGCGCTGAGGGACGCCAGGTAGGCACGCAGCCGGTCCCAGCGCAGGGGCGGCGGGTCCTCCAGCAGGCGCGAGAACTCCAGGCGCGCCTTCTCGCGCATCAGGCGATCCGCCCAGACGAGACCGATGCCGTGGAGCTTCTCGCTGAAATGGATCACGGCCGCCTCGCCCTTGTGGCGGGCATAGCGGTCCAGCACGGCCTGATACATGGTGACCGAGATGGCGGCGGCGATCATGGCGGCGACCGCCAGCACGGCGAGGATGGTGCCGACGGCCCGGTGGCGCAGGGAAGCCTTGGGCCGGCTCATGGTTTGCGCCCGGCCCAGCGGGTATCGACGATGCTCTCGATGGCCAGGGGTCTGGCCGTACCCTCGCTGGCGGCGTAGAAGAGCGCCGTCTCCCGCATCTGGTGGTCGGAGAGCTTGCCGTCTGGGCTGTAGAGGCGCGGATACTGGCGCAGGGACTTCAGCAGGGAGTTGCGCGTCTCGGCGTCGTCGATCTCCAGGGCCGCCACGATCTGCTCCGGCGTGTGGCCGGCGATCCACTGCAGGGTGCGCCGGATGACGGCGACCATTTTCTCCGCCTTGCGCGGCGCGTCGCGCAGGACATCGCTGCGGGTGATGGCGGCGGCCTGGAGCAGGCCGCCGCCGGGAACGCGGGCGGCATCGGCCGGGTTGCCGAGATTGAACAGGAAGTAGGCCAGGCCGGCATCCCGCAGGCGCGAGGCAAAGGGTTCGAAGCCGAGGATGGCATCCACCGACTTGCTGCGCATGGCGGCCGACTGCTCCTCCCAGCTCTGGCCGGCGGCGACGATGCGCACCTGGTTCGGCGACAGGCCGTCATTCCGCAGCAGCAGTTCCGCCAGTTGGTGGGAGATGGTCTTCACCGACAGGGAACTGCTGGTGACGCCGATGATCCGGCCGGCCAGGTCCCGCGGCTGGCGCACCTTGTCCTTGAGGTCGCTGCGCACGGTGAGGACGAACACCGCCAGGTCATCCACCGCGGCAACGACCATCACGTCGTTGCCGGCGGCCTTGGCGGACATGGCCGCCGGGACGCCGGCCACGGCGAAATCCGCGTTGCGGGACTGGAGCTGCTGCAGGGCGGCGCCGCCGCCGCCGGTGGGGCGCGGCACGAACTCCACGCCTTCGGCCCGGTCGGCGCCGATCTTGGGGATCAGGTCCAGGGGCAGGTAGGAGATGTTGAGGGGGCCCGGGTAGGCGACGGCCACCCGTTCGGCCCGGATCGGCAGGGCGGCAAGGCAGGCAAACAGGGCGATCAGCAGGCGGCGCAGGGGCATCGGGCAGCCTTTCGGGGTACAGGGGATGGACGCACCCTAACCCATCGCCGGGACCGGTGCAATCGCCGGAGATGCGCTCTATTACTAAGGTTAAAGGCCTGCCGTTGCGCGGACCCCACCTACTTCCATTTGATCGAACAGCCGATGGAGGGGACCTGCTCGCGGGGGCCATTGCCGGTGGCGGCCACCTGCTTCATGGCCTCGAAAAGGTCGCGCCGCACGTCCGCGGGGGCGGTCTCCTTGCGCGACTCGTCGAGGCGGCCCCGGTACTGGAGTTCGAGGGCGCCGTTGAAGCCGAAGAAGTCCGGCGTGCAGACGGCACCGTAGGCCTTGGCGACGGCCTGGCTCTCGTCGAGCACGTAGGGGAAGGGGAAGTCCAGGTCCCGTGCCGTCTTGACCATGTGGTCCCAGGAGTCCTCGGGATAGTCGGTCGGATCGTTGGACATGACGGCGATGCTGCCGACGCCGAGGCCGGCGAGCTCCCCGGTGTCGCGCACGATGCGGTGGATGACCGCCTTTACGTAGGGACAGTGGTTGCAGATGAACATCACCAGCAGGCCGTTGGGGCCGGCGGCGGAACGCAGGCTGTGGCGCTTGCCGTCCACGCCGGGCAGCTCGAAGTCCACGGCCTTCCAGCCGAAATCGCAGACGGGGGTGGGGGTGCTGGCCATGTTGCGGTCTCCTCGGTGGCGAGCCTGGCTAGGTTCCCGGGCTCTTCGTTAGAATGGCCGCATGTTACCGAGATTCTTCATGCCGTCGGCCCTCGCGCCCGGCGCGACGGTGGACCTGCCCGCCGAGGCCGCCCACCACGCCGTGCGCGTGCTGCGCCTGGACGACGGCGACGAGGTCGTCCTTTTCGACGGCCGCGGCGGCTCCTGGCGGGCACGGCTGTTGCGGGCGGGTCCGGCGGTGCGCGCCGTCCTCGCCGACCATGACGAAGCCGACCGGGAACCGGCCCTGCGCGTGACCCTGGTGCAGGGGCTGCCGGCCGCCGACAAGATGGATTGGGTGGTGCAGAAATGCACCGAGCTCGGTGTCGCCGCCATCCGGCCCGTGGCCGCCCGGCGCAGCGTGGTGCGCCTCTCCGGCGAACGCGCGGAGAAGCGCGTGCGCCACTGGCAGCAGGTGGCCGTGGCCGCCTGCGAGCAGTGCGGGCGCAACCGCGTGCCCGAGGTGGCGCCCCTGCTTGATCTGCCTCAATATCTTGCTGCGGCGCCGCAGCAGAATGAACGCAGGTTCGTGCTGGCCCCCGGCGGCGTGGAGTCGCTGCGGGCCATCGGCGGACTCACCGGGCCGGTGACGCTGCTGGTGGGACCGGAAGGGGGATTCGAGGACGGGGAGATGCGCGCCGCGCTGGCGGCGGGCTTCGCACCTCTGACGCTGGGGCCGCGCGTGCTGCGCACGGAAACGGCAGGCGCCGCCGCACTGGCGGCCATGATGGCTTTGTGGGGCGACTTCTAGGGAGACGGAAGATGTTCGAATCGGCGGAACTGGGTCACAAGATCGACAAGGAAACCTACAGGAAGGCGGTTCCCGAGCTGCGCGCCGCCCTGCAGGAAGCCCAATGGGAGCTCAAGGAAAACGGCAAGATCCCGGTGATCATGCTGGTCAGCGGCCAGGACGGCGCCGGCAAGGGCGAGACCATCAACCTGCTCTACGAGTGGATGGACCCCCGCTACCTGTCGACCCTGGCCTTCGCCGCGCCCACCGACGAGGAGCGCCAGCGCCCGTTCATGTGGCGCTATTGGCGGGCCTTGCCGCCCAAGGGCCGCATCGGCATGTTCGCCGGCTCCTGGTATTCGAGCCCGATCCACGACCGCATCGACGGCGGCATGACGAAGGCCGCGATGGACCAGCGCATCGAGCAGATCAACCGTTTCGAGCAGATGCTGGTGAACGAGGGCGCCCTGATCCTCAAGTTCTGGTTCCACCTGACCAAGGACGGCCAGAAGCGTCGCCTGAAGATGCTGGAGAAGGACCCCAAGACGGCCTGGCGCGTCACCAAGTGGAACTGGGACCGCCTGAAGACCTACGACAAGTTGCAGGATGTGGTCGGCCACGTGCTGCGCATGACCAACACGCCCTGGGCGCCGTGGATCATCATCGAGGGCGAGGACGACCGCTACCGCTCCCTGACCACGGGCAAGATCCTGCTCGACGCCATCCGCCAGAAGCTCGCCGACGCCGATAAGCAGACGACGCCGGTGGCGCCGCCGGCACGGCCGAACATCGACGGCCGCGACGTGCTCTCGGAACTCAAGCAGCCGAAGAAGCCCATGGCCAAGGAGGACTACGAGCTGCAGCTCGCCAAGTGGCAGGGCAAGCTTTCCGAGCTGGTGCGCGATCCGCGCTTCAAGGAGCGGGGCCTGATCTGCGCCTTCGAAGGTTCCGACGCCGCCGGCAAGGGCGGCGCCATCCGCCGCATCATCGCGGCGATGGACGCCCGCGACTACCAGATCGTTCCCGTGGCGGCGCCCACCGAGGAGGAGCGTGCCCAGCCCTATCTGTGGCGCTTCTGGCGCCATATCCCGAAGCATGGCCGCGTCGCCATCTTCGACCGCACCTGGTACGGTCGCGTGCTCGTCGAACGCGTCGAGGGCTTCTGCGGCGAGGCCGACTGGCTGCGGGCCTATTCCGAGATCAACGACTTCGAGCACGACCTTTCGGACGCCGGCGTCATCGTCGTCAAGTTCTGGCTGCAGATCAGCAAGGACGAGCAGCTCAAGCGCTTCAAGGAGCGCGAGAAGATCGAGTTCAAGCGCTTCAAGATCACCGACGAGGACTGGCGCAACCGGGAGAAATGGGATGCCTACCACGAGGCCGTCTGCGACATGGTGGATCGCACCAGCACCGGCAACGCGCCCTGGACCATCGTCGAGGCCAACGACAAGAACTATGCGCGCGTGAAGATAATGCGGACGATCTGCGAGCGGCTCGAAGCGGCGCTGGAATCCAAGCCGGGCGCCGAGGGCGTCGCCGCCGCCGAGAAGCCTGGCAAGAAGAAATGAGGACCGCCGGACTATGAGCAGCGACGCGAGCACGCCCGCGGGGCAGAACGAGAGCGATGCCCGGCTGGTGGCCTGGGTGCGCCAGGCGGCCCCCTACATCCATGCCTTCCGCGGCAAGACCTTCGTCGTCGCTTTCGGCGGCGAAGTGCTGGAGGACGGCGACACCGCCCAGGCCCTGATCCACGACATCGCGCTGCTCGACAGCATGGGCATCCGCCTCGTGCTGGTGCACGGCGCCCGCCCCCAGATCGATGGCGAGATGAAGGGCCGCGGCCTGACGCCCAAGTTCCACAAGGGCCTGCGCGTCACCGACAAGGAGGCCCTGGAGTGCGTCAAGCGCGCCATGGGCGTCACCCGCATCGAGATCGAGGCCATGCTGTCCCAGGGGCTGCCCAACACGCCGCTGGCCGGCGGCTTCCTGCGCGTCACCGGCGGCAACTTCATTTCCGCCAAGCCCGTCGGTGTGGTGGACGGCGTGGATTTCCTGCATACCGGCGCCGTGCGCAACGTCATCGCCGAGGAAATCCGCGGCGACCTGGCCCAGGAGAACGTGGTCCTCATCACGCCCATCGGCGCCTCGCCGTCGGGCGAAATCTTCAACCTCGCCTGGGAAGAGGTGGCCGAGGCCGTGGCCGTCGCCATCAAGGCCGACAAGCTGATCTACCTGTGCGACGCGCCGGGCCTGACGGACCGCAAGGGCCTCCTCATCGACGCCCTCACGGCCGACGAGGCCGAGGCCCTGGCCGCCAAGAAGGTGAAGCAGGCCCCCGAGGTGACCCGCGTGCTGGCCGGTTCGATCCGGGCCTGCCGCGGCGGCGTTGGCCGCGTCCATTTCCTCTCGCGGCGCCGCGACGGCGCCATGCTCATGGAGTTCTTCACGCGGGACGGCATCGGCACGGTGATGACACGGGCGCCCCTGGCACGGCTGCGGGAGGCGGGGCCCGAGGACGTGGGCGCCATCCTGGGCCTCATCGCTCCCCTGGAGGCCGACGGTACCCTGGTGAAGCGGGGGCGCGAGCGCATCGAGATGGAGGTGACCCGCTTCTCCCTGCTGGAGCACGACGGCGTCGTGGTGGGCTGCGCCGCCCTCTATCCCTTCTCCGACGAGAAGGCGGCGGAACTCGCCTGCCTGGCGGTGATGCCCGACTACCGGGAACTGGGCTACGGCGACCAGCTGCGGCGCCACATCGAGGCGCGGGCGAAGAAGCAGAAGCTCAAGCGCCTCTTCGTGCTGACGACGCGCACGGCCCACTGGTTCATCGAGCGGGGCTTCGCCGAATCGGACGTGGACGCCCTGCCCAAGCAGCGCCGCGAGCTTTACAACTTCCAGCGCCGCTCCAAGGTCTTCGTCAAGAGCCTTTGAGGGCGTCGGCGCGAAACAGGTAAAATCGCAAACATCCGTTTCGAAAAGGAAAACCCCATGGCCCGCACGGTCAATTGCATCAAACTCGGCCGCGAGGCCGACGGCCTCGACTTCCCGCCCATGCCCGGCGATCTCGGCAAGCGCCTCTATGAGAACGTCTCCAAGGAAGCCTGGCAGCAGTGGATTCGCCTGCAGACGATGATCATCAACGAGAACCGTCTCAACCTCGCCGACGCCCAGCATCGCAAGTATCTGGCCGAGCAGGTGGAGAAGCACTTCTTCGGCGAAGGCGCCGCCCAGGTGCAGGGTTACGTGCCGCCGCGCGCCTGAGCTTTTCGCCGCCGCAATGAAAAGGGCCGCCCTCGGGCGGCCCTTTGCTTTGTTGTGCAGCCGTTCAGCGCGTCGAGGTCTTCACGCCCTCGGCCGTGCCCAACAGCAGCACGTCGGCGCCGCGCGCCGCGAACAGGCCGTTGGTGACGACGCCGACGATCTGGTTGAGCTTGGTCTCCAGCCCCACCGGGTCGGTGATGGACAGGCCATGGACGTCGAGGATCACGTTGCCGTTGTCGGTGGTGAAGCCTTCCCGCAGCTTGGGCTGGCCGCCGAGCTTTTCCAATTCCCGGGCCACGTAGGCGCGGGCCATGGGGATGACTTCCACGGGAAGGGGGAACTTGCCCATGGTCTTCACCAGCTTGCTGCCGTCGCAGATGCAGACGAAGGTCTGCGCCACCGCGGCGACGATCTTTTCCCGCGTCAGGGCGCCGCCGCCGCCCTTCACCATGGCGAAGCCGGCGTCGATCTCGTCGGCGCCGTCCACGTAGATGGACATGCCGGTGATGTCGTTGAGGTCGAGAACGCGGATGCCGTGGCCTTCGAGGCGCTTCTTCGTCGCCTCGGAGCTGGCGATGGTGCCGCCGATACGGTCCTTGATGGCAGCCAGTTCGTCGATGAAGAAGTTGGCCGTCGAGCCGGTACCGACGCCGAGGATGCCGCCGGCGGGCAGGTTGGCCGCCACATAGTCCTTCGCCGCGCGGGCGACGGCCTGCTTGAGTTCGTCTTGGGTCATGCTGTCTCCTGGAGTGTGTCTTTATCGTGAGGGCGGGATTTTAGCGGTTCCGCAGCCGGCCGGCTGCGGGCGGTGCCGTTGATTCGGTATTGCGCCGATACGGCGTCCGCCGTATTTATTCCACCGCCATCTCCTCCCTAGAATCGGCCCACCCTGAGCCAGACTGCCTGAGGCGGTTGGGCAGCCGGGTCTTGCTGTGCCATCAGATCCATGTGCGCCAGCCTGCTTCAACCTCAAACAAGGGAATGACATGAACAAGACGCACCGACAATCACTGGCGGCCCTCGTTGCCTGTCTGCTGGCAGGGTACGCGATCGCGGATGACGACGTACGCCCTCCCATCGAGTATCCGAAAACCGGCGGCGTGGATATCGGCCAGGGCTGGGACAGCCAGACCGTGCAGCCGAAGAATGCGACCTGCATTACCCAGTTCTACAAGGTTCCCGACAACTTCCAGAAGACCACTTCCCAGATGAAGATGGTGACCGACCAGAGCACCATGAGCAGCGCTCTGGATATCAGCGCCGAAGTGCAGGTACGGTCCATCGCCGGCTATTCGGCAGGTGTGAAAATGGACTTCGCCAAGGACCAGAAGGTCGACAGCAGCTTCATCAGCGTCGCGCATCTGATGCGCGTGGACAACGGCTGGAAGTACGCGGCGCCTCTGCCGGCCGACCAGACCAACAAGGTCGCCAGCGCGATGCCGCCCGCCAATGCCATGCGCCAGGGCGCCCCGGCGGCCACCTCGGCAGACATCGCGGCCAAGCTGAAGGTGCCCGTCGAGGCGACCCGGCAGGCCCATGCGCCGTTCTTCGACATCGTGAAAAAAGCCAGGACGCCGTCGGAACGCTCCCGTGCGTTCTCGCTTGCGCTGGCCTATATCAATCACGCCCATGCGACCGGAACGCCTCTGGCGCAGGCGGCGAAGCCGACGAGCCTGAGCGCGCCGATGCCGATCACGCCGCCGCGCAGCATGGCGGCCATGAAGTCCTCCGCCGGCGTACAGACCGGCGGTAACGCCGCACTGCCGCCCAACGCCATCGTCCTGCATCCTTACTATGCCGACCTTTCGGCAACGAATCCCGACGAGTTCCGCCGTCTATGCGGCGACAGCTTCGTGCAGGCGATCAACGAGGGCGGCGAGTTGGCGGTTCGCTATACGTTCATGACCCGCTCCGCCGAGGAGCAGGCGACGATCAGCGCGGCGGTGACCGCAAGTGCCGATGTCTCCGGCGTCAACGTGACGGCCAGTACCAACTTCAAGTCGGCCACTTCGAGCTACAACTCCAGCGGCCAGCTGGCGGTGGACTCGGCGATCATCGGCGGCTCCGGCTTGGCGCCGGCGAAGGATATCGATGGAATCAACGCGCTCGTCGGCGGCTTCGCCAGCGCGGTTCAGGCCAATCCGGCCAAGTTCTCCATCACGATCACCGACTATTCGACGCTGCCCAACTATGGCGGCACCAACAAGATGGCGCCATTGACCAATCTCCAGCGCTTGGCTTGGGAGTTCGGCAAGGCGGACGCGCTGCTGACGACGACGATGAACATCCTCAACGACATCGACCGTCAGGGCCAGGACAGCGTCTACGTCCTTTCGCGCTGGGGCGGTGATCGCACGGCCCTCGATCAACTCCGAACCCAGCTTGCGAGCCGTCGCGACAGTCTGCAGAACCAGGCCAAGAGCTGCTTCGCGGCGAAGGACGCCAACAGCAGCGCCTGCCTGCCGTCGAATCCGGAGCAGATGGACGATCTGAGCGTGCGCACGAACTTCCCGCTACCCCTGCAGCCGGGCCGGGCTGCCGACATGCTGAACGCCGTCTATGGCGATCTCGATACCTATCGGGGCCTGGTCTACGACTTCTGGATCGTGCGGCCGAACACGCAGCGCTGCGGGATGAGCAAGGATTCGCTGTTCTGCCGCCGCGACGACCTGTCGAGCCTGAAGTCTCAGGTCAAGGGCACATCGCCCGCCGTGGCAACCCTGTCGGTGCAAGGCCAGAACGGTCGCTGCTGGGATGCGCTCAACGATTCGGGCCGCATGTTCATGCAGCCCTGTCCGCTGAATGCCGCGGCGGTGACGGACAACGTCGTCTTTGCCTACGAGAGGCTGCAGAACGGCTTCTATCACCTGACGACGACGGTACCCAACGTCGGCAAGCAGTGCGTCACCGCGCTCTACGGCTACGACAATTCCACATGGGTGGCGGCCCACGACTGCGGTAAGCCCAAGGCACAGGTCAGGGCCTATGGTCAGGAATGGTCGCTGGCGCCGGCCGCCGACGGCCAGAGCTTCCAGGTCGTTTCGACCAACCCGGCATTCATCAATCGCTGCATACAGGTCTGGACCGACGGCAACGCCACGGGGCTCTCGGATTGCAGCGCCGGTACCCGGTTCAAGATCGGTCATGCCTATCCTGCGACGAAGGCGGATTGGTCGAAGTTCACCAAAAAGTGATCCAGGCCGCCGGGCGGCCTGGGCGACGGCAAGGTCGTCCAGGTCGTAGCCGGATCGCCAGCCCGGGGCCAGCGGTCCCGGGCGCTTGTTTTTTTGGAGGTTTGTACTGATGGCGAGCAGCAGCAGAAGGCGTGTCCGTGCCGTCGGCGCCCTTGCGACCGGAATGATATTGGGCGCCGGTCTGAGCGGGTGCGCCACGTCCCAGGGAAGCGGGCCATTGGCCATGTTCATGCAAGGCGGCGGCGTCGCTACCGGCGATGTGCCCCTGCAACTGCCGGCGCCGAAGAGCGCCGCAGCGGAAAACGCCAACGCCGGCTTCGCCTTGCTGGCGAAAGGCGACTACGCGGAAGCCAATCGTGCCTTCGCCCTTGCCCTGGCGCAGGACCCGCACAATCCGTCGCTGAATGCCGCCAACGCGCTGACCTTCCATCTGCGGACACGCGGTGGCGAACGCGCGCTATTCGACCTGGCCGAGACGGGTTACTTGGTCGCCCTCGACAAGCGGCAGGACTACCTGACCGCGGCCATCCAGCTGGCCCATCTCTACTACGAGAACGGCCGCCACAAGCAGGCCCAGCGGGCCGCTGCCTATGCGCTACGCCTTGATTCGGCGAGCCTCGAAGCGCTTTATCTCGTCGCCGCGGCGTCCTACTACACGGGCGACGTGGAGCTGGCGCTCTGGGCAATCGACAAGGCGCGCACGCAGGCGCCCGAGGACAAGCTCGGCCAGCACATTCTCCCCCTGGTCTATGGCGCCGCCGGACTGACGGGGGAGGCGGAAGGCTTTCTCGACCGGCAGCGGGATAGCTACAGCGGCGACGACCGGCGCAGGTTGAGCCGCCGGGTCGCTCAGTGGAAGGAGTCCTATCAGCTGGCCCAGTTGTCGGATGTCGCCGGCAAGCCGGACGTGCCTCCGCCGGCGGCAGACGGTCCGGCAGGCTCGGTCCCGGCGCCGCCGCTGCCGGGTTTGCCGCCGGTGAAGCCCTATGGGGGCGCGCCCACCCCCGCCAATGCCGGTGCCGACGGCCAGGAAGGGGCGACCGATCTGGGAGCGCAGATCTATGCGTGGTCGGACTGCAAGCAGCAACTGAATTCGTCCGGCCTGTCGTCCGGCGGCTATTCCTACTCCTCGGGCGGCACCGGCGACGAGACCACCCAACTAACGCCTCTGCCGGCCCCCTGCAAGGGGCGGCCGATGCCGCGCATGGCGGTGATCGACGTGGTCATCCTGCGCTCCGACGATACGCGCACCAGCGGCTACGGTCTCAACCTGCTGGACAATCTTTCCCTCTACATCCAGAAGAACGTGTCCAGCCGCCACACCTGGGGTTCCGATCCGGCCACGGTGACGAACCAGTTCAACAGCTATGTGGGCCTGGGCACGACCTCGGGCGGCGGGCTCGCCTATTCGCTGAACATCGCCAACCATTCCGGCCAGACGGCGGAAGTCCTGGCACGTCCCAGTCTGCTCGTGCTGGACCGGCAGCCGGCGCAGTTCTTCTCCGGCGCCAACATGTCCATCGCCCTGGCGAGCAATTTCGGCGCCGGCTCCATCGGCGAGAAGAACGTCGGCGTCAGCCTCTCGGTGACGCCGACCTTCGTCAACGACGACGACATCCTGCTCAACGTCAAGGCCGCCCGCTCCTTCTTCGAGCCGACGGCGCAGTCGTCCACCTTTCAGCAGTCGGTGCAGACCTCGCGCAACATGGTCTCCGCCGCCGCCAAGGTGCGCGTCAATCAGACCCTCATCCTGTCCGGGCTCAGCGAGCGGGAAGTCAATAGCCAGTCGAGCGGCGTACCAGTGCTGAAGGACATTCCCGGCGTGCAGTATCTGTTCTCGCGCAAGACCAACCAGGATTACAGCAAGTCGGTGCTGATCCTGCTGACGCCGCGCCGAGTGACGACTTTCGGCGAAACCCTGAACAAGGTCGAAGATATCTACGGCGACGAAAAGAGCGATCCCAAGGTCCTTCAGGAAACCCGTGCCCGAGCCTTAAGGGAACTGGGAGGCACCTGGCCCAGCCTGTACAAGACGGTACGGCACATGACGCGCAACGAGCTGTTGCACGGCGTTCGCAGCAACGACATTCATCTCAGCGACTGGGTGAAGCCGCAGCGGGTCGGCAAGGTCCTGCAGGAAGCGGTCGATTCCCTCTACTACTGAAAGCGAAGTCGGCTCCAGCCGTGACGGCTGCGCCCCCTGTGCTCGGCAGCATTGAGGCACTACGCATGAAACGGACGCAACGAAAGAGGACCTTAGCCACCGAGGCCGTTACGCACGGCCGTGGCGATCAGCTCGGCCGCATTGCGCGAACCAAGCTTTCGGCAAAGGTTCTCGCGATGCTTGCGCACCGTCAGATCGGAAATGCCGAGGATGCGGGCGATCTCCTTGCTCGACAAGCCGGCGCCGACATGGGCGAGCACGACGCGCTCGCGGTCGGTCAGAGCGGCCAGCTCGGCCGCCTCGGCGTCGGCATTTTCCGCTGCGCACAGTTGCGCCACTTCGGGACTGACATACTGATGGCCGGCGGCGACGCGGCGTACCGCAGCGAGCAGTTCGTCGCTGTCCTCGCTCTTGGGCAGGTAGCCTGCGGCACCCAGTTCCAGGCTGGCGCGGACGGAAGCGGGACTCAGCCGCGCCGTGACCACGAGGACGCGAGTGGGCAGACGTTCCGCGCTGAGAGCTGCCATAATGGCTATGCCGTCGAGATTCGGCAGGCCGAGGTCGAGCAGCAGAATATCGGGACAATGGAGGCGTGTCAGGGCGATGACATCGTTGCCGTCGTCGGTGTCGGCCAGCAGCGTCATGTCGGGCTGCGTGGATATCAGCAGACGCAAGCCGTCGCGGACGAGGGCGTGATCTTCGGCGAGCAGAAGGCGGATCATGGAGAAGCTTCTTGTTGTTGGGGCGCGGCGTGTGGTTGGGGCGCGACGAGGTCGCATGTTATCCGCAATCCATGACTTTTTCATGCCGACGATGCCCGTCGAGTTGGAGGATCGGCGCGAGCTGACGGATGTCTTCTTCCGCCAGGCAAAGGCGGCGGTATCGGCCCAACTCGTGATGGGCGTCATCACCGCAAGCCTTGCCTGGGTGCGACTGGATTCATTCCTCGTGTCGGCCTGGTTTGCCTTCCTGCTGGCGGTGTCCGGTATCCGTTTGCACTTCATCGCCCTGGACCGCACGCGGACGGCGAATGTCAATGCGGCCGGTATCGCTAGTCTGGAGGGCTTTCATTCGTCCCTTGCCGGCCTTTCTGGGCTGTGCTGGGGTGTGATTCCCTGGTTGAGCCCCTACGGCCACGATGTGGTTCTCGACTACCTGACGGCAGCGATGATCTTCGGCATGGCGGGTTCGGCCACAGCCACGCTCGCGGCATTTCCGCGTGCCTTCCGCTACTTCGTGATTCCCGCTGTGCTGCCGTTTTCGGTCAAGGCCTATTTCATCGGCGGCGACGTTTACATCACGGCCGCCCTGGTGACCGTGTTCGGCATCCTGGCCCTGATGCACTTCAATCGGATGGCGCATCAAACGGTAATCGACAGCATCCGCCTGCGGCGCGAGAACCTGCAGCTGGTGGCCGAGCTGCGCGAGAAGAAGGTCGTCGCGGAGGAGGCGCTACGCATCAAGTCCCTCTTCCTGGCCGGTGTAAGCCACGATCTCAAGCATCCGCTGAATGCGTTGGGACTGTATCTGGGCTATCTCAAGGCGAAGCCGACGGGGGCGCAGCAGGCAATGCCGGGCATGGAGCAGGCACTCGCCGGCATGGGCAACCTGCTGACGCGGTTGCTGGATTTGTCGCGCATCGAATCCGGCGAGCTTGTCCCGGCCCTACGTGTCGTCGATCTGGGCGAAATCCTGCAGCGCTGCGTTGCCCGTTTCGCGGCGGCGGCAGCCGGCAAGAACATCCGTCTACGGAGCGTGAAAACCAAAACCAGGCTTCTCACCGATGCGGCGATGATGGAGTCGATAATCGACAACCTGATCGGCAATGCAGTCCGCTATACAAGCTCGGGCGGCATCGTCGTCGGGCTACGTCGCCGGGGCGGAACACGGGTATTCGAGGTCTGGGATACCGGCCCGGGAATTCCCGCCGAGCGTATTCCGCTGCTGTTCGACGCCTATCGGCGCTTCGACGACACCAAGCAACACCTGGATGCCGGTCATGGCCTTGGACTGGCTCTGGTAAAGAAACAGTGCGAACTGCTTGGCTATCGCATCGAGGTGGATTCGAAACTCGGCCAGGGCAGCCGATTTGCGGTAACCCTGGCCGAAGCGCCCTGAGCTTACCTTTTGCGCGGCGCCGGCACGTCCGTGCAGGTGCCGTGGGCCACCTCCGCCGCCATGCCGATGGTCTCGCCCAGCGTCGGATGCGGATGGATGGTCTTGCCGATATCCACCGCATCGGCACCCATCTCGATGGCCAGGGCGATCTCGCCGATCATGTCGCCGGCACCGGGGCCGACGATGCTGCCGCCGACCACGCGATGGGTCTCCGCGTCGAACACCAATTTGGTGAAGCCGTAGTCGGCGCCGTTGGCGATGGCGCGGCCCGAGGCCGCCCAGGGGAACTTGGCGACTTCCACCTTGCGGCCGGCCTTCTTCGCCTCGTCCTCGCCGAGGCCGACCCAGGCCACCTCGGGGTGCGTGTAGGCCACGCCGGGGATCACGCGGGCGTCGAAATGGCTCTTCTGGCCGGCGGCGGCTTCGGCCGCCACGTGGGCCTCATGCACCGCCTTGTGGGCCAGCATGGGCTGGCCGACGATGTCGCCGATGGCGAAGATGTGGGGCACGCCGGTGCACATCTGGCTGTCGACGGGGATGAAGCCCCGCTCGTTCACCGCCACGCCGGCCTTTTCGGCAGCGATCTTCCGGCCGTTGGGGCTGCGCCCGGCGGACTGAAGGATCATGTCGTAGCGCTGGGGGCCGGCGGGCGCGTTCTCGCCCTCGAACGTGACCCAGAGGCCGTCGTCCTTGGCTTCCACGGCGACGGTCTTCGTCTTCAGCATCAGCTTGTCGAAGCGGTGGGCGTTCTGCTTCTCCCAGACCTTGACCAGATCCCGGTCCGGGCCCTGCATGAGGCCGTCGAGCATTTCCACCACGTCCACGCGGCTGCCCAGGGTGGAATACACGGTGGCCATTTCCAGGCCGATGATACCGCCGCCGATGACCAGCAGCTTCTCCGGCTTGCCGCGCAGTTCCAGGGCGCCCGTCGAATCGACGATGCGCGGGTCCCGCGGCAGGAAGGGCAGGTGCACCGCGGCGGAGCCGGCGGCAATGATGCACTTCTGGAAGCGGATGACCTTCTTCGCGCCGGTCTTGTCTTGCGCGTCGCCGGTGGTTTCCTCGACCTCGACGTGGTTCGCGTCGAGGAAGGCGCCGTAGCCGCGCACGATGTCCACCTTGCGGCCCTTGGCCATGCCGGCCAGGCCCGTGGTGAGCTTGCCGACGACCTTGGCCTTGTGGGCGCGCAGCTTGTCGATGTCGACCGTCGGCTGGGCGAAGCCGACGCCGCAGTCGGCCACGTGCTGGGCTTCCTCGATCACCGCGGCCACGTGCAGCAGGGCCTTGGACGGGATGCAGCCGACGTTGAGGCAGACGCCGCCGAGGGTCGCGTAGCGTTCGACGAGCATGGTCTTCATGCCGAGGTCGGCGGAACGGAAGGCGGCGGAATAGCCGCCGGGACCGGCGCCGAGGACCAGCATTTCGGTTTCGATATCCACCTGGCCGGCGTAGCTGCCGGCAGCGGGAGCGGCGGCAGGAGCGGGGGGCGGTGCCGCGGGGGCCGTCGCCGGAGCCGGCGCGGAGGCCGCGGCAGCCGGCGCTTCGGCGGCGGCGCCTGCCTCCAGCAGCAGAACCACGCTGCCCTCGGAAACCGCGTCGCCGAGCTTGACCTTCAATTCCTTCACCGTGCCGGCCGCGGGGGCGGGCACGTCCATGGTGGCCTTGTCGGATTCCAGGGTGACGAGGCTGTCCTCGGCCTTGACGACGTCGCCGGGCTTCACGTGGATCTCGATGACCGGCACGTCCTTGAAGTCACCGATGTCGGGTACTTTCACTTCGATGGCCATCACTTCACTCCTTTGGCGAGCTTGACGGTGTGGCAGACGATGGGGCCGGCGGAGGCGGTGTCGAACTCGATCCCCGCGGCGACGCCGGCCTTGGCGATCTCTTCGGCGGTCTCCAGCGTGTCCCAGACGGCGTGCATGGCGCCCAGGGCGAACCGGCAGCCGGAGCCGATGGCCCAGAAGCGGTCGTAGTCGAACACCTCGCGCAGGGAGAAGACGCCGTAGGCGCCCGTCTCGTTGGCGATAAGCGCCGTGATCTGGGAGGATTCGTAGGGATCGTCCTCCTCTTCCTTCGGGTTGAGGAAGGCGTGTTCCTTGAGCACCGGATGCAGGCGGCGGAAGGTCTCGTACACGTCGGTGCGGGAACCCAGCTTCACGTCCTCCAGCTTGGCGATGGCGCTTTCCAGCACCAGGTGGTGGGCTGAACTGCCGCAGATGCCGAGGTGGGAGCCATGCAGGTGCAGCAGCTTGTCGTGGGCGCGCTTGTGGTGGCGCGGCAGGCGGATGTCGCCGAAGGTCGTCAGCGAATCCGCCGCGATGGCCACCTCGCCGTTCTTCTTGGCGACGGCGATGGTCGTCACAGCATGGTCCTCCGGAAGTCGGCCAGTAGCTGGGCCAGGAAGACGTTGAAGCGCGTCGCCAGGGCGCCGTCAATGACGCGATGGTCGGCCGACAGCGACAGGGGCAGGATCAGGCGCGGCGCGAAGGCCTTGCCGTCCCACACCGGTTTCATGGCCGACTTGTTCACGCCGAGGATGGCGACTTCCGGCGCATTGACGATGGGCGAGAAACAGGTGCCGCCGATGCCGCCCAGGGACGAGATGGTGAAGGTGGCGCCCTGCATGTCGGCGGGGCCCAGTTTGCCGTCGCGGGCCTTCTTCGAGAGGTCGGCGGTTTCCCTGGCGATCTCCAGCACGCC
Source organism: Candidatus Nitricoxidireducens bremensis (assembly GCA_030247725.1). Classification (GTDB taxonomy): domain Bacteria; phylum Pseudomonadota; class Gammaproteobacteria; order Burkholderiales; family Rhodocyclaceae; genus Nitricoxidireducens; species Nitricoxidireducens bremensis. The sequence goes on from JAOTRT010000014.1 coordinate 76,622, forward strand.
CTTCTGGTCGGCGTTCTTCAGCACCGGCACGACGAGTCCGTTGGGGGTGTCGGCGGCGAAGCCGATGTGCCAGTAGTTCTTCATCACCAGGGCGTCGCCGTCGAGGGAGCTGTTCACTTCGGGGTACTTCTTCAGGGCCGCGACGGCAGCCTTGATGAGGAAGGCGAGCATGGTCAGCTTGACGCCCGCCTTCTCGTTCTCCTTGTTGAGCTGGACGCGGAAGGCTTCCAGGTCGGTGATGTCGGCGTCCTCGTGGTAGGTGACGGCGGGGATCATGGCCCAGTTGCGGGCCAGGTTGGGGCCGGAGAGTTTCTTGATGCGCGACAGGGGCACCCGTTCGATGGGGCCGAACTTGGCGAAGTCCACCACCGGCCAGGGCAGAAGATTGAGGCCGCCGCCGGCGGGCGCGGCGCTCGCCGCGGGGGCCGCGCCCGACATGACGCCCTTGACGAAGGCCTGTACGTCGGCCTGGGTGATGCGGCCCTTGGGTCCCGTACCGGCGACCCGGGCCACGTCCACGCCCAACTCGCGGGCATAACGTCGCACCGAGGGACTGGCGTGGGCCTTGAGGCCGTCCAATTCGGCGGCCGTCTCGGCCGGCGAGGGGATGTGGAAGGCTGGGGGCGCCGTGGTGGGTTCCGCTTCGGTGGGGCGGAAGTCGACGGTACCCGGAGGGGGCGGTGCCGACGGTGCAGCGACGGGGGCTGGCGCCGCGGCAGGTGTAGGCGCTGAGGCTGCGGGAGCCGCAGCCGGTGCGGATGCAGCGGCCGGTTGGGGTGCCGCTGCGGCGGCACCTTCTTCCAGCAGCAGAACCACGCTGCCCTCGGAAACGGTGTCGCCGAGCTTGACCTTCAACTCCTTCACCGTGCCGGCTGCCGGCGCCGGCACGTCCATGGTGGCCTTGTCGGACTCCAGGGTGACGAGGCTGTCCTCGGCCTTGACGACGTCGCCGGGCTTCACGTGGATCTCGATGACCGGCACGTCCTTGAAGTCGCCGATGTCGGGTACTTTCACTTCGAGCATGGCGGTCTCCTTATACCTTCACGGGGTTGGGCTTGGACGGATCGAGGCCGTACTTCTTCAGGGCCTCGGCCACCTTGGCGGCATCGACCTGCTTTTCGTCGGCGAGGGACCGCAAGGCGGCCACCGTGATCCAGTAGCGGTCCACCTCGAAGAAGTGGCGCAGCTTCTCCCGCGTGTCGGAGCGGCCGAAGCCGTCCGTGCCGAGCACCGTGTAGCTGCGACCTTCGCGGGCGACGAAGGGGCGGATCTGCTCAGCGTAGAGGCGGATGTAGTCGGTCGCCGCGATTACCGGACCGCGGGTGTCGGCCAGGCACTTGCTCACGTGGCAGACGCGGGCCGGTTCCGTCGGGTTGAGCAGATGGTGGCGCTCGCACTCGTGGCCGTCCCGGGCCAGCTCGTTGAAGCTCGGGCAACTCCAGAGGTCGGCATCGACGCCCCAGTCGTTCTTCAGCAGTTCGGCGGCGGCCATGGCCTCGCGGAAGATGACGCCGGAACCGAGCAATTGCACGCGGGGGCCGTTGGAGGCCGGACCCTTGCGGAACAGGTACATGCCCTTGAGGATGTCGTCGTGCACCCCTTCCGGCATGGCGGGATGTTCGTAGTTCTCGTTCATCACCGTCAGGTAATAGAAGACGTCCTCCTGTTCGGCCACCATGCGGCGCAGGCCGTCCTGGACGATCACCGCCACTTCGTAGGCGAAGCTGGGATCGTAGGAGATGCAGTTGGGCACGGTGGCGGCCAGCACATGGGAGTGGCCGTCCTCGTGCTGCAGACCTTCGCCGTTGAGCGTGGTGCGGCCGGCGGTGCCGCCGATGAGGAAGCCGCGGGCGCGCTGGTCGGCGGCGGCCCACACCAGGTCCATGGTGCGCTGCAGGCCGAACATCGAGTAGAAGACATAGACCGGGATGGTCTGCACGCCGTGGGTGGAGTAGCTGGTGGCGGCGGCGATCCAGTCGGCCATGGCGCCGGCCTCGTTGATGCCTTCCTGGAGGATCTGGCCGTCCTTCGATTCCTTGTAGAACATCAGCTGGTCGGCGTCCTGGGGCACGTACTTCTGGCCCTCCTGGTTCCAGATGCCGATCTGGCGGAACAGGCCTTCCATGCCGAAGGTGCGCGACTCGTCGACGACGATGGGCACCATGCGCTTGCCGAGGATCTTGTCCTTCAGCAGCGTGTTGAGGATGCGCACGAAGGCCATGGTGGTGGAGAACTCGCGGCCCTCGCCGGAGGCCTTGAGCTGGGCGTCGAAGGCGGAAAGGGGCGGCACCGGCAGGGGCTCCACGCGGCGGCGGCGCTGGGGCAGGTAGCCGCCCAGGGCCATGCGGTGGCTGCGCATGTACTCCAGCTCGGGCGCGCCGTCGGGGAATTTCAGGTAGGGCAGCTGTTCCAGCTGTTCATCCGTGATGGGCAGCTTGAAGCGGTCGCGGAAGGCCTTCAGCGACGTGGTGCCCATCTTCTTCTGCTGGTGCGTGATGTTCTGGGCTTCGCCCGATTCGCCCATGCCGTAGCCCTTGATGGTCTTGGCGAGGATCACCGTCGGCTGGCCGGTATGCTCGGCGGCGGCCTTGTAGGCGGCATAGACCTTGTGGGGATCGTGGCCGCCGCGGTTGAGGCGCCAGACATCCTCGTCGGACCAGTTGGCCACCATGGCCTTCAGTTCCGGCGTGTTGAAGAAGTGCTCGCGCACGTAGGCGCCGTCCTTGGACTTGAAAGTCTGGTAGTCGCCGTCCACGCATTCCATCATGCGCTTGCGCAACAGGCCGTGCTTGTCGGCGGCCAGCAGCGGGTCCCAGTAGGAGCCCCAGATGACCTTGATGACGTTCCAGCCGGCGCCGCGGAAATCGGACTCCAGCTCCTGGATGATCTTGCCGTTGCCGCGCACCGGGCCGTCGAGGCGCTGCAGGTTGCAGTTGATGACGAAGATCAGGTTGTCGAGCTTCTCGCGGCCGGCCATGCCGATGGCGCCCATGGATTCGGGCTCGTCCATCTCGCCGTCGCCCATGAAGGCCCACACCTTGCGGCCGGCGGTGTCGGCCAGCTTGCGGTCGTGCAGGTACTTCATGTAGCGGGCCTGGTAGATGGCCTGGATCGGGCCGAGGCCCATGGACACCGTGGGGAACTGCCAGAAGTCCGGCGCCAGCCAGGGGTGCGGATAGGAGGGCAGGCCCTTGCCGTCCACCTCCTGGCGGAAGCCGTCGAGCTGTTCCTCGCTGAGGCGGCCGAGCAGGAAGGCGCGCGCATAGACGCCGGGGGCCGAATGGCCCTGGACGAAGATCAGGTCGCCGCCGTGCTTTTCGGAAGGCGCATGCCAGAAATGGATGAAGCCCACGTCGTAGAGCGTCGCCGCCGAGGCGAAGCTGGCGATGTGGCCGCCCAGGTTGGAATCGCCCTTGTTGGCGCGCAGCACCATGGCCAGGGCGTTCCAGCGGATGTAGGCGCGGATCTTGTTCTCCAGCGCGTAGTCGCCGGGGGCGGGCAGCTGGCGGTCGGCCGGGATGGTGTTGACGTATTCGGTGGTGGCGCTGTAGGGCAGGTTGATGCCGGTACGGTGGCCCAGTTCGATGAGGCGCTCGATCAGGTAGTGGGCGCGTTCCGGCCCCTCCTGTTCGATGACGGCATCGAGGGCGTCGAGCCATTCGCGGGTTTCCTGGGGGTCGGCATCGGCCGGGGTGCCGGACAGGCCGGCAGGCAGCATGGACATGTTGCGTCTCTCCTCCGTTGTTCGGGCTGCCTTGAAACCAGAGGTTCGCGACGGTTGATCGCGGCGCCCGAGCGTTTTGAATGGTCCGCTGTTGGCGGACCGTTTTCGCACAGCTTAGACCGGCCGGGTAGGCAGGTCGAATTACGACGTTCCGTATAGTAAAACATGTAACCGCATTGTGCAATATCGATCCGGCCCCGCTTCTTCGCCCCGGCCAGCCGCATGACGTGCAATTTAAGGGACAATCACGCCCTCCGCAGTCCGAGTCCGCTGGTCGAAAAACCGTGTTCTTCCCATCCCACAGCCTGGGCGCGCGCATCCTCTGGCGCATGGCGGCGCGCATCGCCGTGGTGATCGTCCTCATCACGCTGGTCAGCTATTGGCATGTGCATCGCAGCGTCACGGCAGCGGCCCTCGATACGCTCGGCAAGTACGTGCGCGAGCGCGGCGAGCGGGAGAGCCAGCTCTTTCTCCAGGCCGAGGAAAACCTGCGGGTGCTGATGCGCGCATTCTTCGTCGAGCGGGACAGGCTCTCGCCGGCGAAGGCGGAGCGGGAGTTCGCGGAGATGTTCGAGCGCAATGCCGACGGTGCCGTGCGGCGGCGTGCGGGCTTCGACATCGTCAAGGACCCGCCGGCCTATATCGCCGCGCGCCTTCCCCTCGATGCCCGGGTCCGTCGCGACATGGTCGTGCTGGTGGAGCTGGTGCGCGATTTCGGCCGCGCCTGGAACGACCGCTACCTGACTACCTTCCTGGCGTCCATGAGCGGCATGGCCGCCACCTACTGGCCCGGCGTGGACTGGTACCGGCATCTGCCGCCGAACGAGGACTTCAGCCGTTATCCCTGGGTCAGGAACGTGCTGCCGGAGAACAATCCGGAGCGCAAGCCCCGCTGGACGGGCATCTGGCACGACGGCGTCGGCAACCGCTTCGCCACCACCTGCATCCTGCCGACCGACACGGCGGGAAGCTTCAGCCATTTCGCCGGCACGTCGATCTCCCTGGAGAGCATCCTCCAGCGCATCGGCGAAGTGGGGCTGGAAGGGACGCGCAACCTGATCTTCCGCGCCGACGGCATGCTCGTCGCACACCATGACGACGCCGTGATGCTGGAGCTGCGCAAGCGCAAGGGCCAGTTCTCCATTCCGGAGGCCGGCGATGCCCATCTGCAGGCCATTTACAGCCAGGTCGCCGCCCAGGGCAACGGCGTCATGGAGCTGGCCGGCTACGACGAGTATCTCGGCGTCGCCCACATCGAGGGGCCGGGCTGGTACTTCGTCACCGTGATGCCGAAGTCCCTGCTCGGGCGCACGGCCTTCTCCACCGCCCAGGTCATCCTCTGGCTGGGCCTCGCCTCCCTGCTGCTGGAGCTCGCCATCGTCGGCTGGATCGTGCGCGGCCAGGTGGTACGGCCGCTGGGCTTGTTCATGGAACGCGTGGATGCCTTCGGCCGCGGCGACTGGAGTGCCCGCACCGGTGCGGTCGGCGACGACGAGCTGGGCCGTCTCGGCGCAGCCTTCGACCGCATGGCCGAAGCCCTGGAGGAAAAGCAGCGCCAGCTCGCCGACCATGCCGAGTCCCTGGAGGCCAAGGTTTCCGAGCGCACGCGCCAGCTGGAGGAGAAGGAACGCACCAAGACGCGCTTCCTTGCCGCCGCCAGCCACGATCTGCGCCAGCCGATCCAGGCGGCCGGCCTGTTCCTCGATGCCCTGGCGCGGGCGCGCCTGGGGCCGGCCGAGGGGCGCATCGTCGCCAATCTCGATGCGGCGATCCGTTCCCTGCGGGAGCTGCTCGACGCGCTGCTGGACGTGTCCAAGCTCGATGCCGGCACTGTCGAGGCCCGCATCGTCATGTTCGACCTTGCTCCGCTGTTCGAGCGGCTGGGCGGCGAGTTCGCGCCCCTCGCCTATGCCCGCCACCTGCGGTTTCGTGTCCGCCAGCCGGCCCGTCCTGTGTATGTGCGCTCCGATCCCGATCTCACCGGTGTCGTCATGCGCAACCTGATCGCCAACGCCATAAGCTATACGGAACGGGGCGGCGTCGTCGTCGGCCTGCGGCGTCGTGGCCGACGGGCGGTGATCCAGGTATGGGATACCGGCATCGGCATTGCGCCGGCCCATCAGGACCGCATCTTCGAAGAGTTCTTCCAGGTCGGCAATCCCCAGCGCGACCGCAGCAAGGGCCTCGGCCTCGGTCTCGCCATCGCGCGCCGCGTCGCCGATCTCATGTCCTGCCGTCTCTCCTGCCGCTCGGTGCCGGGCCGCGGCTCGGTGTTCGAGCTGGAGCTGCCGCTGGGCCGGCCGCCGAGCTTCCCCACCCGCTCGATTGTCCCGGCCCAAGCGGGGGTCACGCGGCTCGCCGGGAAGCATTTCGTCGTCGTCGAGAACGACCAGCTTGTGGCGGAATCCCTCAGTCTCTGGCTGGAAAGCCGCGGCGCCCGCGTGACCTGCCATGCCAATGCCGAGGAAGCCCTCAATACCCCGGAGATCGCGGACGCCGATGCCTACGTGACCGACTACCGCCTGTCGCCGACCATGAACGGCATCGACTTCCTCAACGTCGTGCGCCAGCGCGCCGGCCGCCGGATTGCCGCGGTCGTCATCACCGGCGATACCTCGCCGGAATTCATCGAGGCGACCGAACGTTCCGGCTGGCGCATCCTCTTCAAGCCGGTCGATCCCGAGAGCCTGCTGGACGCGCTGAATTCCTGATCGCCCGCGCCCCGGCTGGGATTAGAATCGGCAAAAACCAGCAGGAGGAGCCAAGACATGTTCCAGGTTCGCATCCATGGCCGCGGAGGACAGGGCGTCGTCACCGCCGCGGAAATGCTCTCCATCGCCGCCTTCGAGGAAGGCCGCCATGCCCAGGCGTTTCCGAGTTTCGGCTCGGAACGCACCGGCGCCCCGGTGGTGGCCTTCTGCCGCATCGCCGACAAGGAGATACGCCTGCGGGAGCCCATCATGGAGCCCGACGCCCTCATCATCCAGGACCCGACGTTGCTCCATCAGGTGGACGTCTTCGCCGGCCTCAAGCGCGACGGCTACGTCCTCATCAACACCAACAAGAGCTTCGAGGAACTGGGCCTCGGCGACTTCCTCAAGGACTGGCATGCGGAACGGCTATGCACCGTCTCGGCCACCGAGATCGGCCTCCGCTGCGTCGGCCGCCCGGTGCCCAACGTGCCGCTGCTGGGCGGCTTCGCCGCGGTGTCCCAGCTGCTGAAGCTCGAATCCGTCGTCAAGGCCATCAACGACAAGTTCTCCGGCAAGGTGGCCGAAGGCAACATCGCCGCCGCCGCCGAGGCCTACCAGGTGGTGATGCGCGAAATGGAAGAAGCGAAGAAGGAGGCCGTCCATGCTTAAGCAATGCGAGGGTTCCCACGCCGTCGCCGAGGCCGTCGCCCTGTGCCGGCCCGAGGTGATCTGCGCCTACCCGATCTCGCCCCAGACCCACATCGTCGAGGGCCTCGGCGAGATGGTGAAGGGCGGCGAACTGAAGGACTGCGAGTTCATCAACGTGGAGAGCGAGTTCGCCGCCATGTCGGTGGCCATCGGTTCCTCGGCCGCCGGCGCCCGCACCTACACCGCCACCGCCTCCCAGGGCCTGCTGTTCATGGCCGAGGCGGTGTACAACGCCTCGGGCCTGGGCCTGCCCATCGTCATGACCGTGGCCAACCGGGCCATCGGTGCGCCGATCAACATCTGGAACGACCACACCGACGCGCTCTCCCAGCGCGACGCCGGCTGGCTGCAGATCTTTGCCGAGAACAACCAGGAGGCCGTGGACCTCCACATCCAGGCCTTCCGTCTCGCCGAGGAACTGTCGCTGCCGGTGATGGTGTGCATGGACGGCTTCATCCTCACCCACGCCTACGAGCGGGTGGACATCCCGAGCCAGGAGCAGGTGGACGCCTACCTGCCGCCCTACGAGCCGCGCCAGGTGCTCGATCCCCAGGCGCCGGTGTCCATCGGCGCCATGGTGGGCCCGGAAGCCTTCATGGAAGTGCGCTACCTGGCCCACGCCAAGCAGATGCAGGCCCTGGAGCGCATCCCCGAATACGCCGCCGAGTTCAAGGCCGTCTTCGGCCGCGACTCGGGCGGCCTGTGCCACACCTACCAGGCCGAAGGCGCCGACACCCTCATCGTCGCCATGGGCTCGGTGCTGGGCACCATCAAGGACGTGGTGGACGAAATGCGCGAGGCCGGCCACAAGATCGGCGTGCTGGGCATCACCCTGTTCCGACCCTTCCCGATCAAGCAGGTGCGCGACGCCCTGCACCGGGCCAAGCGCGTCGTCGTGCTGGAGAAGAGCCTGGCGGTGGGGCTGGGCGGCATCGTCTCCACCAACGTGCGCATGGCCCTGTCGGCCCTGCCCATCGACGTGTATACGGTGGTCGCCGGCCTCGGCGGACGCGCCATCACCAAGCGCTCCCTGCACGCCTTGTTCCGCAAGGCCGAGAAGGACGACATCGACGCCGTGAGCTTCCTCGACCTCAACCACGCCCTGGTGGACAAGCACCTGGCGCGGGAGAAGGCCCACCGCCGCAGCGGCCCCGTCGCCGAGGCCCTGCTGCGCGAGGTGGGCACCGTCGCGGCGAAGATCGCCTGAACCGGGAGGAGGAGACGATGACCCCCTTTCCCCCAACCCCTTTCCCGAGGAAAGGGGTGACTGTTGTTCGCGAATTGCATTCGCTCCAGTTGATGGCCGTTCCTCCTTGGAGCGGCCCTGCGGAGGAACTATGAGCCACCAACCCGTCAAGTTCTACCAGACCGGCACCTTCACCGTCGGCAACCGCCTGCTGGCGCCCGAAGAGCGCAGCGTGCAGGCGAGCGCGAAGCGCTTCAATTCCATCAACTCGGGCCACCGGGCCTGCCAGGGCTGCGGCGAGGCCCTGGGCGCCCGCTACGCCATCGACGCGGCCATGGAGGCGTCCCACGGCCAGCTGGTCTGTGCCAACGCCACCGGCTGCCTGGAAGTGTTTTCCACGCCCTATCCGGAAACCTCCTGGCAGTTGCCCTGGATTCATTCCCTCTTCGGCAACGCCGCAGCCGTGGCCACCGGCATCGCCGCCGCCATGAAGGTCAAGAGCATCAAGGCCGGCAAGGGTCCCGTGCCGGCGACCCGCGTCGTCGCCCAGGGCGGCGACGGCGGCACCACGGACATCGGCTTCGGCTGCCTGTCGGGCATGTTCGAGCGCAACGACGACGTGCTCTACATCTGCTACGACAACGGCGGCTACATGAACACGGGGGTGCAGCGCTCCTCGGCCACGCCGCCGGCGGCGCGCACGGCCACCACCATGGCCGTCGGCCCCGAGCCGGGCAACGTCTTCGGCCAGGGCAAGTTCGTGCCGGCCATCGCCGTGGCCCACGAGATTCCCTACGTGGCGACGGCCACCGTGGCCGACCTGCGGGACCTGGAGGCCAAGGTGAAGAAGGCCATGACGATCCGCGGCGCCCGCTACATCCACATCCTGGTGCCCTGTCCCCTGGGCTGGGGGGCGGCCTCCCACGAGACCATCAAGCTGGCGCGGCTCGCCAAGGAGACCGGCGTCTTCCCGGTGTTCGAGGCCGAGCACGGCGAGATCACCGGTTCCCTGAAGATTCGCCGCAAACTGCCGGTGGAGGAATACCTGCGGCCCCAGAAGCGCTACGCCCACCTGTTCGGCAAGCAGCCGCGGGTGGAGGTGATCGCCCGCCTGCAGGCGCTGGCGGACCGCAACGTGAAAAAGTACGGCCTGCTCGACGGAGGAACGCTGTAATGGACAAGCCCTTCGCCATCACCCTCGATCCGGGTTCCAGCCTCGCCAACCGCACCGGTTCGTGGCGCACCTACAAGCCCGTCTATCTCGACCGCCTGCCGCCCTGCAACGCCGCCTGCCCGGCCGGCGAGAACATCCAGGGCTGGCTCTACCACGCCGAGAGTGGCGACTACGAGGCCGCCTGGCGCGCCCTGACCGAGAACAATCCCCTGCCGGCCATCATGGGCCGCGTCTGCTACCACCCCTGCGAAGGCGCCTGCAACCGCCAGCACATTGACGCGGCGGTCGGCATCAATTCCGTCGAGCGCTTCCTTGGCGACGAGGCCATCAAGCGCGGCTGGGCCTTCCCGAAGCCGGAGAAGAAGTCCGGCAAACGCGTGCTGGTGGTGGGTGCCGGTCCCTCTGGACTTTCCGCCGCCTATCACCTGGCGCGGCTCGGCCATGAAGTGGAAATCCACGAGGCCGGCCCCTACGCCGGCGGCATGATGCGCTTCGGCATTCCCCAGTACCGCCTGCCGCGGGACGTGCTCAACGCCGAGGTCAAGCGCATCCTCGACCTGGGCGTGGTACTCCGGCTCGACACCAAGGTCGCCAACATCCGCGAATCCATGCAGGTCGGCAAGTTCGACGCCGCCTTCCTCGCCGTCGGCGCCCACATCGGCAAGCGCGCCTTCATTCCGGCCGGCGACGCCACCAAGATCGTGGACGCCGTTTCCGTGCTGCGTTCGATGGAGGGCGAAGAGAAGCCCATGCTGGGCCGCCGCGTCGTGGTGTATGGCGGCGGCAACACCGCCATCGACGTGGCCCGCACGGCCAAGCGCCTGGGCGCCACCGAGGCCATCATCGTCTACCGCCGCACCCGCGAGAAGATGCCGGCCCACGACTTCGAGGTGGAAGAGGCCCTGCAGGAAGGCGTGATGGTCAAGTGGCTGTCCACCATCAAGCAGGCCGGCGAGGGCGAGATCACCATCGAGAAGATGGCCCTCGACGACAAGGGCTTCCCCCAGCCCACCGGTGAGTTCGAGACCCTGGCCGCCGACTCGGTCGTGCTGGCCCTGGGCCAGGACGTGGACCTGTCGCTGCTCGATGGCGTGCCGGGACTGGAGATCAAGGACGGCACCGTGCAGGTGGGGCCCAACATGATGACGGGCCACGCCGGCATTTTCGCCGGCGGCGACATGGTCCCTTCCGAGCGCACCGTCACCGTGGCCGTGGGCCACGGCAAGAAGGCCGCCCGCCACATCGACGCCTGGCTGGCCGGCGGCGCCTACGCGCCGGCGCCCAAGCACGAGCTGGCCGGCTTCGAAAAGCTCAATCCCTGGTACTACAGCGAGGCGCCCCACACGCTGCGGCCGACCCTGGACATCATCCGCCGCCAGTCCACCTTCGAGGAAGTACAGGGCGGGCTGGACGAAGGCAACGCCCTGTTCGAGGCGCGCCGCTGCCTCTCGTGCGGCAACTGCTTCGAGTGCGACAACTGCTACGGCGTCTGTCCGGACAACGCGGTCATCAAGCTGGGACCGGGCAAGCGCTTCGAGTTCAACTACGACTACTGCAAGGGCTGCGGCGTCTGTGCGGCCGAATGTCCCTGCGGGGCCATCAAGATGGTGGCCGAGGACATCTGAGGGGCGGGGCCGGGACGGGAGCAGCCGCAAAAGGCCGGAAAAACAAGCCTCTGGACGGCTCCCCCGCGAATCCGGATAATCCCGCCTCTTTGACCGGCGTCAATGGCGTGATACAACTTGACGTTTAGTGTCTGTCCTTTTCGTAACACGAGAGAATCCCCATGGCTGCAGTGATGCCCGCACCGGCCCAGAGCCGGCTTCTTCTTTCCGGCAACGAAGCCGTTGCCCGCGCCGTCTGGGAATCGGGCGTGCGCGTCGCCGCCGCCTATCCCGGCACGCCCTCCACCGAGATGCTGGAGGTGATCTCCACCTATCCCGACATCTACTCCGAGTGGTCGGTGAACGAAAAGGTCTCCCTGGAGGTGTCCATCGGTGCCGCTTTCGCCGGCTCCCGCGCCTTCTGCTGCATGAAGCACGTGGGCATGAACGTCGCCTCCGACGCGCTGATGACCCTGACCCTGACGGGCGTGGTCGGCGGCCTGGTGATCGCCATCGCCGACGACGTGGGCCTGTCCTCGTCCCAGAACGAGCAGGACTCGCGCTACTGGGGCCGCTTTGCCCACCTGCCGGTGTTCGAGCCCGCCGATTCCCAGGAAGCCTACGACATGACCAAGGCGGCCTACGACTTCTCCGAGAAGCACCAGGTGCCGGTGATCCTGCGCATGACGACGCGCATCAACCACGTCAAGGCGCTGGTGACCGTCGGTGAACGCGTGCCCCATGCCGCCACCGGCTTCAAGAAGGACACCGCCCGCTGGGTGATGACGCCCGCCGGCGCCGGCAAGCGCATCCCGCTGATGTTCGAGCGCGACAAGGCCCTGCGCGCCGAGGCCGAGATCAGCCCCCTCAACGTCATCGACACCGGCCGCGACAAGCGCGTCGGCTTCGTTTCCTCCGGCCCCGCCTGGATGCACGTGCGCGAGTCCTACCCCGACGCGCCGACCCTCAAGCTCGGCCTCTCCTGCCCGGTGCCCATCGAGAAGATCCGCGCCTTCGCCGCCACCGTCGACAAGCTGGTGGTGGTCGAGGAAGTGGAACCCCTGGTGGAAACCGAACTCAAGGCCGCCGGCATCGCCTGCTACGGCAAGGACATCCTGCCGCGTCAGGGCGAACTGGCCCCCAACGTGCTCAAGCCCGCCGTCGCCGGCCTGCTCGGCGAGCCGGTGCCGGAGAACCTGACCCCCGTCGCCAAGGTCTTCCCGCGTCCGCCGACCATGTGCGTGGCCTGCCCCCACCTGGGCGTCTATTACACCCTGGCCCAGCTCAAGAACATCACCATCTCCGGCGACATCGGCTGCTACACCCTGGGCGCCGGCCATCCCTGGAACGCGCTGGACACCACCATCTCCATGGGCGCCTCCATGGGCATCGCCCTGGGCCTCGACAAGGGCCGTAGCGAGGCCGACGCCAACAACCGCATCCTGGCGGTGATCGGCGACTCGACCTTCCTGCACATGGGTATGCAGGGCCTGCTGGACATCGTCTACAACAAGGGCAACGTCACCGTGCTGCTGCTGGACAACCGCGCCGTCGGCATGACCGGCGGCCAGGACAACCCGGGCAACGGCCGCGACATCCACGGCGACCCGGCGCCGCGCGTCGATTTCGCCAAGCTGGTGGAGTCCCTCGGCGTCAAGAAGGAGCGCATCCACGTCGTCGATCCCTACCAGCTGCCGGTGCTGTTCAAGACCATCCGCGAGGAGATCAAGATCCCCGAGGTGTCGGTCATCATCACCGACCAGCCCTGCGTGCTGATCGACGACTACAAGAAGCAGAAGCCCTACGAGGTCATCGACGACAAGTGCACCGGCTGCGGCAACTGCGTGGACGTGGGCTGCCCCGCCATCCACGTCATGCGCCGCGAGAAGGTCATCAAGCCCTCGGGCAAGGAAGTCGAGCTGCAGTTCGTGCAGATCGAGACCTCCGCCTGCACCGGCTGTACCCTGTGCGTGCAGCCCTGCGCGCCGGGCGCCATCGTCCATGCCGACACCACCAAGCCGATCCGGCTGATCCGCCACTGAGGGAAGCGCCATGGAAAAGAACGTGACCAACATCCTCGTCGTCGGCATCGGCGGCCAGGGCGTGATGACCGCCACCGAAATCCTCGCCGAAGCCGCCATCGCGCTCGGCCAGGACGTCAAGAAGACCGAAGTGGCCGGCATGGCCCAGCGCGGCGGCGTCGTCTCCTCGCACCTGCGCTTCGGCCCCAAGGTGCTGTCGCCCCAGATCATGGCCGGCACCGCCGACCTGCTGCTGGCCTTCGAATCGGCCGAGGCCCTGCGCTGGTGCCACTACCTGAAGCCGGGCGGCCTGGTGCTGATGAACACCGCCAAGCTGGTGCCGCCGGTGGTGAACATCGGCCTCTACGACTATCCGGACGATCCCGTCGCCGAGATCCGCGCCCGCGGCTACCCGGTGCGCGCCTTCGACGCCATGGAGATCGCCATGAACCTGGGCGAGGTGAAGCTCGGCAACACCGTGATGCTCGGCGCCCTGGGCGACCACCTGCCCTTCCCGGCGGAAGTGCTGCTCGACGCCATCGTCAAGCGCTTCTCGGCGAAGAAGCCGGCGCTGGTGGAGCTCAACCGCAAGGCCTTCGAGGCCGGCCGCGCCGCGGCCAAGGCGGCCGGGCAGGAAGCCGTCGCCGCCTAAGAACCGACACATCAGACAGGGGAGAAACCGCATGACCGCCCGCATACTCGACGGCAACGCCCTGGCGGCGGAAGTCCGCGCCCAGCTGGCCGAGAAGGCCGCCGCCCTCAAGGCCACCCAGGGCGTCACGCCCTGCCTCGCCGTGATCCTCGTCGGCGAGGACCCGGCCTCCCAGGTCTATGTGCGCAACAAGGTGGCCGCCTGCGAGAAGGCCGGCTTCCGCTCCATCAAGGAGGTCTACCCGCCCAACGTGGAACCGGTGGAAGTGCTGGCGAAGATCGCCCAGCTCAATGCCGACCCGAGCGTGCACGGCATCCTGGTGCAGCTGCCGCTGCCCAAGCAGTTCGACGCCGACGCTGTGCTGGAGGCAATCTCCCCCGAGAAGGACGTGGACGGCTTCCACGCCGAGAACGTCGGTGCGCTGATGCAGGGCAACCCGCGCTTCATCCCCTGCACGCCCTACGGCGTCATGAAGATGCTGGAGAGCGGCAACGTGCCCCTCAAGGGCGCCGAGGCGGTCATCGTCGGCCGCAGCAACATCGTCGGCAAGCCCATGGCCATGCTGCTGCTGGCCCAGAGCTGCACCGTCACCGTCTGCCATTCCCAGTCGAAGGACCTGGCCTTCCACACCAAGCGTGCCGACATCCTCGTCGCCGCCGTGGGCCGCGCCAGGATGATCACCGGCGACATGATCAAGCCGGGCGCCACCGTCATCGACGTCGGCATCAACCGCACGCCGGAAGGCAAGCTCTGCGGCGACGTGGACTTCGAATCCGCCAAGGAAGTGGCCGGCCTCATCACGCCGGTACCCGGCGGCGTCGGCCCCATGACCATCACCATGCTTCTCGCCAACACCCTCGAATCCGCTGAAAGGACCCTGAAATGAGCAATCCCCTCGTCGGCATCGTCATGGGCTCGGACTCCGACTGGCCCACCCTGAAAAGCGCCGCCGCCACCCTCAAGCAGTTCGGCGTGCCCTACGAAGCCAAGGTGCTCTCCGCCCACCGCACGCCCGACCAGGCCCTCGACTACGCCAGCGGCGCAGCGGGCCGCGGCATGAAGGTGCTGATCGGCGCCGCCGGTGGTGCCGCCCACCTGGCCGGCGTGCTGGCCGCCAAGACCGAACTGCCGGTGCTGGCCGTGCCCATGCCCTCCAAGCACCTGCAGGGCCTCGATTCCCTGCTGGCCATGGTGCAGATGCCGGCCGGCATTCCCGTCGCCACCTTCGCCATCGGCGAGGCGGGCGCCACCAACGCCGCCCTGTTCGCCGTCGCCATGCTGGCGCTGAACGATCCGGCCCTGGCCCAGAAGCTTTCCGACTTCCGCCGCGCCCAGACCGAGAAGGTGCTGGCGAAGACCCTGCCGGACCAGCCCTGAGATATGCCTGAAACCGCCGTGGAACGCGCGGCGGCGCTGCTGCGCGCAGGCGAGCTGGTCGCCTTTCCGACCGAGACCGTCTACGGCCTGGGCGCCGACGCCGCCAACCCGGCGGCGGTGGCGAAGATATTCGCCGCCAAGGGGCGCCCCGCCGATCATCCGCTGATCGTGCACCTGCCGGGCCACGACCACATCGACCGCTGGGCGCGGGATGTGCCCGACGTCGCCTACGAGCTGGCCGAGGCCTTCTGGCCCGGCCCCCTGACCCTGATCCTCAAGCGCGCCGCCGGCGTGCCCGACGCCGTCACCGGCGGCCAGGACACCGTGGGCCTGCGCGTGCCCGGCCATCCGCTGGCCCTGGAATTGTTGCGCGCCTTCGCCGGCGCTCATTGGAGTGGAGTGGCCGCCCCCTCGGCCAACCGCTTCGGCCGCATCAGCCCCACCACGGCCCAGCACGTGCGCGACGAGCTGGGCGACGCCGTCGCCCTGGTGCTGGACGGCGGCCCCTGCCGCGTCGGCATCGAATCCACCATCCTCGATCTTTCCCGCCAGCGGCCGACGATCCTGCGTCCCGGCATGGTCGGCGCCGAGGCTCTGGCCCAGGTGCTCGGCGAGCTGCCGGCCAGCGGGGCAGGGGAGGCGGCGCCCCGCGTCTCCGGTTCGCTGGACGCCCATTACGCGCCCAGTACACCGCTCGCCGTGGTGCCGCCCGACGTGGTCATCTTCGCCGTGCGCGAGGCCCTCGCCCGCGGCGAGCGCATCGCCGTGCTGGCGCCCATGGATTGCCCCTTCGAGCACGAGCGCATCCACTGGCGCCGCGCGCCGGCCGACCCGGACGCCTTCGCCCACGACCTCTACGCCGCCCTGCGGGAACTGGATGCCATGGGCTTCGCCCGCATCGTCGTCCAGAAGCCGCCGGCCACCGCCGGCTGGCAGGCCATCCACGACCGCCTGCGGCGCGCCGCCGCCGGCTCGGGGCCCGAGGCCCCCTGAGCCTCAAGCCGGGCGCGGGCGGGCCGTTATACAGATATCGCAGCCGAATCCGAGAGAGCATCATGCCCGCCACCGAAGCCAGCAGCGCCCGCAAGACCAAGCTCAGCGACGTTCTCCAGGCCGCCCGGCGTTGCGGCCTCGTCATCAACCGCCAGGTCAAGATCGGCATCGTCCGCGGTGTCGTCATCGGCTACAACATCGCCCGCCGCGGCCGTTTCAACGGCGCCCGCTACCCGCTGCTGGTGAAGACGGAGCTGGGGGTCACCAAGTGCGGCCTCCACGAAGTGATTGCCGTCTAGGGCCTGTGCCGGACGCGCCGACTCTGATACAATTCGCCTCCCTTTCGGGCCGGTAGCTCAGCTGGGAGAGCGTCGCGTTCGCAATGCGAAGGTCGTGAGTTCGATCCTCATCCGGTCCACCAAATTCCCATACAACACCGTCAGATGTTGTCTCTAAACCCCGCTCCGGCGGGGTTTTTGTTGCGTGCGCTACCGGGAACCGTCCAATATCATCCGACGACATACCGCCACTGCTGACGGTATCTTTGACGGTACCGCAGACCATACCGCTGTACTGAATGGTGTAACGGAAGCGCACGCCCGTAAGCATCGCTCTGATGCGCGAGCGGATCGATCGATCATTGCGGCAGGACTGAATAAAGACTATATTCGGTCGCAATCAGATCAGGGAACCAGGCCATGCGCTACTCATCGCAAGTCAAACCCATCAGTTATCTCAAGGCGAACGCTGCCGAAGTCTTGGCCCAATTGACCGAGAGACGGGAGCCGCTTGTCATCACCCAGAATGGCGAGGCCAAGGCGGTCATTCAGGACGTCGCCTCCTACGAAGAAGCACAGGAAACGCTGGCGCTGCTGAAAATTCTCGCGCTGGGCAGTGCGGAGATTGAAGCAGGCAAGGTCAAGCCTGTGGGCGCGGTTATCGCCAGATTGCGGGCCAAACCGGCATCCAAGTAATGACCGGGCGTGGGCGTAAATACGAGGTCTTGCTGACCTCGGGGGCCGAGCAGGACCTGGAGTCGATCTACGACCACATCGCTGAGTTCGACTGCAAGGCCAATGCTGACGACATCCTGGATCGTTTGTTGGAGGTTGTCGAAAGCCTGGCTGCCTTGCCGGAACGCGGTGCCTACCCCAAGGAACTGGTTGCCCTCGGCATGCGAGATTATCGGCAGACCACCTTCAAGCCCTATCGAGTGATCTACCGTGTCATGGGGCAGAGGGTCTACATCCATGTGATCGCCGACGGTCGGCGGGACATGCAATCACTCCTGGCGCGTCGCCTCCTTGGGGGCTGACGGCATTTTCATTTCCGGCGCCCGCCATTCATCGTGACCCTGCGGAAGCTCGACGCCCTGCTGCAGCGCCTGATCCGCCATGCGGCGGAAGGGCACGGACTGCTCTTCACCTGCCTGGGGCTTTCCCTTGTCGGCACTCTCACCGCCGCCTATCCGGTGACGGCGGTCGTCGTGCCGGCCACGCTGCTGGCGCCGCGGCGCTGGTGGGCGATCAGCGCCGCCTCGGCCCTGGGCAGCGCCACGGGGGCGACCCTGCTGGTGGCGATATTCCACTATTACGGCTGGGCCATGGTCTATGACTGGCTCCCGGCCCTGGCCACCGATCCGGACTGGGCCCGCGTCATGGCCTGGGCCGCGGACTACGGCATCGCCGCCCTGTTCGTCATCGCCGCCACGCCCCTGCCGCAGACGCCGGCCCTGATCTTCTTCGGCGTCTCCCATGCCCATTACCCGGGCATCTTCGGCGCCATGCTCGCGGGCAAGCTCATCAAGTACGGCGCCTTCGCCTGGTTCGCCAGCCGCTTTCCCGAGCGCTTCGGCGACGGCCTCGGCGCATTGGTGCGGGGCGGCCTCGGCGGCCTGCTGGCGCGGCGGCGCGGCGGTGCGGGAGAGGGCGGCGACGGGCGCTGAGGGAGGTCAGCCCGGCGTGCCGCGCCCTTCCATCTCGCGCCAGAGGGCGCGCGCCAGGGTCTTCCAGACCGGACCGCCGTGGGTGTGGATGTTCTCGTCGGCGCTCTGGCGCATGACGGTGAGCATCAGCTGGATCAGGCCGAAGAGCTCAATCTTGGACAACATGCGGGGATCGTCCGGCCGGCATTCGGGCGTGTCCGCGGGATTCCGGCAGGCCATGGCCTCCCGCGCCAGTTGGAGCACCTGGACCTCGTCCTCCCAGTCGATGCCCAGCACGAGGCCGCGGCGCACGATCTCGCGCTCGATCTCCAGGGCTTCCTTGGCGTAGTTCTCGAAACTTGGCATTGGCGGTTTTGGGGTTTCAGGGAGGCGGGGAGTTTATACCGCCGGCAGGGAAGGGCCGGTGTTTGTTGTTGCCTCTGTTGTTGCCTCGGAGCGCCGGTCCCGGCTGTCCGCCCCGTCGCCTCATGCGTGGCCGCCCTGCGGGTTCCCTTGCGCCGCAGCGCCCGCCGGCCGGGCCTGCAAACTCGCTGCGCTCGGACAGCAGGCCCGGAAATCCCCGGCGTGCACTCCGTCGCTGCGGCGGCCACGAAAATCGGCGCCGGGGCGGACAGCCGGGACCGTCTTCGGCTTGTGTGCGTTATTCGGCTTTACCGTCGGACCGGCGCCCGAAGCGGGCAGCGATGTGGGCCGCCAGAACGCCGGGCAGGGCGATCACCGCGAACATCGCCATGCCCAGAGGCCAGAGCCCGCCCAACTCGCCGTTGCGTAGGCACATGGCGACGAACTGGGTTTCGAACAGTACCAGCACCCAGCGCCAGGGCCGCTCCGGATAGGCGCGGCCGAGATAAGCCGAAACGAGGAGGGCGGCGGGATAGGCGATGGCCCAATAGGCCGGCGCATCCCAAGCTTCTCGCCTGCCGGTGAGGAAGGCCGTCGCCAGCCAGAGGAACATGCCCGTGGCGACGGCGATGACGACGGGAGTGCGTGTGCTCATGGGGGTGTTCGGCTCAGGCTTCGGAAGGCGTTTCCAGCGTGCCCGTCGGGTCGCTCTTACTCGTAGTGCGTCCACATGCGCAGCACACGAACGACCCGCTCCTTCGGGAAAACCTCATAAACCAGACGGTGCTGAATATTGATGCGCCGCGAATAGGCGCCCGCCAGATCGCCGACTGCCAGCCAGTCACCATTTGAGTTCCTTGGCCTTCTTGCCGAGGGGCTCGGCCATGCCTTCCCTGATGGATTCGCGCATGCCGGGAATCGAGAGCAGGTGTAGCGTTGCCTGAAGCGCCTCCCAATCTTCGGCAGCCAAAAGCACGGCACTCGTCCGCTTCCCGACGATGCGAATCGGCTGATGCGACTCGGCAGCTTGGTCGATGAGCCGGTGGAGGTTGGCACGCGCCTCGCTAGCGGTGAGGGTAACCATAATTTGTTCTACTGGCACGGGAGATGGTGCGTATTGGCGTAAGTGCCTTCAAGCTGTGTAGTGATTGCCAGAACGTCTGAAATGAGCGGCCTCGCGCGGCTTTATGCGCGAGGTCCGCTCGGTTGATGGGTTGGGCGGCTTTGGTCTAGCCAGGATTAGAGACGCCAACTTTGGATTCGATTTCTTTCAGATAAGCCATGAGCGCCTTGAATTGCTTCTTGGTGACAGCGAGCGGATACCCGGCTGGCTCAGACCTTAGGATGTCGTGGTGGTCTACGATGAGAAGACCGTTTCTCAGGTACTCGTTGTAATCCTCCATCGACATGTCTCCCATGGTTTGAATGTCGACGGCGACAACATCTTGCTTCACGGTGAAAGTTTTGTAGGGCATTGGGACTCCAAATTATCGACAGAGGAAAGTTGAGTCGGACTGTTATCGGTTAATTGCTTCGATGACGTTCACGATGTCTGAAGCCGTGTGGTTTTCGAAGCTATTCCCCTGAAAGTTGACGGTCCCGGTATTGAACACATTCACCACCAGCCCATCAGGGAAGTCGACTTTTGTCTGCAACGCAGTCGGATGGGACACCTTTGCATCTGGGTGCTTCTTGGAGATGAAGTCGAGCAACATCTCCGTGTTGTTGCATTTAATTGCCATAGCTTTCTCCGGTTGATTTCCGACTCAAGGGTACAAAGACACACGCCGCTGACAAGACGCCCAACGTTCAAGTTAGGCCCCAGATTTAATGCGATGAAGTTCACGTCGGAATACCCCCAAGTCTTCTAGCGGTAGGTCGAGCACGAAGGCAATCTTGTTGCCGAGGCCACCAAAGGATGTGCCATGTACTCTGGCTTCCGTTTCGCTCTTGATAAAAACGCGGTCATGCACTTCGGTGGTTTCCCAATTGCGCAGAGAGATATTCTTCTTGCGGCAATGCTTCTCAAAGGCTGAAATGATCGCTCTGTTTGGCCCCGGCAGATGGAATACCTCGATGGATTCAAGCGTCTTCGGAAGAAGCTCAATAATGGCTTCGACATACTGCGCCTGGGTCCGGTAGACCTTGTTCGACCCGCTAAAGGAAAAGAAGTACGGATCAACCACCGTGAGTTGGCTGGCACCGGACAGCCAACTCGTAATGTGCTTTCGTTCTTCTCTGTGGCGACCTTCCAACCCAGTGACAAGGTGCATCACACGATCAGCGCGATCACCTTCGGCAAGCGCACAGCGTTGTGGCTCCAGTGATTCTAGGCGACGCTCAATACGACGAAGGCGAGAAGCTATTTCATCCCCGGTTGGATGATCCCACCACCAATATCGAATCCAGTGGCGAATCTGAGAAAGGTCGGATTCCTGATTCTCGACCAACTCAAGAAGCTCTCTTAAATGACGAGCAAGCAATTCACGTTCGCTATTCATGATGTGTGGGTATGGGGCCTAACGAAGCTGTAGGAAATTATCTTTCATCGCGGCACTCTGCCGTGAACCAAATGGAATATCAAGCGTCCTACCGGTTCCGAAATGAAGGAGCCGCCCATGGCGCGCTACAAGCCCATCGACACC
>JAOTRT010000015.1 GCA_030247725.1 Candidatus Nitricoxidireducens bremensis
TGTTGTACCGGTCAAAGCCACCTGCCGAGAGCGTCAGTTGTTTCATCGTTTTCATCCGTGTGTGCGAGGTCGTTCGTCTGACATGACTCCGATGAAATCGTTCACACCTTATTCAGACCTTCCTTAGTTTAGTCAGAGAATTACTCGGCTCTACGAAGAGCCGATGGATGTACTGCGGCGGAATTCCATTTGCAATAACGTCCGAGAACGGGTTGGTCCAATCTTGAGAGGGTGCCTGACCTTCAGCAGTCTCGATCACTTTCAAATTGATCGACACAGCCGTGGGCAGACGTGCCGGGACTGGCTGAGAAAGCGTTGCATCAGGGAGCCACTTTCCAGATCTATCGTGGTAGGCGTATACGGCAGATGCGATCTGTTTCTCGCCGAGTTCTATTGTGATGATTGAAAACTGTTTCGGATACTCCGTACCAGGATAGGATGCTCCGGCGGCCCCCCGGAAATACCCAGAGCCATCGCTTTCATACTGAGACTTATGAGTCAGGTGGTGGAGATGTCCATGCAGATATAGATGCGGACCTGTTGCCTGTCCTAAGGCCTTCGTTAGCGCATCCTTGTTCCAGCCTACCAAGGAGTCGGGTGGATGATGTCCAACAGCGATAACCAATTGCTTGTCGGCTATACGATTCTTCAGCGCTCCATTTAGGCCTTTAATGTCCACGCACAGCTTCTTTTGGCCCTTCTTAGGATCGTCATCATTTGCGCAAGAAAGAAGCGCCGAATTCAAACATATGAACTGGCATGGCACGCCAGCGAGAGTGGCCTCTACGGCGTCTATTGCTGGGTTGTCCTGCCAGCGATTGAGAAATATTGGGAATTCTTCACTCGCCTGCGCAAACCAGTCAAGGAACGGCCGAATATGAGAATGTTCCTTAAATAGATGATCGCGCCAGCGACCAAAAGACTCTCGATCCTGGTATGCCGACCTGAGAATTTTGGTATCAGCTTTGTCGCGGCGCACATCGTGGTTCCCTGGTACGAGGATACAGGGCGCGCGGACCTTCTCGCATACCGAGATAAGCCATTCCTGACCTTGCTGAAACTCGGCATAACCGGCACCTTGCGTTAAGTCCCCGGTAAATGCCACGCAATCGATAGGAACGTTGCACTCCTCTAAGGCAGTATCAATCGCCCCCAGAATTCTCTCCTGCTCACCAGTATCGTCCTTGCACCCGAAATGGACGTCGGATATTTGGAGAATGGAAACCTTGGCGTCGTTCGTGGTCGTGTCCATGACAGATATTTAGGTTCGGCTGGTTAGCAGCTCAAATACCGCTCTTGCCTGTAAAGGCGGCACAGCATTCCCGACTTGTTGCTGCTGGAATCCAATTGAACCGACGAACCGAAAATTGTCGGGAAACGATTGCAGTCTGGCTGCCTCTCGAACCGATAGCCCGCGATGCTCCCACGGGTGAACCAACATATTCTTTCTGAAATTTCCGATTACGACTGATGGTTCATCCTCTCGGAGTCGATGGTAGATACCAGTGTGACATCTTGATCGATCGGTGTAATTCCCCATAAGCTTCTTCGGTATGTCTTGCCAATTACCGCCTTGCGGGATGTATTTGTACCGCTCAACTATGTGCAATGCATTTGCTGTCACAAGGTTATTCCAACAACGTCGTGCACCCCTTCGCATTTTTCTGCCGTAGTCGTTCGCGGCATTGCTTCTATATGGGGCAAGATCACGAGTGTCCCCATTTTCCAAACTGGGCAGGTCCACAAGAGCTTCCCGCACGGTTACCGGATTGGAAGTAGAGGGCTTAGGCGCAGAGACATGACACCCATGTAGCGAAGCTATGATAAACAGGCGGTTGCGCTTTTGTGGAACGCCAAAGTCTGCCGAATTCAGTACAAAGTGGCTTGTGGCATACCCAAGTTTCCCGAAGCCGGAGAGAACCGCGTCCATGAAGAATCCGCCTTCCGTCTCAATCAGCCCCTTTACGTTTTCAAACACGACCCAATCTGGGCGAACTTCCTTTACGACGCGGAGATATTCTTTGAATAGCCAGTTGTTGACGTTGGAGCGATTCCTGTTCGTCTGATTCGATGTCGAAAAGCCCTGGCACGGAGGTCCCCCAAAGACAACAGTCGGTTGCTTCCGGCTTACTTTTGGAAACGACGCTGCTCTAATCGTTCGAATATCTACGTTTTGAAGTGCTGTACCGGGATGGTTCAAGGTAAACGTGGCTGCTGCGTGTGCGTCCAACTCAACGGCATATTTCACGTCTATTCCGCAAGCGGTCGCGCCAAGGGACATTCCGCCTGCGCCAGAAAAGAGATCAATTCCCTGCATATAACGGTTCCAGAAACCCGGCTGAATTTGTTCTTTAGTGAAACAATCTTTATCGCATATGACGTCGGCGACAATCATATACCACAATGTGGTGTGCGGATAACGCGCGCAGTTACCGCCCTCTTGCGGGAAGCGAGGGGGCATTTGCACGCGTTCGACGCGGCAGGAGTGAACGGCAGCTTCGGCCGAGGACTGGAAGGCCGCGCTTACCCAGTTGATTGCCTGTGACTTGCCAGTGAATTCCTGGCTCAGGCGGAGGCTGACAACTTACTCGGGCGAATCAGGCTTTCGGCGGGGATGCCGAATTTCTCGTGCAGCCGCCAGATCATGTTGAGGGTCAAGGGGCGCTTGCGGGCGAGGATTTCGTAGACCCGGTTCAGGCGGCCAATGGCCGGCACCAGGTCCTTCGGGGTCAGGCCGCCTTGCTCCATACGGAACTTGATGGCCTCGACCGGATCGGGGAGGTCGATGGGAAAGTTCTTGGCCTCATACGCCTCAATCAGGGTCAGCAATACTTCGAATCGATCCCCGTCGGGCGTGCCGGGGTCCGGCTCGTTGTCGAAATATGCCGACACCTCACGCAATGCGTCCTCGTAGTCGGCTTCGGTGTGAATCGGACGAATTTCCATGTCAGTGCTCCATCTCAATGGTTTCGGCATCGATCGCATCGTAATCGCCATGCGTGCCAACAAACTTCACATAGACGGCCTGGTAGCGGTATGCCACCGAGACCACCAGGCGATAGTCGTTGCCCTTGATGTTGAAGACAACCCGGCGGTTCTTTAGAACGCTGGCGCTACGGTATTGATCCTTGATATCCGCTGGTTGGCGCCATGTCGCCTTCTTCACCTCATCCGCCCATGACTTCAAAGGCTGCTCGGCATCCGGATTGTTTTCCCAGAAGGCTCGAAGGTGGCTGACGGCAACGATACGCATGGAACGGAATATAGTCCCAATATGGGACATTGCCAATACCCCATCCCGCTTCGCCGGAATCCGCAGGGCGGGAGCGCATGAGGCGGCGGCCGTGCCCTGGGCCGGCGCAGGTTAAAGCGGCTGCAATGCGCCGGTTTTCCAGCTACCTCCAGTATCATCGCGCCCGTGATGACCTCCAAACTTCGCCAGCCCGCCGACTGGTTGCTGCTCCTCGGCCTTCTGCTGTTCGTCGCCGCTCTGCCGATGGATGCGTTCTGCACGCCGGGTTCTTGTTCGGAATGGCGCGGCTATGCCTTGCTGTTCATGGGCTATCTGGATTTGTATGCGCATCCGCGCGCCGGTTACGTGTGGCTGGCGAACCCGGCCTTGCTGATGGCGTGGTGGTGCATGCGCAAGGACAAGAAGGCCATTGCCGTCGTCCTCGGCCTCGCGGCGCTGTTGCTGGCCGCTTCGTTCCTGTGGGTGCCGGAAGTGCTGATCGATGAACAACGGCCGCCGCAGCCGGTGGTCGGGCTTGCGCTCGGTTACTGGCTGTGGCTGGCGAGTTGCGCCGTGACCTTCGTCGGTGCCTTGCTGATGCGCCCGCGCACAGCGGCGACCGACCGCGAGTAGGCCCTTGCAGTTCGCCTGACTTCGTGCGCTCATCCCTGGCGTTGCCCCCGCAGGCCTCGCTTGCACGGGGAGCGGGGCAACCGCCCGTCAGAGGTAGCCCAGCCGGCGCGGCAGCCAGAGGGCCAGTTCGGGCACGAAAGTCACCAGCAGCATGGTTCCCGCCATGGCCGCCACCATCCAGAGCACCCAGGGGATGGTGGATTCCATGGCGATGCCGGCCATGCGGCAGGTCACCATGAGGTTCACGCCCAGGGGCGGGTGGAACTGGCCCAGGGCCATGTTCATGGTGATGATGATGCCGAACCAGACCAGGTCCCAGTTGAAATGGATGGCGATGGGGATCAGCAGCGGCAGGAAGATGAAGTAGATGGAAATGGCATCGAGGAACATGCCGGCGATCAGCAGCAGCAACTGGATCATCAGCAGCATGGCGATTTCCGAGGCGCCGAAGCCGAGCAGGAGCTGCGCCAGCCTGTCGAAGGTGCCCAGGGTGCTGCTGGCCCAGGCGAAGACGCTGGCGAGGGCGACCACCATAAGGATCACCGCCGAGATTTCCGCCGCTTCCACCAGCACTTCGTAGATGCCGCGCCAGGTGAGCGTGCGGTAGACCAGCATGCCGACGGCGAAGCCGTAGAACACCGCCACCACGGCGGCTTCGGT
Organism: Candidatus Nitricoxidireducens bremensis; assembly: GCA_030247725.1. GTDB lineage: Bacteria > Pseudomonadota > Gammaproteobacteria > Burkholderiales > Rhodocyclaceae > Nitricoxidireducens > Nitricoxidireducens bremensis. The sequence continues at coordinate 4,526 of JAOTRT010000015.1, forward strand.
GGGGGTGAAGTAGCCGCTGCGCATGCCGCCGAGGATGATGACGGGCGCCGCCAGTCCCCAGCCGGCCTGCCGCAGGCTCCGCCAGAAAGGCGGGCGCGGCTCGGCGGGTTCCGCCTCGAAGCCGTTCCGCGCCGACAGCCACCAGACCACGAGGATCAGCGTCAGGCCGGAAAGGATGCCGGGAATCATGCCGGCGGCGAACAGGGCCGGCACCGAGGCCTGGGGCACCAGCAGGCTGTAGATGACGAAGGCGATGGACGGCGGGATCAGGATGTCGGTGGAGCCGGCGGCGGCGATCACGCCGGCGCTGAAGGCGCGCGGATAGCCGGCCTTGATCATGGAGGGCAGCATGACGGCGCCGACGGCGGCCGAGTCGGCCGGGCCGGAGCCCGAGATGCCGCCGAGGATCATGGCCACCAGCACGGCGACGATGGCGAGGCTGCCGCGCCGCTGGCCCACCACGGCCGAGGCGAAGCGCACGATGGTCGCGGCGACGCCGGCCCGCTCGAAGATGAGGCCGGCAATGACGAAGACGGGGATCGCCATCAGCGGATACTTGGCGATGCCGGTGTAAACGTTGGTGGGCAGCGACATGATGCCGAGGCCGGAGGCCGCCACCACGGCGGCGCCGGCCAGGCCCATGGCGACGCCCAGGGGCACGCCGCCGAGCATCAGGGCGAGGAAGACGCCGAACAGCAGCCAGTCCATCAATCGTTCCCGCGGCGCCAGCGGCCCAGGGCGCCGAGGACGCGGACGACGATCAGCGCCGACAGCAGCGGCAGCCAGACCGTGTAGAGCCACTGGGGGATGCCCAGGGCCGGCGAGGTCACCTCGAAGCGGTAGTCGTCCCAGGCCATGCGTGCGCCCAGGGTCGCCAGCAGGACGAACATGGCCAGCGTCGCCAGCAGGGCGATGCCGCGGGCGGTACGGTGGCCGCGGGGCCCGAGCCGGTCGATGAAATAGGTGATGGCGATGTGCCGGTTGTCCACGAAGGCGTGGGCCGCGCCGGTCAGGGTCATCACCACCATGAGGGCGATGGAGATCTCCTCGGTGAAGGCGAAGGAGATGTCGGTGAAGTAGCGCACGACCACGTTGCCCATGGTGATGAGGCACAGCAGCCCCATGGACCCGGCCATGATCGTGCGCTCCAGGCGCAGCGCGGGGCGCCCGCCTTCCGGCGGCCCGCCGCCGGCGTCAGCGCTTGCCAATTGCCGCTTCCGCCTTCTTCACCAGTTCCGTGCCGATGGTCTTCGTCCATTTCTCGAAGACCGGGCGCGTGGCGGCGACAAAGGCGGCGCGCTCCGCGGCCGTCGGCGCGACGACGGCGACGCCGTTGGCCTCGATCTGCTTGATGATCGAGGGATCGGCGGCGGTGATGCCCTTGCGCGCCTTTTCCACGTTCTCGCGGCCGGCCTGGATGGCCGCCTGGCGTACGGCTTCCCGGTCCGCCGGCGACCAGCTGGCCCAGACGTCCTTGTTGACGACGAAGATCAGCGGGTCGGACATGTAGTGCCAGAGGGTCAGGTGCTTCTGGCCGACGTTGTGCAGCTTGGCGGCGTTGAAGACGGCCAGCGGGTTCTCCTGGCCGTCCACGGCGCCGGAGGCCAGGGCCGGCTGGGCGTCGGCCCAGCTCATCTGGGTCGGGTTGGCGCCCAGGGCGCTGAAGGTGTCGAGGAACAGCGGCGAGCCGACGACGCGGAACTTCATGCCCTTCATGTCGGCGGGCGTGCGGATCGGCCGCTTCGAGTTGGAGAGTTCCCGGGAACCGTTTTCGCCCCAGGCCAGCGGCACGACCTCGTGGCGCTCGATCACCTTGAAGAGGTCCTTGCCGACCTCGCCCTGGGTGAGGGCGTCGGTGCCCTTGGCGTCGGGAATCAGGAAGGGCAGGGAGAACAGGTTCAGTTCCCGCACCTGGGGCGACCAGTTGATCGTGGAGCCGATGGCGAGGTCGATGACGCCCTGGCGGATGGCGGTGAATTCCCGCGTCTGGTCGCCGCCCACCAGGGAGGTGCCCGGATAGAGCTTGATGTGGATGCGGCCCTGGGTTTTTTCCTTCACCAGTTCCGCCCAGCGCTCGCCGGCCTGCCCCCAGGCGAAGGCGGGACCCAGGACCGTGGAGAGGCGGTATTCGGCGCGATAGGACTGGGCTGCGGCCGTGCCGCCGGCGACCAGCAGAGAGGCCGTGCAGGCCGCCAGGAACATTCTTCGTATCATTGTCGTCGCTCCTTCCGGTTGGGGAGCCCGGATTATCACTGGCGCGGGTGGGGCTGGCAACCGCAGGCCTCGCCGATCAAGGCCCCGGCTTCCAGTATCATTGCCGGCATGACCTACCGCACCCTCGAAGACTACGTCGGCAACACCCCACTGGTGCTGCTCAAGCGCATTCCCGGCCCGGAGAATGCGCGCCGCCACAACGCGATTCTCGTCAAGCTGGAGGGCAACAATCCCGCCGGCTCGGTGAAGGACCGGCCCGCCCTGTCCATGATCCTGCGCGCCGAGGCCCGCGGCACCATCAAGCCCGGCGACACCCTGATCGAGGCCACTTCCGGCAACACCGGCATCGCCCTGGCCATGGCGGCGGCCATGCGCGGCTATCGCATGATCCTCGTCATGCCGGAGAACCAGAGCGTGGAGCGGCGCCAGACCATGCGCGCCTTCGGCGCCGAGCTGATCCTCACGCCCAAGGCGGGCGGCATGGAGGCGGCCCGCGACCTGGCCGACCAGATGATGCGGGAGGGCAAGGGCATCGTCCTCGACCAGTTCGCCAATCCGGACAATCCCATCGCCCATTACGAGGGCACGGGGCCGGAGATCTGGCGCGACACGGCAGGCCGCATCACCCACTTCGTTTCCAGCATGGGCACGACGGGCACCATCATGGGCTGCTCGCGCTTCCTCAAGGAGCAGAACCCGGCGATCCGCATCGTCGGCTGCCAGCCCGAGGAAGGTTCCCAGATACCGGGCATCCGCAAGTGGCCCGAGGCCTATCTGCCGAAGATCTACGACAAGACGGCCGTCGACGCCCTCGAATACGTGAACCAGGCCGAGGCCGAGGAAATGGCCCGCCGTCTGGCGCGGGAGGAGGGCATCTTCGCCGGCATCTCCTCGGGCGGGGCGCTTCATGCGGCCCTGCGCATCGCCGCCACGGTGGAGAACGCCGTCATCGTCACCATCGTCTGCGACCGCGGCGACCGCTACCTGACCACCGGTGTCTTTCCCGCTTAGGGCCTTTTGGCTGCTGTTCTGGCTGCTGGCCCTGCCGGCCCGGGCGGCCGAGATTTCCCTCGCCCTCGACAGCATCCGCCACGAGGCCTTCGACGCCGAGGGCGTGACCCTGAGCTTCGATACGGACCGGCGCGGCGAGGCGGACATCCGCCTCGGCCGGCTGCGGGTGGGCAGCCTGGAATACCGGGAACTGCGGCTCCATTGCTCCGGCTTCTATTTCGACGGCCGTCGTCTCGACTGTCCGACGGGAACGTTGCGGCGGGACGATGCGCGGGGGCGCGACCGGCCCCTGCTGCCGTTTTCCTTCGCCTGGCGGGCCGACGACGGCTTCGTCGAGTTCATCCTCAAGGATGCCGACGTGGTGGTCCTCTCGCCCCTGGTCAAGCGCCTGCGCGGCTGGGCGCCCGAGGGGCGCGTCGATTTCCGCCTGGCGATGCGCGGCGATCAGGCCGAGCTGCGGCTGGCGCTGCGGGACCTGGGCTTCGCCAACAAGGCGGGCGACGTGAAGGGCAAGGGCATCGCCATGACCCTGGATGCCCGCGCCGAGCGGCGCGGCGCGGCCTGGCGCTGGCAGGCCCGGCTGGACTGGCCCCAGGGTGAATTGGCCTTCGCGCCCTGGCGCCGTGCGGCGGCGCTGCGGGCGGAAGCCGAGGGCGAGCTGACGGAAGCGACGCTGCAGGTCGATCTCGCACGTCTGGAACTGGAAGGCACCGGGGCCCTTGCCGCCAGCCTGCGCTGGGACCGGGAGCGGGGCGAGGCGACGGACTGGGGCTTCGTCACGGAGCATCTGGACCTGGGGACGGCGATGGGGGAATGGGGACAGCCCTGGCTGGCGGCCCAGGGCTTGCCGGTCTGGCGCAGTTCGGGCAAGGCCATGTTCGCCGCGGACTGGCGGGCGGGGCGCCTGCGGCGCTTCTTCGCCGGCCTGGACGGGGCGACCCTCGCCGACGCTACCGGCCACGTGGAACTGCGCGGGGTCCATGCCCATATTCCCTGGGAGGCCGACGGGGATACGGAGGCGGAATTCGGCATCGGCGCCGGGCGCCTCGGCGACCTGCCCCTGGGGGATTTTTCCTTCCCCCTGCGCATCGCCGGCGGCAAGGCGTCGGTGCGCAATCTCGTCGCTCCCATGCTGGACGGGCGCTTTGAAGTGGAGGCCTTGACCGTCGCCCGCAAGGACGGCCACTGGGAGGCGGATTTCGCCGGCGGCATCGAGGACGTTTCCATGCCCAAGCTCTCCCGTGCCCTGGCGCTGCCCGTCATGGACGGCAAGCTCACGGCCCGCATCCCGCGCATCTCCCTGTCCGACGAGGGGCTGGCCCTGGACGGCGCCCTGTCCATCGAGGTCTTCGGCGGCGGCATCCTGGTCCATCGCCTGCGCGTGAAGAATCCCTTCAGCGCCGACCGCCACTTCCTCGCCGACGTGACGGCGCGCAACCTGGAGCTGGGCATGCTGACGCGCACCTTTTCCTGGGGCAGCATCGAGGGCCGCTTCGACGCGGACCTGCAGGACCTGGAGATGGCCGGATGGAAGCCCCTGCGCTTCGATGCGCGCATCGCCAGCAGCCCGGGGGAATATCCGAAAACACTGAGCCTGGGGGCGCTGAAGGACATCACCTCCCTGGGCGAGGAGGGGGCCATCGCCGGCATCGCCGAGCGGGCCATCGGCGGCTTCGGCTACGCCCGCATCGGCATCGGCTGCCGGCTGCGCAACGGCGTCTGCCAACTGGAGGGCGTCGGCCGCGAGGGCGACGGCATCGTCCTCATGGAGGGGCGCGGCATTCCGGCGGTCAGCATCATCGGCTACAATCGCCGCATCGACTGGGAGGCCCTCGTCGCCCGCATCCGCGAGGTGATCGCCGGCAAGCCCGGCGTCCTTTTCGAATGAAGATACTTACCGTAGCCGCCGCCGTCCTGCTGCTTTCCGGCTGCGTCAATGTGCACGTCCATTTCCCGTCGGCGCCGGCCGGGCAGACGGAGAGCGCGGGCGACAAGACTCCATGACCCCCATCCTCGTCTTCGACATCGAAACCATTCCCGACGTGGCGGGCCTGCGTTCCCTCCACGAGCTGCCGGCGGACCTGCCGGACGCCGAGGTGGCCGAGTTCGCCTTCCAGCGCCAGCGGGCCAAGAACGGCTCCGACTTCCTGCCCCTGCACCTGCAGCGCGTGGCCGTCATCTCCTGCGTCATGCGCAGCGACGACGGCCTCAAGGTCTGGTCCCTGGCGGAGCCCAAACTGGCCGAGGGCGAGATCATCCAGCGCTTCTACCACGGCATCGAGAAATACACGCCCCAGATCGTTTCCTGGAACGGCGGCGGCTTCGACCTGCCGGTGCTGCACTACCGGGGCCTCATCCACGGCGTCGCCGCGCCCCGCTACTGGGACCTGGGCGAGGGCGACTTCCGCGACAGCCGCGACTTCAAGTGGAACAACTACATCAGCCGCTACCACACGCGTCACCTGGACCTGATGGACCTGCTGGCCATGTACCAGCCGCGGGCCAACGCCCCCTTGGACGAGCTGGCCAAGCTGATGGGCCTGCCGGGCAAGCTGGGCATGGACGGCGGCGCCGTCTGGGGCGCCTGGCTGGACGGCCAGATCGACGACATCCGCGATTATTGCGAGACCGACGTGGTGAACACCTACCTGGTCTATCTGCGCTTCCAGCAGATGCGCGGCCACCTGACCCGGGACGAGCATGCCGCCGAGGTGGCCTTCGTGCGCGAGCAACTCGCCCAGCTCAAGCAGCCCCACTGGGAGGCCTTTCTCGCCGCCTGGGGCGAAGCTGCGGCATGAAGCTGCTGGCCCTGGAAACTTCCACGCGCTGGCTTTCCGTCGCCCTCTGGCAGGACGGGGAGATGCTCGTGCGGCGGGCGGATTCCCACAACGGCGGTTCGGCCCTCGTGCTGCCCTGGGTGGCGGAACTGCTGGCGGAGGCGGGTCTGCGCCATGCCGACATCGACGCCGTCGCCTTCGGTGCCGGTCCCGGCAGTTTCACCGGGTTGCGGCTCGCCTGCGGCGTGGCCCAGGGCCTGGCCTTCGGCCTCGACCGGCCGGCCATGGGCGTGACGACCCTGGAGGCCCTGGCCGTGGCGAGCGGCGAGGACCGGGTGTTCGCCTGCCTCGATGCCCGCATGGGCGAGGTCTATTTCGCGGCCTACGAGGTCGATGGCGATGAGGTGACGGCAGTCCTGGCCCCCCGCGTGGCGCCGCCCGCGGATGTGCGGACGCCGGCCGGCGAATGGATCGGCTGCGGCGACGGTTTTGCGGCCTACGGCGAACAGTTGCCCAGGCTGGCGCAGCTGCGCCCCGACGTCTGGCCGACGGCCGAGGCGGTGGCCGCCATCGCGGCACCCCGCTTCGCCCGCGGCGAGGGCAGCGTCGCGGCCCAGGCGATGCCCCTCTACGTGCGGGACAAGGTGGCCCTGACCACGGCCGAGCGACTGGCCCGCGGAGGCGTGCGCTGATGAACGCCGTCCTCGTCCCCCGGCTGGATTTCATGCCCATGGCGGCGGCCGATGTGCCGGCCATCATGGAGACCGAGAACCGCATCTATCCCTTCCCCTGGTCCGCGGGCAACTTCGCGGATTCCCTGGCTTCGGGGCACAGCGCCTGGGTGTGCCGGGAAGCGGGGGCCATGGTCGGTTATGCGGTGATGATGCTGGTGCTCGACGAGGCCCATCTGCTCAACATCAGCGTCGCGGCCGAACGCCAGCGCGGCGGCCTCGGAAGCCGGTTGCTGGAATTTTTATTCGAAGAGGCGAAGGCTCATGGGGCGGCGCGCATGTTCCTGGAGGTGCGGCCGTCGAACGCGTCCGGCCTCGGCCTCTATCGCCGTTTCGGCTTCGCCGAGATCGGCCGGCGGCGCGGCTACTACCCGGCCCACGACGGCCGCGAGGACGCCATCGTGATGGCGAGGGACCTGTGAGCCGCGTCCTGCGCGAACTCGGCCTGGGGCCGGTCTGGCGGCTGCGGGACCGGCCGGCGGAGACGGTGGCCGTGCCCGAGGCCGCGCCGTCGTCTGCCGTCGCCAGCCCGTCTCCGGCCGTGCCGGTATCGGTCCAGGTGTCCGCTGCCGCCGATGCCGGCGGCGACCGGGCCGGCGTCATCGCCACCATGGGATGGGACGAGCTTCGTAGCGCCGTGGCCGATTGCCGCACCTGCGTGCTCGGAGCAACCCGCAAGCAGGCGGTGCTCGGCGTCGGCGACGTGCAGGCCGACTGGCTGTTCGTCGGCGAGGGCCCCGGCGCGGAGGAGGACGAGCGGGGCGAGCCCTTCGTCGGCCAGGCCGGCAAGCTGCTGGACGCCATGCTCGCCGCCATCGACCTCAAGCGCGGCGAGAACGTCTATATCGCCAACACCGTCAAATGCCGGCCACCCGGCAACCGCACCCCGGAAGCCGAGGAGACGGCGGCCTGCTGGCCTTTCCTCGCGCGCCAGATCGCCCTGATCCGGCCCAAGCTGATCGTTGCCCTGGGGCGCCCGGCGGCCCAGACCCTGCTCCAGGCCGAAGTGAAGATCGGCGCCGCCCGCGGGCAGGTGTTCCAGCACCAGGGGATTCCGCTGATCGTCACCTACCATCCGGCCTACCTGCTGCGTAATCTTCCCGACAAGGCCAAGGCCTGGGAGGACCTGTGCTTCATGCGCAAGACCATGGCCGGGCTGGCCTGATCCTCTCCGCCGACCCACGATGACGCCGCCGGACCGCATGCGCGCGATGGTGCTGGAGCGGCCCGGCGACCCCCTGCGCCTCATGGCACTGCCGGTGCCGCAAGCGAGGGAGGGCGGTGTCCTCATCGCCGTCGAGGCTTGCGGCGTCTGCCGCACCGACCTGCATCTGGTGGACGGCGAACTCCCGGACCCGGTGCTGCCCATGATCCCGGGCCACGAGATCGTCGGCCGGGTGGCGGCGCTGGGCAGCGGCGTCGAAGGTTTCCGCTTGGGCCAGCGGGTCGGCGTGCCCTGGCTGGGTTGGACCTGCGGCCAATGCCGCTACTGCCGCAGCGGGCGGGAAAACCTTTGCGACGGCGCCCGCTTCACGGGCTACCAGATTCCCGGCGGCTACGCCGAATACACCGTGGCGGATGCCCGCTACTGCTTCCCCCTGCCGGAGGAGGGCGATGCCGCGGAACTGGCGCCCCTGCTCTGCGCCGGCCTGATCGGCTACCGGGCCCTGCGCCTGGCGGGCGATGCCCGCCGGGTGGGCATCTACGGCTTCGGGGCGGCGGCCCACATCGTGGCCCAGGTGCTGCGGCATCAGGGGCGGGAATTCCTGGCGTTCACCCGGCCCGGGGATGGCGAAAGCCAGGCCTTCGCCCGCCGCCTCGGCGCGGCCTGGGCGGGCGGCACCGACGAGACACCGCCGGGGAAGCTCGATGCGGCGCTGATCTTCGCCCCCGCCGGGCCCCTGGTGCCGGCGGCCCTGGGGCATGTGGAGAAGGGCGGCTGCGTGGTCTGCGCCGGCATCCACATGAGCGACATTCCGTCCTTTCCCTACGCCGTCCTCTGGGGCGAGCGCAGCCTGCGCTCGGTGGCGAACCTGACGCGGCAGGATGGCCTGGATTTCCTTGCGCTGGCCCCCGCCGTGCCGGTGCGGACGGCAGTGACGCGCTTCCCGCTGGAACGGGCGAACGACGCGCTGGCGCAGTTGCGGCGCGGGGAGTTCCAGGGCGCGGCGGTGCTGACGACCGGCGCCTGAGTTACGTCGCCAGATACTCGACCAGCATACCGGAGGTCTTGCGCAGCCGGCGGGACAGCAGCCGGGCCAGGCAGAACATGAAGCGGTAGGCCAGCACGGGATAGTCGGTTGCCAGGCGGTCCAGCCCTTCATGGCCGAGGGTCATGAGCTGGCAGTCGGTTTCGGCGACGCAGGTGGCGGAGCGGCGTTCCCGGTCGAGCAGCGCCATTTCGCCGATGAAGCGACCGCGGCCTTCGTAGGACAGCAGGTGGTGCCCGCTTTCGCCGCCCTTGAAGATCGAAATGCGGCCTTCGACCAGGATGAGCATGTTTTCGCCGGGATCGCCTTCGCTGAAGATGGTCTGGCCCTTGGGGACATCCAGGAAATTCAGGTAGCGGCCGATGGCCTCCAGTTCGGGATAGGCGAAATCCTTGAACAGGTCGAGTTCGTCGAGGTGGTCGGCAATCTTGCTCATCGTCGTGGTCTGGGATGGCGGATGGTACGGGCGGGTGGCCGGAGGCTGTTCTTGGCATGCTCGGCATGCGCTGCCATTGTATCCGACCGCTGGCGGCCGGTAGCCGTGTACCCTTCAGTCGAGGATGAGGCGGAAATGCTTCCCCGGATGGATGCGCTCTTCCGTTTCGACGACGAAAAGGTCCCAGATCAGCATCTTCACCTTGGCGAGCATGAATGCGGACAACTCGCCGCTGTTCTCCAGCACCAGTTCCTCGTCGTTCTTCATGGCCCGGGGGATGGGGCCGTAGCGGAAGTCGCCGGCGCAGTCGGATTGGCGGCCTACCAGTTCGTCCAGGTCGGTATCGGGGGTGCAGACATGTCTCATGATGGTCTCCCGGAGCAGTTGTCGCTGATGGCTATAACGGCCGCCGGGACGGCGGGTTGAGTGCACTTGCGGCGGCCCCCGGACGGGCTTGGGGCAGCAGGCGGGACCCCCTTCTGTGCTAGAATCGGCCCCGGTAAATCCACTGGAAACGGGAAGAAGACGATGCTTTTCCGAACTCGAACTAGGACCTTCTGACGACAGAATCGGTGGAGTTCGTATTTCCAGAGAAAGAAGTGCGGCTCGACCGCACTTTTTTTTGACTTGAAGGACCTTGATCATGCCCGCGATTCGTCTGCCCGACGGCTCTGAACGCAAATTCGACAATCCCCTCACGGTGGCCGAACTGGCCGCCTCCATCGGCGCCGGCCTGGCCAAGGCGGCTCTCGCCGGCAAGGTGGATGGCAGGCTCGTCGATACCTCCTACCGCATCGAGGCGGATGCCCAGGTCGCCATCGTCACGGACAAGGACCCGGAAGGCGTTGAGATCATCCGCCACTCGACGGCCCATTTGCTGGCCTATGCGGTGAAGGAGCTGTTCCCGGAAGCCCAGGTGACCATCGGTCCGGTGGTGGAGAACGGCTTCTACTACGACTTCGCCTACAAGCGCCCCTTCACGCCGGAGGACCTGACCGCCATCGAGCAGCGCATGGCCGAGCTGGCGAAGAAGGACTTCCCCATCACCCGCGAGGAGTGGGAGCGGGACAAGGCCGTCGAGTTCTTCAAGGGCCTGGGCGAGCATTACAAGGCGGAACTGATTGCCGCGATTCCCGCCGGCGAACCCATCGGCCTCTACCGGGAAGGCGACTTCATCGACCTCTGCCGCGGTCCCCACGTGCCGTCCACGGGCAAGCTCAAGGCCTTCAAGCTCATGAAGGTGGCCGGCGCCTACTGGCGCGGCGACTCGAAGAACGAGCAGCTGCAGCGCATCTACGGCACGGCCTGGGCCAAGAAGGACGAGCTCGACGCCTACCTGCACATGCTGGAGGAGGCCGAAAAGCGCGATCACCGCAAGCTCGGCCGCGCCCTCGACCTGTTCCACCTGCAGGAGGAGGCGCCGGGTCTGGTGTTCTGGCATCCCCACGGCTGGACCGTGTGGCAGGAGATCGAGCAGTACATGCGCCGCGTCTACCGGGACAACGGCTACCAGGAAGTGCGCTGCCCGCAGATTCTCGACCGCAGCCTGTGGGAAAAGTCGGGCCACTGGGAGCACTACAAGGCCAACATGTTTACGACGGAGTCGGAGAACCGCGACTACGCGGTCAAGCCGATGAACTGTCCCGGCCACGTGCAGATCTTCAACACAGACGTGCGTTCCTACCGGGACCTGCCGCTGCGCTACGGCGAGTTCGGTTCCTGCCACCGCAACGAGCCCTCCGGTGCCCTGCACGGCGTCATGCGCGTGCGCGGCTTCACCCAGGACGACGGCCACATCTTCTGTACCGAAGAGCAGATCCAGCCCGAGGTGACGGCCTTCAACGAGCTTGTGCGCAAGGTTTATGCGGATTTCGGCTTCGAACACATCGCCGTCAAGCTGGCTTTGCGGCCGGAAAGCCGGGTAGGCGCCGACGAACTCTGGGACAAGGCGGAATACGCCCTGCGGGAAGCCCTCAAGGCCAGCGGCCTCGAATGGGACGAACTGCCGGGGGAGGGCGCTTTCTACGGCCCGAAGATCGAATTCCACATCAAGGACGCCATCGGCCGCTCCTGGCAGTGCGGCACCATCCAGGTGGACTTCTCCATGCCGTCCCGCCTGGGCGCCGAATACGTGGCGGAGGACAACGCCCGCCATACGCCCGTGATGCTGCATCGCGCCATCCTGGGGTCCCTGGAGCGCTTCATCGGCATCCTGATCGAGAACCATGCGGGCGCACTGCCGCTCTGGCTGGCGCCGGTTCAGGCCGTGGTGATGAATATCACCGAGAATCAGGCCGACTATGCCGAAAGTGTGGCGAAAAAACTGCGGGAAGCCGGTCTGCGGGTCGAGACGGATTTGCGCGGCGAGAAGATTAACTATAAAATCCGAGAACATAGCTTGCAAAAGCGGCCTTACTACGTCGTCGTCGGCGACAAGGAAAAGGCCGCCGGGTTGGTCGCCGTACGTGCCCGAGGCAATCAGGACCTCGGGCAGATGTCCCCCGATGCCTTGATCGAGCGTCTGCAGCGCGAGAGCGCCAGCAGGGGCATGGCGGCCTGATTTTTATTTTTTTGGAGTACTGAACATAGCCCAGGACAAGGCCCAGCGCCTCAACGAGGAAATCAACGCCCCGGAAATTCGCTTGATCGGGGAAAATGGTGAGCAAGTCGGTATCGTTTCATCGCGCCAGGCCTTGAGCATGGCGGAAGAGGCGGGGCTGGATCTGGTCGAGATTGCGCCGCTGGCGACGCCGCCCGTGTGCCGCATCATGGACTTCGGCAAGTTCAAGTACCAGGAGGCCAAGCGGGCTCACGAGGCGAAGCTGAAGCAGAAGCAGATTCAGGTGAAGGAAGTGAAGTTCCGTCCGGGCACCGACGAGAACGACTACCAGATCAAGCTGCGCAACCTGACGAAGTTCTTGCAGGAAGGCGACAAGGCGAAGATCACCCTGCGCTTCCGTGGCCGCGAAATGGCCCACCAGGAGTTCGGTATCAAGATGCTGGAACGTATCAAGGCGGACCTGGAAGAAGTGGCCGTCGTGGAGCAGTTCCCGAAGATGGAAGGACGGCAGCTGATCATGGTGTTGGCGCCGACCAAGAAGCAGGTGAAGCACTAAGGAATTCGGCCGGTGCCGACCGTAAGGGCGGCACGGGCGATACAAGCGGTTGCAGGTCATCAAGCGTCCCCGAGGCGGGGAACACCTGGCGCCGTGACATAAGGAGATCTTCGATGCCGAAGATGAAGACCAAGAGCGGGGCTGCCAAGCGCTTCAAAGTGCGCGGCAGTGGCAGCGTCAAGCGCTCGCACGCGTTCAAGCGCCACATCCTCACCAAGAAAACCACCAAGAACAAGCGCCAGCTGCGCGGAGTGCAGGATGTTCACGCCTCCGACGTGAAGTCCGTTCGCGCGATGTTGCCCAACGCATAAGGAGCCGACACCATGCCTAGAGTCAAACGCGGTGTAACGGCGCGCGCGCGCCACAAGAAAGTTCTCGACGCTGCCAAGGGTTACCGCGGTCGTCGCTCAACCGTCTATCGCATCGCCAAAGAAGCGGTGATGAAGGCGGGGCAGTACCAGTATCGCGACCGTCGCCAGCGCAAGCGCCAGTTCCGTGCCCTCTGGATCGCCCGTATCAACGCGGCGGCCCGTGAGCTGGGCATGAAGTACAGCACCTTCATGAACGGCCTCAAGAAGGCCTCCATCGAGGTGGATCGCAAGGTGCTCGCCGACCTGGCGGTGTTCGACAAGCCGGCTTTTGCCGCCCTTGCGAACCAAGCCAAGGCCAAGCTCGGCGCCTAACGCAACGCCGCAAGTAAACGGGGAGGCCAAGGCCTCCCCTTTTAGTTTCGAAAATGGAAAACCTCGAACAACTCGTCACCCAGGCCGTCGCCGACTTCGCCCAGGCTTCCGAGCCGGCCAAGCTGGAAGAGGCCAAGGCCCGCTACCTCGGCAAGGACGGCTCCCTCACCGGCCTGCTCAAAGGTCTCGGCAAGCTGCCGCCGGAGGAGCGCAAGAGCGCCGGCGCCGCCATCAACGTTGCCAAGGAAAAGGTCGAGGCCGCCCTGGCCTCCCGGCGCGACGAATTGCGCCGGGTCCAGCTGGAAGCCCAGCTTGCCGCCGAGGCGCTGGACGTGACGCTGCCCGGTCGCGGCCAGACCCGCGGTACCCTGCATCCGGTGATGCGCACGCTGGACCGCATCGAGCAGCTGTTCCGCTCCATCGGTTTCGATGTGGCCGACGGTCCCGAGATCGAGACCGATTGGCACAACTTCACCGCCCTCAATACCCCGGAGAACCATCCGGCCCGCTCGATGCACGACACCTTCTACCTGCTGGACGAAGCCGGCAAGGTGCAGGAGGACGTGCTGCTGCGTACCCACACCAGCCCGGTGCAGGTGCGCTACATGCTGGCCCACGTGGAGCGCCACAAGCACCTGGAGCACATGCCCGAGATTCGCGTCATCGCGCCGGGTCGCGTCTATCGCGTCGATTCCGACGCCACCCACTCGCCGATGTTCCACCAGGTCGAGGGCCTCTGGGTCGGCGAGAACGTCAGTTTCGCCGACCTCAAGGGCGTCGTGGCGGACTTCCTGCGCCGCTTCTTCGAGAGCGACGACCTCAGGGTGCGCTTCCGTCCCTCCTTCTTCCCCTTCACGGAGCCGTCGGCCGAGATCGACGTGGCCTTCATGAGCGGCCCTCTGGAAGGCCGCTGGCTGGAGATCGCCGGCTGCGGCATGGTGCATCCGAACGTGCTGCGCTTCGGCGGCATCGATCCGGAGAAGTACACGGGCTTCGCCTTCGGCATGGGCCCTGATCGCCTGACCATGCTGCGTTACGGTATCGGCGACCTGCGCCTGTTCTTCGACGGCGACCTGCGTTTCCTTTCGCAATTCCACTGAGCGACCCGCGAGTCCTTTCTCATGCAATTCCCTGAATCCTGGCTGCGCGCCCTCGTCAATCCGCCGCTCTCGACCGCAGAGCTGTGCCATCTGCTGACCATGGCGGGGCTGGAGGTCGAGGAGACGCTGCCCGTCGCCCCGGCCTTCTCCAACATCGTCGTTGCCCGTGTCCTCTCCGTCGAGAAGCACCCGGACGCCGACAAGCTCAAGCTCTGCAAGGTGGATACCGGCGAGCACGGCGTGCTGCAGATCGTCTGCGGTGCCCCCAACGTGGCGGCGGAGATGGTGGTGCCTTGCGCCCTGGTCGGCGCGAAGCTGCCCGGCCTCGAAATCAAGAAGGCCAAGGTGCGAGGGCTAGATAGTTTCGGCATGCTGTGCTCGGCCCGCGAGCTGGGTCTGTCAGACGACCACGGCGGCCTGCTGCCGCTGCCGGACGACGCGCCCATCGGCCAGGACGTGCGCAAGTATCTCAATCTCGACGACACGCTGATCACCCTCAAGCTGACGCCCAACCGGGCCGATTGTCTCTCGCTGACGGGCATCGCCCGCGAAGTGGCGGCTCTCACCGGTGCGCCCCTGAGCCTGCCCGAAGTGCAGCCGGTGGCCCCTGCCCACCAGGACACCCGCGCCGTCGTGCTCGATGCTCCCGACGCCTGCCCGCGCTACTGCGGCCGTATCGTCCGCGGCGTGAATGCCAAGGCGCCGACGCCCGACTGGATGCGCCAGCGCATCGAGCGCTGCGGTGTGCGCTCGATATCGGCGCTGGTGGACGTCACCAACTACGTGATGCTGGAACTCGGCCAGCCGCTTCATGCCTTCGACGACGCCCGCCTGCAGGGCGCCATCCATGTGCGCTATCCGCAGGCCGGCGAGGCGCTGATGCTGCTGAACGAGCAGAAGGTGGCGCCGGCGGCCGATACGGCCCTCATCGCCGACGATGCGCGGGCGCTCGCCATGGCGGGCGTCATGGGTGGCGAGGAATCCGGCATCAACAACGCCACCACCGACCTGTTCCTGGAAAGCGCCTTCTTCCCGCCCGTCGTGATCGCCGGCAAGGCCCGTGCCCTGGGCTTTTCCAGCGATGCTTCCTACCGCTACGAGCGTGGCGTCGACTTCGAACTCCAGCGCAAGGCCATGGAGCGGGCGACCCAGCTGATCCTCGATATCTGCGGCGGCACTCCCGGCCCCATCGTGGAAGCGGTGGCTACCGACAAGCTGCCCCTGCGCAAGTCCGTGACCCTGCGCACGGCGCGCGCCGCGCGGGTGCTCGGTATCGAGTTCACCGCCGCCCAGATCGAGAAGCTGATGGCCGGCCTCGGCTTCGCCTATCGGCGCGACGGCGACGATTTCGTCGTGACGCCGCCTTCCCATCGCTTCGACATGGAAATCGAGGAAGACCTGATCGAGGAAATCGCGCGCCTTCATGGCTACGACAACATTCCTTCGGTACCGCCGAAGGGGCCGCTGGCGATGCTGCCGGTCAGCGAAAGCCGCCGTTCGCCGATGCAGGCGCGGCGTCTCATGGCGGAGCGGGGCTTCCATGAAGTGGTGAACTTCAGCTTCGTCGATGCCGCCTGGGAAAAGGATTTCGCCGGCAACGACGCGCCCATCGTTCTCGCCAACCCCATCGCCAGCCAGATGGGCGTCATGCGCACGACCCTGATCGGCGGCCTGGTCGGCACCCTGGTCGCCAACCGCAAGCGCCAGAACGAGCGGGTGCGTGCATTCGAGGTGGGCCGCTGCTTCCTGCGTGAACCGGCTGCAGCACCGGTGCCTGGCTTCCGTCAGCCTCTGCGGCTGGGTGCCATCGGTGCCGGGAATGTGCTGCCCGAGCAATGGGGCGCGCCGGCGCGCAGGACCGATTTCTTCGACCTCAAGGGCGATCTGGAAGCCTTGTTCGCGCCGCGTTACCTCGGCTTCGAAAAGGTCGAACATCCTTCGCTGCATCCCGGCCGTTCGGCGACAGTTCTGCTGGACGGCAAGTCCATCGGTGTCCTCGGCGAACTTCATCCCCTGTGGGTCCAGAAGTACGACCTGGGTGCCGCGCCGACCGTATTCGAGATCGATCTCGATACGCTGTTGGCGACGCAGATGCCGGAATACCGGGAAGTGTCCCGCTACCCCGCCGTAGTGCGCGACATCGCCCTCGTCGTATCCCAGGAGCAGGCGCTGCAGCCCCTGCTGGACGCCATGAAGGCGGCTGCGCCGGCCATCGTCCTGGAGGTTTGCTTGTTCGATGTCTTCCAGGGCAAAGGCTTGCCAGAAGGGCAAAAAAGCCTTGCGTTCCGGGTAGTTATGCAAGATACTGCACGCACTTTGGCGGACGCCGAGGTGGATGCCGCGGTTGCCGCGCTCATCGAAGCGGCCAAGGTGAAATTCGGCGCTTCGCTGCGCAATTGAAGGAATCGGGAGTGACAATGACATTGACGAAGGCGGAGTTGGCCGATCTGCTGTTCGAGAAAGTCGGACTCAACAAGCGCGAGGCGAAGGACATGGTGGAGGCCTTCTTCGAAGAGGTCCGCACAGCCCTTGAAACGGGCGACAGCGTAAAACTCTCCGGCTTCGGCAACTTTCAGTTGCGCGACAAGCCCCAGCGTCCCGGCCGCAATCCCAAGACCGGCGAGGAAATCCCGATCACCGCGCGCCGCGTGGTGACCTTCCATGCCAGCCAGAAACTCAAGGCCACGGTCGAGGACCTGAAGCTCCATGGCGACGTCCAGTAATCCAAAGGAAGACCTGCCGCCGATCCCCGCCAAGCGTTATTTCACGATCGGCGAGGTGAGCGAGCTGTGCGGCGTCAAGCCGCATGTGCTCCGCTATTGGGAGCAGGAGTTCACGCAGTTGCGTCCGGTCAAGCGGCGCGGCAACCGGCGCTATTACCAGCACCACGAAGTCCTTCTCGTCCGGCGCATCCGCGAACTGCTCTACCAGGAAGGCTTCACCATCAGCGGCGCACGCAACCGTCTCGACGAGCATCCGGGCAAGCCCGAAGTCCGCGAGATCCGTGACGCGGCCTCGGTCGCACCGACACCGCTTTCGCTGCGCGCCGAACTCGCAAGTATTATCGAATTTCTGCGCGCATGAAGCGTGCGGTGCCGAGGTTCCCTGTTATAATTCGCGCCGAGTCGGGGCGTAGCGCAGCCTGGTAGCGCACTTGCATGGGGTGCAAGGGGTCGCGAGTTCGAATCCCGCCGCCCCGACCAATTTCTTCAATTCCACTTCGAGTCCAATCGACAGCAAAAACATCCGCCGTCATGCGCATCCTGCTCAGCAACGACGACGGATATTTCGCCCCGGGTCTCGAAGCACTTTCCCAGTCCCTTTCCGAGTTTGCCGATACCGTGGTGGTGGCGCCCGAGCGCAACCGCAGCGGCGCCAGCAATTCCCTGACCCTTGATCGTCCGCTGTTCCTGCGGCAGGCCGCCAATGGCTTCCACTACGTCAATGGCACGCCGACGGACTGCGTCCATCTGGCGGTGACCGGGATGCTGGACCATGTGCCCGACATGGTGGTTTCGGGCATCAATCTCGGTCCAAACATGGGCGACGACACGATCTATTCCGGCACCGTGGCAGCGGCGACGGAGGGTTATCTGCTCGGTGTGCCGTCCATCGCCATGTCGTTGGCAAGCTTCGCGGGGGCCCATTTTGCGACCGCGGCGCAGGTGGCGCGCGAACTGGTCGAGCGTTTCGTGCGCAGCGCATTTACCGTTCCGGTGCTGCTGAACGTCAATGTCCCCGATGTTCCTTATGCGGAACTCAGGGGTATGCGCGTCACCCGCCTCGGGCGGCGCCACAAGGCGGAACCGGCAGTGAAGCATGTGACGCCGCGCAACGAGACGGTGTACTGGGTTGGCGCGGCCGGCGCTGCCGCCGATGCCGGTGAAGGGACGGATTTCCATGCCGTGGCGAACGGCTTCGTGTCGGTGACGCCGCTCCAGGTCGACCTGACCCACGTCGGGCAGATCGATATGCTCAAGAATTGGCTGGCGGCATGAACTCGGCGCTCCACGGTATCGGCATGACCTCCCAGCGTACGCGTACGCGCATGATCGAGCGTCTGCGCGAGCAGGGTATCCGCGACGAGCGCGTGCTGACGGCCATGGCCGCGGTACCGCGCCATCTGTTTGTCGGCGAAGCGCTCGCCCATCGGGCTTACGAGGACACGGCCCTGCCCTTGATCCTCGGCCAGACGATTTCCCAGCCCTATGTGGTTGCCCGCATGATCGAACTGCTGCTTGCCGGTCGTCAGGGCCTGGGTAAAACCCTGGAGATCGGGGCCGGCTGTGGCTACCAGGCGGCGGTACTGGCGATGCTGACGAAACAGATCTATGCGGTGGAGCGCCTCGCGCCCCTACTGGCCCAGGCAAGGGAAAACCTGCGTCAGGTCGGTCTCGGCCACGTCCGACTCAAGCACGCGGACGGCATGGTGGGGCTTACCGAGGCTGCGCCTTTTGATACCATCATCGTCGCCGCCGCGGCGGCGAGCGCGCCCAAGGCCTTGCTGGACCAGTTGGCGGTGGGCGGGCGCATGATCATGCCGCTGGGCGGCGCCGATCAAGCGCTTTGCCTTTATGAACGGGGGGGGCAGGGAGTCGTGGAGACGCGTTTCGACGGTGTGCGTTTTGTGCCTTTGTTGCCGGGGGTTGCATGAAGTCCAGAGTCTTGCTGACAGCGCTGCTGCTGATCGGCCTTGCCGGTTGCGCGAGCCACGCTCCGGTCCCGGTGGTGGAACGGGGCGCCCCCGCACCGGCGCCGGCGCCGGTTTCCAAGCCGGCGATCCAGGTCCCACCGGCGGGAGAAACCAGGCTCCATACCGTCAAGAAGGGCGAAACCCTCTATAGCATCTCCCTGGAGCACGGCCAGGACTACAAGGATGTTGCGGCCTGGAACAACATCGAGAATCCCAATCGCATCCAGGTGGGGCAGCAGTTGAAGGTTTCGCCGCCCGAAGGTCCGGCGCCGGTGGCGGTGGTCAAGCCGGTGACGAGTTCCGGCCCCGTCGAGGCCAAGCCGCTGGTGTCCGGCAGCAACAGCGAGGCCTACAAGCGGGAGCCCAAGGGCGGCAAGCTTGCCTATTCTGAGCAGGCGCTTGCCCGTATGCGCAGTCAGGAGCAGGCGCCCGAGGCGGTTCGCCAGGTGGATCAGCCCGTCGAGAAGCCGGCGGAGAAGCCGGCCGTGCCGGCCCCGACGGGGGACGACGCCATCGACTGGGCCTGGCCGTCGAACGGCAGGATGCTGTCGAATTTCGTCGAAGGCGGAGCGGGCAAGGAAAGCAACAAGGGCATCGATATCGCCGGCCGGACGGGCGAGGCGGTCCTGGCGGCGGCGACCGGCAAGGTGGTCTATGTCGGCAGCGGACTGCGCGGCTACGGCAACCTCGTCATCGTCCGCCACAATCCTTCCTACCTGTCCGCCTACGCCCACAACAGCAAGATCCTGGTCAAGGAAGGACAGGCGGTGAACAAGGGCCAGAAGATCGCGGAAATCGGCAGTTCGGACGCGGACCAGCCCAAGCTGCATTTCGAAATCCGTCGCCTGGGCAAGCCGGTCGACCCCATTCCCTATCTGCCTGCAAGGTGACGGACGAAAACACCCCCGAGGAGTTTGCCGAGGTCGACCTCGCCGAATCCGGCGACGGCGGCGAGGTGGAGTTTCTCGAAGACGTTACCCAGCTCTATCTCAACGAGATCGGCGCCAAGGCATTGCTGAAGCCGGACGAGGAACTACGGCTGGCCCGGGCGGTGCGCGCCGGCGACTTTGCCGCCCGCCAGCACATGATCGAGGCGAACCTGCGGCTCGTCGTCAGCATCGCCAAGCATTACCAGCACCGCGGCATTCCCTTCGACGACCTCATCGAGGAGGGCAATCTGGGGCTGATCCATGCCCTGGAGAAGTTCGACCCGGAGCGGGGCTTCCGCTTTTCCACCTACGCCACCTGGTGGATACGGCAGAACATCGAGCGGGCGATCATGAACCAGTCCCGCACCATCCGGCTGCCGGTCCATGTGGTCAAGGAACTGAACGTGGTGTTGCGCGCCCTGCGCCGGCTGGAAGTCGAAGGGAACGACGACCCCGGGGCGGAGCTTGCCGCCGTGGCCCGCCTGCTGGACCGACCGGTGGAGGAGGTGAGGCACGTGCTCTCGTTCAACGAGCGCACGACGTCTCTGGATGCTCCGCTGGAAATCGATCCCGACCTGTCGGTGGCGGATGCGGTGGCCGACGAGCAGTCGGTCGATCCGGAGCGCCAGATCGAGCAGGCCGAGATCGAGCATCATGTGGCCACCTGGGTGGCCCAGCTTTCCGACAAGCAGCGCATGGTGGTGGAGCGCCGCTATGGCTTGAACGGCAACGACGTCAGCACCCTGGAGACCCTGGCCGACGAACTGGGCGTCACGCGCGAGCGCGTGCGCCAGATCCAGATCGAGGCCCTGGCTCAGCTGCGCCGGCGCATGTCCCGCGAGGGCGTCGGTCGCGACGCCGTGCTGTAGTCTTCTTCCGTCCGGTTGGTCCGCAGTTCCTCTGCCAGCTGGAAGACCGCCATCGCGTAGAAGGTGCTGCGGTTGTAGCGGGTCAAGACGTAGAAGTTATTGAAGCCCAGCCAGTATTCGGTCGCAGCGGCCGGAGTCACCAGATCGATGACGGCAGCGGCCTGCGCGGGGGCGGCATCGGCCTGGACGCCGTAGGATGCCATTTCCACCGGGAGGCGTTTCGGCTTGATGCCCTCGTCGATCAACGGCGCCGGGTCGCCGGATACGATGACGGGTAAGGCGATCGGTCCGCCGGTCTCCCAGCCATGTTCCTTGAGAAAGTTGGCGACGCTGCCGATGGCATCGGCGGGGCTGGCGGCAAGGTCGACATGGCCGTCGCCGTCGAAATCCGTACCCCAGAGACGGCGGCTGCTGGGCAGGAACTGGGGCAGCCCCAGAGCTCCGGCGAAGGAGCCCTTGTAGGAAAGCGGGTCCCGCTTCTCTTCGCGGGCCAGCAGCAACAGGGCTTCGAGTTCGCGGCGGAACAGCTCTGCCCGGGGCGGATAGTCGAAGGCCAGCGTCGTCAGGGCGGCGAAGGTGTTGAAGCGGCCGGTATGGCGGCCGTAGATGGTCTCGACGCCGATGATGGCGAGGATGATCTCGGCAGGAACGCCATACCGGGTCTCGGCACGGGCCAGGGCCGCGGCGTGCTGCTGGCGGAAGCGCTGACCAGCGGCGATGCGGCGCGGTTCGATGAAGCGCTGGCGATACGCGGCCCAGGAGCGGATGCCCGGGTCCTTCGGCGGCATGATGGCCTTGATGACTGCGGCGATAGGTTTGGTACGGCCGAACAGGACTTCCAGTTCGGCGGCATCGAAGCCATGTCTCGCCTGCATGTCGGCGATGAAGCCGGCCACGTCCTCCCGGCCGCCATAGGTCTCGGCGCGGACGACAGTGGCGGCGAGCAGGATCAGGAGCAACAGCAGTCTGGTTTTCATGGCTTGAATGCAGCGACCTGGGCACGCAAGGCCGCGAGCTGGGATTCATCGGGGTTGCCGTAGCGTAGCCTGGCATAGCTCGCCGCGATGTCCCGAATAGCGGCCGAAATATCTGGTCTGGCGGCAGCGACACGCGCCGCATAGGCTACGGGGCCTTCCCATGCCATGGGGCCGATTCCGCGTTGGGCGAGCCGGGCGGTGGCCTTGCGCCATAGAGCCAGCGCCGGGTCCTTGCGGCGCCGCTGGCGCAGCGCCCAGAGCGTGAGCCCGAGCAACACGCCGCCGCAGGCGATGGATAGGGCTGCCGTCATCCGGCGCCAGTCGGGTGTCCCCATGCCGAGCCGGGAAAGCAGTTCCTGCTGGCGCTGGGGGGTATAGCCGATGATCCACTGGTTCCAGGCGTTGGTGACGGCATCCCAGCGGAAGCGCAAATCCCGCAGCCAGGGCAGGTCCACGCGCATCAGGAACGGCAGGGGATCGCCCGCCGGTACCACGGCGGCGAGGTTCTGTTCGATCCGCAGGGGATAGCTCGCGGCGGTCGGGTCGGTACGTATCCATCCCTTGCCGGCGATCCAGACCTCGGCCCAGGCGTGGGCGTCGGATTGCCGGACCGTCAGATAGCCGTCCACCGGATTGATCTCGCCGCCCTGATAGCCGGTGACGACCCTCGCCGGTATGCCGGCGGCCCGCAGGGCGAAGACGAAGGCGCTGGCGAAGTGTTCGCAAAAGCCCTGCTTCGTGTCGAACAGGAATTCGTCCACCGGGTCGGGCCCGAGCAGCGGCGGCGTCAGGGTGTAGGTCAGCCGCAGGCGCTGGAAATGGGAAATCGCTTCCCGCAGCACGAGTTCGTCATCGGCATGCTTGGCGCGCCATTCGGCCGCCAGGGCCCGGATGCGGGGATTCCCGGTCCGCGGCAAGGCCTTGGCGCGGGACAGCATCCACCGATGTT
Source organism: Candidatus Nitricoxidireducens bremensis (assembly GCA_030247725.1). Taxonomy (GTDB): domain Bacteria; phylum Pseudomonadota; class Gammaproteobacteria; order Burkholderiales; family Rhodocyclaceae; genus Nitricoxidireducens; species Nitricoxidireducens bremensis. The sequence continues at coordinate 27,221 of JAOTRT010000015.1, forward strand.
CCTCCCTGCCGGCCATGGGGTCGGTATGGGAGGCGACGGCATAGCGTTGCCGCTGGGTGACGGGTGTTCCGGCGAGAAGCTGGAAGTCGTCGGTCATAAGGCTGTCCGGCGGCAGCTCTGCCGGAAGTTCCAGGGCAAAGAGCCAGGGCTTGTTGTGGGGTTCGAGGGTGACTTCGTGGCGATAGAGCCCGGATTCGGGCACGGAATACGGAAGCTGTGGCCGGCTTTTGGCCGGAATCCGGTCCCAGGTTCTGCCGTCGAAGGCCGTCAGGACCGGGCCGCGCCAGTAGAGCTGATCCCGCGGCGGCGGAGCACCGTCGAACTTGACGCGAAAGGCGATGGCGTCGGACTGGGAAAGGCTGCTGATGGAGCCGGGTGTCATGCTGTCCGACAGGCCGGTGAGGGCGCTGTGGGCATCCCGCGGCAGGCCCCAGAGAGGCCCGGAGACGCGCGGGAACAGGAGAAAGAGGATCAGCAGGAATGGCGTCGCCTGGGCCAGCATCACGGCGGATTGGCGCAGCAGATGGGGTGGGGCCTGACGGCCATCGACCAGGCTTGCCAGCGTGGCGGTGGTGACGATGACGGCGGCCAGAAGCAAGGCGGCATGGGTCATCGACTGGGAATAGAAAAAGGTCGTCAGGCTCAGGAAGTAGCAGAGCAGGACGACGGCCAGGCCGTCGCGGCGGGCCTTGGACTCGTGCAGCTTGAGGGCGACGAACAGCACGAGCATGGCCACGCCGGCCTGTTGCCCGAGCAGGGTGCGGTACTGGCCGAGGATGCCTGCGGTGCCGGCCATGACGAGAAGCACCATCACCCATCGCGAGAGGAGGGGGGCGCGCCTGGCGATCAGCCAGGCGCGCAGAGCCAGGGCGGCAGCGGCAGCGGTCGATAGCCAGGGCGGCAGGTAAGGTGCGAGGGGTGCCACGGCGAGCGTTCCGGCGACCAGGAGCCACCAGGACTGGGCAGGCAACAAGGGAATGCTAGGCCGCGTCATGGAGGGCCAGCGCCTTGAGGCTCGCCTGCAGGTGAGCCGTACCAGTGTCCGGTGGGAGTGTCTCCGACGGCAGTCTCAATCCCCAGGAGGTCCCCGATTGGGCTGCATCCAGGACCCACCGGGTCAGGATGGAGAGGCGCCGTTCGGTCGGGATGCCGATGTCCGTGGCACTCCAATCGAGCCAGAGCGTTTCGGCGCTGGCGCCGGAAAATTGCTTCGTCAGCAGGGGAGCCGTCCCATCCTGGCGTGCAGCGGCCTTCCAGGCCACATGGCGGGGAGGGTCGGCGGGCTGATGGCTGCGCAGTCCGGAAAAATCGTCCCCGGTCGGACTACGCTGGAGGCGTCCTCCCGCTGTGCCGCTGGCATGGGGCGGCGGTGGCGCATCCGTCGCCGGTTCCGGATAGACGAGGCAGTACATCTCGGGGGCCGCATAGGCCCAGGCTCGAATGAGCCCCAGCGGATAGGTGGTTTCCAGCGTGATACGGGGCAGAGCCAGCCAGCCGCGCCGGCTGGCCGGTAGCCCGAGGCGGACTTCCGCCGACATGGCGGCCGGGATATCCAGGGTTTCCGCCGTGCCGTTGCGCAGGCTGAGCGTGAGGAGGCGTCGTGGTTCCCGGTCCGGGTTGTGCAGCACAAGGCCGAAATGGGCGATCTCGCCGACGAAGACCGGGGCCGCCTTTCCCGGCACCAGGGAGACGGCCAGCAGGTTGCGAAAGCTGTGGAAGATCGTGGTGATGCCGAGTCCCGCGAGGAGAAAGACCAGCGCATAGCCGAGGCTGAGGTTGTAGTTGATGGCGCCGAGCAGCATGAGTACCAGCGAAGCGCCGAAGGCCATGCCGTCGCGTGTCGGCAGGACGTAGATCCTGCGATAGCCGAGGACGACGGGGGAGGGTTCGGGCGGGCGGGAACGCAGGGCCCAGATCGCGAAGCGCTCCCGAATGGCGTCGGCGAGCTTCATGCGGTCCTCAGGGAACCGGCACCGCCTCTATCAGGCGTGCGGCGACATCGGCCGCGCTCATGCGCAGGGATGCTTCGCCGCTCGGATGCAGGCGGTGGATGGCGACACCGGGCAGGATCGCCTGGACATCCTCGGGGAGAACGTAATCCCGGCCCTCAATCAGTGCCCACGCGCGGGCGGCGGCCACCAATGCGAGGGCAGCGCGGGGCGAAAGACCCGCCTGCCAGAGCGGCGAGGTTCTGGTGTAGGCGACGAGTTCCTGGACATAGTCGAGCAGGGCCGGCGCTACCGTCACCGACTGGACGGCCTCCTGCAGCGCAACGAGTTCCGGGACGCTCAGGGCGGGAGGCAGTCGGTCGGCCAGCAACCGCCGGTCGGTTCCGGCCAGCAATTCGCGTTCGGCTGCCCGGTCCGGGTATCCCAACTCGATGCGCATGAGGAAACGGTCCAGCTGGGATTCCGGGAGGGGGAAGGTGCCCACCTGATGGGATGGGTTCTGGGTGGCGATGACGAAGAAGGGTTGCGGCAACGGCCGCGTCATGCCTTCGGCCGTGACCTGGCGTTCCTCCATGGCTTCCAGAAGTGCGCTCTGGGTCTTCGGCGTGGCCCGGTTGACCTCGTCCGCCAGGACGATCTGGGAAAAGATGGGGCCGGGATGGAACTCGAACCTTCCCTTCTCGCGCTCGAAGACGGAGATGCCGATGATGTCCGCCGGCAGCATGTCGCTGGTGAACTGGATGCGCTGGAATTGCAGGCCGAGCAGCCGGGCCAGGGTATGGGCCAGGGTGGTCTTGCCCACGCCCGGCAGGTCCTCTATCAGCAGGTGGCCGCGGGCGATGAGGCAGGCGATGGCCAGACGCAGCTGATGTTCCTTGCCGAGAATGACGCGACCGGCGGCTGCGACGATCCGGTCCAGGGTTTCATGGGGTACCGGCGATGGCATGGGTTGGGCTTGAGGGCGAAACGGGAGATAATGGAAATCTTCCATTGCATTGTATGCGACAAATGACGACTGCCTTCATCACCCACCGCGACTGCTGGAAACACGATATGGGAGCCCATCATCCGGAATGCCCGGAGCGCCTGGGGGCCATTCAGGACCGGCTGATCGCCGCCGGCCTGGATCTGTATCTGACCTTCCATGACGCGCCGCTGGCGGAGATGGAACAGCTGCTGCGCGCCCACCCGCGCAGCTATATCGACAGCCTGGAGGCGAGCAGCCCCCAGCACGGCATCGTCCATGTCGATCCGGATACCGCCATGAGCCCCGGAACCTGGCAGGCCGCTCTGCGGGCAGCGGGGGCCGGCGTGCTGGCGACGGACCTGGTGATGAAGAAGGAAGCGCCGAACGCCTTCTGCGCCGTCCGGCCGCCGGGACACCATGCCGAGCGGGCCAAGGCCATGGGCTTCTGCTTCTTCAACAACATCGCCGTTGCCGCCCGTCACGCCACGGAAGCGTGGGGGCTCAAGCGCGTGGCGATCATCGACATCGACGTGCATCACGGCAACGGTACGGAGGAGATCTTCGCCGGCGACGAGAAGGTGCTGATGGTGAGCACCTTCCAGCATCCGTTCTATCCCTATTGCGGGACGGAGAATCCGGCACCGAACATGTGCAACGTGCCGCTCAAGGCGGGCACACGCGGCGACGCTTTCCGCGAGGTGGTGTCCGAGGTATGGCTGCCGCGGTTGCGGGAGTACGCGCCGGAGCTGATCTTCATCTCGGCGGGCTTTGACGCCCATTACGAGGACGACATGGGGTCCCTCGGTCTGCTGGAATCCGATTATGCGTGGGTGACGAGCCAGTTGATGACCGTGGCGAAGGAAACGGCCGAGGGACGGATCGTCTCCATGCTGGAAGGGGGCTATGCGCTTTCCGCTCTGGCCCGCAGCGTATCGGCCCACATCAAGGTCCTTGCCGATTTGTAACGCCTCGTAAGCTTCCCGGCGGGGAACCGAATTCGCAGTAAAATCCCCAATCCATTTTTCGCAGGGCAGAAGCCTCAATGATCCAGGGTTCCATTCCGGCGATCGTCACGCCGATGCACGAAGACGGCAGCCTCGATCTGCCGAGTCTCAGAAAGCTCATCGACTGGCATGTGGCCGAAGGCTCCGATGGTGTCGTCGTCGTCGGAACCACAGGCGAATCGCCGACGGTCAATTTCGAAGAACACTGCGAACTGATTCGCGTCGTCGTCGAGCAGGCGGCAAAACGCATACCGGTCATCGCCGGCACCGGAGCGAACTCGACCTCCGAAGCCATCGAACTGGCCGCCTTCGCCAAGGAAGCCGGGGCGGACGCCCATCTGTCGGTCGTGCCCTATTACAACAAGCCGACGCAGGAAGGTCTCTACCGGCATTTCAAGGCAATCGCCGAGGCCGTCGATCTGCCGTTGATTCTCTACAACGTGCCGGGACGCACGGTGGCGGACATGTCCAACGATACTGCCCTGCGTCTTGCCCAGGTGCCGGGTATCGTCGGCATCAAGGATGCGACCGGCAATATCGAGCGCGGCACGGATCTCGTCAAGCGGGCGCCGAAGGGCTTCTCCATCCTTAGCGGCGACGACGCCACAGCCCTTGCTCTGACCCTGCTGGGGGGGCAGGGGACGATTTCCGTCACCGCCAATGTGGCGCCGCGCCTGATGCACGAAATGATTGCCGCCGGGGTCGCCGGCGATGTGGCGAAGGCGCGGGAGATTAACTTCCGTCTGCTGGGTCTGCACAAGAATCTCTTCCTGGAAGCCAACCCGATTCCGGTGAAGTGGGCCTGTCAGCGTATGGGACTGATCGGCCCCGGCCTGCGTTTGCCGATGACGCCGTTCTCCCCGGAGCTTCACGAGCGGCTTGCCGCTTCCCTGCGCGAAGCCGGAATACAGATCTGATGGCGCCGATGAATAGGATTGTCCTGGGGCTTCTCGGCGCTGCGGTGCTTGCCGGTTGCGAAATGCCGATCATCGAATCCAAGAAGATCGATTACAAGTCCGCCAGCAAGCAGAGCCTTCCCCCCCTTGAGATTCCCCCCGACCTGACCCGTCCCAGCCGGGATGAGCGCTATGCGGTGCCCGACATCGGTACCAGCAAGGGATCGGCCACCTACTCCGCCTATGCCGGAGAGCGGGGCGGGGCGGCGAGGGCGTCGGTGGTGCAGGAAGTCCTGCCCCAGGTCGAGAAGATGCGTATTGAACGTTCCGGAACCCAGCGCTGGCTGGTGGTTGCCGGCACCCCCGACCAGCTCTGGCCTTCCGTCAAGGAGTTCTGGCAGGAGATCGGCTTTATCGTCAATCTGGAGTTGCCCGAGGCCGGCATCATGGAAACGGATTGGGCCGAGAACCGGGCCAAGCTGCCGCAGGACATCATTCGCAGTACGCTGGGCAAGGTCCTCGATTCCCTATATTCCACGGCGGAGCGGGACAAATTCCGGACGCGGCTCGAAAAGGGCGGCGATGCCGGGACGACGGAAATCTATATCAGCCACCGCGGCCTCTACGAGATATACACGAACGAAGGCAAGAGCGACACACGTTGGCAGCCACGTCCCGCCGACCCCGAGCTCGAAGCGGAGATGCTGCGCCGGCTCATGGTCCGTATGGGCGCAGAGGAGACCCGCGCCAAGACCATGGTGGCTGCGGCTGCCGTGCAGAGGGAGGAGCGAGCCAAACTTAAGCCGGCCGCCGACGGTGTTGGTTCTCTGGAACTTCAGGAGGCTTTCGATCGTGCCTGGCGACGGGTGGGCTTGGCGCTGGATCGCGTTGGATTCACCGTCGAGGACCGGGATCGTTCCCAAGGCCTGTATTTCGTACGCTATGTGGACCCGGAACTCGATGTCGGCAAGAAGGACGAGAAGGGGTTCGTCTCCAAGCTGATGTTCTGGAAGAGCGCCAAGTCCGATCCGATGCTGAACAGCCAATTCCGCATCTATGTCAAGGGTGAGGCCGGCTCAAGTTCGGTTCAGGTCCTGACCCGGGAGGGCGGCGTGGACAAGTCGGACACGTCGAAGAAAATTCTTGGACTGCTCTACGAACAGCTTAAGTAGGGACCGCCTTCTTGGCCGGAGGAGCCCGCCAGGCGGGCTCTTCTTTTTTGAGGCGATGAATTTGTGTGGGCGGAACGATGAGGTTTGCCTCGCTAGGGAGCGGAAGCAAAGGCAACGCCATGGTTGTCGAGGCGGGAAGCACTCGCCTGCTGGTGGATTGCGGATTCGGCGTACGCGAGCTTACCCGACGCCTGGGCAGACTGGGGCTGGGGCCGGCGGATATCGACGGGATTCTCGTGACCCACGAGCACGGCGACCATATTGGCGGTGTCGGGCGCTGCGCGGCGAAATTCGGCACCAAGACCTATATGACTTACGGCACGCTTGCGGCCGCGGGGGCCGATGGTTTGCCAGCTGACTTTCTTGAGATCATAGACAGTCATGCGGTCTTTGCGATTGGCGATTTCGAGGTGCAGCCTTTCCCCGTTCCCCACGACGCTCGCGAGCCCGTGCAATTCGTGCTGTCCGATGGAAGTCGGCGGCTGGGCATCCTTACCGACACCGGGTCAATCACTCATCACATTGTCACGAGGTTGACGGGCTGCGATGGTTTGGTCATCGAGTGCAATCACGACGCCGAGATGCTCAGGGCAGGACGCTATCCGCCCATGCTTAAAAGCCGCATCGCCGGCGATTATGGCCACCTGGAAAACCGGGTCGCTGCGGACTTGCTACGTCGGGTTGCGACAGACCGGTTGCAGCATGTTGTTGGCGCCCATCTCAGCGAACACAATAATCTGCCGGCCTTGGCGTTACGTAGCCTGTCTGAGGTACTCGAAGGGCTTTGTCCGGTGGAAGTGGCCAGTCAGGAAAATGGGTTCGGCTGGCTTGCGCTGATCTGAAGGCCCTTGTGTGGTTCGTCAAAGAAAAAGGCCAGCCTCACGGCAAGCCCCTAACTTAACCTGTGTAGACGGGACTCCAACTGGAGTCCCGTTTTACTTGGGTAGCGCGCTATACGTCCTTGAGGAAATCTTTGTGGGTTAGACGCTTGTGCCACTTGGCAACAGGTTGCAGAAGTGTCTAACTCACAATTCAAGGAGAACTGTCATGCGTACTTCCCTGTACCCAGCTTACCGCCACACCTCCCGCACGCGCGTTAGCCGTGTGTCGTCTTCTGACCTTAGCATCATCGCCGTCACCATCTTTCTGATCGCTGTGGTGTTGTACAGCTTTTTTGGCGCCGACAAGGACCAAATGACGACTGCTGCTGAGTCCATGGGCTACACGAATGTGTCGTCCACAGGCCACGCCTGGTTTGCCTGCGGCAAGGGTAATAATCTCTTCTCGGAGAGGTTCTCTGCGGTGAGTGCGACGGGCAAATCGGTGAACTTAGTTGCCTGCAAAGGCGTCTTCAAGGACACCACGATTCGTATCGACTGATTAGGTCAGCTAACCGCATCTCCCGCGCGCCCAGACATCTCTCGTCTGGGCGTTGCATTTCAGCTTCCAGCGCAGCCTGTACTCCAAAGAAGAAATCCCCGCAACCGACTGAGCTTGCGAGGATTTCTTTGAGACTAAAAGCGAGGTTTACACACTTTTAGTTAGGGGCTTGGCCTCACGGCTGGCCTTTCTTTCGAGAAAAACCGAATTACTTCTTCGGCTCTTCCTTGGGGGCTTCCTTGGGGGCTTCCTTGGCGGCTTCCATGCCGGCCATACCGGACATGCCAGACATGCCACCCATGCCTTCCATGCCAGCAGGCGCGGCGGGAGCGGGGGCAGCAGCCGGAGCCGGGGCAGCGGCGGGAGCCGGAGCAGGGGCCGGGGCGGGAGCGGGTTCTTCCTTCTTGCCACAGGCGGAAACGGCCAGGGCGACGAGGGCAGCTACGAGGAGAGAGTTTTTCATTTGATCCCTTATCGATAAAAGTACGCAAAAGACACCTGAGATTCAGGGCAGCCGGGGGCGACCCGACCAGCTAAGGATTTTAGCATCCGCTTATGGAAAAATATTGATGTTCCAATGGCGCGAATAGCCCCGTCTTTGGCACCGACTTCCGCGCAGCGGCCCGTCCAGCCGGGTTCTTTGGTTTGATCGGACGGCTATAATCCACCCCTTTTAAATTGGCTACCCATGCCGCAAACACTTATCGAATCTCTCGACAACGAGGGGCGTGGCGTTGCCCACGTCGATGGCAAAGCGATCTTCATCGAAGGGGCGCTTCCCGGGGAACGGGTGGAGTACTCCAGCTACCGACGTAAGCCCACCTATGAGTTTGCCCAGGTGACATCGATACTGGTGCCGTCCAGTCAAAGGGTGGCGCCACACTGTCCACATTTTGGCGTCTGCGGCGGCTGCAGCATGCAGCATCTCGGTACCTCGGCGCAGACGGCGGCTAAGCAGCGTGTTCTGGAAGATGCTCTTTGGCATGTTGCCCACTTGAAGCCGGAGACCATCCTGCCGGCCATTCAAGGTGCGCCCTGGGGATACCGTCATCGGGCCCGTCTGTCGGTGCGGCTAGTGGCTCGTAAGGGCGGTGTCCTGGTTGGTTTCCATGAGAGGCGCAGCAGTTACGTGGCGGTAATGGATTCCTGTCCGGTGCTGCCGCCAGCGGTCTCATCCCTGTTGCCGGAACTGAAGACTCTGGTTGGCGCTTTGTCGATACCCGACCGCCTGCCCCAGATCGAGGTTGCGGTGGGGGATGCCCAGACCGCTTTGGTGTTCCGGATACTGGAGCCTCTGACAAGCGAAGACGAGACATCCTTGCGAGAATTTGCAGATCGTCATGGCATCGCGATCTATCTGCAGACCGGGGGGCCGGATACGGCGAGCCTGTTCCATCCGCAGGAACTTCCCCCCCTGATGTATTCCCTCCCCGATTTCGGTGTCCAGCTCGAATTCCGGCCGACCGAGTTCACCCAGGTCAATCACGGCGTGAATCGGATGCTGGTTCGCAAGGCAATGCGTTTGCTCGATCCGCAAAAAGGCGAGCGTATTGCCGACATGTTTTGCGGACTGGGGAATTTCAGTCTGCCCATTGCTCGTTTGGGGGCTCAGGTGTTGGGTATCGAAGGCAGCAGTGCATTGGTCGAACGAGCCAGGCTGAATGCGGAGAGAAACAGCCTGGGCGGGAACTGCGAGTTTGTTGCCGCCAACCTGTTTGAAGCCACCGAGGAAAGTCTGGCGGCACTGGGCGCCTTCGATAAGATGCTCGTGGACCCGCCCCGCGAAGGTGCGGCGGAACTCGTCAAAAGCTTCGGGTCGCAAGCTCCGCGCCGAGTCGTCTACGTTTCCTGCAATCCAGCGACCCTGGCCCGCGACGCAGCCATCCTGGTGTACGAAAAAGGCTATGCGATGCGTGCGGCTGGAATTGCCTGCATGTTCCCCAGTACGTCCCACGTCGAGTCGATAGCCTTGTTTGAGAAGGCATGAAAAAAGGCGGCCTCGGCCGCCTTTTGCCGGGGATGGGGCTCCTCCTTAATCACGTTCGCCAGAGAAGGCCAGCAGCAGGTTCAGCAGGCTGACGAAGACGTTGTAGATATCCAGATAGACTGCCAATGCTGCCGAAATATAGTTGTCTTCGCCACCCTGCACGATGCGGTTGATGTCGTACAGGATATAGGCCGAGAAAATCACTACCGCCAGCGCAGAAATGGCCAGGGCGAGGGCGGGAACCTGGAAGAAGGTATTTGCCAAAGCCGCGAGCAGAATCAGGATCATGCCGGCAAACAGAAATTTGCCCAGATTGCTGAAATCCCGCTTGGTCGTCGAGGCTATGCCGGCAAGGGCGAAGAAGATCGTGCCTGTACCGCCGGCCGCCATCGCGATGAGCGTGCCGCCATTGGAGAATCCCAAGGCGACCTGCAGGATGCGGGACAGCATCAATCCCATGAAGAAGGTGAATCCCAGCAGGAGGAGAACGCCCACCCCGCTGTTCTTGGTACGTTCGATCCCCCACATGAAACCGAAGGCGATGCCGAGGAAGACCAGGAACCCGATCAAGGGGCTGCCGGCGAAGAAGGAGAACTTCATCTGGACGCCAAGCAACGCTCCGATTACGGTCGGAACCATTGACAGGGCCAATAGTGCATAGGTATTCCGCAGAACCTTGTTCTGCTGAAGTGCGGCCTCTTGTGCGGTAGCGGGATACTGACCAAATTGAATGTCTTGCATGGACGGTTTTCCTTCTGAAATGACGTCAGTCGGTGAGACTAGCGAAAGCGGGTGAAAGTTTCAACGCCGGGCAGAGACGGAATATCTGCTCATTATGTTCGTTCGATGACCAGGGCCAACCCTTGGCCGACTCCGATGCACAGGCTGACGACAGCATATCGTCCCTGCCGCCGCTGCAATTCCCGAGCTGCCGTGAGGAGGAGGCGCGCGCCCGAGGCACCGAGGGGATGACCAATGGCGATGGCTCCACCGTTGGGGTTGATCCGGGTGTCGTCAGCCGACAGGTCGAGCAGCTTTAGGCAGGCCAGTACCTGGCTGGCGAACGCCTCGTTGATCTCGATGACGTCCATGTCCTTCAATGACAGTCCTGCGCGTTCCAGGGCCTTCGGGATTGCCCGCGCGGGACCGATGCCCATGATGCGCGGTTCCACACCGACGGCCGCCGAAGCCAAGAGCCGGACCAAGGGTTTCGTGCCGACACGATTCCCGGCATTTCGGTCACCGATCAGCAGGGCGACGGCGCCATCGTTGATGCCGGAGGCGTTGCCTGCGGTGACGATACCTCCAGTGTTTAGCGGTTTCAGTCGTGCCAGCGATGTTGCGTCGGTGGTCGGGCGCGGATGCTCGTCTTCCGCAATAGTGGTCGGTTCGGCTCCCCGATTTGATGCAATGGGGATCGGATGAATCTCTTCAACGAAAACGTCGGCTTGCCTGGCTCGCTCGTACTTGGCCTGGGATGCTGCCGCGAATTGATCGGCATCTTCACGGGTAATGCCGAATTCCTTGGCGACGTTATCCCCGGTTTCAGGCATCGTGTCGCTGCCGTAGCGTTGGGTCAGACGCGGGTTGGGGAAACGGGCGCCAATGGTGGAGTCGAACATCCTGACATCGCGGCTGTAGGCCGCTTCTCCTTTGGAGAGAACGAATGGCGCGCGGCTCATGCTTTCCACGCCACCTGCGAGATAGAGTTGTCCCTCGCCGCAGGTGATGGCCCGGGCAGCATCAATTGCTGCAGCAAGCCCGGAGGCGCATAAGCGATTGACGGTTTGTCCGGGGATGGTCGTCGGAAACCCTGCCAGCAATGTCGCGTGGCGGCCGATGTTCCGTGCATCCTCACCGGCCTGGTTGGTGCAGCCGATCAAGACGTCTTCGATATTCTCGGGCGTCCAGACGGAGCGTTCCACCAGGGCGCGCATGACTTCCGCCATCAGGTCGTCGGGGCGTACGGAGGACAGGGCGCCGGCATGACGGCCGAAGGGGGAGCGCAGTCCATCGTAAAGATAGGCATCAAGCATGGCCGTTTGTCCGTCGGTTGTATTGGCCCGATCATTCGGGGCTTAGGCGCGCGGTTATAATAGCGAATCGCTTGGGATGGGTGGCAGAGCGGTTGAATGCACCGGTCTTGAAAACCGGCGGCCGTGAAAACGGCTCGTGGGTTCGAATCCCACCCCATCCGCCAGTCCGGCCATGTGGCGTGTAATTGTCTTATTGTGCATCCGGCGGCATTATGGATACACTACTCGCTTTTCCGGGGGTAACTCCCTTTTCTGGTTCTCTTTTTTGTCGAATGAGCCATGCCTGCTGATACCGCTTATTGTTACCACTGTGGTACGCATCATCCCAAGTCAGAGATGCGTCAGATCGAAACCAAGGCAGGGAAGCGTTGGCGCTGCATCAAGAGTATCGAGGCGACCAAGCAAGGGAAACTCGCGCGCGAGGCTTTCGGACGTCAGACCACTGCTATCAACAAGGCTGAGGCCCAGAGCAAGGCCCGTATCGTTTTGAACGCCGAGCGCTGAGGCGATTTCGGTCAGTCCGCCGAATCGCTACTGGTAGCGTCTGCCCAGCAATTCGGCGTTTCGTAGATGCGGACGCGCTCCAGTTGCAACTGGTTATCGAATTTGTCCCGATAAACGGGGGCCAAGGCTGCAAACGCGATACTGGCCAAGTTCTCGGCGGTAGGCACGCGGTCAAGCAGGATGGTTTTGTGTCCATTGATCGATGCCAGGAAATTCACTACCGCCTCATCGCCCCGATAGGCAAGAAAGGCGTGATCCCACGCATCGACCAGATGTGTCTTGGCCAGCGCCTTGACCTCCGAGAAGTCCATTACCATCCCATTGTCCGACTGGCCGGCAGCCTTGATGATCTGCCCGGAAAGCGTGATCTCTATGGCATAGCGATGGCCGTGCAGATGTCGGCACTGGCTGCTGTGATCGGGGATGCGATGGCCGGCATCGAATTCGAGACGGCGCGTGATCTGCATGGGATGGTGTTAAGCTGAAAGGCCGCGGATTATAGCACCGTGCCTGGTATGCCTCGTCCTTCCTTGCCCCTCAGAGTTAACGACCATCGCCGGGATGCGTGCGGGATGCGCTATGTTTATCCGGTGATATCCCGTCGGGCAGGCGGGGTGTCGGTCGGTATCAACCTTAATCCGAACAATGCCTGCAATTGGTGTTGCATCTATTGTCAGGTTCCCGGTCTCAGGCGGGGCGGGCCGCCACCGTTGGACGAGGGGCTGCTGGATCGCGAGTTGCGCGCCATGCTGTTTGATATCCTCCATGGATCGTTCATGGGAGATCACGTACCAGAGGAGGCTCGGTGTCTATCGGACGTGGCTTTCTCGGGGAATGGCGAGCCGACCAGTGCAGCGGAGTTTCCGCAGGCTGTCGGAATCGCCAGGCAAGCCATGCTGGATGCCGGAGTTGGAGAGGGGGTAAAGCTGCGGCTTATCACCAACGGCAGCCTGCTGGACCGCAAGGGTGTCAAGGACGGGATAGAACGACTGGGCGACGCTGGCGGCGAGGTGTGGTTCAAGCTTGATGCCGCGACGGGTGAGGCCATGCGGAGGGTAAACGGAACGCGGGGCGATCCCGCGGCAGCCTTGCGACGTCTCCTGGTTTGTGCGGGGCTCTGCGACACCTGGGTTCAGAGCTGCTTCTTTTCCTTGGATGGGAATCCCCCGACCGAGAACGATCTGATTGCCTACCTCGATGCACTTGATACCGTGAAGGAGCGGGTCAAGGGCGTGCATCTCTATGGCTTGGCCAGACCGTCCCTGCAGGCGGGAGCATCGCGGCTGGGGAATCTTCCGGTGGGGTGGTTGGAGATGTTGGCGGCTCGCATCGGCCGCCTCGGACTGACCGTGAAGGTCAGTCCGTAAGCAGGACTAGCTTCAGGCAGCCTTCTTTAGTGCTGCCTTTGCCTGCTTCTTCAAGTTCCGGAACGCTTCCGGATCATTGGATTTCAGGAATTCAACCACTTCGAAATCGTCCTTTTTCACCCTGCTGATGTCGATTTGTTCGATATGTACTAGGCGGAGAAGGTGCTGGACGGGGCGAGGAATGTTGCGGCCGCTTTCGTACCGGGAACCGCCACTCTGGGTAACGCCGAGTTGGGACCAGAATTGCTGTTGGTTCATTCCGAGTTTGCGGCGGATTTCCCGGACGTCGATCTTCTCAATGGTTTTCATACGCATATCCTCAACTTAGTAAATCAAACGGTTATGTAACGGGGGCTTGGTTATTACCGAAGTAATATGTCGCAAAGCATAGACCATATTGTTACGACATACAACCCCGGGATAATTGCGGGTATCCCATTTGGGCAAGGCTTCGGTTGGACTCTCGCGTCGGCGAACCATTCGGAGATGCGCTAGAATCACGCCCTTTGATATGAGACCCAGGCTGCGAAGATGGCACTGATTGTTCAGAAATACGGCGGTACGTCCATGGGTTCGCCCGAACGTATTCGTAATGTTGCTAAGCGCGTGGCGCGCTGGAAGGCGCAGGGAAACCAGTTGGTAGTGGTTGTGTCCGCCATGTCAGGTGAGACAAATCGCCTACTGGCACTGGCCAAGGACGTTTCACCTCAGCCGAGTCCGCGCGAACTTGACGTAATGATCTCCACGGGGGAGCAGGTAACGATTGCGTTGCTGGCGATGGCCCTCAACGATATCGGCGTCAAGGCGAAGAGCTATACCGGGGCACAGGTAAAGGTTCTGACCGACAGCACCTTCACCAAGGCGCGCATTCTCGATATCGACGACCAGAACATTCGGCGCGATCTCGACGACGGGGCCGTGGTCATCGTTGCCGGCTTCCAAGGCGTAGACCAGCACGGGAATATTACGACGCTGGGACGAGGGGGGTCGGATACCTCCGGTGTCGCCCTGGCGGCTGCGCTGAAGGCGGACGAATGTCAGATTTACACCGATGTCGATGGTGTCTATACGACCGATCCGCGCATCGTCCCTGAGGCTCGCAAACTCGACAGCGTCACCTTCGAGGAGATGCTGGAGATGGCCAGTCTTGGATCGAAGGTTCTACAGATCCGCTCGGTGGAATTCGCCGGCAAGTACAAAGTCAAGCTGCGCGTGCTGTCCAGTTTCGAGGAAGAGGGCAAGGAAACCCTCGGCACGCTGATTACTTTCGAGGAAGGCAACAAGATGGAACAACCGATCATTTCCGGCATCGCTTTCAATCGGGACGAGGCCAAGCTTACGGTACTGGGCGTCCCGGATCGTCCGGGTATCGCCTATCAAATCCTCGGCGCCATCGCCGAAGCCAATATTGATGTGGATATGATCATCCAGAACGTCGGCCATGACGGTACGACGGACTTTTCCTTCACGGTACCGCGCGGAGAGTTCTCGCGGGCGAAGACGATTCTGGAAGAGCAGGTCAAACCTCATGTCGGCGCCCGTGCCATCGAGGGCGACAGCCATATCTGCAAGGTTTCGGCCGTCGGTGTCGGCATGCGCTCCCACCCCGGTGTCGCCAGCAAGATGTTCCGTGCGCTGGCCGAGGAAGGAATCAACATCCAGATGATCTCGACTTCGGAGATCAAGATCTCTGTCGTGGTCGATGAAAAGTACCTTGAACTTGCGGTACGCGTACTTCACAAGACTTTTGAACTGGATCAGGCATCCGCCTGAGTTGCGTTCAAGGGGCACGAACGGGTATCATCGCGCCCCATTGGAGAAGTGGCCGAGTGGTCGAAGGCACGCCCCTGCTAAGGGCGCATCTGGGCAAAACCTGGATCGAGGGTTCGAATCCCTCCTTCTCCGCCAAGTAACATGCTAGACCCGCGCTAGGACTGAATCCTAGGCAGGTCAAGGCTCCCCGAGGGGTCGTTCTGGGAACAAAGCTGGGAACATCCGGCTAGAATTCTGGGATGGACTTCAAGAAAATGGGTTACCCCTCGGGCATGGAGCTGCACGGCTCCGCGTGGCGCGTTACAAAGCGCGTCCCTCAAGACCTCCTACAGCATTACCCCTCTGCCTTCCTGCGCTTCCCTACAGGCGAGCCCGACAAGAAGGCCGCAGCCCTCAAGGCTTGGCGGTGGATAACGGAGCGCGAGGAGGAGTTCCAGCGCCTTCGCCAGTCCGGGCACAGGTTCCAGCGCACCCTTACTGAGGATGAGGCCGCCCGCCTGCTTTCTCTCGCGTTGTCTTCCCGGCTTGGCGCCGATGAGGAGATGCGCGAGGAGGGATGGGAAGGGGAGTTGGAACACTCGGCCCAAGTGGTGGAAGAGTGCGACAGGGCGGAGCGGGAGGCCATTTCTGGACGATCCCTCAGCGGCATCGGGGCACAGGCTTGGGACTGGCTACAGGGTCACGGCTATGACATAGACCCCACCTCCCCGGAGTTTCGCAGCTTCGCCCGCAAGTTCGCCAAGGTGCAGCAGCAGGCCACCAGGGCGACTCGGCAGAGGGATGCCGGCGAGTGGGTCGAGACCCCCACAGCGTCCGCTGCGGTCCCCAATAGTGGCTCCTCCAGCGTCCCGCTGCTCTCTACTGTCATCACCTACCACTTGAGTAAGCAGGACAAGGCCACGCCGATGTTCAAGAAGCAGGAGGCCGCCCTCGCCCTGTTCCTGGAGGTCATCGGGGAGCGCCCTGTCGATACGATCAGGCAGCAGGAGATAGAGGATTTCTTCGCCTTGCTGTGTCGTCTGCCTCCGCGTTGGGCGGACGTGAGGCGTAAGCGTGGCGTAGGGGCTGCCGCCATCGCGGGCATGGAGTGGCCGGCCCACATCAGTCGGGCGACCTTCGAGGACGGTTATATGGCGATGATTCGCCCCTTCCTGGTGGAGGCCCGCCGGGTGTTCGGCGATCAGGGCTTCCCGCGCCACCTGACTACTGATGGCATTAGGTATTCAGGTGCCGGAGAGAAGGGTGAGAAGATGCAACGTGCGCTCCGCCCTGATGAGCTAAAGCGGCTCTATGAGGGGCCTGAGTTCGCCGCCTTCGCCTCCGATCCGGCTAAGGAGCATTGCTACTGGCTGCCCTTAATCGGGCTCTATACGGGTGCCCGCGTCAATGAGGTCTGCCAGTTGAATCCTCAGCATGACATCCGGGAGGAGTCTGGGGTGTGGTTCTTCGATTTCAACGAGGACACGGCAGGGGACTCACGCATCCGCAAGAGCATCAAGAATGCCGGCTCCGGGCGCCGTGTGCCGATCCATTCGCGCCTATTGGAGCTGGGCTTCCTGGCCTACGTTGATCGAATGAAGAATGCGGGCGCCACGCTGCTGTTCCCGCAGTGGTCCCCGACTAGGGGCAAGGCGAGCGGGCAGGCGGAAAAGTGGTTCCGCAAGCTGCTAACCACCTTGCACCTAAGGGACGATACTCCCCGAGCCCGGATCGTCGGCTTTCATTGCTTCCGGCATACCTTCCTAAACCGTGCGATGCACCTGGACATCGCTAACGCGGAGTGGCTGACAGGGCACGCCCCTGCTGAGGTTAGTAAGGTCGTCCGCGCCTATCAAGGGCAGGCCGAATTGACGAAAAAACGGGAGCTAATGGAGCGGCTGCACTACGACATCAGCCCGCCGCCCATCGCTCCCGCCGCCTAGCTGCTTACCAATCTGCGCCCGTGTCCTCCTCGGGGTACTTCTTCGGCCGTGCGCCCTTCTGCAATTTGAGATTGTCGCGGCGGAGGTTCAGGCGGTCCCCATCGCGGTAGCGCACCTGGAAGCCCTTAGGCGGCTCCATGATGAGGCGTGCCACAGTGGCAATCCCGCCTCGAATGTCGGCCCCAGTGCAGCGCACGTAGGCATTACCCGTGCCGTTGTCGTTGACGAACCATTGATCGGTAAAGCCGGCAGCCTGCATAGCCTCGAAGTCATCGCGTAGCAGCTTGGCGAGGGCCGGCTTGTTGCCGAGCTGTACGAGTACGATGGGCTTGCCGTCGTGGTCGGTCGTGTGGCGCACTTCGCGCGGTGTGTTGATGCTCATGGTGTTTCCTTTTCGATGGACGTGGCGGGGCCTCCTCGGCGTTGTGCCGTGGATCGCTTCCCGTCGCGTGGTGGTAGTGGTGGCTGCCTCGGAGTGAGACCGCGTTAGGGGTGCTGAGTGTGCAATTTCACAGCCCTAGCAGTGCATACCCGTGGGCCTTCCTGGTCCCTCCTCGATGCCGCTTCGAGATACCCCGGAAGGCTTGCGCGTGGTGTTCTGCTAGGGGCCTGAGTCGGGGCTAGAAGTCGGGTTCTTCCTCTTCCCCGTCCTCGTAGAAGTCCCCCGCCGCGTACCCCTGTTCGTGCCAGTGCTCGGGCAGGAGTGCCGGCATACGTTTGTCGTAAATTGCCAGCGCCATCGCTAGGACGTGGGGCCGCTCCGACAGCCGCCTGCCGAAGGTCCGGGAGAGCTTATCGGCCGTCTTCTGCGCCTCTTCCATGTCCTTGGCGTCGAAATCGGGTAGCTCCTCGGGTGGCGTGCCGTCCGCCTCCTTTCGGGCCTCGTACCAAGTCAGTGCGCTAAGGTCTCTGGCCGGGTTCCTCTTGCGCATCTGGTCAGCCGCCTTCCGCATATAGGCGATGGTCCGCTCAGACACACAGGCCCGCCGGGCAAGCTGGGCCTTACTGGCTCTGGTGGTCACGACGAGGCCCCAGGCTGCATTCGTTTTCTCAGCCTTCGACATAGGCAGGCGGTCGGGCGCATTGCTGCCCACGGCGCCTAATAGGGCCTGTTCCAGCGTGCCAGCGAACGGGGCCACGGGGATGGGCTCCTGATGAGGCCACTTGCCACGGCGATACGCCGCTAGGCGGTGGTGTCCATCCACGCAGTACCACGCTTCACCAGCCCACCAAATCACTACCGGCGCCAGTGTCCGCCCGTCCTTGACGGCCTTAGCCATCTCGTCGGTATGTGCTCGGCTGGCAGACTCAAGGGGCGCACGGAATTGGAACGCCTCGGGGGCCTCCCGAATGGCTCCGGTATGCAGCCTGGAAGGGGCCGGATCGGGTGCGGGCCGCCCATTCTTCAACTGCGCCCTAAGTTCTGCTACCGCTTCGCTTCGGGTCATGTTCTTCACTCTCTACATTTGCAGTCATCTGCTGGTGCTCTTTCATGATTGAGGCCAGCGCCGCGTTATTGGTCAGGTGCTCCCCGGTCCTTGCGAGGTGCCCCCGTTGGTACTCCTTGAGGTAGTCAAAGGCGCTCACGGGGAACGCGATTTGACGAAATACAACTTGCTCCATTTCGTTCTGTCTTCCATGTGGTGGTGGTGAAGGGCCGCAGCAGGGCGCATATGGCCCCGCTGTGCCCTTCAAAGTGGTTGGGTGGTATGAGGGCGGGGCCAGCGGCTTGCGCCGTTCCTTGGGGCTCTGTGCGTGCCGCCATATGGGTGCCCGCCGCGCCCCTCCTCGTCGCCTACTTGCGCTGTGGTGCTTTGGTCCTTCGCCCTGTCAGATCAAGCATGCGTAGGGCCGCTTGCATCTCCCCAGGCGGTAGCGTGGTGCCGTGGCGGCTAAAGGCTGGCCCCGCCGTGACCTCGAACAGCCCGGCCGCTGCCGCCTCCTTGTAGCCGCGCATCCTGGAAGTGACGGCACTAAGCCCGGCAAGGCTGGAAGGATCGGCCGCCCACTCGTTGAGGGCCGCCACGATGACCCTTAGATGGGCCTCACGGGTTGCCGTGGCGACTCGCTCGCCGGTGGTGGTAGTGGTTCGCGCTTGGCTGCCTGCCATTGCCTATCGCCCCTTCTTCTCGTCGGGCTGTTGGGATGACGCATAGGCCCCTGCTGCGGCCCCTGCAATCTGCAATCCGGCCCCGAGAAGGGACGGCCTGCGGATGCTGGCGAGCTGGAGGCCTGCCTGGGACATCTTGGAGACCGCCTGGGAGTGGGCCTGTTCGGCCTGCCGTACCCGGTTGGCCTCGATGGTGGCGAGGTCGGTGGCCGCGTTGTTGGTCTCCTCGGCCGCGATACGTTCCTGGGAGAGGCCAGCAAGGCCCGACTCAGCGGACACGGCGCGGATGTGGCCCTGGTCAATCAAGTGCTCACGGAAACGCTGGCTCTTGTCTTCCTGGGACTGCTGGTTGATTTGCTCGTACTGGCGATTGGTCTGGGTGCGTTCCTGCTCATAGCCGGCCTGGATCATTCCTTCCTGGGTGTTGGCGGCCGTATCGGCAGCCGAATACTGGAGGGCGGTCTGTAGAGCCGTGACGCCAAGTTGCGCCCATGCGGGACCTGTCAGGCACATACAAGGGCCTCCTCAGTAGCGGCCGGGAGAGGCATCCCGACACCGGCCCATGTCTCGCTGGCGAACTCGTACAGCCCTACGCCCGCGAACTTGGCGAGCGCATAGAGGGACGCGGCCGGGCCGCTCCCGGTGTCCTCATCGTGGGCATGGAGGAGCCCCATCCGGTCCAGTGCTGCGGCCAGTTCGGGAGAGAGGCCCCGCGCCACGGCGAAGGCCATGAGGTTGGCCGCCCGTGCAGAGAGCCGAGCCCGGCCGATAGCCCAATCCATGGTGGCGTCCGGCATTGCAGCCTCAGCGAACGCGGAGCGCATCCACTCCGGGACGCCTTCGGGCTCCTCTCCAGTCTCCATGGCGGTGGCTAGAAGGGGGAAGACTGCCGACAGTTCGCCAGTGATGGCCTCCCGTGCAGCGGTGCGGGCCTGGGTGAGTAGGTGGCGGGCCTCCTGGGTCAGTTCAGGTGACAAGGCGGCGCCGCTGGTGGTTGTGGTGGTGGTGCTCGTTTCGGTGGTCATAAAGTGGTCCTAAAAGGTGGTTGATAACGTAATGCCCTTGTCCTATTTCGCCCTCAATCTGTGGATAACTCCATACGCATGAAACGGCTACTAATGTGGCACTACATAGAGTAGGAAAAACAGGTGATGACGGACGGACGCATGGGGCCAAACGGCACCCCAGGACCTCAAATCCGCGATGGGCTTTGAAGTGCTCAGGGCGATAGCCGGGGCTTGGGGGCAATAGTCAGGGAATGCTAGGGGCGATAGTCCGGGCTTGCTGGTTCCGATTCGGCGATGGCTTTTAATACATATGGTTGCGAAGAAATGTCCGACAAATTCTGTCGGGAATGCCTGCCATCGGATATGGGCTTGAGGCTGGCCCATCGCGCCGGCCGGCGCACCCAGTGGGGACCTCTTAGTCGCATTGTGTTGTTACTTCTGTGGTGTTAAATCATTGAAATGATAAGTTGCCTTCATTACTTATCATCATAAAGCTTAAAAGCTAGTCCGTTACTATGATCTGTATCTTCAGCTTTTACAATATGCTCGGCTGCATGGAATGGCATAGTGCATTAGTTCGAGAAGTCCATTCCATGCGGATACCGAAAGACTGTTCACGATTGAAAAAACCTGCTACCGTGTCTGCTCCATCTATGCCAGGGAGGTAGTGATATGGAATTAACGCTTCGCCTTACGGGGCTCGTCCCCGGCTTCGGCTTCCGCCTCGGGGGCTTCCTCATGGAGTTCGATTGGCCCTTCTTGCGCCTCGGGAAGTGGTCCCTATGGCTGGAGCGGACAGGGCACCGGCCGGAGGGCGGCAAGTGGTTCGAGGTGTGGCGGGAGGATGCTGGGACCGTGCATGTCTTCGGCCTTGGCCGTCGCCTTGTCGTGAGTTGCGGAGGTGCGGAATGAGGGCGCTGTGGGCGGCTTTCGTGGCCCTGGCTACGCTCGCCGGGTGTGCCACTCACGAGTCCATCGCTAGGGGCATCCGCGAGAAGTACGTGGGACGGCCCCTTGCTGAGGCCATGAAGGGACTCGGCTACCCAGACAGGGAGGCGGTCATCAGTGGCCGGAGGATCGTGACGTGGGAGGTGAAAGGGGACCTAGACTGCGCCTTGCGGATGGAGGTCAATGACCGCGATATGGTCGTTGGGTCCAGCATCTCGGGGACGCTAGGGGGCTGCTCGGTGTTCGAGGGGTGATTACCGAGTTCGCTTACGCTGCCTCCGCCACGGGAGGGCTGTGGGCGCTGGCCCTCGTTACGAGGAAGGAAGCCCGCGTGTCCCACTTCCTCGCCCAGGTGGGTGGGGTGTCTGGGATGGTTTCCGCTCTGCTGGCTGGCTTCGCCTTCCCAATGGCGGGCGCCCTCGGCATCCTCGCTGTAGTGAGTCAGATGGTGACCGTTAGTTTGGCCTATCGGGAGATAGAGAGGGTCCTAAACATCCCGCCGCGTCTATAGCTCAGTACGTCCCCACAAGGAGGCTACGCCGGGCTACCCGCTGCGCTTCTTGTGTTTCCGTAGCAGCTCGGAGGTACTGATAAAGCGTCTCCCGGCTGATGCCGTACTCCTGTGCTAGGGCGGTCCTGCCCTTTCCGCCATTCGCGTTGTCCTTCGCCACTAGCTCTCCTACCTGCTCCACGTCTAGGGCCTTCTTGCGGCCCTTATAGACGCCATTCTCCTTCGCAATGGCGATGCCTTCGCGTTGCCGCTCTCGGATTAGGGAGCGTTCAAACTCGGCAACAGCGCCCATGACGTTTAGCATGAGCATTGCCATGGGCGAGTCATCCCCGGTGAAGGTAAGGGCCTCCTTGATGAACTGGACGGCCACACCCCGGCCGGTTAGCTCCCTGACGATCCGGCGGAGGTCTTCGACATTGCGGGCGAGGCGGTCCATGCTATGCACCACCAGCGTATCGCCCTCCCTGACGTACTCCATGGCGGCCTGCAACTGTGGTCTAGCGGTGTCCTTCCCGCTGGCCTTGTCGGTGAATGCCTTGTCGAGTGCCATCCCCTCTAGTTGGCGCTCCGTGTTCTGGTCCAGCGAAGAAACCCGGCGGTAGCCGACTAGCTGCCCCTTACGGGGCTGGGCCTTGGGCTGTTCCTGAGCGGGCTTGCTGGTGGCCTTTGCTGTCGTCGCCTTCTTCGCGGTGGTAGCCATGATCGTCCCCTCTAAAAGTGTCAGGATGGAGTCTAAGACTATCGCTCGCTATTGTCAATAAATTCCAATAACCACCCTAGTCGGACATGTTGGGGCAGCCTTCCTGACGCCTTGTTAGGGTGTGCCCCAGCCTGACAGTGGGGAGGGCGCCTCTTTCATCTAGTGGCGTACCGAATGGCGGTTCGGACGGGGGAGGGGGGCTACCAGCAGGGCGCCGGGACCAGCAATAGGACGACGACGGCGATAACGAGGATGGCGGGACGCATCGGCAGAGACTCCGGTCAGTGGAACAGGCTCTCACTCTGCCGGCTCGCTCCGTCGAAGTCGCGCCGTCAATCGAATCGTTTTGGGGGGATTGGCCGTCCTCTCCGGGGGAACGTAGGAACCGGCACCCCCACCGGGGGACATTCCGATGGCTCGCTTTTTAGGGTGACTCCTCGGAAATTTTCGCTGGAATTTTCGGGGCTGCTATCATGGCGGCAGCGTGATGCTCCTGGGAACGCGCCTGGGAACATTTCGCGGGTGACTCCTCGGAAACCCGCATGGATACTGGCGGTAGGGGGTGATGCGGTTAGTCCCTCCTTCTCCGCCAAATAGCAAACAAAAACGCGCCTCAGGGCGCGTTTTTGTTTGGCTCTTTCTTTTCCCCGCTGCTTGGAGTCATCGGCCGGGTGTCGCTGCGCCGATACAGGTGGATAGCGACTTGGCGTCGCCAGGGCGGATGACGCAGTCCTGGCTGGGGTCGGCTGCATCGATATGAACCGGTCTTGGGGGCGTTGCCAATCCGGTGGGGGCCTTGGTTTTTGCTACTTGATTGCCTTCCTGAATGGCGGCAACTTCCTCCTGGAGGGATTTTGTTGACTTTGCAACCTTCCGCACCTGCTCCTCAAGGGAGGCGATGTCACTCCTGATGGCGAAGATGGCTATCAGAGAGATTACGGCGATGAGGAAGGTCAAGACCAGAAGGACCATGTTCCCGAGATTCAGCATCCGTCCCATATCTAAGGGGGCGTCGGCGTCATGCTGTTTCTGTTCGCTCATGTTTTTATCTTCCGGTTGTCACCAGTGAATTCTTCTGGTTTGCCAAGCTGGCGGGGCCAATTCTTTTATCTGCTGGGCCGTGTCTGTCCCAATTGGCGGGTTCCTGCACGGTATAATGCTTCATTGCATGGGCGTCGCCATGCTTTCAAGTGCGACTTTTTGCGACGAAAAGTCGCTGATTCTCTTGAATATCGGTTCTGGTAACCGGTAAAAGACCGGTTGGAACACTCAAAATGCAGCATATTCGCAACTTTTCCATTATCGCCCATATCGACCACGGGAAGTCGACGCTGGCCGATCGTATCATCCAGCGTTGCGGTGGCCTCTCCGATCGGGAGATGGAGGAGCAGGTGCTCGACTCCATGGACTTGGAGAAGGAGCGCGGGATCACCATCAAGGCCCAGACGGCGGCACTCTGGTATCAAGCCAAGGATGGCAAGCGCTATAACCTGAATCTCATCGATACGCCGGGCCATGTCGACTTCTCCTATGAAGTGAGCCGCAGCCTGTCCGCCTGCGAGGGGGCTTTGCTGGTCGTGGATGCTTCGCAGGGGGTCGAGGCCCAGACGGTGGCGAACTGCTATACGGCCATTGAACTCGGCGTCGAGGTCGTGCCGGTCCTGAACAAGATGGATCTGCCCCAGGCCGATCCCGAGGGCGCTCGTACGGAAATCGAGGACGTCATCGGCATCGACGCGACCGAGGCTGTTCCGTGCTCGGCAAAGACGGGCATGGGCGTGGACGAGATCCTTGAAGCGGTGATTGCACGTATACCGCCGCCCCAGGGCGATCCTGCTGCTCCCCTGAAGGCGTTGATCGTCGATTCCTGGTTCGATAATTATGTCGGCGTGGTGATGTTGGTGCGTGTCGTGGACGGCACTTTGCGAGCCAAGGATCGCATCCGGTTGATGTCCACGGGCGCAGTGCATCTCTGCGAACAGGTCGGGGTATTTACGCCGAAATCCCAGGCGAAGGATGTCTTGTCGGCCGGGGAGGTAGGTTTCATTATTTCCGGTATCAAGGAGCTCAAGGCCGCCAAGGTCGGCGATACCGTCACGACGGTGGACCGACCAGCCGCCGAGGCCCTGCACGGCTTCAAGGAAATCAAGCCGCAAGTGTTCGCGGGCTTGTATCCGATCGAGGCCAACCAGTACGAGGGATTGCGGGAATCTCTGGAGAAGCTCCAGCTCAACGACGCATCGCTCCAATTCGAGCCGGAGGTTTCGCAGGCTCTGGGTTTTGGCTTCCGCTGCGGCTTTCTCGGGCTGCTGCACATGGAAATCGTGCAGGAGCGCCTGGAGCGGGAATTCGACCAGGACCTGATCACGACAGCCCCCACGGTCGTCTATCAGGTGCTCATGCGCGACGGCACGGAAATCTACGTCGAGAACCCTTCCAAGCTGCCGGAAGTCCAGAAGGTGGAGGAGATTCGCGAACCCATCATCACGACGGAAATCTTTGTACCGCAAGATTATCTTGGTGCGGTCATCACCTTGTGTACCGGGAAGCGCGGCAACCAGATAGACATGCGGTACCACGGCCGGCAGGTGCATGTGACCTATGAAATGCCTCTGGCCGAGGTGGTTTTCGATTTCTTCGACAAGCTTAAATCGGTCTCCCGTGGTTACGCATCTCTCGACTACGAGTTCAAGGAATACCGCGCGGCGGATGTCGTCAAGCTGGACATTCTCATCAACGGCGAAAAGGTCGATGCCCTCTCGGTCATCGTCCATCGTGCCAATGCTCCCTATCGCGGACGCGAGTTGGCGGCGAAGATGCGAGGCCTGATTCCGCGCCAGATGTACGACGTGGCGATCCAGGCGGCCATTGGCTCCAATATCATCGCGCGGGAGAACGTCAAGGCCATGCGCAAGGACGTGCTGGCGAAGTGCTACGGCGGCGACATCACGCGGAAAAAGAAACTTCTCGAAAAACAGAAGGCTGGCAAGAAACGCATGAAGCAGGTCGGACGTGTCGAGATTCCCCAGGACGCATTCCTCGCCGTGCTTCGCGTTGACGACAAATAAGGCTGTCTTTCGATGAACTTCGCGCTCATACTTTTTTTGTTGCTTCTGGTGACAGGAGCTCTTTGGACGGCCGACCGCTACGTGTTCCGCAAGAGGCGTGCAGCCGATGCGCCGGAGCCGCTGTGGGTTGAATATGGGGCGAGTTTTTTTCCTGTCATCCTGATCGTCTTCTTCCTGCGTTCTTTCATTGTCGAGCCCTTCAAGATTCCGTCCGGGTCGATGATTCCGACCTTGCTGGTCGGCGATTTCATTGCCGTGAATAAGTTCACCTATGGCATTCGCCTGCCGGTCGTCAACAAGAAGATCGTCGAACTCAATAGCCCGCAGCGCGGCGATGTTGTCGTGTTCCGTTGGCCTGTCGATCCATCACTGGACTACATCAAGCGTATCGTCGGCGTTCCCGGAGATAAGGTTGCTTACCTGAACAAGCGCCTGACCATCAACGGTCAACCGGTCCCGGTCAGCAAGGTCGACGATTATCTCGATAAGGAGAAACTTTTCTACACGCCGCGTTTCACGGAAACATTGGGTACAGTCGAGCATCAGATCCTTGTGGAAGCGGATGCCCACCCATTCATTGCCCAGACCACCCAATTCCCGTTCCGCGACAAATGTCACTACAATAGCGAGGGCGTTGTCTGCGAGGTGCCGGCGGGCCATTATTTCGCCATGGGCGACAATCGGGACAATTCCCAGGATAGCCGGGTGTGGGGGTTTGTCCCCGACGAAAATCTGGTTGGCAAGGCTTTCTTCATCTGGTTCAATTTCAGTGACCTCAAGCGGATCGGATCGTTTAGATGAGTATGCGGAGCATGAATAAGCAGAGTGGCCTGAGTCTGGTTGGCCTGATCGTTATTTGTGTATTGATCGCCCTGGTGGCACTGGTGGGGATGAAGGTCTTTCCAGAGGTTGTTGAGTATTTTGCGATCACCAAAGTCGCCAAGGCGACAGCCATGGACCCGGCCAGTCGAAGCGCCAGCGTTGCTGATCTTCGCCGCAGTTTCGACAAACGCGGCGAGATTGATGACATTAAGTCGATCACGGGCACGGACCTGGATATCAGCAAGGATGGCGGCGAGATCGTGATTTCCTTCGCCTACTCCAAGAAAATTCCGCTCTACGGACCGGTCAGCCTCCTGATCGATTTCGAGGGTTCCACGGCGAAGTGAGACTGCCGGTCCGCCTGGTATCTTCACTGGGCCATACTTTCGCTAACGAGGCCCTCCTTCATCAGGCCCTGACGCATCGTAGTTTTGGTTCTCCCCACAACGAGCGTCTTGAATTTCTTGGCGACTCCGTGCTGAACTGCGTGATTGCGACGCAGCTTTTCCAGCGTTTCCCAAGTCTCGCCGAGGGGGAGCTTTCCCGGCAGCGTGCCAACCTCGTACGCCAGGATGCTCTGGCCAAGGTGGCGCAGAATCTTCAACTCGGAGACCATCTGCGTCTTGGCGAGGGGGAACTTAAAAGTGGCGGTTTCCGCCGTCCCTCGATATTGGCCGATGCCGTTGAAGCCCTGATCGGTGCGATCTACCTGGATGGCGGCTTCGAGGCCGCTGCCGCCGTCATCGGGCGGCTATACGAGACCCAGTTGATCCAGTTGGACCCACGGGAGTCGGGCAAGGACCCGAAGACGGCGCTACAGGAACTCCTGCAGGGGCGCAAACTCTCCCTGCCGCTATACAGCCTGGTTGAGACACGGGGTGAAGCCCACGCCCAGGAATTCGAAGTTGAATGCAAGGTGGCTGCCATGGGGCTGCAGGCCCATGGCAAGGGAGGCAGCCGGCGCGCTGCAGAGCAGGCCGCTGCGGCCGCCGTTTTGGATTGCCTGAAGGGAACGAAGTGACGGATCGTACTGGAACGCTCGCCGTCATCGGCCGGCCCAACGTCGGCAAGTCCACGTTGATGAACAGCCTGGTCGGGGCCAAGGTGAGCATCACCTCGCGCAAGGCGCAAACGACGCGGCATCAGGTACGGGGTATCCTGACCCGTGAAGTGGGCGGCGACCAGTGTCAGTTCGTCTTCGTCGATACGCCGGGCTTTCAGACCCAACACCGGAACGCATTGAACCGACTGATGAATCGCAGCGTCACCCAGGCCCTGGCCGACGTGGACATTGTCTTTTTCCTCATCGAGGCCGGACGTTGGGGCGCTGGCGAGCGGGATATCGTGCGCCTCCTGCCGCCAGGACGGCCGGTGATACTGGTCATCAACAAAGTGGACCGGCTTGCCGACAAGGGGACCGTGCTGCCCTTCATCGCCAAGGTTTCGGCGGAGTTTGCGTTTGCCGAGATCGTTCCGGTCAGCGCCGAAAAGAATCAGGGTCTCGATGAATTGCTGAAGGCCGCGGCTTCCCATTTGCCGGAAGGACCGGCGATCTTCGATCAGGACGACATCACCGATCGCTCCGAGCGCTTCCTCGCCGCCGAACTCCTGCGGGAGAAACTGTTCCGCAATCTCGGTGAGGAACTGCCCTACGGCATTGCGGTGGAAATCGAGAAGTTCGAGCAGGAAGGCGACTTGCGCCGCATCCATGCGGCGGTCATCGTTGACAAGGCCCCCCACAAAGCCATCGTCATCGGGCAGGGAGGCGAGCGGCTCAAGCGCATGTCTTCCGACGCGCGCAAGGACATGGAGCGGCTCTTCGGCGGCCGTGTCTGGCTCGAAACCTGGGTCAAGGTGAAGAGCGGCTGGGCCGATGACGAGCGGGCCCTGAAGAGCCTGGGCTACGAATGAGCGACTGGCAGGATTTTGCGGCATGAGTACCGGCAAGCAGCGCATCGACGGCGCGGCTGCTTTCCTGCTTCACGCCCATCCTTACAGCGAAACCAGCCTGATCCTCGACGTTTTTTCCCGCCCATACGGCCGCCTTGCCTTGCTGGCGCGGGGTGCCCGCCGACCGCGCTCGGCATTGCGCGGCGTTCTTCTTGGATTCCAACCCCTGGAGCTTTCCTGGTTCGGCGGTGGGGAAGTCAAGACCCTCGCCAGGGCCGAGTGGATGGGGGGGATTGCATTGCTGAGCGGGAAATGCCTGTTGCTGGGCTATTATTTGAACGAGTTGCTGCTGAAGTTGTTGCCGCGCGAAGACGCCCATCCGGTGCTCTATGACGCCTACGCCGATGCGCTGGGAGCGCTTTCACGGGGCAGTGCCGAGGCCGCCGAGTTGCGGCGATTCGAGAAGATTCTCCTGCGGGAGCTTGGCTATGGCCTTGCCCTGGACAAGGAGGTGGCGAGCGGCGAACCGGTGCGCGCGGACCGACAGTATGTCTATCTGGTGGAACGCGGTGCCGTCGAGGCCCGCGACGACGAGGGGCTTCCGTCCATCTCCGGCAAGACGCTGCTCGACCTGGCTGCCGACGACTACGATGATCCGCGCACCTTGGCCGAGAGCAAGGCCCTGATGCGTCAGTTGGTTGCCCATTACCTGGCTGGACAGCCCCTGCAATCGCGGCGGGTTTTCGTTGAATTGCAGGACCTATAAGAAGGAACGAGGGAGTTTCCGCGATGATTGAATTGGGTGTGAACATCGACCACGTTGCCACCATCCGGCAAGCACGACGTACCTACGAGCCCGACCCGGTCTGGGCTGCCGTCGAGGCCCATCTGGGAGGCGCCGACGGCATCACAGTCCATCTGCGCGAGGATCGCCGCCACATCCAGGACGACGATGTGCGCCGTCTGCGCGACCTTACCCACATCAAGCTCAACCTGGAAATGGCGGCGACGGACGAAATGGTCGGTATCGCCTGCGGGCTCAAGCCCGAAATGGCGATGCTGGTCCCCGAGGGACGTCATGAAATCACCACGGAAGGCGGGCTCGATGTGGTCGGTCAGGAGGCCAAGCTGAAGCTTGCAGTGGCGAGGCTTGCGGACGCCGGGATCGTCACCAGCGTCTTCATCGACGCCGAACTGCCTCAGGTTGAGGCGGCGGCACGCATCGGCGCCAAGGTCTGCGAGATTCATACCGGGCCCTATGCTCACGCCTTCCACGGGCGGGGCCGCGACGCCGAAAGTCCGGCCGTAGTGGCGGAGCTGGAAAAAATCCGCATCGCCGGCGATGCGATCCGCGCCTTGGGCATGCGTTTCAATGCCGGCCATGCGCTCAATTATCACAACGTCCAACCTGTGGCGCGCCAGCTCGGGGTGCGCGAACTCCACATCGGCCACGCCATCGTCAGCCGCGCGGTCTTCGTCGGCATGCGCGAGGCCGTACGGGAAATGAAGCGACTGATGCGCGAAGCGGCGGCCAAGCCGACGTGATCCACGGCATCGGCACCGACATCGTGGCCGTGGCGCGGCTCGGTGACCTGCATGGGCGCCACGGCGAGCGCGCCCTGGGCAAGCTGTTGGCGCCGGAAGAGATGGCGGCGGCGCGGGACTGTGCCGATCCGGCCCGCTTCCTGGCCAAGCGCTTCGCCGCCAAGGAAGCCCTCGGCAAAGCCCTCGGCACGGGCATCCGGCAGCCCGTATTGCTGACGGCGATTGCCGTCGCCCATGACCCCCTCGGCAAGCCGGAGTTTCGTTTTTCCGCGGAACTGGAAATCTACCTGCGGGAGCGCGGACTGCGCGCCCACCTTTCCCTCAGCGACGAGCAGGATTACGCCGTCGCCTTTGTCGTTGTGGAGAAGTCATGACCGCTCTCGGCCCCCTGATGATCGATATCGCCGGCACTTCCCTGACGGCGCTGGACCGGGAGCGCCTGTGCCACCCTTTGGTGGGTGGCGTCATCCTGTTTACCCGCAACTATGAATCTCCGGATCAGCTCGCGGCCCTGTGCGCCGATATCCACGCCGTGCGTACGCGACCGCTGCCGATCGCGGTGGATCACGAAGGCGGCCGGGTCCAGCGATTCCGGGAGGGATTCACGCGGCTGCCGGCCATGCGCCAACTGGGGGAGTGGTGGGACAAGTCGCCCCGTGCCACGGTGGAGTCCGCGCGGGTGCTGGGCTACCTGCTGGCAGCGGAACTGCGGGCCCGCGGTGTCGACCTCTCCTTCGCCCCGGTACTGGATCTGGATTGGGGACGCAGCGGCGTCATCGGTGACCGTTCCTTTCATCGCGATCCGGACGCCGTCATCGCTCTTGCCGGCGGCCTCATCGGTGGCATGCGCGATGCGGGCATGGTCTGCTGCGGCAAGCATTTCCCCGGCCATGGCTGGGTCGAGGCGGATTCCCACGTCGCCATCCCGGTGGACGAGCGCGGACTCGATGCCATGGCGCCCGATCTCAGGCCCTTCCGGGAACTCAAGCTCGATGGCGTTATGCCGGCCCACGTCATCTATCCTCAGATTGATGCCCGGCCAGCGGGCTTCTCGCCAGTCTGGTTGCGCATGTTGCGGGAAGAGATCGGTTTCGACGGCGTGATCTTCAGCGACGATCTGTCGATGGAAGGGGCGAGCGTGGTCGGCGGTATCGTCGCGCGCGCCGAGGCGGCGTGGGCGGCCGGCTGCGACATGTTGCTGGTATGCAATGCGCCGGACTCGGTGGCCGAACTGCTGGCGAAGTGGCAACCGTCGCCGGACCCCCGGCGCAGTGCCCGCATCGAGCGGCTGCTGCCGAAGACGCCCGCACTGGACTGGGAGGCCCTTCAGGCCGAAGCCAGCTACAAGGCCGGCTGCTCGGTGGTGCGGCGCTTGTCGGGCATCCTGCCGTCGCCGCAGAATTCCTGATCGCCGAACGGCTGGCGAAGGCTTCCGACCAAAGAAAAGGGCAGCCGTCGGCTGCCCTTGCTGCTTCTGCGAGAAGCCCTTACTTGACGCGGTTCTTGTATTCGCCGGTGCGGGTATCGATCTCGATCTTGTCGCCGGTGGCAACGAAGATCGGCACCATGACTTCCATGCCGCTGGGCGCGATCTTGGCGGGCTTCAGCACCTTGCCGGAGGTGTCGCCCTTGACGGCGGGTTCGGTGTATTCGACTTCACGCACCACGGAGTTGGGCATCTCGACGGAGATGGCCTTGCCGTCGTAGAACACCACTTCGACCGGCATGCCGTCTTCCAGGTAGGGGATGGCGTCGGACATGTTCTCCGCCTCGACCTCGTACTGGTTGTACTCGGTGTCCATGAAGACGTACATGGGATCGGCGAAGTAGGAGTAGGTGCACTCCTTGCGATCCGGCATGACTTGCTCGAACTTGTCGTCGGCCTTGTAAACAGCTTCGGAGGGCGCGCCGGTGAGCAGGTTCTTGAACTTGAACTTGACGACGGCCGAATTGCGGCCGGACTTGTTGTATTCGGCCTTCTGGACCACCAGCGGGTCGGAGCCGACCATGATGACGTTGCCGGAGCGGAGTTCCTGTGCGGTTTTCATGTTGCGTCCTGGACGGAGATCGAAAAACCCTGAATTATAAACGTTTCATGCAAAAACACGCCAGGTTGTCCGCAAGATTCCCGGCGACGGCGATTTTCTCCGCCCAGGGCGTCGCCTGGGCGCGCAGGAACGGCAGCGCAGCTCGCAGGGCAGGCCAGGCATCGACCACGGTGCCATAGCCGTTCCAGGCGTGGCTGAAATTCATCACGGCATCCCGCGCCGCCGTGTCCATGCCGCTGGTGTAGCGGGCGAAAAAAGCCTCCAGTTTGGTGTGATGGACATCGTCCGCTTGGGGATAAATCTGCCAGACGAAGGGCCGCTCCGCCCACTGGGCGCGGACGAAGGAATCCTCGCCGCGCACGAAATTGAGGTCGCACCGGCCCAGCAAGCGGTCATATTCGAGTTGGGAGACGAAGGGAGATGCCCGCAGCCTCAGCGCGCCGCGCCGCCGGTCGTCGCCGGGGGCAAATGGGCAGCCGAGCCAGGATTCCACCTGTCGCCTCGGCAGTCCGTCGGCAACGGTGCAGTCGATGGCGTCCGCCCCGGCCGCCCAGGTGTCCAGGAGTTTGGGCAGGGCTGGGTTGTCGTAGCAGAACAGGGACACCCGCAGGTCTTCGTGAGGTTCATTCGGGCCGAAATCCGCATCCCGTTCCCGGATCAGGCCGCCCGTACCGGCGCCGAAGCCGGGAAAGAAGAAATGCTTGACCAGCGGCAGTCCCGCATGGGGCGAAGCCATGCCGTGGCAGCCGACGACCCAATCTTCGGCGGACAGGTATTCCAGGTTGATCCACACCGGCGGCCGTTCGGCCATGGCGGCGACGAAGTCGGGCGGCAGTTCGCAGGCGAGGGCCTCGATGACCACCTGGCCGGGAACGGCCGGGGGAAATGGGGCTCGCCATGGACGGACTTCCACGCCATCGGCCTCCTGGCAGGCCAGGGTCGGGTCGATGCCGGGCCGCAGCCGGGCGAGGGGGGCCATGTCGTCGATCCACAGACGCACGGTCCAGCCGTGTTCACGGGCCAATTGGCGGGCGAGACGCCAGCAGACGCCGGCATCGCCGAGATTGTCCACGACGGCGCAGAAGAGATCGCAGGAGACGGGTGTGTTCATGGCTTGCGGACGTGGCGAAGGCGGTATCCTAGCCGAATGCACACCCTGGAAACATGTACTGCCTGCCCGCGTCTCGCGGATTTCCTCGCCGATGTCCGTCGTTCCCATCCCGACTACCATGCGCGTCCCGTGGCGCCCTTCGGCGATCCGGCGGCGCGCCTGCTGATCGTCGGTCTGGCGCCGGGCATGCACGGCGCGAACCGCACGGGGCGCCCGTTCACCGGCGACTACGCCGGCATCCTGCTCTACGAGACCCTCCATCGCTTCGGTTTTTCCAACCGGCCGGAATCGGTGGCCGTCGGCGACGGTCTTGAACTGAAGGACTGCCGCATCACCAACGCCGTCAAATGTCTGCCGCCGGAGAACAAGCCCGAGACGGCCGAGATCAAGACCTGCAACCGTTATCTGGCCGAAGAACTGGCGGCGTCGCCCGACGTGCGCGTGATCCTGGCTCTCGGCCTCGTGGCCCACAAGGCGGTACTGCTGGCGACCGGCCGCAGGCAGGCCGCCCTCGACTTCGCCCATGGAGCGCGGCACGACCTCGGCGATGGCCGCATCCTCGTCGACAGCTACCATTGCAGCCGCTACAACACCCAGACCCGGCGCCTCACCGCCGAGGGCTTTCACGATGTCTTCCGTACCCTCCGGGCCGAACTCGACTGAAGGCTTCGACGCCAAGACCTTCCTGGCGACGCTGACCGAGGCGCCGGGTGTCTACCGCATGCTCGACGCCGCCGGGCACGTTCTCTACGTCGGCAAGGCGAAGAATCTCAAGAGGCGCGTCAGCTCCTACTTCCAGAAGACCGGCCACAGCCCGCGCATCGTCCTGATGCTCCAGCAGGTGGCCAATGTCGAGATCACGGCCACCCGCTCCGAGGCCGAGGCGCTGATCCTCGAAAACACGCTGATCAAGAAGCTGGCGCCGAAGTACAACATCCTCTTCCGCGACGACAAGTCCTATCCCTACATCATGCTGTCGGGCGACGAGTTCCCGCGGCTGGCGTCCCATCGCGGCGCCTTCGACCGGAAGTCGCGCTACTTCGGGCCATTCCCCAGCGGCCTGGCGGTGCGCGAAAGTATCCAGCTGCTGCAGAAGACCTTCCTGCTGCGCACCTGCGAGAACGCCGTCTTCGCCCATCGCTCGCGTCCCTGCCTGATGCACCAGATCAAGCGCTGCAAGGCGCCCTGCGTCGGCCTGATCTCGGCGGAGGACTACGGCCGAGATGTGCGCATGGCCGAGCTCTTCCTGCGCGGCAAGCACGGCGAGGTCATGGATCGCCTGACAGGCGCCATGCAGCAGGCCTCGGACGAACTGCGCTTCGAGGAAGCCGCCGCCCTGCGGGACCAGGTGCGGGCCCTGCAGGCCGTGTTGCACCGCCAGTACGTCAGTTCCACGCGGGAGGAGGACGTGGACATCCTTGCCGCCACCTCGGCGCGGGGCGAGGTGTGCGTCAATCTCGCCATGGTGCGGGGCGGGCTGCATCTGGGCGACCGGGCCTGCTTTCCCAAGTCCGGCGAGGGCGAGGCGGAGGTCGCCGAAATCCTCTCCGCCTTCATCGCCCAGCACTACCTGGACCATCCGCCGCCGTCGCGGATCATTGTCGGCGTCGATCTCGGCGACGAGACGACGGCCGTATTCGCCGACCGCAAGGTGGCCCTTGCCTTGCCGCGCAATGAAATGGAGCGGGCCTGGCTCGCCATGGCGGAGAAGAATGCCGAACTGGCGGCCCAGTCGAGGCGCCACGCCCGCGCCCGGGCCGGCGGGCGGCTGGAGGCCCTGCGGGAGGCCCTCGATCTCGCCGAGCCACCCCAGCGTATCGAGTGCTTCGACATCAGCCACACCATGGGCGAGGGCACCGTGGCTTCCTGCGTCGTCTGCGTGGACGGCGCCATGAAGAAGAGCGACTACCGCCGCTTCAACATCGCCGGCATCGAGCCGGGGGACGACTACGCCGCCATGCGCCAAGCCCTGACGCGCCGCTACGAGAAAGTGGCGGCCGGAGAGAGCGCCGCACCGGACCTGATCCTCATCGACGGCGGCAAGGGCCAGCATCGCATTGCCCGCGAAGTCCTCGACGAACTCATGCTGTCCCACCTGCCCACCGTCGGCATCGCCAAGGGCGAGGAGCGCAAGCCAGGCCTGGAGACGCTTTTCCTCCACGGGCGTGCCGAGCCGCTACAATTGGCGCCGGACAACACCGGGTTCCACCTGATCCAGGAAATCCGCGACGAGGCCCACCGCTTCGCGGTCGCCGGCCACCGGGCACGGCGCGCCAAGGCGCGCGGACGCTCGAAGCTGGAGGACGTGCCCGGTGTCGGTCCGGCAAGGCGAAGGAAGCTGCTGGCCCATTTCGGCGGGTTGGATGGCGTCATCGCCGCGACGGTGGAGGATCTCTGCCGCGTGGACGGCATCAGTCGCAAACTCGCCGAAGAAATACATACCGCCCTTCACTAGATTCCATGCCCCTGAATATCCCCAACCTGCTGACCTGGGCACGCATCCTGATGATTCCCCTGGTCATGGGCGTCTTCTACGTCCCCGCCGAATGGCTCTCGCCCGTGGGGCGGGACGTGGCGGCGACGATCTTCTTCACCCTTGCCGCCGTCACCGACTGGTTCGACGGCTGGCTGGCGCGCAAGCTCGGCCAGACCTCGGCCTTCGGCGCCTTCCTCGATCCGGTGGCGGACAAGCTGATGGTCGCCGCCGCCCTGGCCGTGCTGCTGCAGCTCGATCGCGTCGATGCCGCCATCGCCTTCATCATCGTCGGTCGCGAAGTGACCATCTCGGCGCTGCGCGAATGGATGGCGAAGATCGGTGCAGCGAAGAGCGTCGCCGTCTCCTTCGTCGGCAAGCTCAAGACGACGGCCCAGATGATCGCAATTCCGATGCTGCTGTTCCACGATCCCATCGGCCCCTTCGATCCCCACGCTTGGGGCACCTGGCTGATCTACGTCGCCGCCGTCTTGACCCTGTGGTCGATGGCCTACTATCTGCGCAAGGCGTGGCCGGAAATATCGGCGCGCACTTCACAGTAGCGGCGAAACAAAAAAAAGATGCGATCAAGCGTTGACACATTTTCGTTCGCCGCTATAATTCGTCTCCGTTCTGCGGGAGTAGCTCAGTTGGTAGAGCGATACCTTGCCAAGGTATAGGTCGAGAGTTCGAGACTCTTCTCCCGCTCCAGAATCCTGGGGGAAAGCGAAGCTGCTTTCCCCCTTTTAGCTTCAAGGCCCCGGCGACGGGGCAACGGCGCGATCGCATAGTGGCCGTGCAACGGATTGCAAATCCGTCTACCCCAGTTCGATTCTGGGTCGCGCCTCCAAGATTTCTGTGCCGGTGCTGTCCAGCGCCATCCGCCGGATAGAATCGACGCTCCGGCTCGGTCGTTCAGTCGGAACGGGCCCGGATGGTGAAATTGGTAGACACAAGGGACTTAAAATCCCTCGGCGCAAGCCGTACCGGTTCGATTCCGGTTCCGGGCACCAGTCCTTTCCTGCCCCGACGATCCCCACTCATCGAGACCCTTGCCGCGGCTTGCGGAGCCAGCCATCCCGCCAATGTGTGTTAGTCTCCGCCCTGTCCGCGGAAGCCTGCGCCCGCATTGTTTCGCCCGCCAGCGAATCCCACCTACCGGATACCGTACCGTTGTGATCGTCCTCAATCTCGTCTGCCGCCATGAACACCGCTTCGAGGGCTGGTTCGCTTCGGCGGAGGCTTTCGAGAACCAATTGCAGCGCTCCCTCGTGAACTGCCCGATCTGCAACAGCGTCGAAGTGAGCCGCCTGCCGTCGGGCCCCCACGTCGTGACTTCCTCGTCGCGCACGACGGCGCCTGACGACGCCGGCCACGAAAGCCTGGAAGCCGTGCAGGGCCTGCTGCTTGAGGCCCTCAAGACGGCGGCGCGGGACAGCGAGAACGTGGGGCACCGCTTCCCGGAAGAGGCGCGCCGGATTCACTACAAGGAAGCGCCCGCCCGCAGCATCCGCGGTGTCGCCTCCGCCGACGAGACGCGGGACCTGCTCGACGAAGGCATCGTCGTTATTCCGCTGCCGGTGCCGCCCAGCGAAGACACCCACTGACGATCCTCGGGTCGTCAATCGCCGGGAATAGAAGCCCCCGGTTTTCCCTTTCGTTCGTCGCCAGCCTCCGGATTTTCGACCCGGGTTCGGCAGGCCGTGCATTCCTCCTTGCGACAAATTCCTGTCCGGTTTGCGACAAACCCCATGGCGGTGTTTTCAGTCAATTGATTTGACGGGGGATTTTTTCGGGCATCGTCTTTGCAAGACAGGGGCGAGAGGTTGCCCATGCCCAAGCCAAGATACGCCACCATCAACGACACCACCCTGCGGGACGGCGAGCAGTCCGCCGGGGTGGTGTTCAGTCTCGACGAAAAGCTCGACATCGCGCGCCGCCTGGCGGCCCTGGGCATTCCCGAGATGGAAGTCGGCATTCCCGCCATGGGCGAGGCCGAGCGCGAGAGCATCCGCGCCGTCGCCGGCCTCGGCCTCGGCGTGGGGCTCATGGTCTGGAGCCGCATGCATGCGGCGGACATCGCCGCCTGCTCCGGCCTCGGCGTCGGGATGATCGATATCTCCGCCCCGGCTTCCGACCGGCATCTGCGTTCCAAACTGCGCAAGGACCGGGAATGGCTGCTGGCTGCCGTCACCCGTCACGTGGGCCTGGCCCGGGATGCCGGGCTGGAGGTCTGCGTCGGCGGCGAGGATGCCTCCCGCGCCGATCTGGACTTCCTCAAGCGCCTCGTCGTAACTGCCCAGCGGGCCGGCGCCCGGCGCTTCCGCTTCGCCGACACTCTGGGTGTCCTGGAGCCCTTCGGCGTCTTCGAACGCATCGCCGCCCTGCGGGCCGTCAGCGACATCGAGATCGAAATGCACGCCCACGACGACCTGGGCATGGCGACAGCCAACACGCTGGCCGCGGTTTGCGCCGGCGCTACCCATGTGAATACCACGGTCAACGGCCTCGGCGAACGCGCCGGCAATGCCGCCCTGGAGGAAGTGGTCCTGGGCCTGCGCCAATGCCATGGCATCGAAACCGGCGTCGATCTGCGCGCCTTTCCGGCCGTCTCGGAGAAGGTCGCCGCCGCCGCCGGCCGCCCCGTACCCTGGCAAAAGAGTGTGGTCGGCGAAGGCGTCTTCACCCACGAAGCCGGCATCCATGTGGATGGCCTGCTGAAGGACCCGGACAACTACCAAGGCTTCGCGCCGGAACTGGTGGGGCGCAGCCACCGCCTCGTGCTCGGCAAGCACTCCGGCAGCCGGGCGGTGCAGGCGGTCTTCGGCCGGCTCGGCGTCCGGCTCGGCGAAGCCGACGCCGCCCTGGTGCTCCTGCGGGTGCGCGCCTTCGTCGGCGTGCGCAAGCGGGCGCCCAGCGACGACGAACTGTTGAACATGCTTGAGGAGGTGGGTCATGGCCGATAGCGATGTCGCCGTACTGGTCCTGCCTTCCGGAGCGCCGAACCCAGGTCTGCTGACCCTGATCCGCGAAGACCTGCGCTGCGTCTTCGGCCGCGACCCGGCGGCGCGCAACGTCTTCGAGGTCCTGGTCACCTATCCGGGCCTTCACGCCCTCATGGCCCATCGTGTCGCCCATCGCTTGTGGCACGGGGGCTGGCGCTTCGCGGCCCGCTTCCTGGCCTTCCTCGCCCGCGCCGTCACCAACGTGGACATCCATCCCGGCGCCCGCATCGGTCGCCGCTTCTTCATCGACCACGGCGCCGGGGTCGTCATCGGCGAGACGGCGGAGATCGGCGACGACGTCACCCTTTACCACGGCGTCACCCTGGGCGGCACCACCTGGAATGCCGGCAAGCGCCACCCGACGCTGGAAGACGGCGTGGTGGTCGGCGCCGGCGCGAAAATTCTCGGCGCCATCCGCATCGGCGCCGGCGCCCGGGTCGGCGCCAACTCGGTGGTCGTGCGCGAAGTGCCGGCCGGCCGCACCGTGGTCGGCATTCCGGGCCGCATCGTCGGCGAACGCAGCGCACGGCTGCGCGCCGCCGCCGGCATGCCCATCGACCTGGACCACCACCTGATTCCCGACCCGGTCGGCAAGGCCGTCGGCTGCCTGATGGACCGCATCGAAGCCCTGGAGGCCGAGGTGCGCAGCCTCAGGGGCTTGGCCCCGGCGGCGAAGGAGGAGGGCTGCCTGGCCTGCGCGGCGGGCGAGCTCTGTTGCGAGGAACATCACCTTGGAGGACTTTCATGAACACCCTGGCACCCGAGCTTGAAGAAGACCTCGCCGACCTCGAATCCGCCGAGGACTTTCTCAACTATTTCCGCATTCCCTACGACCCCGCCGTCGTCCAGGTGAGCCGCCTCCACATCCTCCAGCGGGCCCACGACTACCTGGCGGCGCGCCCGGCCGGCACACCCCTGGAGTTCGAGGACTACCGTGGTGCCCTGGCCCTGGCCTACACCGATTTCCTCAAGTCCGACGCCCTCACCGAAAAGGTGTTCAGCGTGCACAAGCGGGCCGCCGGCATCGCCACGATCCCCATCGGCGCCATCGGCCGGGCACGCCACTGACCATGGAATCCCGCTGGGACTTCGGCGACTCGGTGCGCGTCGTGCGCAATGTGCGCAACGACGGCACCTTCCCCGGCATGGACACCGGCACGCTGCTGGTCAAGCGCGGCAGCGTGGGGACGGTGGTGGACATTGGCACCTTCCTCCAGGACCAGATCATCTATTCGGTCCATTTTCTCGACATCGACCGGGTCGTCGGCTGCCGCGAGGAGGAACTCATCGACATCGCCGACGACTGGACGCCCAGCCGCTTCGAAACCAGGGAGCGGGTCGCCGTGACGGCGGCCCTCGCGGTGCAGGGCGAAGTGCTCGTCCCCCTGGGGGCCATCGGCGAGATCCTCAAGGTGATCCGCGACGAGAAAGCCGGCGTCCTCTACCACGTCCATTTCGATTGCCTGCCGGGCCGTCCCCTGGGCGTCCCCGAGGCGTCCCTGCGGCCCCTGGTCCGGCATGGGGAGGCGGCTGTCGATGGCTGAGGCCTCTCCCTATCTCGCCCTCAAGCTTGCCCGGGAGCTGTTCCAGAAGGCGCCCCAGGCCCTGGCGGAAGAGGAACGGGCCAAGGTTGCCGCCGTGGCCGCCCGCCAGCTGGAGATCGAGGGGCGCATCCTCGCTACCCTGGAAGCGGCCCAAGTAGTGCTGCCGCCCTCTGCCGTGCCCCATGGCGTGTCCGAGATCCGCGGCCGTTTCGGCAGCGATGACGAATTCCGCGAAGAGCTGGAGCAGTCCGGCCTCGACGAGGCCGAACTCGCCGCCGCCATCGAACGGGACCTGCGGGTCGAAGCGGTCCTCGACAGCGTGGCCCGCACGGCGCCCCCGGTGACGGACACGGACGTGGAAATCTTCTACCTCCAGCATGCCGCCCGCTTCCTGCGGCCGGAAGCGCGCAGCCTGCGGCACATCCTCGTCACCATCAACGAGGAGCTTCCCGGCAGCAGCCGGGATGCGGCGCGGGAACGCATCGAGGCCATCCGTCGCCGGCTGGAGAAGGATATGGGCCGCTTTGCCGAGCAGGCCCTCAAGCATTCGGAATGCCCGTCCGCCATGAACGGCGGCCTGCTGGGCACCGTGCCCCGCGGCCAGCTCTATCCGGAACTGGAGGCCGTGGCCTTCGCCCTTGACGCAGGCCGGATGTCCGGCGTCGTCGAGACGGCCATGGGCTTCCACCTCGTGCTCTGCGAAGCCATCCGGCCGGAGCGGCATGCCCCTCTGGACGAGGTGCGGGACCGTCTGCGCGCCCGTATTGCGGACGGCCGCAAGGCCGCCGTCCAGAAGGCCTGGATCGCCGGTCTTTTCAAGCCGGCGGCCTGACGGGGATCAGCGGCGCGCCATCGCCGCCTGGACGCCGTCCCAGAAGGCAATGCGCGCCTCGGCGGCTGCGCGGGCCGCCTCGGCGGCTTCCTTAGCCTTCACGGTGTCGCCGCCGATCAGCTCGTTCACCATGCGCAGGGACAGGGGGGCGTGGAAATCCTCGTCCAGATGGATGTGACGTTCCAGGTAGTAGTGGAAGGCCGGCGCCTCCTTCTGGGTGATGTTCATCTTCGCCAGCAGGGCGCGGAACATGGCCGGAATGATGTGCTCCCGGCCGAAGGCGAAGGCGGCGCCCACCACATGGGGCTTGCCGGTATCGATGAAGGCGAAGGTGGAGTTCATGAAGGCCTGGGCGGCGGCGGGCGCCGTGCCGAGGGCGAAGGCCGTCGCGATGCCCCGGCTGGCCGCCGTTTCGGAAAAGCGGATGGCGCCGGCGGGATCGGCACCCACTTCGCGCATGGCGTCGCAATAGAGTTCGAAGTGGCTTGCGTAGGTGGGCTTGCCGTCGGCATCCGGCAGGCCTTCGTCCGATTCTTCGCCGAGCACGATCTGGTTGATGAAGAAGCGTACCGACGGGCTGCCGACGGGCGTCCAGGGCACGGCGGCGGGCGCGATATGCCGCTGGAGGTCCTTCAGCAGGGACATGAAGTCCCATACCGAATAGACGTGGTGGGCCATGAACAGGCGCAGGTCGTCCAGGGTCCGGACGGCGGCATAGAGAGGGTGGTCGTTGAGGCGTTCGCCGAGTCCGGCAAGGACCTGAGCGTCTATGGTATGGGTCATGGGGTTTTCTCGTCGGGTTGGAAGGCCGTGCCTTCTGCGGGCCGGCTCGGGGGCGGGATGATGCCCGAACTCAGGCGTCCGGGGCAATGGCGGCGTGGAATGCGAGGGGAAATCCGCCCCGGGTACGGAGGCCGCCGGGCCGTGGGGCGCTACTCCTCGTCGCCGCCGGCGCCGTCGCGGCGCGGCACCGTCTGGGGATCACAGGTGATCTGGCGGTAGATCTCGACCCGGTCTCCCGCCCGCAGGGGGGCGTCGGGTTTCACCAGCTTGCCGAACACGCCTACCTTCTGGGCGCCGAGGTCGATATGGGGAAACATCCGCAGGATGCCCGAGCGCTCTATGGCTTCCTGTACCGTGGCCTGGTCCGGCACTTCGATGGTGAGCCAGATCTGCTGGGTGGGTTCCGAATAGGCGACGCCGACTTGCATGCTCAGGCTCCTTGGGCGGCAACGGTGGGTACGGCTGCGCGGGTGGCCAGGCGGGCGTCGGTGACGCGCTTGAGGGCCAGCAGTAAGCCCAGCACGAGGAATCCGCCGGGCGGCAGGATCATCAGCAACACGCCGCCGTAGTTGGGGATCACGGTGGTCTCCAGGAAGGCGAAGCCGCTGCCCAGCAGCAGGCTGGCCTGGGCGAACAGGGTGCCGCCGCCGAGGAGTTCCCGCACCAGGCCGATGAGGACGAGAGCGAGGGTGAAGCCCAATCCCATGCCCAGGCCGTCCAGGGCCGAGGCCAGCACCGGCGACTTGGAGGCGAAGGCTTCGGCGCGGCCGAGGATCGCGCAATTGACGACGATGAGGGCGATGAACAGGCCGAGCACCTTGTAGAGGTCGTGGAGCCAGGCGTTTAGGGCCATGTCCACCAGGGTGACCAGGGTGGCGATGAGTACGACGAAAATCGGAATGCGCACCTGGCGGCTGACGAAATCGCGAATCAGGGCCACCAGGACGTTGGCCATCACGAGCACCGCCGTCGTCGCCAGCCCCATGCCGAGACCGTTGGTGCCGCTGGTGGTCACCGCCATGGTCGGGCACAGGGCGAGCATCTGGGCGAAGACCACGTTCTGGCTCCATAGGCCGTCCTTGAACACCTGGAAGAGTTTCATCTCAATGGCTCCTTGACGCTATGTGCCGG
Source organism: Candidatus Nitricoxidireducens bremensis (assembly GCA_030247725.1). Classification (GTDB taxonomy): domain Bacteria; phylum Pseudomonadota; class Gammaproteobacteria; order Burkholderiales; family Rhodocyclaceae; genus Nitricoxidireducens; species Nitricoxidireducens bremensis. The sequence goes on from JAOTRT010000015.1 coordinate 69,706, forward strand.
CAGCGACGCATGAAAGGTCTCGTTCTTGGCAGGTCGGAGCGCGCCAAGGGAGGCAGGTGGCCGACGGCGCTCATGTCACCCGAGCCGGGCTGCGCCCGGCTCTCCTTCTTTACTTCGCTCTGTCGGCCACCTGCCTCCCTTGGCTGGAGACGCCGGCGCACCTGCTCCACCGAACACCCACAGCGAAATCCGACCGGGAGGGTGGGATGCTCTGCAAAGCGAAGTAAAGAAGGAGACGTCGGCCGCAGGCCGTCGGCGGGTGACATGAGCGGCGCAGAGCATCCCACCCTCCCGGTCACGCTCCGAAAGTCGAGTTTCATCTCAGCCTCCCGTGATTTCCCGGCGATGGGCCGCGTAGAAGTCGAGCCCCTGCTTGACCGCCTTGACGACCGCCCGGGGGGTGATGGTCGCGCCGGCGAACTGGTCGAACACGCCGCCGTCCTTGCGCACTGCCCACTTTTCCGGCTTGGGGTCTTCGAGGGACTTGCCCTCGAAGTCGCGAATCCATTTCGATTTCGCCAGTTCGATCTTGTCGCCCAGGCCTGGCGTCTCCTGATGCTTGATGACGCGGGCGCCGAGCAGGGTGCCGCCGGCGTCCACCCCCATCAGCACGACGATGTCGCCGGCGTAGCCGCGGGCCGCCATCTGGAACACCGCCCCGGTGACGGCGCCGTCCTTGCGGGCCTTGTAGATCGTCACCTGGTCCACGACGACGGTGTCCTGCAGCAGTTCGTTGTCGTAGGAACCCTCCGGCAGCACCTGGGCGAGAGAGGCCTGCAGGTCGCGGGCCTCGGCGGCGGCGATGGCCGGCCCGGTGAGGCTGTTGCCCAGGCTCAGGGCGGCGCTGGCCAGCAGCGCCACCAGGCCGAGGGAAATGCCCTGGTAGGCGAGACGATCCCGAAGAACGGCGAGTTCTGTGCTCATGACGGTAGCGGCGCGCCCTTGCGGTTGCGTCCGTAGATGCGGGGTTTCAGCAGGCGGTCGATGGCCGGGGCCAGCGCGTTCATCAGCAGCACGGCGAAGGCCACGCCTTCCGGGTAGCCGCCCCAGGTGCGGATCACGTAGGTCAGCAGGCCGCAGCCGAGGCCGAACAGCAGCTGGCCGGCGCGGGTGTTCGGCGAGGTGACGTAGTCGGTGGCGATGAAGAAGGCCCCCAGCAGGGCGCCGCCGCTGAAGATATGGGTGGTGGCGTCCAGATAGCGGGCCGGATCGACGGCATGGCCGATGGCGGCGGGCAGGGCGATGCCGGCCAGCATGGCGGCCGGGATGTGCCAGGAGATGACGCCCATGACGATCATGGCGATGCCGCCGGCCGCGATCAGCAGCCCGGCGGTCTCGCCGAGACTGCCGGGGCGGTAGCCGGCCAGGGAAAGCGGGTGTCCGCCGAGGGAATGGAGCAGATCCACACCCCGGGAGAGTTCCGCCTTGGCGTGGCCCAGGAGGGAGGCGCTGGAAACCGCGTCCAGCTGGGTGGCGCTCCCCAGGGTCACCAGCAGGCCGTCGAACAGGCCCGGTGCGCCGGCTGCCGTGAGGGGCAGCGGCGCTACCCAGGCCGTCATGGGGACGGGGAAGGAGATCAGCAGCGCGACGCGGGCCACCATGGCCGGATTGAAAAGGTTCTGGCCGAGCCCACCGAAGACCTGTTTGGCGACGATGGTGGCGAACAGGCCGCCGACGGCGCCGAGCCACCAGGGCGCCCAGGGCGGCAGGGAGAGGGCCAGCAGCCAGCCGGTGAGGAGGGCGGAGCCGTCGAGCAGCACCGGCCTGGCGGGCTGGTCGGCCAGGCGCAGGCAGGTGGCCTCGCCCAGCAGGGCGGCGAGGACCGTGACGATCCACAGGTAGATGGCCGGCCAGCCATAGAGCCAGAAGCCGTAGAGGGTGGCGGGCGCCAGGGCCAGCATGACCTTGGCCATGATGCGGGAGACGCCGGCGCCGCCATGGGCGTGGGGGGATGCGATGGGAACGGCGCTCATGATTCCTCCGTGGTCCGATCGGCGGTGGCCGCCGCCGCTGCGGCTTCCGCCGCCTTCTGGGCCGCCCGCTCGGCCTTGCGCCGCGCGGCGGCCTCGGCCTTCTCCTTGGCTTCCCGTTCCAGGCGCTCGGCTCGGGCGGCGACGAGGCGCTTGGTGGCATCGGTGCGCAGCTTGGCGCGGTCTCGCGCCGCCAGTTCGCCCTTGGCATGGCCGAAGTACTGGACCAGGGGGATGTGAGCCGGGCAGACCCAGGCGCAGCAGCCGCAGGCGATGCAGTCCTTGAGGCCGAGGTCCACGGCACCGGCGTAGTCGTCGGTACGGATGCGCGCCGCCATTTCCAGGGGCAGCAGGCCCACCGGGCAGGCGCGCACGCAGGAGGAACAGCGGATGCAGGGCTGCGCCTCGCCCGCCGCGGCCTCGTCGGCCGTCAGGGCCAGGAGGCCGCTGGTGCCCTTGACCACGGGCACGAAGGTGCCGGGCAACTGGGTGCCCATCATCGGGCCGCCCATGATGAGGCGGGCCGGGTCCTGCTTGAGACCCACGGCGGTGACGATGTCGGCCACCAGCATGCCCACGGGCACCACGCAGTTGCCCGGCGCATGCCAGGCGCCGCCGTTGAGGGTGACGATCCGCTCCACCAGGGGGCGGCCCAGGCGGATGGCCTGCTGGACCGCATAGGCGGTGCCGACGTTATGGACGAGCACGCCCAGGTCGGTGGTGCGGCCGTCGGCGGGCACCTCCTTGCCGGTCAAAGTCGAGAACAGATGCTTCTCCGAGCCCATCGGGTAGCGGGCCGGCACCGGTCGCACCTGTACCTCGCCGAAGGGGGCGGCGGCTGCGGTCATGGCGGCAATGGCTTCCGGTTTGTTGTCCTCGATGCCCACCAGGGCTTCGCGGGCACCCGTGGCGTGGAGCATGAGGCGGATGCCCTCGACGGTTTCGCGGGCGAAATCGCGCATCAGGCGGTCGTCGCAGGACAGGTAGGGTTCGCACTCGCCGCCGTTGAGAATCAGGGTATGGATGCCGCTGCGCTTGCCCAGGTTCAGTTTCAGGGCCGAGGGAAAGGCGGCGCCGCCCAGGCCGACGATGCCGGCGGCGGCGACGCGGCGGCCGATGTCCTCCGGCGCCAGGGCGAAGGGGTCCGCCGGCAGGTCGTCGGGCTCATGCCAGCGGTCCTCGCCGTCCCATTCGATGGCGATGCCGGCGACGGGGAGTCCCGAGGCGTGGGGGGCGGTGATGTCGCCCACCGAGACGATGGTGCCGGAGCGGGGCGCATGGATCGCCGCCGAGGTGGCCCCCTGGGCTTCGGCGAGGAGCTGGCCCTTCGCCACCTTCTGGCCCACCAGGACCACGGGCCGGGCGGGGGCGCCGATGTGCTGCTGCAGCGGCACGTAGAGATGGCTTGGGGTGGCGATCCGGCGCAGGGGGATGTCCGCCGCCGGGCGCTTGCGGTCGGCGGGATGGATGCCCCATCCGGCGCCGAAGATTTTTTCCATCAGTCCCATGGTCAGGCCACCGCGGGTTTCGGCCAGACCCAGTGCTGCAGGGTCATGGGCACGGGTTGCATGGACATGGCCTCCGTCGGGCAGCGCTCGATGCAGTTGCCGCAGCCGGTACAGGCCTCCCGGATCACGTTGTGGATCTGCTTGGGGGCGCCGAGGATGGCGTCGGTGGGGCAGACCTTGATGCAGCGGCAGCAGCCGATGCAGATTTCCTCGGCCACCAGGGCGATCTTCGGACCTTCGTCCACCACGCCGGAAAGGTCCAGTTCGATGCCGAGCTTTTCCGCCAGGGCCGCCGCCAGGGCTTTGCCGCCGGGGGGGCAGAGGGTCGGCGGCGCCTCGCCGGCCACCACGGCGGCGGCGGCGCCCGGGCAGCCGGGAAAGCCGCACTGGCCGCAGTTGGAGCCGGGCATGAGGGCGGCCACCTCGTCCACCATCGGGTTGCCTTCGACGGCGAAGCGGCGGGCGGCGACGCCCAGACCGATGCCGAGGGCGGCACCGAGGAGGGTCAGGCTGAGTACGGCGGCGATCATGGCGTCCTCACTTGAAGTTCAGGCCGGCGAAGCCCATGAAGGCCAGGGACAGGAGGCCCGCCAGGACGAAGCCCACCGGGGCGCCCGTGAAGGCTGCGGGTACCCGCGCCAGGGCCAGGCGTTCCCGCAGGCCGGCGAAGATCAGCAGCACCAGGGTGAAGCCCAGGGCCGAACCGAAACCGTAGGCGATGCTGACGGCGAAGGAGCTCTTCTCCTGCACATTGAGGAGCGCGATGCCGAGCACCGCGCAGTTGGTGGTGATGAGGGGCAGGTAGATGCCGAGGGCCTGGTAGAGGCCGGGACTGGCCTTCTTCACCACCAGTTCGACGAATTGCACCGTCGCGGCGATGACGAGGATGAAGGTGAGGATGCGCAGGTAGCCCAGGCCCAGGGGCGCCAGCAGCCAGTGTTCGAGCATCCAGGTGGCGGCGCTCGCCAGGGTGATGACGAAGGTGGTGGCGAGGCCCATGCCGAGGGCGCTGTCGACGTTTCTCGACACGCCCATGAAGGGGCAGAGGCCGAGAAACTTCACCAGCACCACGTTGTTCACCAGTGCGGTCGTAATGAGGAGGACGAGGATTTCGGTCATGGTTGTGTTCCGGGCCTTTGGCTCTGCCGTATCACGATCCGTGCCACCGCCGATTTTTGTGTGCCCCAAAACCGTGCGGTCGCCTGCCAGCGGGCACCGGAACAGGACTTCCGCGGGGGCGCGGGTCTGCCGGTCATGGCGATGGAATCGCCGCGGGGAATGTCGCAAGTCCTACAAGCTGCGACAAATCCGACACCTGGACTTCGGACGGCAGGGCCTTTCCGGCGTCCGGCATGGAACCTGCAGTGGGGACGGGTAACTTCGGAGAACGCCGTGGCGACCAACAAGCAAAAACCAGCAGACCCCCAGGGCGCGACCGCGCCGGCCATCCTGCCTGCCGTCTTCCAGCAGGCGGTGGAGCAGGCCGACGTGGCCATTTCCATCACCGACACCCATGCCAACATCCTCTACGTCAATCCCGCCTTCTCCCGTGTGACGGGTTATGCGGCGGCCGACGTGGCGGGGGGCAACCAGTCCCTGCTGTCCGCCAAGACGACGCCGCCGTCGGTATATCGCTCCATGTGGGAACGCATCAGCGGCGGCCACGCCTGGAGCGGCCGGCTGGTGAACCGGCGCCGGGACGGCGGCGAGTACATCGCCGACCTGCTCATCACGCCGGTCATGGACGCCCAGGGCGCCGTGGTGAACTACCTGGGCATCCACCGGGACGTCACCGAGCTGCACCGGCTGGAATGCGAGGTGGGCAACCAGAAGGCCCTGATCGAATCGGTCGTCGATTCCGCCCCCGTCGTCATGGCCCTGCTGGACGGTGAGGACAGCGTGGTGCTCGACAACCACGAGTACAAGAAGCTCATGGGCGACTTGCGCATGGCCGAGCCGGCGACCCTGATTCTGGACGCCGTGCGCGCCGACCTGGGCCACGGTCTCGGTTCGCCGAAGGAGGGCGCCCAGGCCTTCAGCGAGCGGGAAATCCGCATCGACTCGGCCGGCGCCCCGCGCTGGTTCTCCTGCTCTGGCACCTGGGTGCGGCGCAAGGACGGCGGCGCCGACGCCTTCTTCGACGGTCGCAAGGACCTTTACCTGCTGTTGGTGGCGAAGGAGACCACAAAGAGCCGCGTCGAACAGGAGAAGGCCCGCATGGCCGCACTCCAGGCCATGATGGCCGACGCCGCCCGCATCGACAGCCTGCGGGAAACCCTGTCGGCCGCCGTGTTCCAGATCGAGGGGCCCATGAACGTGATGGCCTCGGTGATGGCCACCATCGCCCGCCGCGGCTGCTGCGAGCCGGCCGGCTCGGCCCTGACGGAAGCCCTGGAGGCCGGCAAGACGGCGGTGGAGAACCTGCGCGGCGCCATTCCCGAGCACCAGCCCGAATCCCGCACCGCCGTGAATCTCAACGAAGTCATGCGCGACGTGCTGGACCTGTCCACCGGCGCCATGCTGGCGGCGGGCGTCACCGTGAGCTGGCGGCCCCAGGCCGTGCTGCCCGCCGTGACGGGCCACGCCAACCGGCTGCGGGCCATGTTCAAGGCCATCGTGGACAACGCCGTCGAGGCCATGAACTGCCGCGGCTGGCGCGAGCGCGAGTTGCGCATCGCCACGCGCTCCCGTTCCGGCAGTGTCGAGGTGCTCGTCGAGGACACGGGGCCCGGCATCCCGACTGAGCTGCGCCTCAAGGTCTTCGAACCCTTCTATTCGACCAAGAAGGGCGGCGGACGCCATCTCGGCACCGGCCTGTCGTCGGCCCAGCAGGTGGCGGCCGATCACGAAGGCACCATCGAGATAGATCCGGCCGAGCGCGGCGGTTGCCGCGTGCGCGTGGTGCTGCCGATTTCCGGCGTCGAGGGGGATGCGCCATGAGCATCACTTCCAACCTGCACCGGGCCGAACTGGAGGCCCTCTACCTGGTCGGCGAGATACTGTCGCGCTCCCTCGATTTCTCCCAGACCGTGCGCAAGGTGCTGGAAGTCCTCGACGAGGAAACGGGCCTCGGCCGCGGCATGGTCAGCGTCGTCGATCCCGAGTCGGGCGATCTGGTGGTGAATGCAGTTCATGGCGCCAGCCTCGCCGAGGACGAGCCCGTGCGCTACCACTCGGGGGAGGGCATCCTCGGCGTGCTGCTGGAGGAAAAGCGTTCCATCGCCCTGCCGGCGGCCGGCCGGGACCCGCGCTTCCTCAACCGCCTGGGCATCTACGACCGCAACCTGCCCTTCATCGCCGCTCCCATCAACGTCGGCGGCAGCCTGCGCGGCGTGCTGGCCGTCCAGCCCGACGAGCCGGACGACGGCTTGCTGTCCGAGCGCGCCCGTTTCGTCGAGATGGTGGCCAACCTCATCGGCCGCAGCGTGCGCCTGTCCCTCGAAGTGGAGCAGGAGAAGAAGAATCTGGCCGAAGAGCGCGACAGCCTGCGGCGCACCGTGCGCCACCAGTACGGCTTCGACAACATCGTCGGCCGTTCGGCCGCCATGCGCCGGGTCTTCGACCAGGTGCGCATGGTGTCCAAGTGGAACACCACGGTACTGATCCGCGGCGAGACCGGCACCGGCAAGGAGCTCATCGCCAACGCCATCCACTACCATTCGCCCCGGTCGCGCGGCCCCTACGTGCGGCTCAATTGCGCCTCCCTGCCGGAAAACCTGCTGGAGTCGGAACTCTTCGGCCACGAGAAGGGCGCCTTCACGGGTGCCGTCGGCAGCCGCAAGGGCCGCTTCGAATTGGCCGACGGCGGCACCCTGTTCCTCGACGAGATCGGCGAGATCTCGCCGGCCTTCCAGGCCAAGCTGCTGCGGGTGCTGCAGGAAGGCGAGCTGGAGCGGGTCGGCGGCAGCCGCACCATGAAGGTGGATGTGCGGGTCATCGCCGCCACCCACCGGGACCTGGAGGCGGCGGTGGACGCCGGCAGCTTCCGCGAGGACCTCTACTACCGGCTCAACGTCATGCCCATCCTGCTGCCGCCCCTGCGGGAGCGGCCCGAGGATGTGCCCGACCTGGCCCGCCACCTGGCCCGCCGCATCGGCGAGATGCAGGGGCGGCCCGTCGCCATCACCGAGGCGGCGGTGCGGCGCCTGAGCCAGTACCCGTGGCCGGGCAACGTGCGGGAACTGGAGAACTGCCTCGAACGCGCCGCCATCATGTCGGAATCCGGCAGCATCGACGCCGATCTGATCCGGGTGGACCGGGGACGGGAAGCGCCGGCTGCCTCAGCTCCCGTCTTCCAGCCGGTCGCCGCGCCGCCCTCGCCGGTCCCGGCCGCCGGGGACGCCGCCGATCCCGGCCTGGACGAACGCTCCCGCGTCATCGCCGCCCTCGAACAGGCCGGCTGGGTCCAGGCCAAGGCCGCCCGCCTGCTGGGCATGACCCCCCGCCAGATCGCCTACCGCATCCAGACGCTGAACATCCAGGTCAAGCAGTTCTGAGGACCCCACAGAAACAGGCTCCGAACCCGGCGAAAGTGCTACACGGCCGGCCTTTAGGGGGCCAGCCGTGGTATCGTCTCGGGTCCCGCGAACTGGATTAGAAGCAAGCGCATGAAAAGAGTGGATGACTTCCGGCTCCGCCTCGGCAAGCAGGAGCTGGTACCGATCATGATCGGCGGCATGGGCGTGGATATCTCCACGGCGGAACTGGCCCTGGAAGCGGCCCGGCTGGGCGGTGTTGGCCACATTTCGGATGCCATGATCAAGACCGTGGCCGACCGGCGCTTCGACACCAAGTTCGTCAAGGACAAGCTCAAACTCTACAAGTACAACGTCGAGAACCCGGACAAGTCGGCGGTGCAGTTCGATCTCGGCAAGGTGGCCGAGGCGACCAAGCTGCACGTCGGCAAAACCATGGAAGCCAAGCGCGGCGACGGCATGATCTTCATCAACACGATGGAGAAGCTGACCATGAACGCGCCGAAGGAAACCCTCAAGGTGCGTCTCACGGCGGCCCTCGACGCCGGCATCGACGGCATCACCCTGGCGGCCGGTCTGCACCTGGGCTCCTTCGGTCTCATCGAGGACCACCCGCGCTTCCGCGACGCCAAGCTCGGCATCATCGTCTCCTCCCTGCGGGCCCTGCAGCTCTTCCTGCGCAAGTCCGCCCGCACCAACCGCCTGCCCGACTACGTGGTCGTCGAAGGCCCCCTCGCCGGCGGCCACCTGGGCTTTGGCCTGGACTGGTCCCAGTACGATCTCGCCACCATCGTCGCCGAGATCGCCGCCTGGCTGAAGGCCGAGCAGCTCGACATCCCGCTGATTCCCGCCGGCGGCATCTTCACCGGCTCCGACGCCGTCGCCTATCTGGAGCACGGCGCCGCCGCGGTGCAGGTGGCGACCCGCTTCACGGTGGTCAAGGAATGCGGCCTGCCCGAGGACGTGCAGCAGGAGTACTTCAAGGCCAGCGAGAACGACATCGAGGTCAATACGATTTCGCCCACCGGCTACCCGATGCGCATGCTGAAGAACAGCCCGGCCATCGGCTCCGGCATCCGCCCCAACTGCGAAGCCTACGGGTACTTGCTGGACGCCGGCGGCAACTGCGCCTACGTCGCGGCCTACAACCGGGAACTGGCGGCCCACCCGGGCGCCCGCAAGATATCGGTCAAGGACAAGACCTGTCTTTGCACCCACATGCGCAACTTCGACTGCTGGACCTGCGGCCATTACACCTACCGGCTCAAGGACACGACCCGGCGCGGCGCCGACGGCCGCTACGAAATCCTCACGGCCGAGCACGTCTTCCGCGACTACCAGTTCAGCACCGAGAACAGGATTCTGTTGCCCGGTGCCTGATGGGCGGCCTCAGCCGCCCAGGGTGAAGCTGAACGTCGCGCCCCGGTCCGGCGCCGCCTCGGCCCAGATGCGTCCGCCGTGGCGCTCCACAAGCCGCTTGACGATGGCGAGGCCGACCCCGGTGCCGGGGAATTCCGTCTCCCCGTGCATGCGCTGGAACATGCCGAAGAGCTTGTCGGCGTAGTGCATGTCGAAGCCGGCGCCGTTGTCCCGCACGAAATAGACGGTGGCGCCGTTCTCCTCCCGGGCGCCGATCTCCACCATCGCCTCCGGCCGCTTCGACGAGAACTTGCAGGCATTGTCGATCAGGTTCTGGAACACCTGCCGCAGCATGTTCCGGTCGCCGTGGGCCGGGGGCAGCGGGCCGACGCGGATGGCGGTGCCGGGATAGCCATCCCCCAATTCATCGCCGACGGACCGGGCCAGCAAGGCCATATCCACCGCCGTCTTCGCCAGGGGCAGGCGGCCGGCGCGGGAATACTGGAGGATGTCATCGATGAGCCGTTCCAGTTTGCCCACGTTGCGGGCGATGCGGTTGAAGAGGTCGCGGCCTTCCGCCGTCATGCGGTCCCGCTCGGTTTCCAGCAGGATATGGGAGAAGCCGTTGATGGCCCGCAGGGGCGCCCGCAGATCGTGGGAGACGGAATAGGCGAAGGCCTCCAGCTCCCGGTTGGCGGTCTCCATCTGTTCGGTACGTTCCTCCAGGCGCCGGCACAGGTCGATGGCGTTGCCGAGGCGGGCGAGGATGGGAACGAAGAGTTCCTGCAGGGCCAGGCCCGTGTCCGGCGCCTGGGAACCCATGAGGAAGATCGCGCCGAATCCCGGTACCGGCAGGCGCAGGTAGTAGCGCTGGGGCTTGCGGGTGCCGAAGGCGGCGAGCTGGTCGGGGGCTTCGGCGAGCTTCGGGGTGTCCTCCAGCAGCAGGGCGGCGGGCAGGTGCAATACTTGTCCCTTCTGCTTGATGAGCCCGTAGTCGCCGATGGCCATTTCGAGACGGGCGTTGATGGAACCGTCGGCCTGGGGCTTCTCCTCGTGGGTGACGACGACGCCGACCGGGAAGCCCGTGTGGTACAGCAGGCGCTGCAGGGACTTGGTCAGCAGCGGCTCCAGTTCGACCTCGCTGCCGACCGTCAGGGAGAGGTCGTAGAGGACCGTCAGCGCATGGATGCTGTTCAGGGATTCGAACACGGCATGCCCACCAGGGTTGCGTTGTGGAACAGGGGATAGCCGCCGGACCGGGAACCGCCGATCTCGCCGAGGGACAGGCCGCCGGCCACCTGGCGGGCAGCGGTTTCCCGTGCCACCTCGGCCAGTTCGATGCCCACGCCTTCGCCCATGTGCATGCGGCGTCCGGCGCAATAGAACAGCAGCAGGTCGCCGCCGGCGACGCCGGCGCCACGGGCCGCCAGCTGCCGCGCCAGGGCGGCGGCCGTGCGGCCGGTGGCGGCGCGGGCGTCCAACAGCGTCAGGATGGAGTAGGGCGGAATCTCGCCGACGCAGACGATCTCGCCGTCATCCCCGAGGGCGACCGGGATGCGCACCAGCACCTCGCCGTCGGCCCGCAGGATGCCGAAGGGGAAGAGCACGGCATGGGTGTAGAAGTTGTCCCGGTCCAGGGCGACGCCGTACTGGCGGGCGATCAGGTCCCGATAGACGTCCAGGGCCGGGCGCCAGTCGATCTGGATGATGCGGTTTCCCGCGGCGGCCGTGGCCGTGATGCCGTTCTCCGGGATGCCGTAGCCGTGCTCCAGGCAGGCGCCGGGATGGCCGGGCAGCAACTGGAGCAGCACGGCCTTGTCGATGAAGCGCTCGCCGTCGAACAGGCAGGGGGCGGGGGCGAAGCGCTCGTTGCCGGCGTTGACGCCGTAATAGCCGACCCGGTCGGCGAGCCGCAGGTACCAGGCGTCCAGGTGGCTGGCGATGTTGGGGACGAGGGCGTCGAAGATGCAGAAGAGGGCGGCTTCGTCGGCATCGCCGAGACTGCCCTCCACGTATTCGGCCACCGCATCGGCGATACGGGCCGGGGCATCGGCCGCGGCGATGTTCTCGATCAGGCGGGGCGGCGGCGCGCCCGTCACCTGGAGCAGCACGGCACCCCGGCCGACGAGCCGGTCGCCATGTACCAACTGGGGAAACATCGCGCCCGCCAGGGCCATGCCGGCCTGGCGGCAGGCCTCCTGCAACAGCCCGACGTTCGCGCTTTCCGCTTCCGGGATCAGGGCCAGCAGGTGGGATTCGGGCACCTGCGCCTTCAGTTCTGCGACGGCCGCGGAGACGGAGGCTGCCGCAAGCTGGTCCAGTACAACCATGGTCATCGGGATTCCTCTTTGTTCATTTGGGCGGCCTTCATCGCCCTGCCGACATTATGGCTAGCGGCGGCCCGTCCGTGTTGGGCTTGCGACACTTTCCGGGGTGTCGGCTTCGCCACACGGCTGGGCGGCTGAGCTGTGGGATTCGCGACAGCGGCTTTCTGACGGCTTGAAAAAATGGCCTTCTATCAGTGGGTTGTAGCGCCGGAGCCGACTGGCATGTCCATTGCTGAAAGGAAGGCAAACCCACTTTGCGGAGAACAACGTGGACCTTCCCGTGATCGGCAATTCCGTCCCCAAGCCCGCCGGCGGCTGCAGTGCCGGCAGCTGCGGCTCCACCGCCGGCCAGATGAACGGCCTGCCGGACGACGTCCGGCGCAAGGTCCAGGACCACCCCTGCTATTCGGAGGAGGCTCACCACCATTTCGCCCGCATGCACGCTGCCGTGGCGCCGGCCTGCAACATCCAGTGCCACTACTGCAACCGCAAGTACGACTGCGCCAACGAGTCCCGGCCCGGCGTTGTCTCCGAGCTCCTGACCCCCGAACAGGCAGTGAAGAAGACCCTCGCCGTGGCCGCCCACATTCCCCAGATGTCGGTGCTGGGCATCGCCGGCCCCGGCGACCCCCTCGCCAATCCCGAGCGCACTTTCGCCACCTTCCGCATGCTGGCGGAGAAGGCTCCGGACATCAAACTCTGCGTCTCCACCAACGGCCTGGCCCTGCCGGCCCACGTGGAGGAGCTGGCGCGCCACAACATCGACCACGTGACCATCACCATCAACTGCGTGGACCCGGACGTGGGCGCGAAGATCTATCCCTGGATTTTCTGGCAGAACCGCCGCGTCTTCGGCCGCGAGGCCGCCGCCATCCTCATCGAGCAGCAGCAGCAGGGCCTGGAGATGCTCGTGGCCCGTGGCGTCCTGGTGAAAGTCAATTCGGTGATGATCCCCGGCGTCAATGACGAACACCTCAAGGAGGTGTCCCGCATCGTCAAGGCCAAGGGCGCCTTCCTGCACAACGTGATGCCCCTGATCGCCGAGGCCGAGCACGGCACCTTCTACGGCGTCATGGGCCAGCGCAGCCCGACGCCCGACGAACTCAAGACCCTGCAGGACGCCTGCGAGGGCGACATGAACATGATGCGCCACTGCCGCCAGTGCCGCGCCGACGCGGTGGGCCTGCTGGGCGAGGACCGGGGCGCCGAGTTCACCCTGGAAAAGGTGGCGGCCATGGAGATCGACCACGAGGCTGCCATGGCCCGCCGCCTGGAACTGCGCGCCAAGGTGAATGCGGAGCTGGAGGCCAAGCGTGCCCGCGCCCACGCGCCGACGGTCCCGGCTCCCCAGGTGGTCACCCTCCACCGCCCGGCGAAGACGGCCCAGGGCAGGGCGGTGCTCATGGCCGTGGCGAGCAAAGGCCAGGGCGTCGTCAACGAACACTTCGGCCACGCCCGGGAATTCCTTATCTACGAAGCCAACGAGGCCGGCGCCCGGCTGGTGGGTACGCGCAAGACCGACCTCTACTGCAGCGGCGACGATACCTGCGGCGACGGCGAATCGGTCCTGGAGAAAACCATCCGCGCCCTCGAAGGTTGCGAAGTGGTGCTGTGTTCCCGCATCGGCTTCGAGCCCTGGGGCAAGCTGGAAGCAGCCGGCATCAAGCCCAACGGCGAGCACGCCATGGAGCCCATCGAAGAAGCCGCCATGGCCGTCTGGCGCGAGATGCTGGCGGCCGGCAAGCTGGCGCAGCCCGCGCCGGAAAGGAAGCGTGCCTGATGGCCCTCGAAATTATCGAATCCTGCGTCAACTGCTGGGCCTGCCAGCCCCTGTGCCCCAACGACGCCATCCTCGCCGCCGCGCCGCCCGAGTATCCGGTCTTCCGCATCGAGGCCGAGAAATGCACCGAATGCCTCGGCGACCACGCCAAGCCCCAGTGCGCGGAAATCTGCCCCATCGAGGGCGCCATCGTGAACGAGCTGGCCGAGCCCCTCAATCCGCCGGGGTCCCTCACCGGCATCCCGCCCATCCGCTGGGCCGCCGTCCAGGCCGAAATCGCCGCCCGCTAGGAGTCTTCATGGCTGTCGTCATCTTTTACGAAAAGCCGGGCTGCTCCGGCAACGCGCGCCAGAAGGCGCTGCTCCAGGCCGCCGGCCACACGGTGCAGGCGCGCAACCTGCTCGCCACGCCCTGGCAGCGCTCCCAACTGCTCGCCTTCTTCGAGGGCCTGCCGGTCGCCCAGTGGTTCAACCGCAACGCGCCGATGGTGAAGAGCGGCGAAGTGGTGCCCGAGGAATTCGATGAGGCCACGGCCCTGGCCCTGTTCCAGGCCGAGCCCCTGCTGATCCGCCGGCCCTTGCTGGAGGTGGCAGGCCAGCGCCGCGTCGGTTTCGACGCGGCGGCGGTCCACGCCTGGATCGGCCTAGGCGATGCCGTGCCGGCCGGCAACCTGGAGGCCTGCAGCCACGGCAACGATCCCGCCCATCGCTGCCAGGGCCATGCGGACGGCCACGCCCATGAGCATGCCGCCCCCGCCGAGGCCTGAAGCGCCCGTCGAGATCGCGCCGGGCGTCCATTGGATCGGCGCCCTCGATCCTGACCTGCGCAGCTTCGACATCATCCTCAAGACCGCCAACGGCACCAGCTACAACGCCTACGCGGTGCGCGGCAGCGCCGGCGTCGCCGTCGTGGATACGGTGAAGGCCGAGTTCGCCGACGATTTCTTCCGCCGCCTGGAGGCCGTGGCCGACTACGGCGAGATCACGGCCATCGTCCTCAACCACCTGGAGCCCGACCATTCCGGCGCGCTGCCCGAGCTGTTGCGGCGCGCGCCCCAGGCCCGGCTCCACATCTCGGGCCGCGCCCGGCCCATGCTCAAGGGCTTGATCCACGGCGAGGAACTCGACTACACGCCGGTGACCACCGGCGACCGGGTCGATCTCGGCAACCGCCACCTGAGCTTCTTCCAGACCCCGTATCTGCACTGGCCCGATACCCAATGCACCTGGCTGCCGGACGCGGGCCTGCTGTTCTCGGGCGACGTGTTCGGCTGCCATTTCTGCGACGAACGCTTGTTCAACGACACCGTCGGCGACTTCCGCTTCTCCTTCGACTACTACTTCGCCCACATCATGCGGCCCTTCCGCAGTCATGTGCTGGAGGCCCTGGAACTCATCGAACCGCTGCCCCTGCGCATCGTCGCCCCGGCCCACGGGCCCATCCTGCGGGACCGGCCCGAGCGCTACGTGCGCCGCTACCGGGAGCTCTCGTCCTCCACCCTCGCCAACGAGGCCGGCGACGAGAAGACCCTGCTGATCTTCTACGTGTCGGCCTACGGCAGCACCCGCGCCATGGCCGAGGCCGTGGCGGCCGGCGCCGAGGTGGCGGGGGGCGTGCGCGTCTCCCTCTACGACATCGAGGGCGGCGAGGTGCGGCCCTTCGTGGACCTGATCGAGGAGGCCGACGGCATCGTGCTGGGCAGCCCCACCATCAACGGCGACGCCGTCAAGCCAGTCTGGGACCTGCTGTCCTCCCTGGTCTCCATTGGCGTGCGCGGCAAGCTGGGGGCGGCCTTCGGCTCCTACGGCTGGACCGGCGAGGCGGTGCAGATGCTGGAAGACCGCCTGCGGGGCCTCAAGCTGCGGGTGCCCGTCAAGGGCGTGCGCGCCCGGCTTATCCCCACCGAAGCCGAGTTGGAGGACTGCCGCACCCTCGGCGGCGAACTGGCGCTGCAGCTCACGGGCCGCGCCGACAACCGGATCATCGACATGGCCGCCCTGGCCTGAAAGGAAACCCCATGCCCAAAGCGAAAGTCACCTTCGAGGACGTCGGCGTCACCGTCACCGTGCCGGCCGGCACCCGCCTCATCGAAGTCTCGGAGAAGGTCGGCGCCGGCATCACCTACGGCTGCCGCGAAGGCGAGTGCTGCACCTGCCTGACCAAGGTCGTCTCCGGCTACGAGAACCTGGCCGCTCCCTCCATGCTGGAGGACCAGGTGCTCAAGGACAACCTGGCGCCGCGCCACCATCGCCTCGCCTGCCAGGCCCAGGTGCTGGGCGGCGAAGTCGTCGTCAAACCCGCCTGAATCCGTCACCCCATCCCAACCCAGACCCCAAGGAGTCACCCATGGCCAACGTCACCTTTTCCAGTCCCCTGCACAAGGACAAGACCGTCTATGCCGTCGCCGGCAGCCACAAGAAGACCATCCTCGAACTCGCCAAGGAAAACCACATCCCCATCGACTTCTCCTGTGGCGACGGCGAGTGCGGCACCTGCCTCGTCAAGGTCTTCCCCGTGGACCGCAAGCGCAAGATGGCCCACCCCCTCACCGAGCGCGAAGTGAAGGTGCTCAAGGACCTGGGCAAGATCACCCAGGCCCAGGTGGACCAGATGATCGTCGACGACCTGATGCCCACCGAATGGCGGCTCGCCTGCCAGATGGTGGTCCGCGACGAGGACATCGTCGTCGAGTACCCCAGCCGCTAAGGCTCGCGACATGCGCGCCGGCATCGTCGCCCGCGCCGAGGCCGCCTATCTGGGCCTCGCCATGGGCGACGCGCTGGGCGCCACCGTCGAATTCATGACGCCGCGGGAGATCCGCGGCAAGTTCGGCATCCACAAGGACATCTGCGGCGGCGGCTGGCTGTACCTCAAGCGCGGCCAGGTCACCGACGACACCACCATGTCCCTGGCCCTGGGCGAGGCCATCCTCGCCGATGGCGCCGTCACGGCCCTGGGCGCCGCACAGGCCTTCGACGCCTGGATGCGCACCAAGCCCATCGACATCGGCAACACGGTGCGGCGCAACCTGATCGCTTTCCGCAAGACCGGCGTCCCCGAAGCGCCGCCCTCGGAGCACGACGCCGGCAACGGCGCCGCCATGCGCGTGCTGCCGGTGGCCCTCGCCACCCTGGGGCGCGACGAGGCCGCCGTGCGCGCCGCCGTGCGCGCCCAGGCCCACGTGACCCACCACAATCCCCAATCGGACGCCGCCGCCGAATTCCTCGCCCTTGCGGTGCAGGACGCCATCCGCGGCGCGGCTTTGCGGGACCTCTACCGGGGCCGCATCCGGCCCCTCGTTGTGGCCCAGCCCCAGTTCGCCTACCGGAGCAAGCGCCGGGAAAACCCCAGCGGTTGGATCGTCGAAACGATGCAGGCCGTGCTCCAGTCCCTGCTGGATACCGGCAGCTTCGAGGAATGCCTGATCGACGTCGTGAACCGGGGCGGCGATGCCGACACCACCGGCGCCATCGCCGGCATGCTGGCCGGTGCCCTCTACGGGCCCGATGGCCTGCCGTTCCGCTGGCTCAAGGCCCTGGACAGGGATGTGATGGTGGCCTGCGAGAACCAGGCGCGCCGGCTCGTGGGGCTGCCGGCTTAACGAGCAGTCTTCAGACACGCCGCCAGGGCCGCATCCATGGTGGCGAGATGGTTGGCGAACCAGTCGGGCAGGCCTTCCCGGACGTAGGCGCGGGCGAAGGCGGCGCGGCCCTCGTCGATACCCCGCTGCAGGCGCGTCAGCTCCCCGAGCACGCGCTGATGCTCGCCCTCGTGCTCCGCGATGGCGGGGAAGCGGCAGGCGCGCATGAGCCGGCTCTCGTTCTCGAAGTGGCTGCGCGTGTGGGTCAGCAGGGACTCGAACAGGACGGGAAAATCCTCGGCGCCGGCCAGGGCCAGCTCCTTCGCCAGGGCGGCGAATTCCCGGTGGGTGGCGTCCATCTCCGGTTGGCCGAGGGCGTGGCGGCTCTCGTCCCAGCTCAGCACGCCGCCGTCTCCGGCACGCCGTGCATCAAGGCCTCGACGCCGGCCTCGACGATGTCGATGTCCAGCTTGTCGCAGAAGCGGCGTTCCTTTTCCGTCGGCTGCTCGATCAGGGCCCAGCCGGCGGGGGAAGCGGCGCCGTAGATCATGTCGGCCAGCACCATGCGCTCCGTGTCCCGGTTCAGGCGCAGGCCCAGCAGCAGATAGCGCTTGTCGCGCCGCAGGCTCTTGACGAAGGCCGGCACGGCGAAGCCGCCCATCAGCTCGGTGATGAAGTCCACGTAGTCGGCGTCGGAAGCGATGTAGGAGGGCTCGGGCTTCGGCGATCCCATGGGCTTGAACAGCACCGGCATGCCCGGCGCCGCCTGCTCCGGCGCGATGGCCGTGTAGCCGCTGCCGTCGTAGGCGTAGAGCTTGAAGCGGAACTCCGTGCCGCCGATGCGGGCGCAGCCCAGCACCAGCACGTGGGGTGTATCGGCATAGCTGTCCAGCAGCTGGGTGTCCCGGTTGATGTCGATGACGTAGGCCGGCCGCAGGGACTTGATCCAGTCGTGCACCGCCGAGCGGGTCCAGTCCGTGGCGCCGTAGGTGGCATCGAGGAAGCGTGTCACCGCGCCGCGTCCGCGCTTGAGCTCCACGTTCATGGCGGCGCGGGAAAATTCGTACATGAGCTTGGGCGCCATGGGCTTGCCGCCGTTCATGGCGAGGATCAGCTCGTCGCTCGTGGCCGGCATGGGCCGGCCGTCGGCACAGGACCGCACGTCGGCCAGCACGCCCGCGCCGAGATAGGGAACGACGCTGCCGTCCATGAGGCCGGCGAGGATTTCGGTACGCAGTGCGGGGGTAAGCATGTCGGCTCCTTCAGGGTTACATCATCCCGTGCAAGAAGCAGGCCGGCCGGAAAGGCGCGTGGTTGCGTGGGGTGGCGGCGGGGCTGTGGGGTTTGCGACAGGGCGGCGGGCGAGGTGCGACGAAATCCCATCGATGTCTCGCCGGGCACCGCCCCGACGACCGCGAAGGAGCTTCGCCTAGTCCAATAGTCATATTGACTATCCGTTTCGACATATTGACCCACCGTCATGGTTCTGTAGGATGCGCGGGCAATCAAAATCGCCGGCTCGAACGAGATGCGCTGCGCCAGGGAGGCGCCCATCCATGACCCTTGGGCACGGCCACAAATAAAAAGCTCAGCGCCGAACGCCCCTATCCGCGCCACCCAACGGCAACAGCACCCGGCCGGGCCTTGCCCTGCCGGGTTTCTGCAAGCGGAAAAGGGGTTATGGAAGCGGACCATCTGGCGGAACCCATCGACAGCGGCGCCTTGCTGTGGCTGCTGGGGAGCCTGTGCAATCTCTATCGGATTCCCTTCGATGGGGGCCTCGTGGCGGGCCAGCATCCGCCGCCCCATCGCCGCGCCACTTTCCACGAAGCCGCCCGCGCCCTCGGGCTCAAGACCGGCGCCGGCTCCCTGCCGGGCGATTCCTGGACCGAACAGCCGCTGCCCTGCATCGCCTTCCTGCGGGCCGCGGCGGCCGACGAAGTTCCGGCCTCCGCCAACGACGCGCCGCCGCCGCCGGCCATGCCCGTCCTCATCCTCAAGACCGACGGCGTCAAGCTTCTCTGCTTCCGTCCCGGCGCCCAGACCCCCGAAACCCTGACGGCAGCCGAAGCCGCCGAGCGCTTCGAACCCGAACTGATCCTCGTCGCCCGGGAACACACCGGCAACGCGAAGGACGGCGAGGAGCAGATCCCCGGCTTCGCCGCCGAGAAGCCGGCCTTCGGCTTCAAGTGGTTCCTGCCGGAACTGCTCAAGCACAAGCGCATCTGGCGCGACGTGCTGATCGCCTCGCTCGCCATCCAGCTCGTGGGCCTGGCGACGCCGTTGTTCACCCAGGTGATCATCGACAAGGTGGTGGTGCACCAGACCAATAGCACCCTGGTGGTCATCGGCTGCGCCCTGGTGATGTTCATGGTCTTCACCGCCGCCATGACTTGGCTGCGGCAATACCTGGTGCTGCACACGGGCAACCGCATCGACGCCGTCCTCGGCGCCCAGGTGTTCCGCCACATGCTGCGGCTGCCCTTGCCCTATTTCGAGCAGCGCCCCACCGGCACCCTGGTGGCGCGGCTCCACGGCGTGGAGACCATCCGCGAGTTCGTCTCCGGCGCCGCCGTCACCCTGGTGCTGGACCTGCCCTTCCTGCTGATCTTCCTGGCGGTGATGTTCGCCTATTCCTGGCAGCTTTCCCTCATCGCCGTCGGCCTGCTCTCCTGCATCGCCCTCACGAGCGCCCTGGTCGTCCCCGTCTTCCGCGAGAAGCTCAACCGCCAGTTCATGCTCGGCGCCCGCAACCAGGCCTTCCTCACCGAATACGTCTCCGGCATGGCGACGGTGAAGTCCCTGCAGATGGAACCCCATGTGGAACAGAAGTACGGCGACTACCTGGCCCAGTACCTGGCCGCCGGCTTCGGCACCAAGCAGCTCGGCAACAGCTACAACGTGGTCGCCAACGGCATCGAGCAGGTGATGACCCTGTCCATCCTCATTGTCGGCGCCCTGCTGGTGATGCAGAACGACGGCTTCACCGTCGGCATGCTGGTCGCCTTCCAGATGTTCGCCGGAAGAATGAGCCAGCCCATGCTGCGCCTCGTGGGCCTGTGGCAGGAATTCCAGCAGGCCAACATCGCCGTCAAGCGCCTGGGCGACATCCTCGACATGCCCCAGGAACCCCATGCCCTGGTGCCCAGCCGCGAAGGCGGCGGCAAAGGCAGGATCGAACTCGTGGAAGTGGCCTTCCGCTACAGCGAACACCACCCCTGGCTCTACCGCAACCTGAACCTGCGCTTCAAGCCTGGCCACCTGACAGTGCTCATGGGCCCCTCGGGCTGCGGCAAGAGCACCCTGGCCAAGCTGCTGCTGGGCTTCTACCAGCCCCAGGAAGGCCACATCGAACTGGACGGCCGCGACATCCGCCACCTGGCCGCCAACGAACTGCGCCAGACCTTCGGCGTCGTGCCCCAGGAAACCATCCTGTTCTCCGGCACCCTCTACGACAACCTGGTGATGGCCCATCCCCACGCCAGCTTCGAAGACGTGATCCAGGCCTGCAAGGCCGCCGAGATCCACGAAGTCATCGACAAGCTGCCCGATGGCTACCAGACCGAGATCGGCGAACGGGGCGTCGGCCTCTCCGGCGGCCAGCGCCAGCGCCTCGCCATCGCCAGGGCGCTGCTCAAGCGGCCGAAGGTGCTGGTCTTCGACGAAGCGGTGTCGAACCTGGACCAGCACACGGCCGAGCACTTCGCCAAGACCATCAACAAGCTCAAGGGCCAGGTGACCATGCTGTTCATCACCCACCAGGTGCCGCGGGGCCTGCAGGTGGACGACGTGGTGAACTTCGGCGGCCAGCAGGGCGTGGCGGCCATGGGACGGGTGGAAGCGGAAG
Source organism: Candidatus Nitricoxidireducens bremensis (assembly GCA_030247725.1). GTDB lineage: Bacteria > Pseudomonadota > Gammaproteobacteria > Burkholderiales > Rhodocyclaceae > Nitricoxidireducens > Nitricoxidireducens bremensis. The sequence continues at coordinate 90,552 of JAOTRT010000015.1, forward strand.
ACCGGGAGGTGACGGAATGAGCGGCAAGCAAAGCGACGGCAAGGCGGTGCGCCTCGACCCAGGCGCCACCCTGGCGGACATGCGGGTCGAACCGAGCCACGACGGCCAGTATCTGTTCATCTACTGCGGCCGGCGCATGGTGGCGATCCTCGGCAGCATGGGCGGCGACGTGGAGGCCTTCGAGTTCGGCGATGCGGTGAGGATGAGCGCGCTGGAGTTGATCGAGAGGATTGCGCCGGTGGGGTCTTGGACGCACAAACGGGACATGGATTCCGAACAGAGTGTCGGAGCGCCGGCATGAGCCGCATCCTCTTCGCCTGGGAGCTTGGTGCCAATCTCGGGCATCTTGCTCGGGACCTTCCGGTCGCAGAGGCCCTCCGAGCCGAAGGTCACGAAATCGCCTTCGCCGTCAGGGACACCCGCACCGCGGCCCAGCTCCTTACACCCAAGGGCTTTGCATTCACACAGTCGCCCCTGTGCGTGAATCGCACCCGGCTGGCGGAGCCGCCTGCCAACTACGCGGAGATGCTGGCCGCGGAGGGATGGTGCGACAAGGATGCGCTCCTCGGCCACCTTCAGGCTTGGATGAGCGTTATCCGCCTGGGCTGTTTCGACGCCGTCGTGGCGGATCATGCGCCGGGCGCTCTGGTTGCGGCGCATATCCTGGAAAGGCCGGCCATTTCCTTCGGTAGCGGTTTCGAAATTCCGCCGGATGTTGAGCCTATGCCGGGTATCCGCCCGTGGGAGAACCATTCGACAGGCCGCCTGCTTTCATCGGAAAGAAAGGTGCTCGGCCACATCAATGCCGCCGTCGCTGCGTGCGGCGGCAAGTTGTATGAGCGCCTGGGATGCATGTTCGCGGCGAATGCTGTGTTGGCCAGTTTCCCAGAGTTGGACCACTACGGGGCGCGTGGCGGCGGGCAATACGTGGGTTCCATCCACGGCCTGGACGGTGCCGTTACGCTCTCCTGGCCTGCGACCGATGGTCCTCGGGTGCTGGCTTATCTGCGTCCCCAGCATCCGACCGTCAGTCGGGTGATGAATGCGCTGGGCGCAAGCGGCGCCAACGCCATATGCGTGGTCCCCGGCGCAGGACGGGAATTTGTTAATTGCTACCAGCGTGATTCGCTTGTCATCGCAGACCGGCCAGTCGCACTGGGGCAACTGTTGAAGACGGCCGATGTCGTTGTCTGCCATGCCGGCATCGGCACACTCGCTGAAGCCCTGCTCGCTGGGGTTCCCCTGCTGATGATTCCCGGGACTGTGGAGCAGTACCTCGCGGCCCGATGCGTGGAATCGCTTGGTGCGGGAATGGTAGTCGGCGATCAGCGGGATGGCGATGCGTTTCGGCATGCCGTTCTGGATGCCGGCGAGAGAGGGCGGCTTGCGACAGCGGCCAGGCGCTTTGCCGGAAATCATTTACATCGGGAACCGCAACTGGCGGCCCGTCGAGCAGCTACATATGTGATCGATCTACTGCCTTGAGGAGATGTTTTGACAACGAGAACAAGCGATCAAGAGGCGATTGGAACCTTTACCTGTGCTGTCGGCGACGACACCGACGGTTCGTTCGTGCGCAACCAGCCCCGGCTGAAAAACGGCCAACTGGCTGCCGACGGGTTTGCCGCGCTCACCGACCTCGACGGCAACCAGGACGGCCAGCTCGACAACCGGGACACTATCTGGGCCGACATCAAGCTCTGGCGCGATGTGGATAGCGATGGCCGCGGGGATGCCGGCGAGCTCCTGAGCCTGGCCGAAGACGGGTTCGCGGGCATCGCCACCGGCCACAGCGCCGGCATCGGCAGCGACAGCCATAGCAACCAGTACCTGCAGCAATGTGGCCTCATGCGGGCAGACGGCAGCAGCGGGCAGATGGAGGGCATCTGGTTCTGCATCAACGTGAAGAGCCTGCCGGTGGCCTATCAGGAGAACCCCGGCCTCAAACAAGCGGCGGCCGACCTCAAGGCCCAAGGCGGCCTCGCGGCCCAGCGCGGATTCGAGACCTTTCTCGCCCAGTGGACAGGACTGACTGCCGCCCATCAGGCCAAAGGTGTGACCCGGACCGGCATCACCCGCGAAGACAAGGTCTGGATGCTGGAGACGCTTACGCGATGGAGTGCAGCGGACCTGGTCGGCCGCATCGCTCCGGCCCCGGTGAACGAGGGTAGCGACACGATCTACGGCTTCGGCGGTGCCGACGGGTTGAGCGGCGGGGCGGGGAATGACGGCCAGTGGAGGATCGCAGCATGATTGGATTGATTTTTCTTGCCGTACTCGCCGCTGTACTAGGTCTTGCCGTTCTGCTTTCCAGGCATGTTACCCGGCACATACAAAACCGCTTCGTGCGTTCTGCTGCCATAGCCGCCATGACACTGGGGATCATGTCTTTGCTGGTTATCGATGAACTGATAGGCGGTTACCAGTTCCGCCAGCTCTGTCGAGAAAATGCCGTGTTGCGTATTGATGCGGAGAAGGCGCGAGGGCGTACGGTGAAAGTCGTAGTTGATCCGTCGAACGAAACCATTCCACAGATGCCAATCACGATCTACCACTCGCACCTGCGGTTCTTGGATGTCAGTACCAACGAGAAGATTGCTGAATATCACAGCTATGTCGCAAAAGGTGGCTGGTTCATTCGGTTGCTGGGCATTTCAGAAGGAAATGCTCCGCTCACCATTGGGCTGCCGGGATGCTCGCCAAAGAATTCGGGCACGTTCCGAAAGCAATACGGATTGACGCTAGTCAACTGATACGAGGAGACAGAACATGACGACCATCAACGATGCCTACATCAACGCGCTGCTTGCTGACGCCGCCTATGCAGACAATCTTCAAGATGGACTTTCAGATGGCGATCTCGCCGTCCAACTCGCGCCCCGAATGACCCAACCTCAGGCCGCCTTCATCGCTGCCAACTTTTCGATCATCGCACATAACGAGTCGAGCGATTTAACGGGTTCCGGTTTCGACGCCACCGTCTGGGCGGGAAATCCAGGAACGCAATATGCCGGAAAGATGTATGTGTCAATGCAGGGAACGTTAGGGCCTGCCGACTTCCTAACCGACGGCGATCTGGCGACAAGCGGCGCAGCGCGAGCGCAGATTCTGGATATGGTGAATTGGTGGTTGCGGATTACAACCCCGACCACGTCGCAGGCGTCCCAAATTCGGATTGGGCTCGATGGCAGTTTCGTGGCGGGAAATCCTGTTGCCGGTACCGGGCAACTGGTGGGAGTCTCCCATGTTGAAGTTAACGGCCACAGCTTGGGGGGACACTTGGCTACCGCGTTCGCACGGCTGTTTGGCGGAACGCTCACCATCGACCATGTCACCACCTTCAACAGCGCCGGTTTCCATGCGATCAGTGAGCCGGTCTTCCTGAATCTCGAAAACCTACTTGGCACAGGCGCAGGCGGCTTTCTAAGTGATGACAAGCAAACCAATGTGTTCGCTGAACACGGTATCAGCGTCACCACCAACAGCTTCTTCTTCAGTCAAATCGGGCAACGCCTGTCCTTGTTCAACGAAGAAGGTTCTGCCCCGTCAAATCATTCGATGTACAAGCTCACGGATGCGCTGGCACTCATGAATGCCATGAGCGTATTTGATCAAAACCTGACCATCGAGACTGCGAACACGATTCTTGATGCAGCAGCGGCCAGTGCAGACAGGTCATTGGAGTCGATGCTTGATGCCATGAGAAAGCTGGCAGGTAGCACAGATACGACGCAAACGACCGTGGGCGACGTTGGCGATTCTGCGGCTAGCCGAGTGGACTATCACGGGAAATTGGCATTGCTCCTTGGAATGGTCCAGAACAACTCCACGTTGCGCGGAACCATCGTTCCGTTAGGTGCTAATGCCAGCGACGCCGCCGCGCTTGCCAAGACCGACCTCGCCTATCGCTACGCTCTGAGCGAACTCAACCCGTTCGCGGTGATCGGCTTCGACTACAGTCGCTTCAACGCCAACGGTGAACTCGATCTCGTCGATTCCGCCAGTGGCACCGGCAGCTTATCGGACAAATGGCTTACCGACCGTGCCGCCATGCTCGCCTGGACGAATAAGGCCGATCAGACGGATACGATCCATGTGGATTCCGGTCAAGCTCTGGATGGCGCCTGGGAATTCGACGACTATAAGACCGGCAAGAGTGTCATCGTGCAGCCGGCGGGCGGGATCGGCAACGCCGAGCATTACGTGCGCTTCGGCTCCGACCAGGACAGCTTCATCGTCGGCGGAAGCAAAAGCGACCGTCTCTACGGCATGGGCGGCAATGATGACTTGCGGGGACAAGGCGGAGCCGACTATATCGAAGGCGGAACCGGCAATGACCAATTGGACGGTGGTGCCGACGGGGATACGATGGCCGGTGGAACGGGTGACGATACCTATTTGGTGGATGAGGGGACCGATGTTGTCATCGAGCGCTTCGGAGAAGGTACAGACACGATCTATGCTGCCACAAACTACGTTCTGCCAGAAAACGTTGAGAACCTGATACTCACCGGTCGCGGCAACTTGGCCGCCACGGGAAACGAGTTGGACAATGTCCTTATCGGCGGCGACGATGCCAGCAACGTCATCAACGGTAGTGGTGGTGCCGATCTGATCGTTGGTGGTCAGCGACGCGACTGGCTGATTGGAGGCGGTGGCGACGAAGACATCGTTTTTGGGGACGGTGGCGACGATATTCTCCTGGCCGGAGGCGGTAGCGCCACGCTGATTGGAGATTCTGGGAATGACGCCTATTTCTACAACAGCACCGCCGATGGCGCTGTTGCTATCGAGGATATCGATGGTTCCGTCTACTACGATGGCTCGTTGCTTCAGGGCGGCAAGCGTCAGGATGAGGGCAATGTCTATAGCGATGGCGCCGGTAATCAATATGTCTGGGCGGGGGGCGTCCTGACCATCAACGGCAACGTTACGGTAACGGATTTCCGTAACGGGGATTTGAGCATCGTCTTGACGGATGAAAACGGTAACCCAGATCCGGAGAATCGCGGTGGAAGCGGTGATGGTTCGGGTAATGCCGGAGGCGGCACAGGCAGCAATGGAGATGCTAGAGGCAAAGGGTGGGCGGGTAGTCCGAATGGCGGCCGCAGCCGCGACCTGCGTCGATGGGGGATACCTGGTCTTTCGCCATTCCCTGGTGATTTTCGCGCTGTCCGTGATCGCTTCCTTGGGGCTAAGACGATGGGGATTGTCGATCCATCCAAGCTTCCGTCGCCTATCGTGCTTGATCTGAATGGCGATGGCATTGAAACCACCAGCGTGGATAGCAGTACCTACTTTGATCATGACGCCAACGGATTTGCAGAACGTACTGGCTGGGTGGGGAAGGATGACGGGCTCCTCGTTTGGGATCGCAATGGCAATGGCCGCATCGAGTCGGGACGAGAGTTGTTTGGTAGTGAGAGTATTTTGGCTGACGGGACCAAGGCGGAAAATGGGTTTGCCGCACTAGCGGAACTCGACACCAATGGCGATGGGGTTGTGGATGCAGATGACACAGGCTTTGCCGATCTACGGGTCTGGCGGGACGCCAATGGTGACGGCTATTCGGTTCCTGATGAGCTTTTGTCGTTGGCGGACGCCGGAGTGGCTTCGATTGACGTCGACTACAACACATCGACTCATGTGGATTCATTTGGCAATGAGCATCGACAGGTAGGTGGCTTTACGCGTACTGATGGCAGCTACGGAGAGGCTGTCGATGTTTGGTTTGTCAGTGATTCCAGCGATACGCTGGCTGAGACAAGATTGGCTGTTCCTCTCTCGATTGCCCAACTCCCAAATCTACAAGGTCACGGCAATCTCTATGACTTGCATCAGGCAATGGCTAGAGATAGCAGTGGACAGCTTCATGGCTTGGTACAGAGCTTTACCGTCGAGAACGATGTCCAAGGCAGGAATGTGTTGTTCGAACAGATACTGTTCCGGTGGGCAGGAGTTCAATCTACCGCCCCAGGAAGCCGAGGTATATATGTCGATGCCCGTAAATTGGGAGTGCTGGAAGGGTTTCTGGGGGAACGATTTGTAGGTTCAGATGGGAACCAAAATCCTGGATATAACGTAGGCCCCGCGCTCGATGAACCGTACCAGAAACTGGCGGCTGTCCTGTATGGACAGCTTATGGCTCAGACACATCTTAAGAGCCTCTACGACTCCATTAGATGGAATGTCGACGTCTCATCAAAATTGGTAAAAGCTGATTTCACTCTCGTTGTGTCGCAATTGGATTGCGCGTACACAATAGACGCCCAGGTCGCGATTGCTAACTTGAAAGAATTCCTGCGTACTGCCCAGGTGCTGGGGGTTCTATCCAACTCGAATTTGGGATGCCTCAGTTATCCGGCGTGGTTCTTTGACCAAGATGGACTGATGATCGGCGGGCGAGAGATTGGCGTTCTCGTCGCAGGTTCTGGCAACGACACGATCACAGACAGCGATGGTAGCGACACGATTGATGGTGGTGCCGGGGATGACACGATCACCGATTCTGGGACGGGGACCAACGTTCTGAGAGGTGGTGATGGGAATGATC
>JAOTRT010000030.1 GCA_030247725.1 Candidatus Nitricoxidireducens bremensis
CTGAAATAGAGACGAAACTGTGACGGAAATGCCATATTCATGGGGTGCTTGGCCCATTCGGGAGCGGATAAGGGGGAATTCTCCCTTGTCTTGCTCATGCCGGACGCACCTCTCCCGTCAATGGTCGTGCCCACATGCTGACGTTGAGCATCGCCAGCATGGCAAAGGCGCGATTGGCGTTCTTTGCCAGACCGCGATAGCGAACCTTGGCAAAGCCCCACAGGCGCTTCACGGTCAGGAACGGGTGCTCGACCTTGGATCGCACGCTGGACTTGCGGCGGTTGGTTTCCTTGTCGGCCTCGGTCAGCGGACGATTCGTGTAGGCGCGTTTGTTGCTGAAGTCCTTCGCCTTCGGCGCAATGACCTTCAGCCGCTTACGCTGCTCTTGGCCCCGATAGGCGCTGTCGCCGTAGAAGCGAGTTTCCGCACCATGCAGCAGGTTCGGCACTTGGTGGCTGTCATGAACGTTGGCGGCCGTGACGCTGGCGCTATGGACCAGTCCGCTCTGGCTGTCCGTGCCGATGTGCAGCTTCATGCCGAAGTGCCACTCGTTGCCCTTCTTGGTCTGGTGCATCTCCGGGTCGCGGCTCTTCTCCTGGTTCTTGGTCGAGGGCGGCGCGGCAATCAGGGTGGCATCGACAATCGTGCCGCCGGAGAGCTTCATGCCGTTGGCCAGCAGCAATTCGCCGATCTTGGCGAACATGGCGGCTCCCAGATCGTGACGTTCCAGAAGATGCCGAAAGTGCAGCAGGGTCGTGGCGTCTGGCACCCGTTCCCGGCCCAGGTCGATGCGGCAGAACTCACGAAACACGGGGACATCGTAGAGGGCGTCTTCACAGGCTTCGTCGGCCAGGTTGAACCAGTTGGCGACGCAGTACATCCGCAGCATGCGCTCCAGTCCCACCGGTGGCCGGCCATTCCCGGCCTTCGGGTAATGCGGTTCAATCACGGCGCAGAACTCGGCCCACGGCATCAGGCGATCCATCCGCGCCAGAAACTCCGCCTTGCGCGTCGCACGGTTGTGCTTCTCGAATCCTCGTGTCGCCGCCAGCGTCATTTGTTTCATCGTTCTATCCCTTGTGATCAACACTCTTTGTCTGACCCAATGACGATGAGATCGTTCACAGTGTTTGTACCTTATTCAGTGTTTCC
>JAOTRT010000031.1 GCA_030247725.1 Candidatus Nitricoxidireducens bremensis
CGCCGCCCTCACCACCGAACAGATCGGCATCTTCGAGACCGCCGACATCGCCGCCCTCGCCACCACCCAGGTCCAGGTCCTCACCACCGAACAGGTCGTCGCCCTCACCACCGCCCAGGTCCGCGCCTTCACCACCGCCGGCGTCGCTGCCCTCACCACCGAGCAGATCGCCGCCATCGAGACCGCCGATATCGCCGTCCTCACCACCGCCCAGGTGCGTGCCCTCAGTACCGTCCAGGTGGCGAACCTGGAGACGAACCAGGTCGCTGCCCTGGGCACCAGCCAGGTCAAGGCACTGGAGACCAGCGACATCGCCGCACTCTCCACCGATCAGGTTGCCGCCCTGACACCGGCCAATATCGCCGCGCTGAGTACTGCCCAGGTTCGGGCACTGAACACCGCCGATATCGCGGCACTTTCCACCAGCCAGATCCAGGCACTGACCACCGCCAGCCTCGCCGGCCTTACCACCGCCCAGGTGGCGGCCATGGAAACCGAGGATGTGATGGCGCTCACGACGGCGCAAATCGGTGCCTTGAACGCGGCTGCCATCGCTGCCCTTACGACCCAGCAGATCGCCGCCATCGAGAGCGCCGACATCGCCATACTGACGTCGACACAAGTCCGGGCCATTGAAACCGCGGACATCGCAGCGCTGACGACGGAACAGATTCAGGCTCTCACCACCGTCAACGTTGCCGCGCTGACCACCGCCCAGATTACCGCCGTCGAAACCGAAGACGTTGCGGTGCTCACCACGAGCCAGATCCAGTCGCTCACGACCGCCCAACTACAGGCGATGGCCACCGTGCAGGCTCCCCATATGCTCGGTACGGCTCAGGTCCAGGCGTTGACCACGGCCGGTATTGCCGCCCTGACCAGCAGCCAAATCCGCGCCCTCACCACCGAACAGGTGGAGGCACTGACGACCCAGCAGGTGCGCGCGCTGACCACGGCCGGCGTCGCCGCCCTCACCAGCCAGCAGCTGCAGGCGCTGGAAACCGCCGATGTCGCCGTCCTCACCACCGCCCAGGTGCGTGCCCTC
>JAOTRT010000024.1 GCA_030247725.1 Candidatus Nitricoxidireducens bremensis
TCATCGCCTTCGCCTTGCAGATGTATTACGACAAGGCGACCGCATCGGACAAAGAGCTTTTCAAGAAGGTCGCCGGTGGCATCAACTTCGACCGCAGCGACGTCGCCGCCACGCTTGAGGCGATGAAGGGTTACACCCAATACTTCCAGAACCACCTCGCCAGCCTGCCTGCTGCCGAGCGCGCCCTCATCGCGCAATACCTTCCCGCCTTGCAGGACTGGCACCTCGCCGGCACCCGTCTTGCCGCCACAGCCAACGACAAGACCGCCTTCATGCTGGGCGCCGCCGATACCGATCTGATGATCGGCGGTACGCAGAACGATTTGCTTGTGGGTCTTGGCAGCACCGATCTCCTTGAGGGGGGCAAGGGAGACGACATTCTGGTTGGTGGCGAAGGCTATGACATTTACCGCTACACGGCCGGCGACGGCGCCGACCGTCTCATTGATGCCGACCGCCAGGGCGCCATCCTCGTCAACGGCGGGGATGCCGGCGGGCTCTTTCTCCGGCAAGGCGAAAGCGAAACCTGGATCAATGCGGACAACCACCTCACACTGACCCACGGCGCCACCTGGAAGCTCACCCTGGCCGACGGCGGCGAACTCGATCTCGGTGAAACTCTGGAGGACGGCGACTACGGCATCCGTCGCCTTACCCTGCCGACCGCCCCCACCACCCACGCCACCGACACCGGCAGCGCCTTCGACGACAACGATCTGGACACGGACCTCGATCATCAGGCCGTCAACGCCAGTGCCAGCGGCGTCCTCCTGCAGGGCCTCGCCGGCAGTGACCAGATCAACGGCTCCGGTGGCGACGACCTTCTGGAAGGCGGCAGCGGTGCCGACATTCTGGCGGCGGACAACGGCAACGACTGGCTCTACGGCAACGAAGCCATCTCCCTGACCGATGCCCTTGCCGCCGGCCGCAGCGGGCAGGGCAGCGGAACCCGAGGCGACTGGCTCAACGGCGGTGGCGGAGATGACTCGGCGACGTTCAGTAATTCTGGCGGGGCAGCGAACGATACGTGGTGGAGGGTGGCAGCATGACCGATAGAGCGAGTTCATTGAGAGCGCTGGCGATAACTCTGGCGATGGGCATGAGCATGAACGCGATGGCTGGATTGTTAGGGCTGGGCGGCACGAGTTGGAAGGAGGAAGTGCTACTGCACGACGGGACGAAGATCGTGGCAGAGCGATGGGTAGCACGCGGTGGCCGTCATGAGATCGGTCAGCAGCCTCCTATCACGGAACAAAGCTTGACATTTATCTTGCCAACAACAAATGAGCGCATTGCTTGGAAAATCGAGCGCAGTGAAGATGTGGGCATTGCCGACTTTAAGCCGATATTGCTCGACATCGTCCAAGGAACGCCCTATCTGGTTTCCACACCGGTTGGCTGCCTGTCCTACAACAAGTGGAGCAGACCGAATCCACCGTATGTGATCTTCAAATACCAAAGTGGTGCTTGGTCAAAGATCGCAATACATGATCTACCAATTGAGATCAAAGCACCTAACTTGATTATCTCGTCGCCCGACAGCGAGATGGATCGAGCCGGCAAGAGCTTTATGACCGCTAACGAGATACAGAAACTTAACAGCAGTCTGACGCAACCCGAATATCGGGCGATTCTTCGGGAGTCTTTGCCACAGGAGCGGATCAATCAGATGTGCGAGGAACTGGTTAGGTACAAGTGCGGCTGGGGAGCACCCGGCGAATTCAACAGACAGTATTTCGAACGCATTTGCAAATAATCCAATTGGGAGGATTCACTCATGACAACGTCTCTTGTTGAATATGCATTGATGGCGGGTACAGCTTATCGTTCGACGCGCGATGCTATCAACCGATTCCCCATTCCGACATCATCTGGATGGAATGAAATTATCGGATCGCATCGGAGCGTGGACGATACTGGCTTTGAGGCGCTCTCATTTACTAAGGGTGCCGAGATCGTTATCTCCTACGCTGGTACCGAACCTTCGGACATCACAGGTGATATTGCGGCCGACCTTGCACTGGCGGCAGGCCTCTTGTCTGACCAGCTAAAGCAGGCTGCAGACTACTACTTCCAGATTAAAGCGGCTGCACCGGCCGGGACGACCATCAGTTTCACCGGCCACAGTCTAGGCGGCGGTTTGGCCTCGCTGATGGCGGTCATGTTCGGCGAAAGTGCCACCACCTTCGATCAGGCACCCTTCCGGCAGTCCGCCTTGGCGTTCGCCTCGACAGACTATTTCGGAAACCCTATTGCCAATTCTGCTGCACAACGTTTGCGGTCCTATCTCGCAGATCATGTATCCGGCGAGCAGTTGGTCAAGCTGGATGCTTACATCGCTTCCACCGATCCGAACAATTCCACACCGAATGTGGTGGACACACTGGTCGCCCGTAGCACCAAAGTCACCAACATCAACACCCAAGGGGAATTCCTATCCTCATGGTTCCTCGTGCCGTCATCCATGCGGATCGGATCGCAAACCGACATCAATAATGGCAATGACGGTGTTTCGGCCTTAGACCTTCACTCACAGGCGTTGCTGACCGCTTTCCTCCAGAGCAGACAGAGCGCCGCCGAAGGGCACTCGCTGGACAACATTACCTTCAAGCTGACCGACCTGTTAAGGATGGTCTTCGACAAGAACTTGTTCGCGCATGACACTGATCCAAGCTCGAACAAGGTCAACCTCCTCGAACACCTCGTCCGTCATCAGGCGGGAGGCGTAGACGGCATACCCATAGGCGGGGATGCCATGGTGACTCGCTTCACTGCCGACCTGGACAAACTCGCCGCCGACGCTGGCCTATCGGTCTCCGGCGCCAACCTCACCAAGGCCCTGATCGCCTTCGCCATGCAGGCGTATTACAGTGGCCCGCACGCCAGTGAAGCAGATCGCCAACTGTTCAAGAAAGTGGCCGGTGGCATCAACTTCGACCGCAGTGACGTCGCTGGCAATCTCGCCGGCATCAAGGGCTACACCCAGTACTTCCAGAACCACCTCGCCAGCCTGCCGGCTACCGAGCGCGCCCTGATCGCGCAATACCTTCCCGCCTTGCAGGACTGGTACCTCGCCGGCACTCGCCTTGCCGCCACGGCGACGGACAAGAGCGCCTTCATGCTGGGCGCCGCCGACACCGATCTGATGATCGGCGGCACGCAGAACGATCTGCTTGTGGGCCTTGGCAGCACCGATCTCCTTGAGGGTGGCAAGGGAGACGACATCCTGGTCGGCGGCGACGGCTACGACATCTACCGCTACGCGACCGGCGACGGCGCCATCCTCGTCAACGGCGGGGATGCCGGCGGACTCTTTCTCCGGCAGGGCCAGAGCGAAACCTGGACCAATGCGGACAACCACCTCACCCTGGCCCACGGCGCCACCTGGAAGCTCACCCTGGCCGACGGCGGCGAACTCGACCTCGGTGAAACCCTGGAGGACGGCGACTACGGCATCCGTCGCCTGACCCTGCCGACGGTACCTACTACCCACGCTACCGACACCGGCAGCGCCTTCGACGACAACGATCTGGACACGGACCTCGATCATCAGGCCGTCAACGCCAGTGCCAGCGGCGTCCTCCTGCAGGGCCTCGCCGGCAGTGACCAGATCAACGGCTCCGGTGGCGACGACCTTCTGGAAGGCGGCAGCGGTGCCGATATCCTGGCGGCGGACAACGGCAACGACTGGCTCTACGGCAACGAAGCCATGTCCCTGACCGATGCCCTTGTCGCCGGCCGCAGCGGGCAGGGTAGCGGAACCCGGGGCGACTGGCTCAACGGCGGCAAAGGCGACGACTCGGCGATGTTCAGCAATTCTGGCGGGGCAGCGAACGATACGTGGTGGAGGGTGGCAGCATGAACGGCAGGCGGACGCTTACGAATGTGGTGGCCGGGATGATCGTCATGATATCGAGCATCGGCGCGCATTCCGCCACGATGGAGTGGAAAGAAGAAGTTCGATTGCACGACGGAAGCATCGTCGTCCTGAATCGGTTCTATAACCTGGGAGATCGCCCAACGCTGGATGCCCGTGAGCGTGCAGCGCTCGACGAAACAGTGACGTTCAGCCTTCCCGGCTCGGGCAAGCAGATCAAGTGGGCTACGGATTTCAGCGACTCCGTACCGGAGCCGAACAGCCTTAACTTGCTGCTGCTCGATGTGGTGAACGGCGTACCTTACATCGCCACCTATCCGGCCGGCTGTATTGCCTACAACAAGTGGAAGCGTCCCAATCCGCCATACGTCTTCTTCAAATACGAGAGCGAAGAGTGGAAGCGGATTCCATTGGCGGAGTTCCCCGCGAAGCTGACCAAGAGCAACGTCATTGTTGGCAGACCGCCGAGCGAGTCGCTCAAGTCTTTCTATACGGTGGCCCAAGTGGAAGAGAGAAATCACTACCTGCCACATGAATACAAGACCATTCTGAGGGACCCGTTGCCGCAGGAGCGATGTCCCCAGTACTCAAGCGGACCCAAGCCCCCCATTCCGATTATTCCCGGCGGATCGCCGAAATAGAGCGGGTAGAAAAAATCAA
>JAOTRT010000016.1 GCA_030247725.1 Candidatus Nitricoxidireducens bremensis
TGCCCATAGGCCGGAAACGGCCTGCGAGTTGCGCCCCGTGGGGCGAATTTCGCCGCCATTTCAAAGCCCTCGGCAGGAATCGCGCTCGTCGCCTTCATCTGTTGCTACTTGTTCAGGCCTTCCCTAGCCAATATCGTCATGCTGTTCCTGCTGACGGTGGCGGTGGTGGCCGTGACCTTCGGTCGCGGGCCCGCCGTGGCGGCCGCCTTCGCCAGCGTGGCGCTGTTCGACTTCTTCTTTGTGCCGCCGCGCTTTTCGATGGCGGTGGACGATGTCCAGTACCTGATCACGTTTTCCGTGATGCTGATCGTGGCGCTGATCGTCGGCGGACTCACCGCACGCCTGCGCGAGGAAGCCGACGCCGCGGCAAGGCGCGAGGCCCAGACTGCGGCGCTCTATGTCATGGCGAAGAATCTGTCCGGTGCCCTCCGGGCGGAGCAGGTGGCCGAGACGGCGAGGGATTTCGTCTCCGGCCACGTGGAGGCCGTCGCCACCCTCTACCTGCCCGATGGGGCCGAAGGCCTGCATCCGGTGCCGACCCAGGAGGGCCTGGCGGCGGCGATTCCCCATATCCGGGCCGTCTATGAGCAGGGCGAGCCGATGGTGCTGGCCGCGGCGGAGAGCGCCTATGCGCCGGCCCTGGCGCTGCCGCTGCAATCGCCGCTGCGGACGCGCGGCGTGCTGCTGGTGAGCGCGGAGGGGGACAGCCGCCTGTTCGCTCCCGAGCGACGCAGTCTGTTGGAGGCAGTGGCGTCGCTGGTCGCGATTGCCGTCGAGCGCCTGCATTTCAGCGAAGTGGCCCAGCAGGCGACCCTGGCGATGGAATCCGAGCGGCTGCGCAGCGCGCTGCTGTCGGCGGTTTCCCACGACCTGCGTACCCCCCTGACGGTGCTGGTCGGACTTGCCGACTCCCTGCGCATGGCCAGGCCGGCCCTGCCTGCGGCCCAGGCCGAGACTGCCGCCGTGCTCCACGAGGAGGCCCTGCGCCTGTCCGGCCTCGTCCATAACCTGCTCGACATGGCTCGTCTCCAGGTGGGGGCTCGACGACTCAACCGAGAATGGCAGCCGCTGGAGGAGGTGGTCGGCAGCAGCCTGCGACACATGGAGCGGTCGCTGGCGGGGCGCTGCGTACGCCTGGACCTGGCGGCCGACCTGCCGCTGCTGGAGTTGGATGCCGTGCTGATGGAGCGGGTGTTCTGCAACCTGATCGAGAACGCCGCCAAGTACGCACCCACCGGAGAGCTGAAGATTGAAGCACGGCGGGTCGACGACCGCGTCGAGGTCGCTGTTGCCGATCGGGGGCCGGGCCTGCCGCCGGGGGGCGGCGAGAAGCTTTTCGGCCTGTTCGAACGGGGGCGGCACGAGGACAGTGCCGGTGGCGTCGGCCTCGGCCTCGCCATTTGCCGGGTGATCGTCGAGGCCCACGGCGGGCGCATTCGTGCGGAAGAGCGGCCGGGCGGCGGTGCCCGCTTCGTCTTCGACCTGCCCGTCGGCGATCCGCCGGTCATCGATGAGGATGCCCATGGGCAATGATGCGGTGACGATCCTCGTCGTCGAGGACGAGCCCCAGATTCGGCGCTTTGTGGTCGCGGCCCTTGCCGAGGAGGGCTACCGGGTGGCCGAGGCCGGCAGCGCGGCGGCCTGCGTCGAGCAATTGGCCGCTGCGGCGCCGGCGCTGATAGTCCTGGATCTCGGCCTGCCAGACCGGGACGGCATCGACCTCATCGGCGAACTTCGCTCCTGGTCGCGGGTTTCGGTGCTCGTGCTCTCGGCGCGGGCGGCCGAGAACGAAAAGGTGGCGGCCCTCGATGCCGGCGCCGACGACTACCTGAGCAAACCCTTCGGCGTCGGCGAACTGCGTGCCCGCGTCCGCGCCATGCTGCGGCGTCGCACGACGGCGGGGGACGAACCGGTGGTGGTCTTCGGCGACGTGCGCGTGGACCGGCTGCACCGCAGCGTCGAGCGCGGCGGCGTCGCCGTGCACCTGACGCCCACCGAGTACCGGCTGCTGGGCGTGCTGGTCGCCAATGCCGGCCGCGTCCTCACCCACCGCCAGCTCCTGCGGGAAGTCTGGGGGGCGGGCTACGGGGATCGCAGCCATTACCTGCGCATCTACGTAGGGCATCTGCGCCAGAAACTCGAAGACGACCCGGCACGGCCACGCCACCTGCTGACAGAGACCGGCATCGGCTACCGCTTCCAGATCCAGGGAGAAGAACCATGAACCAGCTCGAACGCAAGGACGGCGTCGCCATCCTTTCCCTCGCCGCCCTCGGCGTCGTCTACGGCGATATCGGCACCAGCCCGCTCTATGCGATCAAGGAGGTCTTCGGCAACGCCCACCATCCCGTGCCCATCACGCCCGGCAACGTGCTCGGCATCCTCTCGCTGGTGTTCTGGTCCCTGGTGATCGTCGTGTCGCTGAAATACGTACTGTTGATCCTGCGCGCCGACAACAACGGCGAGGGCGGCATCATGGCGCTCATGGCGCGGGTCCTCGCCGGCGAAGGCATCGGCGAGCGCACCCGCCGCGGCGTCGTCCTGCTCGGCCTGTTCGGCGCCGCCCTGTTCTACGGCGACGGCCTCATCACGCCGGCGATCTCCGTGCTCTCGGCCGTCGAGGGCCTGGAGGTGGCGACGCCGGTCTTCGCGCCTTACATCGTGCCTATTACCCTCGGTGTCGTCGTCGGACTCTTCTCGATCCAGCGCCACGGCACGGCGAGGGTCGGGGTGAGCTTCGGACCCATCACGGCACTGTGGTTCATCGCCCTGGCCGTCCTCGGCATCGCCCAGATCGCCGGCCATCCGGCGGTCATGAAAGCCCTGTGGCCCGGCTATGCGCTCGGTTTCCTGGCCGCCGATCCAGGCCTCGGCTTCCTCGCCATGGGGAGTGTATTTCTTGCCGTGACCGGTGCCGAGGCGCTCTACGCCGACATGGGACACTTCGGGCGTACGCCGATCCGGCTCGCCTGGTTCGGCCTGGTGCTGCCGGCGCTCCTGCTCAACTACTTCGGTCAGGGGGCCCTGCTGCTGGCCGATCCGGCGACCATCCGCAATCCCTTCTACCTGATGGCGCCCGACTGGTTCCTGCTGCCCCTCGTCGGCCTGGCGACGGCGGCCACCGTGATCGCCTCCCAGGCCGTGATCTCGGGCGTCTATTCGATCACCCAGCAGGCGATCCAGCTCGGCTACGCGCCGCGCATGGAGTTGGAACACACCTCCGGCAGCCAGATCGGCCAGATCTACATGCCCGGCGTGAACTGGCTGATGCTGTTCGGCGTCGCCGCCCTCGTGCTCGCCTTCCGTTCCTCCAGCAGCCTGGCGGCGGCCTACGGTATCGCCGTGACGGGCACCATGATCATCACCACCCTGTTCGCCTATCTGGTGGCCCGCCACCAGTGGCAGTGGTCGCGCCTTGCCGCCATCCCCGTCTTCGGCGCACTGTTGGCCCTCGATCTCGTCTTTCTCGGCGCCAACTCGACCAAGATCGTCGATGGCGGCTGGTTTCCCCTGGTCTTCGGCGGCTTCCTCTACCTGCTGCTATCCACCTGGAAGCGGGGGCGGGAGCTGCTCCACGAGCGCCTGGATACCGGCAGTCTTGCGCTTGTGGACTTCATCCCTGCCCTGGAGACGCCGGAGACGGTCAGCGTGCCCGGTACGGCCATCTTCATGACGCCCTATCGGGACCATGTACCCCATGCCCTGCTGCATAACCTCAAGCACAACAAGGTGCTGCACGAGCGCGTCGTCATGGCGACGGTGGCGGTACATCCGGTGCCGCGCATACCCGAGGCCCAGCGTGTCGTCGTCGAGCGCCTGAGCCATCGCTTCTATCGGGTGCAGATTCACTTCGGCTTCCTCGAACAGCCCGACGTTCCGGCCGCCCTCGACTGGTGTGCCGAGCAGGGGCTGGACATCGACTCCATGGCGACCTCCTATTTCCTCGGCCGCGAGACCGTGGTGCCCCAGGTCGGGACGGCATTGCCCTACTGGCGCGAGAAGTTGTTTGCCACCCTCTATCGCAACGCGCGTACGGCGGCCGACTTCTTTCGTCTGCCGCCGAACCAGGTGGTGGAGCTGGGCACGCGGGTCGTGCTCTGACCGGTGTCCGCGTTTCAGTCCCGCAGCGGCAGCGTGAAATAGAAGGTGGCGCCCCGATCCGGTTCGGCCTCCGCCCAGACACGGCCGCCGTGGCGGGCGACGATGCGCTTGACGATGGCGAGGCCGGCGCCGGTGCCGGGGAATTCGCGCTCGTCGTGCATGCGCTGGAAGACGTCGAACAGGCGGCCGGCATGGGCCATGTCGAAGCCGGCGCCGTTGTCGGCGATGCGGTAGATGATCTCGCCGGCGACCGCCTCGGCGTCGATGCGGATCTCCGGCTGCTCGCGCTTGGAGGAGAACTTCAGCGCGTTGGCGGCCAGGTTCTGCCAGACCTGCCGCAGCAGCGTGCCGTCGCCGACGGCGGGCGGCAGGGGGGCGATATGGATGGCGGCCTTGGGATACTCGCCGCGCAGTTCGGCGCAGACTTCGGTCGCCAGGGCCCGCATGTCCACCCGGTCGGTCTTCATCGCGTGGCGGCTGAGACGGGCGAACTGGAGCAGTTCGTCGATGAGCACGCCCATCTTCTCGGCGTTGAGCCAGATGCGTTCCAGCATCTGCCTGCCGTCGGCGCTGAGGCGGTCGGCCTCCTCGTTGCGCAGGATGTGGGCGTAGCCGTTCAGGGCACGCAGGGGCGTGCGCAGGTCGTGGGAGGCGGAATAGGAAAAGGACTCCAGTTCCCGGTTGGCCTGTTCCAGTTCCGCCGTGCGGACGTGGACGCGGTTTTCCAGGTCGGCGTTGACGCGCAGCACTTCCCGTTCGGCGGCGCGGCGGGCGGTGATGTCCTGCAGCTGGGCAAGGACCTCCCAGTTGGCGCCTTCGCCGCGGTGGATCAGGCGCACCGAGAGGATGGTGTCCACGACCCCGCCGTCCTTGCGGATGAAGCGTTTCTCCAGGGAATAGCCGTCGATCTCGCCCGCCAGCATGCGCTCGAAGTGGGCCAGATCGGCGGCCAGGTCGTCGGGATGGGTGAGCTGGTTCCAGGTGGTGGCCCGCAGCTCTTCGAGGGAATAGCCGAGCAGCTTGCACAGGGCTTCGTTGGCGACCACCCAGCCCTTCTCGGGGGAGGTGATGGCCATGGCGATGAGGGCGTGCTCGAAGTAGGAACGGAACAGGTCCTCGCTGTCCCGCAGGCCGGCCTCGGCCTTGCGGCGCCGGCGCACGGTTTCGGCCAGGTAGACGATGACGATGAGCTGGAGCACCAGGCCGGCCACGAGCAGGCGGTTGAAGAAGGCACTTTGTTCCGTCAGTTCGCGGGTGCGGGCCTCCACCAGGTCTTCCAGCCTTTCCTTGTACTGGACGAGTTCCTGCTCGGCCAGCTTGCGGCTGCTGGCGTCGTGGATGATGGAGTAGAGCAGCCGGCGTCCCGAGACCTCGATGGGCCAGGAATAGACTTCCACGGTGCGGATTTCGCCCGAGGCGAGGCGATGCGGGAAGACGAAGTAGTTGCGGTTCTCCGTCAGGGCCCGTTGCCGCTCCGCCGCCACTTCCGCGGGTTTCAAGGCGTTGAGGTCCGAGATGCGCAGGCTGCGCAGCTTCTCCTTGGGGTAGCCGTAGAAGCTCGCGGCGGCGTCGTTGGCGTCGATGATCTCGCCGCTGGCGGGATCGATCAGCAGCATGACGGCGCCGTGCTTCTCGAACATCTCGTAGGGCAGGTTGGCCGGCATGGCCACGGCGCTGGCAAGCAGGGCGACGGCGGCCAGCGCCGCGAGCAGCAGGGTGGCGGGGCCGGAGCGGGACGGTTTGGCGGCGTTGGGGGCCATGACGCTCTTTATGTCGTTCGTTTGGTGGCGATGTTACCTTAGTAAGGTGTCGTGCAGCCGGGCCGGAGGGGCCCGTACCGCCTTGGAAAGGGGAGTCGGATGGGAAGACGCTGGACCGCGCTGCTTGCCGCCATGGGCATCCTGGCCTCGGCGGGGGCTCCGGCGGGCGAAGCCGGGGATGCGGCGAGGGTGGCCCTGGTGCGCGCCGCGGCGCTGCCACTGGACGGTGGGGCGGGGGATTACGACGGCCTGCTGGAGTCCATTGGCGACTCGGCCGTCGTCATGCTCGGCGAGGCGACCCACGGCAGCGCGGAGTTCTACCGGGAGCGGGCCCGCATCACCCGCCGCCTGATCGGCGAAAAGGGCTTCGATGCCGTGGTTTTCGAGGCGCCCTGGGAGCCCATGCGGCAGGCCGACGCCTGGGTGCGCGGCGGGCCGGGCACGGCGGCGGAAGCCCTGGCCGGCATCGTGCGCTTTCCGCGCTGGACCTGGCGCAATACGGAAGTACGCGATTTCCTGGCCTGGCTGCGGGAACACAATGGCCGCCATCCCGGCCGGCCGGTGCGGGTGTATGGCATGGACCTCTACAGCCTGCCGGAATCGGCGGAGGCGGTGGCCGGTCATCTGGCCGCCGCGGCGCCGGAACAGGCCGAGGCGGCGCGGCGCGACTACCGCTGTTTCGGTGCCTACCGGCGGGAACCCCAGGACTACGGCCAGGCCGTCGAGGTCGGCGGGGAAGAGGGCTGCGGCGCCGGCAGCCGGCGGCAGCTGGCCTTCATGCAACTGCGGGTGGAGGCCGCCGGCCTGCCGGACGAGGCTTTGTTCGCCGCCTGGCAGAGCGCCCACACGGTGGCCGCGGCCGAGCATTACTACCGGGCCATGTACCGGGGCGACGAGTCCTCCTGGAACCTGCGGGAGCGCCACATGGCCGCCACCCTGGACCGTCTGGGCGATTGGCTCAAGGCCCGCGGCGGTAGCGGGAAGATCGTGGTCTGGGCCCACAACATCCACCAGGGCGATGCCCGGGCCACGGACCAGGCGGCGGCGGGGGAGGTGAGCCTGGGACAGCTCGTGCGGGAGCGCCATGGCGACGGCGCCTTTCTCGTCGGCTTCACCCTCGGTGGCGGACGGGTGCGTGCCGCGACCCGGTGGGGCGGCCCCGATGTGGTCAAGACCCTGCGTCCCCCGCGCCGGGACAGCTGGTCGGGCCTGATGGGGCGCGCCGGCATGGCGGCCTTCCTGCTGGTCTTCCGCGGCCGTCCAACCCTGGCCGAAGTCCTGGCGTCATCCCGGCCGGAGCGGGCCGTGGGCGTGATCTATCTGCCGCGGGACGAGTGGGCGAGCCACTATTTCCGGGTGGGGCTGTCGCGCCAGTTCGACGCCGTGATCCACCAGGCGGCGACGACGCCCCTGGTGCCCCTGCCGTGATGCTTCGACGCCGGGTAGCCCTTGCTAGTAGGCCGCGGACGGCGGCAACGGGCGGCTTGAGCCGCCCGGACGAAGCGTGTAGCATGCGCGCCGGGTGTCTGCTGCAAGCTTGCAGACAGGTTTTCGTGCAGGTCGGGCCGCCGCACGGTGAATCGAGTACACCCGTGAACCCTCCTCCGGCCCTGTGGCAGCCCCAACTGCCCGATGTTCCAGTTCCGTCTTCCCAGCCTCCATGGTTGCCGCTCCGCCTCTGCGGCTATGGGGCTGCTGACCGTCGTCTTGCCGCCAGGCGGGCGCCGCCTGCTCTGGCGGCCGTCTTCCCGTCTCTCCGTCCCGTCGTTGTCGTTCGAAGGAAATCCCCATGCTGACTGCTCTGGTAGTGGTATTCGTCCTTGCCTATGCGGCAATCGCCCTTGAGCATCCGCTCAAGGTCAACAAGTCGGCCTCGGCCCTGGTGGGGGCCGGCCTGTTGTGGACCATCTATGCCCTGTCCATGGGCGACGCCCATGCGGTGTCAGAACAACTCGGCGAGTCGGTCATGAGCACGGCCCAGATCGTCTTCTTCCTCATGGGGGCCATGACCATCGTCGAGGTGGTGGACGCCCACAACGGCTTCGAGGTGATCACTTCCCGCATCCGCACCTCCAAGCTGTCCACGCTGATGTGGCTGGTGGGTTTCGTCACCTTCTTCCTCAGCGCGATCCTCGACAACCTCACCACCACCATCGTGATGATCTCCCTCATGCGCAAGCTGCTGGCGAAGCACGAGGACCGGCTCTTCTTCGCGGGGATCATCGTCATCGCCGCCAACTCGGGCGGCGCCTGGTCCCCCATCGGCGACGTGACCACCACCATGCTCTGGATCGGCGGCCAGATCACCAGCCTGGCCATCATCCAGGGAGTGCTGCTGCCGGCCCTGACCAGCATGATCGTCCCCCTGGCCATCACCGCCTACGTCCTGCGCGGGCGCGAAGTGGTGACGCCCCAGTTGGCCGCCGGCGATGACGGCCGGTCGGCCACACCCGACTTCGAGCGCAACCTGATGTTCTTTCTCGGCCTGGGCATCCTGGTGGCCGTGCCGGCCTTCAAGACGGTGACGCACCTGCCGCCCTTCATGGGCATCATGTTCGGCCTGGGCATCCTCTGGCTGGTGGGCGACCTGGTGCATCGCCACAAGGAGGAACACGCCAGGCGGCACCTGACCCTCGTCCATGCGCTGACCCGCATCGACCTGAGTTCCCTGGTGTTCTTCATCGGCATTCTGCTGGCGGTGGCGACCCTGGAGCACACCCACATCCTCACCAGTCTTGCCCAGTGGCTGGACCGGACCGTCGGCCGCCTGGACTTGATCGTCATGGTCATCGGCATCGCCAGCGCCATCGTGGACAACGTGCCCCTGGTGGCTGCCTCCATGGGCATGTACAGCCTGGCGGACTACCCGCCCGACCACTTCCTGTGGGAGTTCATGGCCTACTGCGCCGGCACCGGCGGCTCCATCCTCATCATCGGCTCCGCCGCCGGTGTGGCCGCCATGGGCCTGGAGAAGATCCACTTCTTCTGGTACGTGCGCAAGATCAGCGGCCTGGCGCTGGCGGGCTACTTCGCCGGGGCCGGGGTCTATCTGCTCCAGTACAACCTGATGCACTGACGGCACGCCCGCCGGTGCGGGCCCGGCCGGCTCACCAGCCGGGCCCGGTGCCCGGCACGAAGGCCACCGGCACCGGCTCGGGCTCCCGGGGGCGGGCGCCGCGGGCGGCGATGTCCTCCGGCGTCGGCCGCGGTTCGTCGAGGCGGGCGGCGAGGATGTCCCGCAGGGCGTCGCACCAGGCCGCGGTCACGACCGCCAGGCCGGCGTAGAAGGCCAGGGCGGCGCGGCCGGCCACCCGGCCGGCGAAATCCGGCAACCAGCGCAGCAGGTGCATGTCGAGCATCTCCGCCAGGGTGCGCCAGTCCTCATCCGTCCTGCCCGCGCGCAGGGCGTGGGCCAGGTAGCTTAGTTGCACGACCAGATGGTCGTCGGGGCGCAGGCGCCAGTTCTCCGCCGCCAAGCCCTTGGCCGCATAGCGTTCCCGCAGGGCAAACATGGGGCCCTGGCAGATCAGGTGGTCCTCGTCGAGCCAGACGGATTCGCAGGGCGACGCGCCGTAGGCCCCCGTCAGATAGATGGCCGCGTACTCGGCGGCCAGGTCGTCCATGTCGCTCGGGTCGGGTGCGGCGGGCAGGGCGGCGACGGCGGCGCCCATGAGGGCCCAGGCATCCCGGGCCGCGGGTGTCGCCGGCAGCAGGCCCAGGTTGGCGGGGAAGCCCACTTCCTTGAGGGCGGCGACCAGGGCCGGCGTCAGCTCCCGGTCGTGGAGGGCCGCCAGGGATGCCGCGTCCTCGGCCAGGGCGGCGACCAGTTCCTTCCAGGCGGCGTCGCTCATCGCACCTTGCCCTTGCTGTGGGGCACGAAGGCTATGGAGGGGCGGGTCAGCTCCGGGTTCGCCATGTTCTTCACCTGCCGCACGGGCCGGTCGTTAGGGCCGAGGGCGGTGGTCTTCCAGGTGCCGGCCCAGAGTTCCTCGATGGGGCCGATGTCAAGCACGCGCATCATGCAGCCCATGACGCAGTAGGGTTTGCGGCCGGCGTCGATCTCGTCCACGCAGAGGTTGCATTTCTTGACGATCTTCTCCAGCGGGTCCCATTGGGGCGCGCCGTAGGGGCAGGCGGCTTCGCAGCGGCGGCAGCCGATGCAGAGGGTGGAGTCGATGTCCACGATGCCGTCCTTCTCCCGCTTCCAGATGGCGCCCGTGGGGCAGGTGGGCAGGCAGGCGGGTTCGGCGCAGTGGTTGCAGGACATGTTCACCTTGTAGGCATACACGTCCGGATAGCTGCCGCCCTCCACGTACATGACGCGGCGGAAGCGCGGCCCCGGCGGCAGGCCGTTCTTGTCCTTGCAGGCGATCTCGCAGGCGCGGCAGCCGATGCAGTCCACGTTGTGGTGGATGAAGCCGAGCTGCTGTTTCGGCTTCACCGGCCGGTAGGTCTGGGCGACCTTGCGTTCGAGGGCGGTTTTGACCTGGGCCTTGTCTAGTTTCTTCGTCATGTCAGTGGTTCCACCGCGCTTGCTTGGCCCGCGACGGATGAGTCGCCTGGGCACTGTGCGCCACGGACGGCGGGTGTCCGATTTCCTCCATGTCCCCCGGGCCGAAAAGGCACCGGCCCGGGGGACATGGAGCGCAGCAGGGCACCCCGCCAGCCCGATCATGCACCACTGCCGATTCGATGAAATATTCCATCCTAATTGTCCCGCCGAAAGATCACGGAGCGCGACGTGGCCTCCACGTCCCAGCCCGGCCGATGATTCAGCGTCGTCTTCGCCACGTTGCAGAGGATCGTGTTGTAGGCGAAGGCGCCGGCCGGCGAGGGTTCGTCCTTGGTGAGGAAGTCGGGATTGCCGGCCCGGTCCACCCCTTTCTTGTCCAGGTCCATCCAGGCCCCCTCGTAGAGCACCACGACGCCGGGCATGCAGCGCTCGGTGACGTAGGCCGGCACGACGACGCGGCCCCGGTCGTTCCATACCTCGACGATGTCGCCGGTGGCGATGCCCAGCCGCTTGGCGTCCCGGGTGCTCAGGGTCACTTCCTGCTGGTAGGTCTCCCGCAGCCAGGGAATGTTGTGGAAGATGGAATGGGTGCGCCAGCGCGGGTGGGGCGTGATCATGTGGAAGGGATATTCCTTCGCCTTCGGGTGGTTCAGGGACTCGAAGGGCTCGATCCACTTGGGGATCGCCGGGATCGGATAGCCGTATTGCGTGCGCGTCCAGTCCTTCACCTGGGCCAGGGTCGTGGAAAAGATCTCGATCTTGCCGGAGGGCGTGCGGAAGGGCTTGCCCTTCTCGATCTGGTCGCGGAAGGCCACCAGGGGCTGGTCGAAGACGAACTTGTAGACGCCGCGGCGCTTGAACTCCTCCCAGCCCATCTTCACGCCCTGGTGGTCCTGTACCTTCTTCCACCAGGCGACCAGATAGGCCTCGTCCGTCGCGTCCGGATTGTCGAAGTAGCTGCGGTCGGCGCGGGGGTTGAAACGCTTGCCGAAGTCCTTGAGGCTCGGGTCGAGCTTTTCGAGGCGGTAGGCCATCTCGGTGAAGATCTGGAAATCCGTCTTCGATTCGCCCAGGGGCTCGATGACCTTGGGCCGGTGGATGTAGTAATGGCCCTTGTACCAGGGCAGGCCCACGTCGTGGCGCTCGAAGTGGGTGGCGACGGGCAGCAGCACGTCGGCCCACAGGCCGGAGGGCGTGATGGTGGAGTCGGCGCAGACCACCAGCTCCAGCTTCTTGATCGCCGCGATCTCCTTGTTGATGTTGGTGAGCTGGTTGAACCAGTCGGAGCCGTGCCACCAGATGCCCTTGATGTTGGGAATCCTGCCGTCCAATTCGTCCGTGCGGGGCCAGCAGCCGATCTCCTCGCGCTTCACGTCCGGGTAGTTGAGCACGCAGTGGGCCCAACGGTCCGACTTGATGGAGGCGTACCAGATGTTGGCGTACTGGTCGTAGGGATAGGCGATGGACTCCGAGTGCCAGCCCTTGCCGACGCCTTCGGCGCTGCCGCCGAGGATGCCGATGTTGCCGGTCATGGCCTGCAGGGCCGCCGCCATGCGGTTGTACTGCTCGCCGTAGCTGGCGCGGCCGGGCGCCCAGCTGGCCTTGAGGGCCGCCGGCTTGGTGGTGGCGTACATGTCGGCGAGCTTCCTGATGTCGGCGGCCGGCACGCCGCAGATCTGCTCGGCCCATTCGGGGGTCTTCGGCGTCCGGTCGTAGGTGCCGAGGATGTAGTCCTTGAAGTTCTCCTGGCCCTTGGCCCAGACCGGCATGGTGCCGGCGTCCATGCCCTGGCAGAACCGGTCGATGAACTTCTGGTCCTGCAGCTTGTTCGTGAAGATGTGGTGGGCCATGCCCGCCAGCATGGCGGCGTCGGTGTTGGGCTTGATGGGAATCCACCAGGCGTCGTAGGCGGCAGCGGAATCCGTGTATTGGGGATCGACGACGACGAACTTGCAGCCGCGCTGCTTGGCCAGCCGCATGTAATAGAAGGTGTTGCCGCCGTGGAAGGTGTAGGCCGGGTTCCAGCCCCACATGATGACGAGCTTGCTGTGGGCAAAGGCGTCGTCCTCGTTGCCGTCCTCGATGGTGCCGAAGGTGGTGCGGGACGAGAAGGTGGTGCCCTGGTAGCTGGGCACCGACCAGGAATTGGTGCGGCAGCCGAACATGCCGAGGAAGCGGGCCAGCAGGCCCTCGATCTGGTCCGACTTGTGGAGCACGCCGTAGCTGGTGCCGGCGTAGGCCTGGTCGAGCATGGCCGTGGGACCGTACTTCTGCTTGAGCTCCACCATCTTCCTGGCGATGTGGTCGAGGGCCTCGTCCCAGGAAACGCGCTTGAACTTCCCCTCGCCGCGCTCGCCGACCCGCATCATCGGGTAGAGCAGGCGCTCCTGGGAATAGATGCGCGCCCGGTAGGAGCGGCCCCGCAGGCAGGCGCGCAGCTGGGGCACCTGCTCGGTCTCGAAGCCGAAGGCGCCGCCTTCCTGGTAGCGGCCGTCGTCGGTGGACAGTCGCACGATGACGTCGCCCTTCTTGTGGGCCACCAGCATGTGGCGGGAGCCGCAGTTGTGGTCGCAGCTGGTGACGACGGTCGCGAGCTGGTCGTCGGTGGGATAGGGCTCGTAGGCATGGGCGGCGGCCTCCTGCTCGCCGGCGGCCAGTTCCACCAGGCCGCCGGTAGAGGCCGCGGCGGCGCCGGCGGCGACCGTCTGGAGGAAGCTGCGGCGCTTGGGGTTGAGCAGGGCGGCGAGCTGTTCTTTTTTCATGGCTTGAAGGTCCTCGCCGCGGGCGTGGTGCGGAAGCGCTCTTCGGATTCGGTGGGCCGGCCGGCGGCCCAGTCGGGCGTCTTCCGGGGCATGTCGGGCCAGGCATGGCGCGGGTAGGGATAGGACGTGCGGTACCAGGGCCGGCCGCCGTGGCAGCCGTAACAGACCTCGCTGTCCCGGCGGCCGGCGGCCTCGATGGCTTCGGCCTTCAGGTAGCTCACCTGATGGCGGGTGGTGCGGATTTTCTCGTGGCAATTGTCCAGGCAGCTGTTGCCGAAGTCCTGGGCGAAGTCCGTCCATGGTCCCGGCAGGGCCATGTTCTTCCAGGGCATCTGGCCATGGCACTTGAGGCAGCTGGTCTCGGGGTTGACCTGCTTGCGCAGGACGAAGCCCCGGTCGTCCTGGCCCGGCCCGGTGGCCGACGTGCCCTGGGCCTCGTCCCGTGGATCGTGGCCCTCGTGGCAGGTGTTGCACTTCAGGTTCATCACCTGCTGCGCATAGGGCGTGACCAGATGGCGGCGGTGGAAGCTTTCCTGCTCGCCGCTGTAGGTGGAGGCCTGCTGATACCAGGCGCGGGCCTCGGCGGCCTGGAGGCCGGCGGGGGAGGCGGCACGGGGCTTGTCTTCGAGCACTTCCCGGTGGCAGGCCAGGCACTCGGCGTCGGTGGCCTGGAGAATGGCGGGCTTGAAGTGGAGGGGACTGTAGGCCATGCGGATCGGGTCCCGCTGCCAGTCGTCGCCGGGGGCGGCCCGGACGATCCAGGCCGTGGCGGCGACCATCAGGCAGAGCACGCCGGCGATGATCCATTCCTGTTTCGACATATCGGTCTCTTGTACGGGTCAGCGCTTGGCGGCTTCGGTGTGCCAGCCCCGGAGGTCGTAGGGCGCCGGCATGCCGGGCCGGGTGAAGGGCGTATACCAGGCGCCCTGGCTGGCCATGAAGTCCAGGCCCGGCGGCAGGGGGGTGGCGATGCCGTGGAGGCCTTTGGCGGTATCGGCGGGCGGCCGGGTCAGGACGGGAGCGCCTGCCGGCCGTTGCTGGGGCGCGAGGCCGGTCACTGCCGGTTGGGCGGCCCAGGCGGGAGACTGGAAAATCAGGCCGATGGTCAGGAAGGAGGCAAGCAAAATGCCTTGGCGGCGCGGACGAAAGGCCATCGGTCGGGGGCTCCTGTGCTTGTTGTGGCGCGTGGGCGGGACAGGTCCGGACACGCGGCGGGAAAACGGGACGATTCTCTCCCGCCCCCCGTTACGGGAATGTTGATCTTCGACAAAAGATCGCCAGTTTCCGCCGCATCAGGCGGCGAGCCGCACGGGGATGCGGCGGGCGCCGAAGGGGGTGCCGAACTTGCCGAAGCGGCCGGCGATGGCCGTCCGGCAGTCGCGGCAGTGGCCCGTGTCGTCCAGTTCGTAGGCGAGGATTTCGTACCAGTCGCGCACGATCACCGGCCGGTGGCAGCCGGGGCAGAAGGTGGTGTCGCCTTCCTGGTCGTGGACATTGCCCGTGTAGACGTAATGGAGGCCCGCGTCCAGGGCGATGCGGCGGGCGCGGCGCAGGGTGTCGCCCGGCGTTGCCGGCGCATCGAGGAGTTTCCAGTCCGGGTGGAAGGCCGAGAAGTGCAGGGGCACGTCGGGGCCCAGTTCCGTGGCGACCCATTTCGCCAGTTCGCCGAGCTCCTTGTCGCTGTCGTTGTGGCCGGGGATGAGGAGGGTGGTGAGTTCCACCAGGCAGTCCGTCTCGTGGTGCACCAGGGCGATCAGGTCCAGTACCGGCTTCAGGTGGCCGACGCAGAGCTTGAAGTAGAACTCGTCGGTGAAGGCCTTGAGGTCGATGTTGGCGGCGTCCATCTTGGCGTAGAACTCCCGCGCCGGCGCCGGGTGCATGTAGCCGGCCGTCACGGCCACAGTCTTGATCCCGAGGTCATGGCAGGCGTCGGCGGTGTCCATGGCGTATTCGGCGAAGATCACCGGATCGTTGTAGGTGAAGGCGACGCTGCGGGCGCCGTAGCGCTTCGCCGCCGCCGCGATGGCCGCCGGCGTGGCTTCGTCCTGCAGGCGGTCCATTTCCCTGGACTTGGAGATGTCCCAGTTCTGGCAGAACTTGCAGGCCAGGTTGCAGCCGGCGGTGCCGAAGGAAAGGATCGACGAGCCCGGATAGAAGTGGTTGAGGGGTTTCTTCTCCACCGGGTCGATGCAGAAGCCGGAACTGCGGCCGTAGGTGGTCAGCACCATCCGCCCGCCCTTGTTGGCGCGCACGAAGCAGGCGGCGCGCTGGCCCTCGTGGAGCTTGCAGTCGCGTGGGCAAAGGTCGCACTGGATGCGGCCGTCGCCGAGGTCGTGCCACCAGCGGGCGGGACTGCCGCTCAGGTCGTCGTCGCTTCTTTCCATTTCTGCACCTCGTAACGGTAGAGCTTGACGTCGGGCGACCAGAAGTCCGCCGGGAAACCGGCCTTCTGCTTCAGGTGGGCGAGGAAGTCCCGGGGCTGCGGCAGGCTTTCCCACACCTGGGGCAGGAAGGTGCCGCGGCGGCCGGCGTATTCGAGGATCACGCCGTCGATGTTCGGCCGCAGCCGGCGCAGGACATCCGCCTCGTCGGCGAATTCCAGGGGCACGGCCGGCGTCAGCAGGGACACCTCCACCCGCGTGGCGGCCAGCTCGTGCCGCCCCAGGGGCGGGAAGCGCGGGTCCCGGAAGGCGGCGGCGCGGGCGTTGGCGCGCACATCCTCGTCCAGGGGCCGCCAGGCTTCCAGGGAACCGATGCAGCCGCGCAACTGGCCGTCCTGGGTCAGGGTGACGAAGGTGGCGCCCGGCTCGGCCAGGGCCGCATGGGGCGGTTCCGGCCGGGGCGGTGCGCCGAGTTCGGCGGCGATGGCATTGCGGGCCCGGATCAGCAGGGCCTGGCCGAGATCGTCCATGGGCTTACTCCGTGAAGGCGAAGGCGGCATAGCCGACGACGCGGCTGCGGTCGCCGGCCGTGTCGCCCGAATTGCGCAGGTCCAGCAGCGTCGGCTGCAGGCCGCGCCGGCGCGCTGCCTCGATGAGGCCGTTGATGGGCGTGGCGCCGCAGGCCTGCTCGTGGTCGGCCAGGGACTGGAGCCCGAGGATGGCGTCGGCGGTATGCCGGTCGAGGCGCTGGGCCGCACCGTAGGGATGGTAGTGGGACAAGTCGGAGCTGACGACGATCAGGGTTTCCGGCCCGTCCCAGAGGAGTTCCATCACTTCCGCCACCTCGTGGGCCGAGGCGTAGCCCACGGCGAAGGGCGCCAGGCTGAAGTCGTCCAGCACCGTCTGCAGGAAGGGCAGTTGCACCTCCAGGGAATGCTCCAGGGCATGGGCCTCGTCGCTGGCCTGCACCTGGGGCAGGGCGGCGGCACGGGAGAGAGCTCCCCGGTCGATGGGCACGGTGCCCAGGGGGGTGGCGAAACCCGTGGCCGTCGGCACGGCAAGGCCCCGCACGGCCACCCGGTGGGTGGGGCCGAACATCACGACCCGCTTCACTTCCCGGCGCAGGGGCTCCAGCAGGGCATAGGCGCTGGCCGCTACCGGCCCGGAGTAGATGTAGCCCGCATGGGGGACGATCAAGGCCTTCGGCCGCTGCCCGCCACGGGTGGCCTCGCCCATCATGCCGGCCACTTCCAGGGCCAGTTCACTGGCATCGCCGGGATAGAACATGCCGGCCACGGCCGGCGGACGGATGTTGGCAGCTTCCATGAGGCTTACCTCCCTCCTTCACCATAGGGCCGCGGGGCCCCCATTTCAAGCGAGCATGGCGATGCCCGCACCCAGGCCGAGCCCGATGGCCAGCAGGCCCGGCAGGGCCTGGCGCGTCAGGGCGGCGCCGCCGATGGCGACGACGAGGCCGATCTTGAAGGCCAGGTTCGAAAGGAGCGCCAGGACGATGGCGACCACGGCCTGGAGCTGGGTGATCTTGTCCAGGTTGTAAAGGCGCAGGGCCGACAGGGCGGCGGCATCCACGTCGGTGAAGCCGGAGACCAGGGCGACGAGGAAGAGGCCCTTGCTGCCGGCCAGGTCCTGGAGCCAGGCGGACACCAGCAGCACGGCGCCGTAGATGAGGCCGAAGGTCACGGCGGTGCGGATTTCCGTCGGGTTGGTCACCTCGGGCATGGGCAGTTCGCCCTGTTCGTGGAGCCGGCGCCAGCCCCACAGGGTGACGCCGAGGCCGAGGATGAGGCCGCTGCCCAGCACGGCCGCCAGGGGCCCGATGAGGGCGGGCGCCACCACGGCCGAGACGACGCCCATGCGCACGGTTACGGCCAGATTGGCCAGCAGGATGACGAGGGTCGCCGTGCGCGCCAGGTCCGCATGGCTGCGGGCGTGGCGGGCGAAGACCATGGTGGTGGCCGTCGAGGAGGCGAGGCCGCCGAAGACGCCCAGCACCGCCGCGCCGCGCTCGGTGCCGATGAGCCGCAGGGCCGCGTAGCCGGCCAGGGAAAGCCCCGAGATCAGCACCACCAGCCACCAGATCTGGTGGGGATTGAAGGCGTCGTAGGGACCGTAATCCTGATCGGGCAGGATGGGCAGGACGATGAAGGACAGCACGGCGAACTGCAGCACCGAGATCAGGTCCTTGTGGGTCAGGCGCGTGGTGACGGCGTGGAGCTGGGCCTTGAAGTAGAGCAGCACCGTGGTGGCGATGGCCGCCATGATCGCCAGGGGCGCGTAGCCGAACCAGACGGCGGCGCCGAGGCCGTAGCAGAGCATGAGGGCGACCACCGAGGTGGTGCCGGGATCGCCGTCGTCCTGGGGATCGACGGCATGGGAGACGATCATCATGGCACCGGTGGCGAGCATGCCGACGGCGAGTATCCAGCCGCTGTTCGTCTGCTGGGCGATGAGGGCCGACAGGCAGCCGAGCAGGCCGACGAGGGCGAAGGTGCGCAGGCCGGCCTTCGGCTCGGTGCGACGCTCCCGTTCCAGGCCGATCAGCAGGCCGATGGCGAGGCTGACGGCGAAGGCCTGTACGTGTTCCACGGCGGTGGGGGCGAAGATGTTCATGGCGCCGATTGTATGTCGGCGGCGCGCGGATGTAGCGAATCGACTCGTCGCGGCGAAGGGTTTTCCGGTATCGGCGACGTGAACGATAGGCGGGGCGGAACGATCACTGGACGATAGGCATACCTGGGGGCTATAGTATTACCGCAAATAACGGTAATACCCGGAGGCGTCATGTTAACTTCGTCCGTCACCACCAAGGGGCAGGTCACGATCCCGATCGAACTGCGCGAGAAGCTCGGCATCAAGCCCGGCGACCGCGTCGGCTTTGTCGCCGAGGGGGAGCGCGTCCTGCTGCTGCGGCAGGAGACCGCCTTGGAAGCCGTCTTCGGCCTCGTCAAAGCGAAAAAGGGGGCGACCCTGGCGCAGATGGACGCCGCCATCGCAGCCGGCCGTGGCCGCCATGCTCGCCGTTGACACCAATGTGCTGGTGCGCGTGCTGGTCGACGACCCGGACGCCCCCGAACAGTGCCGCGCGGCCCGCAAGGCGGTCGCCGAGGCCGGTGCGGTCTATGTGCCGCAAGTCGTGCAGATCGAGACCATTTGGGTGCTTGCCGGCGCCTACGGGCTGGACAAGGCCGGCATTGTCGCGGCGTTGAGCGCTATCGCCGCCCATCCGGCCTTCCGCCTGCAAGAGCCCGAAATTTTCGCCGCTGCGCTGGCCGGCTACCGGTCCGGCAGCGCCGATTTTGCCGACCTGGTCATCCTTGCCGAAAGCACGCAAGCCGGCTGCGAACTCGCTACCTTTGATCGCAAGCTGGGCAAGCTTCCCGGTGCGCATCCGGTGCGGCCCGCCTGAAGGCGGCAATTCCGGGACGCCGACATGTCGCTACCCGCTTGGTGCCGGTTCTGGATACCGATTGGGGTAGCCGGTGCCGCGACCCTGGCCGCGTTGCTTGCCGTGCTGACAAACTTCGAGGAGTAGGCGCCGGCAGGGGCAGACCCAGGCCGGATAGAATCCGCCCATGAGCTACTACGCACTCGTTCCCGCCGGCGGCGGCGGTTCCCGCATGGGGGCCGACCGGCCCAAGCAGTATCTGCCGCTGCTGGAACGCCCCCTCATCTGGCATACCCTGAACACCCTCTGCGCCGTCGCTGCCATCGAACGGGTGGTGGTGGTCATCGCCGCCGAGGACGAGCACTGGGACACCTACGACTGGTCCGCCATCGCCGGCCGCATCGAAGTGCTGCGTTGCGGCGGCCCGACGCGGGCCGCCAGCGTCACCAACGGCCTGCGCCAGTTGCGGGGCCGCGTGGATGCCGCGGACTGGATTCTCGTCCATGACGCCGCCCGCGCCTGCCTTGCCGTCGCCCAGGTGGAGAAGCTCATCGCCGAGGCGGGCGCCGACGGCGTCGGCGGCATCCTCGCCGTGCCGGTGGCCGACACCCTCAAGCGGGCGGCGGCGGGCGACGGCGCGCGCATCGCCGCCACCGTGCCGCGGGAACAGCTCTGGCAGGCCCAGACACCCCAGATGTTCCGTCACGCCATGCTGCTCGACGCCCTCGAATCCGCCCCGGCCGTCACCGACGAGGCCAGCGCCATCGAGGCCCTGGGCCTGCAGCCGCGCCTCGTGGCGGCCGACGTCACCAACCTGAAAGTCACCTTTCCGCTGGACCTGCACCTGGCGGAAATCATCCTGCGCGACAGAGAGCACCCATGAACCAACCCTTCCGCATCGGCCAGGGCTACGACGTCCACGGCCTCGTCCCCGGCCGCAAACTGATTCTCGGCGGTGTCGAGATTCCCCACGACCGGGGCCTGCTCGGCCATTCGGATGCCGACGCGCTGCTGCACGCCGTCACGGATGCCATCCTCGGCGCCGCCGGCCTCGGCGACATCGGCCGCATGTTTCCCGATAGCGACGCCCAATGGCGCGGCGCCGACAGCCGCGTGCTGCTGCGGGGCGCCCTGGCGGCGGTGAAGGCTGCCGGCTGGGCCGTGGGCAATGTGGACGCGACGATCATCGCCCAGGCGCCGAAGATTTCGCCCCATGTGGCCGCCATGTGCGCCAACATCGCCGCCGACCTGGGCATCGAACCGGAGGCGGTGAACATCAAGGGCAAGACCACCGAACGCCTCGGCTTCGAAGGCCGCGGCGAAGGCATCGCCGCCGAGGCGGTGGCCCTGCTGTTCCGTGAGCGGGCCTGAGGCCCGCCGCCTGTTCTTCGCCCTGTGGCCCGACGGGGCCGGGGCGGACGCCCTCGCCGCCGCTGCCCGTGTCGTCCACAAAGCCTGCGGCGGCCGACCCACGGGACGCGACGACCTGCACCTGACCCTGGCCTTCCTCGGCGACGCGACCGCGGAACGGCTGGCCGCTGCCGAAGAAGCTGCCGCCGGCGTGGTCGCCGCCCCCTTCGATTTCGCCATCAACCGCCTCGGCTGCTGGCAGCACAACCGCATCCTCTGGGCCGGCTGCACGGAGACGCCGCTGCCCCTGGCGGCCCTGGCCCGGGACCTGGCGGAACGCCTGCGGACGGCGGGCTTCGTCCTCGATGCACGGCCCTACGCGCCCCATGTCACCCTGCTGAGACAAGCCGACTGCCACCGTGCGGTGCCGCTCGCCGCGCCGGTGCCGTGGGCGGCGACGGAATTCGTCCTCGCCGAATCCCGGCCGACGCCCGCCGGGGGGCGCTACACGGTCATCGGCCGCTGGCCGCTGGCGCCGGCCATCGGCTAGAATCGCCCGCTCCTAGGGAGATTCAAATGGGATTGAGCCTGTTCCGGCCCCGCAAGACCACGCCGCGCCTCGAACAATTGCGCGCCCTGTCCCTGCTCGTGGACCTGACGCCCGCCGAACTGGAAATCGTCGACGGCCTGGTCCACGAACGGGAATACCTGGCCGGCGAGATCGTCTTCGACGAAGGCGAGGAGGGCCACGCCATCTACATCGTCCTCGACGGCGAAGTGCTGATCCGGCGCCAAGGCGATTCCGAGGGTGCCTGCATCGCCGCCCTTGGCCCGGGCACCTTCTTCGGCGAACTGGCGCTGCTCGACGACGGCCCCCGCTCCGCCCAGGCCGTGGCCGCCAAACCGAGCAAGCTGGTCGTCTTCTTCCGCGACGAGTTCTCCAACCTCCTCGAGACCCACGCCCGCATCGCCTCGAAGATCGCGCGCCAGCTCGCCCGCCACATCGGCGCGCGCATGCGCGACATGGCGCGGGCGGCCGACGCCTTCCAGCATCTGTGATCCACCACCGCCATTCCTCCGGCCCGGTCGTCTGGGCGGCGATCATCGCCGTCACCTGCCTGCTGCTGCTGGTGTTCCAGAAGCTGCTGTTCCTGGTGGTGCCCTTCCTGCTGGCCCTGATCCTCTACTACATCCTCTATCCGGTCACCCAGGCCTTCGTCTATCGCGGCATGACGCGGGACGGCGCCGCCGCCGCCACCATCGCCGCCTTCCTCGCCCTCCTGGTGGCCGGCGGATTCCTGGCGGTGCCCTGGGTGATGCTCCACGCGGTGGACTGGCAGGCTTCGGTCGTCGCCTATCTGGACGGCGGCCTCAATCTGCTGGAACGCTCCCTGCGCGCCCTGGAGGCCCGCGTCGGCATGCTCGCCGACGCCCGCTTCGCCGCCACGGCCATGGCCAAGCTGCAGAGCTCCTCCGGCAACGTGGCCGAGCACATGGAGCCCATCGCCATGGGCATCGCCGCCTGGACACCCTCGCTGCTGCTGGCACCCTTCCTCGCCTTCTTCTTCCTCAAGGACGGCCGCCGCTTCAAGCGCTTCCTCGCCAAGGCCGTGCCCAACGCCTTCTTCGAGAAGACTCTCTACCTGCTGCACGAAGTGGACCACACCCTGCGCGCCTACTTCATCGGCCTCATGAAGCTCACGCTGCTGGACACCGCCACCCTGGCCGCCGGCCTCTGGCTGCTGGGCTTCCCCGGCGCCCTGGCCCTGGGCTTCATCTGCGCCGTGCTGGCCTGGATACCCTATGTCGGCTCCATCCTCGGCGGCCTGCTGGTGGTGCTGGTGGCCGCCACCGACTTTCCCGACGCGCCGCGCATGGCCTACTGGGCCATCGCCCTGTTCACCTTCGCGCGCCTGCTCGACGACTTCGTCTACATGCCCCTCACCGTCGGCAAGAGCCTGCACATGCACCCGCTGGTGACCGTGCTGATGATCTTTGCCGGCGGCGCCGTCGCCGGCATCTCCGGCCTCATGCTGGTGCTGCCGGTGCTGGGGGTGGTGATGGTCAGCGGCGACACCATCGGCCGCGTCGTCACCGACGCCCGCCTCATGGCCCGCCACCGCCACGCCCGCGCCCTGCGGCGGCGGCAGGCGAGCGCCGACCTGGTGGTCTGAGGGGTTTGCCGCAGAGGGCGGGCCGCGTCGGCGCTCCGCCGGCCCAGGCAGGGTAAACTGCGGCCTCGATATCCCGCAACGGCCGGCCTCCGCCGCGCCTCCTCGCCGGAAGCCATGCTTCCCCTTTCAACGTCCTTGCGGAGCAGCAACGTCATGAGATTGTCCCTGCGGTTCGTCCTACCCCTCCTCATCGTGCTGGCCGGCTTCGCCTACGCCATCGTGCCGCTCGTCGATCAGTTCACCCAGCGCTGGTTCGTGCGCGACATGGACATCCGCTCCAGCCTCATCGCCAACACCATCGGCGAGTCCCTGCTGGAGCAGGTGGCGGCCGGATCGAAGGCCAAGACCGCGGCCTTCTTCGTCCGCATCACCCAGGACGAGCGGCTCTACGCCATCGGCTACTGCGCCGCGCCCCAGAGCGCGCCGCTGGCCTCCAAGCTGTTCCCCGGCGACATCCGCTGCGACAACCTGACCCGCTTCGAGGGCGCGGACAAGAACCTCCTGACCAGCGCCAGCGGGCCCCTGCATGTGGCGGTAAAGCCCCTGGAGAGCGGCGGGACGGCGGCCGGCAAGCTGGTGCTGATCCACGACATGAGCTTCGTCGAGCGCCGCAGCGAGGAGACGCGGCGCTACGTCTTCTTCTTCTTCGCCGGCCTGGCAATCGTGGTCTCCCTCATCACCGTGATCGTGGCCCAGTTGTCCTGGCGCGGCTGGGTGCAGGGCATGCGCGCGCTGCTACGCGGCGAGGGCCTGCTGCGGCAGCCGCCGGTCGGCGCCGCCCAGCCGGAGTTCCAACCCATTGCCCGCGACCTGCAGCGCCTGATCCGCGACCTGGAGAACGAGGCGCGCTCCCGCGACGAGGGGCAGACGACCTGGACGGCCGAGTCCCTGCGCGCCATCCTGCAGGGGGAGCTGCGCGGCGAGGACGTCATCGTCGTCTCCAACCGGGAGCCCTACATCCACCAGCAGCGCGGCGACCACATCGAGGTGCAGCGGCCCGCCAGCGGGCTGGTGACCGCCCTGGAGCCCATCATGCGCGCCTGCTCGGGCACCTGGATCGCCCACGGCAGCGGCTCGGCCGACCGGGCGGTGGTGGATGCGCGCGACCACGTCCAGGTGCCGCCGGACAAGCCGGCCTACCAGATCCGCCGCCTCTGGCTGACGGCCGCCGAGGAGGCCGGCTACTACTTCGGCTTCGCCAACGAGGGACTCTGGCCCCTGTGCCATATCGCCCACGTACGGCCCACCTTCCGCTCCGGCGACTGGGCCCACTACGAGGCGGTGAACCGCAAGTTCGCCCGCGCAGTGGCCGAGGAGGCCAAGACCGACGCGCCCATCGTCCTCGTCCAGGACTACCATTTCGCCCTGCTGCCGCGCATGATCCGCGAACTGCTGCCCAACGCCACGGTGATCACCTTTTGGCACATCCCCTGGCCCAATCCCGAGTCCTTCTCGATCTGTCCCTGGCGCGAGCAGATCGTCGCCGGCATGCTCGGCAGCAGCATCCTCGGCTTCCACACCCAGTCCCACTGCAACAACTTCGTGGATACCGTGGACCGGCTGCTGGAGGCCAACGTGGACCGGGAGTCCTTCCGCGTCACCCTCGGCGGCCATGCCACGGCCGTGCGGCGCTACCCGATCTCCATCGACTGGCCGCCGGCGGAGGAGATGGTCGGCAAGCCGGTAGACGAATGCCGCGCCGAGATCCGCCGCGCCCACGACCTGCCCGCCGACCACGCGGTCGGCATCGGCGTGGACCGCCTCGACTACACCAAGGGCATCGTCGAGCGCTTCCGCGCCATCGAGCGCCTGCTGGAACTCAGGCCGGAATGGATCGGCCGCTTCAGCTTCATCCAGATCGCCGCGCCGACCCGCTCCAGCATCGAGGAATACCAGTCCCACGAGGCCCAGGTGCGGGCGCTGGCGACGCGCATCAACGACCGCTTCAGCCGTGCCGGCCGCGCCGGCCCGCCGCCCATCCTGCTCAAGGTCGAGCACCACGAGCCGCGGCAGATCTACGAGCACTACCGGGCCGCCGAACTGTGCTTCGTCAGCAGCCTGCACGACGGCATGAACCTGGTCGCCAAGGAGTTCGTCGCCTCCCGCGACGACGGCCGCGGCGTGCTGATCCTTTCCCAATTCACCGGCGCCGCCCGCGAACTGCCCGAGGCGCTGATCGTCAATCCCTACGACGCCGACCAGTGCGCCGCCGCCCTGCATCTGGCGCTGACCATGCCGGAGGCGGAACAGCGCGACCGCATGCGCCTGATGCGCAACCTGGTGGCCGAGTTCAACGTCTATCGCTGGGCCGGGCGCATGCTGCTCGATGCCGCCATCATGCGGCGCCGCGGCCGCCTGGCGGACGGTGCGGCAACCGCCGGCAACGGGTGAGGCCGTGAGCGTCACCGCCGCCTCCCGCCGGCCGCCGCCGGCCCACGCCGAATGGGCCTATTTCCTCGACGTGGATGGCACCCTCATCGAGTTCGCGGCCAGTCCCGCCGCCGTCCTGGTGGACGACGCCCTGCTCGGCCTCGTCGCCCGCCTGCACCGCGCCTGCGGCGGCGCCCTCGCCCTCGTCAGCGGCCGTTGCCTGGCCGACCTGGAACAGCGCCTGGGTAGCGTGCGCATCCCCATGGCCGGCCAGCACGGCCTGGAGCGCCGCGATGCCGGCGGGCGCCGCCACATCCACGCCACGCCGGGCGCCGCCAAGCGCGAACTGCGCCGCCGCCTGGACGCCCTGGTCGCCCGCCATCCCGGTCTGCTGCTGGAGGACAAGGGCCTGACCCTGGCCCTCCACTACCGCCAGGCGCCCCAGCTGGCTGCCTGGCTGCACCGGCTTTTGGCCGGCTGGGTGGCCGCCGCCGAGGGCCTGCATCTGCAGAAGGGCAAGCGCGTCCTGGAGATCAAGCCGGCCGGTTTCGACAAGGGCAGCGCCATCGCCGAATTCATGGCCGAGCCGCCCTTCTGCGGACGCCGCCCCGTCTTCATCGGCGACGACGTCACCGACGAGCACGGCTTCGAGCGCGTCAACGGCCTCGGCGGCGTCACCATCAAGGTCGGTCCCGGCCGCACCGCCGCCCGCCACCGCCTGGCCGACGTTTCCGCCGCGCGGGCCTGGCTCGCCGGCGCCATCGCCCCGCAAGGAGAAAACCCATGAACACCCTCGACCTCGGGCTCATCGGCAACTGCACCGTCGGCGCCCTCATCGACGGCCGCGCCGAAATGAACTGGGCCTGCCTGCCGCGCTTCGACGGCGACGCCGCCTTCTGCTCCCTGCTGCGGGAACGCGGCGCCCACGGCGAGGCCGACGACTTCGGCTATTTCGCCATCGACCTGGCCGACTTCGAGCGCGCCGAGCAGGAATACCTCGACAACACCGCCGTCCTCGTCACGCGGCTTTACGACCGCCACGGCGGCGCCGTCGAAGTCACCGACTTCGCGCCGCGCTTCCGCCACTACGGCCGCCTGTTCCGGCCCATGACCCTGGTGCGCATCGTGCGGCGGCTGGCGGGTTCGCCGCGCATCGCCGTGCGCCTGCGCCCGGCCAGCGACTACGGCGCCCAGCGGCCCGGCACCACCTGGGGCAGCCACCATGTGCGCTACCTGATGGGTTCCGGCCTCGTGCTGCGCCTGACCACGGACGCCTCCATCACCGCCGTGCTGCAGGAAACGCCGTTCTTCCTCGAAGACACGGTCACCCTGATCCTCGGTCCCGACGAATCGCTCCACGAGGCGGTCGGCGAGGTCGGCAGCCGCTTCCTCGAAGAGACGGTGCAGTACTGGCGCGAGTGGGTGCGCTCGCTGGCGATCCCCTTCGAGTGGCAGGACGCCGTGATCCGCGCCGCCATCACCCTCAAGCTCAACGCCTACGACGACAGCGGGGCCATCATCGCCGCCATGACCACCTCGATCCCCGAGGCGGCCGGCAGCCCGCGCAACTGGGACTACCGCTACTGCTGGCTGCGCGACGGCTATTTCGTCGTCAACGCCCTCAACCGCCTCGGTGCCACCCGCACCATGGAGCGCTACCTGAGCTACATCCTCAACGTGGCGGCCAGCGCGGCGGACGCCGCCCTGCAGCCGGTGTACGGCATCGACGGCCGCGCCACCCTGGAGGAGCGCGAAGTCGCCACCTTGCCCGGCTACCGCGGCAACGGCCCGGTGCGGGTCGGCAACCAGGCCTACCAGCAGATCCAGCACGACGTCTATGGCTCGGCCATCCTCGCCGCCACCCACGTCTTCTTCGACCGCCGCCTGGCGCGGCGCGGCGACGCCGCCCTGTTCCACCGCATCGAACCCCTCGGCGAGCGCGCCGTCGCCATGCACGACCAGCCCGACGCCGGCCTCTGGGAACTGCGCGGCAGCACCCGCGTGCACACCTTCTCCTCCGTCATGTGCTGGGCCGCCTGCGACCGCCTGGCGCGCATCGCCGCCCATTTGGGTCTCTCCGGCCGCGCCGGCTACTGGCGCGACCACGCCGACCGCATCCACGCCACCATCTGCCGGCGCGCCTGGAATCCCAAGCGCGGCTGCTTCGCCTCCACCTTCGAAGGCGAGGGCATGGACGCCAGCCTGCTGCTGCTGGCCGAGGTGGGCTTCCTCGACGCCGCCGATCCGCGCTTCGCCGCCGTCGTCGCCGCCGTGGAGCAGGACCTGCGGCGCGGCGACTTCGTCTTCCGCTACGTGGAGAAGGACGACTTCGGCGAGCCGGAGAACGCCTTCATCATCTGCACCTTCTGGTATGTGAACGCCCTGGCCGCCCTCGGTCGCCGCGACGAAGCCCATGCCCTGTTCGAAAAGCTGCTCGCCTGCCGCAACCGCCACGGCCTGCTGGCCGAGCACATCGATCCCCGCAGCGGGGAGCTATGGGGCAACTTCGTCCAGACCTACAGCATGGTGGGCCTCATCAACTCGGCGATCCGCCTGTCGATGCGTTGGGACCAGGCGTTCTGAAGTCGGCGCCGGCCAGCTCGGACTGGAGCCCCTGGCCCTTGAAGCTGGCGCGCCGCAGCCGGAATTGCCCGGTCGCCTGACGCCTTTCCGCGATCACCTTAAGCAAGCCGCTTTCCACCAGGGCGCGCAGGGTGGTTTTGTCTCGTTCAGCCAACTTGCGCACCTTGGCCAGCAGGAGATCGGAAATCTCGATGGTCGTCTTCATGTGGATACCCGTATCGAAGGGATGATTCGCATAGGGTGGGTCGGGTGAGGCTAATGGCCCTGGGGGTGAGCTTGCAGTCGCACCCTATGCCGGTACATCTTCCTTCGTGTCGTACAAGGCGCCGAAATCGTTCTCGTCGAACACAACTTCCGCTACCGCGTAAGGTGGACCATTCAGCCAGTCCGCCGGCTGGTTGTCGATGCGGATGGCGCAGATGGTACGGGTGCCCACGTCCGTGCAGCGCCAGCGACCGACTTCGGTCCAGAACTCACGACCGATGAAGAAGTCGCCATGTTCGAGTTCCGTCATTGCAAGCGTAAAGCTATCCAGTGGCCGAGTTCCCGGCCTTATGCGGCGACCTGCTCGAAGGAAAAGCTGGGAATATCGGCCCGCTCGCGGGCATGCTCGATGGTCATGGCAACGATGTTGCCGGTGGAATCCACGTCTAGCAGGGTGTTCTCATCGAGATCGCGCGTCTCCCAAATCTCGCCCTTGCGAAACTCGATGTACAGGGTGTCGGTATCCTGGAAATACTTGATGTTCATATCGGACCACCTCGGTCGAAAAACGCATTGTGCACAGTCTCGCCATCTTCCAGCAGGACAACCCGCAGCCATCGTCCTTCCGCTGCTTCGATGCGGCGCCAGCGCCGAATTCTTCCATCCGCCTGAAGCGTTTCGTGCTCGGGGCCGGCGACAACGCTTTCTATCCACTCCAACGAGATTCCTAAACGGTCGGGGCGCTGCCGCGTCGTCAGGAAGTATTGGGTGAATTTCATGTTTCGAGTCTAACAGCGGCGGGCGGCCTTTGCATCACCCCATCCAGCGGCCGTCTTCCACTTCGCGGGCCTTGCCGAGGGCGGCGAGGGTGTCGAGAAGCTGGGGCAGGCGCTTCTTCCACGGGCCTTTGCCGGTGAAGCGGGCGGCGAGGTCGTCGAGGGATTGGGGTGCCTGATTTTCGGCCAGGGCACGGGCCACGGCGGCGATCTGTTCGGGCAGGGCGGCGGGCCAGGGTTCGCGGGTGGTTGCTTGCTTTGTCCTGGCGGC
This sequence comes from Candidatus Nitricoxidireducens bremensis, assembly GCA_030247725.1. Taxonomy (GTDB): domain Bacteria; phylum Pseudomonadota; class Gammaproteobacteria; order Burkholderiales; family Rhodocyclaceae; genus Nitricoxidireducens; species Nitricoxidireducens bremensis. Next base: position 28,652 of record JAOTRT010000016.1, read on the forward strand.
GGGGGCTTTGTCTTCCGTGTCGGTCTGCGGCGGCGGCGCGCTCGGGGGCGGGGTCGTCCCGCCCTCGTTAGCGGCAGACAGCGCCGAATGCCTCGGTCGGGACGACCCCGCCCCCTCGTCCTGGGCCTTGGGTGCGTGGGGCGCCTGAAAATCGGGGCGCAGCCAGCGGATCGTGCCGGCGGCCTCTTCCCGCGCGCGCTCGGCGTTGAGGGCGACGAGGCGTTCGAGGATGGCCGCCGCGTCCGGATTGTCGTGCCAGCCGTAGGCGTCGAGCACGGCCCGGTCCAGGTCGTCGTGAAGGCTCTTCAACACGGCGACGAGGCCCTTGTCGTGGGCAATCTTCTCCTTTGCCGTCAGCGGCTGGCCGGCGCGCAGCTTCTCCAGGGCGTTGTAGAGACCCGTGAGGGTCAGCTCCGCATGCTCCGCCAGCACCTTCTTGCGATGGGCGTCGATGGCCTCCGCCAGTTCGCCGATGCGCGCCCGCTGGGCCTCGGTGGCGGCGGGGAAGGGAAAGGTCTCGAAGCAGCGGGTCTTGTTGTAACGGGGACGGTCTTCGAGGGTGCCGCCGGTCGCTAAGGCCCAGACAACATGGGCGCGGCTGGAAAGAACGCCAAGGGAGTAACCGTCGTCGAGGGCGATAGCGACGAGCATGTGGTCCGGCGCGACGGAGGCGTCGAGGAACTGGAAGACGCGGTGCTTCGCAGTTTCGCCAGTGGCGATGTAGCAAGAGAGGCCGGGGAGAGCATTGCGCAGGTTTGGGCGCGGGCGGCCGAAGCGCCACCAGTTCTCGCGGAAGCCAGCATCTCGGTTGGCGTCGCGCTCAGGCTTTACCCGTTCCACAAGATGCTGGAATACGGACGGGAATTGGGTGCGCAGTTCTTCGACGGAAAGGGCGGAGGCATCGATGACTTTGACGCCACGCGGCCGGTCGGTCAGGTCGCGGCCGTTGCGGTAGTCGCGGATGATGGACGGATTGCCGAGTGCCGCAGCCTCTTCGGGCGTGACGATGAAACCGGCGCCGGCAAGCATGAAGCCGTTGGAGGTAATGCCGGCGTTCGATTGCAACGGGCCAGTGCCGACCACATCGGCACCAATGGTCAGGTCGGCGTGGATGGGGCCGGCGCGCTCGATGAAATCCACATGAACGGCATCGCCTTCGGGGGCGCCTTCGTTGCTGATGGTCAGCAGCCGGCCGTCGCCGTTCCCCGGTGCGCCGACGGTCATGGCAATCCGCACGGCCGCGCCGTCCGCGCTGTCCACCCAGGGATGGTCGGGCACCGCGAAAGCCAGGTGGAGGGGGGCGGGGATGTCCCGACCGAGGCATTCGGCGCTGTCTGCCGCTAACGAGGGCGGGACATCCCCGCCTCCCTCCCGCAGATGGCGTTCCAGCACGCGCCGGTTGAAGGTTTGCTTGAGGGAGTTCGTCGTGATGAAGCCGAAGCGGGAGAGCCTGCCCGTTCGCACCAACTGACCGGCGAGGTGCCACCAGTACATGACGAAGTCGGCCGATTCGGGCACCTCGGGCCACGCGGCGTGCAGGGCATCCACGTAGCCGTCGCCCAAGGCTTGCCGGATGCTGCTGCCCTTGCCGATGAACGGCGGATTCCCCACCACCACGTCCGCTTCGGGCCATTCGGCGGGGCGGGGATTCAGGTAGCGCTCCGTCGCCACGCGGGCGGTTTCGTCGGGCACGTCCTCGCCGGTGACGGGGTGCTTCTTTGTGGTCTTGCCGTCCCAGCGCGTGACGGGCACACCGCGCGCGTCGACGGCGTATTCCATGCGGTCGTAGGCCAGCACGGCATCGCGGCATTCGATGTTGCGGAAGTCCCGCAGGATGGGCGTCGGCGGCAAGCCGGCGCCGCGGGTGCGGAAGTGCCATTGCAGGTAGCCGATCCACAACACCAGCTCGGCGATGGCGGCGGCGCGCGGGTTGATCTCCAGGCCGAGGAACTGGTGGGGGTCCACGGCGAAGCCCTCGGTCTCCAACTGGGCCTGGCCGTGGCCGAATTCGTGGAGCTGGTTCAACACCTCGCCCTCCAGGCGTTTCAGGTGCTCCAGGGCGACGTAGAGGAAGTTGCCCGAACCGCAGGCCGGGTCCAGCACGCGCAACTCGCAGAGCTTCTTGTGGAAGGCGCGGATTTCGGCGACGGCCTCCTTCTCCTTGCCCTCGTTGGCCAGCACCAGGGCCACGGCCTGGACGTAGCTCCAGCTCTGGCGCAGGGGCTCGATGACCGTGGGCAGTACCAGCCGCTCGACGTAGGCGCGGGGCGTGTAGTGGGCGCCCAGCGCGTGACGCTCGGCGGGATCGAGGGCGCGCTCCAGCAGGGTGCCGAAGATGGCGGGTTCCACCTGGGTCCAGTCGGCGCGGCCGGCCTCGATGAGCAGGTCGATCTGGTCGCGCTTGAGGGGCAGCACCTGGGGCGACTTGAAGAGCTTGCCGTTGAAGCGGGGCAGGTTGGCGCGCAGGGCGACGGAGAAAGTGCCCTCGTCCATGGCCTTCCACAACTCGCCCACCAGGGGCGGGAACTGCTCGGGGGAATCCCGCAGGGTTTCCAACAGGCCGGTGAAGGCGTGCTTGGGCAGCAGGCCCACGTCCTCGGCGAAAAGGCAGAACAGGCAGCGGGTGAGGAAGCCGGCGACGGCTTCGGCGCCGTGGCCGGCGGCTTCCAGCGACTTGGCGAGGATGGCGAGGCGTTCGGCGATCTGGCGCGTGACGCGGGCGGACTGCTTGGCCGGGTCCAGGGCCTGCGGGTCGAGCCAGAGGGTGCGCAGGCGCTGGCGGATTTCCGGCTTTTCGAGGTCGGCCAGGGCGATGCGGTGGCTGCGGGGGTCCGGATAGGGCGTGTAGGTGGCGCCGCTGCGGGAGAACTCGGAATACAGCTCGATGACGTTGCCCACGTCCACGACGACGAGGAAGGGCGGCCGGCCCTCGTCGGCCGGCAGGGCGCGGGCGTAGCCTTCGGCCTGGGAGCGGGCGCGTAGCAGGGCGTCGTCGAAACTGCGGGCGCCGCCGGCCTTGAGCTTCTTGGCCTCCAGCACGAAGGCGCCGCGCCGGTAGCAGTCGATGAAGCCGGCGGAGGCGCTGCCGTCGCCGTGGGCGAAGCTGATGCGGCGCTCGAAGCAGTAGGCGTTCTCGCCCTGGTCGCCCTTGGCGGGCTGGGGCGGCTCGACGTCCAGCAGGGCGCAGAGTTCGCCGATGAAGAGCTGGTAGTTGGCCCGCTCGGACCCGGAGGCGGCGCGCCAGCGCTCGATAAAGGCGGCAAGGACGGCGGGCGTGGGTTCGGCGGCGGCGGACATGACGGCGGAGTTTAACCCAGCCGCCCGCCCGGCGGCGTCAGCCGGCCTTGTTGCGCATGAAGTCGGCCAGGTCGGTGAGGGCCTTGTCGAGCTTGGCGCGAAGCCCCTCGTCGGCGACGACTTCCTGCATGGCTTCGCGCATGCACAGCATCCACTGGTCCCGCTCGGTGTCGCCGATGGGGAAGGGCATGTGGCGGCCCCGCAGGCGCGGGTGGCCGAATTTCTCGACGTAGAGCTGGGGGCCGCCGAGCCAGCCCGTCAGGTACAGGTAGAGCTTGTCTTCCGAGCCGGCCAGGTCGGCGGGATGGAGCTTGCGGATGCCGTAGGCCTCCGGCAGGGTGTCCATGAGTTCGTAGAAGCGCTTGACGAGGGCGCGCACGGCGGGTTCGCCGCCGATGAGTTCGTAGGGCGTGGTCATGGTTTGGCGGGCTTGATGGCGATGCGGGCGAGGAGGCCGCCGCCGTCCCGGGGCAGCAGGTCGAGGCGGCCGTGGTGGGCGCGGGCGATGCGGTCCACGATGGCGAGGCCGAGGCCGGCGCCGACGGCGCCGGTGCGGGCGGCTTCCAGGCGGGTGAAGGGGAGCTTGAGGCGGTCGGCTTCTTCGGGCGGGATGCCGGGGCCCCGGTCGGCGACGTCGATGCGGATTTCGCCGTCCTCGGTGTGGAGGGCGATGTCGATGGGTTGGCCGGGGCCGGCGTGGCGCAGGGCGTTCTCGATCAGGTTGGCGACGGCGCGGCGCAGGGCCTGGGGCCGCACGTCCGCGGGCGGCTGGGGAGGGGCGTCCAGGTTCACCGGGTGGCCGCGGCGGCGGTACTTCTCGGCCAGGTCGGCGAGCAGGGCGGGCAGATCGGTGGCCTGGCGGGCCTCGCCGTCGCCGGCGCGGGCGAAGTCGAGGAACTGGCCGATGGTCTGGTCCATTTCCTCCACGTCGCCGACCATGCCGTCGCGGGCGGCGTCGTCGAGGCCGCTCATCTCGATGCCCATGCGCAGGCGCGTGAGGGGGGTGCGCAGGTCGTGGGAGATGCCGGCGAGGATGAGGGCCCGGTCCTCGTCGAGGCGCGCCAGATCGGCGTTCATCTGGTTGAAGGCGTGGGCGAGGGTTTCGATCTCCTCGGGGCCGCGCACGGCCAGGGGCGGCGGGCGCCGGCCGCGGCCGATGTCGGCGGCGGCGCGGGCGAGCTGCTTGAGGGGGCGGGCGACGCGGGCGACGATGAGCCAGGCGCCGACGAGGGAGAGCAGCAGGGCGGCGACGGCCCAGCCTATCCATTCCAGCGGCAGGATGCGGTCGATGCGTTCCCGCGGCAGGGCGAGCCAGTAGTCGCCTTCGTCGCTGTCGTCGATGCGGAAGCTGACGAAGAGGGCGCGCTTGCCGTTGAGTTCCAGGGTGACGCGGGTCTTGGGCCCGAGCTTCTCGCGCACCAGGCTGCGCACGCGCTGGAGGAATTCCCGCTCCGGCAGGGGGGCGACGCGGTCGTCGGCTTCGGCGAGATAGATGAGGAGGCCTTCCTTGGTGGAGAGTTCCCGCAGCAGCTGGATGCGCGAGTCGGGATGGGCCGAGACGAGGGCGGCCCGAGTCAGGTTGGCGACGCTGACGATCATCTGGGAGAGCTGGCGCGCCCGCGGTTCCCGCTCGTAGCTGCGGAAGATGGCGAACCAGGCCAGCACCGACAGGAGCATGAGAATGGCGACCAGCAGGAAGGTGCGCAGCAGCAGGGTGCGGGGGACGAGCTTCATGGCGATGGCCGGCGGCTATTTGCCGTGCTTGCTCCCGTCGGGAACAAACACATAGCCGAAGCCCCAGACGGTCTGGATGTGGCGCGGCTTGGCGGCGTCTTCCTCGACGAGCTTGCGCAGGCGGGAGATCTGCACGTCGATGGAGCGGTCGTAGACGTCGTATTCGCGTCCGCGGGCCAGTTCCATGAGCTTGTCGCGGCTCATGGGCTGGCGCGGGTGCTCGACCAGCACTTTGAGCAGGGCGAATTCGCCCGTGGTGAGGGCGGTCACCTCGTCGCCGCGGGTGAGCTCGCGGGTGGCCAGGTTGATGGCGACGTTGCCGAAGGCGACGGTCTCCTCGACGGCGGCCGGCGCGCCGGGGGGCGGCGGGGCGGCACGGCGGCGCAGCACGGCGTTGATGCGCGCCACCAGTTCGCGCGGGTTGAAGGGCTTGGGCAGGTAGTCGTCGGCGCCGAGTTCTAGGCCGACGATGCGGTCGATCTCGTCGCCCTTGGCCGTGAGCATGACGACGGCCACGTCGTTGCCGGCGCCGCGCAGGCGGCGGCAGATGGAGAGGCCGTCCTCGCCGGGCAGCATGAGGTCGAGGACGATGAGGTCGTAGAGTTCCCGCGCCAGGGCCCGGTCCATGGCCTCGGCGCCATCCACGGCACGGGCGGCGAAGCCCTGGTCGGCCAGATAGCGCTCCAGCAGCTGGCGCAGGCGCAGGTCGTCGTCGACGATGAGGATCTTGTGTCTGCCTTCGGTCATGGGGCGAATCCTAGCCGGGATCGGCGCCGTTTGGGCGCACCCATTACAAAGGATTACAAAGGCGGCGGGTCCGCTCACAAACGGCTTACAAGGGGCGCCTAGAGTCGCTAGCAAGCCGCAAAGGCTGATTGCCGAGGAGCCTCGCCATGAAACTATTTTTCCTTGCCGCATTGCTTGCCGGCGTCGCCCTCGTCCTTGGCGCCGACCTTCATGGGACGGTGGCCCTCGACTACAATGGCGTCCGCGCCCTGGCGGCGCAGATACTGACCGGCATGAAGTCCTGATCCTGGATATGCGATGAAACCGATGGGGTGGAAACGGCTCGCTGCGAGCCTGGCGCTGATGGCGGTCTTGTCCGCCCAGGCCCAGTCGGGACGTCCCATGCCGCCGCGGCCCCACGGGGACGGCGAGCGCCCGATGCATCACCAGATCCGTTCCGATATCGCCCAGCGGGATGCCTTGCGTCCCGAGCATTCCCACGGTGCCCGCATGAGTCCCGAGGAGCGCCGGCAGTTGCGGCGCGACATCCACGATGCGGGGCGGGCCCTTTATCCGCGGGATCTTCCACCCCAGCGTCCGCTGCCCTGAGGCGCTAAAGCAGTTCGAGTATTTCTTCCGGCGTCGCGACGATGCGGTCGGCGCCCCATTCATTGATCGGCAGTCCGTCCCCCAGGTAGCCGTAGGCGACGGCCACGGTGGTCATGCCGGCGGCACGGCCGGCGTGGATGTCCCGCAGGTCGTCGCCGATGTAGAGGCTGGCTTCCGGCGTCGCGCCGGCAAGGCGGCAGGCCAGCAGCAGGGGCGCCGGATCGGGTTTGGCGCGCGGACAGCTGTCGCCGCTGACGATGCAGGCGGCCCGGTGCCGCAGGCCGAGGGCGTCGGTCAGCGCCAGGGTGAAGCGCTGGGACTTGTTGGTGACGATACCCCAGGGGATGCCTCGCCCGTCGAGGACGGCGAGCAGTTCGGCGATGCCGTCGAACAGCACGGTCTCGGCGCAGATGGCTGCTTCGTAGTGGGCGAGGAAGCGCTGCTGGTAACGGGGGTAGTGGGGATGCTCGGGCGTCAGGTCGAAGCCCTTGCGTAGCAGGGCGCGGGCGCCGCCCGAGACGTGGGGGCGCAGGTCGGCGTAGGCCAGGGGAGGCTGGGCTTCCTCCGCCAGCAGGCGGTTGAGGGCGCCGCCCAGGTCCCGCGCCGTGTCCGCCAGGGTGCCGTCGAGGTCGAAGAGGACGGCGGCCGTCATGCCGTCAGGCGGCGCGGGTGGTCCGCATCAGGTAGTTGACGCTGGTGTCGCGGCCGAGGGAGTAGGTACGGGTCAGCGGGTTGTAGCTCATGCCGACGATCTCGTCCACGCCGAGGCCGGCCTCGCGGCTGAAGCGGGAGAGTTCCGCCGGCCGCAGGAACTTCTCGTAGTCGTGCATGCCCTTGGGCAGCAGATTCAGGATGTATTCGGCGCCGATCACCGCGAACAGGTAGGCCTTGGGGTTGCGGTTGATGGTGGAGAAGAACACCTGGCCGCCGGGTTTGACCAGGGCGCCGCAGGCGCGCACGGTGCTCGCCGGGTCGGGCACGTGCTCCAGCATTTCCAGGCAGGTGACGACATCGAAGCTGGCGGGGGCCTCGGCGGCGAGGGCTTCCGCCGACACCTGCCGGTAGTCCACCTGGAGGCCGCTCTCGAAGAGATGCAGGCGGGCGACGCCGAGGGGCTTTTCCGAGAGGTCGATGCCGGTGACCTGGGCGCCGAGGGCGGCCATGCCTTCGGTCAGCAGGCCGCCGCCGCAGCCCACGTCGAGGACGCGCTTGCCCTTGAGGCCGACGCAGCGGTCGATCCAGCCGAGACGCAGGGGATTGATATCGTGGAGGGGCTTGAATTCCGAGTTCGGGTCCCACCAGCGGTGGGCGAGGTCGCCGAACTTGGCGAGTTCCTGAGGATTGGCGTTCGTGTTCATGGCCGGGATTTTAGGCTACAAACGGGGCGCTGCGGCCGGCGCTCAGACAAAGAAAAAGCCCGCCGAAGCGGGCTTTTTCGGGAAGCTGCGGCAGCGGATTACTTGGTGCCGATGACTTCGATTTCGACGCGACGGTCAGGCTGCAGGCAGGCGATGACCTTCTTGCTCTTCGCGCCCTTGCAATCGCCCGGCTTGGTGATGGGCTGCTTCTTGCCCTTGCCTTCCGTGTAAACACGGTTCGGCTCCATGCCCTTGCTCACCAGATAGGCCTTGACGGCTTCGGCGCGCTTCTCGGACAGCTTCTGGTTGTACTTGTCGGAACCGAAGCGGTCGGCGTGGCCGACGGCGATGATGACTTCGAGCTTGATGCTCTTGACCTTGGCGATCAGCTCGTCGAGCTTCTGCTTGCCTTCGGGGCGCAGAACGGCCTTGTCGAAGTCGAACAGGGCGTCGGCGGCCAGCGTGATCTTCTCGGCGGCGGGCTTCGGCGTGGCGACGGGCTTGGCTTCGACGGCGCGGGTCTTCGGCTCGGCCTTGGGGGCGAGCTCCGGATCGCATTCGGCGATGGCCATGGCCGGCGTCCAGTAGCCGGTGCGCCAGCAGAGGCCGAAGCCGCTCTTGGCGACGTTGTCGCGGGAGTCGATCACATAACCGACGTCCTTGCTGCGGTCGATGCCAGGGGTCTGGGCCATGGCGGAAGCGCTGATGCCCAGCAGAAGGGCAACCAGCAGGGATTTTTGCGAAGCGAACTTGGTCATATGCTCCCTCGTTGGAAAAGGTGTTGTCGACGACTGGCTTGATTTCGAGGCGCGCCCAGCCTTACGAACGGAGGCGATTATGCCATAACCGGGCGATATCTGACAAAGCAGAATGTTGAATTTGGAGGAGGTTTCCGTCGCAAATCCGCAACTTGCCCTCCGTCCAGACATGGCTGACGTGTTCCCGGCCGGCCGTATAGACGAGGTGGGAGGCCGGGTCGAAGCAGGGCTGAATGGCCCAGTCGTCGAGTCGGACGGCGCAGAGGTCGGCCTGTTTCCCCGGCCGCAGGGAGCCGATGCGGGCGTCCAGGCCCAGGGCTTCGGCGCCGTTCAGGGTGGCCATGCGCAGGACCTGATGGGCGCCGGCCACCGTGGCGTCGCCGCTGGCAGCCTTGGCCAGGAGGGCGGCATGGCGCATTTCCCGCAGGATGTCGAGGCGGTTGTTGCTGGCGGCGCCGTCGGTGCCGAGGCCGATGCGCAGGCCGGCGGCCAGCATGGCGGCGACCGGCGGGATGCCGCTGGCCAGCTTCATGTTCGAGGTGGGGCAGTGGGCGATGCTGCAGCCGCTGCGGGCCAGCAGACGGATTTCGTCGGCCTCCAGGTGCACGCTGTGGACGGCGATCAGGCGCGGGTCCAGCAGGCCCAGGCGGTGCAGGCGCTCGACGGGGCGCACGCCGTGGAGTTTGACGCTCTCCTCGACCTCGTGGAGGGTTTCGTGGAGATGGATGTGGATCGGCAGGTCCAGCTGGGCCGCCAGGGTGGCGACGCGCTCGAAGGTCTTGTCGGCGACCGTATAGGGGGCATGGGGGGCCAAACAGAAGCTGATCAGGGGTTCGTCCAGCAGCTTGTCCCGGGCTGCCAGGCCCTTGTTCAGGTAATCCTCGGCATTCGCCGCGAAGCCCGTCGGGAACTCGATGACCGTGATCCCCAGGGCCGCCCGCATGCCCAGACTGAGGGCGGCTTCGGCGATGGCCTCCGGATAGAAATACATGTCGTTGAAACAGGTGATGCCGCCCCGCAGCATTTCGGCACAGGCCAGCAGGGAGCCGTCGCGCACGAAGTCCGGCGAGACGAAGCGGCCTTCTGCGGGCCAGATCTTCTCCTGGAGCCAGCGCATCAGAGGCATGTCGTCGGCGTAGCCGCGCATCAGGGTCATGGCGGCGTGGGTATGGAGGTTCACCAGGCCCGGCAACAGCACATGCTCGGGCAGGCTCCTGAGTTGGCGCGGGGCGTAGCGGGCGCGGGCTTCGGACACCGGCAGCAGGTCGACGATGCGGTCGCCATCCACCGCCAGGGCGTGGTCTTCCAGCACCGTATCCGCCGGTTCCACGGGAATGATCCAGCGCGGCTCGATGAGAAGGTCTATGGCTTGCGGCGAGCCGGCGGCGGCGGTTTCGGTCATGGCGGGGGTGGTTGAAATCGATGAATGGAAACAGCATGTTAGCCGGTATTGGCAGGGTGTGGCGGCCGGTGGGTCGGACTTACCCGGCATGCTAGAATTGCGCTCTTTTTTGCATTCCCCACCGGGACCGGCCAATCCGACATGACGACGTCTTTCGCCAAAGAAACCCTGCCGATCAGCCTCGAAGAGGAAATGCGCCATTCCTACCTCGATTACGCCATGAGCGTGATCGTGGGACGCGCCCTGCCGGACGCGCGGGACGGCCTCAAGCCCGTCCATCGCCGCGTGCTGTTCGCCATGCACGAACTGGGCAACGACTGGAACAAGGCCTACAAGAAGTCGGCGCGTATCGTCGGCGACGTCATCGGTAAATACCACCCCCACGGCGATACGGCGGTGTATGACACCATCGTCCGCATGGCCCAGGACTTCAGCCTGCGCTACATGCTGGTGGACGGCCAGGGCAACTTCGGCTCGGTGGATGGCGACAGCGCGGCGGCCATGCGTTACACGGAAGTGCGCATGGCGCGCATCGGCCACGAGATGCTGGCCGACATCGAGAAGGAAACCGTCGATTTCGGGCCCAACTACGACGGCTCGGAGCAGGAACCCCTGATCCTGCCGGCGAAGATTCCCAATCTGCTGATCAACGGCTCCTCGGGCATCGCCGTCGGCATGGCGACCAACATCCCGCCCCACAACCTCAACGAGGTCGTCGACGCCTGCATCGCCGTGCTGGACAACCCGGCCATCGACATCGAGGACCTCATCAAGATCGTGCCGGCGCCGGATTTCCCCACCGCCGGCCTGATCTACGGCGTCTCCGGCGTGCGCGACGGCTACCTGACGGGCCGCGGTCGCGTCGTCATGCGCGCGCGCACCCATATCGAGGACCTGGAGAAGGGCGGCAAGCAGGCGATCATCGTCGACGAGCTGCCCTACCAGGTGAACAAGAAGACCCTGCTCGAAAAGATCGCCGAGCTGGTGAACGACAAGAAGATCGAGGGCATCGCCCACCTGCAGGACGAGTCCGACAAGTCCGGCATGCGCGTGGTCATCGAGCTCAAGCGCGGCGAAGTGCCCGAGGTGGTGCTCAACAACCTGTTCAAGCAGACCCAGTTGCAGGACACCTTCGGCATGAACATGGTGGCCCTGGTGGACGGTCGCCCGCAGCTGCTGAACCTCAAGCAGATGCTGGAGTGCTTCCTGTCCCACCGCCGCGAGGTGGTGACGCGGCGCACCGTGTTCGAACTGCGCAAGGCTCGCGAGCGCGGCCACATCCTCGAAGGCCTGGCCGTCGCCCTCTCCAACGTGGACGAGGTCATCGCCCTCATCAAGGCGGCGCCGACGCCGGCGGACGCCAAGCGCGAGCTGATGGCGCGCGCCTGGAAGTCGCCGCTGGTGCAGGAAATGCTGGTGCGCGCCGCCGCCGAGGCGTCGCGCCCCGAGGGGCTGGCCCCCGAGTTCGGCCTGTCGAGCCGCGGCTACTTCCTCTCCGATGTCCAGGCCCAGGCCATCCTGGAACTGCGCCTGCAGCGCCTCACCGGCCTGGAGCAGGACAAGATCGTCGCCGAGTACAAGGAGGTCATGGAGCAGATCGCCGACCTGCTCGACATCCTGGCCCGCCCGGACCGCATCACCGAGATCATCGGCAACGAGCTGACGGCCGTCAGGACCCAGTTCGGCGACAAGCGCCGCTCCGAGATCGTGCTGCAGACGGCCGACATCAACCTGGAAGACCTGATCGCCCGCGAGGACATGGTGGTGACCCTGTCCCATACCGGCTACTTCAAGCGCCAGCGCCTCGACGACTACCGCACCCAGCGGCGCGGCGGTCGCGGCAAGAAGGCGGCGGACATCAAGGAAGACGATTTCGTCGACCGCCTGTTCATCGCCAACACCCACGACTACATCCTGTGCTTCTCGAACCGGGGCCGCGTCTACTGGCTCAAGGTCTATGAGGTGCCGGAAGGTACGCGCACCTCCCGCGGCAAGCCCATCGTCAACCTGTTCCCCCTGGAGCAGGGCGAGAAGATTACCGCCGTGCTGCCGGTCAAGGAGTTCGACGAGGCCCACTACGTCTTCATGGCCACCTCCATGGGCACGGTCAAGAAGACGCCGCTGTCCGACTTCTCCAACCCGCGCAAGGCCGGCATCATCGCCGTGGCCCTCGACGAGGGCGACTACCTGATCGGCGTCGCCATCACCGACGGTTCCTGCGACGTCATGCTCTTCTCCGACGCCGGCAAGGCCGTGCGCTTCGCCGAGGACGACGTGCGCGGCATGGGCCGCGCCGCCCGCGGCGTGCGCGGCATGATGCTGGAGGACGGTCAGACCGTGATCTGCATGCTGGTGGCGCAGAACGAAGAACTCAACGTGCTGACGGCCACCGAAAACGGTTACGGCAAGCGCACGCCGATTGCCGAATACACCAAGCACGGCCGCGGCACCAAGGGCATGATCGCCATCCAGACTTCCGAGCGCAACGGCCGCGTGGTCGGCGCCGTGCTGGTGGAGCCGACCGACGAGGTGATGCTGATCTCCACCGGCGGCGTGCTGATCCGCACCAAGGTCCAGCAGGTGCGCGAGACCGGCCGTTCGGCCCAGGGCGTGATGCTGATCTCCCTCGACGACGGCACCAAGCTGGCCGGCATCGAGAAGGTCATCGAGACCGAGGAAGAAGAGTCGGAACCGGGACAGGAACAGGAGTAAGGACATGGCACGCGTCATCAACTTCAGCGCCGGTCCCGCGGTGCTGCCCGAGGAAGTGCTGCGGCAGGCCGCCGAGGAAATGCTCGACTGGCGCGGTTCCGGCCAGTCGGTCATGGAGATGAGCCACCGCGGCAAGGACTTCATGGGCATCGCCGCGCAAGCCGAGGCCGACCTGCGCGAACTGATGGGCATCCCCGCCGACTACAAGGTGCTGTTCCTCCAGGGCGGCGCTTCCTTCCAGTTCGAGATGGTGCCCATCAACCTGCTGCGCGGCAAGCCGCGGGCCGACTACGTGAATACCGGCGTCTGGGGCGACAAGGCCATCAAGGCGGCGAAGACCTTCTGCCACGTGAATGTGGCGGCGGATGCCGGCGACAAGGGCTACACCTATGCGCCGGCCCAGGCCGACTGGAGGCTTTCCAGGGATGCTGCCTACGTCCACTACACGGCCAACGAGACCATCGGCGGCGTGGAATTCAACTGGGTGCCGGAGACGGGCGACGTGCCGCTGGTCTGCGACATGTCCTCCAACATCCTTTCCCGGCCCGTGGATGTCGGCCGTTTCGGCCTGATCTACGCCGGCGCCCAGAAGAACATCGGCCCGGCGGGCCTCACCATCGTCATCGTGCGCGAGGACCTGGTGGGCCAGGCCCAGCCGAAGCCGCCGGCCATGCTGGACTACAAGACCCATGTGGACGCCGAGTCCATGTACAACACGCCGCCCACCTACGGCATCTACATCGCCGGCCTGGTGTTCCAATGGCTCAAGCGCCAGGGCGGCGTCGCCGCCGTCGAGCAGAAGAACATCGAGAAGGCGCGCGTCCTCTACGACTACCTCGACAGCACGGATTTCTACCGCAACCCGGTGGCCCCGGCCGACCGCTCGCGCATGAACGTGCCCTTCACCCTCAAGGACCCGGCCCTCGACGCGGACTTCCTCAAGGGCGCCGAGGAGCGCGGCATGGTCCAGCTCAAGGGCCACCGCATTTCCGGCGGCATGCGCGCCTCGATCTACAACGCCATGCCCCTGGCCGGCGTGCAGGCCCTGGTCGACTACATGAAGGAATTCGCCGCAGCCCGCGGCTGAGCCCCGCACCACAGGACGTCCCATGGCAGACGAGCAACAGGAACTCAGCCAGCTGCGCGCCGGCATCGACCACATCGACAGCGAGGTGCTGCGCCTGCTCTCCGAGCGCGCCAAGCTGGCCCAGCGCGTCGGCGAGATCAAGCACGGCAACATCTACCGTCCCGAGCGGGAGGCCCAGGTGCTGCGCCGCATCGCCGAAGTCAATCCGGGGCCGCTGCCGGGGGGCGCCGTGCGCACCATCTTCCGCGAGATCATGTCGGCCTGCCTGGCCCTCGAACAGCCCCTGAAGATCGCCTATTTCGGCCCGGCCGGCACCTTCACCGAGAGCGCCGCCCAGAAGCACTTCGGTTCGGCGCCGGCCTTCACACCCTTCCTGACCATCGACGACGTTTTCCGCGCCGTCGAGTCCGGCAACGCCGACTACGGCGTGGTGCCGGTGGAGAACTCCACCGAGGGCGCCGTCGGCCGCACCCTGGACCTGCTGCTGACTTCGCCGCTGATGATCTGCGGCGAGGTGATGCTGCGCATCCACCAGAACCTGCTGTCCAAGGCCGATTCCACGGCGGGCCTCAAGAAGCTCTATTCCCACGCCCAGTCCCTGGCCCAGTGCCACGAGTGGCTGAACCGCAACCTGCCCAACGTCGCCCGCGTGCCCGTGGCCAGCAATGCCGAAGCGGCCCGCCTGGCGGCCGGGGACCCGGAAGCCTGCGCCATCGCCGGCGAGGCGGCGGCGCGGCTCTACGAGCTCAATGTGCTGGCGGGCAGCATCGAGGACAACCCGGACAACACGACGCGCTTCCTCGTGCTCGCCACCCACGATTCCGGCCCCTCGGGCATCGACAAGACCTCCTTCGTCTGCTCGGCCCAGAACAAGCCCGGCGCGGTGCATGATCTGCTGACGCCGTTGGCGGACCACGGCGTGTCCATGAGCAAGTTCGAGTCGCGGCCGGCCCGCGGCTTCGGCGGCAGCCGCTGGGAATACGTGTTCTTCATCGACGTGGAAGGCCACCGGGAGACGGCGACCGTCGCCGCGGCCCTCGACGATCTGCGGAGCCGGGTCGGCTTCCTCAAGGAACTGGGCTCTTATCCCAGAGCTTCCATCTGAAAGGTTTTCATGAGCATCGCTGACCAGGCCCCGGCCTATATCCGCGCCATCTCCCCCTACGTGCCCGGCAAGCCGATCACCGAGCTGGCCCGGGAAATGAACCTGCCGGTGGAGAGCATCGTCAAGCTCGCCTCCAACGAGAACCCCCTGGGCATGAGTCCCAAGGCGCAGGTGGCGGTGGAGAACGCGGTGGCCGGCATCGAGCGCTACCCGGACAACTTCGAGCTGACCCGCGCCATTGCCGAGCGCCTCGGCGTCGCCATGGAACAGATCGTCCTCGGCAACGGTTCCAACGACGTGCTCGATCTGGCGGCCCGCGTCTTCCTGGCGCCGGGTCGTTCGGCCGTGTTTTCCCAACACGCCTTCGCCGTCTATCCGTTGGCGACCATGAGCGCCGGCGCCGAATGCGTCGCCGTGCCGGCGAAGCACTACGGCCACGACCTGGCCGCCATGGGCGCGGCGATTCGCCCCGACACCCGCGTCGTCTGGATCGCCAATCCCAACAATCCCACGGGCAATTTCCTGCCCCAGGCGGAAGTGAGGGCCTTCGTGGCCGCCGTACCCAAGGATGTGGTGGTGGTCCTGGACGAGGCCTACAACGAATACCTGGCGCCGGCCGACCGGGCCGACACGGTGGCCTGGATACGCGAATTCCCCAACCTGATCGTCACGCGCACCTTCTCCAAGATCTACGGCCTCGCCGGCCTGCGCGTCGGCTATGCCGTCGCCGCGCCCGAGGTGGCCGACCTGCTGAACCGGGTGCGCCAGCCCTTCAACGTGAACAACCTGGCCCTGGCGGCGGCCATCGCCGCCCTCGACGATCACGTCTTCATCGCCGAGAGCTACGAGTTGAACCGCAACGGCATGGCGCAGATCGTCGCCGGCTTGAAGCGTCTCGGCCTCGAACACATTCCGTCCCACGGCAACTTCGTCACCTTCGCCGTCGCCGACGGCGCAGCGGTCAACCGCAAGCTGCTGCAGCAGGGCGTCATCGTGCGTCCCATTGGCGGCTACGGCCTGCCCAACCACCTGCGCGTCACCATCGGCCTGGAGCGGGAGAACGCCCGCTTCCTCGAAGCCCTGGAGCAGGCCCTGCGATGACCGGCAAGGTCGTCATCGCCGGCGTCGGCCTGATCGGCGGCTCCTTCGCCCTGGCCTGCAAGGCGGCCCTGGGCCGGCGAAGCGACGTCCGTTTCGTTGGCATGGGCCGCAGCCGCGCGCCCCTTGAGCAGGCGCTGACGCTAGGCGTCATCGACGAGATCGCCACCGACTGGGCGACGGCCCTGGCCGGCGCCGATCTGGTCCTGCTCGGCATGCCGGTGGGCCAGATGCCGGCCGTGATGGCGGCCCTGGTGCCCCACCTGGAGTCTGGCACCATCGTCACGGATGGCGGCAGCACCAAGGCCGATGTGGTGGCGGCGGCACGCGCTGCCTTCGGCGACCGCATCGGCCAGTTCGTGCCGGGGCACCCCATCGCCGGCGCCGAGAAGAGCGGCGTCGCCGCGGCCAGGGCCGACCTTTACCGGGATCGGCGCGTCGTCCTCACGCCGCTGGCGGAAAATACCGCCGCGGCGGTCGGCGCCGTGCGCACCGTGTGGGAACTGTGCGGCGCCAGGGTCTCGGAGTTGGCGCCCGCCGAACACGACGCGGTGTTCGCCGCCGTCAGCCATCTGCCCCACCTGCTGGCCTTTGCCCTCGTGCATGATTTGGCATCCCGCGACAATGCCGACCAGCTCTTCGGTTTCGCCGCCGGCGGTTTCCGGGATTTCACGCGCATCGCCAGCAGCCATCCGGAGATGTGGCGCGACATCTGTCTCGCCAACCGCCACGCCCTGCTGAAGGAGCTGGATGCCTACATCGCCGAGCTGCTGCGCACCCGCGTGCTGCTGGCGAGTGCCGACGGCCCCGGCCTGGAGGCCATGTTCGCCGCGGCGCGGGCGCGGCGCGACGCCTGGCTCGACGGCTTCAGGCCGGCCTGATCGCGTCGCCGAGTTTCGCCGCCAGGCGCGCGAACTCGGTTTCCAACTGCAGCAGGATGGCGGGGGCTTCGCGCCAGGCGGCTTCCGGCGCCATGTGCTCGATGCCGCGGGCCAGTTCCACCATGGGCTCGGCGCCGAAGAGGCCGCAGCTGCCCTTCAGACCATGGGCAGCCCGCTGCAGGGCGGGGAAGTCCTGTTCGACGACGGCCAGGCGCATGGTCTCCAGGTCCTTGGGGAAATGCTCCAGGAAGGTGGCGGCGACCACTTCCACCATTTCCCGGTCCACGCCGGCCAGGGCCCGGCCGTAGTCGAAGCCCCGGTCGGCCGGCAGGGGGCTGTGGCGGCAGAGCAGTTCCAGCAGTTCGGCGGACTTGATGGGCTTGGCGATGTAGTCGTCCATGCCCGCCGCCAGGCAGCGGTCCCGGTCGCCTTCCATGGCGTTGGCGGTCATGGCGATCACCGTGGTGTGCCGGTCCGTCTCGCGGGCGCGCAGGCGGCGGGTGGTCTCCAGGCCGTCCATCACGGGCATCTGCACGTCCATCAGCACGATATCGAAGTTCCGCCGTTCCAGAATCTCCAGGGCCTCCGCACCGTTGCCGGCCACCGCGACACGGTGTCCCCACTTGGACAACAGGCTGGTGGCCAGCTTCTGATTGAAGGGATGGTCCTCGACGAGCAGCACTTCCAGGGGGGAGACGGCGGCCGCCGGTGGCGGCGTGGCAGAGCGGTGGCCGCCGTCGTCATCGGTCCCGGCCGACAGCGGACCCCCAGCCGCTGCCTGTCCCATGCCGGCCGGCAGGCGGGCGGTGAAGTGGAAGGCGCTGCCGCGGCCGACTTCGCTTTCCGCCCACAGGCGCCCGCCCATCATGTCCACGAGGCGGGCCGAGATGGTCAGGCCCAGCCCCGTGCCGCCGTAGCGCCGTGTCGTCGAACTGTCCTCCTGGGCAAAGGCTTCGAAGATGCGGTCCAGCTTGCTTTCCGGAATGCCGATGCCCGTATCGCGGACGCAGAAATGCACGCGGCCGGCAGCGTCCTCGTCCGGCGCCGCTTCCAGCGCCACTTCGCCCCGCTCGGTGAATTTCACGGCATTGCCGAGGAGGTTCAGTAGCACCTGGCGCAGGCGCACCGGATCGCCGACGACCCAGGCCGGCAGCGCCGGCGACACGCGGCAGGTCAGCGCCAATCCCTTTTCTCCGGCCTTGAAGGCGAGGGTTTTCCGGGTTTCATCGACCAGATCCGCCAGCCTGAAGGCGGTTTCCTCCATGGCCAGTTTGCCGGCCTCGATCTTGGAGAAGTCGAGGATGTCGTTGATGATGGTCAGCAGGGATTCGGCTGAGGATTTGACGATTTGCAGGAATTCCCGCTGCTCCCCGCTGAGTTCGGTGTCCAGCGCCAGTTCGGTCATGCCGATGATGCCGTTCATGGGGGTGCGGATTTCGTGGCTCATATTGGCGAGGAATTCGCTCTTCGAGCGGTTGGCGGCTTCGGCGGCCTCCTTGGCGCGCAGCAGTTCCTGGGCCCAGCGCTGGCGCTCGGTGATGTCGAGGATGATGCCGATGAGGCCGCGCAGGCTGCCGTCCTGCCGCGTCAGGGGCGCCTTCTGGTAGAGCAGGGTGCGCCTGCCGCTGGCGCCGACGCCCATCTCCATTTCGTAGGTCTGGGACTCTGGGCTGGCGAACAGCTCGGCATCCCGGGCCGTGTGGAAGAGGGCGTCGCGGCTTTCCAGCAGGTCGAAGATGGTCTTGCCGATCAGGTCCTCCCGGGCGCAGCCGAAGGTGGCCTCGAAGGCCCGGTTGATGCCGATGTAGCGGCCATCCACCCCCTTGAAGTAGGTGGGCAGGGGGATGGCTTCGATCAGCTCGCGGACGAAATGCAGCTGCTCCTCCAGTTCGTCGCGGATGCGCTTGAGCTGGGTGATGTCGGTACGGATGCCGGCGTACTGATAGGGCCGGCCGCTCTCGTCGAGGAAGGGCACGATGGTGGCGGCGACCCAGTAGAGGGTGCCGTTCTTGGCCTTGTTCTGGATCTCGCCCTGCCAGACGCGGCCAGAGGAGATGGTCGCCCACAGCTCCTCGAAGAAGGCCGGCGGATGCAGGTCCGACTTGACGATGCGGTGGTTGCGCCCCAGCAGTTCCTCGCGCGCGTAGCCGCTGATGGCGCAGAACTTGTCGTTGGCGTAGATGATGGTGCCGGTGATGTCGGTGATGCTGACGATGGCGTGCTGGTCGAGGGCGAATTTCTGGTTTTCCAGGGCCCGCTGGGTGGTGCGGATCTCGCGCTGGCTTTCCGCCCGGTAGGCGACCATGCTGGCGATCATCTCGCTCAGGCTGTCGAAATTGTCGTCGCTGACCGGCGCGGCGGTCCATCCCAGTTCCTTCTGCAGGGCGACGGCCGTGTCCTGCAGGGCGCGGATGGCCCGCTCGCGGTTCGCCAGTTCGGCGCTGAGGCGCTGGTTCGCCTGGATCAGTTCGTCGGAACTGAGTTCCAGGCTGCGCGTACGCAGATTCAGGTCCCGGTCGTACTGCTGGTAGGTGGACTCCACCCGCTCCAGGAATTCGCCCAAGCCGGCCAGGCTGCGGGCGAGGGGCGGCGAAGATGCCGCGGTTGCCTTGGCCTGGCGGTCGACTTCGGCGAGCAGCGCCGCGAGGCCGGCCTCGTCCTCGATGCCGAAACAGCGGCGCAGCTGCCGGGAAAGCGCCTTGTGCATGGGGGCTCAGCGCTCCGCGAGACAGGTGATGGTCATGGTCTGGTTGTGCAGCCTGCAGCTGGCCTCGGGCCCGAAGGGGCTGATCTCGCCGTAGGAATAGAAGCCCGTCAGCACGGTGTCGCGGCCGAGGGCTGCAGCCACCGCATCCACCTCGTCGTCCACCCGGTCGCCCATGACGAGCTTGCGGCCGACGCAGGAAACGAGGATCGCCAGGCCGCTGCCGACCGGTACGCCGCCCATGGCGACGACGGCGGCGGCTGCCGCCTCGGCGCCGTCCACGAGGGAATCCGTCGAGGCATGCATCAGCTTGAGATAGCCGTCCTGCCGGATGTCGCCGGCCAGGATCAGGCTGCCGTTCGCCTCGTCCACGCCGAGGATGGTGCGGATCAGGCCGACGGCGTTGCGATCCTCGCCGACCATGGCGAAGGGAAACAGCAGGCCCGAGGCCGGCAGGTCCTTGGCGTAGTCGCCGAGGTAGCGCTTGTAGATGGTGAGGGCCGGCTCGCCGTCCAGTTCGTGGAGGATGTTGCCCTCGCAGCGCGTCACCCGGCGCGCCGGGCCGAAGGGCTCCCAGCCGCCGAAGGAGCCGTGGCTGAATGCCAGGCGGTCGCCGTGCAGGCCGACGGCGACGACGGCCCGGTCGGAAATGCCTTCGGCCCCCAGGGTCCAGGTTCGTGCGAAGGCGCCGTTGTCGCCGGCGAGACCGCCGGTGATCGGCAGGGTGTTGCCGAGAATTTCCGTCATGCCTGCGATGAGGGCGCTGCCGTTGATGCCGACGCCCTGGCCGAAGACCATCACGGCCCGCAAGGTATCGCTCTTGAGTTTCTCCGCCAGCCGGCGGCCGGCCGCTGCCGAGTCGCCCATGTCCGCCAGGGACGTGGATGCGGAGCTGACCTGGGCATGGTCGAAGCGGACGGCGGTGACGATGCAGGCGTTCTCATGGGTGCCGCGGGGGGAGATTTCGCCCGCCGTGGAGCAGCCGATGAACTGGGCGTCCGGGAAGGCATTGCGCAGGGCGGACATCAGGTTGTCGGCGCATTCGAAGAAGCGCGGGGCGCCGAAGACCAGCACCAGGCCGGGCTGGATCGCGGCCAGTTCGTCCAGGGCCGGTTCGATGCCCGTGGTGTTGGCGAGAATGGCTTGACGGGTTTGCATGGGGACATCCGGGGATGTTCGAGTAGCGGCGCCCGATCAGGGGGCGCCGTGGGCGTCCTCGCGGTAACGGGACTTGATGTCGAGTACCACGTCCCATCCGAGGATGAGGGCGTCGACGCAGGCCGGATCGAAATGGCTGCCGGCGTTGTCGCGCAGGAAGTCCTTGGCCTGGTCCAGGGTCCAGGCCTTCTTGTAGGGGCGCTCCGAGGTCAGGGCGTCGAAGACGTCGGCGACGGCGACGATGCGGGCATGCAGCGGAATGGCTTCGCCGGCGAGGCCCCTGGGGTAGCCGCTGCCGTCGAATTTCTCGTGGTGGGCGAGGGCGATGTGGGCGGCGGCCTGCAGGATGGGGGAACTGCTGCCCTGGAGGATCTCATGGCCGATGACGGTGTGGCGCTTCATGACTTCGAACTCGTCCGGCGTCAGGCGGCCGGGCTTGAGCAGGATGAAGTCCGGCGTGCCGACCTTGCCGATGTCGTGCATGGGGGCGGTTTCGTAGAGCAGCGCCTGTTCCTCCGCGCCGATGCCGAGCACGGCGGCGATCAGGCGGGAGTAGGCCGCCATGCGCATGATGTGGGCGCCGGTTTCCGGGTCCCGGTATTCGGCCGCCTTGGCCAGACGGAAGATCGTCTCCCGCTCCCGTTCGACGATGGTGGCGGTGGCGGCGGTCACTTCGGCGGCAAGCAGGGCGGCCCGGTCCGCCAGCAGCTTCTGGCTGCGGCGCAGCGTCGCCATGTTGCCGATGCGGGCGACGAACTCGTTCTTGTCCACCGGCTTGGTGAGGAAATCCGTGGCGCCGGCCTGCAGGGCCGTGTAGCGGACCTCCTTGAGGTCGTTGGCGGTGACCATCACCACCGGCACGTCGGCCATGCCGGGAAAGCGGCGGAAGCGGCGGATGAATTCGATGCCGTCCGGTTCCGGCATCATGTAGTCGACGACGACGATGTCGGCGCCGTGCCGCTCGCACCAGGCGAGGCCCTCGGACGAGGATTGGAAGCAATGAGGTTCCAGGCCGGCGATCTTTCCCACCAGATGCTTGAACAGGGTGAGATTGATTTCCGAATCGTCGACGATGATGGCGGAGAGGGTCATTCGTGCCTCTTCTCTGTTCGGCGTCCGGCAGGGGCTGAGCGCGGACGGGCGCAAAATGTTAGAGTGCGCGGCCTCGCGTTGCGAGGCGAGCGTGCCCTATTCTAGAGGGCTGCGGCGCCGATGCAAGCTCTCTCGCCGGCGCCGGACCATTAGCCAGAACTGAACGATACCCGATGGAATTTCTCGATCTCCCGGCCCTGGGCCGCGCCGCCGGCACCGTGCGGCTGCCCGGCTCGAAAAGCATTTCCAACCGCATGCTGCTGTTGGCCGCCCTGGCGGAGGGCACGACGGAGATCCGCGATCTCCTCGATTCCGACGACACCCGCGTGATGCTGGCGGCCCTCAAGGCCCTCGGCGTGGGCCTTGAGCCCTGCGGCGCCAATGCCTGGCGCGTGGCCGGGGCAGGAGGCGTGTTCCCGGTCAAGGACGGCGATCTCTTCATGGGCAACGCCGGCACGGCGATCCGGCCCCTGACGGCGGCGCTGGCGCTTTCTGGCGGCAGCTACCGCCTCTCGGGCGTGCCGCGCATGCACGAGCGTCCCATCGGCGACCTGGTGGACGGCCTGCGCCAGATCGGCGCCGACGTGCGCTACCTGGGCAACGAGGGCTATCCGCCGCTGCAGATCGCGCCGGCCGACCTGCGGCTCGACGGGCCGATCCGCGTGCGCGGCGACGTCTCCTCCCAGTTCCTCACGGCCCTGCTGATGGCCCTGCCCCTGACGGGGCGGGAGGCGACCATCGAAGTCGTCACGGAACTCATTTCCAAGCCCTACATCGAGATCACCCTCAATCTGATGGCCCGCTTCGGCGTGCGCGTCGAGCGCGAGGGCTGGCAGCGTTTCGTCGTTCCCGCCGGCCAGCGCTACCGCAGTCCCGGCGTCGTCCATGTGGAGGGCGACGCCTCGGCCGCTTCCTACTTCCTCGCCGCGGGCGCCATCGGCGGCGGCCCGGTGCGGGTCGAGGGCGTGGGACGGAACAGCATCCAGGGAGACGTGCGTTTCGCCGATGCGCTGGAAACCCTCGGCGCCCGCATCGAGTGGGGCGACAACCACATCGTCGCCGGGGCGCCGACGGACGGCCGGCTCAAGGCCTTCGACCTGGATTTCAACCATATCCCCGATGCGGCCATGACCCTGGCGGCGGCGGCCCTGTTCGCCGACGGTCCCTGCACCCTGCGCAATATCGCCTCCTGGCGCGTCAAGGAGACGGACCGCATCGCGGCGATGGCGACGGAACTGCGCAAGCTCGGCGCCACGGTGGAGGAGGGGAACGACTTCCTGCGCGTGGCGCCGCCCGCCGCCCTGAAGCCCGGCGCCGCCATCGACACCTACGACGACCATCGCATGGCCATGTGCTTCTCCCTGGCCTGCCTCGGCGGGGTGCCCGTGCGCATCAACGATCCGAAGTGCGTGGCCAAGACTTTTCCGGAGTATTTCATGGCATTCGAGCAGGTGACGGCGCCAGTGATCGCCATCGACGGTCCCTCGGCGTCCGGCAAGGGCACGGTGGCCCAGCGTGTGGCGAAGGCCCTGGGTTTCCATTTCCTCGACAGCGGCGCCCTCTACCGGCTCACGGCCCTGGCGGCCCTGCGTGCCGGCGTGGCCCTGGACGACGAAACGGGCGTGGCCGCCGTCGCGGCGGCCCTGCCGGCCGAGTTCGACGGCGACCGCATCCTGCTGGCCGGCGACGAAGTGACCGAGGCGATCCGCGCCGAGGAGGTGGGCGTCGGTGCATCGAAGGTGGCGGCCCTGCCGGCCGTGCGCGCGGCCCTGCTGGACCGCCAGCGCGCCTATCGGCACCTGCCGGGCCTCGTGGCCGACGGCCGCGACATGGGCTCCGTGGTCTTCCCGGAAGCGCCCGTCAAGGTGTTCCTGACGGCCTCGGCGGAGGCGCGCGCCGAGCGGCGTTATAAACAGTTGATGGAAAAGGGAATGCCTGCTAACATGCCCACCCTTTTGCAGGACCTGCAGGAACGGGACGCGCGCGATGCCGCAAGGAGCGTGGCACCCCTCCGGCAGGAAGCAGATGCCGCACGGGTCGACACCACGGCCATGGGCATCGAGGAGGCAGTTGCCGCCGTGATGGAAATCGTCCGGCGGCAGTTGCCGCAGTAGGGGCCTTCGGGCCATTGGGTGTCGGCGCAGCCGCCCGGCTGTGTCGGCAATGTTCAACCAGCCCGCCTTTTTTCGGCGGTTAATTGGAAAAATCTATGTCTGCTACCGCACAAGCCGTCAATCCCACCGAGTCCTTTGCCGCCCTCTTCGAGGAAAGCCTGTCGCGCCAGGAAATGCGCGCCGGCGAGGTCATCACGGCTGAAGTCGTCCGCATCGACCAGAACTACGTGGTCGTCAATGCGGGCCTGAAATCCGAATCTTTCATCGCCGCCGAGGAGTTCAAGAACGACCGCGGCGAAGTCGAAGTCGCCCCCGGCGATTTCGTTCAGGTCGCCATCGAGATGCTCGAAGACGGCTACGGCGAGACCCGCCTGTCGCGCGACAAGGCCAAGCGCATCGCCGCCTGGAACGACCTCGACAAGGCCCTCACCGACGGCATCCTCGTCAAGGGCATGATCACCGGCAAGGTCAAGGGCGGTCTCACCGTCATGGCCAACGGCATCCGCGCCTTCCTGCCCGGCTCCCTGGTGGATACCCGTCCGATCAAGGACACCACGCCCTTCGAAGGCAAGGAATTCGAATTCAAGGTCATCAAGCTCGACCGCAAGCGCAACAACGTCGTGCTGTCGCGCCGCGCCGTGCTCGAAGCCAACATGGGCGAAGAGCGCCAGAAGCTGCTGGAAAACCTGCAGGAAGGCACCATCGTCAAGGGCATCGTCAAGAACATCACCGACTACGGCGCGTTCGTGGACCTCGGCGGCATCGACGGCCTGCTGCACATCACCGACCTGGCCTGGCGCCGCGTGCGTCACCCGTCCGAAGTGCTCAACGTCGGCGACGAAGTCACCGCCAAGGTGCTCAAGTTCGACCAGGAGAAGAACCGCGTCTCCCTGGGCATGAAGCAGCTCGGCGAAGATCCGTGGGTGGGCATCGGTCGCCGCTACCCGTCCGGCACCCGCCTGTTCGGCAAGGTCACCAACCTGACCGACTACGGCGCGTTCGTCGAGATCGAGCAGGGCATCGAAGGCCTGGTGCACGTCTCCGAGATGGACTGGACCAACAAGAACATCCACCCGACCAAGGTCGTCCAGCTCGGCGACGAAGTCGAAGTGATGATCCTCGAAATCGACGAAGAGCGTCGCCGCATCTCCCTCGGCATGAAGCAGTGCCAGGCGAACCCGTGGGACGACTTCGCCATGAACCACAAGAAGGGCGACAAGGTCCGTGGCGCCATCAAGTCGATCACCGACTTCGGCATCTTCATCGGCCTGCCCGGCGGCATCGACGGCCTGGTGCACCTGTCCGACCTGTCCTGGAGCGCTGCCGGCGAGGAAGCCAAGCAGAACTACAAGAAGGGCGACGAGATCGAAGCCGTGGTGCTGTCCATCGACGTCGAGAAGGAGCGCATCTCCCTCGGCATCAAGCAGCTCGAAGGCGATCCCTTCACCTCCTACATCGCCACCCATGACAAGAATGCCGTCATCAAGGGTACGGTGAAGAGCGTGGATCAGCGTGGCGCCGTGATCGAGCTGGGTGGCGAGATGGACGGCTACCTGCGCGCTTCCGAGTTCTCCCGCGACCGCATCGAGGACCTGTCCCAGCACCTCAAGGTGGGCGATACGGTCGAGGCGATGATCACCAACGTGGACCGCAAGTCCCGTGCGATCAACCTCTCGATCAAGGCCAAGGACCAGGCCGAGCAGAACGAAGCCATGCAGAAGCTGGCCTCCGACAGCTCGTCCGCCAGCAGCGGCACCACGAACCTCGGTGCCCTGCTCAAGGCCAAGCTCAACCAGCAATAAGCACGAACGACGCTCTCATGACCAAGTCGGAGCTGATCGCGCGGCTGGCTACCCGCTTTCCGCAGCTGGTGGCGAAGGATGCCGATTTCGCGGTGAAGATGATCCTCGACGAGATGACCGCCGCGTTGTCGCGCGGGGATCGCATCGAGATCCGCGGTTTCGGCAGCTTCGCCCTCAACTACCGGCCGCCGCGCACGGGGCGCAACCCCAAGTCCGGCGACAAGGTGCAGGTTCCTGCCAAGTACGTGCCGCATTTCAAGGCCGGCAAGGAACTGCGCGAGCGGGTCGACCATTCCAACGGCTGACGCGATGGCAATGAAGAGCTGGCAAGGCGGCATCCCCTGCGGATGCCGCCTTTTTTTAGCGTTCGCCTGACCGATGATGAAAATTCTCGTCTGGCTGTTCCGCATCCTCCTGTTCGTCGCCCTGTTCGGGCTGGCGATCAAGAACGACCGCGTGGTCGAACTGCGCTTCTATTTCGACAACGCCTGGCAGGTGCCCTTGTCCCTCGTCGTGCTGCTGGCCTTCGCCGCCGGCGCCGCCGTCGGCCTGACGGGCGCCCTGACGACCCTGGCGCGCCAGTGGCGGGAACTCGGCCAGATGCGGGCTCGCCTCAAGCAAGACGGCAAGGACGGCGCCTGAGCATGGAAATCGAACTCTGGTGGCTGCTGGTCCTGCCGGTGTTTTTCGCCTTCGGCTGGATCGCCGCGCGCATCGACCTCAAGCACCTGCTGCGCGAGTCCCGCGCGCTGCCGCGCTCCTATTTCAAGGGCCTCAACTTCCTGCTCAACGAGCAGCCGGACAAGGCCATCGAGGCCTTCCTCGAAGCCGCCCGCGTCGATCCCGAGACCATCGAACTGCATTTCGCCCTCGGCAACCTGTTCCGCCGCCGCGGCGAGACGGACCGGGCGATCCGCGTCCACCAGAACCTGATCGACCGGGACGGCACCAATACCCAGCTGAGCGACGAGCAGCGCCTGCACGCGCTTTCCGAACTCGGCCAGGACTACCTCAAGGCCGGCCTGCTCGACCGGGCCGAGGAAATCTTCGTCAAGCTGCGCGGCACCGCGCGCGACGAGGAAGCATTGAAGAACCTGCTGGAGATCTACCAGCAGGAAAAGGAATGGGGCAAGGCGATCACCGTCGCCGAGGCCATGCCCAACCATTCCGACCACCTCTGGCAGAAGGCCATCGCCGAGTTCTATTGCGAGCTGGCTTCCAGCGAGATGCTGCACGGTCGCGGCGCCGAAGCCCGCGAGCGCATCGAGCAGGCCCTGGCGGTGAACCGCAAGTGCGTGCGTGCCGCCATCCTGCTCGGCGACCTGGAGCAGAGCGAAGGGCGCTTCGATGCCGCCATCGAGGCCTGGAAGCGCATCGAACAGCAGACCCCCGTGTATCTGGCCCTGGTGGCCGAGAAGCTGGTCCAGGCGCACCGCCAGGCCGGCCGCGAGGAGCAGGGCATCCAGCTGCTACGCGGCTATCTTGAGCGCCATCCCTCCCTCGACATGCTGGACGCCGTCTTCCAGGCCGAACTCAAGGGCAGCGGCCCCGAGGCGGCCTACAAGCTGGTGCGCGAAGAACTGCGGCGCAACCCGACCCTGTTGGGTCTCGACAAGCTGCTGGAAGCCCAGGTCCTGGTGGCGCCGCCCGAGCGGCGCGCGGACCTGGAGCTCATCAAGAACCTGATCCACCAACATACGCGCCGCGTCGCCCGCTATCGCTGCGACAATTGCGGCTTCAAGGCGCGCCAGTTCCACTGGCGCTGCCCCGCCTGCGGCGGCTGGGAAACCTACCCGCCCAAGCGCACCGAAGAATTCGACTTATCACCTTGAGGGGAATAACTTGAAAATCACCGTCATCGGTACCGGCTACGTCGGCCTGGTCAGCGGCACCTGTCTCGCCGACGTCGGCAACGACGTGCTTTGCCTCGATGTCGACGCGGCGAAAATCCGCATCCTCAACGAAGGCGGCATCCCCATCTACGAGCCGGGCCTGGAAGCCATGGTGGCGCGCAACAAGGCTGCCGGCCGCCTGCGCTTCACCACCTCCGTCGAGGAAGCCGTCGCCCACGGCGCCATCCAGTTCATCGCCGTCGGCACCCCGCCCGACGAGGACGGTTCCGCCGATCTGCAATACGTGCTGGCCGCGGCCCGCAACGTCGGCCGCCACATGACCGGCTACAAGGTCGTGGTGGACAAGTCCACCGTGCCGGTCGGCACCGCCGACAAGGTGCGCGCCGCCATCGCCGACGAACTCAAGCAGCGTGGTGCCGACATCCCCTACAGCGTCGTCTCCAACCCGGAATTCCTCAAGGAAGGTGCGGCGGTGGACGACTTCATGAAGCCCGACCGCATCGTCGTCGGCGTGGACGACGCCAAGGCCGCCGAGCAGATGCGCCAGCTCTACGCGCCTTTCCAGCGCAATCACGAGCGCCTCATCGTCATGGACGTGAAGAGCGCCGAACTGACCAAGTACGCCGCCAACGCCATGCTGGCGACGCGCATCTCCTTCATGAACGAACTGGCCCGCCTCGCCGAGAAGCTGGGCGCCGACATCGAACTGGTGCGCCAGGGCATAGGCTCCGACCCGCGCATCGGCTACCACTTCCTCTACCCCGGCTGCGGCTACGGCGGCTCCTGCTTCCCGAAGGACGTGCAGGCCCTGGCGCGCACCGCCAGCGAGGCCGGTCAGGACCTGCTGATCCTCAACGCCGTGGAAGCCGCCAACGAGGCCCAGAAGCAGGTGCTGCCGGCCAAGATCGTCGCCCGCTTCGGCGCCGACCTGTCCGGCAAGACCTTCGCCCTCTGGGGCCTGGCCTTCAAGCCCAACACCGACGACATGCGCGAGGCGCCTTCCCGCGTGCTGATCGGCGAGTTGCTGGCCCGCGGCGCCAAGGTGCGCGCCTACGACCCGGTGGCCATGCACGAAGCCCAGCGCATCTACGGCGACGATGCCCGCATCGCCTACGCCGATACGCCGATGGGAGCCCTAGATGGCGCGGATGCCCTGGCCATCGTCACCGAGTGGAAGGAATTCCGCAGCCCCGATTTCGAAGCCATCAAGGGCAAGCTCAAGACGCCCGTGGTCTTCGACGGCCGCAACCTCTACGACCCGGCCCAGCCGCGCGCCGCCGGCCTGGAATACTTCGCCATCGGCCGTCCATGAAGGTTCCGGACACCTCCGCCGCCCGCGTCCTCGTCGTCGGCGACGTGATGCTGGACCGTTACTGGTTCGGCGACGTGTCGCGCATTTCGCCCGAGGCGCCGGTGCCGGTGGCCAAAATCGAGCGCACCGAGGAGCGCCCGGGCGGTGCCGCCAACGTGGCGCGCAACGTGGCGGCGCTGGGTGCCAAGGCGGCCCTGCTGTCCGTTGTCGGCGCCGACGAGCCGGGGCAGGTCCTGGCCCGACTGCTGCGCGAGAGCGACATCGACGCCAGCCTCCACGAGGACGCCGGCCTCGCCACCACGGTCAAGCTGCGCGTCGTCGCGCGTCAGCAGCAGCTGCTGCGCATCGACTTCGAGAACGCGCCCGACCACGAGGTGCTCAAGGCCAAGCTCGCTGAATACGCCGAGCGTCTGCCCCAGTGCGACGTGGTGATCCTGTCGGATTACGGCAAGGGCGGCCTCGCCCACATCGCCGAGATGATCCGGCTGGCCCGCGCTGCCGGCAAGCCGGTACTGGTGGACCCCAAGGGCGAGGACTACGCCCGCTACGCCGGGGCCACCGTCCTGACGCCGAACCGTTCCGAATTGCGTCAGGTGGTCGGCCGCTGGGCCGACGACGCGGAGCTGGCCGCCAAGGCCCAGAAGCTGCGCGCCGACCTGGGCCTGGAGGCCCTGCTGGTCACCCGCTCGGAGGAGGGCATGACCCTGTTCCGCGAGCGCGGCGCCGAGCATGAGCCCGCCCTGGCGCGGGAAGTCTTCGACGTCAGCGGTGCCGGCGACACGGTCATCGCCACCCTGGCGGTCATGATGGCGGCGGGGCAGGACATGGCGGTCGCCATGCGTCTGGCCAACCGGGCCGCGGGTGTCGTGGTCGCCAAACTCGGCACGGCGACGTGCTCCCTCGCTGAACTGCAAGCAGCCTAGAAAGAGAAAATCATGTCGTACTACGTCGTCACCGGAGCCTGCGGCTTCATCGGTTCCAACATCGTCAAGGCCCTCAACGACCGCGGCATCACCAACGTCATCGCCGTGGACAACCTCAAGAAGGCCGACAAGTTCAAGAACCTGGTGGACTGCGAGATCGCCGACTACCTGGACAAACACGAATTCGTCCAGCTCGTCGAGGAAGGCTATTTCGACGGCGCCATGGAAGCGATCTTCCATGAGGGCGCCTGCTCCGACACCATGGAAACCGACGGCCACTACATGATGGCCAACAACTACCGCTATTCCCTGTCGTTGCTGGATTTCTGCCTCGACCAGGAGGTGCCCTACCTCTACGCCTCCAGCGCTTCGGTGTACGGCGGCGGTAGCGTGTTCAAGGAGGAACGCTCCTTCGAGGCGCCGTTGAACGTTTACGGCTACTCCAAGTTCCTCTTCGACCAGGTGGTGCGCCGCCGTTTCGCCGAAGCCAATTCCCAGATCGTCGGCTTCCGCTACTTCAACGTCTATGGTCCCCGCGAGCAGCACAAGGGCCGTATGGCCTCGGTGGCCTTCCACCACTTCAACCAGTACCGGGCCGAAGGCAAGGTCAAGCTGTTCGAAGGCTGCGACGGTTACGGCAACGGCACCCAGAGCCGCGACTTCGTTTTCATCGACGACGTGGTGAAGG
The DNA here is from genome assembly GCA_030247725.1 of Candidatus Nitricoxidireducens bremensis. Classification (GTDB taxonomy): domain Bacteria; phylum Pseudomonadota; class Gammaproteobacteria; order Burkholderiales; family Rhodocyclaceae; genus Nitricoxidireducens; species Nitricoxidireducens bremensis. The sequence continues at coordinate 59,065 of JAOTRT010000016.1, forward strand.
TGAACCTCCATTTCCTCGACCACCCGGACAGCTCCGGCATCTTCAACCTAGGCACCGGCCGCGCCCAGCCCTTCAACGACGTCGCCACATCAACGGTGAACGCCTGCCGCGCCCTGGAGGGCAAGCCGGCCCTGTCCCTGGCCGAGATGGTGGAGCAGGGCATCCTCGAATACATTGCCTTCCCCGAGGCGTTGAAGGGCAAGTACCAGAGCTATACCCGGGCCGACATCTCGGCCCTGCGCGCCGCCGGCTACGAGGACGAATTCGCCACCGTGGAGCAGGGCGTGGCGAAGTACGTGCAGCATCTCGCCGCGAAGTAGATTCGGTAAGTCAAAACCGTCTGATGGCGTCGGCTCGCGGCGCCGGCCGCGACAGGCCGGGCCGCCGCCTCATGCGCTCCCGCCCCTTCGGGGTTCCCGCGTCGTCGACGCGCCGGCCGGCCGGCCGCTAAACTCGCCTTCGGCTCGGACAACGCGGCCGGACTTCCCCGTCCAGCACGCCGCCGCCGCCGCGGCGGTCGCGAAATCGGCGACAACCTGGCCTGTCACGGCCGTTGTTCGGCCGAAGCCGTCATTCGGATCGGCCAGACGGCCCCTCGGCTACCGGCCAGAGGCGATCACGGCAACGCGTCGACCGGGCTACAAATGCCGGGCACGTTAAAGACCAAATGCCCAAATCCTACCAATCCCATTCGTCATTTCTGAATTATAGAGTTGGGGCTCCGCGTAAATTGCGTTAATCGCGCGGTGTTCGCGACAGGCCATTAGTGCACCGATCGACTGCAGCTTGGTGCTGTTGGCCGCCACGATTATGTTAAAGGCATCTTTATGGCGATTGTAAATCTCTCGGATCGCATCCCTGACAGCCAAGTAGTCCCGTGATCCTGCGACATACTTTTCGCCAAAGTCAATGACGTGTGCATAGTCCTGCCCCAGTCGCCCAACAATGAAGTCGGACAAACGTGGCGCATCATCTCTGTATTGTTCAGTACCTTGACCGATCAAGAGCACCTTGCTCGGTTCCGTATTTCGGATAGTAATCTGCATTCGCTCCTGCTCGTGCCCAACAATTACAACAAGCAAAGTTTTTCTGGATGAATTTTGCCGGCCATTGAATCCTGGAATAGACACGAGTCGTTTCACACCCTTCGAGAGCCAACCTAGGTTCGGTGTCTCAGTGTCGTAGGAACTGGGCTCGGTGTATAGGACGTAAAGGCTTGCCCCACTATTGACGCGGTGAAGGTAATCAAGGAGAACCCAAAGGCGATCCTTTGGGAACACGCTAGCATCGACCACAATGTTTTCAATGCTAAGGTGAATAGTCTCACCTAGAGCATCGTGCACCTTGCGTATCATGGGGATCAACTCGTCCCGTTCCACTTGAATGGAAACAGGTGCCCTGCCGATGGCCCTGCCTAGACGGTCAATTAATTCGTAAAAACACGCTTTGTAATTCGCCTTGCGCTCGATTGATTTTGTTGTGCCGATAACGATCGCGTGCGTAAGTGACAGCCGAGTCAAATCATGATTCGTCACGCCATATGCTCTTTGCTCGTAGCTCGCGTGGCATACAAACAACGTATTGCCTGTAAGCGCTACCCCTTCCTTCAGTCGGCTCGTAAACTCAATCGGTGCGCTTAGTTTTGGAATCACAGTAACGAACCTTGATTGGCGTCGCTCACCTTACGTATGGCCTTGAGAAACTGCTCAGTATCCGTCGCCGCAATACCGAGCATCGATTTGCTAATCTCGTAGCGGCCTTGCAATTTGGTGCCGATGCCAACCTGGGGCACCAAGCGGCGGTTCAACATAAACGTCGGCAACCGCTCGCCCCCACCTGATTTGCTCGTGTAGTCAATTGATCTCCGCTGCAATACTGATTCACGGACTGCCATATCTAAAAGACATTTCTCAAAGCTATCGTTAGGCAACTCATCTCGAATTGCGATAGCAATTACCTCCGGATCGTTACTATCCGATAGGAGGCGAGCCTGAAAGTACCGACAAAGGCTGTTCGCAAGATTTATGAGATGCTCGCTGGTAATAACGTGCTCTTTTCGTCCAAGGCTGCTCACATCACCGGAACTACCTAGGCTTCGGAACATGTCCTTCGACCATTCACGGATCGCCTTATTTTGCTTTTCCGCCCCAATTGGCTTTCCCGATGCGGGCGACCATCCGTCGGCCAGAGCCAAATCTACTATCCCGCTGCATAGTTCCAAGAACTGTCGGAAGATGCCAGATGAAAGATCAATGACGGTAGATCTTCCGGCATACCTGTGTGAGATTTTCCTCTTCGCGAGGAGGCGGAAATATTTTGCATTTCCTTGCTTGGTCCAATAGCTGTCAAACGTATTCGGGCGTTCGGACGGTTGAAGACCATCATACTCATCCAGTGCGAGCTCTTTGGCCTCTTCCCGCAACTTCTTCCCGTATCCCCAGCTATCCAATAAACCTGACAGCGTCATGGAACTAGGCCATGAAGATATACGCATCCGTCGCTCGAAGATCGCTTCGACAGCTTTGACATAATTGCCGGCCTTGTCCTCTGTTTCTAGCCCACCGTCGACCCAGTCCAGCCGCACAAAGTTGTAATCATCGCCCTCACGATAAGTCCTCCCGTCGCCTGCCAAGAATGCCTTCTGACCTTCCGACATTATCCCGAACTTGTAGCAAATGACATCATGCCGACGAGCCGATGCCGCAGAGAAGAAAAGTGACTGCTGTTCAGCATTGAGCTGATCAAAATCGTCAATCAATAGAAAGAACGGGACCTGCAAATCCAGTACCGTCCTATATTGATCAAGTAATGAAAACAGACTGCCCTTAAGGGTCAGCCAGGGATTGAAGGTAGTCGGCACTCCTCCTGGAAGCAGCGATGAGACATGTTCCTTTGCAGCGTCCAATTGCAGCTCAATTTCTCGAACGAGATTTCGAAAGAACTTATTCGAGGGAGAATCAGCGACCGTTTCCGGAAGACGCAGAGTTTTTGCGGTGTGAACCTTCAGGTCATGGTCCACGGTTTCCGCCTGCCCTTCTTGCACTGCGAGCAGGTGAAGTGCAGAAAAGAAGCGCCCCAAAATGTACAAACAGGACAGATGATCAAACAACGATAGACGCCGGGACTGATGATCAACTGAATCTAGGTCAGAACGGTTAAGCCCCGCATTAGTAAGGCAGCAGTAGATTCCGAACGGAGTAGTAGCCTTAGCTAGCAGACGCCGAACAGGTGTGCCAGGCTCGTGTTCCAGAAGAAGGGAATTCTGCACCTCGAACGAAAAATATCTAAGCAGCATTGTCTTGCCAGTGCCGCGCTGCCCCTCTACCACCGTCTCTACATGATTCTTTAGGGAAGGCCTGAACAAGTAGCAACAGATGAAGGCGACGAGCGCGATTCCTGCCGAGGGCTTTGAAATGGCGGCGAAATTCGCCCCACGGGGCGCAACTCGCAGGCCGTTTCCGGCCTATGGGCA
>JAOTRT010000005.1 GCA_030247725.1 Candidatus Nitricoxidireducens bremensis
CGCTTGCCCCCACCACCGTGCCCGCACCCGTGCCGCCCAGTCCGTTCGCGTGCGTCACGCTCAGCGTGCCCGCATTCACGTTCGTTACGCCGTCGTAGGTGTTGTTCCCCGAGAGCGTCAGCGTGCCGGCACCTTCCTTCGTCAGGCTGCCCGTACCGCTGATGACGCCGGAGTAGGCACTGGCGGCGCCGGTCTCGAACTTGACGTCGGTGAAGTTGGCCAGGTTGGTATCGAGGTTGGTAGCGCCCGCCGAATTGAGCCACAGAGAGAGATTCGCCTTGCCGGTGACCGTCAGCCCCCCGGCAGAAGCATTGATGCCGGCGGCCGAATCGAGCTTCAGCGTACACCCCGAGGTACAGACTGCCGCGCTGGCGGAAAAATCAAAGCCATCGGCCAGCGTGATGTCGCCGGAAGATGTCTGTACGGTGACCACGTTATCGTTGAGGGCATTCGCCAGGGTAGACCACTTGATGGACGAACTACCGCCCGTGCTGCTGAAAGGTGACGTACCCGAAACATTGTTCGCGGCAGCCCCTTCCTGGATCGTGATCTCGGTCGGGTCCAGCAGCAGGTTGCCCGCCTTGCCCAGGGGAGCCGACGTGACGACGGCCCCTTCAAAGACTAGGCCGCGCTTCCCCGAGACCTCGACAAACCCACCGTCGCCCCCTGTCGCTCCCCCCCGCGCCGAAATGCCGCCGTAGTAACGCGTGGTATCGTCGGCCCAGACGACCACCTTGCCGCCATCGCCTGTTGCGAGGGCATCTGCAGCGATGCTTGCATCCTTGGCCACGTAGGTGAAACTGGCCCGCTGTTCCGACCCGGTCCCCTGGTAGTTACCGCCGATCAGCGCCGTGCCGCCGCCGGCATGGCCGGAGGCATCCACGCGCGCCCCGTCGAACAGGCCGACTTTGTCGCCCAGTACGCGGATCTCCCCGCCCTTGTCGGTAGAACCTCGGGCTTCCAGGGTTCCCGAAACGATCGTGGTATCGCCGGACTGCAGGGTGATGGCTCCACCCGCCGCGCCGTTCGCTTCGATACGGCTGCCCGTTTCGACGGTCGTATTGGCAACGGCCTTGAAGACCACCCGGCCGTTCTCGCCGAGGACCGCCGTGTTAGCCGACACGAAGCCCGAATGGCGGATGGCGCCGGCGAAGATGCCGACGTTGCGTCCTGTGATCTGCCCTACGTTCAACGCCAGGTTCGCAGGTGCGTTGAGTTCGACTTCGATTTCCGGGCGACTCAAATCCACCAGGTTGGCACTCTTGCCGGCGGCAAGAATGACGTCCCCGTTGGGTGCCTCGATGACGCCATGGTTCTCGATGGTCGGGGCCACCAAGACGATCTGGCCGCCGTTGACGGCCTTGAGGCTGCCATGGTTAACGATACTTCCAGCACCGGCCTGCTGGAGAAAGTCCATCTTGCCGGCAAGGAAATCGGCGTTCGAGAGATTCAACGTCGACACCACCAGGCCGGCCACATTGACCTGGGCGCCGGCACCGAAGGCGACGCCGTTCTGGTTCAGCAGGAACACCCTACCGTTCGATTGCAGAGAACCCAGGATCACCGAAGGGTCTCCACCGGTGACCCGGTTGAGGACCTGGCTGGACGCACTGCTCTGGACGAAGCGGGTGATCTCCCCCGCGCCGATGGAGAAGCTCTTCCAGTCGATGATGGCGCCGGAGGAGTTGGTGATGGTGAGGGAACCCGCCCCGCCCTGGAACACCGCACTTCCGGAGACGACCGTGGGATCGGTGGGATTGGCAATGGCCAACGGGGAGAAACAGGCGGCAATAGCTATCAATAGCCGCCGCTGTGAAACGCGGAGCAAATCCTTCGACTTCCGGCGCGAAGAAAACTCCGTCATCGCATCCCCGTCAGAAGACCCAGGAGAAAGCACCGTGCATGCGCATATTGCGAATAGGCACGGGCCCCCTGTCTATCACCCTAGCATAGTCGAGACGAAAGCCAATATCCTTGCCGAGGCCACCGCGCAGGCCGAAACCGAAACTGGAGACGCCATACCCGTTGGCCTCGCCGGCCGCCGGCTGGATGCGTTTGACGTAACCGAAATCGTAGAAGCCGACGGCACGCAAACGCCCTCCATCGATCAGGGTCTTTCCCATGTCGGGCGTATAGAACTCAAGGCTGCCGCGATGTCCCTTGTCATTGGAGATCTCGCGCTCCAGGAAACCCCGCACCGAATCCGCCCCGCCGACACCGAACTGCTCGCCGCTGACCAATTTCTGGCCGGTATCCTGGCCGGTGAAGTTCACCCGCATCTGCCAGTCGGACGGAAGCAGCTTCAGCCAGTTGATGCCGTAGCGGAACAGCATGTAGCGGGAGTTGGCGCCAGGCCGGGCGCCAGCCCGCTGGAAGGCCTCGTCGTTGCCGTCGTTACCGCCGGGAAGGTTCTGCACGACGCTGAAATAGCCGGAGAAATCCGTGTCGGGACGCTTGGTATTGGCGATGTAGGTCAGGCTGATGGGATGGACCGTCACGTCGGGCACCAGATTCTTGTTGCTGCCGACGAAGAAGACCTGGGCCTGATAGGCGCGGAAGTCGTAGCCGAAGGAAAGCTTCTGTTCCCAATCGCTCTTGCCCTTGGGCAGGTTCTGGTTGTAGCGCAGGCCGAATACCGAGCCGCTACCGGCAATGAGGAAGTTGCCGGCGGTGGTGTTGAATTGCCCCGAGTCCACGTTCGAGTAGCCGGCGAAAACATCGAAGGAGGAATTGAGGCCGTAAAAGGGGACGTGATAACTCAGGCCGGTCACGAAAACCTGCCGATGGTGGTTATCGGGGGATGTCACGAATTGCGCGCTGAAGATATGGTCGCGATTGAAGGCGTTGGCATATTGGGCCGCCAACCCCATCCGGAAAATTCCGGTCTTCGGCGTACCGGTGTTGTCCAAGGTGACGGCCGTCCGAAAAGGATGCTGGTCCGTCGTCCTGACCACCGCCTCGACTGCCCCTTCCTCCTCGCCGGCCCGCATGACTACCGTGGTCTGCTTGGCCGGGCTCTCGTTCTGCAGCCGTAGGTTGTCGGCCAGCTTGTTGACGTTGGGTGTCTTGCCGAGCGTTAGCGTGTCGCCGAGGGACGAGCGGATGTTCTCCTCGTCGAAATGCTTGTTACCCTCGACGCTGACCTTGACGATCTTGCCTTCGATAACGTGGAAATGGACTTCGCCGCGATCGAGTTCCTGTTCGGGCAACAATACCTGGACGGCACCATAGCCCGCATCGGCATAGAGTTTCTCCAAGGCTTCCAGGGCCTGCTGCACGGTACCGAAGTCCCGGTCCGGCCCCGTGAATTCCTTGAGAGTGCGTTCGATCACGTCGTCGGCGATCAAGGTGTTGTTTTCAGCAGAAAACCGCTTGATTTCGAAGCGTAGCGACACCCCTCCCGCCTCTTGGGCGAGCACCGACTCGGTGCAAAGCAAAGCTGCACAACACCATCCCGCCAATTTCCTCAGAAACAACCTTGACTCCGACACCGTTTCCCGTTTCGAATCAAATAAGAACATTGCAGTTTATCTTGGCTACCCCCTCTGTTGCGATACATCATTAGTGCTAAGTTTTAAGCATTTCTTATCCATACTTAGCAGAAACTCACCAAAAACTCCTCCAACTATTGCTCAACGGGCAAATCGATATAATTCTTGAGTCCCCCAACAACTCGGCCTGAAGAACAGACATGACCATCCGCCACGCCCGCCTGCTGATCCTCGGCTCCGGCCCTGCCGGCTATACCGCTGCCGTCTATGCGGCCCGCGCCAACCTCAGTCCCGTCCTCATCACCGGTCTTGCCCAGGGCGGCCAGTTGATGACCACCACCGAAGTCGATAACTGGCCTGCCGACGCCGACGGCGTCCAGGGACCGGATCTGATGGCCCGCTTTGAAAAGCACGCCGCCCGCTTCAATACCGAGATGATCTTCGACCATATCCACACAGCGAAACTCACCGAGAAACCCATGCGCCTGATCGGCGACGCCGGCGAATACACCTGCGATGCCCTCATCATCGCCACCGGCGCGTCCGCCCAATACCTGGGTCTGCCGTCGGAGGAAGCATTCTCCGGCAAGGGCGTTTCCGCCTGCGCCACCTGCGACGGCTTCTTCTACAAGAACCAGGCGGTCGCCGTCATCGGCGGCGGCAACACCGCCGTCGAGGAAGCCCTGTATCTCGCCAACATCGCCAGCCATGTCACCGTCGTCCATCGCCGCGACAAGTTCCGCGCCGAAAAGATCATGCAGGACAAGCTGTTCGAGAAGGAAAAGGCCGGCAAGGTCACCATCAAGTGGGATTGCGTCCTCGACGAAGTGCTCGGCGACAAGACCGGCGTCACCGGCATGCGCATCCGTAACGTGAAGACCGAAGCGAAGGAGGACATCCCGCTGATGGGCGTGTTCATCGCCATCGGCCACAAGCCGAATACGGACCTCTTCGCCGGCCAGTTGGAGATGGAGAACGGCTACATCGTCACCAAAGGCGGCCGCGAGGGGTTTGCCACCGCCACCAGCATCCCCGGCGTCTTCGCCGCCGGCGATGTCCAGGACCACATCTACAAACAGGCCATCACCTCGGCGGCCACGGGCTGCATGGCGGCCCTGGACGCCGAGAAGTACCTCGACAACCTGGGTTGAGACCGTGAAGCGACGGACGCCGCCACTCGATGAAGAGGCGAGCGTCCTGTTTCGCGAGGCCGTAGCCGACGCGGTCCCGCTGCAATGGGACCGCGTCCACCACGAACCCCCGCTGCCGCGGCCCATTCCGCGCCAACGGGAGCAGGATGAACGGCAAGCCCTGCAGGACTCCCTGCTTGCCCCCGAACTCCTTGATCTGCACCTCGAAGGCGGCGACGAAGCCGCCTGGCTTCGTCCCGGCCTCGCCCGCAACATCCTGCGGGATCTGCGCCGCGGCCGCTGGGTAGTCCAGGGCGAAATCGACCTCCACGGCCTGAATCGCGACGAGGCACGCCACCAGACCGCCGCCTTTCTGGCCGAATGCCTGCTCCGCGGCTATCGCTGCGTACGCATCGTCCATGGCAAGGGCCTGCGTTCCCCGGGCCGGGAACCGGTGCTCAAGAAACTCGTCCTGGGCTGGCTGGCCCAGCGCAAGGAAGTGCTGGCCTTCTGTCAGGCCCAGGCGGTCGCAGGTGGAGCAGGTGCGGTGATCGCCCTGTTGCAGTCGGGCCGCTAATTGGCCGAAATCAAGGCGGCGCCAAAGTCCTTTGGTATCCTGCGCCACCTGACCTCACCGGACATCCCAATTTATGAAGAACGCCCTGATGACGATCTTCCTCGCCATTTTCGTCGTGCTGATGGCGGCCGTATTCCTTTGGCAGCCCCTCACGATCCCGTTCTCGAAGGCATCCATCACGAACGACTTCGTCCTGCAGACGACCGAAGGCGCCTTGGATTCCAAGTCCTTGCGGGGCAAAGTGCTGGCGCTGTTTTTCGGCTATGCCGGCTGCGGCGACGAATGCGGCATCCGCCTGGAGAAGCTGAAAAAGTCCTATGAGACGCTCCATCCCGGGGACCGCGCCCAAGTCAGAATCATCATCGTCAGCGTGGACCCGGAGCAGGACACTCCCGCACGCATCGGCGCCTATGCGCGCGGCATCCACCCAGATTTCATCGGCGGGACCGGCAAACCCGAGGAAATCAAGGCCATGGCCGATGCCTTCGCGGTCAACTACGCGAAGCACAGCTTGGCGGACGGCAGCTACATCGTCCAGACCAGCCCGATGATCTACGTGGTGGATGCGGAGGGCAAGTTCGCCTCGGTGCTCAACGACAACCTGCCTGTCGATAAAACCGCCGACGCCCTGCGCTCCCGCGTACCGACGCCCCAACTGCCTGGAAGGTAGCCCCTTTCGAGCGCCGCGCGATCCAATGAGTCGCCCCCTTCCACAGGGAGGGGGTCGGGGGGATGGTCGTCAGGTTCGCCGCAAAGCGGCTATCTGACGGTAAAGCCGTCAGATAGCCGCTTCGTTGCTCTCGCCGGTGCGGATGCGGACGATCTGTTCGACGGCCGAGACGAAAATCTTGCCGTCCCCGATTTTTCCGGTGCGGGCCGCCTTGATGATGGCCTCGATGGCGGCGTCCACGGTTTCGTCGGCGACGACGATCTCCAGCTTGATCTTGGGCAGGAAATCGACGACGTATTCCGCGCCGCGATAGAGTTCCGTATGGCCTTTCTGGCGGCCGAAACCTTTGACTTCCGTGACCGTCAGGCCGGTGATGCCCACTTCCGACAGGGCCTCCCGCACTTCGTCGAGCTTGAAGGGCTTGATGATGGCTTCGATCTTCTTCATTTGCTGTTCTCCGGAACCACTACCATTCGTCAGAATAGCGGGATGTTATCGGATATCGCCAATCCTTGCCGAATCCGCGCTTGGTGATGCGGATGCCGACCGGCGACTGGCGACGCTTGTATTCGTTGCGCTTGAGCATGCCGACGACGCGGCGTACTTCGGTTTCCGGAAAACCCTGGGCAACGATCTCCCGCGGGCTCTGGTCCCGTTCCATGTAGGCCTCGATGATGGCGTCGAGCATCTCATAGGGCGGCAGGGAATCCTGGTCCGTTTGCCCCGGCTTCAGTTCGGCCGACGGCGCCCGCGTGATGATGTTCTCGGGAATCGCGGCGGAAATCGTGTTGCGATAGCGGGAGAGCCGATAGACGAAGGTCTTGAAGACATCCTTGATGACGGCAAAACCGCCCGCCATGTCGCCGTATAGCGTGGCGTAGCCCACCGCCATCTCGCTCTTGTTGCCGGTGGTGAGAACGATGCTGCCGGTGCGGTTCGAAAGGGCCATCAACGTCATGCCGCGGATACGCGCCTGGATGTTCTCCGGCGTCGTATCGGCCCAGGCGGTGGGCGGCAGATCGGCAAACAGGGGCGCCAGCATGCCGGCAAAGACGCCCATGGCCGGCTCGATGGCGAGTTCGTCGTAGCGGACGCCGAGCGCCGCCACGAGGGCGCGCGAATCGTCGAGGCTCATCTGGGCGGTGTAGGGCGAAGGCATCATCACGGCCCGCACGCGGTCCGGCCCGAGGGCGTCGGCGGCGATGCACAGGGTCAGGGCCGAGTCGATGCCGCCCGAAAGGCCGATGATGGCCCCGGGGAAGCCGTTTTTGCCGAGATAGTCGCGCACGCCAAGCTTCAATGCCGCGTAGACCTCCCCTTCGATGGGCTGCGGGTCGACGACGGCGCCGGGCAGGATGTGCCCGCCTTCCACCTCAATGATGTCGAGGGCCTCGACGAAGGCGGGCATCTGGTGGGTCAGGCGTCCGCCGGCATCGAGGGCGAAGGAGGCGCCGTCGAACACCAGTTCGTCCTGCCCCCCCACCATATTGGCGTAGATCACCGGGATGCCCGTGTCGGCCACCCGGCTGCGCAGCACCTCGTAGCGCTGGTGCTGCTTGTTCATATGGAACGGCGAGGCATTGATGGCCACCAGCAACTGGGCACCCGCCGCCCGGGCGGCTGCCGCGGCCGGGGCCTCCCAGACGTCCGCGCAGATGTTCAGGCCGATGCGCACCCCCTTGACCTCGATCACGCAGGGATCGGCCGCGGCAGCGAAATAGCGCTGCTCGTCGAACACCTCGTAATTGGGCAGGCGGTGCTTGCGATAGGTGGCCTCGACGCGGCCGTCGCGCAGCAAGGAGGCGGCGTTGTAACGCTTGCCGCCGTACTCATCGGGGTGTCCGACGATCACCGGCACCGGCACCTCGGCCGCCAGGCGCGCCAGTTCAGTACGGCAGGCACGGTAAAAATCGGGCCGCAGCAGCAGATCCTCGGGCGGATAGCCGCAGAGGGCGAGCTCAGGCGTCAGGACAAGGTCCGCACCCCGGCTCCGGGCCTGCCCACAAGCCTCCAGGATGCGTTGCCGGTTGGCGGCAAGATCGCCTACGGTGCAGTTGATCTGGGCGACGGCAATCTTGAGCGAAGACACTTCCGGCTCCTCAGCGCTTGGGCAGGAGCCTGGCAAGAGGCCTGCCGTCGCTCGCATCGACGAACCAGACCTCCTCCAGCTTGCCGATCAGGTAACGGTTCTTCAACGTCAGGTCCACGGGTTTGCCGTCGGTGGCCTTCCAGAAGGTCGTGCTGTCGGCGTGCCGGGGATTGACCCAGCGGGCCCAAGCCACCATGCCGATGCGGCCGGGCTTTGACAGCTCCGCCGCCCGCGCCGGTGTCGCCTCGATGACCGCCGCGAAGCCGGCATCGTCCTCGACCGTAGGCCGGGCGAAGAACGCGTAGGGATTGTCGAAGGCGAAGAAATAGTCGTAACGCCAAACGCGCCTTACCTGCCGGGGACGTCCCGGGAAATCCTCATGGACGTAGGGGGTGCCTTGCTCCCGTTCGCGCGTGCCGAGCGGCAGGAACTTGAACCGGTAGTAATCGGCCTCGGCCGGATTGGCCTGGGGCTGCCAACTCCAGCCCTCCGCGACCTGGTTGAAGTTCATGCGATAGAGGATGTGCAGGCGGCCCGCGGCGGTATCGTGCCGCAGCACCAGGTTCTCGTCCGCCAGGTCGACCGCAACCGCAAACCGGCCGTCGGCCGGCTTGGCGACAGCCAGATCGTAGGTCTGCTCGATATCTGCGCCCAGCACCTCCAGCGCCTGGCGGGCGCCTGGGGGTTCCGCCTGGGCCGTGTTGAGCAGCAGCGCCGCGAACAATCCGGGAACTAGGCGGCGCATGGCATTTCCTCAGTAAGCAGGCTTTTCCTTGGCTTCGTCGTAGCGCCTGACGCCGGTCATGATCTCGCCCTTGGCCTCCTCGACGCCGACCCAGCCGTTCACCTTGACGAACTTGCCGGGTTCGAGATCCTTGTAATGCTCGAAGAAATGGGAAATCTGGTCGAGGATGATCTGGGGCAGGTCGCGGGGACTCTCCACGCTCCGGTACATGGGCGTCAGTTTGTCCACCGGCACGGCGAGCACCTTGGCGTCGTCGCCGGCCTCGTCGGTCATCTTCAGCATGCCGATGGGACGGCAGCGCACCACCACGCCGGGGGGCAGGGCAAACTGGGACATGACAAGGACGTCCACGGGATCGCCGTCGCCGGCGATGGTGTGGGGAATGTAGCCGTAGTTGCAGGGATAGTGCATGGCCGTGCACATGAAACGGTCCACGAAGATCGCCCCGGAATCCTTGTCCACCTCGTACTTGATCGGCTCGGCGTGCATCGGAATTTCGATGATGACGTTGAAGTCGTTCGGCAAATCCTTGCCGGCGGGGACGCTGTTGAGGGCCACGGCTTACTCCTGCGGGGAAAAAGAATGGAATTATACAGGGCCGCTCAAGCCGCCTCGAAGCCGGCGTCGGCAATCGCCTGGGCCATGGCTTCCCGCGTCACCCGGCCGGGCTCGTATTCGACGCGGGCCTCGCACTTTTCCAGCGAGACTTCGGCCTTGCCGACGCCCGGCAGGCCCTGCAACACGTTGGTGACGCTCTTGACGCAGCCGCCGCAGGACATGCCGGTCACTTTGAGGACAGTGGTTTCCATGGTCTAGCTCCTTGAGGGATTTGGGGCGCCGGCGCCTACGCCGACCGCCCTTGCGCCGGGCCCTGCCCGGACTTGGGTTTCCAGCGGCGCAGCAGCAACGAGTTGCTGACCACCGACACCGAACTCATGGCCATCGCCGCCCCGGCGACCACGGGATTGAGGAACCCCAGGGCCGCGGCGGGAATGCCGAGCACATTGTAGATGAAGGCCCAGAACAGGTTCTGGCGGATCTTGGCCAGGGTCGCGCGGGAAAGGTCGATGGCATCCGGCACGCCGTTGAGGTCGTTCCGCATGAGGGTCACGTCCGCCGCCTCCATGGCCACGTCGGACCCGGCCCCCATGGCGAAGGAGACATCGGCCGCCGCCAGGGCCGGCGCATCGTTGATGCCGTCGCCGGCCATGCCGATGCGCTTGCCGCCGTCCTTCAGCCGGGCCACAGCCGCCGCCTTGTCGCCGGGCAGCACCCCGGCCTCGAACCGGACGAGACCCGCCTCCCGCGCAATGGCCGCCGCCGTACGCGGGTTGTCGCCCGTCAGCATCACGACCTCGACACCCATGGACTGCAGCCTCGCCACCGCCGCCCGTGTCGTCGCGCGTATCGGATCGCTGATGCCGAGCAAGCCCAGCAGGGTACCGCCCCGGGCCACCGCGACGACACTGCGTCCCTGTTCCTGCAGGGCGGCGACCTGCGGCTCATCCAAGCCGATGCCCTGGGAAATCAGCCAGTCGGGAGATCCTGCCAGCACCGGCATGCCATCCACTTCGCCGGCCAGACCGCGCCCCGGCACGGTGCCGACACCCGTCGGCATGGCGAGGGCCAGCCCCCGCTCGCGGGCGGCACCTACGACCGCTTCGGCCAGAGGATGGGTGGAACCCTGCTCAAGGCTGGCGGCGACCCGCAGCAATTCATCCGCGTCCGATCCTCCGGCCGGCACGAGGTCGGTGATCGCCGGCCGCCCCTGGGTCAGGGTGCCCGTCTTGTCCACGGCCAGCACGTCGATGCGTTCGGCCAGTTCCAGGGCCTGGGCGTTGCGGATCAGGATGCCAGCCCGGGCGCCCTGCCCCGTGCCGACCATGATGGCCGTCGGTGTCGCCAACCCGAGGGCGCAGGGACAGGCGATCACCAATACGGCAACGGCATTGACCAGGGCCGCAGTGAAGTCGCCGCCGACCCACCACCAGCCGGCGAAAGTCGCCAGGGCGATGGCCGTCACCACCGGTACGAAAATGGCCGCAACCCGGTCCGCAAGCCGTTGGACCGGCGCCTTGGAACCCTGGGCCTGCTCCACCAGGCGGATGATGCCCGCCAGCAGCGTATGGCTGCCGACGCCCGTCGCCCTGCAACGCAGCAGTCCGTCGCCATTCACCGTCGCCGCATACAGCCGGTCGCCAGCCGCCTTCGCCACGGGCAGGCTCTCGCCCGTCAGCATCGCTTCATTGAGGGCGGAAACGCCCTCAATGACCTCGCCGTCCACGGGCACGGCTTCGCCACCGCGCACGACGAAGATGTCTCCGGGGATCATCGAAGCCACCGGCACTTCGACAAGCTGGCCATCCCGCTCGACCCGCGCAGTCTGGGGCTGCAGCTTCACCAGCGCCTCGATGGCGGCGGAGGTCTTCGCCTTGGCGCGCGCCTCCAGTATCTTGCCCAGCAACACCAGCGTGATGACGGTGGCCGAGGCCTCGAAATAGACATGCTGATGAAGGTCAAACAGGGTCACGACGGCGCTGTAGAGCCAGGCCATGGTGGTACCGAGGGCCACTAGCACATCCATGTTGCCGCTGCCGCCGCGAATAGCATTGAAACCGCCGACATAGAAGCGCCAGCCGATCCAGAACTGCACCGGCGTCGCCAGGACGAACTGCAGCCAGCGCGGCAGGATGTCGTCGTGGGCATCCCAGTCGCCGCCGAACATGAAGAACATCTGTCCGACCAGGGGAAGCGTCAATGCCGCGGCAATCCAGAACCGCTTCAGCTCCTCCCGATAGACCGCCAGCTTGCGCGCCTTCTCCTCGGCATGGGTGTCCTGAGTCGACACCGTGGCCGTGAAGCCTGTCTTCACCACGGTGGCAATCAGTGACGCCGGATCGGCGAGGCCCGGCACATAGCGGATATGGGCTTTTTCCGCCGCCAGGTTGACCGCAGCTTCCACGCCCGGCAGCTTGTTGAGCTGCTTTTCGATGCGGGTCGCACAGGCCGCGCAGGTCATGCCGCCGACGGCCAGTTCGACGGTACGCGGCGGCACCTCGAACCCGGTCTTGCGGATGGTCTCGACCAGCTGGGCCGCACTCGCCTGGGCCCGGTCGTAATGGACCGAGACCCGCTCGCTGGCGAAATTGACCGCCGCTTCAACGCCCGGCAGCTTGTTGAGCTGCTTTTCGATACGCGCGGCACAGGCCGCACAGGTCATGCCGGCAACGGGCAGTTCGAGGGCGTCGCGGGCGTCGGTCATGGCGTCATTCGAAGTTGATGGGTTCGGGCTTTTCCGTCGGCCGGCCTTCGTTGTTCCAGGCCTCGAAACCGCCGTTCATGGACTGGATGTTGCTGTAGCCGATCTTCTGCAACTGGACCGCGGACAGGGCCGCCCGGCCGCTGGTACGGCAGTAAAGCAGGAATGCCCCCTCCTTGTTCGCACACTCGGGCACCATGCCGATTTTGAATTCGAGAACGCCGCGGGGAATGTTAACGGCGCCAGGCAGGTGGCCGGCGGCGAACTCGTCGTATTCGCGCACATCGATGATGACGCGCTTGCCCAGCAGGGCCTGGGCTTCGGCGGGACTGACTTCTTTGATCTGGGCTTTGGCTTCGACGACCAGTTCGTGGGGGGTGACGGGCATGGCGAATCTCCGTGGAGAATATTAGGGTTCCCTGATTATCTCATAGCCGCCAAAACTACCTTTTTGTGCAGCGCACTAAAGGTGGCGGCAGTCGATACGTTAACAGACTCAGTACTTCGCATCCATCGGGACCGGCAATCATGTTCTCCTCGATCCAAATCCACGACCTACGGGGCGCATGCCTCGGATTCACCTGCAGCCACGACCGGGAGGATTGGCGCATCTTCCTCGAAGCCCTCGACACCGACGACGGCGAACGGCTGATCCGCAGCCTTGGCGTGGAAGCCCATCCGTGCATCGCCGTACTGCAGTCGGTGGTCGTCTGCGAATCCCACCGCGGCCAGAACTTCGGCCGCCGGCTCGTCGCGGACTTTCTGCGGGTGGCCGATGCCCAGGCGGTCGTGACGGTCGCCGGCCGTTCCGCCCGGACCTTTTTTCAGTCCCTTGGATTCGTCGCCTGCGGAGACGGCGGACTGATGGTCCTGCGCCCGGGAATCCGCGATGCCGGGACCGTCCGCCTCGCTGCCTGAGATCGCTGCGGCTAGGTCATGGCGCGCAGCGCCATGACCACTCCATAGACGCCGTATCCCAGCACTAGCAACCCAGATGCCAGGCGGGTGGCACGCGCCTGGGCAAAGCGGCGGAAACGGGCCAGCAGCAGGCCCGCCAGCAGCAGATTGGGTAATGTTCCCAGTCCGAACGCAGCCATCGCCAGGGCGCCCCGTGCCGCCGATCCCGATGCCAGGGCCGTGGTCAGGGCGCTATACACCAGTCCGCAGGGCAACCAGCCCCACAGCATGCCCAGGGGCAGGGCCTGGGCGGGGCCGCGTACGGGCATGAAACGGCGCGTCGCCGGTTGCACCCGTCGCCAGAGCCATTGTCCGCCGCGCTCCAGGACGGCCAGCGCCTGGGTCGCCCCGAGCAGATAGATGCCGAGGGCCACGAGCATCAGACTGGCAAAAAGATAGAGGCCGCGCTGGATGGGCAGCAGATTGCCGAAAGCATAGCCGACTGTTCCGGCAATCGCCCCGGCCAGCATGTAGCTGCCGATGCGGCCCAGGTTGTAGGCAACGTGGATGGTCCATGCGCCGCGCCCCTGTGGTACCTGAAGCGACAGGGCGCCGGCGATGCCGCCGCACATGCCGGCGCAATGGGTGCCGCCGAGCAGCCCGACGATGAACAGTGCGAAGAAACCCTGATCCGGCATGCCGGATCAGATGACCTTGGAGTAGCGCACCCGTTCCCGGTCGGCGCGCAGGTACTTGTCGAAGGCCATGGCGATGACGCGCACCAGCATGCGCCCGCGGGGCAGCACCGTGATCCACTGATCGTCGATGGTCAGCAGGCCGGCCTGTTCCATCTCGCGCAGGGCGGCGAGTTCGGGCGCGAAGTAGGACTTGAAGTCGATCAGGTGGGCGATCTCGATGGACTCGATGGAAAGCTCGAAATGACACATCAGCGCCTGGATGATGGAGCGGCGCAAGAGATCGTCGGCAGTCAGTTCCAGGCCCCGCATGACGGGCAATACACCGCGGTCCAGGCTGTCGTAGTACTCGTCGAGGGTACGGTAGTTCTGGCAGTAGGTCGGCCCGACCTTGCCGATGGCGGAAACACCGAAGGCCATGAGGTCGGCGTCGGCGTAGGTCGAGTAGCCCTGGAAGTTGCGGTGCAGGCGCCCCTGGCGCTGGGCGACGGCCAGTTCGTCATCGGGCTTGGCAAAGTGGTCCATGCCGATGAAGACATAGCCGGCATCGGTCAGCCGCTTGATGGCGGTCTGGAGAATCTGCAGCTTGGCTTCGGCCGAAGGCAGTTCGGCCTCGCTGATACGGCGCTGGGGCTTGGCGAGATTCGGCAGGTGGGCGTAGTTGTAGATCGACAGCCGGTCGGGCGACAGCTTGATCACCTCGTCCAGCGTGTGATTGAAGCTGAGGACGTTCTGCTTGGGCAGGCCGTAGATCAAGTCGACGGATACGGACTTGAAGCCGAACTCGCGCGCGGCGTCGATGACCACCCGCGTTTCGTCGAGGGTCTGGATGCGGTTCACCGCCTGCTGCACTTCCGGCTCGAAATCCTGCACGCCGACACTCATGCGGTTGAAGCCGAGTTCCCCCAGGAGCTTGACCGTCTCCCGGTCCACCTTGCGCGGATCGATCTCGATGGAGTATTCGCCGTTGGGCAGCAGCTTGAAGTGCTGCAGCGTCAACTCCATCAGCCGCCTCATCTCGTCGTGGGAGAGGAAGGTGGGCGTACCGCCGCCCCAGTGGAGCTGGATGACGTCGTGGCTGCCGTCCAGCGCCGCCGCCTGCATCGCCAACTCCTTGCCCAAGTACTTGATGTATTTGGCGGAACGCCCGTGATCCTTGGTGATGATCTTGTTGCAGGCGCAGTAGTAGCAGATGGTGTTGCAGAAGGGGATGTGGAAGTATAATGACAACGGCCGGCTGATCCCGCCAATGGTGCGCTTTCCCAGCCACAAGCGATAGGCTTCGGCGTCGAAGGCTTCGACGAAGCGGTCCGCAGTGGGGTAGGAGGTGTAGCGCGGGCCGGAAACGTCGAAACGGCGTATGACCTGCGGGTCGAAGATCAGCTCTTGATAATTGCTCACTTGCCAGTCGGCATCGCTGCCTGGATTTACGAGACGATAAGATGCCGAATCCCCAACGGGTGCACGTTGACCCAGATCAAACGGCCTGAGGACAGCGTGCCAGCACCCAACGTAATTCCCCTCAATCTGACATCCCTCAAGGCAGCCTGCTCCCAGTGCAACCTGCGGGAGCTCTGCCTGCCCTACGGCCTTACCGAGGACGAGGTGGCCCAGCTCGACAATCTCGTCGGCGCCCGGCGCAAGCTCAAGCGCGGCCAGCATCTCTACCGCGCCGGCGACCCGTTCGAGGCCCTGTACGCCATCAAGATCGGATTCTTTAAGACCGACATCCTGCTGGAGGACGGTCGCGATCAGGTGACGGGCTTCCAGATGGCGGGGGAAATCCTCGGCATGGACGGCATCGGCACCGAAGTCCATACCTGTAATTCCATCGCCCTCGAAGACAGCGAAATCTGCGTCATCCCCTTCCCCCAGCTCGAACACCTGTCCCGGGAAATCCGCGCCCTCCAGCACCATTTCCACAAGGTCATGAGCCGCGAGATCGTGCGGGACCACGGGGTGATGATGCTGCTGGGTACGATGCGTGCCGAGGAGCGGCTTGCCGCCTTCCTGCTGAATCTGTCCCAGCGTTTCACCGCCCGGGGTTATTCGCCGCAGGAGTTTCACCTGCGCATGACGCGGGAGGAGATCGGCTCCTACCTGGGGCTCAAGCTCGAAACCGTGAGCCGCGCCTTTTCCCGCTTCCAGGAAGAAGGCCTCATCAGCGTCCACCAGAAGCACATCCGCATCCTGGACAACGCCGGCCTGAAGAAGCTACTCAGCCACCAGCCAGGCTGAATATCCCCCAGGGGTTCTTGGTAAGGGCTACCGATACGACGTAGCCGAAGGTGGCGAGGGCCCCCAACCAGGCTGCCAGCCGCATCTGCTGCGTACGGCCCGCTTTCAGGGCCACGGAACCGAGGATGATGTAGGCGATGAGGCCGAACACCTTGGCCGTCACCCAGGCATCAACGAAGGGGTACTGCTCCGTCATCACCACGAGCCCGATGGCTGCCGCCAACAGCAGCGTGTCGTTGATGTGGGGAAGGACTTTCATCCAGCGCCGTCCGAGCCAGGGCGAGCTGTTCGCCATTAGCAGCCCGCGCAGGAAGAAGCCCGTGCCGCTGAGGATCACGCAGGTGATATGGAGGTGCTTGATGGCGAAGTACATGCTGTCAACCGGAGCGGCCGTCGGCGCGGGGGCGCCAGAGATTGGGAGCGTATTTTGCCGCCCAGGCCCCGAAAGCACAAAGCCATAGAAGCGCCGCCAGGAAGGTCGGGCTCAGGATTCCCGGCAAGACGACGAATTCCCCGGTAATGCGCAGTACCGCGGCCAGTTGGAGCATCCAGAAGGCCCCCCACATGACCCCATCGCCGGCGACGGGCTTGCCGGAATGACCGAGGGTGACACGGCTCCCCATGCCGACGACCGTCGATGAGAAAAAGCCGATGGTCAGCGCATGGACGGGCGCCTGCCCGAGCCCGGTTCCCCCCGCCCACAGAAGCAGGCCGTGGATTGTAAGCAGGGCGAAACCGATGCCGCACCAGGCGAATCCCACGTGCAGAACGGCGACGATCCGCGCGGCAAAGCTCTCCCGCAGGCGCCAGAGCCAGGTCAGGCGCAATGCGGCGACAGCCGCCGCCAGATCGGCCGGCCATATCCAGGTCGCCGCATCTGCCAGGGCGGCAATCCCGTGCAGTCCGCTCGCCGCCAGCACCACCGCCAGCGCCCAGAAAGGCCGGTGCACCACATAGCCGCGGATCGCACCGCTGGAGAAGAAGGGCAGCATGCGGTGGATGACGATGGCGAATGCCGGCAGCAGGAAACCCCACAAGCCGAGGGCGACCGCCGCCGCGCCCAGTACCGGCGGTCCACCGGCCGCGAAGACCGCCAGACAGGACAAGCCCCCCAGGCCCAGGGTCAGGGCGGTCGCCATCAGCAGAATATGGCGTCTTTCCTGGTCGGTCCCCAAGGCGACACGCCAGATGAAGCGCAGAGCCACTGCCCAGCCGGCCATCGCCAGCGCCAGGCCCGGCCCCAGCAGCCCCGGCACCATCAGACCGATATCGGCGATGAACCAGCCGGCCGCCATCAACAGGCCTGCCGGACGGAACACGCCCGGCGGGGTGTCCGGCATCCCCTGCCAACGGGGACCGGCAGTCAGGATGAAGCCGAAGACGAAGAAGGCAAAGACGCCGAACAGGAGCATCGAGGCATGCAACCAGGGTGGCGGCAAAGGCAGGACCGGCGCCTGCCATAGGCCGGCGTAGCGACCGCCGACATCGATAAGCCAAATCCCCATGGCGACCAGCGCCTGGACGATACCGGCGAGGAACAGCGGCCTGTGGGGTGCGGCGAGCACGGTACGCCAGATCATCGACTGATTTCTCCCTGTCCCAAAGCGTGGTATGGTTGCGCCCCATTAGACCATCGGCCAACCCCGGATTTTGCTCGATGAATCACGACCGACTCGACATTCCCGCCCTGCTGGGACGACTTCCCCTCTTCCAGGAACTCTCGCCCGAGCAGCTCGGACAGATCGCCGCCGCCACAAGGGAAAAGCGTCTGGCCAAGGGCGAAATGCTGTTCCAGAAGGGTGACGTGCCGCGCGGCTTCTTCGTCATCGTCTTCGGGCAGGTCAAACTGGCCTTCCCGTCCTCCCAGGGCAATGAGAAAGTCGTCGAGATTCTCGGTCCCAAACAAAGCTTCGGCGAGGCCGTCATGTTCATGGACCGGCCCTACCCGCTTTTTGCCGAATCCCTCTCCGACACCCTGCTGCTGCACATCACCAAGAATGCCGTGTTCGAACTGCTGGAGAAGGACCCGTCCTTCGCCCGCAGACTGCTGGCGGGACTCTCCATGCGGCTCCACTCCCTGGTCATCGATGTGGAGTCCTACTCCTTGCGCTCCAGTGCCCAACGAGTGATCGGCTACCTGCTCCAGCACTGCCTGCAGGAAGGAAGCAAGGAGGAAAGCGTGGAAATCTCCCTGCCTACTTCCAAGCAGGTCATCGCCTCGCGCCTGAACCTGACCCCGGAAACCTTGTCGCGGATATTCCATGACCTTTCCGAGGCCGGTTTGATCAACGTCCATGGCAAGCAGATCACGATTCGTGACCTGAATCGGCTGCGAGAATTCGACCTTTGAAGCGCAGATAGGCGCGCACGCCAGTCACCAGGTTCCACCCCAGCCAGGCGCAGGAGGCGGCGAACAGAAGGCCGGCGGCGCGACTCAATGACGGCACGGGAACCGCAAGCAACATGGCCGCCACGGCGCCGAAATGCAGGCGCATCTGCCCGGTGATGGCCCGCTCCGGGATCATCTGCCGCATGTTCGGCGGTACCTGGGTCAGGCCTGCCAGCTGTTGCAGGTGCAGCCAGTTCAGGAACGGCACGATCTTGTACAACATGCCGCTGATCACCGATACGAAGACGCCGGGAATCGCCAGTACGCCGATCCAGAGGGGTGCCATTGCCTCCTCGCCGAGGGAGGGAATCAGGACGAACAGCAACCCGGAGGCGAAGATGGCGAGCAAGGCAAACATGGCGCCGCGAAACAGCACCAGGGTCGGATCGGAGACTTTGCGCCGCCTCTTGGCCTGGAGGTATAGGGTGGCGACGGCATAGACTCCTGCCGTCGCCAGGCCGGCGATGAACACACCCCGCTGCCACCCATCCACCCGGCCGGATAGCTGGAACGACCAGAGCGACAGAACGCCAAGCATGGCCGGCGGCAGGGCTTTCGCCAGCCAGGCCGGATAGGCCGGGGTCAATTGGAACATCGGCACGACGTAGTAGGAGACGCCGAACACCAACATCAGGGCCCAGCCGCCCAGACCCCAGGCCGCATGAACCTGGGTCACCTCGATCAGGGACAGACTGTGCAGACCGCCCAGCGCCTGGGCAAGCAGAACGCCGAGGATCAGCGTCACCGCCAGCCCTACCACGGCAAAGCGCAGGGCCCAGAGGGTGTTTCCCTGTCCCGGAGTCCTGACCAGAGCTGTCCCGACGACGAGGACATAGGCCCCCAGCGCCAGGGCGAACAGATGGGAAGCCGCCAGGAACAGCCGGCTCTCCGTGGTCAAAAACGCCGTCACCAGGAGGGCCGCAGCAAGGATCAGGAGCGGATGCACGCAAGCGGCGAGGAGCCGCGGCTTCCAGACATTGCCGCCCGCCGCCACGGGAATGAACTGCAGGAGGGCACCGCACATGGCCTGGAGCATGAAGCCGGCCACCAGCAGATGGGTGATCGCCAGGATACCGGGCGTCCAGCGGGAGGCAAACGCATCCTCCCCCAGCCAGGCCAGCAGCAAACCGGCAGCAACACCGAACCAGGGCGCCGTGAGGAAGAAACGGTAGGGGACCGATATGGGCGGAGCCTGCTCGAACGACAGGTTAGGATGCATCGCGTCCTCTGCCTCTTACCTGCTAACCCCGGGTTCCGCCACCCGGCCGATCATGCCTTGGTGATGCGGATTTCGTGCGTGCCGTCGTCCTGGATCGTTTCCTGCCAGCGAAAGCCGTTGGTCCGCAGGATGTTGAACAACGGTTGCGGCTGGCAGTAGAGCAGGAGCACGAGCTCTTCGTCGGCCGCCAGCGTATCGAGCGCCTCCAGCGCCCGCTCCAGGGGCTCGGGCGGCTGCAGGTCGCGGCCGTCGATGGTCCTTACACCAGACACTCAGCCTCCAGGCGCTGTTTCAAGGCACCGGCCACATCGACGGTGTCCGACGGCAGGGAGCGATCGCACATGGGATAGAGGATGTTCTCCTCCTTCATGTTGTGCTGTTGCATCATGATGAGCAGGGTCTCCGCCGTACCGGCAAAGGCATCCCGGTCGCGGGCAGCCAGGGCTGCCGACAACTGGCCAATGAGGTCGCGCATCTGGGCATGCTCGAAGCGCATCATCTGGGTCGGGCCGCCGGCCATGCCGGTGGCCGTCTCGAAGGCGGGGAACAGCACCTGCTCTTCGGTGCAGAAGTGGGCCTCCAGTTCTTCCCGGAAACGGGTCAGGGCATCTTCGCAACTGTCCCACTTGTTGCCGTGGGCATCCGCCTCCGCGGCGGCGAAAAGCTCATCGCAGTGCTTGTGGTGGTCGTGCAGGGGTTGGGTCAGGTTTGTCATTTTCTATTGGGAGGAATGCCGGTGCATGGCGCAATTCTCGCCGCCAAGGTCGCCCGGGTGCCTTGACCAGTGTCAAGAAGCCCAAAATGACAACCTGCTGAGGGACTTAGCCCTTCAGAACCCCCACTTCGAGGTGGGCAAACCAGTCAATGAAGCGCTTGACGTCCGCCCCCCGGTAGATCGCGCCATGCTGGGGACAAAGCATGTCGATGTCCAACTGGGAGACGCGGGAGCACCAATCCCGCTTGGCCCGCTCCGATCCCATCCAGCGGCGATGGAAAGCCTCGGCATGGCGGATATGGCGGTCGAAGTTCTCGACGAACAGGTTATCTTCGCCGGGCGGCATCAGCGCGGCCCCCACGTCGCCGGAGAAAAGAATCTTCGCCTTCGGGTCATAGAGATGGAAGTTTCCGGACGAATGCAGGTAATGGGCCGGCACGGCCTGCAGCCGTTGGCTGCCCACGAGGATATCCGTGCCCCCGTCGGGAATATCGACAAAGGTATCGCGGTTGCCGCCGAAATGGGGTACGAAACTGGACCACAGCCAGCTGATGTAGCACTTGATGTTCGGATTGAATTCCATCCACATCGAGAGGGACGAGATGATGTCCGGGTCCTGGTGCGAGGCAAAGACCTTATTGATCTTCCGCGGGTCATATTGGGTGGAGAGGGCCGAGAACACCGCCGGGAAGACTTCGCTGCCGCCCGGATCGACGAGGATCGCATCGTCGCCGCTGATCACGAGGAATTCGTTGGTATCGACCAGATAATCCGGACGACCGGGATCGCGCACGATGGCGAACCACTTGTGGGCACCGTCTTCGTAAATGACGCGAATCGTCTTCATGCTGCGAACTCCCGCATTTGAAATTTGCTCAGGCAGTCGAGAGACTTCCTGATTTCGCTGATGGTTCCCTCGAAGTCGCTGGAGACCTGCTTGAGGGACTGGCTGAAACTGCCGCCGTAGGCGGCCTCGATTTTCGCCGAACGGGCCAGGACCCCGCCCATCTCGACAAGACTGGCGGTACTCTCGATCATCATGGCCAGATTGCGATTGAGGGCCGCGACCTGATCCCGGCGATCCGAGAAGGTGGTGGCGGAACGCCGGCGCAACAGATCGTCGATGATCTCCTTGCCCACCCCCTCGCATTGGGCGCGCGCGCGCTCCAGCACCTTGATCGCGCGCGCCTCCTTGACCATGGCGGTGACGGTCGAGACGCTGCCTCCCGTCGCCTGGCCGAGGGCCAGCATCTGCTGCTCCAGATCCGTGGCGAAACGCCTGAGTTCGTTGGAGAGGACGCCAAAACCAAGGGCCGACTGGCCCGCCCGCTTGGCGAGAAAGATGGCATTCATTGCCATCAGGTTGATGCGGTAGGCCGTCTTGACGACAGTCTTGATTTCCTCGTTGATGCGCACGATGCGGCGTAGTTCGCGGCCGCTGTCTTCCGTCTGCTCGTAACCCATAGCCATCACCGGCAATCTCCTGTGTCCAGGCGCTGCGGCATTTTACCGCTCAACGGTACGCCGGATCGCTTTTATCCGCGGCGTGATTGATCTTGGGCAAGCCAAAGGCGGGAAAACAGATGCGCACGCGCAGCCCCCCGGCTGCCGGTGTTTCCAGACGGACTTCAGCGCCATGGCCCAGGGCGATCTCCTTGACGATGGCCAGGCCCAGGCCGGAGCCATCGCCCACAGTCCCCGGCACCCGGTGGAAGCGATCGAACACCCGCTCGCGCTCGGTCGCCGGGATACCGGCGCCGTCGTCCTCGACAACCAGCTCCGGGCCCTTGCCGGCACTCGGCTCGACCACGCGCAGGGTGACATTCGGGCCGCCGTAACGCAGGGCGTTGTCGAGCAGGTTGGCGATCAATTCCGCCAACAGGGTCCGGTCGCCCGCCACCGGTACGGCGGCATCGCCGCCGCTGAAACCCAGATCGCGCCCCAGCTGCAGGGATCGCGGAATCCACTGACTCCCCACCTCCATGGCAAGTGCCCGCAGGTCGACGGTGGCGATCTCCAGCGGGCCGCCGCCGGGCTCCGCCCTGGCCAACAGCAGCAGTTGGCCGGAAAGCCGCGCCGTACGATCGACGGAGCCTGCAAGCTGATTCAGCAACTCCTGGCGGCGACTCTCGTCGGGCTGACGCAGGGCCTGCGAGAGTTGCAGCTTGAGGGCCGCCAGGGGCGTACGCAATTGGTGAGCCGCATCGGCAACGAAACGCTGTTGCGCTGCCAGCACCTCGGCCACTCTTGCCAGCAGGCCGTTGAAGGCATCGATCAGGGGCACCGCCTCGGCAGGAACATCGTCCCGGGGCAGGGGCGTCAGCTCATCCCGGCGCCGGGACTCCAGGGATACGGCAAGCACTTCCAGGGGCCGCAGACCGGAGGCAATGCCGCCGATGATGACCACCACCGAAAAGAAGATGAGCGCCAACTGGGGCGCGACAACCGCAGCGACAATGTCGCCGGCGAGGGATTCCCGGCGCAGCCGGGTTTCCCCGACCATCAGGAAGCGGGGGTCTCTGCCTGTCCAGTCGGGCACCGGAAAGACGACGATGCGCAGGCGTATCGCCCCGATATTCCCATCGAAGAAATACGGCTCGCCGAAGTCGGTATCGGGGGGCATCGGCAAATCCGGATCGCCCCCGAGGATGCCCTTTTCGAGGCTGCGAAGCTGGAAGTAGATCCGGTCCCCTTCCCCCGGGGTCAGCATCTCGATTGTCGCCGCAGGCAGTTCGAAACGCTCCGCCGGTCCGACATCCTTGACGATGCGCGCCAGGGCGCGGGCATCCTCCATAAGGGACTTGTCGTAACTCCGGTTGGCGAAGCGGACGGCCAAGTGGTAGCTGAGGAAACCGCTGACCAGCAGGATCGTGGCCATCGGCAGCAGCAAACGCCGCAGCAGGTCATCGCGCAGCCGGCCTGCCATTGGTGAGCGCTAGGCCGCCGGCCGGTCAGGATTCGAGCACATACGTGCCCGGTGCGTCGGCCAGGGCCGGGTACTGCTTCGTATCAAGCTTGGGCGGCGCTCCGGCCTTCCCCGACATGGGCTTGAGCCAGGTCATCCAATCCTCCCACCAGCTGCCGGCGCGGTGCTCGGCGCGGTCGCGCCAGGTATCCGCCGTGTCGTGACGCTCCGCCTGGCCGACCCGATACTCGCGCTTGGGGGGATTCACGACGGGATTGATGATGCCGAGAATGTGGCCCGAGCTGGACAACACATAGCGCTTCTGGCCGGAGACAAAGGCATTGAGCCGGAAGGTCTGCCGCCAGGGTGCAATGTGGTCATCTTCGGCCGCCACTTCATAGATCGGCTGGACGATGCGCTCCAGGTCGATCTGCTCGCCGGCTACCGTCAAGGCATCTTTCTTGATGAGATTGTTGTTGAGGTAGAACTCCCGCAGATACCAGCTGTGCATGGCCGCCGGCATGCGGGTTGTATCCATGTTCCAGTAGAGGACATCGAAAGGCGGTGGCGTCTCGCCATAGAGGTAACCGTGGACAACATAGTGCCAGATCAGGCTGTTGGAGCGCAGCAGGCGGAAGGCGGACGCCATCTCCT
This sequence comes from Candidatus Nitricoxidireducens bremensis, assembly GCA_030247725.1. Taxonomy (GTDB): domain Bacteria; phylum Pseudomonadota; class Gammaproteobacteria; order Burkholderiales; family Rhodocyclaceae; genus Nitricoxidireducens; species Nitricoxidireducens bremensis. Next base: position 23,674 of record JAOTRT010000005.1, read on the forward strand.
TGCCGTCGAGATAGCCCTTCTGCTCCATGGTCCGGGCCAACCACTGGAAACTGCCTTCGTCGAGGAAGACCTCCACATCGCCCGGCTTGTGATAGTCGGTCAGAGTGGTGAAGAAGGTCGCACTCTTTACCGGCACCTTGTCCGCAGGATAGTGGCGATTGGCCCAGGCCATGTAGGTCGCCAGGGCAGCGCCACCGATGCAGTAACCGGTGGCGTGGACCTGCTTGGCTCCGGATACGCTACGCGCCACCTCGATGGCCTTGCCGATGCCATCCACCAGGTAGTCGTCGAAGCTGACATTCCGCATGTCCTCCGTCGGGTTCTTCCAACTGGTGATATAGACGTCGAATCCCTGGTCGAGGAGGTACTTGACCAGGCTCTTCTTCGGATTGAGGTCCAGGATGTAGTACTTGTTGATCCAGGGCGTGACGATGACGAGCGGGGTCTCGTAAACCTTGGCCTGGGTAGGCGTGTAGTGAATCACTTCCAGCAACTGATTGCGGAATACCACCTTCCCGGGCGTGACGGCCAGATCCTTGCCGACGTGAAAATCGTCGGTGCCCGTCATGCGGACCGTACCGGCCTTGATATCTTCAAGGAAAATCTTCATGCCCCGCATGAGGCTTTCGCCGTTCGTTTCGGCGGCCTTTCGCATCGCAACCGGGTTGGTCCAGAAGAAGTTCGTCGGCGCCATGGCGTTGAGCCACTTCCGCCACCAGAAGGCGGCGCGACGGCGATCCTTGTTCGACAGCCCCGGCGTGTCGTAGAGCATGTCCTGCATCTGCCGGGTCATCAGCAAATACCACTCCTTGGCGATGTCCCAGCTTGCCGCCTCCGTCCATGTCGGATCGGAGAAGCGGTTGTCGTCGGGATTGGGCTGTTCGATGTCCGGACTTTGCATCCCCAGGGCCCGTTGCCACGAATGGGCCTGCAAGGCCAGCATCTTCATCGAGAACTCGGACATGGCGTCGGCGAGTTCCTGCGGATGCATGAGCCAAGCCAGTTGGGCGTGCATCATGGGCATGGTCACGCCCATCGGGTCTATGTTGGATTCCACCGCATCATGAACCGCGCGCCATGTGGCGTGGGGGCCGACGGGGGCTCTCTGTCTGGGGGTTGTCATTTTGCTTCTCCTTGGCTGACGCTAGGCCAATTCCATAGTCTGCTCGTATTGTGGCACGTCTACGCCATCCCAGCCGAGGCGGTTCCGTATCGCTTCGGCGAAACCATGGGCGGTGGCCGCCTCGCCATGGACGACGAAGGTGCGCCGCGGCGGGCAACCGAAATGCCCCAGCCAGTCCATCAGGGCCTCGCTGTCAGCGTGGGCGGACAAACCGCCTATCGTATGGATGCTCGCCCGGACCGGAATTTCCTCTCCGAATATCCGCACGCTGCGGGCACCGTTCACCAGTCGGCGCCCAAGGGTTCCCGCGGCTTGGAAGCCGGTAATGATGATCGCACACTCGTGCCGGGCCAGATTGTGTCTCAGATGATGCTTGATGCGTCCCGCTTCGCACATGCCGCTGGCGGCAAGAATGACGGCGCCGCTGCGGATATTGTTCAGCCCGATGGACTCCTCCACCTCCTGCACGAAGCGGATGCGCGGCCGGTCGGGATGGCGGCGCTGCCACTCGATCAATTCCAGGGTTTCGTCATCCAGCAGATCGCGGTGGCGCAGCGTCAACTCGGTTGCCGTGTTGGCCATGGGCGAGTCCACGTAGATGGTCAGGGGCGGCAGGCGTCCGGCCCTGACCAGGGCGGTCAGCAGGTAGAGAACCTCCTGGGTGCGTCCCACGGCAAACGCAGGCATGATCACGTTGCCACCCCTACGGAAAGTTTCCCAGATGGCCTCGACCAGTTCATTTTCGGTGTCGTCCAGGTTCCGATGAATACGGTTACCGTACGTGGATTCGATCACCAGATAGTCGGCATCGCGGATTGCTGTCGGGTCGCGCAACACCGGCCGCGCCGGCTGCCCGATATCCCCAGAAAACACCATTTTCCGTGAGTGGCCGCCCTCCTCCAGCCACAGTTCCAGAATGGCCGAGCCAAGGATGTGGCCTGCATCCCGGAAGACGCCACGGACCCCTGGACCCGGGATGAACTCCTTGTCGTAGGCGATGGCTCTTCGCGCCCGCAGGGACTCCCGGGCTTGGTTGATCGTATAGAGGGGGGCCCGCTCCCAGCCGCGGCGGACATGGCGGTCGCGCTTATGGCGGTTCTCCCATTCGGCTTCCTTTTCCTGGATATGTGCCGAATCGAGCAGAATCACCTCGATCAGGTCGCCCGTTGCCGGCGTCACATACACCGGGCCGCGAAATCCCATCGCCACCAGCCGCGGCAATAGCCCGGTATGGTCCAGGTGGGCATGGGTCAGGATGACGAAGTCCAACTCTTTCGGCGGAAATCCGAACGACAGTGCGGAGAGATTTTTGCGATAAGCCTCGCGCCCGCCCTGAAACATGCCGCAATCGACGATGAACCGGCCGCTTCCTGTTTCCACCAGAAAACAGGAACCGGTAACCTCCTCCGCAGCGCCCAGGAACGTGATTCGCATAATCCGCTATGATTCTGATGGGTATGCGTTGCGCCATGTTGATCTGCATCAACGCCACCGGCGGACGTTTCTCCCTCATACTCCATCTCGTAAACATTGTTCTGGAGCAGACGGCATGTTCAAACATATTCTCGTCCCCACCGACGGCTCCCAGTTGTCGACAGATACGGTAAAGCGCGCCATCAGCTTTGCCAAGGAAACCGGTGCGCGCATCACGTTCTTTTTTTCCAAGCCGGATTATCCCGTCGCCTTCTACGGCGAAGGTGCGCTGATAGATCCGACGACGCCGGAGAAGTTCGCCGAAATGGCGGACCGTCAGGCAAGCGAAATCCTGGTTGCCTGCGAGAGCCTGGCAAAAGCCGAGAACGTGGAGTGCGCGACGCTGGCCACCACCAACGAGGTTCCCTACGAGGCGATCATCGAGGCTGCCGACCGTTCCGGTTGCGATCTCATCTTCATGGCGTCCCATGGCCGCCGCGGAATCAGCGGGCTGCTTCTGGGGTCCGAGACACAGAAGGTGCTGACCCACTCCAAGGTTCCCGTTCTGGTTTATCGATAGCCCAGAACACGGGGCGAAAACTCTCGTCGCGGGAGGTCTTCATGCTCAACTTGGCACTGGCCACAATTCACGATGAGCACCGTTCTCTTGCGGCCATCGTCCACGGCCTCAAGTACATCATCCGGGAGGTGCGGGAAAAGGGAATCGCCCCGGACTTCAAGCTCATTTGGGCGATGATCTATTACATCGATGCCTTTCCCGAGAAGTTGCATCACCCGAAGGAGAATGTTTATCTGTTTGCCAAACTAAGGCAGCGCACCCATGAGGCCGACACGGTGTTGGACGAACTGGAAAGGCAGCATACCGAGGGTAGCCGCCATGTGCGCGAACTTGAGCATGCCCTCGGCTACTACGAGGCGGACAAGCCCGACGGCTTTGAAGTCTTTGCGGCGGCTGTCGAAAAGTTCGCCGAGCTGACGTGGGAACACATGAACCTGGAAGAAAAAATGATCATTCCCCTGGCCAAGAAGTACCTGACGCCGGAGGATTGGATAGAGATTGCCGAGGCATTCGGGGAAAACGGCGATCCGCGGTTCGGTGCGGAACCCGATCACGAGTTCCGCAATCTGTTTTCCCGCATCGTCAATCTGGCACCGCCGCCTATCGGGGTCGGACCGGCGAAATAAAAAGGACCGCGAGGTTGTCGCGGTCCTTCTGCGGTTGGCTTGGGTGGCTTACTTGGATGCGTTGCGCGCATCCTCTTCTGCGTGTTTCTTGACGAAGCCGATCAGATAGAACGCCATCACGATGACGAAGCCGATGGTAAACAGGCTCAAAAGGCCAATGTCGCTACCAATGAGAAGTTGCCAGGCCATAATTCCCCCTTCTTCCGATTGCCACTAGTTGCGAATATCGGCAGGCTCGCTGCCGCCTATTAGCGTTTCGCCCGTTGCCGGCAGTACCACGTTGCCTAACAGGCGCCACGACTTTGGCTGGTCCTCGATGAGGACCAGCCAATGTCCAGATGCCGGCAGCCGAAGCTTGCCGACGTACAGATCACCTTCCCGCTGGAAGACCTGGGTCTGGTCCAGTCCGGCGCGGGTCGGATGCGAGAGGGTCACCCCGAGGGTTGGCGGTGCGACGAAGGTGCTATCGCTCGCGGTCAGGCGGATCGAGAAACCGTCATCGGTCACCTTCACGCCGGCCGCGAGACCCAGCGCCTTTGCCTTTTCGCTACGGGCAATGGTTTGGTTGACGGCCAAACCCTGCTTGTAATAGTCCTCGGTCACCAGGCCATCGGCCGTCGAAATAGCCAGCCACGCCGTATAGATGCCGGCGATCACCACCACGAAAGGACCCAGCATCAACAGCCAGGGCCAGGGTTCCCGATACCAGGGTTTTGCAGTCATTGGATTCGTCATGGAATGATGAAAGTCGCCTTCTCGTGAACAGCGACCTTTTCGTCGGCCAGCGATTTCACATCGAAGTGGATCACGTTGGAGCCCTGCTTGCCGGACTCCGGAGGCACGCGCACCTGAACGGTGAAACTCTTCGTCGTCGCTGCGGGCAACTCGACGATGCGGTCGCCTGCGATGTCGATCTTGTCCAGACCGGTGACGGAAACAGAGTACCTGTGGGCGGACTCGCTGACGTTCATGACCTGGAGACGGAAAACGTTCTCGATGAGCCCGTCCTCCACCTCCCGTGCGAGGGTCGCACGGTCCCGGATCACGTCTACGCGCAGGGTTGCCTTGGTGGCCAATCCCCATGCAAAGACCAGCACAATGACCGCCAGGATGGTCGAATACAGAATGATGCGGGGACGCACGATATGGGCGACGATTTCCTTCCAGCCCCAGTGCTCGGCAATTGCATGCTCGGTGGAATAGCGGATCAGGCCATGGTGATAACCCATCTTGTCCATCACCTGGTCGCAGGCATCAATGCAGGCCGAGCAGCCGATGCATTCGTATTGGAGACCGTTCCGGATGTCGATGCCGGTGGGGCAGACGGCGACGCACAGGCCGCAGTCCACGCAGTCGCCCTTGCCGGCGGCCTTGTAGTCTTCGCCTTTCTTCCGGGTTCCGCGCGGTTCTCCGCGTTCGGAATCGTAGGTGACGACCAGGGTATCGGGGTCGAACATCACCCCCTGGAAGCGGGCATAGGGACACATGTAGAGGCACACCTGCTCCCGCATGTGGCCGGCCATCAAATAGGTGAAGGCGGCATAGAAGAGGAACCAGAACCACTCCCAAGGACCGAGGGACAAGTGCAGCAGGGAGTCGGCCAGGGACTTGATCGGAGAGAAATAGCCGACAAAGGTAAAGCCCGTCCAGAGCGCCAGCAGAATCCAGAGGCCGTACTTGGCAACGCGTTTGACAATCTTGGTGCCGCCCATCGGCGCCGAATCAAGTTTGATGCGGGCGTTGCGATCCCCTTCCACGAGTTTCTCTATCCAGAGAAACATTTCGGTGTACACGGTCTGGGGACAGGAATATCCACACCAAAGCCGCCCGGCGATCGCCGTGAAAAGGAATAGGGCATAAGCCGAGATGATCAGCAACACGGCCAGCCAGAAGACATCCTGGGGCCAAAGTACCAGCCCAAAGAGGTAAAACTTGCGTTCGACGAGGTCGAACAGGACTGCTTGGCGCCCATTCCAAGGCAGCCAACACAGGCCATAGAACACCAATTGGGTAAGCCAGACAATTATCCAGCGCCAGGTCGTGAATGGACCTGTGATGGAGCGCGGGTGGATCTTCTTGCGCGCTTGATACAACGATTCTTCGACGTCTTCGATGCTTGAATCTGGGGATTTGGTTTCAGCGCTCATAATCGCTATTTCAGTAGATTCTGATTAAGCTTAGATAAAACTCCCCGGCCAGAGGCCGGGGAGGGCGCTGATATTTTAGATTACTTCTTGTCGGCACTCATGCCGGACATTCCGTCCATGCCAGCTTGGGCGGGTGCCGCTTCAGCAGCCGGCGCGGCAGGAGCAGCAGCCTCTTCCTTCACACCACCACCCAGGCCCCAGACGTAGGCGGTCAGCAGGTGCACCTTGGCATCGCCGAGGAAGTCACCGAATCCGGGCATGCGGTTGTTGCGGCCCTTGGTAACCGTCTCGATCATGTCGGCTTCCTGGCTGCTGTAGAGCCAGACCTTGTCGGTCAGGTTCGGATAGCCGGCAGCCTCCATACCCTTGCCCTCGGGACCGTGACAAGCCGCGCAAGCCTGCGGATAGAGTTCCTTGCCACGCTGAGCGCGAGCGGAATCATGGGTCAGACCGGAGAGGGAGCGCACGAAGGCGACCACATCCTTGACCTGCTCGGCATCCATATCGGGCTTGGTACCCTTTGGCGTCATGACGGCATCGCGACCACCCTTGATGGTTTCCTTGATGCGGTCAGGCGTACCACCCCACAGCCAGTCGGCATCGGCCAGATTCGGGAAGCCCTTCGCACCCTTGGCGTCGGAGCCATGGCACTGGGAGCAGTAGGTCAGGAACAGGCGCTGGCCCATTTCCTTCGCTTCCGGATTGGCGGCGACAGCCTTGATGTCCATGTTCTGGAACTTCTTGAAGATGGGACCGTACTGCTCGTCGGCCTTCTTCATCTCGGCGTCGTACTGACCGCGCGCCGTCCAGCCGAAGGAGCCAGCCATGTTGCCGAGTCCCGGATACAGCGCCAGATAAACCAGGGCAAAAACCACGGTGATGTAGAACATCCAGCGCCACCAGTTCGGCAGCGGGTTGCTGTACTCCTCGAGGTTCTCGTCCCAGACGTGGCCGGTTGTGTTGCCGGCGTTGGTTTTGGCCTTGTCCTGAATCAGCAGGAACACGCCGCAACCGACAATGCTCGCTAGCGCCAGAACAATGACATACATGTTCCAGAAGCCGCTCACGAAGTCACTCGTGTTTTTGAAATCCATGTCGAATCCCTTTCAGTTATTCGCGTGACCCGCACCATCCCCGCCAATGGGGGCCGGAGGATCGTCATCCAGAGGCAGTTGTGCCGCCTCCTCGTAAGCCTGCTTACGCCGGCTCGAAAACGCCCACCACACGATGCCGACGAAACAGATGAACGTCAGCACCGTGAAGAGGGAACGCAGGTCGTTGATGTCCATGCGCGCTTAGCGGGTTTGCTTGAGCGCGAGACCCAAGCCCTGCAGGTAGGCGATCAGGGCCTCCAACTCGGTCTTGCCTTCGATGGCCTTGGGAGCCTCGGCAATTTCCTTGTCGGAGTAAGGCACGCCTACCTTGCGCAGCGCTTCCATCTTCGCGCTGATCGCCGGGTCGTTGAGCGGACGATCCAGCCAGGAATAGGCCGGCATGTTCGACTCGGGCACGACGTCGCGCGGATTCAGCAGGTGGATGCGGTGCCACTGGTCCGAATAGCGGCCGCCGACGCGGGCCAGATCCGGGCCAGTACGCTTGGAACCCCATTGGAAGGGATGGTCATAGACGAACTCACCGGCAACCGAGTAGTGGCCATAGCGCTCGGTTTCGGCACGGAACGGACGAATCATCTGCGAATGGCAGTTGTAGCAGCCCTCGCGGATATAGATGTCGCGGCCCGCCAGGCGAACGGCGTCGTAAGGCTTGACGAGTTCGTTCACCGGAGTGGTCGTGGACTTCTGGAAGAACAGCGGGACGATCTCGACGAGACCGCCGACGCTGATCAGAAGAATCGTCAGGACGATCAGCCATCCAACGTTCTTTTCGATTTGCTCATGAGTCAGCATGATTTATTGGCTCCTTTCGATAAGTCAGGGCTTAGTGGGCCGCAGCCGGCGCGAGCACCGGAGCGTCGACCGCCTTGCCCTGGCCGATCGTCTTGAACATGTTGTAGGCCATGATGATCATGCCCACGAGGAAGAGCAGGCCGCCAACGATACGGATGGTCCAGAACGGATAGGTGGCCTTGACGGACTCGACGAACGAGTAGGTCAGGGTGCCGTCCGGGTTGGTGGCACGCCACATCAGGCCCTGCATCACGCCGGCAATCCACATGGCGGCGATGTAGAGCACGGTGCCGAGGGTGGCGACCCAGAAGTGCACGTTGATCAACTTGATCGAGTACATCTCGGTACGACCGAAGACGCGCGGCAGGATGTAGTAGGTGCAGCCGATGGCGATCATCGCGACCCAGCCCAGGGCACCGGAGTGCACGTGGCCGACGGTCCAGTCGGTGTAGTGGGACAGGGCGTTGACCGTCTTGATCGACATCATCGGGCCTTCGAAGGTGGACATACCGTAGAAGGACAGGGAGGTGATCATGAACTTCAGGATCGGGTCATCGCGCAGCTTGTGCCAGGCACCGGACAGGGTCATGATGCCGTTGATCATGCCGCCCCAGGAGGGAGCCAGCAGAATCAGGGAGAACAGCATGCCGAGGGACTGGGTCCAGTCGGGCAGCGCGGTGTAATGCAGGTGGTGCGGACCAGCCCACATGTAGGTGAAGACCAGGGCCCAGAAGTGCACCACCGACAGACGGTAGGAATACACCGGACGACCGGCCTGCTTCGGCACGAAGTAGTACATCATGCCCAGGAAGCCGGCGGTCAGGAAGAAACCCACCGCGTTGTGGCCGTACCACCACTGCACCATGGCGTCCTGCACGCCGGCGTAGGCGGAATAGGACTTGAACAGGGTAACGGGGATTTCGGCGCTATTGACGAGGTGAAGAACGGCAACCGTGAGGATGAACCCGCCGAAGAACCAGTTCGCCACATAAATATGGGGCGTCTTGCGGGTCATCAGGGTTCCGAAGAACACAATCGCGTAGGAAACCCACACCAGCGTGATCAGGATGTCGATCGGCCACTCCAGCTCGGCGTATTCCTTGCCGGTGGTCATGCCCAGCGGCAGGGTGACGGCGGCGAGGACGATGATCAGCTGCCAGCCCCAGAAGGTGAAGGCAGCCAGACCGGGCGCGAACAGCGGAGTATGGCAGGTACGCTGGACGCTGTAGTACGAGGTGGCAAACAGGGCACAACCACCGAATGCGAAAATCACCGCATTGGTGTGCAACGGACGCAGCCTCCCGTACGACAGCCACTCGAGAACGTTCAACTCGGGCCAGACCAGCTGGCTGGCGACGATAACGCCTACCAGCATGCCGACAATGCCCCAGATGACGGTCATCACAGCGAACTGGCGCACGACTTTATAGTTGTAAGTCGCTTGCGATTGCATGATGGATTCACCTCATATGAACAGAAAAGAAACCGGATTTTTCGGCAGCAGACGCCTGCCGGCAACACAGCGGCGCAGGATACACGCCGCAAACCGCGCGATTTTGATCCATATCAAGTCTGATGCACCGCAATATTTCTTATGGGGGCATTAACCTTGTTTCAGCAGGGGATTTTACTCAAGGCGGGAATCTAGGGGCAAAAAAAAGGGTGCGCTTGCGCGCACCCCCAACCCCAACAGAGAGACTAACCGTTTGACCGGGCTAACGCCGCGGCCGAAACCTTGCGCGAAGTATGGGAAAAACAGGGTTTCGCTACCTTGATCTGGGTCAACCCCCTGATATTTTTGATTCTTGGGCCTTCGACGCCTCGGATTGAGTCCCGGTTTCGGGCTGTCGGTCGGCGGGTTCCTGGACGCTGTCGTCGTCGCGAAGAATCCGGTAAGCCGGCCCTTCGAGATCCTCGAATTGACCGCTTCTCAAAGACCACCAGAAGACCACACCGATCATAAAGACCAGAACAACGGACATCGGAACCAAGAGATAGAGGATTTCCATTCAGCCAGCCTCCTTGTCCTGCAGCCTGAGGGCATTCATCACCACCAAAAGGGAACTGGCCGACATCCCGATTCCCGCCATCCATGGCGTGATGAATCCAAGCATCGCCAGCGGTATCGCAAGGAAATTGTAGGCAAAGGCCCACGTCAAATTCTGCCGGATAACACGTACAGTACTCCGCGCCAGGACTACGCCGGCCGCCAGTTGCCGCAAGTCGTCGGCAAGCAGCACCACGTCAGCCTGGCTGCGGGCCAGATCGGTTCCGCCCCCCATGGCCACCGAGACATGGGCCTGCGCAAGTACCGGAGCATCGTTGACGCCATCCCCCACCATGGCCACCAGGGCGCCATTGGCCTGGAGTCTCTGAATGTAGCCATGCTTATCCTCCGGCGTCATGCCGCCCGCACTCGTCTCGATGTCCAGCTTCGCCGCTGCGTGGGACACCGTATTGGGCGCATCGCCGCTCAGGACCGACATGCGCATACCGAGATCGTGCAACGTGCGTATGGCATCCGCCGCCCCATCGCGCAACTTGTCGGTAATGCGGAAGAACGCCAACCAACCATTCCCATCGCCCAAGGCCACGGCCGTATCGCCTTCGCGCATCCACTGCCCAACCGCCTCCGGCACCGGCACATCATAGGACGCACCAACGAACTCCGGCCGACCGATCCGCAATACCCGCATCCCCACGGCCCCCTCTACACCTTGGCCGGTATGGGCCTTGCAGCCAGTTATAGCGACTGACATATTCCCGCCCGCCGCTTCGCGGATCGCCCGCCCCAACGGATGCTCCGAGCCCTGCTCCAGCGCCGCCCCCAGCCCCAGGGCCTCGGCAGCGGAAACATTCCCGACAGGCAGAACTTCCGTAAGCGCCGGCCGGCCCTGGGTCAGGGTTCCGGTCTTGTCGAAAACGAAGTCCGTGGCCCGCGCCAGCGTCTCGATGGCGTGCCCTCGTGTCACCAGCACTCCCCGCCTCGCCATGGCGCCCGTCGCCACGGTAAGCACCGCTGGCGTCGCCAGCGAAAGCGCGCAGGGGCAACTGACAACCAACACGGAAACAAAAACCCAGAGGGCGCGCGACGGATCGATCTGCCACCAGACAATGGCGGTTCCAGACGCAAGCACCAGCAGGGCGGCAACGAAACGAACCGCGATGCGGTCGGCCATTTCCACGACTTTTGGCTTCTCGGCCGCGGCGCGTTCCATCAGGCGACGTATGGAGGCCAACCGCGTCGCGTCGCCCACGCGCTCGATTCGCAACATGATCGGGCTGCCGATGTTCACGCTGCCGCCGGTCACCGCATCACCCACCTTCTTGGTCACCGGCCGACTTTCGCCGGTCAGCAGGGACTCATCGGCACTGCTTTCGCCATCCACCACGCAACCATCCGCCGGCATGGTCTCACCCGGCTTGACCAGGACCACATCGCCGACAACCAGCGAGGCCACGGCGACCCTTTCCGTCGCCCCCCCCGGAAACTGGAGGTAGCGTTCGGCAAAGGCAGGCAGGGCCTTGGAAATCGTCTCGACGCCCCGCGCCGCCTTCTGCCGCGCCATCATCTCCAGGTAACGCCCCCCCAGCAGCAGGAAGACGAACATCGTCACCGAATCGAAATAGACCTCGCCGGATGCCATCAGGGTCGCCCAGCAACTGGCAAGAAAGGCACTGCCGACGCCCAAGGCCACGGGAACATCCATGCCAACACGGCGCAGCTTGAGATCGCGCCATGCGGCCGAAAAGAACGGCGCCGACGAATAGAGGATCACCGGCAAGGTCAGGATCAGGCTCGCCCAGCGCATGAGTTGCTCGATATCCGGCGTCATGGTGCCTTCGTCGGCCAGATAGACCGGCACCGCATACATCATCACCTGCATCATGCCGAAACCGGCGACGAAAAGCCGCCACAGCGCAGTCTTGCGCTCCTTGCGCGCCAGTTGCTCGGACTTGGCCGTATCGTAGGGATGGGCACGGTAGCCGATGGCCGCGATGGCTTCGAGAATCTGGGAAAGCCTGATCCGCCGCTCGTCCCAGCGGACGCGGGCACGGCGCGTCGCATAATTGATGTCGACCGCCGTTACGCCCGGCTGGCGCGCAATATGGGATTCGTTGAGCCAGACACAGGCCGCGCAGGTGATCCCTTCCAGGATCAGCGACGCCTCACGTTCATGCTCCCCCACCGGACGGACGAAGTTCTTCTGCACCTCCGGATGATCGAACAAACCGAGTTCCTGAAGCGCCTCAGGCAAAGCCTCGCGGGGGCTTTCCGGCATGGCGTCCCGATGCCGGTAATAGTCGCCGAGACCATTGGCGACAATCGCCTCGGCAACAGCCTGACAGCCGACGCAGCACATCTCGCGCCGCTCGCCGTCGATCTTCACGGGAAAGTCGGCGGCGGCGGGAAGCGGCAAGCCGCAGTGATAACAGTTCTCTGACACGCTGGTCTGGACCCCGGAAAGGAAAAAGGGCGCGGAAGGATAACCCACCGCACCCCGTCGATGTGAGGCTAAGGCCGCAATTACTTCGGCTGCATGCGGATCGCACCGTCCAGCCGTATGACCTCGCCGTTGAGCATTTCGTTCTCGACGATGTGCTTCACCAGGGCCGCATATTCGGCCGGCTTACCCAGGCGGGACGGGAACGGCACCATCTTCCCCAGCGCATCCTGCACCTCCGGCGGCATGCCCAGCAGCATGGGCGTCTCGAAAATGCCGGGGGCGATGGTCATCACACGGATGCCGCTACGGGAGAGATCGCGCGCAATCGGCAAGGTCATGCCGACGATGCCCCCCTTGGAAGCCGCATAGGCCGCCTGGCCCATCTGGCCGTCGTAGGCGGCAACGGAGGCGGTGTTGACGATGACGCCGCGCTCTCCACTGCCATTGGGCTGGCCTTTGGACATGGCATCCGCCGCGAGGCGGATCATGTTGAAGCTGCCGACGAGATTGATGTCGATGACGCGCTTGAACGTCGCCAGGGCATGGGGGCCTTCCTTGCCCACCGTCTTTTCGCCGATGGCGATGCCGGCGCAGTTGACCAGGCCGTGGAGAGCGCCAAACGCGGAGAGGGCGAGATCGATGGCCGCCTTGGCGCTGGCCTCATCGGACACATTGGTTTCCGCAAAGCGGACGTCCCCCCCCAATTCCGCAGCCAGCGCCTCGCCGGCAGCCCTATTGAGATCGGCGATCACCACCTTGCCGCCATTGGCGACCAGAAGCCTCGCCGTTCCGGCACCGAGGCCGGAAGCGCCGCCGGTGACGACGAAAACGCTATCCTTGATCTGCACTATGCACTCCCCCGGAAATAACAAAGGCTTGCCACGCAAGCCTTTGTCGATCTTATGGTGCCGCTGGCCGGATTCGAACTGGCGACCTTCGCATTACGAATGCGCTGCTCTACCAACTGAGCTACAGCGGCGAGGGGCGGATTATAGCCATCGCCATCCATCCCGGCAACCGCCTGTTACTCCTCTTCATACGCCCATGGCGCCCCCTCAGCCGAGTCCCCGGAAACCGTGCCCGGTACGAAGTCCCGGTGAAACCGCGACATATGGCACAGCGACCTTGTCCGCTGCGCCCCGCGGATTTCAGTTCGTCAACTCGCGCCACGACACCCGCCGCCCAGCCGCCGCCGTTGACTTGATCCGGACATCCTCGACGTTGTTCGTCACCGCCTGTCCCGACGTGCGGGTGATGCTCTTCACCACGCCACTGGGCAGTACGACAACCGTCGGTCGGGTCGATGCCCCCAGATACTTGGTTGCGACGTGGGTATTCAGGTTCCCTTGTTGCTCGACAACGCCCCCGCTCAGGTAATCGATGTTGTACACCCAGCTATCGAAGCCGGACGGATTGCAGGCATCCGACGAACTGGGCTTATTGGTCGAGAACACCAGAGTGCCGAAAGCGAGGGTAGGATCGGTGTTGCCACGCTCCCCGGCATCGGGGAAATCCAGATACCAGCCAAGATTGGCGTCGTCGTCGAATACGGTCGGAGTCACAGTACCGATGCGCCCTTCGCCACCGCTGCTGATGACGGACTTGACCAGCGTGGTCGGTGGGGAGCCGCTCGTCTTGTCCCAGATCGCGTAGAAGCTTTGCGTGTTGTTGTCGCTAAGATCTATTGTGCCCAGCAGGCGGCCGGTAGGGAAGAACACGACCCGCTTGGTCTGACCGGCTGTCGTTACCACCTTGCCAAGCTCCGGCTTTGCGGTGATCGGCTTCGATGCGCCTGCCGAATAGAGTTTGCTCACCGTGGGCGTAGACCCGGCGCTCAAGTCGAACTTCCACATGTTGCCCAGCAGGTCGCCTCCATACACCGCGCTGATAGTGCCGTCCTGCATGGCGTTGTCGGACCAGCCATTGATTCGCCCCAAGCCACTAGGCGTTGTTGTTGTCCCCTCGCCAGTCGAAGCCTTGCTGATCATCGCACCAGTCGCGGCATCGAGAATGTAGAGGTAGCCCTCCCCCTTGCCTCCCGTTTCGTTGTTATAGCCGGAAGTCAGGATAACCACCCAGGTCCCCGAACTCAGTTTTCCGATCACGGGATTCCCGTAGCTGTAACCGAGGTCGCAATCCTGGGTGATACCGCCACTACTGGTGGTCCGTGTCGTCGTACCGGACGTGCAACCAGCCATCTGGCGGAACTCCCATTTGGCCTTTGGCGACGCCTGATCCGTAATGTCGAGAGCATAGTAACCCGAGCCACCGCCAGCCAAACCACCGACCAGTATCGTCTTCCAGCCCCCCCCTTCTTGAATATCCGCCACCGTCGGCGTCCCGTCGACCAGGTAGATATGCTTGGTCGCGTAGTTGACATCCGCCAGTTTGAACATGTTCCTCATGGCCATGCCGGGTACGAAAGCCCAACGCTCCGCGCCACTCAACGCATTGAAGGCATGGAGCATGCCGTCGTTGGCGGCGGCGTAAACCGTCGGATCGGACCGCGCCGTGTTCTTCTCCGGATAGCCGTTTGCGGTGCCGTAGTCAAAGAGGTAGCGTCCTACATAAACGGCCTCGGCGGAAACGATATCGCCGAGCACATGGGTGCGGGTCCGATACCAGCGATTCTGCGGATCTGTCGCCGTCTGCTCGTAATCCCGCTGGCCACGCAGGAAGTTGAGCAGATTCTCGCCCTGGGCACTGGTCTTCTGCGTGGCCGACAAGCAGGCAGCGCCACTTGCACAAAATTGCGACAAGGACGAGTCGATGTAGGTCGAGGAGAAGCAACCCCTCTCGCTCGCCGGCGGACTACAGGTATTGGCCGTACCGGCATTCAGGTTGGCCCAGGTGAACAACTTGACGCCGTTCGGGTTCGTCCCGTCAAACGTATAGATCGACCGCAACCCGTGGGCCGCGCTATCGACCTGGGCCTGGGCCGACCAGTTCGCGGTGCTCGAAATGTCGCCCGTCGTCGTATCCATGGTGTTGCTGACGAGTTCCCCGGTCCACTCCGCCGTCATGTAGTTAGAGCTGAAGACGAAATTGTCACCCGTCGTGATGTTCGGGTTGCTGGTGGTCGCCGCTGCCGCGCCTCCGGTCGTGGCGGTAATGGCGGTCAGCGCCTCATTGAGGCCGTTGTACAACTCGGTCGGGCTGCGTGCACTGTAGAAGGTGCCATGGCCGTTGACCGCGGCGTGCCAGAGGTCGTCCATATTCTCCTGCTTGTCCGAACCGGGGATCGGCCAATAGCAGGCGGTACCGGTGGACAGCCATGAGCATTGGCCCTCATCCTGATTCGCCAGCTTCTCGCCGGACACCCATTCATAGTCGTCGGGAGCATCGGCGGCAGAAGCCGTATCCTTGTAATTCGAGCGATACTGCATCACCCCATCGATGCCCAGGCCGACGGTATAGGTGACCATGTGCTGGGTCTTCTTCTTGTCGGTTGTCGAAGTCGGCACGTTGTCATCGCAAACCGATGCCCCCAGTGCCCCCGTGCAGTTGCTCAGGGAGGAACTTCGCAGGTCGGTGTTGTAGTAATAGGCGGCAACATCGGCGAGGGTATTGGACTGGTTTGCACCATCCTTTTCCGGCAGCGGAAGGGAACCGTCCTCGTTGCCGATTGAGGTCGTGCCGTCGATCTTGACACCACCGCTACCGTTCCAATAACCATCCGTCGACAAGATGGTGAAGTTCTTCTGGCAAGAGTATTCGACGGGGTCGGTAGCGCCGGTGATCGCACTGGTCTTACCCGCATAGAGACGGCCGGCCTTCGAAAGTGCCGCCCTCAGCGGCGTGCCGCTGTTCGGTATGGAAGCAAACAACTCGGCATACCAGGCTTGTTTCTGAGTGGCATCGAACTTCTTCATGTTGATGATGTTCTTGCCGGTATTGTTGTTCAGGGAGAAGAAGCCGACGCGGAAGCGGTCGTCGATGCTCGAAAAGGCGCGACTCAGGGAGGATTTCGTCATCTGCATGCGCGTCTGGTACCAGGCGTACCAGTTCGCAAAGTTGGTCATCTCCTCCGCATAGGTGCAGGTGGGCCGCGCCGCGCAGTCGGTGCGATTGGCGCGATCGACGATGGTGGCACCATCGACCACGATGTTGCCATAGGTCGATCCGGACACGATGTCGACGCGCATCCAGTTGCCCGGAACCGCATCCGTAGTGCCGCCCGCGGAAAACGCGGTGGAACGGTAGACGGTGGTCGAACTGGCGACCGTCGTCGCTGTTCCCGATGTGGTCCCCGTGACCACGTCGCCGTCAATGCGGACGCTGGTCGTGTTGTCGTAGTCGGCGCTTGCCGGCGTAGTGATCTTGAAACGCCCCGTGGAGGAACCGGTTTCGCTGGTGGCGGAAAAGCCGGTGGTGTTCGAGGAAAGATTGATCTTGGCCACAATCGCATTCGCGAGATTATTCCTGCGATTGGTACTGTTACTGCCGCTCACAGCCCAGGAAAGGGCGCTGCCCTGAAACAGGTCGGTCTCCACGCCGTTCTTGTCGATGACGACGAACTCGCTCAGGGAGACTGTTCCGCTGCTGGGAGTGGCATTGATGATGTACTTGCCGGTGGAACTCGCACCAGCAGTCTTGATGATGGTTGGATAGCTGGGGATGCTGAATGTACTGTTCTTGAGCGCCTGGCAATTGTCTCTGGCCACGGAGGTGCACCATTTGATCTTCGCCGGATAGGGATAGGTACTGGTGGGGGCTGTCTGCGGATTGCAGGTTGTCAGCTTCTTCGTCGTGCAGTACTCGCCCGAGATCACCAGGTGGTAATAGGGGCCGAGAGTACGGGTGGATGTCGTCGGCGCCGTCACCGTTCCACTGACGACATTCTTGGTTCCTGTCGCCGAGGTGGCATGCTGCGTCGTGTAGCTCTTGCCACTGACCGTCCCAGGCAGCAGGTAGTTGTCCGCCCGCAGGCAATCGGTGTAGGTGCCGTCGGTGCACCATTCGATATCGGGGTAGCCGGTCGTCAGATTGGTCGTCGATGTGCTCTGAATATTGAAGCCGTCCTTGGGTACGGCCGACCACGATGAATAGCTGGTCTTCGAACTGCCGTCGTAGTTGGACGGCGGCGTATAGGTGATCTCCGGGTTGTAGTAGATCCGATTGACGTCCGGCGACGTCATCACCGGCAATTTGCGGGAGTTTGAATAACAAGCGGATGTTGCCCCCGTCGTGGATGTCTTGCAGTAGCTGTCATTGACCCAATCCGGCAGGTAGTCCCAGTCCATACTGCCCGAATCGTCGAGGACGAAATACAGGTTGGGCTTGACGTTGGAACTGCTGGGAGTGATCAGGGGCGTCGTCGCCAAGTCGGTGGTCGCCGCATTCAAGACGCCGGCGAGGGCGGCAAGTGCCACCAGACCGGCGGCCTTGACCATGGGAATGATGCTGCGCTGGATGCTCATGGCTTGCTCCTTCGATGCGATGCCGCCCGGGGCATTACATCGAATAGATGGTTTGAATGAAGCTCAGGGTATTTCTCGGTCCCGCAATCCGCGTGGTGATGCGGTAATAGACGGCTGTCGGCCTGTTCAACTGGACAAACCCCACCCCCATGCTGCTGCCAGCACTGGAACTCGTCGGCGGAGCGACGCATTCCACCGAGGGCGGCCCCGAGGAATAGGCCGCTCCCGGCAGGTTGCACTGCCTCTCGATGATGCATGAGGCCGTATTGCCGGCCGCGTCGGCCGCCAAGGTGAGGGGTGTCACGGCGGCGGAAGCCAATGCCCAGTACTGGGCCCAGGTCTGACCCGCCGTCGGCCCGCCAAGACCGGCCGCGATATAGCCGTTGGCCTGGCTGTTGTTGTAGAGCGTGGCACCGCTATTCGCCGCCAGCCAGGTAATGGCCGCTTCTGCGCAGAGGTCGCCCGAGCGCGTGGCGCTCCTTTGGCTGGCGATATTGCCGCTGACGACGATGGCCGTATCGATGGTGCTGAACAGGGACAAGCCGCCGAGGGTCATCAGAACCAGCATGATGAGCGCCATGAACATCACGATGCCGCGCTGGTTCCGCGGTCTGCGGCGCAAACGATTGCAGGCTATGGGCATGAACTCTGCGCTCCCATCCACTTGAGGTTTCGCAATGCCACGGTGGTATAAGCCACCTTGTAGCGGTAGTGCCGATCCGGCACGGTGTAGGTGGCGCCATTCGTCGTCGGGGCAACCGCGGACGCGGGCCAAAGGGTGATGCTGGCCGGACTGATTTCGTCCTTTTCATATTGACTGCTGCGGGTGACCAGGGCCAACCGGATCGCCGGCGTCCGGCTCCAGTCGCAAGCCCGCTGCGCCTGGGCCAGGGCGGTATTGCCCGCCGCCGGCAGGCCGGTGTCGGCTCCGGGGCACGCCGCCGCCGCGCTCGTCAGGCGGCTCTTGCAGAAGGTATCGATCACCATGTCGGGTGGCGCGGAAACATCCCAGCCATATTGGGCGACGATGGCCACCACGTCGTTGACAATCGGACGCCAGATCGTGGTGTCGGACGCAGATCCGGTGCAGTCGGCAAGCATGAAGTCGCACATCGTCAGGGTGCCGTTGCGTACCGCGTACGCCACGAATCGGGGCGCCGGGCCGAGGTGGAAGGCATAGGCACTGGTGGTATAGCCGATGGGCGCCGCATTCAGGGTGACATCCTTGCTTCCCGTCACCGTGGCGGCAACCGGTCCCAGCACGCAGCTGACGCCGCTTTGACCAATCAGCATGTAGTCGTTGAGGCCGATGCCCATGATGCTCGTCAGCCGATAGGTGGCCGTGGCCGTCGTTGCCGCGAGAGGGGTTCCTTCCAGCATGACTCCGGAACTGCCGTAGGCGACGACGATGATGTCGGAATTCGCATCCCCCGGCGGAATGTTCCAGACATTGTCTGCACTGCCGGCCGCTGCACCTGAGGGAATGATGGCGGCCGGCACCATCGCGAGGCCGTTGAGGTTCGACACCGGCGCCGCGCTGGCAGCGATGGTGCAACCCATGGCCCGTGTGTTGTTGAAACCTGCCCCTGCCTGTTGCAGGTCGCGCTCTATGCTGAACAGGCCGATGAGTCCATTACTCTGGGAATCGGCCATGTTGCTGGTGGCGCGCCGACTGCTTTCGGAAACCGTATACACCTGCATGATGGCCAGGGTCCCGACCAGCGCGATGACCATGCCGACGAGCAACTCGACCATCGTAAAGCCCGCCGCGCGCGTCAGGTCTCTTCTCCCCTGCAAACTCAGGCCACGCTGGCCTGTCTTCAGGCTGTCGTCTCCGTCCATAGGCAAATTTGGGTTCATATCACTACCGCCAGCGTTACCAGCCGATGGGCGGCCGTCTCGCCGGGAGCCTGCCAACGGATGGTGATGGTCACGGTATTGTTCACTACCGTAACGATCGGTAGATTGTCTGCCAGCGATGCGCCAGGCAAGCCGGTCCCCGCCGCGGTGACATCATTCACCCAGGCCGCGTACTTCGGTCCGCCAGCCCCCGCAGCACCGGCATAGTCCGCAGCCAGATTGGCGATATTGTCGGACTGCATCTGGTTGATGAGTTGATCCGCAAACATCGCCGCCTCGGACCGATACTTCGAGTCCGCCGCCAGCTTCATTGCCGATGCCTGCATCCCCACCAGACCAATGATGCCGATGGTGAATATCAGGATGCCGAGCAAGGCTTCGAGCATCACGGCTCCCGACTGGGGACGACGCCTATTCATGATCGCTCCTTCAGCAGGCCTGGGGGTCCGGGCTGGTGCGCTGGGGATCGCACAGGCGTACCTGACCGCCCGCGGCAACCACGATGGACAGGCAGCGAATACCACCCGGACCACAGGCACCGACACTGGGATTGCTTACCGAAAAGGTCTGGCTGGGGGCCACCGGCAGGGTCATCAGGCCAAGGTTGCTGAAATCCACCTCCATGGCGCCGCCGGAATCCACCTGGATATAACTGCCTTCAGCCGCCGATTTTGACCTTAGCAGAGTGCCATCGGCAACCAGGGTCACCGACCAGCCGCCGCCCGTCGGATTGTCGAGATTGAAGGCCACCGCCGTGTTGCGCTTCACCGCTTCGTTTCTGGCCGACTGCAAACCATCGCGCAAACTTTCCGCCACCTGCCGCACGCGCATGTTGGCGAGGGTGGTGTTGAAGGCGGGCAAACCCAGGCTCAGGAGTATGCCGAGCAGGGCCAAGGCGATGATGATCTCGATGAAAGAAAGGCCCGCCGCCCTGCGGAAGCGAGCGCCGCCATCCTGGCGGATTCGGCCAGCGCTTGCCGGATGGCGGCTGATACACATCAGCAACTCCCGCCCTTCCTGGTCACCCAGCAGGTCGCATTCGCTGTCCAGCCCGCCGGCACGGAAGTGGTCGCCCGCACATTGGTATCGTTGATGGTGTAAGTGAACCCGCTCATCCCTTCGGCAGCAGCGCCCGTCGCAGTCACTGTGTAAGTGGTAGCACCCAGAGTGCACGCGTAGGTAAAGTACTTCCCTGCCGGCAAGGGCGCCACAGTCCCGGCGGCACAGGCGCCGACATAAGTGCGGTTATCAAGGAAGTACTGCTCCAGCTTGCCACGCATTGTCGACAACTCGGCAACAGCTTCGCTGATCTTGCCGCGCGTTACGTAGTCCCGATATTGCGGTAACGCAATCTGAGACAGGATGCCGATGATCGCGACGACGATCATCAGTTCGATCAAGGAAAAACCTCTGACAAGTTTCATTGCTGATCCTCCAATGTTGCGAAATATAGGGCGATTCAGTCGATCCGGCGCCGCATGCCGACGAACGGCCGAAATGGCGTTGCGAATGGTCGTACACGACGAAAGGCAGGTTCCTGGCTACCAATGGCAGCACCTGCTCCCAGCCTAGGCCTTATCGTAACGTCGACATGATCAGTCATTCGTGGCGATGAACACCCTGCTTGCGCACTTTCACTCAGATAGACCGAACTGGCCCGCGGAAAGTCCAATTGGAGAAATGGGACAGGACGATTGGTTGCGCCTGCTGCTTGCGATGGCCGTTTCGCTGCTCATTCATCTTGGCTTGGAGCCGCTACACGATACGGCCATCACCCGACTACGTCATGAGAAGGCGCCGGCACCGGCCGGAATGAAGGTCACATTGGACGTCCAACTCCCTCGACACGAGTCTCAAGCTGCTGGACCATCCCTTTCCAGAGATGAGCAGGTCCCGACTTCGCTGCAAGAGGCATCGCCTGCGATCATTCGGCACCAGATGCCTGAAAGCACAAGTGGCAGCCATCCGCAGTTGTTTGAAGAAGAACTGCCCGCGACAGGTCAATCTGTTCCACCAACCGACTTTGCAGAAGCCTATTACGGGATCGAGAAGCTCTCGCGCCGCGCCTTGGTAAAACGGGATATCGACCAGAACCAGCCGGCTTTGACGAAGCTGGCCGGACAGGGAGCAGTTATCCTGATGCTGTTCATCAATGAGACCGGCCAAGTTGACCGCATTGAAATCGAATCGTCGGAAGTCCCGGGTGCCCTGACACAGGAGCTTGCAGAGGAATTCCGGAAGGTGCTCTTCCATCCGGCACAAATCGACGGCAACGCCGTGAAGAGCCGCATGCGGATCGAGGTTTCGATCAAGCCGCTGTAATGCATGAGCAGACGGCATTCTGCGGCCAGCGGCATCGCGTCGCCCAAGACCTGGCTCCCCTACTCCCCTGGACCACCCAATCGGCGCAGGCCTCCGACCGCCAGGTAGAAAACGATGCCTATTAGTCGAACTTGAGCATCGGAAACACGACCCCCTCGCGCACGCCGTCGAGGTTCACGACATCCGTGGCGCCGAGTTGGTCCAGGCGTTCGATCACGCGCTCGACGAGCACTTCGGGTGCGGAAGCGCCGGCGGTGACGCCGACGCGCTTGCAGCCGGCGATCCATTCCGGCTTGATCTCTTCCGGACCGTCGATCAGGTAGGCCGGCAGCCCCCGGCTGGCCGCCACTTCCCGCAGGCGGTTGGAGTTCGAACTGGTCGGCGAGCCCACCACCAGCATGAGATCGCAGGAGTCCGACATCTTGCGCACGGCGTCCTGGCGGTTCTGGGTGGCATAGCAGATGTCGTCCTTGCGCGGGCCGACGATCTCCGGGAAGCGCCGCCGCAGGGCGGCGATGATGGCCTCGGCGTCGTCCATGGACAGGGTTGTCTGGGTGACGAAGGCCAGCATGGCCGGATTTTTCACCTGCAGGGCTTCCACGTCGCCGACGGTCTCGACGAGATACATGCCGCAGTTGGCCTGGCCCATGGTGCCCTCCACCTCCGGGTGCCCCTTGTGGCCGATCATCACCACCTCCCGCCCCTGCTGGCACTGGCGCGCCACCTCGATATGCACCTTGGTCACCAGGGGGCAGGTGGCGTCGAAGATGCGCAGGCCGCGGCGCTCCGCCTCGGCGCGCACGGCCTTGGAAACCCCGTGGGCGCTGAAGATCACGGCGGCACCGTCCGGCACCTCGGCTAATTCCTCGACGAATACGGCCCCCTTGGCGCGCAGCCCGTCCACCACGTAGCGGTTGTGCACCACCTCATGGCGCACATAGATCGGCGCGCCAAACTTTTCCAGCGCCAGTTCGACGATGCCGATGGCGCGCTCGACGCCGGCGCAGAAGCCGCGGGGATTGGCCAGCAGGACCTCCATCACAGCACTCCTATGACTTCCACCTCGAAGCGGATGGACTTGCCCGCCAGGGGGTGGTTGAAATCGATGAGAGCCGAGTCGCCGTCCAGCTCCCGCACCAGGCCGGCGAAGCGGCTGCCGTCGGGGGCGGCGAACTCGACCAGGGCGTGGACTTCGATCTTGCCGTCTCCCGGCAGTTCCTTGCGCGCCATGCGCTGCACCAGTTGCGGATTGTGGGGGCCGAAGGCCTGGTCCGGCTCCAGCAGGAAGACGTGGCGTTCGCCCACCGGCAGGCCGTCGAGGCAAGCTTCCAGGGGGGGCGCCAGCTGGCCGCTGCCGAGCTGCAGCGTAGCCGGCGAAGCGTCGAAGGTGCTGACCAGCTCCGTGTCGTCAGCCGTGGCAAGCCGATAGTGCAGCGTGACGAAACTATTGGGCGTGACACGGTCGCTCATGGCGCTTCCTTGTGAGTGAGTTGGTGCAGCAGCATCAGCGCAACACCGACGGAGATGGCGGAATCCGCGACGTTGAAGGCGGGAAAGTGGACGCCGGCCCAATGGAAGTCGAGGAAGTCCACCACGGCGCCGAAGCGCAGCCGGTCGATGACGTTGCCCAGGGCGCCGCCGAGAATCAGGCTCAGGGCCGAGGCCAGCAGCCGGTCGGTGGCGTGCTGGCGCAGCATGACCACGAGCCAGCCCGAGATGCCGAAGGCGAGGGCGATGAAGAACCACTTCTGCCAGCCCCCCGCATCGGCGAGGAAGCTGAAGGAGGCGCCGGCATTGAAGACGAAGACAAGATTGAAGAAGGCCGACACCGCCACGGCGTCGCCGAGCCGGAACATGGCGACGATCCAGGCCTTGGTCAACTGGTCGAGGACGATGATCGTCCCCGCCAGCCCCATCCAGATGCGCAGATGCGGATTCAACTCAGGCCAGTACCCGCGCCTCGCCGCCGCCGAACAGATTCGACGTGCAGCGGCCGCAAAGTTCCGGATGCTCGGTGTCGTGGCCGACATCGGCGCGCCAGTGCCAGCAGCGCCCGCACTTGGCGTGGCCGCTGGGTACCGCGACGATGGCCTCGGCCGCTGCGTCGGCGGCCTTCACCAGCGTCGTCTTCGAGCAGATGAGTACGAAGCGCAGGTCGTCGCCGAGGGAAGCCAGCAGGTCGTGCTTGGCGCCGGCGGCACGGATTTCGACCTCGGCCTGGAGGGAGGAGCCGATCTTGCCGGCGGCGCGCAGGTCTTCGAGCACCTTGCTGGCCTCGGCCTTGACTTCGCGGATGCGGGTCCAGCGTTCGATCAGGGCCTCCTCGCCCTCCTGTCCCGGCAGCCTGTGCCAGGAGGAAAGCATCACGCTGTCCGCGGGATTCTTCCTCAGCACCTGCCAGATTTCCTC
The DNA here is from genome assembly GCA_030247725.1 of Candidatus Nitricoxidireducens bremensis. GTDB lineage: Bacteria > Pseudomonadota > Gammaproteobacteria > Burkholderiales > Rhodocyclaceae > Nitricoxidireducens > Nitricoxidireducens bremensis. The sequence continues at coordinate 47,929 of JAOTRT010000005.1, forward strand.
GGCCGTGAAGGAGAGGATGGGCGCCATCAGGTGGGTCACCGTCTGCAGGATGTGCCACAGGGCGCTCTGGGCCGCGCGGCGCGGCCTGGAGTCGGTGCCGGTCGTATAGAGGCGGTCCTTGAGGATGTCCAGGTAGAAGGCGCCCAGATCCTCGGCGCAGAAGTTCTGCAGGGCTTGCACCACCTTGTGAAACTCGTAGCGGTCGAAATCGCCTTCCGCCTGGCGCTGCATGGCCCGGGTCAGGGCCAGCGCATAGCGGTCGATCTCCAGCCACTCGGCGGGCGGCAGCATCTGGGTCGCCGGGTCGAAGTCCGCCGTGTTGGCGAGCAGGAAGCGCAGGGTGTTGCGCAGGCGGCGGTACACCTCGACGACGCGGTCGAGAATCTCCTTGGAGATGGTGAGCTCGCCCGAGTAATCGGTGGCCGCCACCCACAGGCGCAGGATTTCAGCCCCGAGGGTGTCGGACACCTGCTGGGGCGCCACCACGTTGCCCTTGGACTTGGACATCTTCATGCCCTTGCCGTCCACCACGAAGCCGTGGGTCAGCAGGGCCTTGTAGGGTGCGCGGCCGTCGATGGCGCATCCGGTCAGCAGGGAGGAATGGAACCAGCCGCGATGCTGGTCAGAGCCTTCCAGATAGAGGTCGGCCGGATAGGCGCTCTCGGCCTCATGGGAACCCCGCAGCACGCTCCAGTGGGTGGCGCCGGAATCGAACCAGACGTCCAGCGTGTCGCTCATCTTGTCGTACTTGCCCGCGTCGTCGCCGAGCAATTCCTTGGCGTCCAGGGCGAACCAGGCTTCGATGCCGCCCTGCTCCACGCGCTTGGCGACTTCCTCGATCAACTCCAGGGTGCGCGGATGGGGCTCGCCGGTTTCCTTGTGCAGGAAGAAGGGGATCGGCACGCCCCAGTTGCGCTGGCGCGAGACGCACCAGTCGGGACGGTTGGCGATCATGGCGGACAGCCGCGCCTGACCCCAGTCGGGATAGAAGGCGGTGTCCTGGATGGCTTTCAGCGCGGAATCCCGTAGCGTGGTCTTTGGGGTCGCCGCAGGCGACGAAACCAAGCCTCCCCCTTCCTCGGGAAGGGGGCCGGGGGGATGGGGGCGTTCGGAAGAGGCAGGGTGGGCAACCACCCTGTCCATCCCCACGAACCACTGGGTCGTGGCGCGGTAGATGATCGGTGTCTTGTGGCGCCAGCAGTGCATGTAGCTGTGGACGATCTCGGCGCTGGCCATCAGGCAGCCGACTTCCTGCAGCTTGGCGATGATCTCCGGATTGGCCTTCCAGACGTTCATGCCGCCGAAGAAGGGCAGGCTCTCGGCGTAGCGGCCGTCGCCCTGGACGGGGGTCAGGATCTCGTCGTTGCGCATGCCGGCGCGCTTGCAGGAATCGTAGTCCTCCACGCCGTAGGCCGGGGCGCTGTGTACGACGCCGGTACCGGTGTCGAGGGTCACATACTCGCCGAGGAAGACCGTGGACTTGCGATCGTAGAAAGGATGACGGAACTCCATGCGATCGAGGGCAATGCCCTGGCAGGCGCCGAGCACCTCGCCCTCCAGGCCGTAGCGGGTCAGCGCCGCGGCGCGCAGCTCGGCGGCCAGGATCAGCAGGCCCTTCGGCGTATCCACGAGTTCATAGACGAATTCCGGATGGACGTTCAGCGCCTGATTGCCGGGAATGGTCCAGGGCGTCGTGGTCCAGATCACCGCGTAGGCGGTCTTCTCCGGCAGGGCCTTGAGGCCGAAGGCGGAGGCCATGCGCTCCCGCTCGTGGGCCGCCAGAGGGAAGGCGATATCAATGGCCGGCGACTTCTTGTCCTGGTACTCCACCTCGGCCTCGGCGAGCGCCGAACCGCAGTCGAAGCACCAGTTCACGGGCTTGAGACCCTTGAACAGGAAGCCCTTGCGGTACATCTCGCCCAGGGCGCGGATCTCGTCGGCCTCGGTGCGAAACTCCATGGTCTTGTAGGGCCGGTCCCATTCGCCGAGGACACCGAGACGGATGAAGTCCTTCTTCTGGCGCTCCACCTGCTCCTGGGCGTAAGTGCGGCACAGCTCCCGCGCCTTGTTGGAGGGCAGGTGCTTGCCGTGGGTCTTCTCGATCTGGTGCTCGATGGGCAGGCCGTGACAATCCCAGCCGGGTACGTAGGGCGCATCGAAGCCCGACAGGGTCTTGGCGCGGACGATGATGTCCTTGAGGATCTTGTTGACGGCGTGGCCGATGTGGATGTCGCCGTTGGCGTAGGGCGGGCCGTCGTGGAGCACGTAGCGGGGACGTCCCTTGGCCGCCGCGCGGATCTTTTGGTAGAGCTTGCGTTCCTGCCAATCCTTGACCCAGCCCGGTTCGCGCTTGGCGAGGTCGCCGCGCATCGGGAAAGGCGTATCCGGCATGTTGAGGGTCTTGCGGTAGTCAGCCATATCAATTGCCGCCGATGGGTTTGCCTGCGAAATAGTCCCGCGTGTTCTCGACATCGCGGGCGATCTGGGCCTTCAGCGCGTCGAGGGAATCGAACTTCCACTCGTCGCGCAGCTTGTGGAGGAAATGCACGGCCACGTGGGCGCCGTAGATTTCCCGGTCGAAATCGAAGAGATGCACTTCCAGTACGGGCCGCAGCCCCTGGCCCAGGGTTGGCCGCACGCCGATGCTGGCGGCACCCGGCAGATGGCGCTTGTCCACGCCCGTCACGGCGACGGCGAAGACGCCCGTCAGCGGCAGGCGCTTGCGCTTGAGCTGGATGTTGGCGGTGGGGAAGCCGAGTTGGCGGCCGATCTTGCCGCCATGGACGACACGGCCGGCGATCTCGTAGGGCCGGCCCAGCAGGCGCGCCGCGTGCTCCAGGTCGCCGGCCGCCAGGGCCTCGCGCACCGCGGAACTGGAAACACGCTCGCCGTCGCATTCGACGGTATGCATGGCCTCGGCCGTGAAGCCGCAGCTTTGTCCCGCCGAACGCAGCATCTCGAAGTCGCCGACACGGCCCTGGCCGAAACGGAAGTCGTCGCCGATGATGACGTGGCGCACGGCCAGCCCTTGCACGAGGATGCGGTCAATGAACTCGGCCGCCGGAAGCCCCGCCAGACGCCGGTCGAAGCGGCAGATGTAGGCGCGGTCGACGCCGCAGCTTTCCAGCAGGGCCAGCTTCTCGCGCATGGAGGTCAGGCGCGCCGGCGCCTGGTCCGGCGCAAACAGCTCCCGCGGGTGGGGCTCGAAGGTCATGACCGCAGCCGGCAGGCCGAGGGCCCGGGCCTGGACGGCGAGCCGCTCCAGCATGGCGCGATGACCGAGGTGCAGGCCATCGAAATTGCCGATGGTCAGCACGGTCGGCGTCGTCGCCCGATCGGGTACCTTGCGAAAAACCAGCATCGCCGCTTGACGTCCGTAAACGCTTGGGAAAAGGGGCGAATTATATCAGTCGAGGCGTGCCAGCCTGGACTTCGCCAAGGGCGGATTCTTGGTGAAATAGTGCTTAATGCCCTTGAGGACGGCCTCGGCCATCTGCTCCTGGTAATCCTCGTCGTTGAGCCGCTTTTCCTCCTCGGGATTCGAGATGAAGGCGGTCTCGATGAGGATGGAGGGAATGTCCGGCGCCTTGAGGACGGCAAAGCCGGCCTGTTCCACCTGGCCCTTGTGCAGGGCGTTGATGCCACCGATGCGTTCCAGCACGGCGCGGCCCAGTTTGAGACTGTCGTTGATGGTGGCGGTCTGGGACAGGTCCAGCAACGTGCGGGCCAGATAGGGGTCCTTGACACCGATGTTCACGCCGCCGACCAGGTCCGCGGCGTTCTCCCGCTGGGCCAGCCAGCGGGCCGCCGAGGACGAGGCGCCGTTCTCGGAGAGCACGAAGACGGAAGAACCGCGCGCCGTCGGCTTGACGAAGGCGTCGGCGTGGATCGAAACGAAGAGGTCGGCCTGGACGCGCCGGGCCTTCTGCACCCGCTGGTGCAGGGGAATGAAGAAGTCGCCGTCGCGGGTCAGCACCGAGCGCATGTTCTGCTCGGCATCGATGCGGGCCTTGAGGCGGCGGGCAATGGAGAGGGTGACGTTCTTCTCCTGGCTGCCGCCGCGGCCGATGGCGCCCGGGTCCTCGCCGCCGTGGCCTGGATCGAGGGCGATGGTGACGAGGCGCGTGATGTCGGGCCGCTCGCCGGCAGGCTCCTTGCCGCGCGGCGCGTCGAAGCCCTTTTCTTCCAGTAGGGCCATGAGGGGATCGGGCGGCTCCACCGGATAGAGGTCCAGCACCAGCCGGTGGCCGTACTCGCCCACGGGCTTGAGGGTGAACACCTGGGGCTTCACCTCGCCCTTGAGTTCGATGACGATGCGCACCACGCCCGGCTTGTTGCGGCCGGCCCGCAGCAGCTTGATGTGGGGGTCCGATTCGATGACCTTGCTCGGCAGGCTGCCCAGCACGGAGTTGAATTCCACGCCCTCCAGGTCAACCACCAGGCGCTCCGGGTCCTTCACCACCAAGTGGGAAAACTTGATGGGCTGGTCGTGTTCGAGGGTGATGCGGGTGTAATCCTTGGCCGGCCAGACGCGCACGCCGAGAATGCTGGGGGCGGCGGCGAAACCGGCCCGGGAGACCAGCAGGGTCAGGCTGGCGGCGGCGAAGCGCAGGACATCGCGGCGGGAGACCCCAAGCTCGTCAGCCATTGGCGCCCCCGTTCGCTTTCTGCCGAGAAGCTTGCGCTGCGGCCATCTCCGGCGAGAACAAGGCGCAAGCGCAGGTCCGGCGCAGGCAGATAGGGCGCCGCCCTGTCCGGCCATTCGACCAGACAGACGCCGTCTCCCGCGAAGTATTCGTCCAGACCTGCATCGAGATATTCTTCTGGCTGACTGAATCTATAAAAATCAAAGTGATATAAGTTTAATCCAGAAACCGCATGAAGTTCAACCAGGTTGTAGGTCGGGCTTTTCACGGCGCCCCGGTGACCCAGGGCCCTTAGCAGCCCCCGTACCAGCGTCGTCTTGCCGGCGCCCAGGTCGCCTTCCAGGTATACGACCGCGCCGCGCGGGACTTGACGGGCCATGGCAGCGCCCAGGGCCAGGGTCGCCGCCTCGTCGGGCAGGTCGAACGTCAGGGTATGATCGGCGGCATGCATGATCGGGACTGGGCCGCCCTCGCGGCGGACATCAAGGTTTGGGGACGGGAGCTGGGCTTCGACGCCGTCGGCATTTCCGGCACCGACCTGGGCGCTGCCGAAGCCGGTCTGGACGCCTGGCTCGCCGCCGGTTGCCACGGCGGGATGGATTATATGGCGAGCCACGGCACCAAAAGGTCCCGTCCGGCGGAGCTGGTGCCCGGCACCCGCAGCATCGTCATCGCCCGCATGAACTATCTGCCGGACGCAGCCGACGCCAACGCATGCCTGGCGGACGGCAGCCGGGCAAGCGTGTCGCGCTACGCCCTGGGCCGGGATTACCACAAGCTGCTGCGGGCCCGGCTGCAGAAGCTCGCCGACCGCATTGCCGCCGAGGTGGGCGAGTTCGGCCATCGGGTGTTCACCGATTCCGCACCGGTGATGGAGGGCGCCATCGCCGCCCAGGCCGGGCTCGGCTGGCGCGGCAAGCACACGCTGCTGCTTTCCCGGGAGGCCGGTTCCTGGTTCTTCCTCGGGGAAATCTATACGGAGCTCCCGTTGCCGGCCGATGCCGCCATTACGGACCACTGCGGGACCTGCACCGCCTGCCTCGACGCCTGCCCGACGCAGGCCATCGTCGCACCGGGCCGGGTGGACGCGCGCCGCTGCATCTCCTACCTGACCATCGAGTTGAAAGGGCCGATCCCGGAGGAGCTGCGTCCCCTGCTGGGCAACCACATCTACGGCTGCGACGACTGCCAGCTATGCTGCCCCTGGAACCGGGAGGCGCCGAAAACACGGGAGCCCGACTTTGCGCCGCGCCATGGCCTGGACCAGGCGGGGTTGACGACGCTGTTTGCCTGGAGCGAGGCGGAATTCTACGAACGCCTCGCCGGCAGCCCGATCCGCCGCATCGGCCACGAGCGCTGGCTGCGGAACATCGCGGTGGCGCTGGGCAACGCCCCGACGTCCCAGACAGTGATCGACGCCCTCGCCTCCCGCCGCGACCATGCCAGCGAACTCGTCAGGGAGCATGTGGCCTGGGCCCTCGCCCGCCACGGCATCGATCCGGCGTGACGGTCAGACCGGTCCCGTCGCCACCGGGCGGGACGGATCGGCACACCACTCGCTCCAGGACCCCGCATAGAGCCGCGAGCCCTTGAGGCCGGCGACTTCCATGGCCAGCAGGTTGTGGCAGGCAGTGACGCCCGACCCGCATTGCTGGACGACGGCGTCCGGCCGGCGGCCCGCCAGCAGTTGCGCGAACTCTTCCCGCAACTCTTCCGGCGTTTTGAAATACACGCCGGCGTCGTCGAGATTGTCAAAGTAGAAGCGATTCACCGCCCCCGGAATGTGGCCCCCCACCGGATCGAGGGTTTCGTTCTCGCCGGCGAAACGATCCTCGGCGCGGGCATCGACGATGAGGGCGTCGTCGCGTCCCAGGCAGCCCAGCACATGGGCCGCATCCACCGGGCCGGTCGCCGGGCGCACCGCGAACGACGCCCGCGGATAGGCCGGCACGACATCGTCCAGGGCCTGCTTGGCACGCTTCCAGGCGGCCAGGCCGCCGTCGAGGACGGCGACCTTCTCATGCCCAACCCAGCGCAACATCCACCAGAGGCGCGATGCGAAGATGCCCGCTTCGTTGTCGTAGGCGACCACCTGGGTATCGGGTCCGACACCGCAGGCCGCCATGCGCTCGGCAAAGACCGCCGCATCGGGCAGCGGGTGGCGGCCATTGCGCCCGGTCTGGGGGCCGGACAGGTCCCGGTCCAGATGAAGATGCAGGGCGCCGGGGATATGCGCCTTGGCGTAGGCCTGGGCCCCGTATTCCGTCTGCTTGAGATCGTGGCGGCAGTCGAAGATGCGCCAGGAAGGATCGCCGAGATGGGCAGCCAGTTCTTCGGCGCTGACCAGCAGGCCGCTCATTCATCTTCCTCCGCCAGCCATTCGCGCGCCTCGGCATCGTCGGCGAAGACGCGCAAATCCGCCGAAACGAAGACCTGGGAGAGCCATGCGCTCCAGGTCACCCACTGGCTGTCGGTGATCACCGCGATGCGGCCGAAATCGTTCTTGTGCTGGCGCGAGAACTTGATCTCCTCCAGGGCCATGTCAACGGTGAAATCGGCCATCTCGCGCAGGTCGAACAGCAGGTTGACCGGGCCTTCGAAGCCCACCTTGAAATTGACCAGATCCTCGAACTCCTTGAAGTCCCCCAGGGTGAACTCGCCGAGGACGGCGACGGTGACGAGGTGCGGCTTGTGGTCGATGGCGATCATGGCGAATCCTAGGAATGTGCAATGCGATGGGGCAACTATAACTCAGTCGTGTTCGGCCGGCGCGACGGGCGGCGAGCGCGACAGGGCCGTGGCAGCGACGCCGCCGGCCACCACGACGAGGATGCCGAACCAGGCGGCACCGGTCAGGGCCTCGTCCCACAGCAACAGGCCGAAGACGCTGGAGAAGGCGACCGTGGTGTAGGCGAGACCGGCCGTGGCGAGGGTCTTGCCGCGCTTGTAGGCCGCGGTCATGCAAAGCTGGGCCGCCGCACCGAAGGCGCCGACGCCGATCAGCAGGGCCCAGCCGCGGGCGTCCACGCGATGGAAGGGCAGGGATGCCGCCAGCCAGGGCAAGGCGCCGACGGCAGAGAAGAGGGAGAAGTAGAACACCGTGCGCCACTCGGGCTCGCCGGCCTCGCCGAGGCGTCGCACGTTCAGGTAGGCGATGCTGGAGATGACGCCGGAGACGAGCCCCAGCACGCCGCCCAGCCATTGCTCCCGCGCCAGGGTCGGCTGCAGCAGCAGCACCACGCCGACGAAGCCGAGGGCCACGGCCAGGAAGAGGGCCGGGCGGGCGGGCTCCCGCAGCCAGAACACCAGCAGCAGGGCGAGGAACAGGGGCGACGTGTAGTTGAGCGTGACGGCCGTGGCGAGGGGGATCATCCCGATGGCGTAGAAGTAGGCCACCAGCGAAACGAAGCCGGAAAAGCTGCGCGTCAGGTGGAGCCGCCAATGGGACGTCGCCAGCGGCCGGCGCAGCGCCAGCACGTAGCTCCCCATGAGCAGCGTCGCCACGGCGCCGCGGGCGAACACCAATTCGCCGGAGGAGAACTGTTCGCTGCCGAGTTTCACGCAGACGCCCATGCAGGCGAAGAGGAAACTCGCGGCGACCATCCAGAGGGAAGACGGCATATCGTGAAAAAAACGCCGGCCGCAGCCGGCGCTTCTCAAACCGTAACGCTCAGCGCAGGTGCTCCGCCATGATGCGGCGGTAGAACTCGTGGAAATGCTGCATGCCGTCCTCCATGGGCGACTGGTAGGGCCCCACCTCGCTGCGTCCTTCCTTCAGCAGGGCATAGCGGCCCCGGTCCATGCGCTCGCCGATGTCGTCGTCCTCGATGGCGGTTTCCATGTAGGCGGCCTGTTCGGCCTCGACGAATTCCCGCTCGAAGAGGGCGATGTCTTCCGGATAGTAGAACTCGACCACGTTGAGGGTCCGGTTCACATCCTGGGGGATCAGGGTCGATACGACCAGCACATGGGGGTACCACTCCACCATGATGTTGGGGTAATAGGTCAGCCACACGGCCCCCTGCTTCGGCTTGGCGTTGTTGGCGCCGTAGTAGTCGAGCACGGCCTTCTGCCAGCGGCCGTAGGTCTTGGAACCGACCTTCTGCAGCGGCGTGATGCCGACCTTCTGCACGGAGTACCAGTCGCCGAACTGCCAGGTAAGATCGTCGCAGGTGACGAAATTGCCGAGGCCCGGATGGTAGGGCGCGACGTGGTAGTCCTCCAGATACACTTCGATGAAGGTCTTCCAGTTGTAGTTGCACTGGTGCAGTTCGACCTTGTCCAGCTTGTAGCCGGAGAAATCGAATTCCCCGGCCACCTGCATGCCGGCCAGATCGGCATTGGCGGTGCGCGGCCCCTTGAACAACAGGCCGTTCCAGGATTCCAGCTTCCGCTTGTTCAGGTTGAGACAGGGATTGGCCGGGAAATGGGGGGCGCCGATCAGTTCGCCCTGGGTGTCGTAGGTCCAGCGATGGATGGGGCAGACGATGTTCTGGGCCGTTCCGGACCCCTGCAGCATGATGGCCTGGCGATGGCGGCAGATGTTGGACATCTCGTAGACGCCGTCGGGCTGCCGTACCAGCAGCTTGGAATGGTCGAGCCATTCCGCGGACCGGTAGTTGTAAAGCTCGGGCACCATCAGTTCATGGCCGACATACCCGGGACCGGCATCGAAGAAGAGCTTCTTCTCCAATTCGAACAGTTTCTCGTCGAAATACCAGTCGACGGGAAACTGGGATACGCCGGGCGCCAGCTGGGCGCGGGATGCGATGTCAGACATGATTTCCAACCTCCAGAAATACCCGGAAAACCGGAGAACCAGCTCCCGTAAACCAAGGCGCGGAGTATAGCCAATTTGACCTGAGGCCGGACGTTAGGCTATTTTTACGCGCTTTCCACCGCAGCAGGCAAAATCCCCCATGGCAGCCGCCCCCAAAACCGCATCTTTCGAGGCCGCATTGCGCGAGCTCGAAGGCATCGTCCAGTCGATGGAAAGCGGTGACGCTCCCCTGGAGGAGTCCCTGGCCCATTACGAGCGCGGCATGGCGCTGCTCAAGCAATGCCAGGATGCCCTTACCCGGGCCGAGCAGAAGATTCGCGTTCTCGAAGGCGACGCATTGCGGGAATTCGAAGCCGCCGGCGACGCGGAGGACTGACACCATGGATTTCCCTTCCTGGATGTCCGCTGTCCAGCAGCGGACGGAAACGGCACTCGAAAAGCTGCTGCCGGCATCCACAACGATCCCGGCCCGGCTCCACGAATCCATGCGCTACGCCGCCCTCGGCGGCGGCAAGCGTGTACGCCCTCTGCTCTGCCACGCAGCCGGCGAAGTCTTCGCGGCCCCGGCCGACCACCTGGACCGGGCGGCATGCGCCGTCGAGATGATCCACGTCTATTCCCTCGTGCACGATGACCTGCCCTGTATGGACGACGACGTCCTGCGCCGCGGCAAGCCTACCTGCCATGTGGAGTACGACGAGGCGACGGCCCTGCTGGTGGGCGATGCCCTCCAGACCCAGGCCTTCCAGGTCCTGGCGGAAGACGGGGCCGACGACCCGGCCCGCCGGTTGGCCATGGTGGCGCTCCTCGCCCATGCGGCCGGTTCCCGCGGCATGGCGGGCGGGCAGGCCATCGATCTGGCCTCCGTCGGCAAGACCCTGGCGCTGGAAGAACTGGAGCTCATGCACATCCACAAGACGGGTGCCCTCATCCGTGCCGCCGTGCTGCTGGGTGCCCACTGCGGCAAGGCCGATCAAGCCGCCATCGACAGCCTGACCCATTTCGCCAATCGCGCCGGCCTGCTGTTCCAGGTGGTGGACGACATCCTCGATGCCGAAGCCAGCACCGCCACCCTGGGCAAGACCGCCGGCAAGGATGCCGCCCAGGGCAAGCCCACCTATGTAAACCTGCTCGGCGTTTCCCGCGCCCGCGCAATGGCGGCCGAACTGCGGGACGAGGCCCACGCCTCCCTCGCCGGCTTCGGCGACCGTGCCAAGCGGCTCCACGAACTGACCGACTTCATTGTCGAGCGTAGTTTCTAAATGTCTGCCTATCCCCTGCTCGAAAGCATCGAATCCCCGGCGGCCCTGCGCCATCTCCCGCGTGAGGAGCTTCCCGCGCTAGCGGACGAGTTGCGCGCCTTCCTCGTCGAATCCGTTTCCAAGACCGGCGGCCATCTGTCCTCCAACCTGGGCACGGTGGAACTGACCATCGCCCTGCACTACGTTTTCGACACGCCGGCGGATCGTCTCGTCTGGGACGTGGGCCACCAGACCTACGCCCACAAGATCCTGACGGGACGCCGCGACGGCATGGCCAAGCTGCGCATGAAAGGCGGCGTATCCGGCTTTCCGCGCCGCTGCGAGAGCGAGTACGACACCTTCGGCGTCGGCCATTCCTCCACGTCCATCTCGGCCGCCCTCGGCATGGCGGTGGCGGCCCGCGACAAGGGCGAGGACCGCCGCGTGGTCGCCATTATCGGCGACGGCGCCATGTCGGCCGGCCAGGCCTTCGAAGCCCTCAACAATGCGGGCGTGGTGGACGCCAATCTGCTGGTGGTGCTCAACGACAACGACATGTCGATTTCGCCGCCGGTGGGTGCCCTCAACCGCATCCTCGCCCGCCTGTTGTCCGGCCGTACCTTCAACGCCGCCCGCCGCGCCGGCGAGAAGGTGCTGTCCATGGCCCCGCCCTTGCTGGAGTTCGCCAAGCGCGCCGAGGAACACGTGAAGGGCATGATCGTGCCCGGTACCCTGTTCCAGGAGTTCGGCTTCAACTACATCGGCCCCATCGACGGCCACGACCTGGATTCCCTCGTGCCGACGCTGCAGAACCTGCGCGAGCTCAAGGGCCCCCAGTTCCTCCACGTGGTGACGAAGAAGGGCCAGGGCTACAAGCTGGCCGAGGTCGATCCCATCCTCTACCACGGGGTTTCCAAGTTCGATGCCGCCAACGGCATCCAGACCGGCAAGGGCGGCGGCAAGCTCACCTACACCCAGGTCTTCGGCGACTGGCTCTGCGACATGGCCCGTGCCGACAACCGGCTGGTCGGCATCACGCCCGCCATGCGCGAGGGTTCCGGCCTGGTGCGTTTCGCCGAGGAATTCCCCGGCCGCTACCACGATGTCGGCATCGCCGAACAGCATTCCCTGACCTTTGCCGCCGGCCTCGCCTGCGAGGGCATGAGGCCGGTGGTGGCCATTTATTCCACCTTCCTTCAGCGGGCCTACGACCAGTTGGTGCATGACGTGGCGCTGCAGAACCTGCCCGTAGTGCTGGCCATCGACCGGGGCGGCCTAGTGGGCGCCGACGGCGCCACCCATAACGGCGCCTTCGACCTTTCCTACCTGACCTGCATCCCCAACATGGTGGTCATGGCGCCGGCAGACGAGAACGAGTGCCGCACCATGCTCACGACGGCTTTCCGCATCGACGGACCGACGGCTGTGCGCTATCCCCGCGGTACCGGCCCCGGAGCGACCATCAACCGGAGCCTGGACACCCTGCCTGTCGGCAAGGGCGAAGTCCGGCGGCGCGGCAAGGGCGTTGCGATTCTCGCCTTCGGGACTCTGCTGACCCCGGCACTTGAGGCTGCCGAAGCCCTGGACGCCACCGTCGCCAACATGCGCTTCGTGAAACCCCTCGACCACGCATTGGTGAAGGAGTTGGCGGAATCTCACGATCTGCTGATCAGCATCGAGGAAAATGCCGTCATCGGCGGTGCCGGTTCGGAAGTGGCCCGCTCCCTGGAGACCCAGGGACTGAAGACACCGCTGTTGCGGCTCGGCCTGCCCGACCAGTTCGTCGATCACGGCGATCAGATGCTGCTGCTGGCGGAAATCGGCCTGGATGCAAAAGGGATTCTGGAAAGTATCAGAAAATTTAATAGTTGAGCGATTTTGTCGGGAATGTTAGGATGCGGGGAATAAGAGCAAAAGCACCCCCAACCCCAGGAGAACATCCCGTGAACAGCAGGGACGCCATGACCATTCCAGACGTACAAAGCAGCGCCGATTCCCGCCAGTTGCCGATCAACAAGGTCGGCATCAAGTCGATCCGCCATCCGGTGAAAGTGCTCGACAAGAGCGGCGGTGTCCAGCACACCATCGCCACTTTCAACATGTACGTGGGCCTGCCGCACAATTTCAAGGGCACCCACATGTCGCGCTTCGTCGAGATACTGAACTCCCACGAGCGGGAGATTTCCGTCGAGAGCTTCGAATCGATGCTGCGGGAGATGGTCGAGAAGCTGGAAGCGGAGACCGGCCATGTCGAAATGAGCTTCCCCTATTTCATCAACAAGGAAGCGCCGATTTCCAAGGTGAAGAGCCTGATGGACTACGACGTGACCTTCGTCGGCGAAATCCTCGAAGGCGGGCGCTACCGCCAGACCACGAAGGTGGTGGTGTCGGCCACCAGCCTCTGCCCCTGCTCGAAGAAGATTTCCGAGCGCGGCGCCCACAACCAGCGGTCCCACATCACCATCACGGCGACGACCAACAGCTTCGTCTGGATCGAGGAGATCGTCCAGATGGCCGAAAGCCAGGCTTCCTGCGAACTGTTCGGCCTGCTCAAGCGCCCGGACGAGAAGTACGTCACGGAACGCGCCTACGACAACCCGAAGTTCGTCGAGGACATCGTGCGCGATGTGGCGGGCGCCCTGAATGCCGATCCGCGCATCGACGCCTACATGGTGGAGTCGGAGAACTTCGAGTCCATCCACAATCACAGCGCCTATGCGCTGATCGAACTCGACAAGACACACTTCTAGCCGCCGGTTTCGGCGGCGCAGCGGATGTTTCCTGCCGCTGCCGCGAGGTCCGATCCGCAGCAGGAAAACAAAAAGGGGCGCCGCGGCGCCCCTTTTTCATACCGCTTGAAGCCGGATCAGGCCTTGGCGGCGACAGTCCGGGCAGCCAGCTTTTCCTTGATGCGGGCGGACTTGCCGGAACGGCTGCGCAGGTAGTACAGCTTGGCGCGGCGCACATCGCCGCGGCGCTTGACCTCGACGGCAGCGATCAGCGGCGAATAGGTCTGGAAGGTACGCTCGACGCCTTCGCCGGCGGAAATCTTGCGGACGATGAAGCTGGAGTTGAGGCCGCGGTTCTTCTTGGCGATGACCACGCCTTCGTAGGCCTGCAGACGCTCGCGGTTGCCTTCCTTGACCTTCACCTGGACGACCACGGTGTCGCCGGGGGCGAAGTCGGGAATGGTCTTGCCGAGGCGTTCGATTTCCTCTTTTTCGAGTTGCTGAATCAGGTTCATGTTGCTAGCTCCAAAAAATATGGCCCTTGGCCTTTCGCGCAGAGCAGCGGGAGCTGATGCGCGCGGTTTCTAGTTCTGGCGTTCGCGCCGGAATTCCTCCAGCAGTCGCGCCTCTTCCTTGCTCAGACTGCGGCCTTCGATCAATTCCGGCCGCCGCAGCCACGTCCGCCCCAGCGCCTGTTTCAGGCGCCAGCGCCGGATGTTCTCGTGATGCCCGGACAACAGCACGTCGGGCACCCGCATTCCTTCATATTCCTCGGGTCGCGTGTAGTGCGGGCAATCCAGCAACCCGTCCGCAAACGACTCTTCCACCGCCGACGCCTCATCGTTCAAGGCACCCGGCAACTGCCTAACGCTGGCGTCGATCAGGGCCAGCGCCGCGATTTCGCCACCGGAAAGGACAAAGTCCCCCAGCGAAACCTCCTCATCCACGCAACGCTCGATGAGGCGTTCATCCACCCCTTCGTAGCGCCCGCAGAGCAGGATCGCACCGTCGCCGGCCGCCAGCTCGCACACCCTGGCATGCGTCAGCGGCGCTCCTTGGGGGGACAGGTAGATCACCCTGCCGCCGCCGCGCGCCGCTTTCGCCGCCCCTATCGCCTTCTCCAGCGGTCCCGGCTGCATCACCATGCCCGGCCCACCGCCGAACGGTCGATCATCCACCGTCCGGTAGTTGTTCTCCGCCCAGTCGCGCGGGTTCCAGCTCGCAAACTGCCAGAGCCCCCGCTCCAGGGCTCGCCGGGTGATACCCGCCTGGGTCACTGCGGCGAAAATCTCCGGGAACAGCGTGACGACGTCAAACCTCAGCGTCACCAGTCCGTTCCCCAGTCGACGCGGATGCGGCGTTCGGCCATATCCACGTCCTTCACCACCTGCGCAATGAAGGGCAGTAAACGTTCCCTGTCGCCATCGCGCACGACCAGTACGGCATTCGCACCGGTCTCCACCAGCGACGCCACGGTTCCCAGCGCCGCACCTTCCATGCTCACCACTTCGAGACCGACCAGGTCGCCCCAGTAGTACTCGTCCTGCGCGGTCTGCGGCAAGGCATCGCGCGGTGCCGCGACGTAGAGTCCAGCGAGTCGCTCGGCAGCGGACCTGTCGTCCACGCCATCAAACTTCGCGACCACCCCCTTGCCATGGACACGCAAGCCCTTCATGGCGTATGGCGACCAATCGTCGCCATCGGCCGACGGGCCAAGCCACCACTGCCGCATGTCGCACCAGGCGGCGGGGTCGTCCCCGAAGGGGGCAAGTTTGACCCAGCCCTTGACGCCGTAAGGGGCCACGATGCGCCCCAAGACGATCATGCTGCTTAGGCGGCCTTCTTCGTCGCGAGCTGCTTGACGAGACGGGCGGCCGTCGGCGAAAGCTGGGCACCGTGACCCTGCCAGTAGGCGAGGCGTTCGGCGTTGATGACGAGGCCCTGCTCGTTGGCGGCGGCGACCGGATTGTAGAAGCCGATACGCTCGACAAAGCGACCATCGCGGCGGTTGCGCGAGTCGGTCACAACCATGTTGAAGAAGGGGCGCTTCTTGGCGCCGCTGCGGGCTAGACGAATGACGACCATTTGTGTCGTTTCCTTGAAATCGGAAAAAGCCGTGGATTGTAAAGGAGAAAGCCTTTTATTGGAAGACCTCGGCAATGGTCCGCTGGACAGCCTCGGCAGCCGCCTTCGGATCGGCCGCCTGACGGATAGGCCGGCCGACGACGATATAGTCGGCACCGTTGCGGAAGGCCTGGGCCACATCGACGGTACGCTTCTGGTCGTCCGCCGGCTTGTTTTCCACCGGCCGGATGCCGGGGGTGACCACCAGGAGCTTCTGTCCCAACTCGCGCCGGATCAGCGGAGCCTCCAGTCCGGAGGAGACGATGCCGTCCACGCCGGTTTCCAGGGCCCGGCGCGCGCGCGACAGCACGAGCTTCTCCACGTCGCAGGCGAAGCCAAGGTCGTCGAGATCGCCGCGGTCCAGGCTGGTGAGGACCGTCACGGCGAGAATCTTCAGATCGCCCTTGTCCTTGGCCGCGGCCTCCATGATGGCCTGGTTGCCGTGGATGGTGGCAAAGGTGGCGCCGCTGCCGGCCAAGGCGCGGACCGCGGAACGCACGGTCTCTGGCACGTCGAAGAACTTGAGGTCCACGAAGACCTTCTTCTTCTCCTTGACCAGCCAATCGAGCAGTTCGAAGTACCCGCCGGCCATGAAAAGTTCGAGGCCGATCTTGTAGAAATTCACGGCATCGCCAAGCTGCCGGACCAGGGCCTTCGCGGCCTCCGCCTCGGCCACGTCGAGGGCGACAATCAGGCGATCCGCGGGATTGATGGGCTTGTCGGATTTCAGGTTGGTCATCTATTGCTTTCCTTTGGTGGCATTGGCGCGGAACTGGTCGAACGACTGGTTCCGGTAGTGGCCGTCGGCGACATAGCGCCCCAGCAGCATGAACTCGTCGGCATCCCGGGTCGCCCCGGCATAGCGCGCCGTCTCGCTGCCATCGGGGCCGAAAAACACGAACGTCGGCGTCCCCCGCACCTTCATCGCGGCGGCAAACTTCTTCTCCGTCATCTCGCGGCCGTCGGGAGCCGTCACCGGCACGTCCCCCAGCACGTCGACGGGGAAGGCCGTGAAGCGCTGGCGGAAATAGGCTTGCACGTCTTGCCGGCTCAACACGTTCTGTCGCATCTTGCGACAATAGGGGCAGCCCTCGGCCTCGAACATCAGCAACACCCCAAGCTTGCCGGCCTTCTGGGCAGCCTGGATTTCGGCCCGGTAGTCCCCCAGGCTCTGTTCGAAAAAGGCGTCTCCGTCGGACGCCGATGCCGCACCCGCGAATAGGACCGCACTCAACACCAGCAACGCTGCCGTTGCTTTCCGCAGCATGTTCATAGGAAACCTCCGTGGCGGCCGGATTTTACTAGAATCACCGACACCCCATGACGAACACCGCTCCCCCCACCGGCACCTTCGATGCGCCTGCGCTGCAGGAGGTGCTGGCCTGGCTCGGCGCCGAGCAGGAAACCGATCCGCTACGCCATCTGCCGGCCCTGCGCACCCATGTCGCCGCGGTGGCCGCCATGGACATTCCGGCCATGCAGTATCTCAAGCTACTCGATCTGTTCCGGATGCGTACCGAAGCCCTGACGAGGGAAATCAAGCCCTTGCTGCTGGATGCCACCTTGCCGATCCCCCGGCAACTGCGTACCGTCGCCCTTGCCCTCATGGAAGTCCATGGCACCCTGGCAAGCGGCTACCTGAAGGTGATACGGCGCGCCGCCCCCGAGAAGCTGCGGGCGCTGAATTTCACCCCGGCCCATCTGTGCACCCAGGGGCTCGCCCATCTGGTTCAGGAATACGAGATCGCCCAGTTGATCTCCCTGCCGGCGTCAGCGGACTTCTGGCGTTGTGCCCGAGCCTTGTACGGCCTGATCCGCACCGGTTTGCCGACGGATGACCAGACCGTGCCCGAGGTGGCCGAGGCCGAGCGCAGCATGAAGGTCATACTGGCACTGGCAACGGCCCAGCCCGAGGGTTTCTCGCCGCGGGAAACCAGCTTCCTCGCTGACTACTTGCGGCAGCAGGCAACGGCCCTGGAGATCGGCCCGGAAGACCGCCCGCCGGCCGAAGACGAATACTGGCTAGACGAAGCCCGCGGCCTGCCTCCGGTGGCCGCCTCACGACTCATGCCTTCGGGAGACCGCCCGCCCATCCACTTCTCCTGCAAGCCCCTCGGCACTCTTGCCCGCCGCCATCTGACCGAACTGGAAAGCGGCGATCGTCCCGAAAGCCTGGGTATCCCCGGAGCTGCGGTCCTGGCCGACTACCGCAGCGTCCTCAACCGGGCCGAGGTGCGCTGGTCCAACCCGCCCAAGCGCCGGATCAGTCGACGGCACAAGGGCTACCGGGTTCAGGTATGCACGCATCTCGGCCAGCTTTGGCAACAACTGCACGGCAGCGGCCCTGACGGAGTGGAGCCCCTGGCCAGCGAATGGCTGATCCGCAATGAGAGCGCCAACGGCTACGCCATCATGCACGTGGCCGGCGAACTGGGGGGCATCGTCTCGGGCAGCGCCATCGGTCTGCGCTCCGCACCCGACATGCCATGGAACATCTGTATCGTCCGCTGGGCCCGCAGCGAACTTGCCGATCACATCGAATTGGGGTTGGAACTGGTTGCCCCAACCGCTGAGGCTGTGCGCATTGCCCGCAGCGGCCCGGACGCCCAGCAGCCGATTCCGGCACTGCGGCTGCCGGCCCTGCCCTCGCTGAACCGTGCCGAGAGCCTGCTGACCGCCCGGGGGAATTTCCGTCCCGGCCCATTCACCTTGCTGGTGGATTCTGCCGCACGCCTCCAGGTCAGCGACTGCCTGGCAGGTCAGCTGACCCTGCACACGGCTTGTATCGAGATCTTCGAGTTCGACCGTAGCCCGGCGCCCTGAGCACCGTCCGGTACCGCCTACTGTGGCCGCGCCGCGCCCGGCAGTTCCGCCACGACCAGCGCTCCCACCAGAATGATGCTCCACGACAGATAAAGCCAGCCGAGGAAGATCGGAATCGCGGCGAAAGCACCGTACATCACGGTATAGCCGGGGAAGTTCGCCACATAGAGACCGAACAGCCGCTGCATCGCAAGGAACCCGGCGGCGGCAAGCAGCCCGCCTGCCATCGCGTGCCAGCGGGGGACCGGGCGATTAGGTACAGCCCAGTAGAGCAGACCGAACAATGCGGTCATGAAGGCGAAAGGCAGGAATTTGAAGAATGCGGCGCTCACCCAGCCCGGCTCGGCCACAAGACCGAAGGAAACCACCGCCACGTAGGAAATCAGCGCGAGGCTGCCGCCGAAGACCAGCGGTCCCAGCAACAAGGCGATGAGATGCATAATCACCCGCCGCAGAAACGGCCGCCTGACCTTGATTTTCCAGATCCCATTGAAGGCATGCTCGATGGTGAGCATTTGCGCGAGGGCCGTCACGGCAAGGAGCAGTCCCCCGGCCAGGGTGACGCGTTCCGCGCGATGGGCGAACAGCCCGAGATATTTGGCGATGACAACCCCCGCCTTCTCGGGCAGCAGATTGGCCAGCAGGAACTTTTCCAGCGCGCCGCTCAAGCCTTGCGCAAAGGGAAGATGGGAGATCAGCCCGACGCCGACTGCAATCATCGGCACCAGGCCGATCAGGGTCGCAAAGGAAAGCGCGGCAGCGGTCTGGGCCAGCCGTTCCGATTGGAAGCGGATGGCGACACGGGGGACCAAACGAAAGGGGGCTAACAACCAGCGCATATAATCGGCCCGATTCTAAGGGAGCATCGCCCGATGGGGAAACCGGAACTGACGCGTGCCGCCAACCATGCCGCGGCGGTCAGCCTGATCGGCCTGATCGGGCTCTGCATCGCCTGGGAAATGTGGCTTGCACCGCTGCGTCCAGGTGGCTCCTGGCTGGTGCTGAAGACCGCGCCGCTGCTGCTGCCCCTGTTTGGCATCCTGCACGGCCGCCGCTACACCCACCAGTGGGCATCCATGCTGAGCCTCGCCTATTTCATGGAAGGTACGGTGCGCGCAAGTTCGGAAGGCGACCGGGCACAGCTTCTTGCCCTGCTGGAGGTGATCCTGTCCCTGATCTTCTTCGCGGCCACCGTGCTGTACGCAAGGCTTACCGCCAGGAATCAGGATGCGCCGAAGGAGCCCGGCTGAGTCCGCAGGTCGCCGGTGAGCACGCCGGCCTTGAAGTAGCGGTTGAGTAGCCCGGAGGTAAACAGCTGCCGCACATCTTCGGAACAACTGCCCAGATGCAGACTGAAGCGGCCGTCGCCGACCAGCTCGGAAAGCAGGATCAGCGTTCCGACACCGCTGGAGCTAAGGCCGGTCACGCCGCTCATATCCACGGTAATCGACTTGGCGCCCTCGTTCCAGCGGGCCCGGCAGACCAGCAATAGCTCGCGGGCGGTCTCGAAGCCGAACTCGCCCGTCACGGTCACCTGCAATTCGCCATTCAGCTGCTTGCTCGTCACATGTACGGCCAAGATGATCTCCCGATGGGTCCGCTTGAAGCCCGCGCAGCCGACGCATGGAATCCCCGCGCCGCTCTGCTGCCTATAGGCAATCCTCAAGCCCTCCGAGCGATTGCCTCACACCCCCAATTCACCCGGCGATTCTAGGGTTTTTACCATGCCGCTTCAATGTCTTTCGCGCCGAACCGGGGGTTCGGCGCGGCGCGGCGGCTTCGTCTCCACCGGCGGCACCTGGGAAACCAGATTCAGCTTTTCGGCGGCAAGGACGACTTCCCGGGCCAAATCGATCAGCTTGCGCCTCTCGGTTCTGGCCTGGGTACGCAGGAGCTCGAAGGATTCCTGGCGCCCGACGCGGCGACGCTCCATCATGACGCCGATGGCGATTGAGACGTCCCGATCCGCATCGAGGGCGGTCTGCAGTTGCCGGCCCGTTTCCTTGAGCTGCCGCGCATCCCTGGCACGGGCCAGCGCCGCTTCGATGGCCGGCACCAGCCGGTCCGGATCGGCAGGTTTGACGACGTAACCCATGGCCCCGATCTCGGAGGCCTGGGTCACCAGGTCGTCGTCGCTGTAGGCAGTGAGGAAAATGAAGGGCACATCGCTGTTGGCGGCGCGCAACTGACGTGCCAAATCCAAACCCGATTGCCCCGGCAGCCGCATGTCGAGGATCGCCAGATCGAAGTCGTTGGCGGATAGCAGTTCTTCCGCTTCCTCCACGGACGATGAAGTCGTCACCCGATAGCCGGCCTGGCGCAATCCCTCGCCGAGGGTCGCCAGGACCAGACGGTCGTCGTCCATCAGCAGGAGGCTCTTGGCGCTTGATAGTTCGTTCGTCATTCAGTTTCTCCTCAACATCTCAATGTAATGATCGGCGGTCCCAGCACGAGTTTGGCTTCGACGCCGCTGGGGCCGCCCAATAAATCGAAGTGCGCACCCCGGCTCG
Source organism: Candidatus Nitricoxidireducens bremensis (assembly GCA_030247725.1). Lineage (GTDB taxonomy): Bacteria > Pseudomonadota > Gammaproteobacteria > Burkholderiales > Rhodocyclaceae > Nitricoxidireducens > Nitricoxidireducens bremensis. The sequence goes on from JAOTRT010000005.1 coordinate 68,782, forward strand.
GCAGCAGGGAGCGGATCAACAACAATCCGCTACCGCCACCGGGGGAGCGCCCGGCTGTGTCGGGCAGCGATCCGGCATTGCTGACCGACAATTCGACACGTTCCTCTCCGATGTCTATCTGGATATCGATCACCGGAGCGGAATCTGCGCTGCCGTGCTTCAGCGCGTTGAAAATCATCTCGTTGAGCACCAACGCCACGGGAACTGCCTCCATCTCGCTGACGATGATGCGGCAGTTGCGGCAGCATTCCGGGGGCGGAAAAGCCAGCACCCGGTGCATCAGCTGACCGATGCCGAACACCACCTGCTTGAGCAGGTCGTAGAAAAGCACCTGGGTTGCCCCCGACTGGCCCTGCAGGCCATGAATGATCGCCACCGCCTGCACCTGGGCAATGGCCTCGTTGATGACGTCGGCCACTTCCGGATGCTGATTGGCATAGTTGCGCATCATGCCCGTGACGCCCTGGAGATTGTTCTTGATGCGGTGATGGACTTCGCGAACCAGCGCGTCCCGCTGGGCACGGGCGGACTCCTCCGCCTGGCGGGAACGCCGATGCTCTTCGGTGATGTCCTCGCTGAGGATCACCACCTGATCGACGCTGCCGTCGGCGGCCTTCACGGGAACCGAACGGTTGCGGATCTGGCGAACGTCGCCATCGGCATGGCGGATACGGAACTGGTATTCAAGGGGGCGTGCTGCCTGCTCCAGAGTCACCATCTCCAGCACCCTCGCCTGATCTTCGGGATCGACCGACTGCATCCACTTGAACGGCGCCGCATAGAGTTCATCGGCGGATCGCTGCCAGACCCTTCCATAGGCAGGACTGACGTAATGCACCTGGGTGCCATCGGGCGCGGTGATCCAGATGACGTCGCCGAGATGCTCGGCAACTCCTGCCAGGCGTGCATCGCCGGTACGCACTTCCGTCTCGTCCCGCTTGCGCTCGCTGATGTCCTCGCAGACGATTGCCGTCAACGTGGGGTCCTGCGGGTCTGCCAGCGGGAAAGCCCGAATCGCAACCCATGCGGGCAGGCTTTGCCCCTGAAGACGCAGTTCATCCCGGACGGTCTCGCCGGCCAGAATGCCCGCAAGCACCTGGTCAAGCCTGGATCGGTCGTCGGCAACCACCATTTCGAGCAGACGCTGCGGGCTTGCCGCCAGGGATGGCAACGCCCCGCCGAGCAAGCGCTGGGCGGCAGTATTCGCATACTCGCAACACCGGTCCCGCAACGAAACAATCGCCACGGCATCGGGAAATTGATCGGCGAACACGGAGGAACGGTGGCTAGGCCCCCGGCTATGGTCCATCTCGGTCCCAAAAAATATTGCCGCACCTGACGATGCGACGCGCGGGTGCCCGGCGCCGGTTCATGGATATGTTCGCGCGCGGGCCTGGCGCGCAGACTTTCCGCCGCAAATGCATGGGGGCGGAAAAGGCCGACAGTCTACCTCAGACTTGGGGGTTTACCCGCTCAGGACCTGCTTCCAACTTGTTCAGGGCGTTGATGTAGGCCTTGGCAGATGCGACGATGATGTCGGTATCGGCGCCCTGGCCATTCACGATGCGGCCACCCTTGGAGAGCCGGACAGTCACCTCACCCTGGGCGTCGGTTCCCGTGGTGATGGCATTGACCGAGTAGAGCAGAAGCTCGGAGCCGCTGCTGACTACGCTCTCGATGGCCTTCAAGGCCGCATCGACGGGGCCGCTTCCCTCGGACTGGGCATGTTTCTCCACCCCACCGGCCGACAGGGTGATTTCGGCGAAGGGTGTTTCACCGGTTTCCGAACGGAAACGGGACGATACCAACTTGAAATGTTCCTGCTCCGGCGTCACCACATCGTCCGACATGAGGGCATTGATATCCTCGTCGAAGATCTCGTGCTTCTTGTCGGCAAGCTCTTTGAAGCGTGCAAACGCGGCATTCAGCACTTGCTCGGACTCGACTTCGATACCCAGTTCCTTGAGGCGGGCCCTGAATGCGGTGCGGCCGGAGTGCTTGCCTAGTACAAGCTTGTTGGTATTCCAGCCCACATCCTCGGCACGCATGATCTCGTAGGTCTCGCGATGCTTGAGCACGCCGTCCTGGTGGATTCCCGACTCATGGGAGAAGGCATTGGCGCCGACGATGGCCTTGTTGGGTTGTACCGGGAAGCCCGTGATGCCGGACACCATCTTCGATGCGGATACGATCTGCGTCGTGTCGATGCGCGTTTCGCAGGGGAAGACATCCTGGCGGGTACGTACCGCCATGACGATTTCCTCCAGGGCGGCATTGCCGGCCCGCTCGCCGAGGCCGTTGATGGTGCACTCCACCTGGCGTGCGCCGGCCATGACGGCGGCCAGCGAGTTGGCAACGGCCAAGCCGAGGTCGTTGTGGCAATGGACGGACCAGATCACCTTGTCGGAATTCGGAATTCGGGTGCGCAGTTGGTGGATGCGCTCGGCGAATTGCTCGGGTACGTTGTAGCCGACAGTGTCGGGAATATTGATGACCCGCGCCCCTTCCTTGATCACTTCCTCGATGATGCGGCAAAGGAAATCCAGTTCGGAACGGCCGGCATCTTCGCAGGAAAACTCCACGTCGCCGATGCCGTTGCGGGCAAAACGCACGGCGTTCCTGGCTGCGATAATCACCTCGTCGGGCGTCATGCGCAGCTTCTTCTCCATGTGGATCGGGCTGGTGGCGATGAAAGTGTGGATGCGTCCCGACTTGGCGGGCTTGACGGCTTCAAGGGCACGGGCGATATCGCGTTCGTTGGCGCGGCAGAGTCCCGCCACGACGGAGTCCTTGATGGCTTCGGCCACGGCGCGCACAGCCTCGAAATCGCCGTTGGACGCCGCCGGGAATCCCGCCTCGATCACATCGACGCGCATGCGCTCCAACTGGCGGGCGATGCGCAGCTTCTCTTCCTTGGTCATGGAAGCGCCGGGGCTCTGCTCGCCGTCGCGGAGCGTGGTGTCGAATATGTAGAGATGGTCCTTGCTCATGATCTTGATCTGCAAACGTTAATCGGGGCGAACACCCCTGTTGCGCCGCGCCAACCGCCAGGCGGCACTGATATAGCCGGACAGGGCATAGACCAGAAAGAGGCCGAACAGCACGCCGGGCGGATAGCTCGAAACAAGGGCATAGACCAGCACGATCACCGGCACTGCCATGAAGGGGACGCTGCGCCGCAGGTTGATGTCCTTGCCGCTCCAGTAGGGCAGGGTGCTGACCATGGTGATGCCAGCGAACAAGGTCAGGGCGAAGGTGTACCAGCGCACGTCCTCGCCGGTGATGCCGAGATCGTTCACGATCCAGACGAAGCCGGCGACCAGCGCCGCAGCAGCCGGGCTCGGCAGTCCCTGGAAGAAGCGCTTGTCCACGACGCCGATGTTCGTGTTGAAGCGGGCAAGACGCAGGGCGGCACCGGCGCAGTAGACAAAGGCGGCGATCCAGCCCCACTTGCCCATGCCCTTCATGGCCCATTCGAAGGCGACCAGCGCCGGCGCCGCACCGAAGGAAACCATGTCGGAGAGGGAGTCGTACTCGGCACCGAAAGCGCTCTGGGTGCGCGTCATGCGCGCGACGCGGCCGTCGAGGCCGTCAAAAACCATGGCGATGAAGATGGCGACCGCCGCATGCTCGAAGCGTCCGGTCATGGCCTGGACGATGGCGTAAAAGCCGGCGAACAGGGCGGCCGTGGTCAGCAAGTTGGGCAATACGTAGATGCCCCGCCGCCTGAGTTCGGGATTCATCAATGCTTTGCGGGGACGGATATCCGGCATGTCTGGATGCGCGTCGATGGGATGGGCTATTGTAGCCCGCCCATCGCGCTATGGCAGTTCCGCCAATACCGTAGAGGTGGCGCGTACCTTGTCGCCGATGGCAACCTTGACCCGGCTGTCGGTCGGCAGGTAGAGGTCGACGCGCGAGCCGAAACGGATGAAGCCGTAGCGCTGGCCGCGGGTCAGCGGCGTTCCCGCCTCCACGTAGCAAAGGATGCGCCGGGCGATCAGGCCGGCCACCTGCGTGCAGGTGAGGTCGTGACCGGTGCTGCTGCGGATGTGCAAGGCATTGCGTTCGTTCTCGATGGAGGCCTTGTCGAGGGCGGCGTTGACGAAGGCGCCCGGGTGGTACCAGCGCTGGATCACTTCACCATCGACAGGGCTGCGATTCGAGTGAACGTTGAATACATTCATGAACACGCTGACCTTGAGGGCATCGCAATTCCGCCAGGGATCGAGCACCGGCACGATGGCAACGATACGACCGTCGGCCGGCGAGAGCACATCCTTGGCGCCCTGGGGCACCTCGCGCGGCGGATCACGGAAGAACTGGATGCAGAAGATTACGAACAGCCAAAGCGGCGACGCCCACAGCCATCCGGCGAAGACCGTCGCCGCAAGAGCGGCTGCCAGCCCGAAGCCGATGAACGGCCAGCCCTCCCGGGCGATGAGCGGATGCGGATATTGATTCATGGGTCCCCCAAATACGACAAGGGCACAGCTCGGCTGTGCCCTGTCTCCGCGCTAGCGGTACATCATCAGTTCTTGGACTTGTCGACCAGCGCCTTGGCCTTGATCCAGGGCATCATGTCGCGCAACTGGCCGCCGACCTTCTCGATCGGGTGATCGGCCGTCAGGCGGCGACGCGCGGTCATTTCCGGATAGTTGGTACGACCTTCGAGGATGAAGCGCTTGGCGTATTCGCCGTTCTGGATGTTGGTCAGGCACTCCTTCATCGCCGCGCGGGCCTCGCCGGAGATGACGCGCGGGCCGGTGACGTACTCGCCGTACTCGGCGTTGTTGGAGATCGAGTAGTTCATGTTGCCGATACCGCCTTCGAAAATCAGGTCGACGATCAGCTTGACCTCGTGCAGGCACTCGAAATAGGCCATTTCGGGGGCATAGCCAGCCTCCGTCAGGGTCTCGAAGCCGGCCTTGATGAGTTCGACGAGGCCGCCGCACAGCACGGCCTGCTCGCCGAACAGGTCGGTCTCGGTTTCTTCGCGGAAGTTGGTCTCGATGACGCCGCCCTTGGTGCCGCCGTTGGCGGCTGCGTAGGAGAGGGCGATGTCCTTGGCCTTCTTCGACTTGTCCTGATAGACGGCGATGAGGGAAGGAACGCCGCCTCCACGCAGGTATTCGGAGCGCACCGTATGGCCGGGTCCCTTGGGGGCGATCATGATGACATCCACGTCGTCGCGCGGCACCACCTGGTTGTAGTGGATGTTGAAGCCGTGGGCGAAGGCCAGGGCGGCGCCCTTCTTCATGTTGGGCTCGACATCGGCGTAATAGACGGACGGGATCGTCTCGTCGGGCAGCAGGATCATGACGACATCGGCGTCCTTGACAGCCTTGGCGACTTCCTCGACCTTGAGGCCGGCCTTCTTGGCCTTGTCCCAGGACGCGCCGCCCTTGCGCAGGCCGACGGTGACCTTGACGCCGGAATCCTTGAGGTTCTGGGCGTGGGCATGGCCCTGGGAGCCGTAACCGACGATAGTGACCTTCTTGCCCTTGATGAGGGACAGGTCGGCGTCCTTGTCGTAATACACTTTCATGGTGTTCCCCTGTAGCGATGTGGATGGCCGCCCACGTGCGTGGGCGGCGGGATTTCAAACCTTGAGGATGCGGTCGCCGCGGCCGATGCCGCAAACGCCGGTGCGTACCGTTTCCAGGATCAGCGAGCCGTCGATAGCACCGAGGAAGGCATCGAGCTTGCCGGTATTGCCGGTCAACTCGACAACATAGGTGGATTCGGTGACATCGATGATGCGACCGCGGAAGATGTCGGCGACACGCTTCATCTCCTCGCGATCCTTGCCGGTGGCGCGCACTTTCACGAGCATGAGCTCACGCTCGATGTGCGCAGCTTCGGAGAGATCCACCACCTTGACGATGTCGATCAGCTTGTTGAGCTGCTTGGTGATCTGCTCGATGATGTCGTCGGAGCCGACGCTGACGATGGTCATGCGCGACAACGAAGGGTCCTCGGTGGGCGCCACGGTCAGCGATTCGATGTTGTAGCCGCGGGCCGAGAAGAGTCCGGATACGCGCGACAGGGCGCCGGACTCGTTTTCGATGAGCATGGAAATGATATGGCGCATGATTACAGGTCCTCCGCCAGGATCATTTCCGAGAGGCCTTTGCCGGCGGCGACCATCGGGAACACATTGGCGGTCGGATCGGTGTGGAAGTCGAGGAACACGAACTCGTTCTTGTGCTGCGTAAAGGCCTCTTTGAGAGCCCCTTCGACATCGGCCGGCTTGTCGATACGCATGCCGACATGGCCGTAGGCCTCGGCAAGCTTGACGAAATCGGGCACGGAGTCCACATAGGACTCGGAATAGCGGTTGCCATGGAACATCTCCTGCCACTGGCGCACCATGCCAAGATAGCCGTTGTTGAGGCAGATGACCTTGATCGGCAGACGGAACTGCTTGCAGGTGGACAGCTCCTGAATGTTCATCTGGATCGAGCCCTCGCCGGTGATGCAGGCCACCGGCGCCTTCGGGTTGGCGAAGCGCACGCCCATGGCCGCCGGCAGACCGAAGCCCATGGTGCCCAGGCCGCCGGAGTTGATCCAGCGGCGCGGCTTGTCGAACTTGTAGTACTGGGCTGCCCACATCTGGTGCTGGCCCACGTCCGAGCAGACAAAAGCGTCGCCGCCCGTCACCTCGTAGAGCTTCTCGACCACGTACTGGGGCATGATCAAGTCCTTGCCCTGCTTGTACTTGAGGCTGTTCCGGCCGCGCCAGCTGTCGATCTCCTTCCACCAGGCCGCCAGGGACTTGGGCTCCGGCTTCGCTTCGATGGCCTCGATCTGCTTGAGGAGCTCATCGAGCACGTCCGGCACGTTGCCGACGATGGGCACGTCGACCTTGACGCGCTTGGAAATCGACGAGGGGTCGATATCGACATGGATGATCTTGCGCTGCACCTGGCCGAAATGGGCCGGGTTGCCGATCACACGGTCGTCGAAACGGGCCCCCACGGCCAGCAGCACGTCGCAGTGCTGCATCGCCATGTTGGCTTCGTAGGTGCCGTGCATGCCCAGCATGCCCAGATGCTGGCGGTCGGTACCCGGGTAAGCGCCCAACCCCATCAGCGTCTGCGTGATCGGGTAGCCGAGCATCTTCGCCAGCTTGGTGAGCTTGTCGGCCGCATCCGAAAGAATGACGCCGCCGCCGGAATAGATCATCGGGCGCTTGGCATCCAACAGCAGTTGGACAGCCTTCTTGATCTGTCCCGAATGCCCCTTGACCACCGGGTTGTAGGACCGCATGGAGATCGACTTGGGATAGGCGAACTCGCATTTCTGGTTGGTGATGTCCTTCGGGATATCCACCAGCACCGGCCCCGGACGGCCCGTCTTGGCAAGGTAGAAGGCCTTCTTGATGGTCGCGGCGAGATCCTTGACGTCCTTGACGAGGAAATTGTGCTTGACGCACGGGCGCGTGATGCCGACGGTGTCCGCCTCCTGAAAGGCATCCTGGCCGATATAGGCGGTCGGCACCTGGCCGGTGAGTACCACCAGCGGTACCGAGTCCATGTAGGCGGTGGCAATACCCGTCACCGCATTGGTGACACCGGGACCCGAGGTCACCAGGCATACACCGATCTTCTGGGAGGACCGTGAATAGGCATCGGCAGCATGAACGGCCGCCTGTTCATGACGGACGAGGATGTGCTTGACCTGATCTTGCTTGAACAACTCGTCGTAAATGAACAACACCGAACCGCCGGGATAGCCGAAAACGTGATCGACCTTTTCTTCCTGGAGGCACCTGATTACAATTTCTGCACCGGTCAACTGCATTTTCCGTAGTCTCTGGATTTCGCCGAAACGCGTAACCTTACTGGCTCGCCTGCAATTGGTCAAGGCACCCGGTCTGCCCCGCAAGGGTTCCGGGCATGCAAGCAAAGGTCAAGGAAGACGTCTGGCTTCGCCCAACCAACTCTCCGATTTTCTCGCCGGTGTAGAGCGACGCGCCTTTAAGCAGGCCATGTTCGCCGTTCACGACGGGGATGTTGCGCTGGACATCGTCCAGGACGCAATGCTGAAACTCGCCGAGAAATACGGCGACAAGCCGGCGGAAGAACTGCCAATGCTGTTCCAGCGTATCTTGCAGAACACCATTCGCGACTATTACCGGCGCCAGAGGGTTCGGTCCTTGTGGACAACCCTGCTCTCGTCGTTTTCCAGGGATGACGACGAGGACAGCGATCCTCTGGATACATTGCAGACCGAGGATGCCGAAAACGTTTTCGGAACCCCGAGCGGCAAGCTGGAGCAATCGCAAGTACTTGCTATCATTGAAAAAGAAGTAGCCAAACTGCCGCCGCGTCAACGCGAAGCCTTCCTCATGCGTTACTGGGAGGAAATGGATATCGCCGAGACGGCTGCAGCAATGGGTTGTTCAGAAGGTAGCGTAAAAACCCACTGTTCCCGGGCAACGCACACGCTGGCGGAAGCACTCAAGGCGAAAGGCATCGAGCTATGAACGAAGAACTGAAATTGACCTATCTAGTCCGCCAGGCACTCAGCCATGCAGTTGAGGACCTTGACGAGAAAACCGTTTCCAGGCTGCACGAAGCGCGCATGGAGGCGTTGAGCCGTCAAAGGGTTGCTATCGGCAGACTGGGGCTCGCCGGCATCGGCCTCAAGACCGGGGTATCCCTACCGGCCTACGGGCGCACGTTCATTGCCGCCTTCGCTTTGCTCCTCGGTGTTGCATTTACCTACGTCTGGACGCATTTTGAACAGGCCGCCCAAAACGAGGAAATCGACAGTGCTCTGCTGTCGGATGACCTTCCCCCTGCGGCTTACCTCGACAAAGGCTTCCAGGCATGGCTCGATCGCTCGTCGCAGTCGTCGCAGTAGCGTTCGGCCTCCTGCTTTCTCCCGCCTCCTACGCCGCCGGCATCCCCCTTCAGCAGCCGTCCTGGGCGGAGTTGGGACCGCAGCAGCGGGAGATTCTTCTGCCGCTGTCCGCCGAGTGGGATCGCCTTGAGCCGTGGCGCAGGAAGAAGTGGCTAGGGATTGTCGAGCGTTACCCAGCCATGGGGGTCGAAGAGCAGGCGCGCATCCAGCGGCGCATGAAGGATTGGATTGCGCTTGCGCCGGAAGAGCGGAAGGCTGTCCGCGAGAAGTACAAGAATATCCAGAAGGCCTCGCCGGAATTCAAGGAAACATTGAAACAAAAGTGGCAGGAATACAAGGAGCTGCCCGACGAGGAAAAGGAAAAGCTGAAAGTCGAAGCGCTCAAAGCCAAGGCGGCACCGAAGCCGGGTAGCGCAGCCGCCCATCCGCTTGTCACCGCCAAGCCGGCAACGGCCATCATTCCCCCACCGGCGGCCCCAACCTCCACACCGGTAGCAGGACCCGAGGGAAGCGGTTCATTGACACTGCCATTAACTACGCCGCCCGCTCCCACCCAGCCCCAGTAGGTCTTCACCAGTGCAGGAATCCTCCCCTCTTCCGACGCCAAGCATCAGGCGCCGTCTGGCAAGCATGTTCTACGAGTCCCTGCTGCTCATCGGCGTGTTGTTCATCGGCTTTCTACTACCCCACGTAGCTCTCGGCATCGGCCTACAGATTCTGCTGCCAACAGGCTGGCTGTATTTGCATATCCTGCTTCTATTGGGCGGCTATTTCGTATGGAACTGGCACCGGAATGGCCGCACGCTGGCCATGCAGACCTGGAAACTTCGCCTCGTCTCGATTACCGGAGAAGCACCGACGCCTGGGCAGTTGATGACGCGCTTCGTGCTTGCCTGGCCCAGCATCCTGTTCCTTGGCGCCGGCCTGATTTGGGCCGTTTTCGATCGTGATCGACAGTTTCTCCATGATCGACTTGCCGGCACGCGTCTGGTACTTGCCTCCTAGAGCAAGCGAAGAACTAGCGTCGCTCTACCCACCAGAGCATTCCTGCCGCAGCCAGCAGAAACATCGCGCTCGGCGTGATCGCGGCCAGCACGGGACGCCAGCTGTTGATGACGCCGATATGGGAGAAGAGGCCGTTCAACATGTGGAAGGTAATGCCCAGCATCACCCCGGCGAACACCTTGATGCTCACTGCCGTCATGCGGTCATGGGCGTAGGCGAACGGTACCGCCAGCATCATCATGACGAGGACTGCCAAGGGATACACCAGCTTGCTCCATAGCGCAATCTCGTAACGCTGGGTCTTCTGCTGGTTGTCAGCCAGATGCCGGATGTAGAGGTAGAGATTCACCAGGGACATACGCTCCGGCACCACCATCAGCACCGAGAGGATGTCCGGATTCAGGGCCGAATGCCATTCCATCTCCGGCAGTCTGGCCACGCGCGCCCGGTCGCCCTCGAAAATCGTCTGGACCACGTTGGTCAGCTTCCAATGATCGGGCGGCAGGAACAGGCCGCTGTCCGCCTCGCTGATCGATTGCAGCTGGTACTTCTGGTCGAACTCGTAAATGCGGACCTGGCGCAGGCTGGTGTCAGGCAACACATCGCGCACGTTCACAAAGGACAGTTCGTCCTTCACCCACAGGCCGGAACGAAATTCCTGGGCCACCAGACTGCTCATCGCCTTCAGGCGCAACTGCTGTGCCGCCTTTTCGGCCGGCGGGGCAATGAACTCGCCAAAGACGAAAGTCAGCAGCACGAAGACCGATCCTAGTTTCCCCAGGCTGATCAGAAGCTTGCGCGAGGACAGCCCGGATGCCCGCAGCACCGTGATCTCCGAGTGGCGGGCCAACAGGGTCAGACCATACAGCGTGCCGATGAGGACCGCGATGGGCATGAGTTCATATACCCGCCCCGGGATGGTCAGCGTCACATACCCAAGCGCATGCTGAAGCTGGTACCCCCCCTTGCCGAGATCCTGAAACTCATGGATCAGGTCGAAGAAGGCGAACAATGCCAGGAAAGCCGCAAGCACCAGTGCGGTCGCCGCGTAGATTTCCTTGGCGAGATACCGCTCATAGATTTTCAGAGTAAGGTTCAGCGCCACAGGCGTCCCCAGGAAAGCACAAAAACCCGTCGCGAGAACAGCAGTACCAACACCACCAGCATTGCAACGTGCACGGCCCAGACGCCGACCTCGAAGCGGAGCTTGCCCTGAATGACCCAGGCCTGACTGACGCTGATCAGGTTGCTGTAGATCATGTAAGTCAGTAAAGCCAGGATCAAATTGTTGGTCCGTCCCGCTCGCGGATTGACGAAGGAGAGGGGAATCGCCAGCAACGCAAGATTGAACGCCGCAATCGGGATTCCCAAACGCCAGAGTAATTCGCCCAGATTGGCGGGGGTCGGCTCGCGCACCAGATCCCATACGGGCAGATTCTTCGGGCTTTCCTCGATACCGCGGGATTCCTTAACTTCCGTGCGGACGGCATAGCGGTCGAATTCCATGACCCGGTACTCGGCCGTCCCCGGTGTGCCCTCATAGCGACGGCCGCCATCGAGGACGATAAACTTGTCGCCGTTGGGAGCCACCTCCGTGTGCCCGGAAGCCGCCGCCATGACACCCAGCCGGCCGTGCTGCACCGAACTGATGAAAACGTTCCTGACGCGCCCCTCGTTGCCGGCGACCGCCTCCACGAAGAACACCCGATCCGCCATGGCCGATTCCTTGAAAGCGCCGGGGGATACGCGGGAAACGTCGTCCCGCTGGTCCATTCTCTTCCGGTACTCCGCGCTCTTGGTCAGGGCCCAGGGCGACAGGAACAGGGACAGCACGGCGATGCCGAGGACAAGGGGTAGGGCGAACTTGAGTACGGGACGAACCCAGGCCGTCAAGGACAGGCCGGCCGAAAACCAGACCACCATCTCCGAATCCCGGTAGGCTCTGGACAAGGTGAGCAGGACGGCAATGAACAAGGTCAATGAAAGCAGGACCGGCAGATAGTTGATCGCACCGAAGCCCAAAAGGGCGATCACCGCTTCCGAGGATATCTTGCCGCCGGCCGCCTGACCCAGGAGGCGGATCAGTTGCGTCGTCAGGAGAACGGCAAAAAGGGAAACGAATACCGCAATCGCAGTCTGGGTGAATTCCCGCAGTGCTGCGCGTTGAAATATCATCGGGATTCTTTGACTTTTTCTGAAATCTTTGGGGATAATCGCGGAACGGCCATCAAAACCCTGGCTTTTCCCCAATCGAACCGAAGGAGCGGCAAGTGGAATTTAGCATAAAAAGCGGCAGCCCGGAGAAGCAGCGCAGCGCCTGCGTCGTTGTTGGCGTGTTCGAACCGAGGAAGCTTTCGGTGCCGGCCGAAGTCATCGATAGCGCAGCCCGCGGCCATCTTTCCGATCTACTGCGCCGCGGCGATATGGAAGGCAAGGCCGGCTCCACGCTGTTGCTGCATAACGTGCCGGGCACCGAAGCCGACCGCATCCTGCTCGTAGGTCTCGGCAAGGAAAAGGAATTCCGCGAGAAGGAATATCGGGCCGCGGTCGCAACCGCCGTACGCACTCTCAACGAAACCGGTGGTTTCGACGGCACCATCTACCTGACCGAACTTTCCGTCAAGAAACGCGATGTCGCCTGGCGCGTCCGGCAGGCCGCCATGGTCGCGCTGGAAACCCTCTACCGCTTCGACCAGATGAAGTCCAAGAAGGACGAAGTCCGCCGCCCGCTGCGCAAACTGACCTTCTGCGTCGAACGCCGCAACGAGCTTGAAATCGCCGAAAAATCCCTGCTCCAGGGCCAGGCCATCGCCAACGGCATGGCGCTCATGAAGAATCTGGCCAATCTGCCCGGCAACATCTGTACGCCCGGCTATCTGGCCGAACAGGCGGCTTCCCTCGCCAAGGAGCATGGACTCGGCATCGAAGTCCTCGAACGTGCCGACATGGAGACGCTCGGCATGAACACGCTGTTGTCGGTCGCCAAGGGTTCCCACCAGCCGCCCAAGTTCATCATCCTCAAGTACGCCGGCGCCAAGCCCGAGGTCAAGCCCATCGTCCTCGTCGGCAAGGGCATCACCTTCGACACCGGCGGCATCTCGCTGAAGCCGGCGCCGGAAATGGACGAGATGAAGTACGACATGTCCGGCGCCGCCAGCGTGATCGGCACCATGAAAGCCCTGGCCGAAATGAAGCTCGCCATCAACGTGATCGCCGTTGTTCCCACCACGGAGAACATGCCGGGTGGGGCCGCCACGCGCCCCGGCGACATCGTCACCTCCATGTCCGGCCAGACCATCGAAATCCTCAACACCGATGCGGAGGGCCGCCTGATCCTTTGCGACGCCCTCACCTACGTCGAGCGCTTCGAACCCGAATGCGTCGTGGACGTGGCCACCCTGACCGGCGCCTGTGTCATCTCCCTCGGCAACGTCGTCACCGGCCTCCTGGCGAACAACGACAGTCTGGCGCGGGAACTCCTCGACGCGGGCCAGGATGCCTACGACCGTGCCTGGCAGATGCCTTTGTTCGACGACTATCAGGAGCAACTACAGAGCAACTTCGCCGACATGGCCAACATCGGCGGCCGCGCCGCGGGCACCATCACCGCAGCATGCTTCCTGTCGCGCTTCGCCAAGAAGTACGACTGGGCCCACCTGGACATCGCCGGCACCGCCTACAAGTCCGGCAAGGACAAAGGCTCCACCGGCCGGCCGGTGCCGCTGCTGACCCACTTCCTCATGGCCCGCGCCGCCGAGAACGGGAAGGCGTGACCCGCATCAGCTTCCTATCGAATGCCCAGGACCGCCTCCAGTCGGCGGCGGCCTGGGTCGCCCAGGCGTACCGGGAACAGCGCCAGGTGCTGATATTCGCCCCGGCGCCGGATGTGGCCGAGCGGATCGACAGGATGCTCTGGACCCAGCCGGCTACAGGCTTCATTCCCCACTGCGCCGCCGCCGCGTCGTTGTCCGCCGAAACACCCGTCCTCATTGCCGGGACCCTGGACGACTTGCCGCAGGACAAATGCCTGCTCAATCTGTCGAACGAGGTCCCGCCGGGCTTTTCCCGCTTCGAGGAAATCGTGGAGATCGTCAGCGTTCATGACGAGGACCGCCTGCCGGCCCGGGACCGCTTCCGTTTCTACCGCGAGCGCGGATATGCACTCGATAACCGCGACATTTCGGAGGTAATCTGACTTGGCCGACGGCGACGAACTGTTGCAGAAGGCTGACGCGCTCATGCGTCGCCGAACCTTCATCGCCGGAGCCCAAGAAGCCCCCGAGGAGCCTGCAGCGGCGCCGACCGCAGCGGACGATGTACCGGTGCTCACCGAGGTCGTCGAACCGGATGCCGATCTGCAGCCCGAAGCGGCCGATGCACCGCCGGAGAAGATTGCCAGCCTGCGCAACTCCCTCGCCTTCGAGCTCGAAACCTGGTTGGACGAAGAGCTACCCCAGCATGTCATGCGTGTCCTCGACGGACTGACCGACCAGTTGATCATCCAACTCTCCCTCAAGGCGCGGGCCGACCTCCTGCCCCGGCTTCAGGCCATCCTCGAAGCAGCCGAGAACCGCGCCAGACCGCCTGTCGAGGGCGATTGAAGCCGGCCGGGCAGGTATAATCCGCGGCTTGGTGCCGGCTGCCGGCACACCATCTCTCAGGCATCTCCATGGAACTCGCAAAAAGCTTCGAGCCCGCCGACATCGAGCGGCGCTGGTATCCCGAATGGGAGTCGCGCGGCTACTTCAAGGCCGGTCTCGACACCGCCAAGACCGACAATTTCTGCATCCTGCTGCCGCCGCCCAACGTCACCGGCACCCTGCACATGGGTCACGGCTTCAACCAGACCCTGATGGACGCCCTCACGCGCTATCACCGCATGCGCGGCGCCAATACGCTCTGGCAACCCGGCACCGACCACGCCGGCATCGCCACCCAGATCGTCGTCGAGCGCCAACTGGATGCCCAGGGCGTGTCCCGCCACGATCTCGGCCGCGAGAAGTTCCTCGAAAAGGTCTGGGAATGGAAGGAATACTCGGGCGGCACCATCACCCAGCAGATGCGCCGACTCGGCACCTCGCCCGACTGGACGCGGGAACGCTTCACCATGGACGCGGGCCTGTCGAAGATCGTCACCGAGACCTTCGTGCGCCTCTACAAGGAAGGCCTGATCTACCGCGGCAAGCGCCTGGTCAACTGGGACCCGAAGCTGCTCACCGCCGTGTCCGATCTGGAAGTCGTCAACCAGGAAGAAGACGGCTCCATGTGGGAGATCCGCTACCCCTTCTGCTGCGGCAACGGCCATCTGGTGGTGGCCACCACGCGGCCCGAGACCCTGCTCGGCGACGTGGCCGTCGCCGTCAATCCGGAAGACGAGCGCTACAGGCACCTCATCGGCAAGGAAGTGCGCCTGCCCCTGACGGACCGCAGCATCCCGATAATCGCCGACAGCTACGTCGACAAGGAATTCGGCACCGGCTGCGTCAAGATCACCCCGGCCCACGACTTCAACGACTGGCAGGTGGGCCACCGCCACGGCCTTGCACCCATCAGCATCCTGACGCTGGACGCCCGCATCAACGAACACGGCCCCGAAAAGTACCGCGGCATGGATCGCTACGACGCCCGCAAGGCCATCGTCGCCGACCTGGAGGCCCAGGGCCTGCTGGAGAGCGTCAAGCCCCACAAGCTGATGGTGCCGCGCGGCGACCGCACCAACGCCGTCATCGAGCCCATGCTCACTGACCAGTGGTTCGTCGCCATGTCCAAGCCCGGCGCCAACGGCAAGTCCATCGCCGGCCAGGCCCTGGAATGTGTCGCTTCGGGCGAGATCCGTTTCGTGCCCGAGAACTGGGTCAACACCTATAACCAGTGGCTCAACAACATCCAGGACTGGTGCATCTCGCGCCAGCTCTGGTGGGGCCACCAGATTCCCGCCTGGTATTCGGACGACGGCCGCTACTACGTCGCCCACGACGAGGCCGAGGCCTACGCCCAGGCGAAGCAGGACGGCTACACCGGCGGCCTGACGCGGGACCCGGACGTCCTCGACACCTGGTATTCCTCGGCCCTGTGGCCCTTCTCGACCCTGGACTGGACGCCCGATTGGCCCGCCAAGTCGAACGCCGCCCTCGACCTCTACCTGCCCTCGACGGTACTGGTCACCGGCTTCGACATCATCTTCTTCTGGGTGGCGCGCATGGTCATGATGACCAAGCACATCACCGGCAGGATTCCCTTCCGCGACGTCTATGTGCACGGCCTCATCCGCGACGCGGAAGGCCAGAAGATGAGCAAGTCCAAGGGCAACGTGCTCGACCCCATCGACCTCATCGACGGCATCGGCCTCGACGAACTGGTGAGGAAGCGCACCACCGGCCTCATGAACCCCAAGCAGGCCGAGCAGATCGAAAAGCGCACCCGCAAGGAGTATCCGAACGGGATTCCCGGCTTCGGCACCGATGCCTTGCGCTTCACCTTCGCGTCGCTCGCCAGCCCCGGCCGCGACATCAAGTTCGACATGCAGCGCTGCGAGGGCTATCGCAATTTCTGCAACAAGCTGTGGAACGCCACGCGTTTCGTTCTGATGAACTGCGAAGGCAAGGACTGCGGTCTCAACAACCACGAGCCGAACGCCTGCAACGGCGGCTATCTGGACTTCTCCCCCGCCGACCGCTGGATCGTCAGCCAGCTTCAGCGCGTCGAGGACGAGGTCGCGAAACACTACGCCGACTACCGCTTCGATCTGCTGGCCAAAGCCATCTATGAGTTCATCTGGGACGAATACTGCGACTGGTACCTCGAACTGGCGAAGGTGCAGATGCAGAAGGGGACCGAAGCCCAGCAGCGTGCGACGCGACGCACCCTAGTGCGCGTGCTGGAAACGACGCTGCGCCTGGCGCATCCGCTGATTCCCTTCATCACGGAAGAACTCTGGCAGAAGGTGGCCCCGGTCGCCGGTCGCGCCAAGGGCGACGGTTCCGAATCCATCATGCAGCAAGCCTATCCGGCGGCGGACCTCTCCCGTTGCGATGCCAAAGCCGAAGCCTGGGTCGCGACGCTAAAGTCCATGGTCACCGCGTGCCGCAGCCTGCGTGGCGAAATGAGCCTCTCGCCAGCCCAGAAGGTGCCGCTGGTAGCCGCAGGCGATAAAGCAGCGGTCGAGGCTTATGGCCCCTATCTAGCCGCCCTGGCGAAGCTGTCCGAGGTTACCGCATCCGGCGACTCGCTGCCGGACTCCGACGCTCCGGTTCAGATCATCGGCGACTTCCGCCTCATGCTCAAGATCGAGATCGACGTCGCCGCAGAGAAGGAACGCGTCGCGAAGGAGATCGCCCGCATCGAGGGCGAAATTGTCAAGGCGGAGAAGAAGCTGGCAACCCCGAGCTTCGTCGAGCGAGCGCCTGCGGCGGTGGTTGCCCAGGAGCGGGAACGGCTGACCGGTTTCGTCGAACTGCTGGCGAAACTGCGGACCCAGCTCACGCGCCTGGGCTGATCCCGGTTGCAGTGGGCGGCGCCCTACTCGGCGACGCCCGCCACCGCCTGCATCATCTTCAGGGTCGTGTCCGGGTGGTTGCTGATGCCCATGAACTGCCCCATGCCAAGCTCCGGCCAGGCCAGCGCCGTGCGGAAGCGACCGTATAGCGCCATGACCTTGTTGTTGACGATGAAAATCTCCCACGGCAGCGCGGCGATGTGGTCGGGGCCGATCTTGGCGACCCACCAGCTCTCACCATAGTTGGGATCATTCGTCGCCACGCCGAACACCGCCAGCTTCTTGTCCGGCATCGCGATCTCATAGACCTTGGATGTCTGGGCAACCCCCTTGGCGAGGTTCTCGCGCACGGCCTTGAGCGCTTCGTCAAAGCTGCCGTACTCCTTGAGTTCGCTGCGCTCATCGAAGTACTCCATACCGAACATGTAGTGGTACTTCGGCAGGTCTTCGGCCTTCACATCGCCGCCGAAAGGCTTGCCCGCACCGAGCGCGGCCTCCAGCTTGGCCTTCGCCGCTTTCGCCGCATTCTCGATCTTCGGATAGTCCTTCCTTGCATACCCACGCCCCCAGTATTCCGGGTTCACGTAGGACACCGCACCGTCCGCAGCAACGCCGACCCGGATGGGGGTCGCCACCACCGCTGAACCACCGACTGCCTTGATCGCCTCGGTCAGCCCGGCATCCGTAACGACGATGCTGCCATGGCCCGGGAGGCCCTTCGGCGTGTGGCGGCCGATGACGACGAAGCCGCCTGCCGTCAGCTTCTGCTCGACGGCGCCTATGGCCACCTTGAGGTCACCTCCGGCAACCTTGGTGTCCGATGCGATATAGGGCTGCACTGCCTGGGCGTACCACGATGTGAATGCGCAAACTGCGCCGATAATCCATTTGTTCATGAGGTCTCCTCGGGGGCGTTTCTATTTTTGGACGAAAAAAAACCGGAAGGACAGATCCTTCCGGTTTTATGGTTCGGCCAGGGATTAGAGCTTCCAGCCGTAGGCGATACCGAGGGAACTCTGTTTCATCTTCAGGTTAACTGGCCAGCCAGGTTGGCCGTTACCTGCACCGCTTGCGCCATCACCGCCAGTCCCGTTAATGCCTTTGTTAAAGGCCTGGACATACGACAAGGTCAACTCGGACTTATTCTGGAACGTCCAAGTCCCCCCTAACGTCAGGTGCTGCTCAACGGTCGCCGGCGCCAGAATATTGAAATACGTATTCTTGTTCGTCAGCGGCATCTTGCCAAAGTTGTAACCAGCTCTCAGGGTCAGGCTCTCGCTGTATTGATGAGCAATGCCTAGCTTGAGGATATTTTGGTTCGTCCAGCCAAATCCAGCGCCATTTGCGGTACCCAAGGTTCCAGCCGCCGGGTTCAAGTCGGATTGGTTGGCAAGCGAGCGAATCTTGCCGTAGCTGATATGAACAAGATCAGCGGCAATCGTAGTCGAAGGCGTAGCCTTGAAAGCCACGCCCAAACCATAAGTCTCGGGGATATTGAACTTGCCCTGCTCAGCGAACAGACCTTTGTATCTATCAAATTTCGACATGCGGGTTTCAGTCTGATACGTGGCCCCCAACGTCAAAGCCTGGGTGAGTTCGCCCGTCCAGCCAAACTTCAGACCCCAGCCGTAGGAGGTATCAACACCCACATCTGTCAGATGACTCGAATCGGAGGAGGAGTTCGCAAACCCTTGCAGGCCGCGAGCCTCAAAGGTCTGACGAACCAGATTCAAGGTCACACCAATCGAATGGTTGGCATTAAGCTTCTTAGCCCAAGTAGGCGCAATAAAGAGTTGCTCAAGATTGCTATAGGTGTTCGTTCTGCCCTGGGCAAGAATCGGTGTGTTGTACGCGGTATTCATGCCACCGTTGCCATAGACGACTACACCAAGAGTGGAGTCGTTCCCAAGGCTACGGTTGTAGCCAAACTCGGGCACGTAAAACTGGCGCTTACCACTCCTGTAATCGCCAACCGGAACTCCGAAAGTCGCCGCAGACCAAGACGCAGTGCGGTCCGGCATAAACACATCAAGGCCGAAATCGACCCGGTCGCCGACCATTGCCATACCGGCCGGGTTGGTGGCAGCTGCGAGGGCATCCTGGGGCAGCGCAATGCCGACGCCGCCCATGCTCTTGGCCTTGATGCCGTAGCCATGGGAAAAATAGCCGTTCGTAGCGAAGGCCGATGCAGAGAAACCGGCGGCGGCAAGCAGCGCGGCGATCTTGGTGAATTTCATGTGTTCTCCTCCGAATGTGGGATATCAGATCATCAAAATATTGTTATTAACTTCTTGACCAACACTATTCCGTACCGCGTGATACATGACAAGGTATTTATCCGCGTCTGCGGTACGGATGAAACAAAGGTGTGGCAGCGCCACCACGCCGTCGTCAGATGAACAAACAGACGTCCGACTGCTGGGCCACGGGCAAGAAGGTCGCGGCACCTGCGTAGTCCATGCCATCGACGAAATCGGCGTGGCTGAAGCCGAACAGCTCGACGGTCATCTGGCAGGCGACGAACTTGACGCCGGCTTCCTGGCTCAGTTCGCGCAGTTCCTGGATGCTCGCCACGCCGTTGTTGGCAATGGTCTGCTGCATGAGGCTGGTGGCCACCGTCTCGAAGCCGGGAATGCCGGCCTGGACGACGTTCGGGATATTCCAGTTGATGCTCTTGAACCAATCCGGCCCGAAGGGCATCTTCATCGGCATGCCGGGATTGCCCAGGGGGCTGACCTTCAGGTCGGACACGTCCTTCTTGACCAGGTTGAGGCCGTAGAAGGTGAAAAAGATGGTCACGTCCCAACCGAGAGCCGCCGCCGTGGAGGCGAGGATGAAGGGCGGATAGGCCCAGTCCAGGGTCCCCTTGGTGGCGATGATGGACATCGACGGGGTCTTGGATTCCTGGATTTCCTTGAGTTTCTCTTCGATCTTGCCCGGCAGGATTTCATCGAGCCGTTGCCGGATCAGTTCGTCGATCGCGGCGATTTCGGGGGTTGCACCCATTGACCGTCTCCTTGGTGGAATGCAGCTTTTTTAGTTCGAGTTATGCCCGGATAGTGAACCAGTGCAACGTTCTCGCGGAACGAAAGTCCTTATATCCGAATAACCCGGGATGATGATTCCGTGATTCCGAAACACGGCGGGGAACGCCATTGCTGGCGTTCCCCGCATGAATCGGTGGCTGCCGGCGACTCGCTGTCGCCTGGAAACGCAATTACTTGCGCTTCATGTAGAACTCGAATTCCTTGTTGTTCTCGGCGGAGGACAGGAGTTCGTTGCCGGTCTGCTTGGCGAAGGCGGCGAAGTCCTTCACGGAGCCCGGGTCGGTGGCAATGATGCGCAGAATCTGGCCGGGCTGCATTTCGGCCAGCGTCTTCTTGGCACGCAGGATGGGCAGCGGGCAGTTCAGGCCGCGCGCGTCGAGTTCCTTGTCGAAGTTCATATCATTTCCTCGCAATTGGTTGGTCTATTGAAACTACTCTCAACTCTCTTTGACGTGCCGGTGAGGGGATCGCCCGTGGTCCGTCCGTCCTTCTCCAGCTTCAGTTCTTCTAGAACTTTAGTCGGCGATAATATGCTAATGCTGCAGGGTTTCGCAACAGGGATTGCATTCGTTCTTGAGCCGCGTCAAGCAATGGACTGATAGTACAGATTCTGCGGATGGTTGGCTTGGGCGAAGAAGAACCAGCGCTCGGCGATCAGGCCGAGATACTGGACCCCAAACGCCACCAGTAGCGGGAGTCCTGCGCCATCGGTGAAGCCGGCCGCCAGCAGCAGCAGGGGAACCGGGAAGACACAAACCAGGAATAGCCATTTCACGGCGCGCAGGAAGGTCTTCGACTTGCCGTGGAAGAATTCCCTTGTGTTGAAGGAGCCGCCCATGGAACCCTGGGTCTTCTGCACGATCTTGGGATGCTTGACGCCGATGGCGGACTGCAGGGACGACTTGGGCTTGAGGCGGGCATTCCGGATCAGCGAAGCCACGCGCCCCACCAGTGCCAGGCCGGTCAGGATCATCGCCCAACCGGCGAAGAAACCGGCAAGGTCCGAACCCGCCACGGCCGCGTAACCGGCAGCCAGCGTAAAGCCCGACGCGCCGCCGAAGAGCGTGTAGTTGATGACGGTGAGGGGCGTATGCCATTCCCGCAGGAAGCGCAGGCAGGCATAGATCATCCCGGTGCAGACGAAGAGGGCGAAGGCGAGCACCGTCCCGGCCACGCCGAGGATCGCCGTGGGGTCCACCGGCAGCCCTGTCGGCAGGGTCAGCAGCACGGGGCGCCAGCCGAGCCAGTGGAACAGCCCGTAGAGGGCCACCGTTCCCATGAAAGCCGGCAAAACGATGACTTCGCGGGACAGCCATGAGGTACGCCACTGGGTCGCCGAGCGCCAGGCGCGCTCCGGGCGGCCGAGATGGAAGAACGAAGCCACCAGGCCGGCGCCGAGGAAGGCCAGCGACAACAGGCTGCCGAGGGCATAGAAGCCGCTCGACTGCTCATGCAGCAAGCCGAAGCCGGCATAGCTCTGGGCGGTGAACAGGGCAAGGAACAGGCCCTGGCCGACGCCGATGAGGGTGGTGAGGAAGATGACGGAAAAGGCGGGATGCATAGATGTTCTTCCTTACCAGCTCGTGACGTCGTCCAGCGCCGGCGCGCCGGTGTCGGGCTTGGGCAGCTGGCTGTCGATCTTGAGCGGGTTGTCGGCACGCTCGATCTCGTCGACGCGGATGCGCAGCTTGGTCTTGCGCCGCGGCAAATAGTGGTTGGCCGGATTGGTCCCCCACTCGGCCATCAGCTGGTAGCCGCCGGCCTCGCGGATGGCGTGGGAAACCTCGGATTCCGGATCGTGGATGTCGCCGAACAGGCGTGCGCTGGTCGGACAGGCGCGCACGCAGGCGGGGCGGCGCTCCTCTTCGGTCATCTTCGGATCGTAGATGCGGTCGACGCAGAGGGTGCATTTCTTCATCACCTTCTGCTGCTCGTCGAACTCGCGCACGCCGTAGGGGCAAGCCCAGGAGCAGTACTTGCAACCGATGCACTTGTCGTAATCGACGAGGACGATGCCGTCTTCCTTGCGCTTGTAGGACGCGCCCGTCGGGCACACCGGCACGCAGGGCGGGTCCTCGCAATGCAGGCAGGACTTGGGGAAATGCACCGTCTCCGTGTTCGGGAACTCGCCGACTTCGAAGGTCTGCACCCGGTTGAAGAAGGTGCCGGTCGGGTCCTTGCCGTAGGGGTTCTGGTCCACCATGGGGCCGGCTGGGCCGGAGGTGTTCCACTCCTTGCAGTTGGTCACGCAGGCATGGCAACCAACGCAGACGTTGAGGTCGATGACGAGGGCGAGCTGGGTCATTTGTTCACCTTGCCCGCAAAGAAATTCCACACCGACCTGCGCTCCGTCTGCCCCGGATACTGTTTCAACGGCTCGAACTGCGGCGAGGTCTGCTCCGGCTCGCCGGCCTCGGCCTTGTAGATGCGCACCCGCACGTCGTACCAGGCGGCCTGACCGGTGATCGGATCGGAGTTCGAAACGCGCCCCTCATTTGCCAAACCCGCGCCCGGCAGCTCTTCCGAAATCAGGTGATTGAGCAGGAAGCCCTGCTGGGACTCGTTGGCGTCCGGCGTCAGGCCCCAGGCGCCCGCGGCCTTGCCGATGGCGTTCCAGGTCCACACGGTGCCCGGCTCCACGGCCTCGGAATGCTTGGCCATGCAGCGTACCTTGCCCCATTGCGACTCCACCCAGATCCAGTCGTCGTCCTCGATGCCGGCGACGCGAGCCGTGTGCGTGTTCACGTAGAGCAGGTTGTGGGCGTGGATCTGCCGCAGCCAGGCGTTCTGGGAGTCCCAGGAGTGGTACATGGCCATGGGGCGCTGGGTGATCGCGGCCAGCGGATACTTGTGCTTGTCCGATGCCTGGCCTTCCAGGGTGTCGGAATAGAAGGGCAGCGGATCGAACCAGGTCTCGATGCGCTTCTTCAGGTGAGCGGGCGGCTTGCGCGTCAGGCCCTTGCCCTGGGCCGCGGCGCGGAACTTCTGCAGCACCTCGGAATAGATGTGGATCAGGATGGGCTCGGCATAGCGCGTGATGCGGTTGCGCTGGCTCCATTCCAGATAGCCCTGGTTCCAGTTGCGCATGTACTGGTAGCTCTTGGGCAGTTCGTAGTGGAAGACGCAGTCGTTCTTGGCGTACATCTCCCACTGGTTCGGGTTCGGCTCGCCGCGCATGAACTTCTCGCCGCCCTTGCCGCGCCAACCCGAAAGGAAGCCGATGCCCGAGCCCGGCTCGGTCTCGTAATTGACGATGAAGTCCGGATAGTCGCGGTACTTGCGGCTGCCGTCCTTGTTCACGAACACCGGCAGCTTGAGGCGGGTGCCCAGCTCGATCAGCACTTCCTGGAAGGGCTTGCACTCGCCCGTGGGCGGCACCACCGGGATGCGCACCGAGTCTACCGGCCCGTCGAACTCGGAGATCGGCCGGTCGAGGATGGACATGACGTCGTGGCGCTCGAGATAGGTGGTATCCGGCAGGATCAGGTCGGCGAAAGCCGTCATCTCCGACTGGAAGGCATCGGCGACGACGATGAACGGAATCTTGTGCTCGCCGTTCTCGTCCTTGTCGGCCAGCATCTTGCGCACCTCGACGGCGTTCATCGTCGAGTTCCAGGCCATGTTGGCCATGAAGATCAGCAGGGTATCGATCTTGTAGGGATCGCCGCGCCAGGCGTTGGTGATGACGTTGTGCATCAGGCCATGCACCGACAGCGGGTACTCCCATGAGAAGCCCTTGTCGATGCGCACCGGCTTGCCGTCCTCGTCTACGAACAGGTCGTCCGGGTCGGAAGGCCAGCCCAGGGCCATGCCGTCCAGGGGCCGGTTCGGCTGCACCGCCTTCGGGTGGTTGGGCGTGCGGGCGCAGGGCGGGATCGGCCGCGGGAAGGGCACCTTGTGGCGGAAGCCGCCGGGCCGATCGATAGTGCCCAGCAGAGACATCAGGATCGCCAGGGCGCGGATGCTCTGGAAGCCATTCGAGTGGGCTGCCAGACCCCGCATGGCGTGGAAGGCCACTGGATTGCCGGTGACGGTATCGTGCTCGTTGCCCCAGGAATCGGTCCAGGCGATGGGCAGTTCGATGCGCTGGTCCCGCGCCGTCACGCCCATCTCGTAGGCGAGGCGGCGGATGGTGTCGGCGGGAATGCCGGTGACACCTTCGGCCCATTCCGGCGTGTAATCCTTGACGCGCTCCTGCAGCAACTGGAAAGAGGGCTTCACCGCCGTGCCGTCCTTCATGCGGAATTCGCCGAGCAGGAAGGGATCGGTGCCGGCCGTGTGCGTCACCACGGGCTTGTTGGTGTTGCGGTCCCACCAGAGCTTGTCCTGGGGGTCGTAGCAGGCCTCTTCCTCCGGCACCTCGGTGCGCAGGAACATGCCGAATTCGTCGCTGGCCTCATTGACGTTGACCAGCTGGCCGGCGTTGGAATACTTGACGAGAAATTCCCGGTCGTAGAGTCCTTTGGCGACGATCTCGTGGATGAAGGCCAGCAGCAGGGCGCCGTCGGTGCCGGGGCGGATCGGCACCCACTCGTCGGCGATGGCCGAGTAGCCCGTGCGCACCGGATTGATGGAAACGAAGCGGCCGCCATCGCGCTTGAACTTGGCGAGCGCCATCTTCAGCGGGTTCGAATGATGGTCCTCGGCGGTGCCGATCATCACGAACAGCTTGGCCCGGTCCAGGTCCGGCCCGCCGAACTCCCAGAAGGAGCCGCCGATGGTGTAGATCATGCCGGCGGCCATGTTCACCGAACAGAAGCCGCCATGGGCCGCATAGTTGGGCGTGCCGAACTGGCGCGCGAACAAACCGGTCAGGGCCTGCATCTGGTCGCGGCCGGTGAACAGGGCGAACTTCTTCGGGTCGGTCGCGCGGATTTTTCCCAGGCGTTCCGCCAGGGTGGAGAAGGCCTCCTCCCAGGAAATCGGTTCGAACTCGCCGGCCCCGCGTTCGGCGCCGGCCTTGCGGCGCAGGGGCCGCGTCAGGCGCGCCGGCGAATACTGCTTCATGATCCCCGACGAACCCTTGGCGCAGATCACGCCCTTGTTGAGGGGGTGGTCCGGGTTGCCGTCGATATAACGGACCTCGCCATCCCGCAGATGCACGCGAATGCCGCAGCGGCATGCGCACATGTAGCAGGTGGTCTTCTTGATCTCTTCGACCGGAGTAGCTGTCATCTCGTTGGGCTATTGGTAAATTAGAGTTTTGCGATATTCTGTCGGCCCTCGCCCTCAAGGGCAAGAGAAACCTTTTTATTCCCAAATAAGCCTGGAGGAGAAAACATGGCAAACGTCCGGGAGTTTACCGATGCCGAGACCGGTCTCGTCAGCCAAGCGCTGAAGGAGCGCTATGGCGAGGCGATTCCTCTGCAGTTTGCCGATGCGGAGATCCAACTGATCGCCGAAAGCCCGGAACTCACGACCTGCCCGATCGTGTATTGGGAAGCCCGCGGCGCCAACTTCGTCATTTTCAAGCTTGGCGACGACCGCTACCGCGCCCAGTTCTACTACAGCGACGTCGAGCAGTTCGGCACCGGCAAGGAAATTTTCAACAACCTGGGCGACTGCGTCATCACCCTGCTCCAGGTCCAGTCCGATCACGAGCGCACCCGCGCCGGCATCAAGAGCGGCATGAATGCCTACACCATCGGCAATCCCGATGACTACGACGGACCGTTGGTCGTATGAACGAGCTTGCCCGCCCCTCCCAGCCGCCCCTCTCGGGGAGGAGCCCGCTTCCTCGCTTCGCTCGATTCAAACGGGGAGCACTTTGTCATGTCAAGAGCGGTTGTTCGCTCCGCGAACACGCCGTCCAGCCTTGGGGCGGCCCGGCGGCCGGACTACTTTGGGTGAGCCAATGAAAATCTGCATCGTCTCCGACAGCCACGACCGGGGCCCCATGCTGGCCCAGGCCATCACCGCCGCCCAGGCGGAAGGCGCGCAAGCCGTCATCCACTGCGGCGACCTCATCGGCGTCAATACCGTCAAGGCCTCCCTCAAGCTCGGGCTGCCGCTCCACGTGATCCACGGCAACAACCTGGGCGACGTGGTGGCCCTGGCCCGGGTGTCCTGCAACTCCGACGGCCTGCTCAACTACCACGGCCGCGACGCGACCCTGCAGCTGGGCGGCCGGCGCATCTTCGTCACCCATTACCCTCATTACGGCAAGGGTATGGCCTGCACCGGCGACTACGACCTGGTCTGCTGCGGCCATAGCCACGAACCCGTCGTCATGCAGCAGGCCAACGTCAAGGGCGGCCAGACCTGGCTGGTGAATCCCGGCACCGTGGCGGGCCTCGGCGCTCCCGCCGCCACCTGGATACTCGGCGACCTGGCGGCAATGACCTACGAAATCCGTCTGCTTAATTCCTGAACAGATACATTCAGATCGTCTATTAGCTGATAGGAACATTTTTCCCGACAGCTTGATCAATGTCAGAACTGGTGCGGGTTTCCAGGGGGTAGAATCCGCCGCGTTCCTCAAGAACGACTTCCCTTGGAGGCTAGCTGTGACAGCTTCAATCGCAACGAATCAGACGATCCTGGTCGTCGGCGGCGGCATCTCCGGCATGACCGCTGCCCTCGAAGCCGCCGAATGCGGCAAGCAGGTTCTGCTGGTCGAAAAGACCCCGACCCTCGGCGGCCGTACCGCCCAGCTCTATCGCTACTTCCCGAAGATGTGCCATCCCACCTGCGGGATGGAGATCAATCTGAAGCGCATCAAGGGCAACCCGAACGTGCGCGTGATGACCATGACCCAGGTTGTGGCCGTTGCCGGCAGCCGCGGCGACTACAGCGTCACGCTGAAGGTCGCCCCGCGCTACGTCAATGAAAACTGCACCGCCTGCGGCAAGTGCGGCGAAGCGGTGAAGAGCGAGATTCCCGACGCCTACAACTACGGCCTCGGCAAGGTGAAGGCGGCCTACCTGCCCCACACCATGGCCTATCCGCAGCGCTATGTGATCGATGCCTCCATCGTCGGCACGCCCGAGGGCGAGGCCGCCAAGGCCGCCTGTCCGGTGAACGCCGTCGATCTCGGCATGCAGGAAGAAGCCGTCGAGATCAAGGTCGGTGCCGTGGTCTGGGCCACCGGCTGGCGTCCCTTCGACGCCAACAAGATCCAGCCCTATGGTTACGACCGTTTCGCCAACGTGATCACCAGCGTCGAGTTCGAGCGCCTGGCCGATCCCCATGGCCCGACCGGCGGCAAGCTGTTGCGCCCGTCCGACGGCAAGGAAGCGAAGAACGTCGCCTTCATCCAGTGCGCCGGCTCCCGCGACGAGAACTACCTGCGCCACTGCTCGCGCATCTGCTGCATGGCCTCCCTCAAGCAGACGCAATATGTGCGCGAAGCCTGGGGCGACGAGGGCAAGTCGACGGTCTACTACATCGACATCCGCGCCATCGACCGCTTCGAGGACTTCTACGCCAACGTCTGGAAGGACCCGACGGTCAGCTTCGTCAAGTCCAAGGTCGCCCGCATCGCCGAGAACGAAGCCAACGGCAATCCGGTCCTCCATGGCGTCAACACCGAGGGCTACCATCGCTACGCCACCGAGCACGACCTCGTCGTGCTGGCCGTCGGCATGGAACCCGAAGTCACCGGCGTCAAGCTGCCGGCCGACATCGTCATGGATTCCTCGAACTTCATCGAAGGCTCCAAGGACGGCGGCATGTTCGGCGCCGGCGCGGCTTCCAGCCCCCTCGACGTGAACCGCGCGGTGCAAAGCGCCACGGCGGCCAGCCTGAAAGCCATTCAAGTGATCCACAAGAACGCATCGACGGAGGCCGCGTAATCATGGCCGACAACAAATTTGCAGCCTACATCTGCTCCGGCTGCGGCATCGGCGACAAGCTCAATGTCGGCGCCCTGGAGAAGATCGCCACCAAGGAAGGCAAGATGGCGGTGGTCAAGAGCCACCCCTTCCTCTGCTCCACCGAGGGTGTCGACCTCATCAAGAACGATATCGCCAACGACGGCGTGACGCACGTCTGCATCGCCGCCTGCTCGCGCCGCGCCAAGGCCGAAGCCTTCACCTTCCCCGAGACCGCCGTCTCCCGCGCCAACCTGCGCGAAGGCGTGCTGTGGGTCGTGGCCGAAGGTGCCGACCACGACGAAGTGCGCCAGGAAATGGCTGAAGACTACGTCCGCATGGGCTGCGCCGAGGTCAAGAAGATGATGTCGCCGGCCGGCAATCCGGACAAGGCCCAATCCAAGCGCATCATGGTCGTCGGCGGCGGCATGTCCGGCATGACGGCGGCCCTCGCCGCGGCCGATGCCGGCTACGAGGTCGTACTAGTCGAAAAGACCGGCAAGCTCGGCGGCTTCGCCAACAACATGCTCAAGCGTGTGCCCTTCAACGCCCCCCACGCCGAGGCCCAGCCCACCGGCGTCGAGGAACTGGCGGCCAAGGTCACCGGCAACGCCAAGATAAAGCTGCACCTGAACTCGACCCTGACCGAAACCGCCGGCGCCCCCGGCCGCTTCGTCGCCAAGATCGCCCAGGAATCCGGGGCGGTGGCCGAGGAAACCGTCGGCGCCATCGTCCAGGCCACCGGCTTCACCACCTACCCCCTCGACAAGCTGCCCGAACTGGGCGGCGGCCAGGCCAACGTCGTCGATCAGGCCGGCCTCGAAGCCATGGCCAAGGCGGCCAACGGCGGTGCCATCAAGCGCGCCGACGGCAAGGAAGTGAAGTCTGTCGTCTTCGTCCAGTGCGCTGGCCAGCGCGGCTCCGGCGGCAACGGCGACGGCAGCCATCTGGAGTACTGCTCCGGCCACTGCTGCGCCACCAGCATCAAGCAGGCCACCTACTTCAAGGACGCCAATCCGGATGTCGACACCGTCGTCATGTACCAGGACCTGCGCGTGCCGGGCATGGGCGAGGACTTCTACCGCAGCGCCCAGAAGAAGGGTGTCATCTTCACCAAGGCCAAGGTCAACAAGGTCGCCGGTGGTGATGCCTGCAAGGTGGAGTTCAAGGACCTGATCCTCGACGAGGACACCGCCACCGATGCCGATCTGGTGGTGCTCGCCACCGGCCAGGTACCGGTCTCCGGCGTCAACCTCGACGAATGGACCACGACCGTCACCGCCGCGGAAAGCGGCGATGAGGCCGCCAAGGAGAAGAAGTCCGCGCTGCAGAAGATTTCCGTGCTCAACCTGAACTACCGTCAGGGCCCGGACATGCCGCAGTTCAAGTACGGCTTCGCCGACAGCCACTTCATCTGCTTCCCCTACGAAACGCGCCGCACCGGCATCTACGCCGCCGGCCCGACGCGCCGGCCGATGGACATGTTCCAGGCCCAGGAGGACGCCACCGGCGCCGCCATGAAGGCGATCCAGGCCGTCGAGAACGCCACCCGCGGTCGCGCCGCCCATCCGCGCGCCTGGGACCTGTCGTTCCCGAAGGCCCGCCTCGAAGGCTGCACCCAGTGCAAGCGCTGCACGGTGGAATGCCCCTTCGGCGCCATCGACGAGGACGAAAAGCGCTTCCCGGTGTTCAACGAGCAGCGCTGCCGCCGTTGCGGCACCTGCATGGGCGCCTGCCCGGTGCGCGTGATCTCCTTCGAGAACTACTCCTGCGACACCGTCGGCAGCCAGATCAAGGCGGTCAACATCCCCGACGAGTTCGAGGAGAAGCCGCGCATCTTGATCCTCGCCTGCGAGAACGACGCCTACCCGGCCCTCGACATGGCCGGCCTGCAGCGCCTGACCTACTCCGCCTATGTGCGCGCCATCCCGGTGCGCTGCCTCGGCTCGGTCAACACCATCTGGATCACCGACGCGCTGAACTCCGGCTACGACGGCGTGATGATGATGGGCTGCAAGAAGGGCGACGACTACCAGTGCCACTTCGTCAAGGGTTCCGAGATGGCCTACTACCGCATGAGCAAGATCGGCGACACGCTCAAGCAGTTGGGCCTGGAGCCGGAACGCGTGCAGACCCAGGAAGTCGCCATCACCGACAACGCCAAGGTCGCCAAACTCATCGACGACTACGTCGCCCAGCTCAACGAGATGGGCCCGTCGCCGATGAAGGGCTTCGGTTGAGAGCGAGGAGCGAACAGACATGAGCAACGCAAACCAACAAGCCGTGGCCAAGTACAAGAACAACTTCCTCAAGGAAGTCGAGGCCAACGTCGAGGAAGGCCACTGGGTCAAGATGTGCATGCAGTGCGGCGTCTGCGCCGGCTCCTGCCCGCTCGGTCCCCACTGGGAGCACTCGCCGCAGAAGATCTTCATGATGATCCGCGCCGGCAAGCGCGAGGAAGTGCTCGGCTCCGACTCGATGTGGATGTGCACCTCCTGCTACAACTGCATCGTGCGCTGCCCGCGCAAACTGCCGATCACCCACATCATGCACGGCCTGGCCAACTACTCGCACCGCCTCGGCCTCGCCCCCAAGGGCCAGCCGACGCGCGAAATCGCCAAGCTGTTCTGGGACAACCTGGTCAAGACCGGCCGCGTCAATGAGCTGAAGTTCTCCCTGGCCATGTACTTCAAGGACGGCTTCGGCCAGGGCGTCAAGAACGCCATGGCCATGCAGGGCATCGGCCTGGGCCTGATGAAGGCCGGCCGCCTGAACCCGATGGAAATCTTCGGCGGCCATGTCTGCAAGGACAAGAGCGGCGTGCAGAAGATGATCGCCAAGGCGCGCGAGATCGAAGATCGCCGCAAGAGCCTGGCCTGAGAGGAGTTCCACGCATGAGCAAGAAACAATACGCCTTCTACCCCGGCTGCTCCTCGCAGAAGGGTGCCTCGGCGGCCAACTACACCACGTCCATCGGCATGATGTGCGACAAGCTCGACATCCAGCTCAACGAGATCCCGGACTGGAACTGCTGCGGCGCCTCCATCGGTTACGCCGAGGGCGGCGAACTGCCGCGCCTGGTGCTGTCGGCCCGCAACCTCGCCCTGGCCGAGCAGAACCTCGGCGGCCAGGACGTGGTCTCCGGCTGCCCGGCCTGCTGGCTGGCCACCCGCGAGAGCGTCGAGCGCCTGCACGAGTCCCAGAGCCTGCTGGCCGAAGCCAACGAAGCCCTCAAGGAAGCCGGCCTGGTGCTGAAGAACGAAACCAAGGCCCGCCACATGGTCGAGGTGCTGGTCGAGGACATCGGCTTCGAAGGCCTCAAAAAGCCCGTGGTCAAGCCCCTCGGCGACCTCAAGTTCGCCGGCTACGTCGGCTGCCAGACCAACCGCCCCTTCGGCATCGCCGGCGAGTCCTTCGAGAACCCGGTGTACCTCGATAAGATGGTCGAGGCCGTCGGCGCCGAAGCCGTCAAGTACGATCAGAAGGTCACCTGCTGCGGCGGCGCCCTGGCCTTCTCCGAGCCGGACAAGTCCCAGAAGCAGATCCGCGACATCGTCGAGTCGGCCTACGACCACGGCGCCGACATGATCGTCACGCCCTGCCAGCTGTGCCAGGCCAACGTGGAGATCTACCAGTCCGAAATCAACAAGAAGCAGGGCACCAAGTTCAACATGCCGGTGGTTTACTACTCGCAGTTGCTCACCGTGGCCTACGGCGGTAGCGCCAAGGACGCCGGCCTCGACGGCCAGCTGATCCGCGCCGACAAGCTCGAACAGATCGCTTCCAAGTAAGGCGACGCCAGACGCATCAATAAAAGCATTCGCTCAGGGAATCAAAAGGCCGGTTGCACACCGGCCTTTTTTTTCGGTAACGTGGAACTGCGGCACCACGCCGCCACGAAAAAACCGACAGGAGGAGACCATGGAACGCGCCGTTTACAAGCCCCTCGGATTCCGCCGGCTCAAGGCCGGAGCGAGCTACCACCAACCCAGCACCTACAAGCCCGTGCAGGCGGATTCCCCCGCCATCGAGGTGATGACCGACCTGCAGCAGGTGTCCGCCGCCACCACCACGGCTGACGCCCCCCTCTCCCAGGCGACCCAGATCATGGTGTCGCGCGGTGTGCGCCTGTTGCTGGTGACCAATGCGGCCGGCGAGATTCTCGGCCTCATCACCGCCCGCGACACCATGGGCGAGCGCCCCATCAAGATGATCCAGGAGCACGGCGGCAAGCACGGCGACCTCAAGGTGCGCGACTGCATGACGCCCATC
This sequence comes from Candidatus Nitricoxidireducens bremensis, assembly GCA_030247725.1. GTDB lineage: Bacteria > Pseudomonadota > Gammaproteobacteria > Burkholderiales > Rhodocyclaceae > Nitricoxidireducens > Nitricoxidireducens bremensis. Next base: position 101,283 of record JAOTRT010000005.1, read on the forward strand.
GAGAACATTGAGGTGCTGTCGATGGCGGATGTGCTGCGCTCCGAAGTCGGCCACATCGTCGCCACCCTGAAGGCGGTGGGACGCCAGCACGCCATGGTGGTGGATACGAACGCCGCCGGCGACGAATCCATCCGCGGCATCTTCTCCATCACCCAGATCGGCCGCCAGATGGGCGTGCCGCTCCAGGCCTTCGAGGTCGCCAAGACTTTCGCCGAGATCGAGGCGGCGCTGGCCGCCTGAACCCTTCCCGCCTGGCCGCCGACTTCAGGCGGCCGTCAGCCGGCGGTAGATGTCCGCCAGCTTGAAGGGCAACCGCTCCACATCGGCGACCACGGTGTAGTTGGCCGGGCCGTACATGTGCTTCAGGTAGTCGGCGCCCTGGCGGTCGATGGTGATGCAGTAGCTGCGGATGCCCTTCTGGTGGGCTTCCTGCAGGGCTCGGCGGGTATCCTCGACGCCGTAATGGCCGCGGTATTCGTCGCCGAAGTCGTCTGGCCGGCCGTCGGACAGGGTCACCAGCAGCTTGTGGCGGGCCGGCTGGGCAACCAGCAGGCCCGTCAGATGGCGGATGGCGACGCCCATGCGCGTGTAGTCCTTGGCTTCGATGGCGGCGATGCGCGCGCGCACCGCCGCGTCGTAGGCATCCTTGAAGGCCTTGACGCGATAGATGTCGCAGCGCGTCCGCGTCCAGCCCGAGAAGCCGTAGATCGCGTAGGCGTCGCCGAGCATCTCCAGCGCCTCGCAGAGCATCACCAGGGCCTCCCGCTCGGCGTCGTTCACCCAGCCCTTGGTGGAACCGCTCATGTCCACCATGAACATGGCGGCCAGGGAACGCTGGTTGCGCAGGCGCCGCGCGAACAGCCGTGCCGAGGGCTCGCGCCCGCCGCGCCGGTCGGCTACGGCTTCCACCAGCGCATCGACGTCGATGTCGTCGCCGTCCGGCTGGCGGCCCATGACGCGGTCCTCGCCGAGCAGGGCCTCGAATCGCCGGCGGATCTGGGCGATCAGCGGCGCACGGCGCGTCCTCACTTCGGCCACGTAGGCATCGTCGTCGCCGCCCAGGCTGTGTTCGACGACATGGCACCAGCCGCGCCGATAGGCTCGGCGGTGGTAGTCCCATTCGTCGTAGCGGATGGCCTCCGGATTCTCGCCGGCCAGGGTCGTCCCGGCTTCCCGGCGGTCGGTCGGCTGCCAACTCCCCGGACCCGCCGGCGTCAGGACCTCCGGCGGCAACTCGCCGAGGTCCTGGACGAGGGATTGGACGGCAGCCTGGGCCTCGGGCGGTAGCGTAACCACATCGCCCTCGATGCGGAATTCCAGCGTCACCCCGTCCGCCGCCGGAGCGACCGTCAGCGCCGGCTCGCTCTCGGCGGGGCGGCCGGCAGCGCCGCGCAGGGCACCCAGCGCCTTGCGCAACACCCGTGTCTCGCGGGCGATGCGCTCGTCCCGCATGCGCAGGGCCGCTTCCGGATCGAGGGTACCGCTCTGAATCAGCAGCGGCGGCTCGGCCCCCGACTCCATGCAGTCGGCAAGACAGGCGAGGGAATCGGCCACCGTGGCGTCCGCCACCGAGAGCCGCCCGATCATGGGCGCCAGAATCGTCGGCCAGTCGCCGCGCTGGGCCGCCAGCTCGGCGCCCAGACCGGGCAGATCGCGCCCGACGCAAGCCTCCAGGCGCACCGCTTCCAGCAGCGATAGCCAGGCGATGGCGCGGGGGCGCTCGGTCCAGCGGGCGAGGGCGGCCGGCAGGTCGGCGGCGAAGGTGCCGTAACGGGTCTGGGCCCAAAGCATGACGGCGGTCGCCTTGTAAAGGCGCCGATTGGCCACGATGTCCGGCAGGCCGCCCAGGGTCTTCGGCAGGAAGATGGTTTCGGTATCGGTCCAGGCTGCGCTGCCGGCCCGCAGCGCCAGGGGCCGACCGGAGAGGCCCTGCACGAAGCGGCCGAGGCGGACCTCGACCTCCTCGAAGGCCGCCGGCCGCGCCCCCTGGGCGGCGGCGCGGAAGCCATCGACGTCGCGCAAGCGCTCCATGGCGGGGCGCAGGCCGTGCTTGTCGTAGGCGTCGAGCCCCGCCAGCACCCAGGACTCGAAGCCGGCGTCGCCGAGCTTGTCCAGGACCTCCGGCGCCAGGGACGCGATCAAATGGCCGATCTCGGCATAGGTCTGGGCGGCGACGCCCGCCCAGTGGAGCACCAGCTCCTGACGGAGCCGCGGCAGGGGCTCCAACTGGGCGGCGAGACGGCCGATGGATCGATGGGAAGGCGAAGCGAAGAGCAGCGCATCGAGCCGTTCCTCCAGCTCGTGCTCCAGCAGGTGCCGGCCGGTCGTCTCGGTCATGGCCGTCGCGCCGGGAACCGGGTGTTTAGAACACCGCCCGGACGAGGTCGCCGAGGGTGTCCGTCATGTCCGGGTCGTCGGTCAGCGCCCGGGCGATGGCGGCCACCGACGCCGCCTCCGCGGCGATGCCGGCGGCAGCGAGCTGGGCCGCATGCACCAGCAGACGGGTGCTGGCGCCCTCGTCGAGTCCCTGGCCCTTGAGGTTGCGTGTCAGGCCGCCGAGCTTGACCAGCTTGCGCGCCAACTCCATATCGACACCGCCCTCGGCGGCGACGATGACGGCCTCCTCTTCGGCGTCGGGATAGTCGAATTCGAGGGCGACGAAGCGCTGGCGCGTGCTCGGCTTGATTTCCTTGAGCACGCTCTGGTAGCCCGGGTTGTAGGAGATGACCAGCATGAAATCGGCCGGCGCCGGCACCAGTTCGCCGCGCTTCTCGATGGACAGCATGCGGCGGGCGTCGGCCAGCGGGTGGATTACCACCGTCGTATCCTTGCGCGCCTCGACGATCTCGTCCAGGTAGCAGATGGCGCCGGCGCGCACGGCGGCGGCCAGCGGGCCGTCGACCCAGACGGTGTCGTTGCCGACGATCAGGTAGCGGCCCACCAGATCGGACGTGGTCAGGTCGTCGTGGCAGGCGACGGTGACCAGGGGCCGCTGCAGGCGCCAGGCCATGTATTCGACGAAGCGCGTCTTGCCGCAGCCGGTCGGGCCCTTGAGCAGCACCGGCAGGCGCCTGCGCCAGGCGGCCTCGAACAGCGGCACCTCGTCGGCGACGGGATGGTAATAGGGCTCCGCGTCGATGCGGGCGGGCTGGGGCGAAAGGCTGTCGTACCGATCCATGGGGCTATCAACCAGGCTGAAAGCGAATTTAGGGGGCCACACCGCGCAATCTATCCGAAAGCGGCCGGGCCGTGGCCTCGGAGGCACAGGAAGGCCCCGCAACCGCCCCTTCGTGGGTATTTCGCTGCGGCCCGGCTTGTGCTCAAATCCCGCGTCTCGCCATTACCGCCCGGCGCCAGGCGCCGCGAAAATGCACCACCCCGGAGTCGATAGGATCAAATGAAGATTGCCGTCAGCGAACTGATCGTCAGATTCATGGAGCGCCTGGGCATCGGCCAGGTCTTCGGCATGCCGGGCGCCCATATCCTGCCGGTCTACGACCGCCTCTACGACTCGCCGATCAAGAGCGTCCTGGTCAAGCACGAGCAGGGTGCATCCTTCATGGCCTGCGGCTATACGCGGGCGTCCGGGAGGATTTCCGCCTGCATCGCCACGGCCGGCCCCGGCGCCACCAACCTGATCACCGGCATCGCCAATGCGTACGCCGAGAAGCTGCCGATCCTGATCGTCACCGGCGAGACGTCGACCTTCATTTTCGGCAAGGGCGGCCTGCAGGAAAGCTCGGGCGAGGGCGGCACCATCGACCAGGTCGCCCTTTTTCGTGACATCACCCGCTACCGGAAGTCCGTCGAACGCACCGATTATCTGGCCCAGGTCTTGAAGCAGGCCGCGAAGGTTCTACGAGACTCCAGCACCGGGCCGGTGCTGCTCAGCATCCCCTACAACGTCCAGAAGGAACTGGTCGAGGAGAGCATCCTCGACGATATTCCTTGCGCAGGCAACGTGCAGCCGGTCTGCAGTCGCTATGCGGCGGCGGCCGACCTGGCCCGCATGATCGTGACGGCGCAACATCCGGTCATCGTCGCCGGCCATGGCTGTTTTCTTTCCGCGGCCCAGGATGTCCTGCAGCGTTTGAGTACGCAGCGCAACCTGCCAGTCGCCACCACGCTCAAGGCGAAGGGACTGGTGGACGAGAGCTCTCCGCTCGCCCTCGGCTGCCTGGGCGTCACCTCCGACGGTAGAGCCTTCCGCCATATCGTCGACCATGCCGACCTGGTGATCTTCCTCGGCGCCGGCTTCAACGAGCGCACCAGCTATCTCTGGGATGCCCGTCTGTTGGCCGGCAAGCGGGTCGTCCAGGTCGACCACGACGACAGCCAGCTCGAAAAGGTTTTCAAGGCCGACCTCGCCATCCGCGGCGACATCCGCGCGGTGCTGGAAGGCGTGCTGCAGTCCCTCGATGGCGGCGGGAGCGGCTGCATCCCGTCGCTGCCACCGCGGGCGCCCGCGGAAGTGCTGCCGCACTTCACCGTGATCGCGCGCTTCTTTGCCGGACTCGTCGCCCATTTCCCGCAGGGCACGCAGATCTTCGACGACAACATCATCCTCGCGCAGACCTATCTGAAGGCCTCGCCGCAGCACCGCTACTACCCGAACACCGGCATCTCCTCGCTCGGCTACGCCATTCCCGCCGCCATCGGCGCCCGCTGCATCGAAGATGTGCCGACCTTCGCCATCCTCGGCGACGGCGGCTTCCAGATGTGCTGCATGGAACTCATGACCGCGGTGAATTACGGCCTGCCCCTCAACGTCGTCATGATCAACAACGGCACCCTCGGGCTGATCCGCAAGAACCAGTTCCAGCTCTACCAGGAGCGCTACATCGACTGCGACTTCGTCAACCCGGACTACGCCCTGCTCGCCCGCTCTTTCGGCATCGGCCATTGGCGCATCGAGACGGGCGACGACGTGGACCGGCTGTTCACCGAGGCCGACCTCGCCGCCGGCATCAACCTCATCGAGATCGCCTGGGACAAGAATGTCTTCCCCGCCTACAAAGTCGATCGCTGAGCCGGCCCCAGGACACCGCTTCATCGTCGTGATGCCGGTGGCCGACCGGCCCCAGCACATCCGTGCCTGCCTCGACAGCCTGCTCGAACTCCAGCGCCGCTATCCCTATGGCACGGGCGACATGATCAGCGTCCTCATCGCCGACGACAGCGACGACCCCGCCCACATCGCCGACAACAAGGCGCTGGCGGCGCACTACAGCGGCCTCGGCGTGCCGACCCTCCATTTCGGCCCCGACGAACAGGCCGACCTCGTCGATGCGCTGGGCGCCGGCAAGCCTGCACTGGCCCGCGTCGTCGGCAACGCGCGGCGCGAGAAGTTCGGCCACAAGGGCCAGGGCGTCATGCGCAACATCGCCTACCTGAAGCTGGCCGAGATGTTGCGCGGCGCACCCGCCGGGAGGACCCTGATCTGGTCCATCGACAGCGACCAGGAATTCAAGGTGAAGGTGGCCACCGACCGGGGCGACGCGGAAGTCTGCAGCGTCGATTTCTTCCATGCCCTGGACGCGATATTCAGCCGGACCGATGCGTTGGTGCTGACCGGAAAAGTGGTCGGCGATCCGCCGGTGTCGCCCGCCGTCATGACCAGCAACTTCCTCGACGACGTCATCGGCTTCCTGCAGCAAATGGGAGGCTGCGCCCCGCTGGCCCCTTGCACGCACCATGCATCCGGTACGCGCCGCGAAGGCGAGGCGGCCTATCACGACATGGCCGATCTTTTCGGCTTCCGGCCCGCCGACGCCTACGAATACCGCTGCACACTCACCGGCGACCACACGGAGACCAACTGCTTCGCCCACTTCGCCGGCCGCCTCGTCGGCTTCTTCCATGGCGAGCATCCGACACGCGTCTCCTATTACCAGGCCGACGACGCGCTGGCCTCGGTGCAGCCGGCCCGCACCGTCTATGCGGGCAATTACGTCTTCCGTCCGGAAGCCCTCAAGTACTTCATCCCCTTCGCCAGCCTGCGGCTGCGCATGTCGGGACCGACCCTCGGCCGCCTCATCAAGTCGGAGATCGGCGAGCGCTTCGTCTCCGCCAACCTGCCCATGCTGCACAAGCGCACGGTCGAGGGCACCGGACAAGCCGAGTTCCGCCCCGGCATCCACACCCAGGCTCAGGTCATCGATATGAGCGGCGAGTTCGAACGCCAGTTCTACGGCGACGTCATGCTGTTCTCCATCGAACGCCTGGCCGCAGATCACCGGCTCGCCGATGATGCCCGCGTGGTCGCCACGCTGGATACCGTGCGCGCCGACATGCTGGAAAAGTACAACACACGCCAGCGCAGCATTCTCACTAAGCTGGAGACGGTCGAAGGATTGCTGTACGCGCCCGGCGCCTGGTGGAACCGCCGACCCGAGTCCACTCCGGCGGTCGCTGACTTCGGAGCATTCGTCGCCAATGTGCGGCATAACTTCGGCGTGGACTCCGCAGGTCATGTCCGCATCAATGCCGATCAGCACTGGGCGCTATGGCGGACGAACCTGCTGGAGGCGGTCACCCGCTATCCCGTCGACCGCCAGGCATGGGAGCAGATCCTGTGCACCGCCTGAAGCATTGGCTCCATCGCCGTCAGCGGCCGGTACGCTATGCATTGCTCGATGGCCTGCTCGCGACCCAGGCGCTGACCCGGGAGCAGGTGCTGCGCAAGCAGGCGGCCGACCGGCGCGCAATGGTCCGCTACGCACGGGACCACACCCCCTACTACCGGGAGGCCTTCGCAAGACTGCCGGACGATGTTGCCTTCGACGCCCTGCCGATCCTGCATAAAGAGATCGTGCGCCAGCGCCTGACCGACCTGCTGGCGGACGAGGCGGACCGCGACAGCGTCAAGGTCGGCCACACCGGCGGCTCGACCGGCAAGCCGCTGGCCTTCTACTACGATGAGGCCAAGCACGAACTGATGCGCGCCGGCATGTGCCGCAGCTACATGATGTCCGGCTGGCGGCCCGGCGAGAAGATCCTCAACTTCTGGGGCGCCCGGCAGGATACCCAGGCGGGCGGTGTCTTCGGCGCCGGCTGGGGCGACCTCATCGCCGCCGAGAAGACCATTCCCGCCCACGAGTACACGACGGACCGGCTGCGCGAATGGGCCGGGGTGGTAGGTGCCTACCGGCCCGTGCTGCTGCAGGGTTATACCTCCATCCTCGCCGCGCTGGCGAGTTTCGTCATCGAGAACCGGATTGCCATGCCGAACAGCCTGCGCGGCGTCTATTCGACGGCCGAGGTGCTCGATGACCGGCAACGCCAACTGATGGAGCAGGCCTTCGGCTGCAAGGTGTTCAACCAGTACGGCAGCCGCGAAGTGCCCAACATCGCCTGCGAATGCCGGCACGGTAACATGCATGTCTTCACCGACATGGTCCAGTTGGAATCGCAGCGCTGCGGCAATGAGGACCGCCTCCTCGTCACCTCGCTCACCAATCGCCTCATGCCCTTCATCCGCTACGACATCGGCGACTCCGGACGACTCAAGGCGGGCGACTGTCCCTGCGGCTCGCCCTTCCCGCTGATGGAAATGGGCATGTGCCGCAAGAACGACCTGATCCGCACGCGCAGCGGCAAGGCCATCCATCCCTCGTACTTCAACGGACTGCTCTACGGCCTGACGCGGATCGAGCAATACCAGTTCGTCCAGACCGGCATCGACCGCATCGTCCTGAACGTCGTCTCGGCGTCGGCGCTGGAACCTGGAATAATCGCCGCCTTGCGGCGGCAGATACGCGACGATGTGGATACGGCAATGGAGATCGACGTCGCCTATCTGCCGGAAATCGAACGCACCACGTCCGGCAAGCACCGCTTCGTCATCTGCCAGGTGCCGGAAAGCGATACATGGAAGGAGCAAGCTTGAAAATTCTCGTCACCGGCGCTGCCGGATTCATCGGTTCCGATCTGGTGCTGCGGCTGCTGGAGCGCGGCGACACCGTGGTCGGCATCGACAACCACAACGACTATTACGATCCGGCGATCAAGGAAGCGCGACTCGCCCGCCATGCGAGTCACCCCCGCTATACGCACCTGCGCATCGACCTGGGCGACCGCCGGGCCATCGCAGCGGCCTTTGCCGAGCATCGGCCCCAGCGCGTCGTCAATCTCGCCGCCCAGGCCGGCGTGCGCTACTCGATCGAGAACCCCCTCGCCTACATCGACAGCAACATCGTCGGCTTCGCCCATGTGCTCGAAGGCTGCCGCCACAACGGCGTCGAACATCTCGTCTATGCCAGCAGCTCCAGCGTATACGGTGCCAACACCGCCATGCCATTCTCGGTGCACGACAATGTCGATCACCCCCTCAGCCTCTACGCGGCCAGCAAGAAGGCCAACGAACTGATGGCCCACAGCTACAGCCATCTTTACGGTCTGCCGACCACCGGGCTGCGTTTCTTCACCGTCTATGGCCCGTGGGGGCGGCCCGACATGGCCCTGTTCAAGTTCGCCAAGGCCATCCTCGATGACAAGCCCATCGACGTCTTCAACTATGGCCAGCACCGGCGCGACTTCACCTATATCGACGACATCGTCGAAGGCGTCGTCCGCATCCTGGATCGCCCCGCGCCCGCAAATCCGGACTGGAGCGGCGACAGACCCGACCCCGGCTCCAGCAAGGCGCCTTGGCGCGTCTACAACATCGGCAACAACCAGCCGGTCGCCCTCATGGACTACATCGCCGCACTCGAAGAAGCACTGGGCAAGGTGGCGAAGAAGAATCTGCTGCCCCTGCAAGCTGGCGACGTGCCCGACACTTACGCCAACGTGGACGATCTCGTCGAGCAATTCGACTACAAGCCCGTCACCACGATAGAGGACGGCATCGGTCGATTCGTCGCCTGGTATCGGGATTACTTCAAGGCCTGATCCGCGCATGGCGACCGTCTCGGATATCACCGTCGCCGTCATCGGCCTGGGCTACGTCGGACTCCCGCTTGCCGTCGAGTTCGGCAAGCGCTACAAGACCGTCGGCTTCGACCTGTCCCGGGCCAAGATCGATACCTATGGCCGCCACACCGATCCGACCGGGGAGGTCTCCAGCGAGGACCTTCAGGCGGCCATCCGGCCCGATGGACTGGAACTCACTACCGATCCGCAAAGACTTGCCTGCGCCGACTTCCTCATCGTCGCCGTCCCTACGCCGGTGGATCACGCCCACATCCCCGACTTCGGCCCCCTGATCAGCGCCAGTATCTGCGCCGGGCAGCACATGAAGATCGGTGCAACGATTGTCTACGAATCCACCGTCTATCCTGGCGCCACCGAGGAAATCTGCATCCCGGTTCTTGAGAAGCACTCGGGCCGCAAGTGGCAGCAGGATTTCTTCGTTGGCTACAGTCCGGAGCGCATCAATCCCGGCGACCGGGAGCACACGCTTGCAAAGGTCGTCAAAGTCGTTTCCGGCGACAGTGCCGAAACGCTTGAGAAGGTGGCCGCTCTGTATTCGGGCATCGTCGCCGCCGGCGTCTTCAAGGCTGCCAGCATCAAGGTCGCCGAGGCAGCCAAGGTCATCGAGAATACCCAGCGCGACCTGAACATCGCGCTGATGAATGAGCTGGCGATCTTGTTCGACAAGATCGGCATCGACACCGGTGAAGTTCTGGAAGCTGCCGGCACCAAATGGAATTTCCTCAAGTTCCGGCCCGGTCTCGTCGGCGGACACTGCATCGGTGTCGATCCCTACTACCTGACCCACAAAGCGGAGATGCTGGGCTACCACCCCCAGGTGATTCTCGCCGGTCGCAGAATCAACGACGGCATGGGCAAGTTTATCGCCGAGAAGGCCATCAAGCTGATGGCCCAGTCCGGGAGGAACATCCAGGGCGCCAAGGTGGTCGTGCTGGGCCTGACCTTCAAGGAGAACTGCCCGGACATCCGTAACAGCAAGGTGATCGACATCGTCCGCGAGCTTCGCGACTACGGCTGCGCGGTCACGGTTCACGATCCCATCGCCGATCCCGACGAGGCCCTGCGCCAATACGGCGTGACGCTGACCCCCTGGGACTTGTTACCAAAGGACGCCGACGCCCTGATTGTCGCCGTCGCCCATGACACATACCGGGACATGGTGACCGTTCAGCTGACGGAATGCCTCCTGCCCGGAGGCTGCGTGATAGACATCAAAGGGATCGTCGGCGGCCCAATGGGCCACCCCATCTGGCGACTTTGAGTTTCGGCCACCCCGCCGGCGGCGGAAACCCCGGGCCAGACGGCCCGGGACCGGTAAGCACACTCAAGACCAGCTCACGCCGGGTCAGTCGTCCTCGAAGGGATAGTCGCCGTCCTCGGCACGCGCCAAGCGTTCGGCGGCTTCGCGTTCCGCCTTCAGGTGCTTCTCGCGCACCTTCTCGGCACGCTCCTTCGCGGCGGCATCGTTGAGCGGGATCGAGTCCTCGCCGAACAGCACCTGACGCAGGAAGCGGAAGCCGAACTGCATGAGTTCGACGTCGTCGCCGACGATCTTTTCGCGCTCCTCGACCGGCAGCGCAAACAATTCGCCGAAGGCGTCGGAGGCGACGAAGGCGCGGAACTGGTCGAGGTTGTAGCAGGCCATGAAGAAGAGCTGGCGGCTCTTCAGGGACGGCTTGCCGATGGTGGGGCCCGAGGATTTCTTCTTCAGCACCAGCTGGCGCCAGCCGCGGGCCAGCTCGTCGTACTGATCGATCCCCTGTTCCTTGCGGTATTCGTCGATGGTGAGGCTGCGCTGGACGGCGTGGCCCTTGCAGTGGTCTTCCTGCACCAGGGCATAGGAGGCGGTGTCGAAGTTCTCGCCTTCCTTGCGCATGGACAGCAGCGCCACCGGATAGTAGCGGCAGGCGGTCGGCCGGTCCTCGTAGACGCTGCAGCCCTCGGGGGTCATGAACTGGCAGGCGGTGCCGCCCTCCACCGGCCGGAACTTGACGCCGGCGATGTCGTCCTTGTCCAGTTCGTAGGGGAAGGTGTACTTGGTCAGGAATTCGGCGGACGACAGCTCCAGCCGCTTCTTCAGGCGCAGGATGTCGTAGGGGGTGAGGGAGATATCGATGTTGGCACAACAGGCGTTCCAGCAACCGATGCCCTTGTGGCAGGAGAACTGGATGACGTGCGAGCCATCGACCATCTTCGGGACGACGGGGCTCTGGGGAAATGGGACGTTGGGCTGGGACATGAGAAACCTCGATACAACAGGGATATTCGGTCTACCGGAATGAAACAGGCCGGAGGTCTTGCGACCCCCGGCCTGAGTTTAACAGCCTAGACGACGCTTAGTGCGCGGCCGGCTTGAACAGCTTGGACTTGTCGACCAGATCCACGTGCTTGCGCTTGAAGCAGGTCCACTTCTTGGACTGCTTGTCGTAGATCGAGTTCACGAAGCAGTGCCAGTTCTCTTCGTCGACGAAGTTCTTGTCCATGCGGTAGTAGAAGCCGGGGTAGCGGCTCTCTTCGCGGAACTGGATGTGCTTCATGTGGGCTTCGGCCGTCAGGATGCGGTGGTAGTTCTCCCAGGCACGCAGCAGCTCGTGCAGGTCCTTGGCGCGCATCTTCTCGGCGTCTTCCTTCAGCATGCCGAGCTTCTCTTCGGCAACCGCCAGCATCTTGTCGTTGGTGTTGTAGTACGTGGCAACACCGGCAACGTATTCGTCCATGATCTTCTGCAGGCGGAACTGCAGCATCTTGGGCGTGATGTAGTTGGGGTTGACGTCGATGGCCGTGGTGTAGTCCTTGAACTGCAGGAAGTTGCGCACCGGCTTGTAGATCTCTTCGGCCAGTTGCTCGACGGGGGTGTCGAGTTCGACGTTCAGGTCGGCGTTGTCCATGCAGTACTTGACCATGGCCTTGGCGGCCAGGCGGCCTTCGGTGTGCGAACCGGAGGAGAACTTGTGGCCGGCGGCGCCCACGCCGTCACCGGCGGTGAACAGACCCTTGACGGTGGTCATGCCGCGGTAGCCCCAGTTCCAGCCGGAGGGCAGGTGCGCGGGGATGCCGTCGTACTCTTCCTTGGTCGGCGCGCCGACGTCGGTCGGGCCGGACACCCAGATGCCGCAGCAGCCGGAGTGGGAGCCGAGCAGGTAGGGCTCGGTCGGCATCAGCTCGGACATCTTCTTCTCGGGCTCGATGTTCTCGCCGACCCAGATGCCGCACTGGCCGATACACATGTCGAGGAAGTCTTCCCAGGCCTCGGCTTCGAGGTGCTTTACTTCCTTCGGCGTCAGGGTCTCGGCCAGCTTGGCCAGGGCGGTGACGGTGTCCATGTAGATCGGGCCGCGACCTTCCTTCATCTCCTTGAGCATCAGGTGGTTGCGCAGGCAGGAAGCGGGAACGGCAGCCTGGCCATAGGGCGGGTAGTCGTTCAGCATGTCCTTGTTCTTGGTCATGTAGTCTTCGCCGTAGGCGTTGGCTGCACGGGCCTTGAACAGCAGGAACCAGGCACCGACCGGGCCGTAGCCGTCCTTGAAACGGGCGGGCACGAAGCGGTTTTCCATCATGGTCAGCTCGGCGCCCGCCTCGGCGGCCATCGAGTAGGTGGAACCGGCGTTCCACACCGGGTACCAGGCGCGGCCCTGGCCTTCACCGACGGAGCGGGGACGGAACAGGTTGACGCAGCCGCCGGCAGCCAGCAGGATGGCCTTGGCCTTGTAGACGTAGATCTTGTTTTCGCGGACGGAGAAGCCGACGGCACCGGCAATGCGGTTCTTGTCGTTCTTGTCGTTGATCAGCTTGACGATGAACACGCGCTCCTGGATGCGGTCGAGGCCGAGCGCCTTCTTGGCGGCTTCGGCGACGATCCACTTGTAGGATTCGCCGTTGATCATGATCTGCCACTTGCCGGAACGCACGGGCTGGCCGCCGTCCTTCAGCAGGGGCAGGCCTTCCTTGATGGCTTCCGCGCCGTCGTGACGAACGCCTTCGGCGTCGGTCTTCCAGATCGGCAGGCCCCATTCCTCGAACAGGTGCACGGAGTCGTCGACGTTGCGGCCCACATCGTAGGCCAGGTCGTCACGGGTGATGCCCATCAGGTCGTTGGAGACCATGCGGGTGTAGTCGGCGGGGTCCTGCTTGTCGCCGATGTAGGTGTTGATGGCGGACAGGCCCTGCGCCACGGCGCCGGAGCGGTCCATCGCAGCCTTGTCGACCAGCTTGATCTTGAGTTCCTTGCCGGTTTCGGCCTTCAGGGCCTCGGCCCAGCGCATGATTTCGTAGGCAGTGCCGCAGCAGGCCATGCCGCCGCCGATCAGCAGGACGTCCAGGTCTTCCTGAACAACTTCCGGATTGTCAAAAGTACCAGCCATTTTCTATTCCTCGATGAAAATTACTTGCGGATCAGCTCGGCGGGGTTGCCGGCACGGAAACCGCCCATCACAGCCTTGGTGAACACGCCGTCGACGGTCAGTTCGGCCAGCTTGGGCATCGGCTTGCCGCCGTACGGGTCGATGGAGCCCTCGGGGGTGGTACGGATCGGGAACTTGAAGCGCTTCATGTTGCCGTTGCGGAACTTGATGGTCCACATGATGGAGTCGGAGCCGCGCAGGGGCTGCACGGAACCGCCCAGCGGCACGACGTCGGCGTAGTGGCGGGCTTCGATGGCGCCTTGCGGGCAGATCTTGACGCAGGAGTAGCACTCCCAGCACTGCTCCGGCTCCTGGTTGAACGCCTTCATGGCGTGGCCGGTGTCGGAACCGTCCTTGTCCAGCTTCATCAGGTTGTGCGGGCAGATGTACATGCAGGCGGTCTTGTCCTGACCCTTGCAGCCGTCGCACTTTTCGGTACGAACATAGGTAGGCATTGCTTACTCTCCTTGATAAAAACGATCCGCTGTGTCAGCGGTCCATCATTCAGATCCGGACGCCGCCTTGGCCGGTGTAGCGCAGTTCCGCTTCCGGCGGGCTCGGGACTCCAAATTGCAAAAAAGGAAGACCGCCGAAGTCGGCGGTCTTCCGGTTTCCTTACGCGGCCGAATGGCCCTTCAGTTCGACCTTGACGTTCTGTTCGGCGCTGAGGCCTTGGTAGTACTTCTGCAGCACCGCGGCCACTTCCGGACGGCTGAACTCGACCGGCAGGGGCTGGCCTTCGGACAGCATCGAGCGCACCTTGGTGCCTGACAGCAGGATGCGATCGTCCTTGCTGTGGGGGCAGGTGCGCTGGGAGGCCATGCCGCCGCACTTGTTGCACCAGAAGGTCCAGTCGATGTTCATGTTGACCGTTTCGAGGGAACCCTTGGGGATCTCGTCGAAGATCTTCTGGGCGTCGAAGGGACCGTAATAGTCGCCCACACCCGCGTGGTCGCGGCCGACGATCAGGTGCGAGCAGCCGTAGTTCTGGCGGAACAGGGCGTGCAGCAGGGCTTCGCGCGGACCGGCATAACGCATGTCGAGCGGGTAGCCGGCCTGGATCACGGTGTTGGGGGCGAAGTAGTTGTCGACCAGGGTGGCGATCGCCTCGGAGCGCACCTCGGCGGGGATGTCGCCCGGCTTGAGGTTGCCGAGCAGCGAATGCACCAGCACGCCGTCCATGGTCTCGATGGCGATCTTGGCCAGATACTCGTGGGAGCGGTGCATCGGATTGCGGGTCTGGAAGGCGGCGATGCGCTTCCAGCCCATCTTCTCGAACAGGGCGCGGGTCTCGGCCGGCGTCATGAACTGCTCGCCGTACTTCTCCTTGAAGCCGCCGGTGGAGAGAACCTTGATCGAGCCGGCCAGATTGTACTTGCCCTGGGCCATGACCATCTTGACGCCAGGGTGCTCCACGTCGGTGGTCTTGTAGACCTGCATGCACTCGTGGGCCTTGTCGATGCTGTACTTCTCGCTGACCTTCATGGTCGCGAGGATCTCGCCGGTGGCGCCGTCGGCCAGGGCGATGTCGCTGCCGGCCTTGATGGATTCGTCGTCGGTGGACAGGGTGACGGGGATCGGCCAGAACAGGCCGTTGGCCATCTTCATGCCGTCGCAGACGCCCTGCCAGTCGGAGTGGGTCATGAAGCCGTCGAGCGGGGTGAAGCCGCCGATACCCAGCATGATGATGTCGCCCGCTTCACGCGAGCTGACCTTCACCAGCGGCAGCGATTTTGCGCGGGCGACTTCGGCCTTGAGGGCGTCGCCTTCGAGCAAGAGGGGTTTGAGATTGCCGCCGCCGTGCGGATTGACCAACGCCATGATTGCCGTGCCTCCTCGAATAGTCTTTTTTTGCGAGGATCGAAGGCTAGCAATTTCACCAAATGGCGACCAACTCTATTTTTCGATGGGGTAATAAGTGCCGCCGATTTATGGGGCAAAACATTTGATCCATATCAAACGCCGGCCCGGCGGCCCTTTCCGGGACGCGGTCAGGGGCGCCCCTGCTTCATCAGTTCGTCCCGCTGACGCTTGAGCTGGCGCAGGCGGGCATCCACCTGGGACTGCTCGTAGAAGTCGCCGTCGGGCGACTTCTGGGCCATTTCGAATTGCTCGATGGCCGGATTCAGAAGTCCCTGAAGGGCATAGGATTCTCCCTGGGCGCGATGCTGCTGGAGCTTCTTGCCGAGGGCGGCGTAAGCCTTTGCCTGGAGGCTGTGCATGCGGAAATCCGTCGAATAGGCCTGCAGGTCGTCCTTGGTCGCCCGCAGGGCTTCCTGGGGCTGGCCCGACGACAGCAAGGCCTCGACGAGCGCATAGGAAATCGCCCTTTCCTGCGGGTAGCGGACGGCGGACGCGCGCAGGACCTTTGCGGCACCGGCCGGATCGTTCTGTTTCAGGCGCAGTTCCGCCGCCAGACTCTCCACCATCGGCGATTCGGCCTTGAGCCGGCGCAACTCCGCCACCTGTGCCTCGGCGGCCGGATACTTCTGCGCCCGATGCAGGGCGATGGCCAGCCCATAGCGGACCGCCGGCTCGGAAGTGAATTTGCGCTCCCGCACCAGGGTGTCGAAATCGGTCACCGCATCGTCCGGCGTGCCGTCCTGGGCGCGCAACTTTGCCCGCACCAGCAGGAAGTCGAGGGAATCCGGCACCTGTTTGTAGGGCCGCATCTGGATGCGGTTCTCCATGTCGGAAATCCGCTCCGTCGTCAGGGGGTGGGTCAGCAGATAGCCCGGCGCATTGTTTTCGTAGAGGCGTCCGAAACGCTGCAGCCGCTCGAAGAAGGCGCCCATGCCCCTTACGTCGAAGCCGGAGCGTTCGAGCAGCTGGATACCGACGCGGTCGGCCTCGCGTTCGAAGTCGCGGGAATAGGCCAGCTGCTTCTGGGCGCTGGCCGCCTGGCCTGCAATCAACGCCCCCTGGGCGGCGTCGGAGTTGGTGCGGGAGGCGAGGATCGCCACGGCGAGGGCGATCCAGGAGGCCGCCTGAAGCTGGCTCTGCTTGGCGAAACCCCGCGCCAGGTGCCGCTGGGTAACGTGGGAGATTTCGTGGGAAAGCACACCCGCCAGCTCCGACTCCGACTGGGCGGCCGTGATCAACCCGGTATGGACGCCGATGAATCCCCCCGGCATAGCAAACGCATTCAGGGTCTTGTCGCGCAGGACGAAGAACTCGAATTCCTGGCGCGATTCATCGCTGTTGGAGGCCAGACGCCTGCCGATGCGGTTCAGGTAGCCGCTGATCTCGGGATCGTCGAGATAGGACGGTTCCTTGAGCCGGATCTCCTGCATGATGGACTCGCCGACACGCTTTTCCATCTGGGGGGAAAACTCGGTCTGGGCGATCTCGCCCAGGTCGGGGAGCCCGTCGCCGACGGCGGCGGGGGAGGCGAATACGGCAATGCAGGCAAGAATGGCGTAAACGTTGCGGCGCATGTGCCTATGATAGCCGGAATCCAAATCCCTTCCTTGCGCCGCACCGCCGCCATTTGCCCTGAACGCCCGGGTGTCGTAAGCTTCCGCCCTGTTTCCTTTCCGAGCCCGGAACCATGGCATCTTCCACTGTCATGCTGATCGAGGATGCGGCCGACGACGCCGAGCTCATCAGCCAGGCGCTGGCCGACGACATTCCCCGCGAGCAGATTCTCGTCTTTGCGGACGGCGTGGCCGCCCTCGACTATCTGTTCTGCCGCGGCGCCCACGCGGACCGCGATCCCGCCGAACTGCCCGCCTTCATCCTGCTGGACCTGAAGCTGCCGAGGCTGTCGGGATTCGACATCCTCAAGGAGATTCGCGGCAACGATCTCACCCACCTCATTCCGATCACCGTGCTGTCCGCCTCCGACGATGCCGACGACGTCCGCACGGCGGCCATGCTCGGCGCCAACAGCTACGTCCACAAGGCGGGCGACTTCGCGCGGCAGCGCGACGACCTCGCCCGGCTGGCCCGCTATTGGCTGGACTTGAACATCCCGCCGCCGGCCTCGGCGCGGCACTAGGCAAGCGACAGATGACCCTGACCCATTTCGACGCCGCCGGCCGCGCCCATATGGTGGACGTCGGCGAGAAGGCCGAAACCGTACGCATCGCCCGTGCTGCCGGCTGCATCCGCATGGAGCCGGCGACCCTGGAACTGATCCGCTCCGGCTCGTCGAAGAAGGGCGATGTCCTCGGCGTCGCCCGCATTGCCGCCATCCAGGCCAGCAAGCGCACGGCCGATCTGATTCCTCTCTGCCATCCCGTTCCCCTCACCCGGGTCGCGGTGGACTTCGCCATCGACGAGGCCCGCAGTGCCGTTTGCTGCGAGGTGACGGCCCAGACCGTGGGCCGCACCGGCGTGGAGATGGAAGCCCTGACCGCCGTCGGCGTCGGCCTGTTGACCATCTACGACATGTGCAAGGCCGTGGACCGGGGCATGCGCATCGAGGACATCGGCCTGCTGGAGAAGGCCGGCGGAAAATCGGGCCACTGGATCGCACCGGCAGGCGAAAAGGCCTGATAGGATGAGCCCGCCTTATCCCCGTATCAGCATCGCAATTTGCACCGGCCCCGCCGGAAAAGCAGAATGCGCCGTTCGGGCCCCAACAGGCCGCCAAGATCTCACGCAGTGCAACAGGAGGAGTAATCAGATGGACATGATTCGCAGAACCCTGCTCAAGGGAATGGGCAGCACCGGCGTCCTCGCCGCCGCGGTGGCCGCCGGCGTGCTCAAGCCCACCGGCGCCTGGGCCCAGGAATGGAACCGCGCCGCCTTTGAAGCCAAGGACATGTCGGCCGCCATGAAAGGCATCGGCGCCGCTTCCGCCGCGGACAGCAAGGATCTCCTGCTGAAGGCCCCGGACATCGCCGAGAACGGCGCCGTGGTGCCCGTGGATGTGACCAGCAATATCCCGAACACCATCTCCATCGCCGTCCTCGCCGACAAGAACCCCCTCCCGCTGTCCGCCGCCTTCGACTTCGCCAACGGCGCCATGCCCGAGATTTCGGTGCGTCTGAAGCTGTCCCAGACCTCCAACGTCAAGGCGGTGGCCAAGACCGCCGACGGCAAGTACTACACGGTGCAGAAGGAAGTGAAAGTCACCGTCGGCGGCTGCGGCGGCTGATCCAGACAAGAGAATAGGAGAAAATCATGGCAGATCCGATGAAGATTCGCGCCCAACTGAAGGGCGACGTCGCCGAAATCCGCGTGCTCATGAGCCACGCGATGGAAACCGGCCAGCGCAAGGACAACTCGGGCAACACGATTCCGGCCCACTTTATCCAGGCCATCACCATCGAAGTGGGCGGCAAGAAGGTCATCCAGGGCCAGACGGGGACTTCCGTCTCCCGCAACCCGGTGTTCGCCTTCAAGGTCAAGGGCGCCAAGGCCGGCGACGAAGTCGTCGTCAACTGGGTCGACAACAAGGGCGACAAGCGCACGGACAAGGCGGCGATCACTGCGTAGTGAGACGTTGCGCTTGCGGCGCAGGCTAAGCTCGCGCAGCGAGGTTAAGGCGCTTAGCGCCGGCCGGAGCCACAAGCGTACCGATAAGGCCGCCATCACGGCCTGACGCCGACGGGAACAGCCGTTCCCGGTGCAGGAACCGCAGGGGCAGGACGGAAAAACCGTCCTGCCCTTTTTCTTCGCCTGCGGCTTTCCCCGATGTCCGACCGAAAAAAATATGGAATAAAGTCGTTCCTGCCGCCGTCTATCTGCAAAAGGGGGACGAAACCAACCACCATGGGCATCCTGGCCTTCATCAGCCGCAGCCGGCAGTTCGAGGAAAAACTGGAAGAGAGCCGCCCCCGGCTGTGGCGGCTCGCCCGCTCCTGGTGCCGCAGCGGCGCCCTCGCCGACGACCTCGTCCAGGAGGCCATGGCCAAGGCCCTGCGCAACCACGGCCAGTTGCGGGACATGGAGTCCCTCCATGCCTGGCTGTGCGGCATACTCGCCAACTGCTGGCACGACCATCTGCGCCTGCACCGCCCCATGGCGGACATCGCCGAGGTGGCGGAGGACGAACTGGTGGCGGAAGGCACGCCCGAAGACGACTGCCTGCAAAGCCAGCTCGTGCAGCGGGTACGACGGGCCGTCGCCGAACTGCCCCTCGGGCAACGGGAGGTGGTGACCCTGGTGGATCTGGAAGAGCTTTCCTACGCCGATGTGGCCGCCGTCCTCGCCATCCCCATCGGCACCGTGATGAGCCGCCTCTCCCGTGCCCGCAGCACCCTGAAGGACCAGCTGCGGCGCCAGGAAGCCCTGCCGCGGCTCGCGAGGATCAAATGAACACTCCCGTCTCCGACGAACTGCTCAACGCCTTCGCCGACAACCAGCTTGACGGCGCCGAGAAGGCCGCCCTGCTGGAGCGCCTGGCGGCCGACGACGCCCTGCGGGCGAAGGTATGCGAAACCTGGCACCTGAAGGAACTGGTGCGCAGCGCCCACCCGCAGGCGGCGGCGCGTACCCGGGACAACAGAAAGTCCTGGCACCTGTTCTGGCGCATGCCCCTGGCGGCCGGCCTGCTGATCGCCTTCGGCGCCGCCTCCGGCTGGTTCGCCCACGACGAATACGACCGCAGTTGGATTCCGGGGCCGGAAATGGAGGCCATCCGCAGCCACGGCAACCGGGTGGTCTTGCACCTGGTGTCGGACGAGCCGGTCCAGATCGAGGCGGCCCTGCGCAAGGCGGAACAGCTCGCCAAGGCGCGCGACCGCAGCGGCGGCCCGATCCAGGTGGAGTTCGTCGCCAACGGCACCGGCGTACACCTGCTCCAGGAGGCCGGCTCCCCCCTGGCCCAGCGCGTCGTCGCCATGCGCAAGACCTACGCCAACCTGCGGCTGATCGCCTGCAACGAAGCCATCGAACGCTTGCACGAAAAGGGGGAGCAGGTGACACTGCTACCCGACGTCGATGTGGTCTCTTCGGCCGTGTCCCAGATCGCCATCCGCATGGGACAAGGCTGGAGATACCTGCAAGTCTGAGCAGCACCCACAACAACCCGAAACAGAGGAGGCCTATGAAACCGTCGATCATCGTCAGCCTGGCGTTGCCGCTTGCCCTTGCCGCCCTGCCGGCAGCCGGCGCCAAGAGCCAGAAGCCGCCGGTCAAACAGACCGCGCCCGCCGCCGCGGCAGCGGAGGACAAGGACGCCACCACCGCCGAATTCGAGAAATTCCGCGAAGTGATGGAAGACAGCAACCCCGCCGAGCTCTTCGAAATGAAGGGCGAGGAGTTGTGGAACGAAAAGCGCGGCCCGAAGCAGGTGTCGCTGGCAGAGAGTTGCGACCTGGGCCTCGGCATCGGCGTCGTCAAGGGCGCCTACGTGCAGACGCCGCGCTACTTCGCCGATGTCGATCAGGTGATGGATGTCGAGCGCCGCATCGTCCATTGCATGGTGGAGCACCAGGGTTTCAAACGCGAGGACATCGCCAAGAAACCCTTCAGCAACGACACCCACACGCCCGAGCCCGTGTCCCTGGTCACCTACGTGGCGTCCCAGTCCAAGGGCATGAAGATCGCGATCCCCCAGAAGCACCCCAAGGAGATCGAGACCTACAGGATCGGCGCCGAAGTCTTCCAGTACCGCGCCGGCCCCTACGACTTCTCCTGCGCCACCTGCCACGGCGCCGACGGCAAGCGCATCCGCACCCAGCAACTGCCCAACCTGACCAAGCCCCAGGGCGCCATCAAGTCCTACCTGGGCTGGCCCGGCTACCGCATGACCGGCGGCGTCATGCACACCCTGCAGTGGCGCATGAACGACTGCTTCCGCCAGCAGCGCTTCCCCGAGCCCGGCTACGTGTCCGATTCCGTCACCGCCCTGCTGTCCTACCTGGGCGTGAATTCGAACGGCTACACGTACAAAGGCCCCGGCATCAAGCGCTGAAGAGGAGGAGACCCCATGACTATCGAACGCAAGATCACCGCGGCCCTCCTCGCAGGCGCCGTCTTCGCCACCGTCGCCCAGGCCGAGGACCGCAACTACCGCGCCGAAGCCATCGCCATGATCAAGAAGGACTTCCGCAGCCGCGGCATCGCGGGCTACGAGCGCGTCCAGGAAGACGGCCTCCAGGCCGTCTGCAACCGTAGCGGCAACCGGCCGCCGGAAGCCATCGCCAAGCAGCTGGAACAGGACCAACTCGCCTCCGTGAAGCTCCCGGCCGACGGCAAGCTCATGGGCGACTGGAAGAGCGGCGAGAAGATCGCCCAGAGCGGACGCGGCATGACCTGGGCCGACAAGCCGGGCATCCCCGGCGGCGGTAACTGCTACAACTGCCACCAGCTCGATCCCAAGGAGAAGTCCTTCGGCACCATCGGCCCCAGCCTCTACCAGTTCGGCAAGCTGCGCGGCAACACGCCGGAAACGCAGAAGTACGTCTACTCGAAGATCTACAACGCCAAGGCCTTCAACCTCTGCTCAGAGATGCCGCGCTTCGGCCACTCCGGCGCCATCGGCGAAAAGGAGATCCGGGACCTGGTGGCGTTGTTGCTTGACCCGGCGTCCCCGGTCAACAAGTAAGTCTCTCCCTCGATCCTACGGGGCCGGTTGCGGCCGGCCCCGTCTCGTCCAAAGGAAACCTCCATGTCATCCATGAACCGGCGCGAGTTCCTCCAGGTGCTGGCCGCCGCCGCCGCGGCCGGCTTCGCCCTCGACTCCCGCGAGTTGCTGGCGGCCCAGAAGGGCGACGCCCTCTATGAACTGCCCCGCTTCGGCAATGTGCATCTGCTGCATTTCACCGACAGCCATGCCCAGTTGCAGCCCGTCTGGTTCCGCGAGCCCAGCGTCAACATCGGTTTCGGCGCCGCCCGCGGCCAGGTGCCCCACCTGGTGGGCGAGAAGTTGCTCAAGGCCTTCAACATCAAGCCCGGCAGCATCGAGGCCCATGCCTTCAGTTATCTCGACTTCGAGCAGGCGGCGAAGACCTACGGCCGTATCGGCGGCTTCGCCCATCTGGCCACCCTGGTGAAGCGCCTGCGTGCCGGCCGTCCCGGCGCCCTGCTGCTGGACGGCGGCGACACCTGGCAGGGTTCGGCCACCGCCCTGTGGACCAAGGGCCAGGACATGGTGGATGCCTGCAAGCTGCTGGGCGTGGACATGATGGCGCCCCACTGGGAATTCACCCTCGGCCACGAGCGCGTCAAACAGATCGTCGATACCGACTTCAAGGGCCGCATCGAATTCCTCGCCCAGAACGTCAAGACCGCCGACTTCAACGACCCGGTGTTCGCCCCCTACGCCCTGCGCGAAATGAACGGCGTACGGGTCGCCGTCATCGGCCAGGCCTTCCCCTACACGCCCATCGCCAACCCGCGCTGGATGGTGCCCGACTGGACCTTCGGCATCCAGGAGGAGGAGATGCAGAAGACCGTGGCCGAGGCCCGCGCCAAGGGCGCCCAGGTGGTCGTGGTGCTCTCCCACAACGGCATGGACGTGGACCTCAAGATGGCCTCCCGCGTCACCGGCATCGACGCCATTCTCGGCGGCCACACCCACGACGGCGTACCCCAGCCGGTAGTGGTGAAGAACGCCGCGGGCCAGACCCTGGTCACCAACGCCGGCTCCAACGGCAAGTTCCTCGGCGTGCTCGATTTCGACGTACGCGGCGGCAAGATCCAGGACTTCCGCTACAAGCTGCTGCCCGTCTTCGCCAACCTGCTGCCGGCCGATGCCGACATGGCGGCCCACATCGAGCGGGTGCGCGCCCCCTACAAGGCGAAGCTGGAGGAAAAGCTGGCCACCACCGAAGGCCTGCTCTACCGCCGCGGCAACTTCAACGGCTCCTGGGACCAGTTGATCCTCGACGCCATGATCGAAGTGAAGGGCGCCGACCTGGCCTTCTCGCCCGGTTTCCGCTGGGGCACCACGCTGCTGCCCGGCGAGGCCATCACCTTCGAGCACCTGATGGACCAGACCGCCATCACCTATCCGACCTCGACCCTCACGCCCATGACCGGCGAGCACATCAAGATGATCCTGGAGGACGTAGGCGACAACCTCTTCAACCCCGATCCCTATTACCAGCAGGGCGGCGACATGGTCCGCGTCGGCGGCATGAGCTACAGCTGCGACCCGGCAGCGAAGATCGGCAACCGCATCCGCGACATGCGCCTCGGCGGCAAGCCCATCGAAGCCGGCAAAACCTACAAGGTCGCCGGCTGGGCGCCCGTGGCCGAAGGCGTCCAGGGCGAGCCGATCTGGGAAGTGGTTGCCCACTGGCTGCGGGACAAGAAGACGGTGACGCCGCGCAAGCTCAACGCGCCGAAGCTCGTCGGCCTGCAGGGCGATCCGGGCATGGCCTGAAGCTTTACTCCGCCCGCCGGGACGCCGGTGCGCGGAGATTGGCCGTCAGCAGTGCTGCCTGCTTTGCGGCCCGGCGCAGATCATGTCGAAAATTTTCGGCAGCCCGCCGGTCACCCGGCGAACCCGGAACCGTCAGGGCAAAGCGCCCCGACGGCTCCCGCAGGCGGCCGTGCTTGCCGCCCCAGCGAAATATCCAGCCTTCGCGCACCAGCAAACGCACCATCGCGTCGATCTCGCGGCAGGAGCAGTACTTCACAACCATTCCCCCCGCTTGTCGATGAAACCCCATTTGTTGCCAAGCCGAACCGCCGCCTTGCCGGCCTGGAACTCCTTGGCGTCGTCGAACCTAGGCTGGATCACCCACTCCTGCTTCTCGTTGACGAAGCCCCATTTGCCCGACGCATGTTGCGCCGAAGCAAGCCCCTCGCTGTAGGAACGGACATTCCGGTAGCGCGGCCCCGTCGTCTCGCACGCGGCGGCGGACAACAGGACTGCAGCGCCCAGCAGGGCGGCCATGATCGTTCTCTGCATCTTCGTTTCTCCCGTATCGATGACTACGGCCCCGGCAAGCGCAAACCGCCCACCGGGGCCGCAACGCCTTACTTGCCCTTGGGCGGATTGTTGCCGCGACCGCCACCGGAAGGTTTGCCGGTCGTGCTAGGGCCGTTTTCGAGATGAAGTTTCATGATTGACTCCAAAAAGCCTCTTCAAATCAATGCGCGACGCCGAGGCAAGCTTCCCGCAAGACCGGATCGCCATGACCCGATGGCACGATTTATAGGGTGCGCTCCGAGTGGCTTCCATGAAAGATCGCGAACCACCCCTTGCATGAGCGACCGACCATTTATCAACAAGTGGGTGGTACGGGATTTTTCATTTTCTGAGAGGTCGCCGTCGGGCAGAATGCGCCCATCGCCGTTACGACATAGACATCATGGCCCGCATCCCCAGCTTTGAAGAAATCCTGCTTGAAATCCACCAGAGCCTTGGTCTGGAGCGACGGCCCAGCAAATTCGTCGGCCAGTTTTCCGACTTGGGCATGTCTCTCGACAGGCATCAAGAGATGGCAGAGGAACTACTGAACGAAATCTTCGGCGCTCTGGACATGGACTGCCAGGCGCGCGAGGATACAAAAGGCAACCTGTTCGAGTGGGGAAATTTCCACAAGGCGCTGGAGCTGCACACTTGGACCGGACCAGCGAGTCAGCAACAAGTCGTCTGGCACCTGCTTGCCTACTCCTATGTTCCCGCTCTCGCCCGCCGCCTGGCATTCTGGGAACTGGCCAATGTGGAAGAAGGCGTCCCTGCCCTCGATGCCGGTATGCCTGGTGGGCTGTTCTGGTTCTTTCCACAGTGGCACGAGGCCTCCGGCAAAGCCACCATGCCTGTTACCCAGGTCATCGACTGGCTGCTTGATCTGCTGGGCGAACAGTCGTTGGGTGACGCCGGAAAATCTCTCGGCAATGCCAATTTGCGTCAGGAAGGAGCTTCAGCCGCTGTCCGTACCCTTCATAACTGGCGTAAAGGCATAACGCCAAAGAATGCGGCCTCTATCGACACTATCTTTCCTGATGACGCCGAATTGCGTTTCGATGGCGCCTTCACCCCAATCGATGGCCTAGCGCCAGCACAGGAGTTCGATGCGGCCTTGGCTTTCGTCCGCGAGAAAGGACTGAATGCGGAATCTCTCAGTTGGGAGATTCCGATGAAGGCATCTCGGCTGGAGCCGATATTTCTCGGTGAAGCTGCCGAAGAAGAAAAAATGGAATTCGTTCGTCGGGTCGCTATCCGCTACGCGCCGCCGGACATGCGCACCATTCGGCTGCGATTGAAAGTCGCCCGCATGGGCCAGGATGCCTATGAACGTTTGGTAAAGTTTCTTTGCCCAGACGTCGATCCATCCTGCGCCGATCCAAAGCGCAACAAGATGCGGCAACTCGTTGGCTTGTTCGAGGGCATATACAACCTGACCATCCAGGCTTGGCATCACGGAAACACGTATGCGGAACAAGATGTCTGGTTCGAGGCCCAATTGCCGCCATGGGACAAGGAGACGCTGTTCCTCTCCATCCTGCCGTCACGCCGGGAAACTGCCTATGAAGAGTTGGCTCATCACCTGATCCGCCGCTTCTTCGAGCTACGCCCGGATGATCCGCTGCCGGATATGTGGCCGACAATACCGGATGACGCGCCACCGATCTTCGAGCACCGCCTGCGTTTGCTCAAGCGCGATGCCGAAGAGTTGTTGCGCATCGAGCAACTCAAGGAACGTGTCCGCACCGCCTCACCGTGGCCAACCCTCCAGGCGGAGAACAGCTACTGGGTCATCAGCCAGTTCGCACAGGATGCGGAATTGCCTATGTCCATGCGGGGCATGGCCGTGCAGCGCATGCGGGAGCTTGCGGCGACGGAGGGCGAGAAGAGTGGCTCCATCCTGATCGAGCTGGGCAATCTTTTCGACTGCCCGCCGAAGCAGCGGCCGCCGGGCATGCGCGAACGGGTGGCCGCACTGCTTTCGGAGGTTGAGGAAAGTCCAAGCAAGGATATCTGGACGGCCCCCCTACTGCGCATGCGGGCAAAGCACAAGCTGGCGCTAGATGACATTGAGGGCGCCGCGAAAGATCTTCGTGCCGCCCTGGACGCCTGCTCCGAATACAGCTACGGCAGCCTTCGTGGCGATATCGCGTACGAAGCCTGGGCCGCCGACTTGGCTCAAGGTGGGCGTGTTCCCGGAAGTCATGAAAAGCTCTACCGGAACATACTGGGCTACATGGAATTCCCGAATCGCCCACCTGCCTTCGAGGATGCCGGTGTCCAGTGCGAGGAATTCTTCTGGAACACCTTGTACCGTCCTTATCCCGGCGTCGAGCGACGGGAACCGCCGGCAAACAACGAGTTCGAGCCTCTTCACAAGGGAACCTTCGATCTCATCGCGAAGGCCGACTGGGAGGCTTTGCGAGCTTTGCTCACCCGCCACGCCAGGAAACTCAAAGGCAGGCAACTACCGGAGGCCCGGCGCAACAGCGTGCTGATGCTTTGGATGAAGTTCGTGCATGGATTGGAGAGTGCCGGTGCCGACACGCAGAGCATCATGCCTCCCGAGTTTGCAGCGGAGTTCTCGAAACTGGACACCATTCTCGCCAACTGGCACCAAGCCATCCGCATCCTGCTGGAAGTCTGGCCCGAACAGGCTGGCATCCCCGACTTCAAGGGACAGACGCCGCTGATGCTGGCGGCGGACCACGGAGACGCTGAACTGGTAACCCTGCTGTTGGCAAACAAAGGATGCGATGTGAATGCCCAGGATTACCTCGGCCGCACCGCGCTCCATGTCGCCGTAACCGGACAATCCGCCAAATGCGTCGCCGCCGTGCTGGGGGCTGGCCCCAATCCCTACAAGGCGACCCAGGACGAGCAAAACACGGCCCTGCATACGGCCGTCCGCATGGGCGACCCGAACATCGCTCGACTCATCCTGAATCGGTTTTCGAAACTCGGAACGCAACCCAACGAATTCGGGAGAACGGCCCTGGACATAGCCCTCGACTATTTGAATGACTACGATGGTTTCGAAGCCTTCATGCGGAATCAACATGGCCGCCGCATTGGATCACGCACCGATTTCGAGCACCTCGTGTCCCTGCTGTCCGAAAGCACCGCTTGACGCTAATAACGCGATGCGTCAATATCGGCCATGATCCGCTCCTTCAAGGACAAGGACACCGAGGCGGTCTTCAACGGCCGCTTCGTCCGGCGCATCCCGAAGCCGGTGGCTCTCCTGGCGGCGCGCAAGCTCAATCAGGTGCATGCCGCCGGGTGCCTGGACGATTTGCGCATTCCGCCCGGCAACCGGCTGGAAGCCATGAAGGGGGATCGCAAGGGACAACACAGCATCCGCATCAACGACCAGTGGCGCATCTGTTTCCGCTGGACGGCCGTAGGGCCGGAAGCCGTCGAGATCGTCGATTACCACTAGCGAGGCCATCATGGCAAAACGCGACTTCGCCCCCATCCATCCCGGAGAAATCCTCCTCCACGATTTCATGGAGCCGATGGGCATCACGCAATACCGCGTCGCCAAGGACATCGGCGTGCCGCCGCGCCGCATCAATCAGATCGTCCATGGCGAGCGGGCCATCAGCGCCGATACGGCGCTACGCCTGTCCCGTTACTTCGGCCTGTCCGACCAATACTGGCTCAACCTGCAGTCCCTCTACGATCTGCAGCTCGCCAAGGAACAATTGCAGGAGACCCTGGACGGCATCGCACCGCTGGCCGCATAGCCCGTTTGGCAGCCGGCGATACATCGGCTTACAAAGTGGCGGCCAGGCCGCCTTCCTGCGTAAGCTAGAATCCGGCGCATGAAACGCCGCTCCCTGCTCCTGACAGCCGTCGGCCTGGTCGCCGCGGCTGCCGCCGCCTACGGCGGCTATCGCTTCCTTTCCCCCAACGGCGGCCAGCCCCAGTACAAGCTGGTCAAGGTCGAGAGCGGTCCCCTGACCGCCGCCGTCGCCTCGACGGGCACCCTCAACCCGGTGGTGTCGGTCCAGGTGGGCTCCCAGGTCTCGGGGCAGATCAAGGAAATCCTCGTGGACTTCAACAGCACGGTGAAGGCCGGCCAGTTGATCGCCCGTATCGACCCGGAGACCTTCCAGTTGCGCGTGCGCCAGGCCGAGGCCGACCTGGAGGCGACGCGGGCGGCGGTCGCCGTCCAGCGGGCCGAGGTGGCCCGCGCCACCGCCAACCTCATGGACGCCCAGCGGGACCTGGAACGCAAGGTCCTGCTGGTGGAGAAGAAGTTCATCTCGGCTTCCGAGCGCGACAAGGCCCAGACCACCTTCGATGCCGCCAAGGCCGCCGCCCAAGTGGCCGAAGCCCAGGTCAGGAACAGCGAAGCCGTCGTGCGCCAGCGGGAGTCCCAGCTGGCCCAGGCGCGGGTGGACCTGGAGCGCACGGCAATCCGCTCGCCGGTGGACGGCATCGTCGTCAAGCGCAGCGTCGACACCGGCCAGACCGTGGCCGCCAGCCTGCAGGCGCCCGAACTCTTCATCATCGCCCGCAACCTGACGGACATGCAGGTGGAAACCTCCATCGACGAGGCCGACGTGGGCCGCATCCGCACCGGTCAGAAGGCCAGCTTCACGGTGGATGCCTTCCCCGGCCGCCGCTTCGAGGGCGAGGTGATGCAGGTGCGCAAGGCCGCCAAGGTGGAATCCAACGTCGTCACCTACACGGTGGTGGTGTCGGCCGCCAACCCCGACCTTTCCCTGCTGCCGGGCATGACCGCCAACGTACGCATCGTCACGGCCCACAAGGAGAAGGTCCTCAAGGTCGCCAACGCCGCCCTGCGCTTCCGTCCCGCCGGCGCGGGCGACGACAAGGCGCCGGCCGGCAGCGCCCCGGCCGGCCCTCCGCCCGGCGGCCCGGCCGCCCAGCAGCAGATGCGCGAACGCCTGGTGAAGGAACTCGGTCTCGACGCCGCCCAGCAGGAAAAGCTCGACGCCATTTATGCCGGCATGCGCGAGAAGTTCGCCGCTGCCCGGGACCTGCCCGAGGCGGAGCGCGGCAAGGCCATGGAACACAGCCGCGGCGAGTTGCGGGCGCAGGTGTCCGCATTCCTCAATCCGGACCAGAAGAAGCGCTACGACGAGATGAACGCCGAGTTCCAGTCCACCCGTGCCGCCGGCGGCGGCGGCAGCGGGCGCGTCTGGGTGGTGGGCGAGGACCGCAAGCCCAAGGCCGTCCCCGTGCGGCTGGGGCTCACCGACGGCACCGCGACGGAAATCGTTGCCGGCGAGATCGCCGAAGCTGCGGAAGTCATCACCGGCCTCGCCACGGCCGCGGGCAAGCCCGCCGCAACGGCCGGCCCGCGCATGTTCTGATCCGGCGTCCCATGGCGGAACCCCTGATCCGCACCGTTTCCTTCGTCAAGGAATACGTGATGGGCAGCAACGTGGTTGCGGCCCTGCGCGGCGTTTCCCTGAGCATCGCGGCCGGCGAGTTCGTTGCGGTGATGGGGCCCTCGGGTTCCGGCAAGTCCACCTTCATGAACCTGCTGGGCTGCCTGGACCGCCCCACCTCGGGGGAGTACTGGCTGGGCGGCGAGGAGGTGGCCCACCTGTCCGGCGACGAGCTCGCCCTCGTGCGCAACCGCAAGATCGGTTTCGTCTTCCAGCATTTCAACCTGCTGCCGCGCACCTCGGCCCTCGACAACGTGGCCCTGCCCCTGCTGTACAGCGGCGTTCCGGCCCATGAACGGCATGCGCTCGCCGAGAAGCGGCTGGCCCAGGTGGGCCTGGCCGAGCGCATGGACCACCAGCCGTCCCAGCTTTCCGGCGGCCAGCAGCAGCGCGTCGCCATCGCCCGGGCGCTGGTCAACAACCCCATGCTGGTGCTGGCCGACGAACCCACCGGCGCGCTGGACTCCCGCACCAGCGTCGAGATCATGGCCCTGCTGCAGGAGCTCAACCGTTCCGGCCTGACGGTGGTGCTCGTCACCCACGAGCGCGACATCGCCGAGTTCGCCGGCCGCATCGTCAGCTTCCGCGACGGCCATGTGATCGAGGACCATGTCATCGAGCCCCATGATGCTGCGGCCGTCCTGGCAAAGATGGCGCCCGTCACATGAACTTCCTCGCCACCCTGCGCGTCGCCCTCAACGCCCTGCGCGTGAACAAGCTGCGCTCGGCCCTGACCATGCTCGGCATCATCATCGGCGTCGCCGCCGTCATCGTCATGATCGCCGTCGGCAGCGGCGCCCAGGCCAAGGTGGAGGACCAGATCCGCAGCCTCGGCTCCAACCTCATCATCGTCTTCTCCGCCTCGGCGACCTTCACCGGGGCCCGCGGCGGCGCCGGCACCCTGCAGACCATCAGCGAGGACGACGCCTACGCCATCGCCCGGGAACTGCCCGACGAGATCCAGGCGGCGGCGCCGGGCCTGCGCGGTACCGGCCAGGTCGTCGCCGGCAACGCCAACTGGTCCACGGTCTTCTATGGCGTCACCCCCGAATACTTCGAGGCCCGCGAATGGGCCATCGCCGAAGGCCGCGCCATCGAACAGGCCGAGGTGACCAGCGCCGCCAAGGTGGCGGTGATCGGCCAAACGGTGGCGAAGAGCCTGTTCGGCGACGCCAGCCCCATCGACCAGGTGATCCGCATCCGCAAGGTTCCCCTCACGGTGGTGGGCGTCCTCGACCGCAAGGGCCAGAACATGTCGGGCCAGGACCAGGACGACATCATCCTGCTGCCCATCTCCACGGCGAGGAAGCGGGTGCTCGGCGCCACGGCCCTGGCGAAGTCGCGCTCCGTGGGCTCCATCAGCGTCAAGGTGCGCCAGGGCGCCGACATGAAGGAAGCCGAGACCAAGATGCGCGAACTGCTGCGCCAGCGCCACCGCCTGCAGCCCGGCCAGGACGACGACTTCAACGTGCGCAACCTCTCCGAGATCCTGCAGACCCAGGAAGAATCCTCCCGCGTGCTCGCCATGCTGCTGGCGGCGGTCGCCTCGGTCTCGCTGCTGGTGGGCGGCATCGGCATCATGAACATCATGCTGGTCTCGGTCACCGAACGCACGCGGGAAATCGGCCTGCGCATGGCCGTGGGCGCCCGCGCCAAGGACATCCTGACCCAGTTCCTCGTCGAGGCGGTGACCCTGTCCCTCATCGGCGGCGTCATCGGCATCCTGCTCGGCGTCGGCGGCGCCTACCTGGTGGGCGAACTGGCCGGCTGGCGCACCCAGCTCTCGTCGGCGTCCATCGTCCTCGCCGTCGGCTTTGCCGCCTGCGTGGGCGTGTTCTTCGGTTTCTATCCGGCCAAGAAGGCCTCCCGGCTGCTGCCCATCGAGGCCCTGCGCTACGAATAGGGCTGTCATCATTTCGCGCCCGGGGTGGTGATACCCTTGGGCCATGGCCGACGAAGTCGAACTCAAGCTCGCCCTTCCCGAATCCGCCCAGCGCGCGTTGCAGCGCCTGCCGCTGCTCAAGCATGCCGTCTCCCGCAAAACGGACCGGCTGATCAATCTCTACTACGACACGCCGGACCTGGACCTCCACAAGCGCGGCATCGCCCTGCGCCTGCGCCGCCAGGGCCACCGCTGGCTGCAGACCGTCAAGTGCGCCGGCCGTTCCGCCGCAGGTCTCACCACGCGGCCCGAATGGGAAACGCCCTATGGCGGCGACTTCGATTTCTCGGTCGTCGATGCGGAAGCCGTGCGCACGTGGCTCGAACGCCGCAAGATCCGCGCACGCATCGCCCCCCTGTTCGAAACCAACTTCCTGCGCACCACCTGGCGCTTCGAACCGCGGCCCGGCACAGCCCTGCTGCTGGCCTTCGACCGGGGCTGGATCGCCGCCGCCGGACGCCACGAGGCCATTTCCGAACTGGAGATCGAGATCGCCGCCGGCGGCACGGACGCCCTGTTCGACTTGGCCGGCCGTATCGCCGAGCGGATTCCCCTGGCGCCGGCCCTGCTGTCGAAGGCCGAGCGGGGCTACCGCTTGTTCAACAACGCGCAGCCGGCCCCGGTCAAGGCCGGCACTGTCCCGCTGGGCGGCGAGATGGCGCCGCTGGAAGCCTTCCGCGTCATCGCCCTCGCCTGCCTCGAACACCTGCAGCAGAACCATGAAGGCGGCGCCGCCAGCAACGACCCCGAATACATTCACCAGATGCGCGTCGCCATGCGCCGCCTGCGGGCCGCCATGCGCCTCTTCCGGCCGCTGCTGCCCCCGGAGTTCGGCGCCACCCTGCTGCCGCCGATGCGCGAGCAGATGACGGTTCTCGGCCACACCCGCGACATGGACGTGCTTCTCGCCGAGATCGCCGCCCCGGTGCTGAGCTCCCTGGCAGGAGAACCGCGGCTCGCCGCCCTGGTCGGCCTCGTCACCGAGCAGCGGCACCGCCAGCGCCATCTGGCGACCCAGGCCCTGCGCTCGCCCCGCTTCGGCAGGCTCATGCTGCTGGCGACCGACCTGCTCCATCGTCCGCCCTTCCAGCCGTTGCCGCCCGACGGCGAAAGCAATCTGGCCGCCTTCGCCGATGGACGCATCCGGCGGCTGCGGCGCAAGGTCCTGTACCTCGCCGCCGGCGCCGCCGTCGACGATCCGACCTCTCTCCACGCCCTGCGCATCGGCATCAAGCGCCTGCGCTACGCCCTGGAATTCTTCGCCCCGCTGGCGCACGGCAAGACCTTCGGCCGCGAGATCGCCAAACTTTCCCGACTGCAAGACACCCTGGGCCAGATCAACGACCTGGCCAATGCCGGCCGCCTGCTCATGGAATGCGCGGGCGAGGATGGTCGCCTGCGGGAAGCCGTGACGCTGATCGGCGGCTGGCACGGGCCGCGCTACGCGGGCTTGCTCGCATCCATCCCCGCGGGGCTCAAGCAGCTGCGATCCATGAAGCTTCCCCGTCTGCTGTAATCGCCCGGTAATCAGGAGTCCCTAACATGCCGCGTCCCCAGAACTCGGAGAAAACCATGGACCTGATCCTCTGGCGCCACGCGGAGGCCGAGGATGCGACGGCCAAGTTGCCCGACGCCAAGCGCCGCCTGACGGCCCGCGGCGAGAAACAGGCAAAGCAGATGGCGCGCTGGCTGCAGCAGCACCTGCCCAAGAAACTGCGCATCCTGGTGAGTCCTGCCGAACGCACGCAAATGACGGCCCACGCCCTGGGCATGCCTTTCGAAGTGGAACGCAAGATCGGCATCGGCGCCGACGCCGTGGATGCCCTTGCCGCTGCCGGCTGGCCTGATCATGGCGGCGCGGTCCTGCTCGTCGGCCATCAACCGACGCTGGGACGCATCGCGGCCCTGCTGCTGTCCGGTCAGGAGGCCGACTGGACGGTCAAGAAGGGTGGACTCTGGTGGTTTTCCAACCGGGTGCGCGTAGACGAGACCCAGACCGTGCTACGGGCAGTCATCGGCCCCGATCTCTTGTAGCGGCAAACCCGTCGGCAGCCCTAGGTCCGGCAAAGCCAATACGATTCCGAAAAGAAACCATGCGTCGCAAATAACCAACCATTATTGACAATAGGATATCAGTTATATAGACTTAAACGCCTATAAAGAACAATACCATGTCAACTACCGGACCGATTTCATTCCTATTGCCGGAAGATTTGGCTCGTATTGTTGCCGCTCGTGCCAAAAACTTGCGGCTGGCAGCCAATCTTTCACGGAAGACGCTGGCAGCACAATCCGGGGTACCGGCCTCCTCGATTCGGCATTTCGAAATGACCGGGCAAATCGGCTTGGTGAAACTTCTACAACTCGCGGATGCCTTGGGGTGCATGGATGACTTCAATGGCTTGTTTCCGATGCGAGATGCCCGGACCATCGAAGAGTTCGTAGCGCCGAAGCGCAAGCGGGGAAGCAGATGATCTCCTTGCTGCGTGTGCTGCACGCCGGCCGGTTGGTTGGCCAGTTGGCTATTCAGTCATCCGGGGCTATCGCCTTCCAATATGATCGCGAATGGCTGGTCCAGGGCTTCGATCTTGCTCCCGGCTCCATTCCCTTCGACGGACTGGCGAACAAGTCCGTTCGGCCCGGCGAGTTCGATGGCCTTCCCGGCGCCTTCTACGACTCTCTGCCCGACGGCTGGGGACTGCTGTTGATGGACCGCGGCCTGAAGAAGCAGCAAGGCCTGGACTGGACGCAGATCACCCCGTTGGACAGGCTGGCTTACATGGGGCACCGCTGCATGGGGGCGCTGGAGTATGAGCCGGAGCTGTTGCCTGAGCATAACGGAAAGCCCATCGATCTTGCCGATATCGCCGAACAGGCAGAGCGGTTCCTCAACGGGGAAACCTTCGATGTGCTCGAAGAATTGCGAATCTATGGGGGATCGCCGGGCGGAGCCCGCCCCAAAGTCACGGTCGCTTTTTCTCCCGACATGGCCATCTGTCAATCCGGGTTTCGCGACATCCCGACGGGATACTCCCACTGGATCGTAAAGTTCAGAAACGACAGCCGGCACGGCGAATACGATCCCGCCGATATTGGGCGGATCGAGATGGCGTACTCCGATATGGCGCGAATGGCGGGATTGATCGTTCCCCGGACCCAACTGATCGAGATTCCCGTCCGCGGCAAACGTGAAGTCTATTTTGCGGCCCAGCGCTTCGACCGGGACGGAAATCGCAAGATCCACCTGCTGTCGCTGGCGGGATACGCCTATGCCAACCACCGCGTTCCGTGCATGGACTACCGGGATGGAGTCCTGCCTGCAACCCGAAAGTTGACGAAATCCGACGGGGAAGTCGAAAAAGCTTTTCGCCTCATGCTGTTCAATGTGCTCACGCACAACAAGGACGATCACACGAAGAACTTCGCCTACCTCCACGACCCGGCTACAGGCCTTTGGCAACTGGCGCCGGCGTTCGATTTGACCTTCAGCGTGGGTATCGCGAACAATCACACTACGTCTGTTGGCGGTGCGGGCAATCCGACATACGCGCACCTGAAGAATGTCGCCGAGCGACATCGGATTCGGGATTGGCAGCGGATTCTCGACGACGTGCGCAGCGCCGTTGCCCAGTGGCCCAAGCTGGCCGATACCTACGGATTGTCGAAGCAGCGCATCGGCGAGATTCACAAGGCGCTAAAGGCCATCGACCTCGCTTGTACGCCAAGGTAGTCGCTGGCTCGTCGCCCCGTCAACGGAAATGCCCCGCCGGAGCGGGGCATTCTCGTTTGGCCTTTCCGATTCCGTGATACCACGGCCGGTCAGGCCTCCGGAGTTCCAGAGGAACCCCGGCTAGCCGTCAATCAGGAGCAGCCCTTCGGCTTGTACTTGGCGTCCAGAGTCGACGTACAGGTCCACACACCCGTGGTCGGCGCGTAGGTCAGGGTGATGGTCTTGCTGTTGAAGTTGGTGGCGTGGCCGTTCTTGCCCGTGCAAACGATGGTCGTGCCTGTGACGGTCACATCACAGTAGGTGGTGCTGGCAGCAACACCAATGAAGCCGTCCGCGGTCGAGTCGGTGCTGGGGGTCTTGCCATTGGTTACCGCCTCGGTGAACGGCGTCTTGCCCGGGGCGATTTCAGCCATTGCACCGCCAACCTGGCCCTTGACCGTGTAGTCCTGATAGGCAGGAATGGCAACAGCGGCGAGGATGCCGATGATGGCGACGACGATCATCAGTTCGATGAGCGTAAAACCTTGTTGAGTCTTCTGCATGGTTCATATCTCCGTAGAAAACGCACTTAAGCGTGCAAGCCAGCTATTGCAATTGCGGTGCCAGGATACGAAACTATTTAAAAACAATAAGTTACCGAATAGCCATGAGGGCACCCATACTTCCTTCGGCAGATGGTGACGTTTTTCGTCACCTCCTGGGGATGTTCTCAGTTAGGCAACCGGCAACCCCGCCAGCTTGGCTTCGTCCACCGTGTCGATCTGGTGGGCGTCGAGGAACTTCTCCGCATAGCGCAGATAGACCTTTTCCTTCACGAACACAGCGAAAAGGTCCGGGTCGATATGCCCGCCCTCGGAGAACTTGCCGAGGATGGAGAGGGCCTGGGAGAGCTTCATGCCCGGCTTGTAGGGCCGGTCGCTGGCCGTCAGGGCTTCGAAGATGTCGGCGATGCCCATGATGCGGGCCTGGACCGACATCTGGTCCCGAGTCAGTCCCTTCGGGTAGCCCTTGCCATCCATGCGCTCGTGGTGGCCGCCGGCGTATTCGGGCACCTTGGTCAGGTGCTTGGGCCAGGGCAGCTTTTCCAGCATCTTGATGGTGGCGACGATGTGATAGTTGATGGTCTCCCGCTCCTTCTGGGTCAGGGTGCCGGCGCGGATGGTGAGGTTGTCGATCTCCTCCGTCGTCAGGAAGTCGCTCTGGATGCCGTCCACGTTGCGCCAGACCCGCTGCTGGCTGATGTTGCGCACCCGCTGCTGGTCGGCCTCGGCCATCGCCTCGCCGCCGGTGTTGGCCTTGCGCAGGAAGGCCCGGTCGTCGTCGATGGCCTGCACCTCATTCCAGTAGGCGGCCCATTCCTTCGCCTCGGCCTCGGCGTCCTTCTTGTCCCGCAGGGCGAGCATGCGCTTGAGGGCATGGATCTCGGCATCGCGCTTGGCCACCTCGAAACGGGTGTCGATGAGCTGGATGCGGTCGAAGATGGTCTGCAGCTTGGTGGCTTTGTCCACCACGTGGACCGGCGTCGTGATCTTGCCGCAGTCGTGCAGCATGCCGGCAATCTTGAGTTCGTAGCGGTCCTTGTCCGACATGTGGAAATCGCCCAGGGGACCGCCGCCCGTGGCGTTGACGGCCTCGGCGATCATCATGGTGAGTTCGGGGACGCGCTGGCAGTGGCCGCCTGTGTAGGGCGACTTCTCGTCGATTGCCAGGTTGATGAGGTTGATGAAGGACTCGAAGAGGTTTTCCAGCTGGGAGATCAGCGCCCGGTTGGTGAGGGCGATGGCGGCCTGGGAGGCCAGGGATTCCGCCAGGCTCTGGTCCGAAGCGGAAAACTGCCCCACCTCGCCCGTCGCCGGATCGACGGCGTTGATGAGCTGGAGGACGCCGATGATCTCGTTCTCGTGGTTCTTCATCGGCACCGTGAGGAAGGACTGGGAACGGTAGCCGGTGCGCTCGTCGAACTTGCGCGTGCCGGTGAAGTCGAACCCCGCCTCGTTGTAGGCGTCGACGATATTGACCGTCTTGTCGTTGATGGCCGCATAGGCCGCCACCATCGAGTTGTTCGGTTCGCCCTTGTCGTTCTTCAGCGGCAGGTTGGGAAAGTTGATGGGGGCGCCGCTGGGACCGCCCATGGCGATCTTGAGGGAATCGTTGCGGATGATCTCGAAGCGCAACTGGGAGCCGTCCTCGGTGATCCGGTAGAGGGTGCCGCCGTCGGCGTGGGTGATGTTGCGGGCCGCCTCAAGGATGATTTCCAGCAGGCGGTTGATGTCGCGCTCGTAGGAAAGTGCAGCGCCGATGGCGTTGAGCTTTTCGAGGCGGCGGAACAGGTCTTCGAGCATATCCATGGCGTTTTCCTCGGCAGTTACTTGATGCAGACCGAACGTACCTGCTTGATGTCGGTGATGCCCTGGAGGCATTTTTCCATGCCGTCCATCTTCAGCGTCAGCATGCCGTCCTCCAGCGCCTGGGCCACCAGCTGGGCGACGCGGGCGTGCTCCTGGATGAGCTTCTTCACCGGGTCGGTGCCCACCATGAGTTCGTGGAGGCCGACGCGCCCCTTGTAGCCGGAGCCGCCGCAGGTGTCGCAACCCTTGGCGTGCCACAGCACCATCTTGCCGTCCTTGCCGTAGTCCCGGATCAGGCGCTGGCGGGTGGCTTCCATGGCCGCTTCCTTGTCCTTGAGGAAAGGCGCGGTGTTTACCAGTTCGCCGCAGTACTCGGTCATGAAGAGCTTGATTTCCTCTTCGTCCGGGAAGTATTCCTCCTTGCACTTGCACAGGCGCTTGGCCAGGCGCTGGGCGAGGATGCCCAGCAGCGCGTCGGCGAAGTTGAAGGGGTCCATGCCCATGTCCAGCAGACGGATGATGGACTCCGGCGCGCTGTTGGTGTGCAGGGTGGCGAACACCAGGTGGCCCGTGAGGGAAGCCTCGATGCCGATGCCGGTGGTCTCGGCGTCGCGCATTTCGCCCACCATGATGATGTCCGGGTCGGCCCGCAGGAAGGCCTTCATGACCATGGCGAAGTCCATCACCTTCTTGTTCACCTGGCACTGGCGCAGGCCCTTCTGGGTGATTTCCACCGGGTCTTCGGCGGTCCATATCTTGGTGTCGGGCGTGTTGAGGTAGCCGAGCACCGAGTGCAGCGTGGTGGTCTTGCCGGAGCCCGTCGGCCCGCAAACGAAGAACAGGCCGTAGGGCTTGGAGACGCATTCCTTGAGCTTGGCCAGGTTGGTCGGTAGCACGCCCAGCTTGTCGAGGGGAATCGGCTCGCCGGCGGCGAGGATACGCATCACGATGTCCTCGACGCCGCCGGTGGTGGGGATGGTCGCCACCCGCAGCTCAATGTCGAGGGGGCCGAACTTCTTGAACTTGATCTTGCCGTCCTGGGGCTTGCGCTTCTCGGCGATGTCGAGATCGCACATGATCTTCAGGCGTGCGGCGATGGCGTTGCGGTAGCTGGCCGGAATCTCGATGTACTTGCCCAGGGAGCCGTCCTTGCGGAAGCGGATGCCGACTTTGTCCTTGCCGATGCCGGGCTCGATGTGGATGTCCGAGGCGCCCTGCTGATAGGCATCCACGATGATCTTGTTGACCAGCTTCACCAGCTCGTTGTCGGCGGCGGCCGAGACCTCGTCGGCACCGCCGTCGCCACCCTCGTCGCCTTCGTCCATGCCCGACAACAGATCGCCGACCGAGGTGTCGTCGGTGAAGCCGGCGCTGCCGAAGAGCTGGTCCAGGGTCTGCTTGAACTCCCGCATGGTCGTCACGCGGTACACCGGTTTGCCGCGGGGGAAGACGTTGTTCACGATGCGCGAACTCTTGATGCGCTCCGGGTCCGGGCAGAGGACGATGAGTCCTTCGGAGGTTTCCTCGACCGGCGCCCACTGGTTCTGCTCGATGTAGTCCCGCTTGAGATTCTTCAGCAGGTCGATGGGCTTGATGCGGTCCGCCTTGTAGGGTTCGTAGGGGACGCCGAAGTACTTGGCCAGGGCTTCGCCGATGGCGGGCAGCTTGACCTGGAACTCGGCCATCAGCACTTCCTCGATGTCGAGGTTCTTGCGCCTGGCCGTGCGTCCGGCCAGTTCCAGCTCCTGGGCCGAGATCACCGCGTCCGCCACCAGGTGGTCATACTTGGATTTGATGACGTGGGCCGGCTTGTTGCGCTGGGAAAAGGCGATGGCGAGGGTCTCGCAGAGTCCCTTGAGGCCATCCTCGGCCACGGCGGCAAAGGGGATGCCGGCCTTGTTGTTGATGATCTGCACGACCCCAAGCAGTTCGTTCGCCTGCAGGTCCACGATGGCCCCCACCAACATCTGCTTGGTGCGGTAGCCGGTACGCTTGTCCACTTCCTGCAGGAAGCGCAGTTGCGGATTGATTTCCTTGAGTTCGGCCTCGTCGTAGACATCCTTGATGTTGACGATCTTCTTCGCCAGCGCCACATGGCCGGCGATGCTCTGGTCGGCAATCGGCAGGCGCAGGTCCTTGAAGGAATTGAGTCCGGTCTTGACCTTGGAGACGATGGAAGCCTTGTCCTCGCCGACGGCGTAGATGGTCAGGCGGTCGGCGTTGAACAGGGCACAGATGTCCTGCGACAGCTCCAGCATGATCTCGTCGATGTTGGAGGTGGCGTGGATCTTGTTGGTGACGGCCTGCAGGTTCTTGAAGAACGTCAGGCGGCTGCCGACGTCCGAGAGGCCGCC
Organism: Candidatus Nitricoxidireducens bremensis; assembly: GCA_030247725.1. Taxonomy (GTDB): domain Bacteria; phylum Pseudomonadota; class Gammaproteobacteria; order Burkholderiales; family Rhodocyclaceae; genus Nitricoxidireducens; species Nitricoxidireducens bremensis. The sequence continues at coordinate 141,233 of JAOTRT010000005.1, forward strand.
GGCGTCCTGGGGCGTGGTGAGGACCGCGCTCATGTTTCCTGGTTTCCTTTCCCGGCAGCGAACGACCGCAAACCGTCTTCCAGCAGGTAGGCACGGTAGCCGCGCTGCGACAACAGAAAAGCGGCGGCCGAACTGCGGCGTCCGCTCTGGCAATAGACAATGTACTCCTTGCCCGGATCGAGCATCCCCATGGCCTGGCGGATCTCGTTCAAGGGCAGGTTCAGCGCACCCGCCAGGCCGTCGCACTGGTACTCGGCGGGGAAGCGGGTATCGATCCAGACAGCGCCTGCAGCAACCCGCCGTTCGGCTTCCGCGGCGGAAACCTTCTGCAGCAGCGGCTCCTGCAACAAGGCGCGGAAGTCCTCCTTGGCGAGACGCAGCAGCGCGCCGTCGGTCTTCATGGTCACGGTGGCATTGCGCACGGTGTCTCCGAGGAGGGCTTCCTCGCCGAAGGCGTCCCCCGCCTTCAGTTCCGCCAGTTCGACGGTCGCCCCGCCCACCTGGCGCGTGACCACGCAACGGCCACGGTCGATGACGTAATAGAAGTCGCCCGCGCCCCCCTGCTCGATGATCCTTGCGCCGCGCTTGACGGCCACCCGCTCGAAGCGTCCCAGCAAGCTGTCGATATTGGCCGGCGGCAGGGCGGCGAACACACCGCTGACGAAATTCTGTGCGGCGAAAACCCCGGACATGGTGCGCCAGTCGGGCGCATCCTGCTGGACGCCGCCGGTCCCGCCCTGGCCGGCGAGCTGGTCCCAGGTGACGACGATATCCAGCGTGTCCTCGTCGAAGCGCAGGATCTCGACGTCCGTGATGGCCCGCGTCGCCCGCGGCACCTGGCTACCGTAGGCGAACGGCATGAGGGCGTCGCCGGAACCGCCGACCAGGAGCTTCATGCTGCCGTCGGCGTAATCGAGCTTGAGTTCGCCCCTGATGAGATAAACCACCTGGCCGCGCCAATCCTTCAGGCTGGCCGGGTCCTGATTCCGCGTCACGCGCTCCCGGTTGCAGAGGGGCGCCAATTCCCGCAGGCTTTCGGCCCCCAGTCCGGCAAGGGGCTGCAGGCGGGAAATGGTATCGAGCAGGGCGGCATCGGCAATCATGGCGGGGCTCATAGCTCGATCACCTGATTGTTCTGCAGCATGCGCGGCTGATACTCGCCGATGCAGTCCTCGATTTCCTGCATCGTCAGCTCGACCTGGCCCGGCTTGAGGTGGGTGATGTAGATATCGGCCTCCCGCTGCAGGTTCGCCAATTCCTCCTTGAGGGTCTCGGGGCAAAGATGCTTGGAATTGTCCGCCAGCTGGCGCTCCCGGTTCGAGAAGGCGGTCTCGATGATGAGGGTATGCAGGTTGCCGACCCGGTTCACCGCCGCCCAGAAGGCCGGGCAGGGCCCGGTGTCGCCGGAGAACACCAGGCTCGCCTTGCCCGAGTCCAGGCGATAGGCATTCGCCGGCACCGTGTGGTTGGCCGGCAGGGGTGTGATGGCGCGCCCGAGTATCTCCACGGCCTCGCCGACCCGCAGGGCTTCGAAGCGCAGGAAGGGCTTGTCGATGCTGGGTATCTCGGTGAAGTCCGGCCACACCGCCCAATTGAAGATGTGGTTGCGCAGGATTTCCAGGGTCGCCTCGGCGGCATGCACGACCAGGGGCTTGTTGCGCATGTCGCCGACGGTATCCACCATCAGCGGCAGGCAGGCGATGTGGTCCAGGTGGGAGTGGGTGAGGAAGACGTGGTCGATCTGGGCCAGCTCCGCGATGCTCATGTCGCCGACGCCGGTGCCGCAGTCCACGAGGATGTCGTGGTCGACGAGCAGGGACGTGGTGCGCAGATGGCGCCCACCGATACCGCCGCTGCAGCCGAGGACCCGAATCTTCATCGCGCGTTCATTTGGTGTCGAACTTCCACGAGCCGTCCCAATCGTCGCCGGGCGGCTCCTGGCGGTAATGGGCGATGCGTTCCAGATAGACGTCGTAGAGCTTGTGGGGCGCCATGCGGTTGAGGTTGATCAGCGCCAGCTCCGCCTGGTCCCAGTCCTGGGCGCGGTAGGCGCGCAGGGCCTGGTTCCAGAGCTTGATCTCGTCGAGGGTCTCCTGGGGTACCGAGCCCTCGGCGCCGATGGGTTCGAAGATGCCGACCGGCTTGTCCTTGCCCTTCACCTTGACGAGGTCGAGCTCGCGGAAGACGAACTCCTTCTTGACCAGTTCCCGGGTTCCCTCGCCGGCGATGATGCCGACGCCGTATTGCTTGGTGATGCCCTCCAGGCGGGAGCCCAGGTTCACCGCGTCGCCCATCACCGTGTAGGCCTTGCGCACCGGCGATCCCATGTCGCCCACCGTCATGGTGCCGGTGTTGATGCCGACGCCGATCTTGAGTTCCGGCCAGCCCTTTTCGAGGAGTTCCTTGTTCAGCTCGGTCAGGGCGCCCTGCATGTCCAGGGCGGTGACGACGGCGTTGCGGGCATGCTGGACATCTTCGACCGGCGCCCCCCAGAAGGCCATGATGGCGTCGCCGATGTACTTGTCGAGGGTGCCGCGGTGGCCGCGGATCACCTTGGTCATGGCGCCCAGGTAGAGGTTCATCAGGGTCGCCAACTGGTCCGGCTGCAGGCCTTCGGAGATGGTGGTGAAGCCGCGCACGTCGGAGAACAGCACCGTCAGGTCGGCCTTGCGGCCGTGCATGCTGTAGTTCTCGGGATTCTTCGCCATCTCGTCCACCAGCTCCGGCGGCACGTACTGGCCGAACAGTTCGGTGAACTGGCGCTTGGTGCGCGACTCGACGAAATAGCCCCAGGACATGTTCATGGCGTAGAGCACCGCGATCATGAGCAAGCTGGTCGCCAGCGGCAGCACCAGGTGGGCCGACTCCCAGAAGAACAGGTTGATGGAGACGGCGCCGGCGAGCACCACGGCCGTCACCAGGCTGGCCCGGATCGGCGACAGCAGCGGCAGCAGGAAGGCCATGATGGCGCCGATGACGACGTTCAGCAGCACGTCGGCGCCGAGTACGTAGGACGGCTTGTGCTTGATGGTGCCGTCGAGGAAGCCGGCGATCAGGTTGGCGTGGATCTCCACCCCGGCATAGGTGCTGCCCACCGGCGTCGCCCGCAAGTCCATGAGGCCCGGCGCCGTGGTGCCCACCAGGACGATCTTGCCCATCAGTTCGCCGACCTTGACGCGGTCGGCCAGCACGTCGGAGGCCGAGATGTAGCGGAAGCTGCCCTGGGGACCCCGGTAGGGAATCAGGGTGGCGGCGTTCTCGTCCACCGGGATGCGCAGGGTGCCGCGCGGCGTGTTCAGGTCCAGCCATTCGAGTCCGCTGTAGCTCTTGCTGGAAAAGTCCTCCTCGGCATAGCCGGGCGTCACCTCGGGAAAGCCCAGCAGCGCCCGGGTCATGGCCAGGGAGAGGGCTTCGTAGTAGGCGCCCTTGTATTCCGCGATGACCGGCACCCGGCGCGAAATGCCGTCCTGGTCGACGATGGGGTTGAAGTGGCCGCCCCCCGCCGCCGCCTGCTGAAAGATCGGCAGGTTGCCGCCGTAGCTGCCCCAGCTGATGAAGGGAATGTTCCGGCTGCCGAAGGTTCCGGGAGGCAATACCGGTTCCGGGATGGCGCCGGAAGACGCACCGCCCTCGGAGTTCGACAGGTAGTAGCCGAGGATCACCGCCTTGTCCTTGATGGCTTCGGCGAAACGGGCGTCGTAGTCCAGCTGGGGACGCAGTTCCCTGAGGGCCGACTGGTAGCCGCCGCTGTCGCGCAACTCCTTGCGCGAGAGGGACTCCAGGGTCTTGAGGCCGGAGCTGTCGTCGGGTTCGGCGAAAACCACGTCGAAACCCAGCAGGATGATGCCGTGGGTATCGAACAGCTTGGTGACGAGGGTGGACATGCGCTCGCGATTCCAGGGCCAGCGTCCCACCTCGGCCAGGGACTTCTCGTCGATGTCGAGGATGACGATACGGTCGTCCTCGGTCCGCGGCATGGTCAGCCGTATCTTGGTGTCGTAGATGAAGGCGTCGATATGGGTGATGAAACCCGCCTGGTAAAGCTTGGCCGCATGGCCGATCAGGAAGGCCATCACCAGGGCGCCTAGGATAAAACGGGGCAGATGCTGCTTCATTTACCCTCCCCGACGCGAGGTCAGAGCAAGAACGGGATGCACGATAACCATGAGCGTAGGCGCCGGGCGCCTCATCCCTTGAGGAAGAATTCCATCTTGACGCCGGCCAGTTCGACGATGTCGTGATCGTTGAGCTGGTGGGGCTTGTTCGCCTCCAGGGTCACCCCGGCGACGATGGGGAAGTTGGCGCCTTCCACATGGGTGATGAAATAGCCGTGGGGCCGCCGGGCGATGACCGCCACTTGCACGCCGGGCTTGCCCAGGGTGGTGAGGGTCTTGGTGAGCTCCAGCTCCTTGCCGGCATTGGCGCCGTTGAGGATCTGGATCGCGGCAAGGGGGGGCGCAGCTGCCGGTGCGGGCGACGGCGCCGCGGCCGGTGCGGAGGCGGCCGGAGCAGGGGCGGCCGCAACGGCAGGGGCGACGGCGGCCGGCTCGGCCTTGACGCCGATCTGCGTGTCGCCGACGCCCTTGCCTTCGATCTGGTCGGCGGTCTTGCGCACCATGTCGGGCCGCAGGATCATGGTGCGTTCAAAGTCGGCGGGTGCCGCCTGCTGGGGGACCTCGTTCACGTACTTGAGCCGGTACTTACCGAGCTCGATGACGTCGCCGTTCTGCAGGAAGTGCTTCTTGATCGACTGGCCATTGACGTAGGTGCCGTTGGTGCTGTTGAGATCCTCAAGAAAGGAATCGTTGAGGATGGTGACCAGCACCGCATGCTCCCCGGAAATCGCCAGGTTGTCGATCTGGACGTCGTTGTGGGCCTTGCGGCCGATGGTCATCCGTTCCTTGGTGAGGGGAATGTCCTTGAGGACCAGACCGTCCATGCTGAGAATGAGCTTCGCCATCTTGTTTTCCTCAATGCTCCGTCACTTGAACCAGGCCAGCAGCCTGGCCAGCCAGCCGCCGCGGCGGGGGGCCGGAAATGCTTCCTTCACGCGCACCAGGACGACGGAGACGTTGTCGCGCCCGCCGTTGTCGTTGGCCATCTGGACCAGCTGCATCGCGCAAAGCTCCAGGTTCGCGGCGAGCATCTGCAGGGTCATGGAAATCTCTTCGTCCTCGACCATGTCGTTGAGGCCGTCCGAGCACAACAGGTAGATGTCGCCGGGCTGGACGTCGTAGTCGTGGATCTCGGCCTCCACCGTCGGATCGACGCCGAGGGCGCGCGTCACCAGATTCTTGTTCTGCGAGTGGCGCGCCTCTTCGGCGGTAATCATGCCGCTGTCGATCTGCTCCTGCAACAAGGAATGGTCGCGCGTGACCTGGGTGAACTCCTCGCCGCGCTGGCGATAGAGCCGCGAATCGCCGATGTGGGCGACGGTCAGGGTGTTGTCGCAGAACACCGCCGCCACCAGGGTGGTGCCCATGCCCGCGTACTGGGGCTGACTCTGGGCCGCCTGGTAGATGGCGCCGTTGGCGCGGGCGATCTCCGTCTCCAGGACGACGTGTGCCCAGCTGCGGCCGTCCGGCTCGACGCGATAGGGTTCCCGCTCGGCGAAGGACTTCTCCAGCTCGGTACCGAGCAGGGCAGTCGCCATGCCGCTGGCCACCTCGCCGGCGTTGTAGCCGCCCATGCCGTCCGCCAGCACGGCGCAGCCGGCGACCGGGTTGGCGAACACCGAATCCTCGTTGTGGGAACGCACCATGCCGGTGTCCGTGCGTGTCGCGATTTCCAGGGCCTTGCTCAAATCCATCGTCCGGGTCCTTTAGGAATTGCCTGCAGCCGGCGCGGCCGGCTTGGCGATCTTGTCCAGGCAGGCGCGCAGGTCGGCCGCCATCTCGGCGCCGGTCTGGTAGCGCCGCGCGGCATCCTTCTGCAGCGCCTTGTCGATGGTCGCCGCAAGGCAGTCCGGCAGCGCCGGGTTGATCGTACGGATGTCGGGGTGCGCCTCGTTGGCGATCTTGAACATCAACTGGGCCATGGAGTCGCCGCCGAAAGGCAAGGCGCCGCTGGCAAGCTGGTACAGGGTGACGCCGAGGGAAAACAGGTCGGAGCGGCCGTCGATCTTCTTGCCGGAAAGCTGCTCCGGCGACATGTAGCTCGGCGTGCCGAGCACCATGCCGGTCTTGGTCTTGGAGGAATCGGTGATGCGGGCGATGCCGAAGTCGGTGACCTTGACGGTGTCGCTGTCCGGCTCGTACATGAAGTTGGCCGGCTTGATGTCCCGGTGCACGATGCTGTTCTTGTGGGCGTAGTCGAGGGCGTCGGCGATGCGGGCGACGATGCTCATGGCCTTGGGCAGGGGCAGCAGGTTGCCCGCCTTGGTATAGGGCACCAGATCCTTGCCCTTGAGGAACTCCATGGCGATGTAGGCCAGGTCGTGCTCCTCACCGGCGTCGTAGATCTGCACGATGTTCGGATGGTTGAGGCGGCCGGCGGTCTCCGCCTCGCGGAAGAAGCGCTCCTTCACTTCGACCAGTTCGTCCTCCTCGAACTCCTGGGACAGGGCCATGGTCTTGATGGCGACGACGCGGTTGATCTTCGGGTCGCGGCCCAGGTAGACGACGCCCATCGCCCCCTTGCCCAACTCCTTCTCCACCTGGTAGCGGCCCAGCATGGGCTTTTCCACGTTGCCGCTGGCGTCCAGCAGGCTGGCGTTGCTGCGGGTGGCCCCGCCGCCGCCGAGCATTACGGTTTCGGACAACTGCTTGGCCCGGTTCAGGCGCGTCTCCAGGTCCTTGAACTTGGGGTTGTACTCGGCCATGTAGCGGAACACCGCCTCGGCCTTGTTGAACTGGCGCTTGCGTTCGAAGTCGAGGCCCAGGTTGTAGAGGTTCTCCATCAACTGGTCGTCGAGGGGGCACTTGCGGAACTTGTCGAAGGCCATGTCGAGCTGGCCCTGGCCCTGGAAAGCGAGACCCAGCATGCGGTTCGATTCGGCCGAATCCAGGTCCGACTTCTCTTTGCCGCGCTCGGTGACGAGGAAACGCTTGGTCGTCAGCAGCAGATGGCCCACCAGCAGCAGGGTCGCCGGCACCATGAGCTGTAGCCACATCAATTGGGTCGTCATGAGGGCGAAATGGGCGCCCACCAGCAGCGCCATCAGGACCAGGGTGACCGCCGCCCCCAGACCCGCCTTGAGCCGCGGCAGCAGCAGGATCAGGTAGAGGGCGACCACCGCGAAGACCGCCTTCTCCACCCAGAAGCCCCAGGTCGGCGCGACGAAGAAATGCTCGGAGAGGATGCTCGATATGGTGTGGGCCTGCAGCATCACGGCCGGCATGGTGGTGGATACCGGCGTGACGAAGACGCTGCCGACACCCGCCGCCGTCGGACCGATCAGCACGATCTTGTCCCGGTACTTCTCGTAGGGGATCTTGCCGGTCCTGACGTCGAAGAAGGAGTCCGCCGCGAAGGCCGGCAAACCATCCCGATCCCGGTAGAAGAAGGTGTACATCCGCGTGTCCGGATCGACGCCGATCTTCAGGCTGCCGAGCCTGACCGAATCGCCGGCCACCACCTTGATGTCCGCCGGCGTCAGATTCAGGCTCTTCGCCGCCGCCAGCAGGGAGAGGGACGGATAGGTCTTGTCGAAATGGTTGAGCACCAGCGCCTCGGTGCGGATGCCGCCATCCACATCGGGCGTATTGTTCAGGTGGCCGATGGCGGCGGCGTTCTCGCCGAGGATGTCGATCACCGAGATTTCCAGATCGGAGGTCGGCAGCGGCGGCCACTCGCCGCCGGCCAGCTTGACGGCGTTCCTTTTCACGTAGTCCGGCAGTTCCCTGTCCGGCCGGCCGCGCGGCTCGCCGAGATGGAACAGCATGGGCAGGGTCACGTTGCCTGCAGCGGCATAAGCGGCGGCGAGACGGCGATCGGTGTTGAGCTTCTGCTCGGCCTCTAGGAGCACGGGGCCGATCTGGCCCAGCACGCCGTCGATGGCCGGCGCCGGAGCCGGAGCGGCCTCGACACCTTCCGCCGGCGGCGTGCCGATAGCATTGTTGAAGATATCGATCAGCCGGTTGATGTAGGCGAGGCCGGGATCGCGCTGGGGCTCCGACACGAAGATCGTGGTGGCGATCACCTTGGCCTTCGCGGCGACAAGTTTCTCCACCATCTCGGCCTGGATTTCGCGGGACCAGGGCCAGCGGCCGATGTTGTCGATGCTCTGCTTGTCGATGGCGATGACGGCAAGCTTGTCGGAGGGAACGCGATCCGTCATGCCGACGCCGAGGTCGTAGGCCTTGCGCTCTAGGCTTTGCAGCAGGTCGCCGTTACCGGCAGCCAGTATGAATAGGCTGACGACGAGGCCGATGAACCAGTCGGCCTTCAGGAAATTCGTCTTGCCCATTTTCATGTTCTTTGGCGCCCTCGTCTTTTTCCCCCTCCGATTCTGCCAACTTGAAGCAGAAACAGGGCCATAGTGCCAATTCTTACAGCCCGGCATGAACTCCGTCAATCGTTTTCTCGCCCACCGGATGGGCCTGTCCGGCTCTTCAGTACGGCATCTCCTGGCCGATGCCTTTCTCCTTTGCCAAGGCAAGAATCCGGTGGGCCACTGCGATATCCTGGATCGCCATGCCCTGGGACTCGAACAGGGTGATCTGCCCCGGGTCCGTCCGGCCGGGGCGGATGCCGGCGACGATTTCGCCGAGCTCCACCAGCTGCCCTTCCTGGAGACGCCCCTTCTCCAGGGCGGGCAGCAGGTCACCCGCCTCCCGCAGGGCCGTGGCCCGGCTGTCCACACAGACGAGAGATGCTTTCTGGATCGCCTTTTCGTCCAGCTCGCGACGGATCACTGCATTGGAACCGGCAGCCGTCACATGGACGCCCTGCACCAGCAGGTTGCCGTCGAACAGGGGCGCGGAAGCGGTCGTGATGGTCACCACCACGTCGGCACCCGCCAAGGCCTCCTCCGCCGTGCCCATCGACACCATCTCCACACCCAGGCGACCCGCCATCTTGCGGCAGAAGGCTTCCCGCTTCTCGGCATTGCGGGAGCAGACCTGCACGCGGCGGATCGGCCGCACCCGGCACAGGGCCTCCACCTGGCTGCCTGCCTGCCAGCCGGCGCCGAAGACGCAAGCCGTGGCGGCATCCTGCCGCGCCAGATACCTGGCCGCCACGCCGCCGGCCGCGCCGGTGCGCATCATGCCCAGGGTGTCCGCCTCCAGGACGGCCAGGGGCCGGCCGTTGGCGGCATCGAACAGATGGACGAGGAAACGGGCGCCCTCGCGGCTCGCCGTGTAGGCCTTGTAGCCGAAGACGCCCGCATCGAGCAGCGCTCCCTGCAGGATGTGCAGGGACGCCGTCGGCACCCGGGTGCGCTGGCGCGGCACGTCCACAGCCCGTCCCAGGGCGTGGGTCCGGTGGGCCTCTTCCACGGCCGCCAGGGCCAGATCCATCGTCAGCAACTGCCTGACGTCCGCTTCGCTCAGAAACAATGCCATGTGCGTCACTCCGAATAGCGCTTACCCGGTCAATTCTACGGGAGACGCTGCGGCCTCCCTATCAGTGCTCCATGACGCTGTGCGTCTTCCGTGACGCATGAACGGGGGGTTGCGGTGCTCGCCAAGGACGGCGGGTATCCGACTCCCTCCATGTCCTCCGGGCCGAAAAAGCGCCGGCCCTCCTCCTTGACTTACGGGAGTCGGATACCCGCCATCCTTGGCTGGATACGCCGGTACAGCCTGGCCACCAGACCTCCATGGCTTAATCCGCTCGGGCCGGTGGGGTGCCCTGCTCCGCGCAAGTAAAGAAGGAGGAGCCGGCCGCAGCCAGGCCATCGGTTCCCTCGACACCATGATCGCAGCCCACGCCTTGGCCCTGGACGCCACCCTGGTGACCAACAACACGCGGGAACTTTCGCGCGTGGCGGGCTTGCGGCTGGACAACTGGGCGGAGCCTTCCGTTCCCTGAAAACAAAGCGCCGGTCCGTGTCGCCACGGCCGGCGCAGTGTGTGTCGAAGGCGTAAAACGCTTACAGCATCGCCTTCAGCAGCTTGGCCATCTCGGACGGGTTGCGCGTCACCTTGAAGCCGCACTCTTCCATGATGGCGAGCTTGGCATCGGCGGTGTCGGCGCCGCCGGAGATCAGCGCGCCGGCATGGCCCATGCGCTTGCCGGCCGGGGCGGTGACGCCGGCGATGAAGCCGACGATGGGCTTCTTCATGTTGTCCTTGCACCAGCGCGCGGCGTCGGCTTCGTCGGGACCGCCGATTTCGCCGATCATGATGACGGCGTCCGTGTCCGGATCGTCGTTGAAGGCCTGCATGATGTCGATGTGCTTGAGGCCGTTGATCGGGTCGCCGCCGATGCCGACCGCCGACGACTGGCCGAGGCCGATCTCCGTGAGCTGGGCGACGGCTTCGTAGGTCAGCGTGCCGGAGCGCGAAACCACGCCGATGCGGCCCTTGCGGTGAATGTGGCCGGGCATGATGCCGATCTTGACTTCATCGGGGGTGATCAGGCCGGGGCAGTTGGGGCCGAGCAGCAGGGTCTTCTTGCCGCCCTTGGCTTCCTTCTGCTTCATCTTGTTGCGCACCACCAGCATGTCGCGCACCGGGATGCCTTCGGTGATGCAGATGGCGAGATCGAGGTCGGCTTCGCAGGCTTCCCAGATCGCATCGGCGGCGCCGGCGGGCGGCACGTAGATCACGGAGACGGTGGCACCGGTCTGGGCCTTGGCTTCCTTGACGGAGGCGTAGATCGGCACGTCGAAGATCTTTTCGCCGGCCTTCTTCGGGTTCACGCCGGCGACGAAGCAGTTCTTGCCGTTGGCGTACTCGATGCACTTCTCGGTATGGAACTGGCCGGTCTTGCCGGTGATGCCCTGGGTGATGATCTTGGTGTCTTTGTTGATGAGGATGGACATGGTGTCGGCTCCCTTACTTCACGGCTGCGACAATCTTGGTCGCAGCTTCCGCCATGGTGTCGGCAGCGATGATCGGCAGACCGGATTCAGCGAGGATCTTCTTGCCGAGGTCTTCGTTGGTGCCCTTCATGCGCACCACCAGCGGCACGGAAAGATGCGTTTCCTTGGCTGCGGTCACCACGCCGGTCGCGATGGTGTCGCACTTCATGATGCCGCCGAAGATGTTGACCAGGATGCCCTTGACCTTGGTGTTCTTGAGCATGATCTTGAAGGCCTCGGTCACCTTCTCGGTGGTGGCGCCGCCGCCGACGTCGAGGAAGTTGGCCGGCTCGGCGCCGAACAACTTGATGGTGTCCATGGTCGCCATGGCCAGACCGGCGCCGTTCACCAGGCAGCCGATGTTGCCGTCGAGGCTGATGTAGGCGAGGTCGAACTTGGAGGCCTCGATCTCGTCGGCGTCCTCTTCGTCCAGGTCGCGGTAGGCGACGATCTCGGGCTGACGATACAGCGCGTTGGAGTCGAAGTTGAACTTGGCGTCCAGGGCCTTGATGTTGCCGTTGCCTTCGAGGATCAGCGGGTTGATTTCCGCCAGGGAGGCATCGGTCTCCATGTAGCAGGTGTAGAGCTTCTTGAAGGTGTCGATGGCCTGGGCCTGGGAAGCTTCGGGGACACCGATGCCGTTCGCCAGTTCCTTGGCCTGGGCGTCGGTGAGGCCGACGAGCGGATCGACGAAGACCTTGATGATCTTCTCGGGCGTCTTGTGGGCCACTTCCTCGATGTCCATGCCGCCCTCGGAGGAAGCCATCATGGCGACCTTCTGGGTGGCGCGGTCGGTCAGGGCCGCCACGTAGTATTCCTTCTTGATGTCGGCACCGTCCTCGATCAGCAGGCGACGGACCTTCTGGCCCTCGGGGCCGGTCTGGTGGGTCTTCAACTGCATGCCGAGGATGGCGTTCGCGTGGCTCCGCACTTCGTCGAGGGACTTGGCGAGCTTGACGCCGCCGCCCTTGCCTCGACCACCGGCGTGGATCTGGGCCTTCACGACCCAAACCTTGCCGCCCAGCGTTTCGGCGGCCTTGACCGCCTCGTCAACGGAAAAACAGGGGATGCCGCGCGGGGTCGCCACGCCGAACTTCCTCAGGATTTCCTTGCCCTGATATTCGTGGATTTTCATGCGTTTTCCTTGCTGTGTCTTGCGATAGGGAACGATGTTGCCGGGTTGTGCGCCGGTCGCTCGAACCGGGGCGCGCTGATGGCGGCACCGGGAAAGGCTCCGAGGCCCGGAAAGCCGGTCTCCCAGGCCTCCGAGGGGCGCCATAATATCACGTTATGGAGACAGACCGAATCCTAATGACTCCGAACTCGCCTGTCCGGCGCCGCTCCCGATGCCGGACAGCCCTCAAGGCCGTGCAACTGCCGCCGGGCAGGCCGGAATCGGTGGCCCGGTTCAAGGAATGTGCCGGCGGCTCTGCACCACGAAGAAGCGGCTGGCGACGAAGGCGGCATCGGTGAGGCTGGCGTTGGCGGCCGGATTGGCGCCCGTGGCGTGGAAATCGGAGAAACCGGCCGACTGGTTCACGAACACGCCGCCCGTCAGGTTGATGGACAGGGCCACGCCGGCCCGCAGGGAGGTTTCCTCCGCCAGTTCCAGCACATTGTCGTTGGTCGAATAGACCGAGAAGGTGATGGCGCCCTTCTCGCGGATGGTGCGCTCGGCCACGGCGATGCTTTCCGCCGTGGTCACCGTCTGCACGACGAAGCTGATGGGCCCGAAACGCTCTTCCATCCAGGCCTCGCTGTCCGCCACCGGCGCCTTCAGCAGCAGGGGCGTGCGGATGCGCGCCTCCGGCCACAGGGGATGGACGAGGGCGGCGGAGGGGCGGATCACTTCGCCGAGGCTCTCGGCCCCCAGCAGCCGGTCCAGGGTAGCCGTCGACTGGATGGCGCCCAGCACCTCCACCGCGCGACCCGGGTCCTCGACGAACTTGCCGATGGAATTGGCGAGGTCGCGGCAGAACTGGTCGAATCCCACCGGCCCCTCGGGCGTCAGCAACCCGTCCTGGGGCAGGAAGAGGGTCTGGGGCGTGGTGCACATCTGGCCCGAATAGAGGCAGAGCGTGAAGCTGAGATTCCGCAGCAGCCCCGCGTAGTTGTCGGTGGAATCTATGACGATGCAGTTCACGCCGGCCTTCTCGCTGAACACCAGGGCCTGGCGCGCGCTGTCTTCCAGCCACTGGCCGAAGTCGGGGCCACCCGTGTAGTCGATGAGGCGGATGTCCGGCTTCAGGGCCACGTCCTTGGTGATGGGCGCCTCGGCCGTGTCCACCAGCAGGCTGACGAGGTTGGGGTCGAAACCGGCCTCCTTGAGGGTCTGGCGCGCGATGGCGACGCTGATGGCCAGCGGCAGGATGGCCGACGGATGCGGCTTGACGATCACCGCATTGCCCGTGACCAGGCTGGCGAACAGGCCCGGATAGCCGTTCCAGGTGGGGAAGGTGGAGCAGGCGACCACCAGGGCCACGCCGCGCGGCACCACGGTGTAGCGCTTTTCCATCCTCAGGGGCGGCGCCTTGCCCTGGGGCTTCTCCCACACGGCGTGATAGGGAATCTGCTTCATCTCGCGCCAGGCCAGGGCCACGGCCTCCAGGCCCCTGTCCTGGGCGTGGGGACCGCCGGCCTGGAAGGCCATCATGAAGGCCTGGCCGGTGGTGTGTATCACCGCATGGGCGATCTCCATGCTGTGGGCGTTGAAACGCGCCAGGATCTCGGCGCAGACGCCGGCGCGCACGTCCGGGCCGGCCTTCATCCAGGCCGGCATGGCTGCCTTGCCGGCGGCGATGAGGGCGTCGGGGCTGCACTTGGGGTAGCTGACGTTGAGCGGAAAACCGTAGGGCGACACCTCGCCGCCGCCGCGGCCGACGACACCGGGCTGGTCCAGGTAGAACTGGGCATCCTGGTAGGCCACGAAGGCCTTCGAGCCTTCCTCGATGGCGTTCTCGCCGTAGGCCTTCGGGCTCTCGGCGTAGGGACTCCAGTAGCCGCGGCTCTCCAGGGCATGGACGGCGGACGCGAGCAGATCCTGATGCTTGACGAACATGGGGTGGGCCATGGCGCTCTCCGGTTGGGGTCGGTGTCGATTCGATTCTAATCTCAGGAACGGCGCGCCCAACTACAGCAGGGTCACCCACTCCTGGGCCCAATTGAGAGCTTCCTCGTCGGGCAGGGGCTGGGTACAGGCGTCGATCTCCAGGCGCTCGCCGACCCTGCGGGCACCGCAGGCGGCCAGCAGGGCATCCATCTGCTTGCCGGCGCGGCAGAACGTCTCCTGGTAGGTCTGGTCCCCGAGGGCGATGACGCCGTAGCGCAGATGGGACAGGTCGGGCTGCTCGCCGCGCAGGCGCTCGGCCAGCGGGATCAGGTTGTCCGGCAACTCGCCGTCGCCGTGGGTCGAGGTACACACCAGCACCGCGTCGCGGCCGTCGAAAGAAACGCTCCCGGCATCGGCCTCCTCCACGACTTCCACGGCATGGCCCAGGGCCGGCAGGTTATCCTGCAGATGGTCGGCGCACATGCGGGCATTGCCCGATTCGGTGCCGACAACGATCAATATCTGCGCCATGTTCTCCTCTCCGGGGTATCAGACCATGCTTGCGGTTTTTTTGATACGATTCTAGCATTCGAAAAAATAATTTATGTATCGCTTTGAAGCGATACCACCCCAGGAGCGAGAAGATGGCAAAACACGACATGAATGTGGCGACCCACGTCGCCGCGGGCGGCCGGTTCGGGGCGGGCGAGACGCTGGAAGCGGGCTACCGCAGCGAGCTGATGCGCCTGATGGTCATCTTCGTCGATTCCGAACTGGCCGGCGCCGCCGGCTTCTGCCCCTGGATCAACCGGGGGCCGAGCATGCGGGCGCGCATCGTCGCCGCCCGCATCGTCGCCGAGAAGTACGTCCACGCCGAGATGGTGCTGCGCCTGCTGGTGCCCTTCGGCATCAGCCCGGACCTCTACGTGCGCTCCCACGCCTGGGACTCGCGCCTGGACCGCACGGTGGACCTGGGCACGCGCCGCATCGGCGGCGACAAACGCCTCAATGTCTTCCACTATCCCGTGGAGGGCTGGGAGGACGCCGTCGTCTTCAACATGCTCATGGGCCTGGCGACGACCATCCAGATCGCCGAGATGGCCGAATGCTCCTACGAACCCCTGGCCGAGACCGTAGCCAACATCCTGCCGCGGGAGCAGGAGCATGCGGCCCTCGGCGAAGCCGGCGTCCTGTCCGCCATCGAGCGCACCGGCACCCGCAGCGCGGCCCAGGCCGCCGCGGACTACTGGTACCCGCGCGTGGCCGCCACCTTCGGCCGCATCGAGTCCGACCACGCAGCCCTCTACATCCGCTACGGCCTGCGCCGCCGCACCAGCGCCGCCATGCTGGCCGACTGGCACGCCCAGGCCGCCGCCGCCCTCGGCCGCCTCGGCCTCAAGGTTCCCCTCTGAGATTGCCTCCATGACCTACGAAAACATCCTCTACGCCTGCACCGGCGGCGTCGCCCGCATCACCCTCCACCGGCCGGACAAGCTCAATTCCTTCACCGAGGCCATGCACGGCGAACTGCGAGACGCCCTCGCCCGCGTCACCGCCGAAGGCGCCCGCTGCCTGCTGCTGACCGGCGCGGGTCGCGGCTTCTGCGCCGGCCAGGACTTGTCCGACCGCCTCGTCGCCCCCGGCGAGCGGCCCGCCGACATCGGCGCCGCCATCGAGAACCACTACAAGCCCCTGGTGCTGACCATCCGCGCCCTGCCGCTGCCCGTGGTCTGCGCCGTGAACGGCGTGGCGGCCGGTGCCGGCGCCAACCTCGCCCTCGCCTGCGACATCGTGCTGGCCGCCCGCTCGGCCGCCTTCATCCAGGCCTTCTGCAAGCTGGGCCTGATCCCGGACGCCGGCGGCACCCACTTCCTGCCGCGCCTGGCCGGCACCGCCCGCGCCCTGGGTCTGGCCCTGCTGGGCGACAAGCTCTCCGCCGAGGAGGCCGAACGCTGGGGCCTCATCTGGCAGTGCCTGGACGACGACAAGCTGATGACGGAAGCCGAGCGCCTGGCCACCCATTTCGCCGCCGGCCCCACCCTGGGCTACGCCCGCACCAAGCAGGCGATCTACGCCGCCAGTACGAACACCCTTGAAGCCCAGTTGGACGTGGAGCGGGATTTCCAGCGAGAATGCGGCTTTTCCGCGGACTACCGCGAAGGCGTCGCCGCCTTCATGGCGAAGCGTCCGCCGCAATTCAAGGGGGAGTAATGACACCGCAGGAAGTCGCCGAACGCTGCGCGGCAGCGATGTGGCCGGACGACCACGCCGCCCGCGGCCTCGGCATCGAGCTGGTTTCCGTGGCGCCGGGCGAGGCTACCCTGCGCATGAAAGTGCGCCAGGACATGGTGAACGGCCACGGCATCTGCCACGGCGGCTTCATCTTCGCCGTCGCCGACGCGGCCTTCGCCTACGCCTGCAACACCTATAACCACCGGGCCGTGGCCGGCGGCGTGGACATCAACTTCGTCGCCCCCGCCCACCTAGGGGACATCCTCACCGCTGTGGGGCACGGCCGACAGCAGGGCGGGCGCAGCGGCGTCTACGACATCGAAGTTTCCAACCAAGAGGGTAAACTAGTGGCCCTTTTCCGGGGTCGCTCCGTCCGCATCAAGGGGCATTTTTTCGATCCCGAATGACGAATCGCGCCCGGCGAGGGCGTGCGGAGGAGTAGAGATGAAGTTCGACCGGCCGCTCGACAACGAGCTCGACCCCATTGAAATCGCCAGCCGCGACGAGATCACGGCGCTCCAGACCACGCGCATGCGCTGGTCCCTGATGCACGCCTACAACAACGTTCCCCACTACAAGGCCAAGTTCGACGCGGCCGGCGTCCATCCCAACGACTTCAAGGAACTCAAGGATCTCGCCAAGTTCCCCTTCACCACGAAGCAGGACCTGCGCGACACCTACCCCTTCGGCATGTTCGCCGTGCCCCGCGAGCGCGTCGTGCGCGTGCATGCCTCCTCGGGCACCACGGGCAAGCCCACCGTGGTCGGCTACACCCGCGCCGACATCGAGATGTGGGCCGACCTCGTCGCCCGCTCGATCCGCGCCGGCGGCGGCCGTCCCGGCGACAAGGTGCATGTCTCCTACGGCTACGGCCTGTTCACCGGCGGCCTCGGCGCCCACTACGGCGCCGAGAAACTCGGCTGCACCGTGATCCCCTTCGGCGGCGGCCAGACCGAGCGCCAAGTCCAGCTGATCCAGGACTTCCAGCCCGACATCATCATGGTGACGCCCTCCTACATGCTGGCGATCGCCGACGAATTCGACCGCCAGGGCCTCGACCCGACCAAATGCACCCTGCGCGTCGGCATCCACGGCGCCGAGCCCTGGACCAACCAGATGCGCGCCGAGATCGAAAAGCGCTTCGGCATCGAGGCGGTGGACATCTACGGCCTCTCCGAAGTCATCGGCCCCGGCGTCGCCCAGGAATGCGTCGAGACCAAGGACGGTCCGGTGGTGTGGGAAGACCACTTCTACCCGGAGATCATCGACCCGGTCACCGGCGAAGTGCTGCCCGACGGCAGCCAGGGGGAACTGGTGTTCACCTCCCTTACCAAGGAGGCCCTGCCGGTCATCCGCTACCGCACCCGCGACCTGACGGCCCTGCTGCCGCCCACGTCGCGCTCCATGCGCCGCATCGGCAAGATCACCGGCCGTTCCGACGACATGCTGATCATCCGCGGCGTGAACGTCTTCCCGAGCCAGATCGAGGAGATGATCCTCAAGACGCCGCGCCTGTCGCCCCACTACCTGATCGAGGTCGCCCGCGACGGCCATCTCGACACCATGACGGTGAACGTGGAGATCAAGCCCGAGTTCGCCACCGCCACGGCGGCCGAGAAGGAATACTCGGCCCACGAGCTGCAGCACCACATCAAGTCCTACGTCGGCGTCTCCACCCAGATCCGCATCGTCGAGGTGGGCGGCATCGAGCGTTCCGTCGGCAAGGCCAAGCGCGTCATCGACCGGCGACCGAAGGAATAGGAAGACTGCGGCGGAACTAGCCGATCTCGATCACAGGCGTGCCGGCCTCAAGGCCGGCACGCAGTTCCGGGAGCACAGCCGCAAAGGCTTCGAGCAACGCCTGCTTGCGCACATTGCCGAGCCGTACCCAGACCACCTGCGGCGGCGTACCGTAGCGTGCGGCAAGATGCTGGAAATCCTCGTCCATCGTCACGATGCCGAAACCCTCGATCTTGGCGTAATTCCAGATTTCGGCATCCGCCGCCGCACCGAGGCCGATGCGGCGCACGTGGCGGCACTCGACGCCGCTTTCCACCAGGAAGGCGGCAAGCGCCTCGGGCAGTTGATTGTCGATCAGCAGCTTCAAGCGGCGTGCAGAAACAGATGGTCGCTTTGTGCGGCGGCAAAAGCCAATGCCGCCAGAATGTCGGCCTCTTCGAGGTCCGGGTAGCCCTCAAGAATTTCCTGGTGACTAGCCCCGGCCGCAAGAAGAGACAACACGTCCTTGACGCGGATACGCATTCCACGAATACACGGCCGACCGCCGCATTTGCCGGGCTCGATGGTGATGCGATTCAGCAGGCTGGCGTTCATAGCGCGCACTCCTTCAATGGGGCGAGCCGATCATAGCATTTCCGTTCGACGGACCAGCCGGGGCCCCTACTTACGCCGCTCTATCCTCAGCAACGACAGCAGCATCTCCCGTACCACCTGGCGGTGGCCGGTATTGAGCTGGCGGAATTGGCGCACCAGTTCCATGATCGAAAACACCTATTTCATCGGTTCACGGCGTTGGCATTCGCGCGATTGCCCTGGCCCGAAGGGCGCCCTGGGGCAACGTGATCGAAGAAGTCGTCAAGATCGTCCCCGAACTGGTCAAGGCCGGTGTCGCTGCGGCGCGGAGCGCGGAAGAGAAGAAGCCCGCCGCCGACGCCAAGGCACAGGGGGCGGGTTAAGGCACGACAAAGAGCCCGGCCCGACGGTACGGCGCATCCCATCCCGGATGGCGGGTGTCCGCTTCCCGGAAGTAAAGGCGGAGGGCCGACGCCCTTCCGGCCCGGGGGACATGGAGGGAAGCGGATGCCCGCCATCCGGGGCGCGTCGAGGAGGATCAATCACCAAACGGCCGGCCTATAATCCCGTCATCGAACCAACAGGGGACAGATATGGTCGCCACCATCGCAATCGAGCCGGACATGCAGCGCCAGTTTCACCAACTGGCGGAAGAAACGCACCGGCCAGAGACGGAAATCATCCGCGAGGCCCTTGCCGGTTATCTGGCTGCTGATCGGCATTACGTCGAGGTCTTGCGCCAGAGGATAGTGTCGGCGGATCGCGGCGAGTTCGCCAGCGAAGAGGAGGCCGAAGCCTTCTTTGCCAAGCACGGCGCGTAATGGCGTTGCGCTGGCACCGGCAGGCGCTGGAAGACTTACGCGGCATCCATGAATACATCGCAAACGGCAGTCCGGCTTCGGCCAGCCGTGTCGTCGCTTCGATCCGCGACCAAGTAAATATTCTCTGCGAGCATCCGACCATCGGTAGGCCAGGGCGGCTACCGGACACAAGGGAGTTGGTCGTCAGCCACTATCCCTACGTTGTCGCCTACCGGGAAAATGGGGCGAACGTCGAAATCCTTCTGGTGGTCCATACCTCACGTCGCTGGCCCAAAGAGCTGCGGTGAGCTTGGCGCCTTGTGCTTGTGGCGAGACCGTGAAGTAAAAATGCGAAAATAGCGCCCATGAGCCCATCCACCGCCCCCGGCCGCGAGCCCATCGAAACCGCCAGCCGCGACGAGATCGCGGCGCTCCAGTTGGAGCGCCTGCGCACGACCCTGCGCCACGCCTACGAGCGCGTACCCCACTACCGGGAGAAGTTCGATTCCCTGGGCATCGTGCCGGAAGACCTCAAGTCCCTCGCCGACCTGGCCAAGTTCCCCTTCACGACCAAGGAAGACCTGCGCCGCACCTACCCCTTCGGCATGTTCGCGGTGCCCATGGACGACATCGTGCGCATCCATGCTTCCAGCGGCACCACCGGCAAGCCGACGGTCGTCGGCTACACGGCGAAGGACATCGACACCTGGGCCGGCATCATGGCGCGCTCCATCCGCGCCACCGGCGGCAGCCGCCACGACATCATCCACGTCACCCACGGCTATGGCCTGTTCACCGGCGGCCTCGGCGTCCATTACGGCGCCGAGCGCGTCGGCTGCGCGGTGGTACCGATTTCCGGCGGCCAGACCGAGCGGCAAGTGCAGCTGATCCGCGACTTCAAGGCCACCATGATCGTCGGCACGCCCTCCTACGTGCTCAACATCGTGGATGAATTCGAGCGCCAGGGCCTCAACCCGGCCGACTCCACCCTCAAGCGCGGCATCTTCGGCGCCGAGCCCTGGGGCGAGAGCATGCGCCGCGAACTGGAGACGCGGCTGGGCATCGACGCCATGGACCTCTACGGCCTTTCGGAAGTCATCGGCCCCGGCGTCGCCGTCGAGTGCATCGAGTCCAAGGACGGCCCGACGATCTGGGAAGACCACTTCTACCCCGAGATCATCGATCCGGCCACCGGCGAGGTGCTGCCCGACGGGGCCCACGGCGAACTGGTGTTCACCTCGCTGACCAAGGAGGCCCTGCCGGTCATCCGCTACCGCACCAAGGACCTCACCACCCTGCTGCCGCCCACGGCGCGCGCCTTCCGCCGCATGGGCAAGATCACCGGCCGTTCCGACGACATGCTCATCATCCGCGGCGTGAACGTCTTCCCGAGCCAGATCGAGGAGCTGATCCTCAAGACCCCCAAGCTGTCGCCCCACTATGTGCTGGAAGTCTCGCGCAAGGGCCACATGGACAACCTGGGCGTGAAGGTGGAACTCAAGCCCGAGTTCGCCGACTCCCCCGACGCCGTGCGCCAGGCCGCCGCCTGGGAGTTGCAGCACCACATCAAGTCCCTGATCGGCATCAATACCCGCATCGACGTGGTGGATACCGGCGGCATCGAACGTTCGGCCGGCAAGGCCAAGCGCATCATCGACCTGCGACCGAAGGACTGAGGCCCCATGAAGCCCCATCACTGGCCCTGGACCTTCGTCTTCTTCAGCCTGCTGGGGGCCGCCTGCCTGCTGATCGGCATCGCCGCCCTGGCCGGATTGATGAAGGGCGTCCATCCGCTGTTCAACGACGACCTGGCCGGCTGGGCCCTGATCGTCTCGGCCGTCGCCTGCGTCCTCACCGGCGCCTTCCCCCTGGTGCTGCGCCGCCTCGCCGAGCGCGAGGGCGCCTAGAACGCCGTGCTGACCCCGGTCGCCGTCGCCACCTGGATCGCCTTCTGCATTCCCTGGGCGGACCCGGTGGCCACCGCCGCCCTGGTGGACGCCGGCTCCGGCGGCGAACCCTATCTCGTCACGGATGCCGCCGGCCAACGCTTCGTCGGCAAGACCCTGATCGAGGCCGCCGCCTACGTGAAGAAGCAGCCGCCCAACGCGGAACTCTATCTGGGCCTCGCCCAGGTGCCCCTGTCGGCCCTGCGCCAGCGCGGCTATCTGGCCGACGACGCCCTCGACAAGTGCGGCAGCCTGGAAACCGGCTACGAAGTCCTGCTGTCCGCCTACGAGCAGGCGCGCAACGTCGAGAAGACGCCCTGGAAAATCCTCGCCGCGGCCTTCTCCTACTATCGCGCCCGCAGCTTCGCCATCGACACGCCCTTCGCCAAGACAGCCACCGACTTCGTGCTGCAGAACAAGGCCGTGGCGCCCGCCCCCATCAGCCACGAGCAATACCGCGACATGGTGCGCGAATGGTCCGCCGCCTTCGCCCAGCGCCTGAGCCACCGGGCCACGGCCCTGCACGCCAACGCGCGCCAGTACGCCGCAACGCCCGCGGGCAGCCAGCCGACCGGCGGCACCGCCGTCCGATGAGCGCCGACCACTTCTCCGGCCACGCGGCCGACTACGCGAAATTCCGCCCCGGCTATCCGGCGGCCCTGTTCGACTGGATCGCGTCCCAGACCGCGGGCCACGACCTGGCCTGGGACTGCGGCTGCGGCAACGGCCAGGCCTCCGTGCCCCTGGCGGAACGCTACGCCCGCGTCGTCGGTACCGACCTCTCGGCGCGCCAGGTGGCCGAGGCGGCGCCCCACCCGCGCATCGAATACCGGGCCGCACCGGCCGAAGCCAGCGGCCTGCCCGACGCCAGCTGCGATCTCGTCGCCGTCGCCCAGGCCCTGCACTGGTTCGACTTCGAACGCTTCCACGCCGAGGTCAAGCGCGTCCTCAAGCCCGGCGGCGTGCTCGCCGCCTGGACCTACCGGTTGCTGCGGGCCGAACCGGAGATCGACGCCGTCTTCGCCGACTACTACGGCCGCGTGCTGGCCCCCTGGTGGCCGCCGGAGCGCAAGTGGGTGGACGACGGCTACCGGACCCTGCCCTTCCCCTACACCGAGATTCCCGCGCCGGCCTTCGAGATCCGCCTGCAATGGACCCTGGAAGACCTGCTGGCCTACCTGCGCACCTGGACGGCGACCCGCTACCTCGCCCAGGCCGAGGGCCGCGACCCGACCCTGCCCCTGGGCGAGGCCCTGCGCCCGATCTGGGGCGACGGGCTGCGGGAGATCGTCTGGCCCATCGCCCTGCGGGCCGGCCGCAACTGAGGCCATGGACACGGAAGCCCCCTACGCCGGCCTGACGCCGGACCGGGTCCTCGACGCCGTCGAGAGCGTCGGCCTGCCCTGCGACGGCCGCCTGCTGGCCCTCAACAGCTTCGAGAACCGCGTCTATCAGCTCGGCCTGGCCGACGGCCGCCAGGTGATCGCCAAGTTCTACCGCCCCGGCCGCTGGTCCGACGCGGCCATTCTCGAAGAACACGAATTCACCCGCGAACTGGCGGCGCGCGAAATTCCCGTCGTCGCCCCCCTGGTCATCGGCGGCCTTACCCTCCATGCCCACGGCGGCCACCGCTTCGCCGTCTTCCCGCGCCAGGGCGGCCGGGCCCCCGAGTTCGACCGGGCCGACACCCTCGAATGGATGGGGCGCTTCCTCGGCCGCATCCACGCCGTCGGCGCCCTGCAGGACTTCGCGGTGCGCCCGTCCCTGGACATCGAGACCTTCGGCGTCGAACCCCGGGACTTCGTCCTCGACGGCGGCTTCGTGCCGCCCGAACTGGAGGAAACCTGGCTGGGCGTCGTGGACCAGGCCCTGGAAGGCGTGGAACGGTCCTTCGACCGGGCCGGCGACGTAGCCATCCTGCGGCTCCACGGCGACTGCCACCAGGGCAACGTGCTGTGGACCGACGACGGCCCCCATTTCGTGGACTTCGACGACAGCCGCAGCGGCCCGGCGGTGCAGGACCTGTGGATGCTGCTCTCCGGCGACGAGACCGAGCGGGGCGTCCAGCTCGGCAATATCCTGCGCGGCTACGAGCAGTTCGCCGAGTTCGACGACCGGGAGCTGTATCTCGTCGAGGCCCTGCGCACCCTGCGCCTGATCCACTACAGCGCCTGGATCGCCCGGCGCTGGAACGACCCGGCCTTCCCCGCCGCCTTTCCCTGGTTCGACACGCCGCGCTACTGGCAGGACCGCATCCTGGAGCTGCGGGAACAGATCCCCCTTATGGACGAATCGCCAATCCGTCCCGCCTGACGCATAATGGAACAGACGTTTTCAAACTCGCGAGGAGAATGATCATGTCCGATTCACTGCAACGCCTCACCGACAGCGTCGAACGGGCCTGGCACCAGCTGGCCGAAGGATGGCGCGAACTCATCGCCCGCTCCAAGGACGCCCTCACCCGCTACACCCGCAGCCACGACAGCCTGCAGGACGCCGGCGCCGAATGGCTGCGCCACACGCCCACCTGGGGCATCGTCGCCGCCGAGATCGAACAGGACGAGGCCAGCGTCCACGTGCGCATCGAGCTGCCCGGCATGGACAAGAAGGACCTGGAACTGGACGTGCATGGCGACGTCCTCGCCGTGCGCGGCGAAAAGCGCTTCGCGCGCAAGTCCAGCCACGGCAGCTTCACCCTCATGGAGCGCAGCTACGGCCGCTTCGAGCGCGTCTTCGCCCTGCCCTGCCCCGTGGACGGGGACCGGGCGACGGCGAAATACACCGACGGCGTGCTCGCCGTCACCCTGCCCAAGCTCAGGCCCGGCAACGGCCGGCTGAAGATTTCGTGACCGCGACCGCCACCCTCGGCGGCGGCTGCTTCTGGTGCCTGGAGGCGGCCCTGCGCCAGCTCGACGGCGTCGCCTCCGTGGTTTCGGGCTATGCCGGCGGCCACGTGGAGAAGCCCGACTATCGCAGCGTCTGCGACGGCGACACCGGTCACGCCGAGGTGGTGGAAATCCGTTTCGATCCGGCGGTCATCGATTACCGCACCCTGCTGGAAGCCTTCTTCGCCATCCACGACCCGACCACGCCCAACCGCCAGGGCAACGACGTGGGCACCCAGTACCGTTCGGTCATCTTCACCCACGACGCCGAGCAGGAGCGCACCGCCCGCGCCCTGATCGCGGAACTCGACGCCGCCCGCGTCTGGCCCGCGCCCATCGTCACCGAAGTCCTGCCGGCGCCGCGCTTCTGGCCCGCCGAGGAGTATCACCAGGACTATCTGGCCCGCAATCCGGCCCAAGCCTACTGCCAGGCCGTCGTCGCCCCCAAGGCGGCAAAGCTGCGGCAGAAGTTCGCTTCCCGCCTCAAACGCGGACCGCCATGAAACTGCCCAAGCCGGACGTCCCAGCCCTCGTCGCCGCCGGCATCTACCTCATCTTCGGCGGTCTGTGGATCGTGCTCAGCGACCGCATGCTGGCCCTGCTGGTGAGCGATCCCGCCACCCTCACCACCTACCAGACCTACAAGGGCGGCGCCTTTGTCGCCGTCATGGCCGTCCTCGCCTACGTGCTGGTGGGCCGTCTCTCGCGCCAGCTCAAGGCCCTGCAGGAATCGGAGGCGCGGCTCGCCGAAAGCGAGATGCGCTTCCGCGAGATGGCCGAGCACATCGACCAGATCTTCTATCTCGCCGCCCCCGACTACAGCCGCTTCTTCTACGTCAGTCCCGCCTACGCCTGCATCTGGGGCCGCAGCGCGGAAAGCCTGCTGGCCGACCCGGCCTCATGGCTCGCCGGCGTCGTCGAGGAGGACCGCCCCCGCGTGCTGGACGTCGTCGCCCGGGGACGCGACAAGGGCTTCTACGAAGACACTTTCCGCGTGCGCCGGCCCGACGGCACCCAGCGCTGGGTCCATGCCCGCGCCTACGAACTGCGGGACGCCGACGGCCGCGCCTACCGCGTCGCCGGCATCCTGGAGGACATCACCGGACGGCATCTCGCCGAAGACCAGATACGCACCCTGGCCCGCGACCTGGAAAGCCGCGTCCAGGAGCGCACGGCGGAACTGGAACAGGCCAACCACGAACTCGAAGCCTTCTCCTACTCGGTCTCCCACGACCTGCGGGCGCCCCTGCGGGCCCTCAACGGCTTCGCCCACCTGGTGGCCGACGATCCCGGCAGCCACCTGGGTCCCGAAGCCAAGACCATGCTCGGCCGCATCCGCGTGAATGCCGAGAAGATGGCCACCCTCATCGACGACATCCTCGCCTTTTCCCGTATCGGCCGCAGCGAGATGAACCATGTCGCCGTGGACATGGCCGCCCTGGCGCGGGAAGTGGCCGAGGAACTGGCGCCCGAGTACCCGGCCGCCCGCGTCGCGATTGGCGAGATGCCGACAATCCGCGGCGACGCCAGCATGCTGCGCCTCGTGTGGACCAACCTGATCGGCAACGCCCTCAAGTTCTCCTCCAAGCGCGAAGCGCCGGTGGTGGAAGCGGGCTGGGAAATGGGCGGCGACGGCCGCACCGTATTCTTCGTGCGCGACAACGGCGCCGGCTTCGACATGGCCTACGCCCAGCGGCTGTTCGGCGTCTTCCAGCGCCTGCACCGCAGCGAGGACTTCCCCGGCACCGGCGCCGGACTCGCCATCGTCAACCGCATCATCGGCCGCCACGGCGGGCGCATCTGGGCCGAGGCGGTGCCCGACCACGGCGCCACCTTCCGCTTCACCGTGGCCGCGGCCGGCGACGCGCCGACCTGATCGATCCGTGCCGCCGGTCAGCCGGCTGGCCGGCCGCAAAGCCTCCGCAAGCCGCCGGGCGTGGCAATCCGCGCCGCAAGATAGGGCACTTCGTCAGCAGGTAACGCATGCACGACCGCCGGCCCCGCGAAGCTTATGGAAGCCAGCAGACGTTCCACCCGCAGCGGATCGGGATGGAATATCTCCAGCATCTCCAGCGCCAGACCGCAGTCAGGCAGCCGCGCCGCCGGATGCCCGCCGGCGCGCCACTCGATCAGGGCCGGCGCCACGCCCCCGAGGGGTTGCAGGCCGTCGGACGGGATCGTGATGAGCCATTCGAAAGCGCCCCGGGACATGGGCTCCACCACCCCCAGCGCCTCGGTCGCCGCCGCCGTCGCGGCGCCGATGTCATCCGTGCGCAGCACCCAGGACCCCAGCCGCGGCAGCGCATCTGCCGCCAGCGCATCGAGCCCGAACCAGCGCGGCCGTCCCGGCGCAGGTGCCGCCGGATTCGGCGCGATCACCTCCAGGTAAAGGGCATCCCCGAGCCGCAGCAACCGGTTGTGGGTCCCCATGCGCAGATGCTCGCCGCCCGGCCCCGGCTCCACGCCGAGAACGTCGCGGACATAGGCGACACCGACCTCAAGGGTTGGCGCGGTGATGGCGAGGTGATCGATATGGGAGGCGGGCATGGGTGCGATCGATTGCGTTCACCGCCTGCACCGATTGACTTCCGGTGGAACGGCGGGTTGGATACCAGCGCTACGGCTGCCGCTTTCACCAATAGCCAGGACGGCAGCTCTGATGGGCAACGGCCAGAACCGGTGAGCCCTCAACTACCAGACGTAGCGCGACGCTTGGTTGCGGGGCGACTTGGTCGCTTGGCAGCGCGCGGCTCCGCCAGACGACCCGTAACATACTTGTGAAGAACGCTGGCGATGAGCGTTTGGTACGGCACACCTTCTTCAAGCGCCCTGACTTGAATGTCGCTCAAATCGCCGGAGGACAAGCGGATGTTGACCCGGCGGTCCTTAATGGCCGTAGCGCGTGCGGCTGCCTTGAATTTCGCCAGCTCGGCCTTGGTGGCAACGGATTTCAACCGGCCATTATCAAAGGCGGCGAGGACTTCACTTTCGTAGGCATCAATCTTCGGCATCTGCTTCACCTTGATTCAAATAGTCCCGCGTTGCCTTGCGGCTCGGGATTACAGTCTTGAGGAAGAAATAGTCATCCTCTTCGACAAACGGCACCAAGTAGGCGTAGTTGTCGCACGAGACGACAAGAACGCGTTGCCTGGGGTACTTCGCCTGGTTTGGATGAGCCAGGATGTCCAGCAAACCACCGGCCTCGATTGAGACAACAATGCTCTCAAACGAAATCCCCCGCTCTGCTTTGACGGTCTCGTTCTTCTCCGGGCTCCAGCGAAACGGCTTCATGGGGGCAGTCTACGCGGCTGTGTGCCTTTTGTCACCACCCATGAAGTATCGACGGAAATGAAAATGGCGCGGAGGAATTCGCGCCTTTTTTTGTGCCAGAGACGGGCGGAAAAGAGGTTTTTCTACAGCTTCAACGTGGAGGTCACCGGACGCTGTGCGGCTTTATCGCGCAGCGTCCAGCGACCGAAGGGAGCGAGGTCGAGCGCAGGGTTAGAGGACTTCATAATCGAGCACAGAGATTCTTAGTTACCTAGCCTTAATTGACCGCTGAGCTCATCTGTTACCTTCCCTATGTTCTGGCTGAGATCTCGGCACACACCTTCCTGCTTATCTGGAGAACCGCTCATAAAGCCGTTGATCGCAACCTTCTTCGATTCTTCCACTAACTGTGGAACATCTCTTCTCTGTTCTTTGGGAACCAAGAATCGAAAGAGCCTTTCATGGTCAACAGCGGAGAAGATTGAGTCCTTATAGGCGATGTCATTTGCCGCTGCGTATTGCGGAAAGCGGTCTCTACACAGAGTGAGAACTGTGCTGATGGAGTGGGCGTTCAAGGCCAAGGAGTACCAGCCGGGAATCACAGGCGCAGCAGCAGATGTGGGCAACGCGGTTGCACAGAGTAGAAGCAACCAGCCAAAGTGGATGAGTTTCATTGAGTCCTCTAACGAAGCTGTAGAAAAACTCGGTGAGGGATCAGACGGAGCAAATTCCCGGGGTCGCTTGACCCTTCCCGGAACTGCGATCGCTCAACCTGATCGATTCTGGCGCGAATATTTTCCTTGTCGTTGATCGGCAGTTTGCGAATTTGAGTTTTCCTACAGCTTCAACGTTTGAATTGAGCGGCCTGCGCGGCTTTTCGCGCAGGTCCGGTGCAATGATGGGTTGGGCCGCTACTCGAAATCAACGTAGGTGTTTCCCTTGTGTTGGCTGACAGACAGCACGGGCTTTGCGTCGCAGCCTTCGCACCAGAAGAAAACCTTCAGTCCGTGGCGACGAGCGCTAGGGTTGCCCTCAAGCGAGGTATCAAAGGTAGCCTTGCCGTCTGCAACGGCGACGTGCACTCCGTGGGTTGCATCTTCTCCGCACTCGAAGACTTCCACCCGGTCGTGGTGAAGGTAATTGAAGCCACAAGACGGACACTGGAGTTCTGCGCCATAGCCTTCGTGGTATTCGCCAAATTTCGGGATCATGTTTCCTCCAGGATGAGTTCGGTACTGCTGCACTTAGTAGAAATGCGGGTCGGCATGCTCAGTGGATGAAGCGGCCCAACGTAGAAGTCACCGGCGCTGCGCGGCTTTATCGCGCAGCGTCCGTGTGGACTGCCGGGTTGGGGGCCTATTCATCGCTACTGTTGAATGGATGATGCTCAAGCAACCCCCACATGTCATCGTCTATTTCAGAGCCACGTGCGCCAACTTCGAACAACAGCCTTTTGGTTGTTTCGTCATCAGCTCCAATAACCCTGCTGAGCGTGGACAGCTTTCTCCAGCGCTGTGGAAAGCGGGAGTCGTTGAGCATTGCCTTTAGTAGTACTTTGCGACTATCGTCTAGCTTCTGTCGTGGCCCATCTTGGATTTTGTGGAGAGCGATATTGCCAACGACGGTAACGACAGCACCAATTGCAACCCCTGCAAGCCCCACCACAGCCACCCAAAATGAAGTGTCGGCCACAACCTTCTTTGCAATCTCGGCAGCGAGAACTGTTGTTTCCATAAATTGACACTCCGTCCCTTACTGGATGCCCATTAGTTGTGTTTTATTTCTTTGAGCCATTAGTCGATGAGCTGCATTGATAAGAGACTGCTAGGGCAAGATAGGTAACCATCGCGCCTCTGTCGCCTGCGCTACGACGTGCCAATTCAATGAGTTCAGGTTTTGCCCGGAGGACGGATAGCACTTGTCGAGCAACTTCGCTCGGCATAATTGACTCCTTATCGAAACACGGGTAAGGCAACGGCACTGGCTTCTGGCGCTGAAATGTTGCGGTCATTATCCCGTCAAGAACACCAAGGCAATATGCTGCGTGAACCGCATCCTCGCCCAATGTACTTTTGCGTTCCTCGGCAATTGCTGTACAGCCCCTAATCAAATCTGGCGTAAACGCCCATGAGCATGGCGATACAAAAGTGCTAAGAAAAAGGACAGTAACAAAAAAGGCTTTCATCATTTCCTCACCTTGTAGTGGATAGCCCAACGAATTGAGGATTCCATATTGAAGGCCCCCAACGTGGAGGTAACCGGCGCTGCGCGGCTTTATCGCGCAGCGTCCGTGTTGACCGAAAGGTTATGCATCGATGCCACCGCTGCTCTATCAATCACCCGTTGGCGAAATGCGGAAGGCACGAACGGTCTCCAGTTGGCGCAGAGAAACAGCAAGCGCCGAGAGGTTTTCCGGGTTGATGGTGCGAATGACCATTCGGTACTCAAACGAAAGTCGATCATCTGAAACCCGGTAGCTCATGTTGGCAACCGTGAAGCCGTTTTGCTCCAAGAACGCTCTTAGCTCGGGTTCTGGCATGACGTTACTTCGATCAAAGCGAACGAAGTGATGGGCATAGTAATGGGATGGTAGTTTCGCTTCGATCCAGCGGAAGAACGAAAGAGTTCCGATGGTAAAAGCTGTAGCAAGGACGGCTGGTGCATAGAACCCAATGCCAAGCAAAATTCCGATGGCTGCGGTAATCCAAATCGAGGCAGCCGTTGTTAAGCCGCGAACCGAAAGCCCTTCCTTGAAAATCACGCCCGCGCCCAGAAAGCCGATACCGGTCATGATCCCCTGGGCCATGCGCGTTGGGTCCGTTCGTACAGTGTCGAGTGGAACGCCCGGCAGCCACTGCCACTGATAGAGCGTGACCAGCATTAGCAGGCTGGAAGCAAGACACACAAGCGTATGAGTGCGAAAACCTGCCGGCCGACCGTGAAAGCTTCTCTCAAGCCCAATAATTCCTCCAGCCAGGAGTGCTGCTGTGAGGTGGACAAAGATTTTGAGAAAGTCGGTATCCATCGCTTGCCTCCGAGTTTAGCTGAGCACCGTCTTCGATGCATAACGTAAAGTCTGCCGCCTAAAATTTGACGGAAAGCTTCCCGTCATTCGAGACGAATAAAACGGCGGCGCGGGAATGGATTCGATGTCGATCAACACGTTGCGAAATTTTAGTGGCACCTAAAAGTCGCCGCCACAGGCGGCGTCCGATCCGTTCGCTACAACTATGAATCCGGGATAGTCCGCATCCTGCCATCACTCCCACAGAATGACAACGGCGAGCACCACGACCCGGGGGTTTAGCCCACCCACGCACCCATGCCCAAAGCGATGGGGCGGGGTGGTCCCGGGCGAGGCATTCGACGCTTCTCAGTCGCTAACGAGTCCGGGACCACCCCGCCCCATCGCGCTCCGCAGCGAAATCCAACCTACCCCATCCACCGCACCAGAAACAGGCTGACGGAAGGAAACATCAGCAGCAGCAGAATCCGGAAGGCATCCGAGACAAGAAACGGCATCACGCCACGATAGGTCTCCGCCATCGGCACATCCCGCGCCAGGCCGTGGATGACGTAGACGTTCAGCCCCACCGGCGGCGCGATGAGGCCCACCTCGACGACCATCAGCACCAGGATGCCGAACCAGATCGCTTTGTCGGCGGCGGCCAGGCCCCAGAGGTCCAGTCCCATAACGGCGGGGAAGAGCACCGGGATGGTCAGTACGATCATCGCCAGCTCGTCCATCACGGCGCCGAGCAGGATGTAGAAGACGAGGATCGCCGCCACCACCAGCAGGGGCGGCACGTCCAGCGTCGCCACCGCCTGGGCCACCTGGGCCGGCACCTGGGAAAGGGCGAGGGTCGCGTTGAGCATGTCGGCGCCGATGAAGATCAGGAACACCATGGCCGTGGTTTCGGCGGTGCCGAGGAAGCAGCGGCCCAGGGTCGCGACGCCCAGTTCCCCCCGCGCCAGGGCCATGACCAGGGTCGCGGCAGCGCCGACGGCCGCGCCCTCGGTGGGGGTGAACAGCCCGCCGTAGATGCCGCCGAAGACGACGACGAAGATCGCCAGCACGGGCCACACGGCGGCCAGCTCTCGCCAGTGGCTGCCGGGCTCGGGGGCCGGCGGCGGCGCCAGCTCGGGATGCCGGCGCACCTGCACGGCAATGGCGACGACGTAGCCGACGGCCGCAATGAAGCCCGGCACCAGCGCGGCGGCGAAAAGCTTGCCGACGCTCTGCTCGGCCAGGATCGCGTAGATCACCAGCACCACCGAGGGCGGGATCAGGATGCCCAGGGTGCCGCCGGCCGCCAGCGTCGCCGTGGCGAGCCGGCCCGAATAGCCGGCGCGGCGCATCTCCGGCAGAGCCACCTGGCCGATGGTGGCGGCGGTGGCCACCGAGGAGCCGCAAATGGCGCCGAAGGCCGCGCAGGCCAGCACGGCGGCCATGGCCATGCCGCCGCGCAGGCGGCCCACCACAGCGTTGGCGGCGCGGAACAGGTCCCGCGACAGGCCGCCCTGGCTGGCGAACTGGCCCATGAGCAGAAACAGGGGAATCACCGTCAGGTCGTAATTGGAGAAGCGCGCCCACACGGCGCCCTTGAGATGGGCCAGCAGGGGCGCCTCCCCGGCCAGCAGCCAGTAGCCGACGGCGCCGGGCACGAACATGGCGGCGGCGATGGGCACCCGCAGGGCCATCAGCGCCAGCATGGCGCCGAACACCGAGAGGGCGACGGTCACGGCCACCGGTAACTCCGGCGCCAGTCGTGGGCGGCCCCGTACAGGGCGGCGACGCCGGCCAGCGCCAGTCCCGGCACCGCCGCCGCGTAGCCGAGCCAGAGGGGAAAGCCGAGGATCATGGTGGTCTCGCCGGCGGCGAACATGTCCGCCGCGCCGACGCCGGTGCGCCAGGCCAGCAGCCCGCACACCAGGGCGAGGATCAGCGCGCCGAGGGCATCGAGGCGGATCTGCCGGCGCGGCGCCAGCCGGGTGGTGAAGAAGTCCACGGCGATGTGGCCGCGATGGAGCTGGCACCAGGGCAGGCAGAGGGACACGGCGACGGCGACGGCGATCTGGGCCAGCTCGTAGTCGCCGGGTACGGGCGCGTCGCAGCAGGCGCGGCCGGCGATGCTGCCGACCACCGCGAGGGCGAGGCCCGCCAGCAGCAGGCCGCCGAGGACGGCGCAGGCGCGGCAGGCCAGGTCCAGCGCGCGGCCGACGGCGCCGCCGGCGGCGGCAGGCCCGTTCATTTGCGGGCGTGCTTGGCGATCAGGCCCTTCGCCGCGGCCAGCAGCTTCGCGCCGTCGTGGCCCTTCTTGCCGACTTCGACGACCCATTGGTCGTCGATGCGGTCCGTCGCCTTCTTCCAGCGCTCCAGTTCGGCGGCGGGGATCACGTTGATGGCGTTGCCGTGGTCGGCCACGGCCTTGCGGCCGGCGGCCTTCGCCTCGTCGTAGATGCGTCCGCCCCAGGCCGAGAGTTCGATGCCGCTGTTGGCGTCCACGACCTTCTTCAGGTCCGGCGGCAGGGACTCGTACTTGGCCTTGTTCATGGCGATCATGAACACCGAGGTGTAGAGGGCCGGCATGGCGGCATCGGTTTCGGAAGCGTAGCGGGTCGCTTCCTGGATCTTCAGGGCCGGCACCACTTCGTAGGGCAGCAGGGCGCCGTCGATGACGCCCTTGGCGAGGGATTCCGCCACCTGGGGCACGGGCATGCCCAGGGGCGTGGCGCCGAGGGCGGCCAGGGTCTTGTTGGCGATGCGCGTAGGCGCCCGGACCTTGAGGCCCCGCAGGTCGGCCATCCGCACTACCGGCCGCTTGTTGAGGAAGAAGTAGCCCGGCTCGTGGGTATGGAAGGCCAGGGGCTTCACGTCCTTGAACTCGGCCTGGGCGTGGGCCTGGGCGTAGTCCCAGACGGCGCGGCTCGCGCTTTCCGCGTCGCGGATCATGAAGGGCAGCTCGAAGACCTCGATCATCGGGAAGCGGCCGGCCGAGTAGCCCAGCAGGGTCCAGCTGATGTCGGCGACGCCGTCCTTGGCCTGGTCGAAGAGCTGGGGCGGCGCGCCGCCGAGCTGCATGGCCGGGAAGATCTGGCACTTGAGGCGGCCGGCCGATTCCTTCGCCAGACGCTCGCACCAGGGCACCAGCAGCTTGGCCTGGATGGTGGAGCCGGGCGGCAGGAAGTGGTGCACCTTGAGGACGACTTCCTCGGCGCGGGCGGCGCAGGAAAAGGCGGCGAGGAGCAGGAGGAGAAGGCTGCGTTTCATGGCGAATGCTCGAACCGGGCCAGCTGGCGGTCGTGCATTCTACCCAACAGGATCAGGGCGCCGCAAGCGCCGACGCCCGCCAGCGCCATGTCCCACTGGGTGTCCCAGGGGTCGCCCTGGGTGGCGAGGAAGGCGTCGGCATCGGCGCCGATGGCGAGCGCCGTCCACCATTCGAGGAATTCGTAGCAGGCCGAGATGGCGAGGCAGACGCAGACGATGAGGAAGGCGCGCCAGCGCGGACCGTTCACCACGCGGTGACGCAGGAGGATTTCCCGCGCCGCCATGGCCGGCACGAAGCCCTGCATGAAGTGGCCGAGGCGGTCGTAGGGGTTGCGCGTCAGGGCGAAGGTCTCCCGCAGCCAGTCGCCGAAGGGCGTGAGGGCATAGGTGTAGGCGCCGCCGTAGATCAGCACCAGGGCGTGCAGGGCAATCAGGACATAGAGCAGCGGCGTCAGCGGAAAGCGGCGGAAGGTGGCGGCCAGCACCGCCAGGACGATCATGGCCGGCAGGGTTTCCAGCAGCCAGGTGGGGCGGTCGTGGGGATGGAGGCCGGAGACGACCAGGGCGGCGGCGACGACGGCACCGAGGAGCGCCGGCAGCCGCGCCTCATTCGGCATCGGGCTGGCGGCTCGGTGCCGCGGCGGCGAAGGCGGGCAGGTTGAGGCAGGCTTCGTTGATGCGCATCACGGTCGGCAGCTGGTCGAGATGGCAGTCGAAGCGACGGGCGTTGAACACCTGGGGCACCAGGCAGAGGTCGGCCATGGTCGGGCTGTCGCCGTGGCAGAAGGTGCCCGTGCGCAGGTCGGCGGCCAGCAGGGCCTCGACGGCGGCGAGCCCCTGCTCCGTCCAGTAGCGGTACCAGGCGGTCTTGGCGGCTTCGTCCACATGCAGGTTCCGGCTCAGGTACTGGAGCACCCGCAGGTTGTTGAGGGGGTGGATGTCGCAGGCGATGCTCTGGGCGATGGCGCGCACGCGGGCGCGGCCGGCGGCGTCCCGGGGCAGCAGGGGCGGCTCGGGGTGGGTTTCCTCCAGGTACTCGACGATGGCGAGGGACTGGGTGAACACCTGGCCGTGGTCGTCGAGCACGGGCACCTGGCCGGCCGGATTGAGGGCGCGGAATTCCGGCCCATGCTGACGGCCGCCGTCCCGCACCAGATGGACGGGCACCGTCTCGTACGCCAGGCCCTTGAGGTTCAGGGCGATGCGCACCCGGTAGCTGGCCGAGCTGCGGAAGTAGCTGTAGAGCCGGAGCACGGCGGCGACCTCCTAGACGATGCGGACGGACAGTTGGCCGATGCCGTCCACGCTGCCGACCAGGCGGTCGCCGCGCTGGACGGGGCCGACGCCGGCCGGCGTGCCGGTGAACAGCAGGTCGCCGGCCTGGAGTTCGAAGTACTCGGAGAGGATGGCGACGATCTCGGGCACGGACCAGATCATGTCGGCCAGGTCGCCGCGCTGGCGCTCGACGCCGTTCACTTCGAGGCGGATGGCGCCCCGCTCCAGGGGGCCGACGGCGGTGGCCCGGTGGATGGGGCCGATGGGGGCGGACTGGTCGAAGCCCTTGGCCACGTCCCAGGGGCGGCCCAGCTTCTTGAGCTCGGCCTGGAGGTCGCGCCGCGTCATGTCCAGGCCGACGGCGTAACCGTAGATGTGGCGGCCCGCGTCCTCCGCCGCGATGTTGCGCCCGCCGAGACCGAGGGCGACGACGAGTTCGATCTCGTGGTGCAGGTCGGCCGTCTTGGGCGGATAGCTCATGGCGCCTTCGCCGCCGATGGGTGCCGGCAACACGGCGTCGGCGGGCTTGGTGAAGAAGAAGGGCGCCTCGCGGCCGGTGCCGCCCATCTCCTTGGCGTGCTCGGCGTAGTTGCGGGCGACGCAGAAGATGCGGCGCACGGGAAAGCCCTGGTCGCTGCCGGCGATGGGGACGAGGGTCTTGACGATGGAAAACGCGGGCTGCATGCAAACTCCAGGAACACGGCCGGGGAAGCCCGGCGGCAGGATAGGAGCGCCGAGTTTAACCGGGAACGCCGCCGCCCGCGGCGGCCACCGCCTGGTCGATGGCGCCGAAGATGCTGTTGCCGGCGGCGTCGAACATTTCGATGCGCACCCGGTCGCCGAAGCCCATGAAGGGCGTGGCCGGCTGGCCATCGGCGAGGGTTTCCAGGCAGCGCTTTTCGGCGATGCAGCCGGAGCCGGTGCTGCGGTCCGTGTTGGACACGGTGCCGGAACCGATGATGGAGCCGGCCTCCAGTTCCCGCGTCTTCGCCGCATGGGCCATGAGTTGCGGGAAGCTGAAGGTCATGTCGATGCCCGCATTGGGCCGGCCGAACAGGGCGCCGTTGTGGTGCACGACGATGGGCAGGTGCAGCTTGCCGTCGCGCCAGGCGGCCCCCAGCTCGTCGGGCGTCACGGCCACGGGCGAGAAGGCCGTGGCCGGCTTGGACTGGAAGAAGCCGAAGCCCTTGGCCAGCTCGGCGGGAATCAGGTTGCGCAGGCTCACGTCGTTCACCAGCATCAGCAGGCGGATGTGCTGTTCGCAGGCCGCCGGCGCGGCACCCATGGGGACGTCTCCGGTGACCACCGCCACCTCGGCCTCGAAGTCGATGCCCCAGTCCTCGCTGGCGGCGAGGATGGGGTCGCAGGGGCCGATGAAGGAATCGGAGCCCCCCTGGTACATGAGGGGATCGGTCCAGAACTCGGGCGGCATGGCGGCGCCGCGGGCCTGGCGCACCAGTTCCACATGGTTCACGTAGGCGGAGCCGTCGGCCCACTGGTAGGCGCGGGGCAGGGGCGAGTGGCAGTGCTTCGGCTCGAAGGGGATGGCGTGGCGGGCGTGGCCGTGGTTGAGCATGTCGTACACCAGCTCCAGTTCGGGGGCCACCGTGTCCCAGGCGTCGAGGGCCTGCTGCAGCGTGGGCGCCACGCCGCCGACGGTCTGGCAGCGGCTCAGGTCGCGGCTGACGACGACCAGCGTGCCGTCGCGTCCGCCGTGTTTGAGGCTGGCGAGTTTCACGCTTGCTTCTCCTTGGCGTAGCTGCCGTCGTGCATCCAGCGGGCGTGGGTGGGTGCCCGCTTGGTGCGGGCCCAGTCGTCGAGCATGTCCCACTTCACGGTGTCGAGCTTGTCCATCATGTCCGGGGTTCCCGTGTTGACCGCCAGTTCCAGGCGATGGCCGTTGGGGTCGAAGAAGTATATCGACTGGAAGATGGCGTGGTCGGTGGGACCGACCACCTCGATGCCGTCGGCCTCCAGGCGCGCCTTCACGGCCAGCAGCTCCTCCAGGGTCGCCAGCTCCAGGGCCAGGTGCTGGACCCAGGCCGGCGTGTTGGGGTCGCGCCCCAGGGGCGGCCGGGTCGGCAGTTCGAAGAAGGCGAGGATGTTGCCCTGGCCGGCGTCGAGGAACACGTGCATGTAGGGGTCGGGCTCTTTGGTGGAGGGCACCCGGTCCTCGGCGATGGCGAGGACGAAGTTCATGCCCAGGTATTTGCCGTACCACTCGACGGTCTGCTTGGCGTCGATGCAGCGGTAGGCGACGTGGTGGATGCGCTGGACGGCCATGGTTCTCTCCTTGTCTCAGACGTCCTCGCGGGCGGCGGCGAGGGCTTCCCGCAGCACGTCCAGGTCGCCGATGTGGTTGGCGAGCAGCAGGATCAGGCGGGCGTTCATGAGTTCGCTCTGCTCGTCGGAGAGGTCCCGATGGGCGTCGAGGAGCATTTCGTAGAAGTCGTCGCCCGGCGAGTAGGCGTTGAGGTAGCGCTTGCCGGCGGCGTGGAAGTTGGGGGCGAGGTTGAGGGGCATGGCGGTCTCCTCAGGCATTGCACGTGGCGCGGGCAACGGCGGCGCGCACGGCGGCGACCGTGGGCGCACGCCAGCGGGCGGCCACGTGCTGGTCGGGACGGATCAGGTAGGCGGTGCCGGGACGGGCGTCGTAGCGGTGGGCGGCGACGCCCTTGGGGTCGGCGGCGGGCGTCAGGGTCAGGGTGCGCACGGGGATGGGGTCGTCGGCGAGTTCCGCGTAGGTGTCGCCGGCTGCGTCGTCGGCGAAGCGCAGCAGGGTGAATTGGCCGCCCACCCGGTCCAGCAGCCAGCCGGGACGGCCGCCGATGCTGATGGGGGCGTCGTCCATGGGCATGCCGGGCGCCATGCGGCCGGCGAACGCTTCGGCGTCCGGCGTATTCAGCGGCGACTCGGCCAGGCAGGCCGGTACCGACAGGCGGCCCGAATTCACCAGCACGCGGGCGAAGGCGTGCTTGCCGGCCATGCCCAGCACGGCGTTGCGGAAGGTCCGGCTGGCGCGGCTCTTGGGCGTGATGAAGTCGGTAGAGCGCGTGGAGTTGAGGAGGTTCTCGTCGGCGGCGCAGGTACGTTCGGCGGAGTAGCTGTCCAGCAGGCTTTCCGGAGCGCGGCCGTCCATGACCAGCTTGAGCTTCCAGGCCAGGTTGTCCGTGTCCTGGATGCCGGAGTTGGCGCCGCGGGCGCCGAAGGGCGAGACCTGGTGGGCGGCGTCGCCGACGAAGAGCACGCGGCCGTGGCGGAAGGCGGCCATGCGCCGGCATTGGAAGGTGTAGACGCTGACCCATTCCAGCTCGAATTCCCGTTCGTCGCCGAGCATGGCCTGGATGCGCGGGATCACCTTCTCGGGCTTCTTCTCCTCTTCCGGGTCCGCGGTCCAGCCGAGCTGGAAGTCGATGCGCCAGACGTTGTCGGCCTGCTTGTGCAGCAGGGCCGACTGGTTGGGGTGGAAGGGCGGGTCGAACCAGAACCAGCGCTCGGCGGGGAAATCCGCCTTCATGACCACGTCGGCGATGAGGAAGCGGTCCATGAAGATCTTGCCGTCGATCTCCAGGTTGAGCATCTTGCGGATCGGGCTCTTCGC
Source organism: Candidatus Nitricoxidireducens bremensis (assembly GCA_030247725.1). GTDB lineage: Bacteria > Pseudomonadota > Gammaproteobacteria > Burkholderiales > Rhodocyclaceae > Nitricoxidireducens > Nitricoxidireducens bremensis. Next base: position 179,844 of record JAOTRT010000005.1, read on the forward strand.
CCCGTCGGCCACCACGAGCCAGTCGGCCGCCGCCACGTAGTAGCCGTCGGGCGTCTCCACCTTGAGGCGCACGTCCTCGTCGCCGGGGTTCACCGAGATCACCCGGTTCTTCCAGCGCATCTCGATGTTGGGCAGCTCGCGGCAGCGCGCGACGAGGAATTCCTCCAGGTAGTACTGCTGGAGGTTCACCATGCCGGGCCGCTTCTGGTCGGCCTCGGGCACCAGGTTGAAGTTGTACACCTCGCGGTCGCGGAAGAAGCTGCGGCCCACGTTCCAGGACACGCCCTTGTCCACCACCGCGTCGCCGACGCCGAGACGGTCGAGGATTTCCAGGGCCCGCTTGGCGTAGCAGACGCCGCGGGAGCCGATGCTGACGGTGTCGTCATCGTCCAGCAGCAACACCGGCACGCCCTGCTGCGCCAGGTCGATGGCCGCCGCCATGCCCACGGGGCCGGCGCCCACCACCACGGCGCGGGCGTGCTTGAGCCTGTTGGTGCCGGCCTCTGCGGGCCTCTCGTACTTGAACTTCGGGTAGTGGTAGGTTTTCAGCATCCCGATGTCTCCTCCGTGGCCGCCCTCTGCGGGGCGTGTCTCTCTGTTGGGGCTGGGGGTTCCGCTAGCCTTCCAGCGCCTCCCACATCTCCCGGTCGCGCTGGTCGGTCCAGATGCGCGGGTCCGGGTAGTGCGTCGCTTCGTCGTAGGCGCGGCTCACGTCGAAGGGCAGGCAGTGGTCGAAGATGACCCAGTGGCCGAACTTCGGCTTCAAGGCGGCGTAGGTTTCTTTATAGACCGCCCGCAGGTCGCGGCCGGCCTGGGCGCCCTGCTTGACGGCGCCGAACATCGACGTGACGAAGTCGCGGGTGCCGGCGAGTCCCGCCTGTACCTGGGCCGGCGTCTTGAGGGCCGCGCCGCGGCCGGGCACCAGCTGCTCGGGCTTGAGGGCGGCGATGTTGTCGAGGGTTTGCGGCCAGTCGGTCAGGTAGGCGTCGCCCGTGTAGGGCGTGGCGTCGTACTCCACCAGGTCGCCGGAGAACAGGATTTTCTGTTGGGGCAGCCAGACCACGGTGTCGCCCTTGGTGTGGCCGCGGCCGAGCTGGAGGATCTTCACTTCCAGCTTGCCGAGCCAGAGGGTCATTTCGCCCTTGAAGGTGAGGGTCGGCCAGGTGAGGCCGGGGATGCTCTCGACGGCGCGGAACAGGCGCGGGAAGCGGCCGATCTCGCTCTTCATGTCGGCCTCGCCGCGCTCGACGATGAGGTCGTAGCTGTCCTGGCTGGCGATGATGTGGTCGGCGCCGTAGGCCGAGGCGCCGAGGACGCGCACCGCGTGGTAGTGGGACATCACCACGTACTTGATGGGCTTGTCGGTCACCTCGCGGATGCGGCGGATCACGTCCCGGGCCATGACCGGCGTCGCCTGGGCGTCGATGACCATGACGGCGTCGTCGCCGATCACCACGCCGGTGTTGGGATCGCCCTCGGCGGTGTAGGCCCAGGCGTTGTCCGAGAGGCGTTCGAAGGTGACCTTCTTCTCCTCCAGGTCCGCCTGGGAGGCAAATCTCTTTTCGCTCATGGCGCCTCCGGAATTACGATTTGGTTAAATAGTTTCACCCATCGTAATTTCGCCGCAGTGCTTTGTCAAACGCCGCGGCGGCGCCGGCGCCGGCTATTCGAGCTTCTTGCGCAGTTCGGCGAGGCCCTTCTCGTCGATGGTCGGGGCGCCGCCGGCCTGGAGGTTGGACAGCCACTTCTGGCGGTTCTCCTCGGCCTTCTTGCGCCGCAGGGCGTTGGCCAGGGCCTGGGAGACCTCGGCGAGAGGGCGCACGCTCTCCTCCTCGCGCTCCAGCACCTTGACGATCTGCCAGCCGTAGCGGGTCTTGACCGGTTTGGAAACGCCGCCGACGGGCAGGCCGGCGATGGCGGCGCGCACGTCGTCCATCAGGCCCGGCATGTCGAGCCAGCCCACTTCGCCGCCGTTCTGGTTGCTCGGCGTGTCTTCGGAATAGATCTTGGCGAGGGCGGCGAAGTCGGCGCCCGCGGCGGCGGCCTTGGCCGCGGCTTCCTTCGCGCGGGCTTCGGCCTTGTCGGCCTCGGCCTTGGGTGCATCGGCGGCGACGCGCACCAGGATCTGGGCCAGGCGCGCCCGCGCCGGCTTGAGGAAGCTCGCCCGGTTGGCCTGGTAGGCCGCCTCGATTTCGGCGGTGCCCGGATAGCCGGGCTCGGGAGCCGCCTTCTGGTCCAGGTAGCGCTCCAGCAGGGCCTGCTCGGCGATGCGCTCCATCATGTACTTGATCTCGGGCTTGCCGTCGAAGCCCTCCTTGCGGGCGCTGGCGAGGGTGGCCTTGCGCAAGGCCTCGTTGCGCAGCAGGTTCTGCAGGGCCTCTGGCTTCTCCTTGAGCTGGCGCCGCGACTCCTCGTTCTGGGCCTGGATCAGCTGCAGCATGGCGCCGCTGCGCACTTCCTGGCCGTTGAAGCGGACGACCACCCGGTCCCGGGAGGACTGCTGTCCCTTGGCGGCCGGCTGCGCCTGGACCGCCTGTTGCGCCTGCTGTGCCTTGGGCGCCTGCGGGCCCTGGGCCGCCACCGGGCCGGCCGCTGTCAGGGCGAGTCCGACGGCCATTGCTGCTGTTGCTTTTCGCATTGCTGCCACTCCTGTCGATTGAATGGGGGATGATCGGTCAGACGGGATTGTCCACCTCGATGTATTCGCAGTCCAGGCCGAAACGCTCCTTGAGGTGGGCGCCCAGGGCCATGACGCCGTAGCGTTCGGTGGCATGGTGGCCGGCGGCGATGTAGGGCACGCCGGTCTCCCGCGCCAGGTGCACGGTGTTTTCGGAAATCTCGCCGCTGACGAAGACGTCGGCGCCGGCCGCCAGGGCCTGCTCGAAGTAGCCCTGGGCGCCGCCGCTGCACCAGGCGACGCGCGCCACCGGGCGTCCGGCGTCGCCCACCAGCAGCGGCTTGCGGCCGAGGGTGGTCTCGATACCGGCCGCCAGCGCGCCCGCCGTGATGGCTGCCGCCGGTGTACCGAGGAAGCCGATGTCCTGCTCGGCGAAGCGGCCGGTGACCGTCCAGCCCAGGCGCTGCGCCAGCTGGGCGTTGTTGCCGAATTCCGCATGGGCGTCGAGGGGCAGGTGGTAGGCGAACAGGTTGATGTCATGGGCCAGCAGCGCCGCCATGCGGCGGCGGCGGTGGCCGGTGACGCGGCCGTCCTCGGATTTCCAGAACCAGCCGTGGTGCACGAGGATGGCGTCGGCGCCGGACGCCGCCGCCGCATCGATGAGGGCCTGGCTGGCGCTGACGCCGCAGACGATGCGACGAATCTCGGCGCGGCCTTCCACTTGCAGGCCGTTTGGGCAATAATCCCGGAAGCGCGCAGCGTCCAGCAGCGCATCGAGATAGGCGCGCAGTTCGTTTCCTTCCATCGAGCAATCCTCCAGTCCGAAACCTAGCGCGGGTCGGGCATCACGCCCCGGAATCCGCAGACGAATTATGCGACGTCTTTGGCTCATCTTCGCTCAAGCCGTCACCGTCAGCCTGGCGGTGCTCTTCGTCGTCCAGACCATGAAGCCCGAGTGGCTGGGCCGGCGCGGCCTGTCGGAATTCGCCGGCGGCGGCGTCGTCGCCATCCAGGAGGCGGCACCCAGCGCCGAGACGCGCCGCGGCATTTCCTACGCCGAGGCGGCGAAGAAGGCGGTGCCGGCCGTCGTGTACATCTACACCAGCCAGGAAATCAAGGCACGCCATCCCTTCCTCAACGATCCCCTGTTCCGCCATTTCTTCGGCGACCGTTTCGGCGGCGCCGAAACCCAGCGCCAGTCGGGACTCGGCAGCGGCGTGGTGGTGTCCGCCGACGGCTATATCCTGACCAACTACCACGTGGTCGAGGCCGCCGACGACATCGAGGTCTCCAGCAACGACGGCCGCAAGTTCAAGGCCAAGATCGTCGGCACCGATCCCGAATCGGATCTCGCCGTGCTGAAGATCCACACCGACGCCAAGCTGCCGTCCATCACCTTTGCCCCCAACGACAGTCTGCGCGTCGGCGACGGCGTGCTGGCCATCGGCAATCCCTTCGGCGTCGGCCAGACGGTGACTTCGGGCATCGTCTCGGCCCTGGGCCGCAGCCACCTGGGCATCAATACCTTCGAGAACTTCATCCAGACCGACGCCGCCATCAACCCGGGCAACTCCGGCGGCGCCCTGGTGGACAGCAACGGTCTGCTGGTGGGCATCAACACCGCCATCTATTCCCAGAGCGGCGGCTCCATGGGCATCGGCTTCGCGATTCCCGTGTCCCTCGCCCGCAGCATCATGGAGCAGATCATCCGCACCGGCTCCGTCACCCGCGGCTGGATCGGCGTCGAGGTGCAGGAGATTTCGCCGGAACTGGCCGAGTCCTTCCGTCTGCCCGACACCCGCGGCGCCCTCATCGCCGGCATCATGCGCGGCAGTCCCGCCGACAAGGCCGGCATCCGCCCCGGCGACGTGTTGCTGGCGGTGGAAGGCACGCCGGTGAAGGACGCCCAGGTGATGCTGGACGTGATCGCCGCCCTGACGCCGGGGCAGACGGCGAAGTTCAGGGTACGCCGCGAAGGCAAGGAGCTGGAGCTGACCGGCACCATCGGCAAACGGCCTAAACCGCCGCGCGAGTAGCGGTCGGCTGACTGTAGGGTGCTTCACATGGCGGAGCGCCAAGGGCGACGGGTAGCCGCCGCTGCTCGTGTCCCCCGAGTCGAGCTGCGCCCGCCTCTCCTCCTTTACCTCGCTGCGGCGCCTACCCGCCACCCTTGGCTCGATCTGCGTGCATGCTGGACGCAAAAACCGGCACGGCGCTTCACGACGGGGTGGTGGGGTGCTCTGCGCAGCGAAGTAGAGGAGGAGACCTTGGCCGCAGGCCAAGGGTGGGGGACATGAGCGGAGCAGAGCACCCCGCCGCCCCGTTCGCGCTCCAAACGTTGATATATCGCAGGGCTGTCGGCGGAACAAGTGGAAACCACTGCCCAGCCAAATACAACAGCCGCTACTGCCCGGACTTGCCCGAATCCGCCTCGGCCTTGTCGAGTTCCCGCTCCATCTCGGCCTCGCTGGGCGGCGCATAGTCGCTGACGCCGTCCCTGGCTTCTTCCTGCGCCGGACGCGCAGCGAAGCGTGCCAGCACCAGGCCCAGTTCGTAGAGCAGGCACATGGGAATCGCCAGCAGCAGCTGGGAGAGCACGTCCGGCGGCGTCACCACGGCGGCGATGACGAAGGCGCCGACGATGACGTAGGGCCGCGCCTCCTTGAGCTTCTCGATGCTGACGACGCCGAAGCGAACCAGCAGAACCACGGCCACCGGCACCTCGAAGGTGATGCCGAAGGCGAGGAACATGGTCATGACGAAGGCCAGGTATTGCTCGATGTCCGGCGCCGGCGTGATGGACTGGGGGGCAAACTCGGCGATGAACCGGAACACCGTGTTGAAGACGAAGAAGTAGCAGAAGGCGATGCCGGCGAGGAACAGCAGCGTGGAACCCACCACCAGGGGCAGGGCGAACTTCTTCTCGTGGGCGTAGAGGCCCGGAGCGACGAAGGCCCAGACCTGGAACAGCACCACCGGCAGGGCGACGATGAAGGCCGCCAGCAACGTCACCTTGATGGGCACCATGAAGGGCGTGATGACGCCGGTGGCGATCATCTTGGTACCGGCCGGCAGGGTGGCGATCATCGGCTGGGCCAGCAGGTCGTAAACGGAGCCGGCCCAGGGCACCAGGCAGAGGAAGACCAGCAGCACGGCGCCGAGCGACTTCAGCAGCCGGTCGCGCAGCTCGATCAGGTGGGAGATGAAGGTTTCGTGGGCTTCGGACATCAGGCTTGCGGCTTGTCGGCGGGCGCGGCGGCCAAGGCCGGCGGCGCTTCGGCGGCGGCGGGAGCGGCGCCTTCCGTGCTTGCGGCGGCGGACTTTTCGCCGATGCCGGCGGCGATGGATTCGTTGAGGGAGGTTTCCACGGAACCGAGCTGGGCATTCACCGACTGTTCCATGTCCTTCATCTGGGACACCACGTCGGACTGCATCTTCTTCAGTTCCTCGATCTGGATTTCCCGGTTGATGTCGGACTTGACGTCGTTCACGTAGCGCTGCAGGCGGCCGAGCAGGTGGCCGACGGTACGGGCGACGCCCGGCAGGCGTTCGGGGCCGATGACGATCAGCGCCACGACGGCGATGACGATCAGTTCCGAGAAGCCGATATCGAACACGGGGGACCTTTCAGACGAAACGAGCGGGGGATGCCCGCTCGTTCATGGTGCGACGGCGCTGCGTCAGTTGGAAGACTTTTCCTTGACCTCGCCCTCGATGGTGTGACCCACCTGCTGCGCCGGCTGGGCATCGACGGGCTTGCCGTCGGCGGTGCCTTCCTTGATGCCGTCCTTGAAGCCCTTGACCGCACCGCCCAGGTCCTGGCCGATGTTGCGCAGCTTCTTGGTGCCGAACACCAGCATGACGATGACCAGAACGATCAACCAGTGCCAGATGCTGAAACTACCCATGCCTGTCTCCTATTTCCTCTTCAGCATGGAGCCGAGGGGTTCCGGCCCGCCGAGGATATGAACGTGAAGATGATACACCTCCTGATGGCCGATCCGCCCCGTGTTGATGATGGTGCGGAAGCCGTCGGCGAGGCCCTGGCCGCGAGCCAGTTCGCCAGCCTTGGCGAGAATTTTGCCGAGTACCGCCTGGTGGTCCGGGCCGGCGTCGTAGAGGGAGGCCACATGCACCTTGGGCACGATCATGAAGTGCACCGGCGCGATGGGGTTGATGTCGTGGAAGGCGAAGATGTCCTCGTCTTCATAGACCTTCTTCGAGGGAATCTCGCCGCGGACGATCTTGCAGAAGATGCAGTCGCTCATGGCTCAGCCCTGGGTGCGCGAGCGCTTCTCGTCGATGCCGGAGATGCCTTCCCGGCGCCGGAACTCGCACATGATGTCGTCCACGCCGATGTCGAAGTGGGTCATCAGCACCAGGCTGTGGAACCAGAGGTCGCAGACCTCGCGCACCAGGTGCAGGCGGTCGCCGTCCTTGGCGGCCATGATCGTCTCGGCGGCCTCCTCGGCCACCTTCTTGCAGATGGCGTCGGTGCCCTTGGCGTAGAGGCTGGCGACATAGGAAGAGTCCGGCGCGGCCCCCTTGCGGTCCACCAGGGTCTGCTGCACGCGATGGATGACTTCGAGATCGATCATTTATATATCTCCTTGGGGTCCTTCAGGACCGGCTCCACATCCTGCCAGCCGTTCTTTTCAAGCTTGTTGAAGAAGCAGCTGCGGCGCCCGGTGTGGCAGGCGATGCCGCCCACCTGCTCGATCTTCAGCAGCACGACGTCATTGTCGCAGTCGGTGCGGATTTCCAGCACCTTCTGGAAATGGCCGGACTCCTCGCCCTTGTGCCAGAGCTTGCGGCGCGAACGCGACCAGTAGATGGCCTGGCCCGTCGCGGCGGTCTTTTCGAGGGCTTCCCGGTTCATCCAGGCGAACATCAGCACTTCGCCGGTCACGGCATCCTGGGCGATGACGGGCACCAGGCCCTGCTCGTCCCATTTCACTTCGTTGAGCCACTTGGCCTTGCCCGTTACCATTAGAGTCGGACCTCGATGCCGCGACCCTTCATGTATTCCTTGGCCTGGCGCACGGTGTATTCGCCGTAGTGGAAGATGCTGGCGGCGAGCACCGCATCCGCCTTGCCCTCGGTGACGCCGTCGGCCAGGTGCTGCAGGTTGCCGACACCGCCGCTGGCGATGACGGGGATCGATACCGCCTCGGAAACCGCCCGCGTCAGGGCCAGGTCGAAACCATTCTTGGTACCGTCCCGGTCCATGCTGGTGAGCAGAATTTCGCCGGCGCCCAGTGCGGCCACCTTGCGGGCCCACTCGATGGCGTCGAGACCCACGTTCTTGCGTCCGCCGTGGGTGAACACCTCCCACTTGCCGGGGGAGGTCTGCTTGGCGTCGATGGCGACGACGATGCATTGCGAGCCGACCTTGCCGGAGGCCTCGGCCACCAGGTCCGGGTTGTTCACCGCCGCCGTGTTCATGCTGACCTTGTCGGCGCCGGCGTTGAGCAGGCGGCGCACGTCCTCCACCTTGCGCACGCCGCCGCCGACGGTGAGGGGGATGAAGACCTGTTCGGCGCAGGCGGAAACGATGTCGAGGATGATGTCCCGGTCGTCGGAGCTGGCGGTGATGTCGAGGAAGGTGATCTCGTCGGCGCCCTGCTCGTCGTAGCGGCGGGCGATTTCCACCGGGTCGCCGGCATCGCGCAGGGAGACGAAGTTCACGCCCTTGACGACGCGGCCGGCGCTCACGTCCAGGCAGGGGATGATGCGCTTGGCGAGCATAGGTTGCCTGTCAGCGGCCGGAGAGCTTGTCGGCTTCGGCCTGGGCCTTCTGGAAGTCGAGTTTGCCTTCGTAGATGGCGCGACCGGTGATGGCGCCCATGATGCCTTCGTCCTGCACCGCGCAGAGGTCCTTGACGTCCTTGATGCTGGCGATGCCGCCGCTGGCGATGACGGGGATGCGCAGGGCCTGGGCCAGCTTGACGGTGGCGTCCACATTGACGCCGCTCATCATGCCGTCGCGGCCGATGTCGGTGTAGATGATGGCTTCGACGCCGTAGTCCTCGAACTTCTTGGCCAGGTCGATGACGTCGTGGCCGGTCATCTTCGACCAGCCGTCCACGGCGACCTTGCCCTCCTTGGCGTCGAGGCCGACGATGATGTGGCCGGGGAAGGCGCCGCAGGCGTCGTGGAGGAAGCCGGGGTTCTTCACCGCCGCCGTGCCGATGATGACGTAGCTGATGCCGTCGTCGAGGCAGCGCTCGATGGTGTCGAGGTCGCGGATGCCGCCGCCCAGCTGGACGGGGATCTCGTCGCCGACTTCCTTGAGGATGGCCTTGATGGCGGGTTCGTTCTTCGGCTTGCCGGCGAAGGCGCCGTTGAGGTCCACCAGATGCAGGCGGCGTGCGCCCTGGGCGATCCAGTGGCGGGCCATGGCGGCCGGTTCTTCGGAGAACACGGTGGCATCGTCCATGGCGCCCTGTTTCAGGCGCACGCAATGCCCATCCTTGAGGTCGATTGCAGGAATCAGCAGCATAGGAAGAGGATGTCGAGAGTCAGCCGAAGGCCGGGGAATCTTGGGTCAGGAAGGTTTCCATTCCATGAAGTTCGCCAGCAGGCGCAAGCCTGCCTGGGCGCTCTTCTCGGGGTGGAATTGAACGGCGAAGATGTTAGCGCGGGCCACCGCACTGGTAAAGGGCATGCCATAGACCGTGGAGCCGGCGATGGCCTCGGGGCTCGCGGGCTCCACATAGTAGCTGTGCACGAAGTAGAAACGGGTGCCGTCGGCGATGCCGTTCCAGAGCGGATGGGGCATCGCCTGGGCGACTTCGTTCCAGCCCATGTGGGGCACCTTGAGGCCTTGGGCGGCCACCTCGGGCGGGAAGCGCCGCACGCGGCCGGGCAGCACGCCGAGGCCGGGCACGTCGCCCTCCTCGCTGTGTTCGAAGAGCATCTGCAGGCCGATGCAGATGCCGAGGAAAGGCTTTTCCGCCGCGGCGGCGATCACCGCCGGCCGCAGGCCGCGGGCGTCGAGTTCGGCCATGCAGTCGGGCATGGCGCCCTGACCGGGCACGACGACGCGGTCCGCCCGCGCGACTTCGGCGGGATCGGCGGTGACGAGGATGCGGGCGGCGGGGGCGACGTGCTCGATGGCTTTCGCCACGGAGCGCAGGTTGCCCATGCCATAGTCGACGACGGCGACGGTGGTCATGACGGGCCTACAGGGTTCCCTTCGTGGATGGCACGCCGCTGGCGCGCGGATCGGTCTCCAGCGCCATGCGCAGGGCGCGGGCGAAGGCCTTGAACACCGTCTCCGCCTGGTGGTGGCTGTTGTCGCCGCGCAGGCCGTCGATGTGCACCGTGATGGCGGCGTGATTGACGAGGCCCTGGAAGAACTCGCGCACCAGGTCCACGTCGAACTCGCCGACGGTGGCGCGGGTGAAGGGCACTTCGAACACCAGACCGGGACGGCCGGAGAGATCCACCACCACACGCGACAGGGCTTCGTCGAGGGGCACGTAGGCATGGCCGTAGCGGCGCAGACCCTTCTTGTCGCCGAGGGCCTTGGCCAGGGCCTGGCCGAAGGCGATGCCGACGTCCTCGACCGTGTGGTGCGCATCGATATGGAGGTCGCCCTTCGCCTCGATGTCGAGGTCGATCAGCCCGTGGCGGGCGATCTGGTCGAGCATGTGGTCGAAGAAGCCGACGCCCGTGGCAAGCGAGGACTTGCCGGAACCGTCGAGATCGAGCCGGACGCGGATCTGCGTCTCCAGCGTGTCGCGTTGTACTTCGGCGCTGCGCATCGTTGTGGAGCGGCTGGTGGATGGAGCGGCCATGATACCATTTTGGCCTCGGCATAACGCCCGCCGCGCTGGCGTTGGCCCACCGCGAAAGCCCACCTGTTCCGCATCCTCACCCGCCAGGCATGCCCATGAGCCGATACTGGAGCGCCGTCGTCCACGGCCTTACCCCCTATGTCCCCGGCGAGCAGCCCAAGCTCGCGAATCTCGTCAAGCTCAACACCAACGAGAACCCCTACGGTCCTTCGCCACGGGCCCTGGAGGCCATGCGCGCCGAAGTGGGCGACGGCCTGCGGCTCTACCCCGACCCCAATGCCGACCGCCTCAAGGAAGCCGTCGCGAAACGCTGCGGCGTGACGGCGCAGGAGGTCTTCGTCGGCAACGGCTCCGACGAGGTGCTCGCCCACGTCTTCCTGGCCCTGCTCAAGCACGAGCGGCCTATCCTGTTCCCCGACATCAGCTACAGCTTCTACCCGGTGTATTGCGGGCTCTACGGCATCGGCTACGAAACCGTGCCCCTCGACGGCGACTTCGCCATCCGTGTGGATGACTACCTGAAGCCCAACGGCGGCATCATCTTCCCGAATCCGAACGCCCCCACGGGCCGTGCCCTGCCCCGGGCCGAGATCGAGCGCTTGCTGCAGGCCAATCCGGATTCGGTGGTGGTGGTGGACGAGGCCTATGTGGATTTCGGCGCCGAGTCGGCCGTGCCGCTGATGGCGAAATATCCGAACCTGCTGGTGGTGCAGACCCTCTCCAAGTCCCGCTCCCTGGCCGGCCTGCGCGTCGGCTTTGCCGTCGGCCACCGTAGCCTGGTGGAGGCCCTCACCCGCGTCAAGGACAGCTTCAATTCCTATCCCCTCGACCGCTGCGCCATCGCCGGCGCGGCGGCGGCCATCGAGGACGAGGAACATTTCGAGCGGACCCGCCGGGCCGTCATGGCGAGCCGGGAGAAGCTCGCCGCCGACCTGGCCGGTCTCGGCTTCGATGTGCTGCCCTCCGCCGCCAACTTCATCTTCGCCCGCCACCCGCAACGGGACGCCGGCGGACTGGCGCAGGCCCTGCGGGAACGCAGCATCATCGTGCGCCATTTCCGCCAGCCCCGCATCGAGCAGTTCCTGCGCATCACCATCGGCACCGACGAGCAATGCGCGGCGCTGGTGGCGGCATTGCAGGAAATCCTCGCCTGACCCTGGCGCCGGGCCGGCAGGCCCGGCGGGGCTACCGCTTCCGCAGATAGAACTCCTGCACGCCGCTGGCCATTTCCAGGGCGAGCAGGAATTCCACGTCGGTCATCCGGCTCCAGGAATAGACCTCGTCGATGGCGGCCGTGCAGTCGGTGGTGAGCAACAGCACCTCCCCGCCCTTCATTCCCTGCAGCAGCTTCTTGGCCCCCAGAACCGGCCCGGGGCAGGAGACGCCGCGCATGTCCAGGGTGACGTGGGGAATCGGCGTCGTACGTTCCGCGCCGGCCTTGCAGAGCAGGTAGGCCGTCTTGCCGCCGGCGCGCTGGGTTGCCGACATCAGCACATTGCCCGTGAACTGGCACCAGGCCGACAGGTCGTCATGGATACCGGAACAATCGGAAACCAGGCGCAGGGTCTGGCCCGGCAGCAGGTCGTCGAGAACCCGCTTGGCGCCGAGCAGGGGTGCCGGGCAAGGCAGCCCGGAAAGGTCGATGGTGACGGACGCGGCTTTTGCCATGACATCCTCCTTGGTGGGCTGGCCTATCGGCTCTGCTACATGCATCGGCAATCGCCCTTCCTTTGTATGCCATCCGGCAGGCGGAGGACAACCATGAGATGGACATGGCCATTGCCGCACGGGAAACCTTCCGGCGCATGGGCGGCTTGCGCGGGGGGCTCAGCCGCCTTCCGCTGCCTTCTTGCGGGGACGGCGGCTGGCGGGCTTGCGTGCCGCCTTGGGCGTCGCTTCCTCGGCGGCTGCGGGCTCCGCCGCCGCCGGCGGCGCGTCGGAGGCCGGGGCCTCGGCGGTCGCCGCCTTTCGCTCGGGCGCCTTGCGCGTGCTGCGTCCCCGCCGGCGCGGTGCGCCCTCGCTGTCGGTCTTCACTCCCTCGGCGGGTACCGCATCGGCCGCGACGGCCGGGGTGACGGCCGGCGGCTCGACCGCGGCCGGTACCGGCATGGACACGGGCCGACTGGTACCGCGATAGACGTAGGTTCCCGACTTCTCGTCGCGCCCGAATTCCAGCAGACCCCGGGCTTGGGCTTCCTCCAGCAGGTTGCCGAAGGCGCGGAAGCCGTAATAGGACTCGCTGAAGTCCGGCTTGCGACGCTTGATGGCCTCCTTCAGCACGGAAGCCCAGATCTTGCCGCTGTCGCCCCGCTCCGATACAAGGGCGTCGAAGGTTTCCACCGCCATTTCGATGGCCTGGGCGCGGCGCCCGTCCATTTCTTCCCGGCGCCGTTTTTCCTCCTCGGGGGAGCGGCGCGGACCCGACGGGGCGCCCCGCGTGTCGCGGCGGGCGGCAGCCCGCTGGCTTTCGCGCACCAGATCGTCGTAGAAGATGAACTCGTCGCAGTTGGCGATCAGCAGGTCGGAGGTGGATTGCTTGACGCCGACGCCGATGACCTGCTTGGCGTTCTCCCGCAGCTTGGAGACGAGGGGCGAGAAGTCCGAGTCGCCGCTGATGATGACGAAGGTGTTGACGTGGGACTTGGTGTAGCAAAGGTCGAGGGCGTCCACCACGAGACGGATGTCCGCCGAGTTCTTGCCCGACTGGCGCACATGGGGAATCTCGATCAGCTCGAAGTTGGCCTCGTGCATGCCGGCCTTGAAGCTCTTGTAGCGGTCCCAGTCGCAGTAGGCCTTCTTGACGACGATGCTGCCCTTGAGCAGCAGCCGTTCCAGCACCGGCTTGATGTCGAACTTCTCGTACTTCGCGTCGCGCACGCCGAGAGCGACGTTCTCGAAGTCGCAGAACAGGGCCATGCTGATGTCTTCATGGGATGAGGCCATAGGATCGCTGCCTTGGTGGAGAGTGGGTTGGAACCGCCGACGGCGGCTTGGGCGCCATGATACCGGCGCCGCCGGCCGGCATTATTTCTTCGGGGCCTTGCGCGCCTCGATCCAGTGCTTGATCTGGTCGCGAACCGCCTTGTGGCCGTTCAGGGAAGCCAGGGCGGCCGGGGTGTGGCCTTCATTGTCCTTGATCTGGGGACTGGCACCGTTGCCCAGCAGGAATTCGACCATCAACGGCTGGTTGGTGGCGGCAGCCAGGTGCAGGGGCGTACGGCCGCCGACGACGCGATCATTGACATCGGCACCCTTGGCGACGAGGGCAGCCACGGCCTCCCGGCTGCCGGCCGCGACGGCCGCATGGAGGGGGGCGAATCCGCTGAAGTCCTTGGCATTGACGTCGGCACCCCGCTCGGCGAGCAGGCGTACCGTGCCGACCCGGTTGTAGAAGGCGGCGCCGAACAGGGGGGTGCGTTTGAGCTTGTCGACGGCATTGAGGTCGGCACCTTCTTCGATGGCTTCCTCCACCGCATCGGTGTCGCCCTTGCCGGCCGCCTCGAACAGCTTGGCGTCGAGGGCGGATATCTCGCCCAGGGGACGGACGAAGGCCCCCTCCGTGGCGGGATTGGCCGGTGGCTCTCCTTCGTCGCCCTTGCCGCAGCCGGCCAACACCAGCACGGCGGCCGTCAACAGGCCGGCGAGGATGGCGGAGGAGCGCGACATGGCCATCCGGGCCCTCGCCGTCAGCCCTTGAGGCGCAGTTCCGCCGCCCGGGCGTGGGCCGTAAGGCCTTCGCCGTGGGCGAGGGTGGAGGCGACGGGGCCGAGGGTCTGGGCGCCGGCTTGCGACACCTCGATCAGGCTGGAGCGCTTCTGGAAATCGTAGACGCCCAGGGGCGAGGAGAAACGGGCGCTACGGGACGTGGGCAACACGTGGTTCGGGCCGGCGCAATAGTCGCCCAGGGACTCGGAGGTGTAATGGCCGATGAAGATGGCGCCGGCGTGGCGGATCTTGTCCACCAGCTTGCGCGGCTCGGCCACGGAAAGCTCCAGGTGCTCGGGGGCGATGCGGTTGGCGATGACGCAGGCTTCGTCCAGGTCTGTCACCTGAATCAGGGCGCCGCGGCCGGTGAGGGACGCATGGATCGTCTCCTTGCGCGGCATGGTGGGCAGCAGCCGGTCGATGGCTTCCTGCACGCGTTCGATGAAGGCGGCGCCCGGACAGAGCAGGATGGACTGGGCCAGTTCGTCGTGCTCGGCCTGGGCGAAGAGGTCGATGGCGACCCAGTCGGGGTTGCCGGAACCGTCGGAGATCACCAGCACTTCGGAGGGGCCGGCCACCATGTCGATGCCGACGGTGCCGAAGACGCGGCGCTTGGCGGAAGCCACGTAGGCGTTGCCGGGGCCGACGATCTTGTCCACCTGGGGAATGGTCTGGGTGCCGTAGGCCAGGGCCGCCACGGCCTGGGCGCCGCCGAGGGTAAACACCCGGTCCACGCCGGCCAGATGGGCGGCGGCCAGCACCAGGGCGTTCTTCTCGCCCCGCGGCGTGGGCACCACCATGATGAGTTCCTTGACGCCGGCGACCTTGGCCGGCATGGCGTTCATCAGCACCGAGGACGGATAGGCGGCCTTGCCGCCGGGGACATAGAGGCCGACGCGGTCCAGGGGCGTGACCTTCTGGCCCAGGCGCGTACCATCGGCCTCCGTGTATTCCCAGGACTCCACCTTCTGGCGCTCGTGGTAGCTCTTCACGCGGGACGCTGCGGCCTCCAGGGCGGCCTTCTGGTCGGCCGGCAGGCCGTCGAAAGCGGCCTTGAGCTCGGCGGGAGGCAGTTCCAGCTGGGCCATGGTGGTGGCTTCCAGCTTGTCGAAGCGGCGCGTGTAGTCGAGAACGGCGGCGTCGCCCAGGGTGCGCACGTTGGCAAGCACCTCGGCGACGGTCTTCTCGATGGATTCGTCGGTGGAACTGTCGAAATGCAGCAGCGCATCGAGCTTCGAGAGGAACTCGGGCTCGCGGGTGCTCAGGCGCTTGATGGCGACGCGGCTCATTTCACCGCTCCGGCGATGGCGTCGATGACGGGCTGGATCAGCTCGCGCTTGGTCTTGAGGGAAGCCTGGTTCACGACCAGCCGCGAGGAGATGGGCATGATGTCCTCCACCTCGACCAGATTATTGGCCTTGAGGGTGCCGCCGCTGGACACCAGGTCCACGATGGCCTCGGCCAGGCCGGCCAGGGGCGCCAGTTCCATGGAGCCGTAGAGTTTGATGAGGTCCACATGGACGCCCTTGGCGGCGAAGTGCTCGCGGGCCGTATTGATGTACTTGGTAGCGACGCGCAGGCGGGCGCCGCGCTGCACGGCGGCGGCGTAGTCGAAGCCGGCGGGCACCGCAACGGACATGCGGCACTTGGCGATTTTCAGGTCGAGGGGCTGATAGAGGCCGGCGCCGCCGTGTTCCAGCAGCACATCCTTGCCGGCGATGCCGAGATCGGCGGCGCCGTACTGGACGTAGGTCGGCACATCGGAGGCGCGCACGATGACGACGCGCACATCCTCCCGGTTGGTACCGATGATGAGCTTGCGCGAGGACTCGGGGTTCTCGCTGGGCACGATGCCGGCCGCCGCCAGCAGGGGCAGGGTCTCTTCGAAGATGCGGCCCTTGGAGAGGGCGATGGTGATTCCGTTCATGCCGGGATTATCTCACGCCTGCCCTACTTGACCCGGCGCACACGGGCACCCAGCGCAGCAAGCTTCTGTTCGAGACCTTCGTAACCCCGGTCCAGGTGGTAGATGCGCTCGATGAGCGTCTCCCCCTGGGCCACGAGACCGGCGATGACGAGGCTGGCCGAGGCGCGCAGGTCGGTCGCCATCACCGTGGCGCCGTCCAGTCGCGACCGGCCGGTGACGAAGGCGGTGTTGCCGTCGATCTTGATGTCGGCGCCGAGGCGGATCAGTTCCACCGCATGCATGAAGCGGTTCTCGAAAATGGTCTCGCGGATCACCGCCGTGCCCTCGGCGACGGCGTTGATAGCCATGAACTGGGCCTGCATGTCGGTCGGGAAGGCCGGATAGGGCGAGGTGCGGATGGACACCGCGGTGAGCCGCTGGGGGGCCTTGAGGCGGATGGTGTCGCGGGCCGACTCGACCTGGCAGCCGGCGTCCATGAGCTTGTCGATCACGGCGTCGAGATAGCAGCCCGAGGTGTTGGTGAGGCGGATGTCGCCGCCCGTGGCGGCCGCGGCGCAAAGATAGGTACCGGTCTCGATGCGGTCCGGCATGATGCGGTGGGTGGTGCCGCGCAGGCTTTCCACCCCCTGGATGCGGATCACGTCGGTGCCGGCGCCGGAAATGCGGGCGCCCATGGCGATCAGGCAGTTGGCGAGATCCACCACCTCGGGTTCCCGGGCGGCGTTCTCGATCACCGTCTCGCCGTCCGCCAGGCAGGCGGCCATCATCAGGTTTTCGGTGCCGGTGACGGTCACCATGTCGGTGAATAGCCGCGCACCTTTCAGCTTGGGCGACTTGGCGTGGACGTAGCCGTGCTCCACCGTGACCTCGGCGCCCATGGCGGTGAGGCCCTTGATGTGCTGGTCCACGGGGCGGGCGCCGATGGCGCAGCCACCCGGCAGGGAAACCTTGGCCTCGCCGCAGCGGGCCGCCAGGGGGCCCAGCACCAGCACGGAGGCGCGCATGGTCTTCACCAGTTCGTAGGGCGCCACCGGGTTGTCGAGGCCGGCGGCGTCCAGGGTCACGGTGTCGCCGTCCCGCTCGATCCGGACGCCCATCTGGGCCAGCAGTTTGAGCATGGTGCCGATGTCGTTGAGGGCCGGCACGTTGGTCAGGACCAGGGGCTCCCGCGTCAGCAGGGCGGCGGTCAGCAGCGGCAGGGCGGCGTTCTTGGCGCCGGAGATGGCGGCTTCGCCGGTGAGGCGCTGGCCGCCTTCGATGAGCAGCTTATCCATTCTGGGACTTCCATTCTTCCGGGGTCAGGGTGCGCATGGAAAGGGCGTGCAACTCGCCCGTATCGAAGCGTGCCTTGAGGACGGCATTCACCTTCTGCTGGCGGGCGACGCGGGACAGGCCGGCGAATTCGGCGCAGACGATGATCGCCTCGAAATGGCGGCCGTCGCCGTCTACGGCCACATGTTCGCAGGGGAGTTCGTGGGCGATCCAGTCGTGGATCTGGCGGGGATCGAGCATGGTTCAGGTCCTCAGTTTGTAGCCGCGCTTCAGCAGGGCCAGCGTGAAGGCCGCCAGCATGCAGAAGCAGGCGCCGACCACCGCGACACTGGTCCAGGGCGACACGTCGGAGACGCCGAAGAAGCCGTAGCGGAAGCCGTCGATCATGTAGAACACGGGGTTGAAGTGGGAGACCTGCTGCCAGACGGGCGGCAGGGAATGGATGGAGTAGAACACGCCCGAAAGAAACGTCAGGGGCATGATGAGGAAGTTCTGGAAGGCCGCCAGCTGGTCGAATTTGTCGGCCCAGATACCGGCGATCACGCCCAGTGTCCCGAGGATGCCGCCGCCGAGCAGGGCAAAGACGAGTATCCAGAGGGGAGCCTCGAAGCGCAGGACGGCGAACCAGAAGGTGACGAACAGTACACCGGCGCCGACCACGAGGCCACGCGCCGCGGCGGCCAGCACATAGGCGGCCCAAAAGGCCCGATAGGAGATGGGCGGCAGCAGCACGAAGACGATGCTGCCCGTGACCTTGGACTGGATCAGGGAGGACGACGAATTGGCGAAGGCGTTCTGCAGGATGGACATCATCACCAGGCCCGGTACCAGGAACGCAGTGTAGGGCACGTCGTGCACCTTCACATGTTCCTCCAGCACATGGGAGAAGATCAGCAGGTAGAGCATGGCCGTGACGACAGGTGCCGCGACCGTCTGGAAACCCACCTTCCAGAAACGCAGCACCTCCTTCCACAGCAGGGTCAGGAAGCTGGTCATGCCGGCTGCCCCTGCATCACATGCACGAAGACGTCTTCCAGGTCGGGCTTGCCGATTTCCATGTCCTCGACGGTGCAACCGGCCGCCGTCAGTGCCGCCAGAATGGGTGCGATCTCGTCGTAGCGTTCGAAGGCGAAATCCCAGGCGCCGCCGTGTTCCTGGCCTCGCTGGCGCAGGGCCGGCGGCATCTCGGCCCCGGTCGCCAGGCGCAGGCGCAGACTGTGGGCGGTGAAGCGCTTCAGCAGGTTGGGCGTGGTATCCAGGGCGACGATGCGGCCCTGCTTGAGCATGGCGATACGCCCGCAGAGGCTCTCCGCCTCTTCGAGGTAATGGGTGGTGAGGACGATGGTATGTCCCTCGGCATTGAGCCGGCGGATGAAGCGCCACAGGGTCTGGCGCAGTCCCACGTCCACGCCGGCGGTGGGCTCGTCGAGGACGATCACCGGCGGCCGGTGCACCAGGGCCTGGGCCACCAGGACGCGCCGCTTCATGCCGCCCGAGAGCGTGCGCATGTTGGCACCCGCCTTGGCCGTCAGATCCAGGTTGTGGAGGATTTCGTCGATCCAGTCGTCGTTGCCGCGGATGCCGAAGTAGCCCGACTGGATGCGCAGGGTCTCGCGCACACTGAAAAAAGGGTCGAACACCAGTTCCTGGGGGACGACACCGAGCTGGCGACGCGCGGCCCGGTAGTCGGCCTGGACGTCCAGGCCCATGACTTCGAGCTTACCGGCATCCGGCCGCGCGAGGCCGGCCAGGGCCGAGATGAGGGTGGTCTTGCCGGCGCCGTTCGGGCCGAGGAGGCCGAAGAACTCGCCCGCCGCAACCTCCAGGTCCACGCCGTCGAGAGCGCGCACGCTGCCGAAAGACTTGGCAACGCCGGACACGCGGATGGCGGGATTATTCAAGGCAGGGCCGGCGCCGGAAGGCGCCGGATTCAAAGCGGCAGCAGTTCGCTGACACCGTAGACCTCGGCGAGGCTACGGAGGTTGGCCGGCGGATTGACGAT
The DNA here is from genome assembly GCA_030247725.1 of Candidatus Nitricoxidireducens bremensis. Taxonomy (GTDB): domain Bacteria; phylum Pseudomonadota; class Gammaproteobacteria; order Burkholderiales; family Rhodocyclaceae; genus Nitricoxidireducens; species Nitricoxidireducens bremensis. The sequence goes on from JAOTRT010000005.1 coordinate 199,169, forward strand.
GCGGACGTTGCGCCCCAGACCCTTGGCAGCGCGCTGCCAGCCGAAGACGACGGCGAGGCCCGAGGAGTCCACGTCCTCGACGCCGGCCAGGTCGAACACGGCATCGGCGCGGGTGATGTGGCCGCTGCCCTCGGCGAGCAGTGCCTTGGCCACCGGCAGCGTCATGTGGCCGGTGACCTCGATGCGGTCGCCCAGATCGCGGATCATTTCTTGACCGATGTGGCCTCGCCGCTCTTGTTCTTGCTCTGGAGCGACTTGATGAGGCCGTCGATGCCGCCGTTGCGGACTTCCTGGGCAAAGGACTCGCGGTAGTTGGTGACGAGGCTGATGCCGCCGACTTCGATGTCGTAGACCTTCCAGCCGGGGTTCTGCTTCTCCAGGTAGTAGTCGAGCTGGATCGGCTTGCCACCGGGCTGCTTGATGTCGGTGCGCACCTTCACGTCGGTGTCGGTGGGCTGCATCTTGAAGGGCTTGTACTCGATGGTCTGGTTCTTGTATTCCGTCAGCGCCTTCGAGTAGGTGCGTACGAGCAGGGTGCGGAATTCGTCCACCAGGGTCTTCTGCTGGGCCGGCGTGGACTGGCGCCAGTCGCGGGCCATGGCCAGCTGGGTCATGCGCGTGAAGTTGAAGTGGGGCAGCACCTTGGCCTCGACGAGATCGATGGCCTTCTTGGTGTTGCCGGACTGGATGTCCTTGTCCTTGCGGACGATTTCCAGGACTTCCTCGGTCACGTTCTTGATCAGCGCATCGGGAGCCAGGCCTTCCGCCGGGGTATCGGCCCACGCACCGGCGGCGACGACCAGTCCCGCCAGCATGCCAAACAGCCACTTCATGGATGATTCCTTTTGGTTCGAGAGGGTGATTCGGATCAGAGACGGCCGTCCGCCATGGCCTGGGCCAGCGTCACGCCGGGTTCAAGCGCGGACTGCTGCTTGGGCTCTTCCGCCCGCGGGGCGGCGGCACTCTCGGCGGGCGCCGGCTCGGCGGCGACGGCGGGACGCTCGATGTCGTCGGCCTCGGCATCTTCCCGCTCGCGCGGGGCGTTGCCGTCGTGGATCAAGCTGCGGCGGCGCTGCAGATAGGCGTCGCGCATATAGGAATACTTGTCGAGGGCGGCCTCCTCGATGACCTTGTCGGCCGGCAGCAGGTTGGCGCGGTCACTGACGATGCGCACGGCCAGCAGGGTGTTGCGCGTGGCGACGTGGTCCACATTGGCCACCGGGTCGGCCTTGACGTCGAGAATCAGGCCGACGGTATCGCGGGCGGTACGGGGACCGAAGAAGGGGATCACCACATAGGCGCCGTTGCCGACACCCCAGCGGCCGAAGGTCTGGCCGAAGTCCTCTTCGTGCTTCTCCAGTCCCATCTCGGTGGCCACGTCGAAGACGCCGAGGATGCCGATGGTGGAATTCACCACGAAACGGCCGGCATCGCCGGCGGCCTCGGGCACCTTGCCCTGGAGCAGGTTGTTGACGGCGATGAAGACGTCGGCGATGTTGGCGAAGAAGTTGGTCACGCCGGTGCGGATCGGCGAAGGCAGCGCCGCCTCGTACCCCTGGGCAACCGGCTTGATGATGACCTTGTCGAGGCCCTCGTTGAACGAGAACATGGCGCGGTTGAAGCCCTCGATCGGGTCCTTCGGGTTGCCTGAAGTGGCGCAGCCGCCCAGCAGGCCCACCAGGCCCGCGGCGACGGCCAGCGTCGAAATGCGCTTCGCAAACGAATTGCCCTTGGTCACGAGACTTCCTTTCGCTTCGTTGTTCTTCTTGCGGCCCGGGTTGCGGTTCTGGGCGCCCCGGTCCGTCATCACTTCTTGCCGCTGTCGTCCTGCGCCTTGTTGAACATGAACTGGCTGATCAGCTTTTCCAGCACTACGGCCGACTGGGTCTTCTTGATCGTGGCGCCGTCCTTCAGCATTTCCGTGTCGCCGCCGACCTCGAAACCGATGTACTGCTCGCCGAGCAGGCCCGAGGTATTGATCGTCAGGATCGTGTCGCGCGGGAACTTGTAACGGTTGTCCACCTGCATGCCGACCACCGCCCGGTAGCTCTCCGGATCGAAACGGATTTCGGAAACCCGCCCGACCACGACCCCGGCGCTCTTGATCGGCGCACGGACCTTGAGGCCTCCGATGTTATCAAACTCGGCTTGCAGACGGTATGTTTCGCCCACCTGCGTCGACGCCAAGTTCCCGACTTTTAGGGCTAAAAACAACAGGGCGGCGAGGCCGATGGCAACGAAGAATCCAACCCAGAGATCGAGAGTAGCGCGGTTCATTAGACACCTCGGAACATGAAAGCGGTGAGGATGAAATCGGCGGCGAGAATCGCCAGGGAAGAGGTCACGACGGTCCGGGTGGTGGCCCCGGAGACGCCCTCGGCGGTCGGTTCGCAGTCGTAGCCTTCGAAAACCGCAATCCAGCTGACGATGAGGCCGAAGACGAAGCTCTTGATGACGCCGTTGAGGATGTCTTCGCGGAAATCGACGGAAGCCTGCATCTGGGACCAGAAGGAACCCTCGTCCACGCCGATGAGCTGGACGCCCACCAGGTAGCCGCCGAAGATGCCGAGGGCGGAGAACAGGGCCGCCAGGATGGGCATGGAGATGACGCCGGCCCAGAACCGCGGCGCCACGACGCGGGCAATGGGGCTGATGGCCATCATTTCCATGGCGGACAGCTGCTCGGTGGCCTTCATGAGGCCGATTTCGGCCGTAATGGCGGAACCGGCGCGGCTGGCGAACAACAGGGCGGCGACCACCGGCCCCAGTTCTCGCACCAGGGACAGGGCCACCAGGATGCCGAGGGCCTCGGACGAGCCGTAGCGTTGCAGCGTATCGTAGCCCTGCAGCCCCAGCACCATGCCGACGAAGAGGCCGGACACCAGGATGATGACCAGGGACAGGACGCCGGTGAAGTAGATCTCCCGTATCGTCAGGCCGAAGCGGCGCAGGGCGGTGCCCGAGTAGAGCAGGATCGCCAGCAGGAAGCGGGAAGCGAAGCCGAGCCGCCAGATGCGGCTGGTGACACGGCGGCCGAGGCCCCGCAGGCCGCCGGAAAGATAGTTATCTTGCACGGGCCGTCTCCCGGTAGATCTCCTCGCCATAGGGCCTGGCGGGATAGTGGAAGGAAACCGGGCCGTCGGGCTCGCCCCAAACGAACTGGTGCACGTAAGGCTCCTTGGAATGCTTGATGTCGTCCGGCGTGCCCTCGGCGACGATCTTGCCCTCGGACACGAAATAGACGTAATCGACTATTTTCAGGGATTCCTGGATGTCGTGGGTGACGACAATTGAACTACATCCCAGGGCATGGTTCAGGGTGCGGATCAACTCGCCGATGATGGACAGGGAAATCGGGTCGAGGCCGGCAAAGGGCTCGTCGTACATGATGAGCAGCGGGTCCAGGGCGATGGCCCGGGCCAGGGCCACGCGACGGGCCATGCCGCCCGACAGTTCGGAAGGCATCAGGTGGTGGGCGCCGCGCAGGCCGACGGCATGGAGCTTCATCATCACCATGTCGTGGATCAGGTCCTCCGGCAGGTCCGTATGCTCGCGCATCTGGAAGGCGACGTTGTCGTAGACCGACATATCGGTGAACAGGGCGCCGAACTGGAACAGCATGCCCATGCGCCGCCGCAGCTGGTAGAGACCGTCGTTGTCCAGATCGTTGATGACCTGACCGGCCACTTTCACCTCGCCCGAAGTGGCCTTGAGCTGGCCGCCGATCAGGCGCAGCGTCGTGGTCTTGCCGCAACCCGAAAGGCCCATGATCGCCACCACCTTGCCGCGATGGATCTCCATATTGATACCCTGGAGAACCGGACGGCGGTCATAGGTGAAATTGACGTCGGTAAGCTTGACGAGGGGTTCGGAAGACACGAAACGGGGTCGCGGATGATTCGGGAGCGGCATTCTATCAGACTGAATAGCCAACCAAATCATGGAAATTCCCGGCGCTCCAATATGAAAAAACTGCACATCCGGCACCCCCGCAAGGCCCTTCGCCCGTGGAAATGACAAAAATCGGCGGAATAGGGAGAAAATGCCCGGGATTCCCACCGGGGTCAGCCGCTCCGGACAACCTGACAGCCATCCCGCCCTTGATAGAAGCCACCGCAAAAACCTCTCTGCCCCCCTTCGACGCCCGTTCGGACGCCGACACCCGGCGCTTTGCCGGGAGGAATAGCGGCCGGGCAGCATGGCGACCGGGCGTCGATCCAGATGGCCGCCGGAAGCACAAGGGCGACCGAGCGCGTACCGGGGAGGCGGACTGATGGCGGCGATGTACCTCGAACATTTCGGCCTTACCGAACCGCCCTTCCGCATCACCCCCCACACGGATTTCTTCTTTTCCGGCGCCAACCGCGGCGCCACGCTGGAAGCCCTGGTCTATGCGGTGACGAGCGACGAGGGCATCGTCAAGGTTTCCGGCGAGGTCGGCACCGGCAAGACCATGCTGTGCCGGGCCCTCATGGAAAAGCTGCCCGACAACGTCAGCATCGTCTATCTGGCCAACCCCTCCCTCTCCCGGGAAGACATCCTCTATGCCATCGCCGCCGAGCTCGGCGTAACACTGCCCGAACCCGCCCGTACCAGTGCGGTCCAGCGCAAGCTCCAGGAATACCTGATCGAGATATACGGCAGCGGTCGCCAGGTGGTCGTGCTGATCGACGAAGCCCACGCCATGCCCGCCGAGACCCTGGAGGAGATCCGGCTGCTGTCCAACCTGGAATCCAACCGCCACAAACTGCTGCAGCTCGTCATGTTCGGCCAGCCGGAGATCAACGAGGTGCTCGCACGTCCCGACCTGCGCCAATTGCGCGAACGCATCACCCACAACTTCGCCCTGGAGCCGCTGACCAAGGATGAGATCGCCCAGTACCTGGCCTTCCGCCTGCGGGCAGCCGGCCACCGGGGCCCCGAAATCTTCTCGCCGGCCGCCGTCAAGCTGCTGGCGTCGGCATCCCTGGGCCTCACGCGCCGCATCAACATCCTGGCCGACAAGGCGCTCCTGGCCGCCTTCGCCGCCAACCGCCGCCAGATCACGCCCAGGGAAGTCCGGGTGGCGATCCGGGACTCGGAATTCGGCAGCGTGGCGAGGCAATCCCACCGCCAGTTCCTGACCGCAGGCGCCATCGGCGCCGGCATCGCCCTGGTACTCGTGGCAGCCGTTCTGATCGGATGGATCGGCGAACGGCAAGCCACCCCCATCGACACCCCCGCTGTCGCACCGGCCGCTCAGGCGGCTCCCGCAACCCGAATCGAGACTGCCCAGCAGGGAAGCGAACCGCCTGCTGCCGTCACGCCCCCCCCGGCCGAGCCGGCCGCCGTCCCGGCCACGCCCCTGCGCGACTGGCCGGAACTCGGCCCCCGGACGACGGCCAAGGTCCAGGCCAGCGCAGCGTGGCTGGCCCAGACCGACGGGGAACGCTGGTTCCTGCAACTCGCCCGGGCAGACGTCGCCCAGGCCGCCTACGTAGAGGGCCTGATCGGGAAGGCCGACGAACTCCTTGACCCTACCGACATCAGGGCCTATGCTATTCGAATAAAAGAAGGGAAGCGACTCGGTGTCATATACGGCGACTTTCCCACCCAGGCAGCGGCCCAGGCCGCTGCCGCCGAACTTCCAAGCGAAATCAGACAACTGAACCCGTATCCGCGACAGGTACAGCGCCTGCGATGAGCATTGCATCCGGGCTGTCCAGTAGGAGATGCCCGGAGGTCTTGTCATGCAGGGAAGCACGATTGCGGCGCAAAAGCCCCTCCTGGCGCGGGATTGGCTTTGTCCCGGACGGATTCGCAGCCTTTCTCCGCCCAGACCCAGGGATGGAAGACCTGCCGGATTCCCGCCATGAGCATCGGCAGGTATTGGCTGGCGACGGGTCTTTTGGCCTTGGCCGCCTGCGGCAACGCTCCGGTCGCCCCGACGGGGAGCGGCCACCTCACGGTGGAAGAGGCCCCAGCGCCGATCCGGAACATTCCTCCCCCCGTCCGGAACACCATCGCCTTGCCCAAACCCAAGGCCACCCCCCAGGTCGAAACCTACAGCGTCGTCGTCCATAACGTCCGCGCGCAGGAACTCCTGTTCGCCCTGGCGCGGGATGCCAGGCTCAACGTCGACATCCATCCGGGTATCAACGGCGTCGTCACCCTCAACGCCATCGACCAGACCCTGCAGCAGATCCTCACGCGCATCGCCAGGCAGATCGACATGCGCTGGGAACTCGATGGGCCGAACCTGGCAGTGATGGCCGACACCCCCTTCCTGCGCAGCTACGCCATCGACTACGTCAATATGTCCCGGGACGCCTCGGGCAGCGTCAGCATCAGCACCCAGATCGGTTCGACCACCTCGACGGCCACCGGCGCCGCCAGCGCGACCACCAGCACCGGCAGCAACATTTCCACGACGAAGGTGGACAACATCGCCAGGAACCGCTTCTGGGAATCCCTCGAACGGAACGTCAAGGACATCCTCCACGAAACCGACAAGATCCTGCCCGAAGGGTCGAGCGACACCCTCATCGAACACTCCGATGCCCAGACGACCACCGGCACCGGCGCCCAGGCCGGCGGGCGCAAAGGCCCCCAGGCAGGGATCGCCGGCAGCCCGAACCCGGCCGCCATGCAGCATCAGGGCACCACGGTCGTCAAGCGCGCCACCTTCCGCGAGGCCGCCTCCGTCATCGTGAACCCGGAGAGCGGCATCGTCGTCGTGCGCGCCACCTCGCGCCAGCACGAAAAGATCCAGGAGTTCCTCGACCTCGTGGTCGGCAGCGCCAAGCGCCAGGTGCTCATCGAGGCGACCATCGCCGAGGTCAGCCTCAGCGACCAGTTTCAGCAGGGGATCAACTGGCAGAGTCTGCGCAGCCTGCGCAGCAGCGGCTCCAACAGCGCCGGCTTCCAGGGCGGGCTCAAGCCGACGGGCACGCCGGTCCCGGACCCAATGGCGGCGACCAATGTCGGCAACGCCTTCCTGCTCAACTACGTGGCGCCGGGCCTGGGCATCTCCTCCACCATCTCGCTGCTGCGCACCTTCGGCAACGTGCGCGTCCTGTCGAGCCCCAAGATCAGCGTCCTCAACAACCAGACCGCCCTGCTCAAGGTAGTGAACAACGTCGTCTATTTCGAGATCAAGGCCGACACCACCACCTCCAGCACGGGCCTCGCCACCACCAACGTCACGACGACGCCGCGCTCGGTATCCGTCGGCCTGGTGATGACCGTGACGCCCCAGATCAGCGAGAGCGACATCGTCACCCTCAACGTGCGACCGAGCATTTCCCGCGTCAAGGGCACGAAGAAGGACCCGAACCCGAACATCCCCGCGGGCCTCACCAACGAGGTGCCGGAAATCGAGACGCGGGAAATGGAGTCCATCCTGCGCCTGAGCAATGGCGAGATCGCCGTCATGGGCGGCCTGATGCAGGACGGCATCGACAACACCACCCACGCGATCCCGGGCCTCGGCCAGATTCCCGTGATCGGCAACTTCTTCAAGCAGCGCAACGAAACGGCCACCAAGACCGAACTGGTGATCTTCCTGAGGCCCGTCGTCATCCGCGACCCGAGCGTGGCCGGCGACTTCGCCGCCTACCGGGACAAGCTGCCGGGCCGCGAGTTCTTCGCCGGCAATCCGCCCGATCCGGACCGCCCCATGGCAGGAGAGCCGGCCCGGTGAGCCTGCTGCTGGAAGCGCTCAAGAAGGCCGAACGCGCCAAGCGCCGGATGCCGGGCCTGGCCGATGACGACAGGCCACCTCCGGGAGACTCCGCCCCGCGGTTTCCCGCGGAAAATCCGGCCGACGATCCGCCTTGCCAACGCGATTTGTCGCAACTTCCGCGGGAACTCGAAATCCTCGATGAAGAATTCCTCGCCGCAGCGAAGCGGGAAGCCGCGTCGATGCTGCCGCCCCGGCCCACCCCGGCCGCAGCCGCCGGTAGTCCCCCGGCGAGCGACGCCGACGCCCCGAATACCGAAGACCCGCCGGAGACAGCTCCGGCCACCGAAGCGGAGCCGGCACGCCAGGCTGCCCGCCGGGTCTTCGCCGCCAAACATCCATCGGCCGCCAGATCCCAGGTATCTATCCTCACCGTAGGCATCCTCGTCCTGGCGGCCGTGGTCGCCATCGGCATCCATCTTTCGGTGCCGATGTCCATCGGGTCAACAGCAGCGTCCCCGGGCGCCGCCTTCGCCGCGCCGGCCCCGCCGCCGCCCCCCGCCGTCACCCCACCTCCCCCAGCGTCTGCGCCGATGGCGGCATCGCCCCCGCCTGCCGGCGAACGCACCATCTCCACGGTACACGTCAACCCGCCCCCTGCCGACCCCCCCCCGGCCGAACGGCGTGCAGCTCCCCCCAATACCGCCGACCCGATCCGCATCACCCGGTCCCGCGCCGTCGTCAATCCGGTGCTGCAGCGCGCCTTCGATGCCCTCGAAGCGGGAGAAACGGAGGCCGCCCGGATGGACTACGCCGCGGTCCTCAAGACAGAGCCGCGGAATCCGGACGCCCTCCACGGCATGGCTGCCATCGCCCTGCGGCAGGGCCGCCACGACCTCGCCGAGGATTTCTACCAGCGGGCCGTCGAGGCCGACCCGAAGAACGCCATCGCCCAAGCCGGACTCGTCGGCCTGCGGGGCCAGGGGGACCCGGCGGCCTCCGAAAGCCGCCTCAAGAATCTCATCGCCGCCCAGCCGGACCAGGCCTTCCTCCAGTTCGCCCTCGGCAACCTCCACGCCGCCGCCGGCCGCTGGAACGAGGCCCAGCAGGCCTTCTTCAAGGCCCATACCGGGGACCCGGACCAGCCGGACTATCTGTTCAACCTGGCCGTCAGCCTCGACCACCTGCGCCATCCGCAACTGGCGGCCCGCTACTACGGCCAGGCGTTGGCGGCAGCCGGCACCCGAGCCGCCGGATTCGACAGGACCCAGGCGGGCGTGCGACTGCACGAACTCCAAACTGGGGACGGCATGCGCTAACGGCCCGATGAACTCCCCCCATCCCCACCGCCGCCCCATCGGCCAGATCCTGCTGGCCCAGGGCATCATCAGCGAGGACCAGTTGCGCATCGCCCTGCTGGAGCAGGCGAAGTCCAGTCAGCCGGTGGGGCGCCTGCTGGTGACCCTGGGCTTCGTCTCCGAAGCGACCCTGCGCGACGCCCTCGGCGAGTCCATCGGCCAGAAGTCCGTGGACCTGGCCAACGCCATCGTGGACCCCGCCGCCCTGAAACTGGTGCCACGCAATCTGGCCAAGCGCCACCATCTGCTGCCGCTCGACTACCGGCCCGACCGCCGCAGCCTCACGGTCGCCATCGCCGACCCCAACGACATCGTCGCCCTCGACCGGCTGCGCGCCCTGGTGACCGGCGAACTGCTGATCGATCCCCTGCTGGCCGGCGAATCGGAGATCGCCCGCGCCATCGACCAGTACTACGGCCACGAACTCTCCATCGACGGCATCCTCCACGAGATCGAGACCGGCGAGATCGACTACCGCTCCCTCGCCGCCAACATGGACGAGTACAGCCAGCCGGTGGTACGGCTGGTCGCGGCCCTGCTCACCGACGCCGTCAAGCGCGAGGCCTCGGACATCCACTTCGAGCCGGAAGCCGGCTTCCTGCGCATCCGCTACCGCATCGACGGCACCCTGCGGCAGATCCGCGCCCTGCACAAATCCTACTGGGCCGCCATGGCGGTGCGCATCAAGGTGATGAGCGGCATGAACATCGCCGAGACGCGGGCCCCCCAGGACGGCCGCATCTCGCTGAACATCAGCGGCCGTGCCGTGGACTTCCGCGTCGCCGCCCAGCCGACCATCCACGGCGAGAACATCGTCCTGCGCATCCTTGACCGCCATAAGGGCATCGTGCCCCTGGACCGGCTGGGCCTCGACGGCGACCAGCTCGACCTGCTCAAGCTGATGATCGCCCGCCCCGAGGGCATCCTCCTCGTCACCGGCCCCACCGGCAGCGGCAAGACCACCACCCTCTATTCGGTGCTGAACCATGCCAGCCACGAGGGCGTGAACATCATGACGCTGGAGGACCCGGTCGAGTACCCAATGGCCATGATCCGCCAGACCTCGGTAGCCGAAGCCGCCAAGCTGGACTTCGCCAACGGCATCCGCTCCATGATGCGGCAGGACCCGGACGTGATCCTGGTGGGCGAAATCCGCGACGCCGAGACCGCCGAAATGGCCTTCCGCGCCGCCATGACCGGCCACCAGGTGTATTCGACGCTGCACACCAACTCGGCCCTCGGCGCCATCCCGCGCCTGCTCGACATCGGCGTGCTGCCGGACATCATGGCCGGCAACATCATCGGCATCATCGCCCAGCGCCTGGTGCGCCGCCTCTGCTCCCACTGCCGCAGCCCCTATGCCGCCGAAACCCGCGAGCAGAAGCTCCTCGGCCTGGCAGGCCCGGGGCCGGTGCCCATCCTCTATCGCGCCGCCGGCTGCGAGCACTGCGAATTCCAGGGCTACCGCGGCCGTCTGGCGATCATGGAACTGCTGCGCCTGGACGGCGACCTGGACGAACTCATCGCCCGCCGCGCCACCCCCCGCGAGCTGCAAACCCTGGCCATTGCCAAGGGCCTGCGCACCCTGGCCGCCGACGGCCTGCGGCGCGTCCTCGACGGCTCCACCTCGATCGAAGAGGTAGGCCGCGTCATCGACCTCACCCGCCGGATGTAGGCTGCCGTGGCGCGCTATGCCTACAAGGCCATGAACCCCGCCGGCCGCCTGGTGCGGGGCCGCATGGACGCCGGCAACCTGGCGGACCTGGAAGTGCGCCTGAAGCGCATGGGCCTGGACTTCATCGACGGCAGGACAGTCGGGCGGCTCGCCCTCTTCGGCCACCGCATCCCGCGCCGCGAACTCATCAACTTCTGCTTCCACCTGGAACAGCTCGCCCGCGCCGGCGTGCCCGTCGTCGAAGGCCTGGCGGACCTGCGCGACAGCGTCGGCCACCCCCGCCTGCGCGAGGTGATCGCCGGCATGGTCGAAAGTATCGCGGGCGGCAAGACCCTGTCCCAGGCCATGGAAGGGAATCCGGACGTGTTCGACGCCGTCGTCGTCCACCTGATCCGGGCCGGCGAGGACACCGGCCGCCTGCCCGAGGTGCTCGGCACCCTCGTCGAATCCCTCAAGTGGCAGGACGAACTGGCCGCCCACACGCGGAAACTTCTCATGTATCCGGCCTTCCTCGCCGCCGTCATGGCCGCGGTAGTGTTCTTCATGATGATCTACCTGGTGCCGAAGATGGTCGGCTTCATGAAGAACATGGGCCAGGCCTTGCCCCTGCATACCGAGGTCCTCATCGCGGTATCGAACTTCTTCGTGAACCATTGGTACGCGGTGGTGCTCGTACCGCTCGCCGCCGTCGCCGCCCTCAAGGCGGCGCTCCACCTCAACCCGCGGGCGCGCTACCGTTTCGACGGCCTCAAGCTCGCCATCCCCCTGGGCGGCGAAATCCTGCGCAAGATCATCCTCTCCCGCTTCGCCGGCACCTTCGCCATGATGTACGGCGCCGGCATCTCCGTCCTCGACTCCATCAAGGCCACCGAGAACGTGGTCGGCAACGCCGTCATCAAGGAAGGCCTGGCACGGGTCGGTCGATCCATCGCCGATGGCGAGAACATGACCCGCGCCTTCCAGCACGCGGGCATCTTCCCGCCCCTGGTGATCCGCATGCTGCGCGTCGGCGAGAACACCGGCGCCCTCGACACCGCCCTCATCAACGTCGGCTACTTCTACCACCGCGACGTGCGCGAATCGGTGGAGCGCGTACAGACCATGATCGAACCGGCCATGACGGTCCTGATCGGCGCCGTCATGGGCTGGATCATGCTCTCCGTGCTCGGCCCGATCTACGACCTCATCGCCCGTTTGAAGATATAGCGCCATGATGGCCCGCCGTGTCCTCTTCCTCGACAGCGAACGCCTGACGGCCTTCCTCTGCCGGAGAGGCAGCGTCGAACGGGAAGGCACGTTCGCTGCCGATGGGGCAGGTCTCGCCGCCTTCGCCGACTACGTCGCCGCCCGGCGCAACAGCCTGTTCCATATCCTGGCCGAGGTGGCCGAGGAAGGCTTCGAGCACGAGGACATCCCCTGGGTCAGGGGCCGGGACCGCATCGCCGTCATCAAGCGCAAACTGGCCCAGTACGACTACGGCACGCCGCTGGCGGTGGCCCTGTCGGCGGGGCGGCGCAAGACGGGGCGCCGCGACGAGGCCATGCTGTTCGCCGCCCTGACGCAGCCCCGGCACTTCGAGCCCTGGCTGGAAATCCTCCGCCAGGGCGAAGCGCCCCTCGTCGGCGTCTTCTCCCTGCCCCAGCTCGCGCCGCTCCTGCTGACCGGGTCCCGGCCCCCGGCACCTTGCTGTCTGCTCATCACCCTCACCTGCGGCGGCCTGCGCCAGACCTACATCGAGCACGGGCAACTGCGCTTCTCGCGTCTGACGGTGCCGGCCACCGGTACCGCCGAGGAGACGGCCGCCGCCTGTGCCGCCGAGGCGGCGAAGATCCACCAGTATCTGGCAGGCAAACAACTGCTCGGCCACGACGGGCCGCTCCCCGTCCACCTCCTCGTCCATCCGGCCCAGGCCGGGGCCTTCCGCCTGCACTGCCGCGACACCCGGGACCTGCGTTTCGACACCCTGGACCTCCTCGCCGAAGCGGGCCGTCTGGGCCTCCGAACCCACCTGGCCGACAGCTGCAGCGAAGCCCTGTTCGCCCACCTGCTGGTGCACCGGCCGCCTGCCCGCCAGTTCGCACCGAGCCGGGAGCGGCATTTCCATCGCCTCGGGCAACTGCGCCAGGCCGTCCTCGGCACGGGCCTGGCGATCTGCGCCGGCGGCCTGCTGTTCGCCGTCCAACAGTCCGTCGCCCGCAACGACCTCGCCGAACGCAGCGAGATTCTCCGCCGGCAAGCCGCTGCGGACGAGCGCCGCTACCAGGCCGTGCTGCAATCCCTGCCGCCGATCCCCGGCACCATCGAGAACCTGCGCGCCCTCGTGAGCCGCTACGAGGAACTGCAAAAGCGCGCCGTGGGGCCGGAGCCCCTCTACCGCCGGATCGGCATCGCCCTCCAGGATTTCCCGTCCATCGAACTCGACCGCCTCAACTGGACGGTGGTCAATCGCGTCGAAGACGCCTTCGTCGGCGGCGACCGGGTGACAGCGGTCCCCAGCGCGGATGCCGGCCCCTATGCCGTGGCGGACATCCATGGCCAACTGCCCATGGCAATGGCCGCCGACCACCGGGGCCAGCTGGAAGCCCTCCACGGCTTCGCCGACCGCCTGCGGGGGTTGCCCGGCATGCAGGTGCGCATCCTCAGCCTGCCCTTCGACGCCGAATCGGGCAAGGCATTGAAGAGCGGCGGTTCCGCCGCCGCCGATGTCCCGCGCTTCGCCCTGCGCGTGGCGCAGAATCTCTGAGGCCGCCATGGGATTCGCCGTCCTGGATTTCCACCGCTTGCGCTGGAGCCTGCTGGCAGCCGGGCTGCTTGCGGCCGTCGGTGCCGGTGCCGTCGCCGCGTCCCTGCACATGGAACAGCAGGCGGAGCAGTCCTTCCGCCAGGCCCGGGCGCAGCAGCAGGACGTCCGCGCACGCCTCGCCCGGATCGGCGACGAGGAGGCCGTGATCCGCCGGCAGATCGGGCGCTACCAAGAGATCGTCGCCCGCGGCCACCTGGGCAGGGAGCGTCGCCTCGAATGGATCGAGGCCATCGGCCGGATCGTGGCCCACCGCCGCCTCAGGGACCCGGACTACGAACTTTCGCCCCAGCACCCTCTGGCGGAAGGCCTGCTGCCCGGCGGCCCCGGCAGCCACGACTTCCTCGCCAGCACCATGAAGCTGCGCCTGGAACTGCTCCATGAGGAGGACCTGCTCGGCTTCCTCGGCGACCTGGCCGACAAGGTCCCGGCCGTCGTCCAGGTGCGCAGCTGCCACGTGGAACGCCTGCCGCCGGGCAGCGCCGAGCGCGGCAGCGGCGCCCGGCTGCGGGCCGACTGCGTCATCGACTGGATCACCCTGAGGGAGAGGACGTAATGGGCAGGGCTCTCGTCCTGCTCCTGCTGCTTGCGGCGAGCGCCGCCCCCCGGGCCGCCGAGCCCCTCGGCCGCCTGTTCTTCACGCCCGAGCGGCGCGCCATGCTGGAACGCCAGCGCCAGGCCGGCATCCTGGAAACCGAGACGCTGGAAGGAACCACCCTGCGCCTGGACGGCGTCGTCGTCCGCTCCGGCGGCCGGCGCACCGTCTGGATCAACGGCCGTCCCCAGCACGAGAATGAAACCGCCACCGGCGTCGGCGCGGCCGTGGCGCCCGGCCAGCCGGGCCGTGCCCGGATCGTGGCCGGCGACGAAGCCGCGGCCGACCTGGATGTCGGCGTATCCATCGATCGGACCACCCGCGAACGGGACGACGGCATCGCCGGGGGCCGCATCCAGGTCCATCGCCCGCCGGCAGACCGCGGCCGGTCCCGCCAGGCGCCATGAGGTCCGCGGCGCCGCCCCTGCGCCGCCAGCGCGGCTACGCCCTGCTGCTGGCCATCCTCGCCGTGGCGATGGGCACCCTGTACGCCGTGGTAAGCCAGCTCGAACACGTCACCCGCCGGTACGCCCGCGGCGAAGGCGGCATGCAGGCCCTCGCCCTGGCCCGGGAAGCCCTGCTGGGCTATGCCGCCACCTACCGGGACAGCCACGACACGGAAGTCTTCGGTTACCTGCCCTGCCCCGACCTGAGCGGCGACGGCAACGCCGCGGCGGCCTGCGGCGCCGGCGGCCAGGCCGCCGTCGGCCTGCTGCCCTACAAGTCCCTGGGACTGCCGGACCTGCGGGATGCCGACGGTGTCTGCCTCTGGTATGCGGTGTCCGGCGCCTACAAGAACAACCCCAAGAACGCCGCAACGCCCCTCAACTGGGACACCCACGGCCAGTTCGGCGTCGTGGATGCCGCCGGCACCGCCCTCGCCACCCCCGACCAGGGAGACGGCGGCGCCGCGGCCGTCGTCTTCGCCGCCAGCGCCCCCGTGGGCGGCCAGGGACGGGGCAGCACCACGACCGGCGCCTGCGGCATCGATCCCGCCGCCGTGGCCGACTACCTGGACGGCAACTACGTCTTCGCCACGACCGCCCCCATCCTCCTGACCCAGGGCACCCTGCGCGACGCCGCCGGCAACGCGAGCCGCAACGACCGCCTGGCCTGGATCACGCCCAAGGAAATCTTCGACAAGGTGGTACGGCGGGCCGACTTCGCCAATCCCCGCACCGCCACGCCCCCCGGCCAGATCAACCGGCTGGCGGACCAGATCCGCAGCAAGCTGGAGAAGGCCATGCAGGACGACCTGGCAACCGGCGGCAGCGTCGCCGCCAGCAGGCCGGCGAACCTGGCCCTCTATCTCCAGCCGGCCGGCCGGCAGGTCGGCGACCTCGGCAACCTGACGCCCCTGGTGGATGCGGGCTACGACGACTACTTCGCCCACTGGTCCGAACAATTCCGCCAGGTCGTCTGCTCGCCCCTCGTCGGCCCCTGCCTCGCCATCAACGGCACGCCCTGCCGCGGCGCCCTCCTGCTCGGCGGGCGCGGCGCCGGCGGCCGTCCGCGCAGCGCGGCCCAAAAGGTTCCGTCCACCGCCAACCTCGACCATTATTTCGAGGCCGGCAGCGGACGCGACCTCCTCGCCTCGGCGGCCACCAGCTTCAGCGGCAATACCGAGTTCAGCGCCGCCGCCCCCGCCGCCGACGCGGCAAGCTGCCTCTTCCCCGGCAGCTTCGTTTCCTTCGCCCAAGACAGCGGAAGCTTAGCCGCGGGCACCGTCGGCTCGGCGGGGGGCGGCAATCCCGTCGCCGCCGTCACCCCGGCCAGCAAGTCCGTCCGGCTGGGCAGTTCGGTCAGCGGCACGGGCACCGCGCGCTCCGGCTGCACCTGGTTCCCGACGCCGCTGCCCATGGGCGAATTGCTGCGGGTGTACTTCCGCTACCAGGTGGTGGCCCGGGGCCGCGGCTTCGCCCTCGTCCTCGCCGACGCCGGCACCAACGACCCCGCCGACACGGCCCCGGTCATGTGCGGCGCCACCGGCAACACCAGCCTCGGCTACGCCGGCGCGCCGCCCACCGGGCAGGCAAGCTTCGGCGGCAGCAGCGCCGCCATCGCGACCGTCGGCTGGTCGGCCGACGCCGGGGGCCTCGCCACCGTCACCACGGTCGCCGCCCACGGCTTCGTCACCGGCAACAACGTCGCCATCGGCGGCGTGCTGCCGGCCGGCTACAACGGCACCCATGCCGTCACGCGCCTCAACGCCACCCAGTTCCGCTACGCCCTGGCGAACGATCCGGGACCGCCGCCGGCCGGCATACGGCCACCCAAGCTGGCCGTCGAGTTCGACACCATGAGCAACGGAGCGCTCCTCGACCCCGGCGGCAACCACTTCGCCTTCGTCTACTGGGGAGGTGCCGACGACAGCGTTCCGGCCGGCAGCGGCGGCGACGACAACACCCACTACGGCGGCATCCTCGGCAGCGGTGCGGAACCCCTCAATCCGCGGGAGACCGGCAGCGCGACGCCGACGGCGACGCCAATCGCCGACGTGACGGCCGCCGCCTGGTCCGGCGGCGTCGTGACAGCCACCACCGCCGGACCCCACGGTTTTGTCGTCGGGCACAACGTCCGTCTCGCCGGCTTGACCGCCACCGCCTACCGGGGCACCCACACGGTCACCGCCGTGCCCGACGCCACCCATTTCAGCTACACCCTGGCGGACAACCCCGGCGTCTACAGCCACGGCACCCACGCCGGCCGCACGGCAACGGTGGCGAACGTATCCGCCGGCCTGATCACCGCCGTCCAGGCCCATGGCTTCGCCGTCGGCGACACCCTGAACCTTTCCGGCTTCGGCACCGCCGTCGGCTGCAACGGCAGCTACCGCGTGGCGACCGTACCGGGCAGCACGCAGCTCACCCTGACCGCCTACTCGCCCACCTGCGGGACGGGCTTCGCCACCCTCACCCACCCCGTCGCCGCCGCCACCTGGGCGAACGGCATCGCCACCGTCACGACCACGGCCGCCCACAACCTCGCCACCGGGCAATACGTGAGCCTGTCCGACCTCCACCCCGGCGGCTACAACGGCAGCCACGCCGTCACGGTCATCAACGCCACCCGCTTCAGCATCGCGCTCGCCACGGACCCCGGCGGCAGCCATGGCGCCGGCGCAACACCGGGCATCGCCACCGTCGCCAGCCTGAGCCCCACCCATCTCTCCTCGGGACCCAACGTGCCGCTGACGACGGTGGCCGCCCCCTACAACAGCGACACGCCCCAGAACGGCGTCATCCACGTGCGCCTGGACATCGCCCGGCGCCACAGCGCCGGGGAGCGCCGGGCCACCCTGAGGATGAGGGCCTACGTGGCCGACAGCTTCGGCAACTACGATGCCGCCAACACCCTCTACAACACCTGCACGGTGGCCGAATTCAAGGACCTGAGCCGGGAACTGACAGATTTGTGCACCCAGGGGGCCGCCCTCAGCCAGGACGGCATCGTCGTCGGCGACGTGGGCGATCCCGCCCTGGCGAAGGTCTACCTGGGCTTCACCACCGCCCGCGGCACCGCCGCAGGCGACGACCAGAACATCGTCGTTTCCAATCTGCTGACACGCGCCCAATGACCTCCCGCGGCTTCACCCTCACCGAACTGGCGGTCGTCATGGCCATCGTGGCCCTGCTCCTGGGCGGACTCCTGGTGCCCCTGACGGCCCAGATGGACCTGCGCAACCGCCAGGAGACGGAGCGGGCCCTCGCCGCCATCCGGGAGGCACTGATCGGCTTTGCCGCCATCCACGGCCGGCTGCCCTGCCCGGCGCCGGCCGCCCTGGCCACCGGCAGCCTCGGCGCCGGCATCGAGGCGACGACGGCGGCCAGCGGCACCACCGCCACGGTCGGCCCCTGCGGCTGCACCGCCGCCGCCAGCGGTGTGCCGAGCGCCGGCGGCGTCGCCTGCGACGAGGCGAACCCCACCGCCGGCCTTTCAGGCGTACTGCCCTGGGCGACCCTGGGCCTGCCGGAAGCCGACGCCTGGGGCAACCGCTACAGCTATCGCGTCACCACGCGCTTCGCCCGCGTCGCCTCGGGCCAGACCGCCTTCGGCTGCACGCCGAGCGCCAATCCCGTGGCGGCGGCCTTCGCCCTCTGCTCGGGCGGCGACATCCTGGTGCTGTCGGCCGCCGCAGGCGGTTCCCCGCTCGCCAGCGGCCTGCCGGCCCTCGTCCTCTCCCACGGCAGAAACGGCCACGGCGCCTACAACGCCGCCGGTGCGCAGCAGGCGATGCCGACGAACGGGGACGAGGCCGCGAACGCCGACGGCGACGGCAGCTTCGTCGGCAATCCAGCCACGGACGACCAGCTGGTCTGGATTCCTCCCGGCGTGCTGATGAACCGCATGCTGGCGGCGGGACGGCTGCCCTGAAGCCATGGACGCCGCGCCTGTCGTCGAAATCCCCCCGGTATCGCCGGCGGATGCCATAAACTCTCCGCCGCACCCCCTTGTCATGGCCGCCCCGGACCCGCCACGGCGCCCCGCCGCATCACCGATGTCCCCATCGCCCATCACGCAGGAGACGCACATGCGCAGCAAACACTCGGGCTTCACCCTCGTCGAGATCGCCATCGTCCTCATCATCATCGGCCTGTTGCTGGGGGGCGTGCTCAAGGGCCAGGAACTCATCAACAGCGCCAAGGTGAAGAACCTGGCCCAGGACTTCCGCCAGGTGCCCCTGTTCATCTACGGCTACCAGGACAAGTTCAAGCGCCTGCCCGGCGACGATCCGTCGCCCGACGGTTCCCGCTTCGCCGCCTACCGGCTGGCGACCCGGAGCGGCCAGACTCCCGGCAACGGCATCATCGAAGGGCCATGGAACTCCACCGACGTCAGCAGCGAAAACGTCCTCTTCTGGCAGCACGTGCGCGGGGCCGGCCTCGCAGTCGGCTCCACCGACTTCACCAGCGCCGCCACCGCCAACCTGCCCGCCAATGCGGAAGGCGGCCCGGTGGGTCTCCAGATGACGCCGCCTATCATCGGCCTCGGCGGCAACTACTACCTCTGCTCCGCAGGCATCAATAACCGGCTGGCCCAGCAGCTCGACACCGCCCTGGACGACGGCTTCCCCGACAAGGGCACGGTGCGCGCCCAGGCCGCCTGGAACACCGGCGCGGGCGGCGACGCGAGCTACGCCGACGGCGCTTCCTACACGGTGTGCATGGCCTTCTGACGGTGCCGCCGGCCTTGCACCGGCGGCGGCAGGTTCAGCCTTCCCGGGCGACGTAGAGGGTGATCGGCAGTTCGTCCGTCACTTCGATGCGCACGAGCTGGGCGATCTCGACGGCGGTCAGCACGTGGTCCTTCGCCAGCAGCAGGTAGCCGTCCCGGTGCAGCAGGTCGCGCGTCAGGCGCATGCCCGGCTGCAGGGAGCCCGGCCGCAGGGGCACCTCGATGAACTCGTCCGGATTGGCCTCGGCGAGCACGGTGCCGAAAGCATCCACCACGCTCGGGTCGTAGCGCTTGCCGCGATTCTCGACGAGGAAGCGCAGGGCGTCGGCCGGGGCCAGGGTCTTGGCGACGAGGGTACCGAGCTGCAGGGCGTCGTAGTCGTTGACGGCGGCGAGGATGCGCGCCCCCAGGGGTATCTCCATGCCGGACAGGCCTTCCGGGTAGCCCTTGCCGTCGAACTGCTCGTGGTGGTGGCGCACCAGGCCGGCAACGCCGGCCAGCTGCTCGATGGGCATCAGCAATTGCTGGCCCTTGGCGGGATGCTTCATGACCTCGGCGCGGGTCTCCGGGCCGAGGGTGTTGAAGGGCCGCTCGATGGCCTCGTCCTTGAGGCCGAGCTTGCCGATGTCGTGCAGCAGCGCCGCCAGGAACACTTCCTGGGCCGCCGCCTCGTCGAGGCCCAGCTTGCGCGCCACCTTGAGGGCGTGGTCGGCGACGCGGCGCGAATGGCCGGCGAGGGGGCCGCCGCGCATTTCCATGATGGACGAAAAAACGTTGACCGTGCTGACGAAGCTGCGCCGCAGGTTCTTGAGGGCCTGCTGAAGCTGGCGCGTGCGTTCCTCGACGCGCTGCTCCAGGGTGGCGTTGAGGTTGCGCAGCGCCTCGTTCTGGTCCTGGGTCAGTTTCAGCAGGCGGGCGTTCTCCTGCATCAGGTGACGGTGGCCGAGGGCCTGCTGCACCGTCAGTACCAGATCCTCGTCCTCCCAGGGCTTGGCAATGTAGCGCCAGATCTTGCCGCGGTTCACCGCGGCGATAGTGGAGGCCACGTCGGCGAAGCCCGTCAGCAGGATGCGCTTGGTCTCCGGCCAGCGGGCGAAGACCTGTTCGAGAAGCTGGGCGCCGTCCATCTCCGGCATGCGCATGTCGGAGATGACCACGTCGACGCGCTCCCGCGCCAGCAGTTCGAGGGCCTCGCGGCCGGAGCCGGCGACGAAGACCTCCAGCCCGTGCTGGCGCAGCAGCCGCCGCAGGGACGAGAGGATCGACGGTTCGTCGTCCACCACCAGGACGCGGCCGGGATCGGCTTCCGTCCGTCCGTTTTCCGCAACCATCAAGGCGTCTCCTTGGCTTCGACACCCGCCGGCCTGACCGGCAGGGTGATGGTGAATTCCGTGCCCTTGCCGGGCGTGCTCGCCACCTCGATACGGCCCTGGTGGCGGTCGATGATGCTCCACGTGAGAGAGAGCCCGAGCCCGGTGCCCTTGCCGACCGGTTTGGTGGTGAAGAAGGGATCGAAGACCCGTTCCAGGTGTTCCGGCGGGATGCCGCAGCCGGTATCGGCGATGCGGATGCGCACCGCGCCGTCGCCCGGGGCGTCGGCGACCCGTTCCGTGGCGATGGTGACCTCGCCGCGGCTCTCGATGGCCTGGGCGGCATTCACCAGCAGGTTGAGGAACACCTGGTTGAGCTGGGACGGCAGGCAATAGACCCGGGGCAGGTCGCCGTAGTGGCGGGTCACCGTGCACTTGTACTTGAGTTCGTTCCAGGCGATGTTGAGGGTGGAATCGAGGCCCTGATGCAGGTCCGCCCACTGCCAGGCGGTATCGCCGCTGCGGGAGAAGTCCTTGAGGTCCTGGACGATCCGGCGCACGCGGGCGACCCCCTCCTTCGATTCGGCCAGCAGGGCGGCGATGTCCTTCTTGAGGAATTCGTAGTCGCAGTCGCGCTTCAGACCTCGGGCGCGGTCGAAGGCCGGGTCTGCGGCATGGGCCGCTTCCGCTTCCTCGTAGGCGGCGACGACGGCGAAGATGTCCTGCAGGTATTTCTCCAGGGTGCCGAGGTTGGAGCCGACGAAGCCGACAGGATTGTTGATCTCGTGGGCCACGCCGGCGGCAAGCTGCCCCATGGCCGACAGCTTCTCGGCCTGCATCAGCTGGAGCTGGGCCTGTTCGAGGGCGTGGGTGCCCTCGTCCACCTGGTGCGTCAGCCGCTCGTTGTTCTTGCGCAGCATGTCGCGGGCCGCCTTGGCATCGAGCTGGGCCTGCACCCGCGAGAGGACGATGGCGCCGCGGATGGGCTTGTGGAGGTAATCGGCCGCGCCGGCCTCGAAGCCGTGCAGTTCGTCCTCCTCGTCCTGCATGGCGGTGACGAACATCACCGGAATGTCGCGGGTAAGGTCGTCTTCGCGCAGGTGGCGCAGTACTTCGAAGCCGTCCATTTCCGGCATCATGATGTCGAGCAGGATCAGGTCCGGCCGCGGGCTGCGCCGGGCGGCGCGCAAGGCCCGTTCGCCGGAATTGGCGACGCGCACGCGATAGCGGGGCTGCAGCAGACGGCCGAGCACCGTCAGGTTCATGGGCTCGTCGTCGACGATCAGGATGGCGGGCCTGCCGTCGTTGACGTCCTCGTCGGGAAAATCGGCTTCGTGGTCTTCCGTCATGGCGTCTTCCTCACGCGGGGCTGGGCGTGGCTCTCTAGTCCACCGCTCCCAGATCGCGGGCGCGGCAGATCTGCGCCAGGATGCGGTTCTCCAGTTGCAGGCGGCGCCGCGTCAGGGCCTGGGCCACCGCGACGCGCAATTCGAAGTCCACCCAGGGCTTGGCGATGAAGGCATGGATGTGGGCCAGGTCCAGGGCAAGGACGATGGCTTCCATGTTGGCGGCGCCGGAAAGCAGGATGGCGGCGCAGTCCGGCTGCTTCTCGGCGAAGGCGGCGAGGAACTGGGCGCCGTCC
The DNA here is from genome assembly GCA_030247725.1 of Candidatus Nitricoxidireducens bremensis. Taxonomy (GTDB): domain Bacteria; phylum Pseudomonadota; class Gammaproteobacteria; order Burkholderiales; family Rhodocyclaceae; genus Nitricoxidireducens; species Nitricoxidireducens bremensis. The sequence continues at coordinate 221,384 of JAOTRT010000005.1, forward strand.
ATGCCCGGCATGCGGTAGTCGGCGAGGACGCAGGAGAAGACGATGTCGTCGGCCATCTTCAGGGCCTGCAGGGGCGTCGTCGCGACATGGACGTTGAGGCTGCCCGGGTTCAGGTCGGGCGCGTGGCCGTGGGCTTCCACCAGGGCCTCGTGGAAGACGTCGTCGAGACGGCTGCGCTGGGTCAGTACGCGGGCAATCGCATTGCCGACGTTGGCGTCGTCGTCCACCACAAGGATCTGGTCCACCGCATTCACCGCACCGGGCGGCAGCTCGATGCCGTGTTCGCGCAGCGTCCTGGCCAGGCGGCGGTTTTCCAGGCTGGCCTGGCGGAACTGGGCGGCCTGGGCCAGGGTGCTCTTGAGGAAATAGGCGCTCCACGGCTTCGGTATGAAGCGATAGATATGGGTCTCGTTGATCATGCGGATCAGCGAGTCCAGGTCGGTCTGTCCCGAAAGCACGACGCGCATGCAGTCGGGCTGCTCCTTGGCCAGGGCCTTGAGGAAGTCGAGGCCGTTCATGCCGGGCATGCGGTAATCGGACAGCACGACATCGAAAGCCTGCTCCTTGGCCCGTTCCAGGGCGGCCAGCGGATCGGTGAAGGTCTCGATCTCGTAGCTGTGGTGCCCCAGCGGCGGCGTCGTCAGTTCCCGGCGCACGGCATTGACGATGCCGGGCTCGTCATCGACAACCAGAAGGCGATGCTTCTGCGGGCTGCTATCCATATCCACGACGGTCTCCTCGGTCGGGTTTCGCGCTAGGCCGCCTATTCTGCGGCAAGGCGGCCGAAATTGACGCTCAAGGCCTGAAAAAAGTGGCGTCGACGCAGCTCCCCGGATGGACGACATCGAACCGCCGCCACCGATGACGCCTGCATCAACGGCCGCAGCGAAAGCCCATCAGCAGTTCGAGCGCCAGGCCGGGTTTGGCGCCGATGGCGGCGGCGTCGAAGCCATGGGCGAAGAAGGGGGCGTAGCCGGGACTGGCGCCTGCCTCGGCGGCGCCGAGGCGGCGGAAACCCATGCTCCAGGTCTCGAAGCTGCGCGCCGCAATCGGTTCCCGTTCGATGAGGATGATGCCGGTGTGGCGGTGATCCTGGCAGATGCGGGCGTAGGTCTCGTCCACGTCCGCCGCCTCCCCCTCCAGCACCTGCATGAAGGTGCCGCCGGCGTAGAGCAGCATGCCGGTGACCCGGCGTTGGCCGTTGCGGCGCACGGCGGTATCGAGAATGCGGTCGAGTTCCGGCGTGTCGAATTCCTCGCGCGCAGTGCTGACGTAGATCAGATGGATCAGGGCCATGGTTGGCTCCTCCTCTGGATTTCCCTTGCCCGGCGCGCCCATGGCGATGGCGGCCGGCCTCAACCGCACAACAGCCGATTCTCGGCGTCGGCGAGGGCTTTCGGCGGTCCGAGGAGAACGACGATGTCCTCGGCCTCAACCTGCAGTTCCGCCGTCACGGCCAGGCCGCGCGCGCTGCGGCGGCGGACTGCCGACACCTGGGCGCCGAATTGCTCGACGCCGATCTCGCCCAGGCTGCGGCCCACGGCCCAGGCGCCGGCGCCGAGGGAGACGGCCCTGAGGCGCGGCATCTGACCTTCGTGCAGGTTGTCGCCCGCGTCGGTGGCGCCGTGGAAGAAGCCGCGCAGCAGTTCGTAGTGGTGCTCCCGCAGCTCGCGCAGGCGCTTGATGACCTTGTGCATGGGTACGCCCAGCAGGGCGAGGGCGTGGGTGGCGAGCATGACGCTGGACTCCAGGGCCTCGGGCACCACCTCGGCGGCGCCGGCGGCGAAGAGCCGCTCGGCGTCGTCCTGCTCGCGCGAGCGCGCCACCACCGGCACGTCGGTGCGCACCTCGCGGATGCGGTGCAGGACGCGCAGGCCGGCGTCGATCTCGGCGAAGGTGATGATGACCACGCTGGCCCGCGCCAGGCCCGCCGCCATGAGGATCTCCGTGCGCGTGCAGTCGCCGAACACCACCGGCTCGCCGGCGGCGGCGGCTTCGCGCACGCGCTCGGGGTCGTAGTCGAGGGCCACGTAGGAAATGCCCTCCCGTTCGAGGAAGCGGGCCAGGTGCTGGCCGGTGCGGCCGTAGCCGCAGAGGATGGCGTGCTTTTCGGCCGTCACGGTGCGGGCGGCGATCTGCGTGAGCTGCATGGAGCGCAACAGCCATTCGGAGGCCACCAGGCGCATGACGATGCGGTCGGAGAAATGGACGATCAGGGGCGCCAGCAGCAGCGACAGCACCAGGGCCGCCAGCACCGGCTGGATCACCGCCGGCGCCAGGGCGCCGGTGCGGGACGCCTCGGCCAGCAGCACGAAGCCGAACTCGCCGCCGGCGCAAAGCCACAGGCCGGTGCGCAGGGCCGTGCCCGGTGCGGCGCCGAAGGCCCGCGAAAGTCCCCAGGCCACCGCCAGCTTGCCCGCCAGCAGCAGGGCCAGCACGCCGAGCACGGCGGGCCAGTTGCCGGCGATGGCGCCGAAGTCGAGCATCATGCCGATGGAGATGAAGAACAGGCCCAACAGCACGTCGCGGAAGGGCTTGATGTCCTCCTCCACCTGGTAGCGGTATTCCGTCTCCGAGATCAGCATGCCGGCGATGAAGGCGCCCAGGGCCAGGGACAGGCCCGCCAGTTCCGTGAGCCAGGCCAGGCCCAGGGTCACCAGCAGCACGTTGAGCATGAACAGTTCGCCCGACCTGCGGCGCGCCACCAGGTAGAACCAGCCGCTCATGAGCCGCTGGCCGACGAACAGCACCAGGCCCAGCACCACCGCCGCCTTGAGACCGGCGGCGGCGAGCTCGCCGGCCAGTTCCGTGACGGATTCCGACAGGGCGGGAATCAGGATCAGCAGCGGCACCACGGCCAGGTCCTGGAACAGCAGCACGCCCATGACCTCGCGGCCGTGGGGCGAGTCGAGTTCGATGCGGTCCGCCAGCAGCTTGGAGAGGATGGCGGTGGACGACATGGCGAGGAGGCCGCCGAGGGCGATGCCGGCGAGCCAGGTCTGGCCGAGGGCCACCGCCGCCGCGACGGCGACCGCCATGGTGGCCGCCACCTGGGCCATGCCGAGCCCGAAGACGATGCGCTTCATGGCGATGAGGCGCGGCAGGGAGAATTCCAGGCCGATGGTGAACATCAGGAAGACGACGCCGAACTCGGCCAGGTGGCGCGCATCCTCGCTCGCGGGCAGCAGGCCGAAGGCGTGGGGCCCGACGGCGGCGCCCACCAGCAGATAGCCGAGGATGGGCGGCAGCGACATGGCGCGGAACACCGCCACCACCAGCACGGAAGCACCTAGCAGCAGGAGGACGAGTTGCAGGGCGTTCATCTGGGCGGGGAATGGGGCGGCGCAAGGCCCTGGGGCTATAATTTGGCCCAATCATAAACGATCCCCACCATGACCCAAGCTCCCGATTCGTCCCGCGCAATCGCCATGGCCCGGCGTGTCCTGGTCATCGAGGCGGAAGCGGTGACAGCGCTGGCCGACCGCCTCGGCGACGACTTCCGCCGGGCCGTCGACCTGATCCTCACCAGCCACGGCCGCGTCATCGTCAGCGGCATCGGCAAATCGGGCCACGTGGCGCGCAAGATCGCCGCCACCATGGCCAGCACCGGCACCCCGGCCTACTTCGTGCACGCCGCCGAGGCGGTGCACGGCGACCTCGGCATGATCACCCATGAGGACGTGGTGATCGCCATCTCCAACTCCGGCGAGAACGACGAGCTGCTGACCATCGTGCCGCTGATCAAGCGCCAGGGCGGCCGGCTCATCGCCATCACCGGCAACGCCGCCTCGTCCCTGGCCCAGGAGGCCGACGTCCATCTCGACGCCCGCGTACGCGAGGAGGCCTGCCCCCTCAACCTCGCCCCCACCGCCAGCACCACCGCCGCCATGGCCCTGGGCGACGCGCTCGCCGTCGCCCTGCTCGACGCCCGCGGCTTCGGCACCGAGGACTTCGCCCGCTCCCATCCGGGCGGCGCCCTCGGCCGCCGCCTGCTGACCCATGTGGCCGACGTCATGCGGCCGGCCGATCAGGTGCCCGTCATCACCGACGCGACGCCGGTGGTGGAGGCCCTGCTGGCCGTCTCCCGCGGCGGCCTCGGCATGACCGCCGTGCGCGGCGCCGGCGGCGCCCTCGCCGGCATCTTCACCGACGGCGATCTGCGCCGTGCCATGGAGAAGCACGGCGACCTGCGCAGCCTGCCCGTCGGCCAGGTCATGACGCACAATCCGCGCATCATCGATCCCCAGCGCCTCGCCGTCGAGGCCGTCGAGATGATGGAGCGCCACCGCATCAACCAGTTGCTGGTGGTGGACGCCGCCGGCACCCTGGTCGGCGCATTGAATATGCACGATCTCTTCCGCGCCAAGGTGGTCTGATGGACGTTCTCATCAAGGCCAACTACGTGCGCCTCATGGGCTTCGACATCGACGGCGTCATGACCGATGGTCGCCTCTACTTCAGCCCCCGCGGCGACGAGTTGAAGGCCTTCTTCACCCGCGACGGCCTCGGCCTCAAGATGCTGGCGAAGAGCGGCATCAAGCTGGCGATCATCACCGGCCGCAGTTCCGAGATCGTCGCCCAGCGTGCCGCCAACCTGGGCATCGCCCTGGTGCTGCAGGGTGTCGAGAACAAGAAGGCCGCCATGGCGGAACTGCTGGAGCGGCAAGGCCTCAGCTTCGCCGACGCCGGCTACATGGGCGACGACGTGGTGGACCTGGGCGTGATGCGGGCCTGCGGCTTCTCGGCCACGGTGCCCGACGGCCACGCCCTGGTGCGGCGCCAGGCCGACTACGTGGCTGCGGCCCCCGCCGGCGGCGGCGCCGTGCGCGAGGTCTGCGAGCTCATCCTGCGCGCCCAGGGCCGGCTCGACGGCATCCTGGAGTCCTACGCCGCATGAGGGCCAGCGGCGCCGCCCTCTTCCCCGTCGGCCTGCTGGGCCTGCTGGCGGCACTGACCTTCTGGCTGGAACAGGCGACCCAGGAGCAGCCCAGCCGCGACGGCCGCTCGCGCCACGACCCGGATTTCGTCGTCGAACGCTTCCACGTGCGCCGCTTCGACACGGAGGGTTTGCTGCAGCATTCGCTGGTGGCCCAGAAGATGATGCATTACCCGGACGACGACAGCACGGAAGTCGTGGCCCCGCGCCTCACGTACCACCGCACGCCGCCCACCGTGGTCTCCTCCGAAACGGCATGGCTCAGCGCCGACGGCAAGCAGGTGCGCCTGGAAGGCGATGTGCAAGTGGTGCGCGAAGCCCTCGGCAGCCGGCTGGCGACGCGGCTCGCCACCAGCGTGCTGCACATCGTCCCCGACGACGAGACGGCGCGCACCGACGCCCCGGTGACCATCACCCAGGGCCACAGCGTCGTCGCCGGCACCGGCCTGGAGGCCGACAACAAGACCCAGACGGCCGTGCTGCTCGGCCGCGTCCGTGGCACCATCGACCGCAGCTCCGCAGTTCCCGCGACCAACATCCATGAGCGCATCCCAAATGAAACCAAGAACCCTAGCCCTGCTGTCAAGCCTGCTAAGCCTGTCAAGCCTTCAGCCGGCGTTCGCGGAAAAGGCGGACCGGGAAAAGCCCGTCAACCTCGAAGCCGACAAAATCACCGTCGATGACGCCAAGAAGCTCCATATCCTGGAAGGCGCCGTCCAGCTCGTCCGCGGCACCCTGACGATCCGAACCGAAAAGCTGACGGTGTCCCAGGACGCCGACGGCTTCCAGAAGGGCACGGCCTTCGGCGGCGCCGGCGGGTTGGCGCGCTTCCGCCAGAAGCGGGAAGGCAAGGAGGAGTATGTGGACGGCGAGGCCGAGCGCATCGAGCACGACGCCCGCACCGAGAAGACCGAGTTCTTCGGCCGGGCCGTGGTGAAAAGCGGCCTCGACGAGGTGCGCGGCCAGTACATCTCCTACGACGGCCGCACCGAGAACTTCCTCGTCACCAGCGGCGGCGGCGCCTCCGGCAAGCAGGAGCGCGTACGCGCCGTGATCCAGCCCAAGAACAACGACGCCCGCCCCGCGAGCCCCGCCGTGGCGACGCCCGCCCTGCGGCAATCCATCGACATCGCAGCCCCTCGTCAGGAGTAAGCACTCATGAGCTACGAAAACATCGTCGTCGAGACCCGCGGCAGGGTTGGCCTCGTCACCCTCAACCGGCCCAAGGTCCTCAATGCCCTCAACGACGCCCTCGCCGCAGAGGTCTGTCGCGCCTTCGAGGCCTTCGACGCCGACGACGCCATCGGCTGCATCGTCGTCACCGGTTCGGAAAAGGCCTTCGCCGCCGGTGCCGACATCGGCATGATGAAGGACTACGGCTACATGGACACGTACATGAGCAACTACCTGTCCAAGGACTGGGACCGGGTCGCCCGCATCCGCAAGCCCATCATCGCCGCCGTGGCCGGCTTCGCCCTCGGCGGCGGCTGCGAGTTCGCCATGCTGTGCGACATGATCTACGCCGCCGACACCGCCAAGTTCGGCCAGCCCGAGATCAAGCTCGGCATCCTGCCGGGCCTGGGCGGCACCCAGCGCCTGCCCCGGGCCATGGGCAAGGCCAAGGCCATGGACATGTGCCTGACCGCCCGCTTCATCGACGCCGCGGAAGCCGAGCGCTGCGGCCTCGTCGCCCGCGTCGTCCCGGCGGACAAGCTGCTGGAGGAAACCCTGGCCGCCGCCGCCACCATTGCCGGCTTCTCCCTGCCCGTGGTCATGATGATCAAGGAATCGGTGAACCGGGCCTACGAATCGTCCCTCGCCGAAGGCCTGCTGTTCGAGCGCCGCAGCTTCCACGCGGCCTTCGCCACGGCCGATCAGAAGGAAGGCATGGCCGCCTTCGTCGAGAAGCGGAAGCCTGAATTCAAGAACCGCTGACCGCGGTTTGCATCGCACAACAAGGCCGGCCCCGCGCCGGCCTTGTTCATTTCAAAACAGTTACAACGCAATGAATCTTAGGTGTTTTTACCTACGCCCCCATTATTTTGTGCATTGCAACAAAAAGTGCTTGACATCATTCAACTCGTCCCTATAATTGAAACCATGATGCACTGCAGCATCGCGCAGGATGGCTCCAGAACCTGGCCTGAAAGCGCAAAGCAATAAGACGAACCTACTGAATACGCTTTCTACACTTTCCAGGAGATTTCACATGTACACCACGCCCGAACAACTGGCCTCCGCCAACAAAGCCAACGTCGAGAACCTGCTGACCGTCGCGAACACCGCCTTCGCCAGCGCCGAGCGCCTCGCCGCCCTGAACCTGAACACCGCCCGCACCCTGCTTGAGGACTCCGTTTCCAACGCCAAGTCCCTGCTGGCCGCCAAGGATGTCCAGGAACTGCTGAGCCTCCAGACCGCCCTGGCCCAGCCCGCCCTCGACAAGGCCGTCGCCTACGCCCGCAGCCTGTACGAGATCAGCACCCAAACCCAGGAAGAATTCGGCAAGATCTTCGAAGCCCAGTTCGCCGAAGTTAACAAGAACGTGTCCACCGTCCTGGACAAGGCCGCCAAGAACGCCCCCGCCGGTTCCGACGTCGCCGTCGCCGCCGTGAAGTCCGCGATCGCCGCCGCCAACAGCGCCTACGACACCATGACCAAGGCCGCCAAGCAGGTCGCCGAGATCGCCGAAGCCAACGTCGCCGCCGCCACCAGCGCGACCGTCAAGGCCGTCGGTGCCTCCGCCCCGAAGGCCAAGAAGGCCGCCTAAGCAACGATTTGTCTCCTCCTCCAGCCCCAACAGGCTGGTTTCAAACCCTGGGCTTTGCCCAGGGTTTTTTTTCGTCTGGAGTTCCTTGGCACGCGTGCTGGTAGGTGGGTGCGCGAGACGGCGGGGTGCTCTGCTCCGCTCCATGTCCCCCGTCGCCGGCCTTCGGCCGAGTCCTCCTCCTTGACTTCCGCTCCGCAGAGCACCCCGCCGTCCCGATCAATTGACGCAGCGTCTCTTTGGCAGTTTGTTGAATACCCGAATATCTCTCCCCAAGGATGGCGGGTATCCGACTCACGGAAGTCAAGGAGGAGGCCCGGGCGTAGCCCGGGCCGGGGGGCGGAGGTAGGGTTGCGCGGAGCACTGCTCCGCGCTGCCGGAGCCGGCTTGCTGTGCAAAGCAAGCCGTGGGTCATGGAGGGAGTCGGATACCCGCCATCCTTGGCGCGCCATGCGAGGACTCAATCTCGCATGCTGGCAGTTCAGGCGCGGTCGAAGGCGTAACCCAGCCGGGTCACTTCGGCTTCGATCTCGGCCATGGCGGCGGGCACCCGGTCCGGATCGCCGCGCACGCCCAGTTCCACATGGCGGCGGATTTTGTCGTTGCCGAAGTTGGGCAGGCTGAACACCACCATGCCCGGATAGTCGGCCTCGATGCGGCGCATCAGCGGCAGCAGCGTGCCCTCCAGGCCGTCCCAGACCAGGATGGCCGACTCCACGGTGTTCTCGGTGCCGAAGCGATCCCGGTAGCTGGTGTCCAGCACCCATTCGGCCATGGGCCATGCCATCTGGGGAAAGCCCGGCAGGAAATGGTGGTCCCCATGGGAGAAGCCGGGGATGCGGTTGAAGGGGTTGGGGATGATGCGGCTGCCGACGGGGAAGCTGCCCAACTCCAGCCGGGCCGGCGTCACTTCCTGCTGCATCTCGGCCATGCGGGCGCGGATTTCCCGCTCGGCATCCGGGTGTAGCGCCAACTCCACCCCCAGGGCCGCCGCCGCGGCCTGGCGCGTGTGGTCGTCGGGCGTGACGCCGATGCCGCCGAAGCTGAATACCACGTCGCCGCTCGCGAAGCTGCGGCGCAGGGTCTCGGTGAGGCGTTCCCGGTCGTCGCCCAAGTACTGGACCCAGGCCAGATGCAGGCCCCGGGCCGCCAGGTGTTCCGCCAGGGCCTCGAAATGCTTGTCCTTGCGCTTGCCGCGCACGATCTCGTCGCCGATGATGAGGGCGCCGAAGCCGCTCCGGGTCTGCGGATTCATAGGGTGACTCCTTCCTCCTGACGTAGGCGCCGCAGGGCGCCCAGGGCCAGATGCACGAACACCAGGGCCGCGAAGCCCGGCGCCACCAGGTTCACCACCGGTACGGCGGCGGCGAAGGCCGTGACGACGCCGCCCAGCATGAAGCTGCTGTGCTCCCGCTCGCAGAGCCGTTCCCGTTCCGCCACCGTGGCGTGCTCCGCCAGGGCGTCGAAGCGGAAGGCCCGCTGGTTCAGCCAGGCCGTCCAGGCCAGGGGCAGCACCAGCACCACGCCGGGGATCAGCAGCAGGGGCAGGGTCAGCAGCCAGCCGATCGCGAAGATCGCCCCCGCCACCAGGGTATTGAAGACGCTGCCCCAGAAGGCGTTCTCGCCATGGCGGCCGAGATCGGGATAGTCCCGCGCCGCCACCACGGCCATCATCAGCGGCAAGCTCAAGGTGCCGACGAGCAGCAGGGTCGTGACGTAGATGAGGGCCGAGGTGGTCGCCACCAGCAGGAAGCCCGCCGCCAGGTCGCCGAGCCACTGCCAGCCCGTCCAGGGGATGGCCGGCAGCAGGCCCAGCAGGGCGGCGTTGGCCTCGGCCCAGTACAGCGTCGCGACGACCAGCCAGAGTCCCGCGGATACCAGGGGCGGCCACAGCAGGTGGACCAGGACGCCGCCGCGCGCCAGGTCCTGGAAGGCGCGCAGCACGGCGGCGAAAACGATGCCGAAAGACTTCATGAGCGGGGTCTCCCTTCCCACATTTTCTGCAGTCGTTTCACGGAGACCGGCGACGGCGTGCGCAGTTCCTGGGCGAACAGGGCCACGCGCAGTTCCTCCAGCAGCCAGCGGAATTCCTCGAAGAAGGGATCGACGGCGCCGCTCTTCCTTGCCGCCAGGTATTCCCGCTCGAAGGGCTTGGCCAGGGCTTGCCAGTCCGCCATGAGGCGGGCGTCCCGGGCCACGTCGGCGCGAGCCTTGTCGAGGCGCAGGCCGGCGGCCTTGAGATAGCGCGGGAAGTGGGTCAGGCGCTCCCAGGGCGTGGCGTCGATGAAGCGCTTGTCCAGCAAGGCCGCCGCCTGAGCGCCGATGTCGGCGCAGGCCGCCGGGAATGCCTTGTTCATGCCCGCGAGCTTCTTCTGCAGAGCCACGTGTTCCGTGAGGATGGTGCCGACGATGCGGCCAATCTCCTGGGCCACCAGCGTGACCTTGCCCTTGGCGGCGGCGGCGCGGGCCTCGAAATCCTTCTGGGTTGCCGGCAACGGCGCTTCCATGCAGGTACGCTCCAGGGTGGCGGCGACGAGCTGGTCCTTGAGTTCCTTCTCGGTGCCCAGGGGCATGTAGAGCAGACCCAGTTCCCGCGGCAGGTTCTTCTCAGCGAACTTCACCTGCTCCTTGAGGGCCAGGGCGAACAGGCGCCGCAGGCCGGCCCGGTGCTGGGCCGCCGCCTTGTCCTCCGTATCGAAAGCCGACAGGCGCACGCTTTCGCCTTCGTCCACCAGGGCCGGGAAGCCGATGACCTGCCGACCGCCGACGCTGACTTCCAGCAGCTCCGGCAGGTCGCCGAAGCTCCAGGACGTGAGGCCCGCCAGCTCGCCGGCCCCGCCGGCCGCGCTTTCCGTCTTCACCTCGGCTTGCGTGAAGGCCTGCTCCACGCGGCTACCGTACTGGCCGCGCAGTTCGGCGAGCGACCGGCTCATGGTCAGGGTGCCGCCGTGCTCGTCGAGCAGGCGGAAGTTCATCAGCAGATGGGGCCGCAGCTCGCCGGGACGAAAGGCGTCCAGGGGCAGCTTCAAGGCGATGCGCTCCTCGACGAAGCGGGTCAGGCTGCGCACCAGGGGTTCGTCCGCATCGTGGGCCTCTTCGCAAAACGCCTCGGCGCTGGCATCCACGGGCTGCAGCCGGTGGCGGTACTTCTGCGGCAGGGTCTTGAACAGGGCGACGATCTTTTCCTTCAGCAGGCCCGGCACCAGCCATTCGCAGCGGTTGGCCGGCAGCTGGTTCAGGTAGGCCAGGGGCAGGGAAAGGGTCACGCCGTCGTCGGCCGCGCCCGGGTCGTGCTTGTAGGCGAGCTTGTAGCGCTGGCCGCGATGTTCCAGATGATGGGGGAAGGCGTCGGTGGTGATGCCTTCCGCCTCGTGGCGCATGAGCTGCTCGCGCTGGAGGAACAGGAGCTTGGGCGCCGATGCCTCGGCGTCCCGGCGCCAGCGGTCGAAGGCCGCCAGCGTGGTGATGTCGGCGGGAAGCTTGGCATCGTAGAAGGCGTGGATGAGTTCCTCGTCCACCAGCACATCGGGGCGGCGGGACTTGTGCTCCAGGTTCTCGATCTCCCGCAGCAGCTTCTGGTTGTGCTGGAAGAAGCGCCACTTCTTCGCCCAGTCCTCGCCCACCTCGCCCTGCACCAGGGCCGCGCGGATCAGGATCTCGCGGGCCTGCTTGACGTCGGCCGCGCTCGCCTTGGCGCCGCCGAACAGCACGCGCCGCTTGCCGTGAAGCAGCAGGCCGTGTAAGGTCACCCGCTCCCAGGCCACCACCTGGCCGCCGCCCTTTTCCCAGTGGGGCTCGAAGACGTGGCGGCGCACCAGATGGGCGCCCACCTCCTCCAACCACTCGGGCTCGATCCGCGCCACGCAACGGGCAAACAGGCGCGAGGTGTCCACCAGTTCGGCGGCCACGATCCAGCGCCCCGCCTTCTTCACCAGGGAGGAGCCGGGATGGATGAAGAACTTGATCTCCCGGGCGCCGCGATAGAAGGCGTCTTCCTCGCTCTTGAGGCCGATGTGGCCCAGCAGGCCCGTCAGCAGGGCCTTGTGGATGGCGTCGTAGTTGGCCGGGAGCTGGTTCTCCTTCCAGCCGTGCTCGTGGCAGAGCGTGGTGAGCTGGCCGTGGATGTCGCGCCACTCGCGCACCCGCAGCCAGGAGACGAAGTTCTGCCGGCACCACTGGCGCTGCTTGTTGGAGGATTCGTGGCGCCAGGTCTCATCGGCGGCATTCCAGAGCTTGAGCCACGATAGGAACTCGGATTTCTCGTCCTTCCATTTGGCGTGGGCCTGGTCGGCGGCGCCGGCCTGCTCCTGGGGCCGTTCGCGCGGGTCCTGGCCCGAGAGGGCCGCGGCGATGACCAGCATCTCCTTGAGGCAGCCGTACTGGCGGGCGGCCAGGATCATGCGGCCGATCTTCGGGTCCAGGGGCAGCTTCGCCAGTTCGGCGCCGACGGGGGTGAGTTCCTTCGCGTCGTCCACCGCGCCCAGCTCGGCCAGCAGTTGGTAGCCGTCGGCGATCATGCGCGGCGCCGGCGCTTCGAGGAAAGGGAACTCGGTCACGTCGCCCAGATGCAGCGACTTCATGCGCAGGATGACGCCGGCCAGGGAGGAGCGCAGTATCTCGGGCTCCGTGTAGGCCGGGCGCTTGCTGAACTCCTCCTCCGAATAGAGCCGGAAGCACACGCCCGCCGCCACGCGACCGCAACGGCCGGCCCGCTGCTTGGCCGCCGCCTGGGCCACGGGCTCCACCTGCAACTGCTCCACCTTGTTGCGGTGGCTGTAGCGTTTGACCCGGGCCAGACCCGTATCCACCACGTAGCGGATGCCCGGCACTGTCAGCGAGGTCTCGGCCACGTTGGTGGCCAGTACCACGCGACGCCCGCCGTGGGGCGCGAAGACGCGGGCCTGCTCCTGGGCCGTCTGGCGGGCGAACAGGGGCAGAACCTCCAGGCCCGGCGGATGGTGCTTGCGCAGGGCCTCGGCCGCCTCGCGGATTTCCCGCTCGCCGGGCAGGAACACCAGCACGTCGCCGGGGCCTTCCCGGTGGGCTTCGCTCACGGCATCGACGATGGCGTCGTTGATGTCCCGGTCGTCGTTCTCGCCGAAGGGCCGGAAACGGGTCTCGATGGGGTACAGCCGGCCCGACACCTCGATGACCGGCGCCAGCTTGCCGTCGATGGCGAAATGCTTGGCGAAGCGCTCCGCGTCCAGGGTCGCGGACGTGACGATCACCTTCAGGTCCGGCCGCTTCGGCAGCAGCTGGCGCAGGTAGCCCAATAGAAAGTCGATGTTGAGGCTGCGCTCGTGGGCCTCGTCGATGAGGAGGGTGTCGTAGCGCCTGAGCAGCGGGTCGCCCTGGGTCTCGGCCAGCAGGATGCCGTCGGTCATGAGCTTGATGTAGGTGGTCGGCGTCACCCGGTCGGTGAAGCGGATCTTGTAGCCCACGTAGCGGCCCAGCTCGGACTTCAGCTCCTGGGCGATGCGCGTGGCCGTGGCCCGGGCGGCGATGCGCCGGGGCTGGGTGTGGCCGATGAGGCCGTGGATGCCGCGCCCCAGCTCCAGGCAGATCTTCGGCAACTGGGTGGTCTTGCCCGAGCCGGTCTCGCCACAGACCACCACCACCTGGTGGTCGCGGATCGCCGCCGCAATCTCGGCGCGCTTGACGTTGACCGGCAGGGCCTCGTCATAGGCAATGGCCGGCCGGGCGGCCAGCCGGGCCGCAAGCTGTTCGGGCGTCACGTTCAGATTCCGGTCAGCAACAGGTCGAGGGCGCCGACTCAGACAATCGCCAACTCATCCCAGCGGCGAATCCCGGCCAGGGTTTGCTCCATGGTCTCGCGCGCCTTCTCCGTATCGTAGTGGCTCTGCAGGTTGAGCCAACTCTGCGGATCGGTACCGAAGAAAGCGGCCAGCCGCAGGGCTGTATCGGCTGTAATGGTGCGGCGACCGGCCACGATTTCCCCGATACGGCGCTGGGGCACGCCGATTTCCTTGGCGAGCCGGTATTGCGAAATACCCAGCGGCTCCAGAAATTCGTGGAGCAGGATCTCGCCAGGCGTGGCGAGTGGCACTTTGCGCGACATGGCTATCCTCAATGGTAGTCGACGATCTCGACGCGCCAGGCTTGCCCGTCGCGCCATTCAAAACACACCCGAAACTGATCATTGATCCGGATGCTCCATTGGCCCTTGCGGCTCCCCTTCAACTGCTCCAGTCGGTTCTGCGGGGGCACACGCAAGAACTCCAGGGATGCCGCCGCATTGAGCATCTGCAACTTCCGCATCGCCACGACGGCGATATTGGCGAATCGCGCCACGCTCCCGCCCCTGAACAGCTTCTCGGTGTCCGAGCAGAGGAAGGTTTGGATCATGGCCAGATACTAACCAATCGCGCTAGTAACGTCAATGGATAGCAATAGCGCAGCACAGGCCATATGCCCAGCCGCCCTCAATGCTGATCATTTATTGATCTGCTGGATGACCAGGATGCCCAGCCCGGTCATCAGCAAGGCGCCGAACAGGTGGGCACCGGCCGCCAGCGCCGCCCAGCCGTACTGGGCCGTGCGCAGCAAGCCGACCACCTCGGCGGAGAAGGTGGAAAAGGTGGTCAAAGCGCCCAGGAAGCCCGTGACGAAGAACAGCCAGAGTTCCCGCGGCAGGTGGACGTGGATGTGGAACATCTCGACGGCGGCGCCGATGAGGAAGCCGCCGCTCAGATTCGCCACGAGCGTCCCCACGGGCAGCACAGGGAACAGCGGGTTGAGCCAGGTGCCCAGGCCCCAGCGCAGCCAGGCGCCGAGGACGGCGCCGACGGCGATGGCAAGGGAGGCGGTCCAGGTCATGGCCGGCATTTTACGTGGCTTCGCCGGTAGAATTGCCGCTTTGCACCATTGCCCCTCTCCGCCATGGCCGAAGCCGAAAAACCCGTCGTCTCGAACTTCATCCGCAATATCATCGACGCCGACCTGGCGGCCGGCAAGCATGCTGCGCGCCGCTGGTCCGGCCGGCCCGGCCCCGGTCCCCAGCAGCAGGCGGGGCAACCCGACCCGGCCAAGATCCGCACGCGCTTCCCGCCGGAGCCCAACGGCTATCTGCACTTCGGCCACGCCAAGAGCATCTGCCTCAACTTCGGCCTCGCCCGGGACTACGGCGGCGCCTGCCACCTGCGCTTCGACGACACCAACCCGGAGAAGGAGGAGCAGGAGTACGTGGACTCCATCGTGGATGCCGTGAAGTGGCTGGGCTTCGACTGGAGCTTCGGCGGCGACACCAACCTCTACTACGCCTCCAACTACTTCGACTTCATGTACGCGGCGGCGGAGTACCTCATCACCTCCGGCAACGCCTACGTGGATTCCCAGAGCGCCGAGGAGATGCGCGCCAGCCGCGGCACCCTGACGGAAGCCGGCAAGGAAAGTCCGTTCCGCAGCCGCACGCCGGAAGAGAACCTGGACCTGTTCCGCCGCATGAAGGCCGGCGAGTTCGCCGACGGCGCCCATGTGCTGCGGGCGAAGATCGACATGGCGTCGGGCAACATCAACCTGCGCGACCCGGCCATCTACCGCATCCGCCGCGCCACCCACCACAACACCGGCGACAAATGGTGCCTCTACCCGATGTATACCTTCGCCCATCCCATCGAGGATGCGCTGGAGAACATCACCCATTCCATCTGCACCCTGGAGTTCGAGGACCAGCGCCCCTTCTACGACTGGCTTTTGGGCAAGCTGGCCGACGGCGGCCTGCTGGCGCGGCCCCTGCCCCAGCAGATCGAGTTCGCCCGCCTCAACCTCACCTACGTGGTGCTCTCCAAGCGCAAGCTGATCCAGCTCGTGGAGGAGAAGCACGTGGACGGCTGGGACGACCCGCGCCTGCCGACCCTCGTCGGCGCGCGCCGCCGCGGCTTCACGCCCGAGGGCTTCCGCCGCTTCGCCGAGATGATCGGCGTCACCAAGTCGGATTCCCTCATTGACATGAGCGTGTTCGAGGAATGCCAGCGCGAGCACTTGAACGAAACGGCGCCGCGCCGCATCGCCGTCCTCGACCCGTTGAAGCTCGTCATCGACAACTATCCCGCGGGCCAGGAAGAACTCTGCGAGGCGCCCAACCATCCGCAGAAGCCCGATTGGGGCAAGCGCCCGGTGCCCTTCTCGAAGGAACTGTGGATCGAGCGCGAGGACTTCATGGAAGTCCCGTCCAAGGGCTATTTCCGCCTGTTCCCCGGCAACAAGGTGCGCCTGCGCTACGGCTTCGTCGTCGAATGCACGGGCTGCGACAAGGATGCCGACGGCAACGTGACCGCCGTCCATTGCAACTACTTCGCCGACTCCAAGTCCGGCACGCCGGGCGCGGACACCTACAAGGTGAAGGGCAACATCCACTGGGTCTCGGCGCAGCATGCCTACCGCTGCGAAGTGCGGCTCTACGACCGCCTGTTCGCCAATCCTGCGCCCGGTTCGGGCGGCCGCGACTTTCTCGATGACATCAATCCGGAAGCCAAGAAGGTCATCACGGCCTATCTGGAAGAAGCCCTGAAGGAAGCGAAGGCGGAGGAGCGCTTCCAGTTCGAGCGCCACGGCTATTTCGTCGCCGACCGGGTGGATTCCAAACCGGGTGCGCCCGTGTTCAACCGGGCGGTGACACTGAAGGATTCCTGGGTGAAGGGCAGATAGGAGCAGACGCCGCCCGCCGCCAAGGCAAGAAACGCGACGGCCATCCCGGCTGTAACACATCCCAGCTGTAACGCTTGACGCCATATAACGCCAGGCGTTACAGTTGCCAATGGGCCTGGATTTCAAATGCAGAGAGACCGAAGCCATCTGGAACGGCCGGATGTCGCGCAGGCTTCCCGCAGAAATTCAGGCTATCGCCCGCCGCAAGCTGCGGATGTTGAACGCTGCCGCCACCATCGCCGATCTACGCATTCCACCGGAGAACCGGCTTGAGATGTTAAAGGGTGACCGCAAAGGCCAGCACAGTATTCGCATCAACGACCAGTGGCGCATCTGCTTTGTCTGGAGTGCAAGCGGTGCGACGGCGATTGAAATCGTCGATTACCATTGACGGAGGACCGTCATGAAGAAGCTGCCCAATATACATCCCGGCGAAGTGCTGCTGGAAGAATTCCTGATCCCGATGGGCATCAGCCAGAACGCCTTGGCCCGCGCCGTCGGCGTACCGCCGCGTCGCATAAATGAAATCGTCCTCGGCAAGCGCGCGGTCACGGCTGATACCGCACTGCGCCTTGCCAAGACGTTCGGCACCTCGGAATCGTTCTGGATGCGGCTGCAGGCCGATTACGATCTGGAGGGTGCGCGCGAAGTCATGGGCACAACCCTCGACCGCGTCGAGAAACTTGCGGCTTAGTTTCCACCAAACCACTCCTCAACAGGATTTAGCTTCCCACATTCTCACCAAGGAGCAATGCGATGGCCGGTGGCTGGGGCTGCCCCCACGAGGTCGACGACCGCTGCACCAAGATCAACGACCTGCCCTGCGATCCGGGCATGAAGGGCTGCGTGCTGGCCGGCCGCTACGTCTTCGCCAACGACGACAAGAACCAGCGGCTGAAGGAGAAGAAGGCGCGGGAAGAGACTTCCGGCGGCGAGGAACCCAACCCGGGAGACCATCCGTGACGGACATGAAGCGCATCCACTCCGGCCGGCTGCGCGGCATCGGCTACGACGCCCGCGCCCGCCAGCTGCGGGTGGAACTGGACGACGGTACCGTGCTGCTCTACGACCACGTCGGCGACGAGATCTGGCGGCGCCTCTCCTCCTCGGGCTCGGCCTGGAGCTACTATCGCGACAACATCGAAGAAGAATTCGCCGCCAAGCGCATTTCCGGCGGTTCCACCGCGGCGGAATCGAAGCAGAACCCCCTCGACGACCTTTGGCAGAAACCATGACGACCCGCAAACCCGTCTCCCAGAAAGAACCGGCAGTCCCGACCAAACCCGCCGCCAAGCCGGCGCCCGCCACGGCTCCCGTAGCGAAGAAGCCCGCACGCAGCGTTCGCGGCAAGGATGCGCCGCGTCCTGCTGCCGCCGGCGACATCGGCCCCATCGCCTCCCAATCCGGCATCGAGACCAATACCGTCACCCAGGCCGTGGATGCCGCCCTGGAGGCACGCCTCGAAGCCATGCGCGACATCCTCTCCGGCGCCCCGACCGAAGAGGCGGCCTCCCTGCTCAAGACCCTGTTGAAGCAGCGGCGCGCCGCCGCCGATCCGAACGCCATCCACCCGGACGAGGAGTTGGCGCCGGGCTGGCGCGACGGCGGCTATCCCTACAAGAACCTCATGTCGCGCCGCAGCTACGAGCGCGAGAAGTACCGCCTGCAGGTGGAACTGCTCAAGCTCCAGGCCTGGGTCAAGGAGACCGGCCAGCGCGTGGTGGTTCTCTTCGAGGGCCGCGACGCGGCCGGCAAGGGCGGTACCATCAAGCGCTTCATGGAACACCTGAATCCGCGCGGCGCCCGCGTCGTGGCCCTGGAGAAGCCCACCGAAATGGAGCGCGGCCAGTGGTATTTCCAGCGCTACGTGCAGCACCTGCCGACCGCCGGCGAGATCGTCATGCTCGACCGCTCCTGGTACAACCGGGCCGGCGTCGAGCGCGTCATGGGCTTCTGCAGCGACGCCGAGTACACGGAGTTCATGCGCCAGGCCCCCGAGTTCGAGCGCATGCTGGTGCGCCAGGGCATCCACCTCATCAAGTTCTGGTTCTCGGTGAGTCGCGAGGAACAGCGCCGCCGCTTCAAGGAACGCAAGGTGCATCCGCTCAAGCAGTGGAAGCTCTCGCCCATCGACCTGGCCTCCCTCGACAAGTGGGAGGACTACACCAAGGCGAAGGAAGGCATGTTCTTCTACACCGACACGGCCGACGCCCCCTGGACCGTCATCAAATCGGACTGCAAGAAGCGCGCGCGCCTCAACGCCATGCGCTACATCCTGCACCGCATGCCCTACACCAACAAGGACACCAGCCGCATCGGCCCCCTGGACTCCCTGATCGTCGGCCGTGCCAACGTGGTGTACGAGCGCGGCGAGAAACAGGGCGTGCCGCTGCTCTGAACTCCGGCATCGCCATCAATGGAAAAGGGCCGCGTCGCGGCCCTTTTCATTCTGGCTGCCCGCTATCCGGGCCAGCCTGCAACCCTCCGGCGGAGGGGCGTGGATTTCAGGGGATCAAGCCCCTAGCCAAGCGTCAGCGAAGTGGTGGGTTTCTTCCCGTCCGGAGCACCCTTTCCGTCGTCCTTGGCCTTGTCGCCGGGACAGGCCGACGCGGCAGCGACGACGAACATCAAGGCAACGACTCCGATCAAGCGATTGATCATCCAGCGCTCCTTTCTCGTGACACGGGAGGCTTCAATCTACGCCTTTGCGCCGCCGGTTTCAAGCGTCCCCCGGCGGGCCGTCAGGCACCGCCGCGGCGGCCGTTGTAGATGTCGCCGCCGCCGGCCGCATACTCCCGCAAGACGGCAATCGCCTCGGCGCGCAGCACATCGCGGCGCACGGCGATACCCCGCGCGGCCAGCACGGCGACCCAGTCTTCGGGCTTCGGTCCCTCGTCGAAACCGATGGCGCGCACGTCCTCGTCCCGCGCAGCGCAGACCACCCGCCGCACGCCGGACCAGACCACGGCCCCCAGGCACATGGCGCAAGGCTCGGCGCTGGAGACGAGCTCATGGACCGGCAGTCCGGATGCCCCCAGGTCGTGGCAGCCGAGCCCCTGCTGGGCAAGGGAGAGGGCCAGTATCTCGGCGTGGGCGGCGGAACAGGCCGCTTCCACCACCCGGTTCACCCCGGCGGCGACGAGCCGGCCGCCGGCGGACTCGAATACCGCTGCCGCGAAGGGACCGCCGCCCGCCGCGGCATTGCGTCGCGCCAGGCCGATGACGAAGGCCATGCGCGCCCCGTCGTCGGCCAGCGGCGGCTGGGAGGCGGCGACGGCGGCGAGCCACGCCGGGATTTCGAGATGGAGGGCGGCGGACATGGTCCCATTATCGCCGAGGCTTGCCAGCGCGTCCCGCCTGTCGTAACTTCCGCCTGTAGGCGCTGACTGGCGCTTTTGGGAGAGAAGAATGGCCGACGTGACCGCCCTGTTGAACCCGACCATCCAAGACCGCGATGGGCTGACCGAATTCATCGAGGACCTTGGCGACCTCGTCCCCAACATAGAACGCGATATCGCCCGGCTGCGGCGCACGCCCGACGACCATGCCATCGTCGCCAACCTGTTCCGCGCCATGCACAACATCAAGGGCGACGCCTCGATCTGCAAGGTCGAGGTGGGCACCATCGTCGCCCACCCGATCGAGACGCTGCTGGCGCGGCTGCGCAGCAGCGAGATCGCCTTCTCCGACCTGCTGGCCGAAGTGATCCTGCTGGCCATGGACCGGCTCGAACTGGCCGTCGATGCCATTTCCACGGGCAAGCCGCTGGGCCACCTGCACCTGATCGAACTCGTCGGCGGCCTCGAAGGCATGGCCCAGGCCGACGGCAGCCGCCTCGACGAACTGTCGGTGCAGTTGATCGAGGCGGTGACGGGCTTCCGTCCGGTACGCGCCGGCTCCCAGGTGCGGCCGGCCGCGGCGCCCAGCGGACGCGGCGGCGAAGGCTTTGCCGGCGACCTCAAGTTCTTCCGTTCCCTGGCCCTCCAGTTCGAAGCCCGTTCCGCCCTGTTCAAGGGCCGCAGCGGACGCCTGATGCGCCTGGCCCTCGATACCAACGCCGCTGCCGGCAAGCCGGTGGACCCGAGCCAACTCGAAGCCGCCGTCTACATGCACGACGTCGGCATGATGTTCCTGCCCGAATCGGTCTGGCTCAAGGTCGGCCGCCTGACCGACGACGAGAAGAAGAGCATGCACACCCATCCGGCCTACGCCGCCGCGCTGCTGGAACGCATGGACGGCTGGAAGCCGGCCGCCGAGATGGTGGCCCAGCACCACGAGATGCCCGACGGCGGCGGCTACCCCGAAGGCCGCACCGTCGGCAACATCTGCGACGGCGCCAAGATCCTCGCCATCGTGGACGCCTTCGAAGCCGTCACCCTCAAGCACAGCCACCGCGGCCAGAGCCGCTCCATGGTGCGCGCCATCGCCGAGATCAACGCCTGCGACAACCAGTTCGCCCCCGAGTGGATAGGCCATTTCAATACCGTCATCCGCCGCATGGTGGAGGCCTGAGGCCCCTGCGGGGCGAATATAATCGCCGCTTCCGCTTCAACCCGACCTCAGGAACGCCATGCCCCCCGTCACGCTCTCCCGCTTCCTCATCGAAGAAGAACGCAACAAGAAAGTCATCAGCGCCGACCTGCGCTTTCTCGTCGAAATCGTCTCGCGCGCCTGCAAGGCCATCTCCATCGCCATCGGCAAGGGCGGCATCGCCGACGTCCTCGGCCAGGCCGGCAGCGACAACATCCAGGGCGAGGCGCAGAAGAAGCTCGACGTCATTTCCAACGAAATCCTGCTGGAAGCCAACGAATGGGGCGGCCACCTCGCCGCCATGGCCTCGGAGGAAATGGAAGACCCGCACCTGATCCCGCACCGCTACCCGAAGGGCGAATACCTGCTGGTGTTCGATCCCCTCGACGGCTCCTCCAACATCGACGTGAACATCTCCGTCGGCACCATCTTCTCGGTGCTGCGCTGCCCCGAGGGCGTGCCGGCGGTGGACGACAAGGTCTTCCTGCAGCCCGGCACCCAGCAGGTCTGCGCCGGCTTCGCCGTGTACGGCCCCACCACGCTGCTGGTGCTGACCTTCGGCGACGGCGTCCAGTGCTTCACCCTCGACCGGGAATTCGGCCACTTCGTGCTGACCCAGGAGAACATGCGTATCCCCGAGGACACCAAGGAATTCGCCATCAACATGTCGAACCAGCGCTTCTGGGAGCCGCCGGTACAGCGCTACGTGGAAGAACTGCTGGCCGGCAAGGACGGTCCCCGCGGCAAGGACTTCAACATGCGCTGGGTCGCCTCCATGGTGGCCGACGTCTTCCGCATCCTCACCCGCGGCGGCGTCTTCATGTACCCCATCGACGCCAAGATGAAGGACAAGGGCGGCAAGCTGCGCCTGATGTACGAAGCCAACCCGATGGCGATGATCGTCGAGCAGGCCGGCGGCGCCGCCTCCACGGGCCGCGAGCGCATTCTCGACATCCGGCCGTCGGCCCTGCACCAGCGCGTGCCGGTGATCCTCGGCTCGAAGAACGAGGTCGAGCGCGTGGCCCGCTACCACGCTGAATGACATGGCGATAGACCTGCGCGACAAGTCGGGCCTGCTCATCGACGACATGCCCGAGATGCGCTCCACGGTGCGCATCCAGCTCAACGATTGCGGGTTGATGAAGTGCGACATGGCGCGCAACATCAAGGAGGGCATGGACCGGCTCACCGCCAACCGCTACGACATCATCGTCTGCGACTACAACCTGGGCCAGGGCGCCGACGGCCAGCAGTTCCTCGAACTGGTGCGCCGCAGCCACCTGCTGCCCCAGTCCACCGCCTTCCTCATGATCACCGGCGAAACCGGTTACGAACAGGTGTCCACCGCCGCCGAGTTCGCCCCCGACGACTACCTGCTCAAGCCCTTCACCAGCGAGACCCTGCGCACCCGCCTGGAACGCATCCTGGAGAAGAAGGAGACCCTGAAGCCGGTTTATAAGCACCTGGGCGAAAAGTCCGACCGCAAGGCGGCCCTGGCCGCCTGCGACGAACTGCTGTCCCAGAAGACCCGCTACACCCTCGACCTGCTGCGCCTCAAGGGCGAACTGCTGCTCGCCTCGGGCCGCACCGACGAGGCCCTGGCCCTCTACGAAGGCGTGCTGCAGCAGCGTGCCACGCCATGGGCCGAGGTGGGCAAGGCCCGCTGCCTCGCCGCCGACGGCAACCACGAGCAGGCGAAGGATCATCTCAAGGCCGCCCTCGCCGCCTATCCGAACTATCTGGCCGCCTACGATTCGCTGGCCGGCCTGCTGGAAAAGACCGACAAGGCCGCCGCCCAGGAGATCGTCGAGCAGGCCCTCAAGGTCGCCCCCAGCACCCAGCGCCAGCGCCGCCTCGGCGGACTCGCCCTGGAGAACAAGGATTTCGTCCGCGCCGAGGCGGCCTTCCGCCGTACCGTGGAAAAGGACCGCACCGGCTTCTTCAAGAGCCACGACGACTACGCGGGACTGGCGAAGAGCTGTTCCGAGCAGGGCAAGACCCAGGAGGCCCTGGCCGCCGTCAAGGACATGGCCGTCCACTTCCAGCGCACGCCGGAACTGGCCGCGCGCCAGGCCGCGGTGGAAGCCCAGGTGCACGCCAAGGCCGGCAACACGCGGGAAGCCATGGTGGCCCTCGAAAAAGCCCTGGCCGTGCACAAGGAAGCCGACCTGGACCCGACCACGGCCCTGGAAGTCGCCCAGGCCTGCTTCGCCGGCGGCCAGCCCGACGCGGCCAAGCGCATCATCGAGACCCTCGCCGAGGACAACCACGAGAACGAGCAGATCCTCGCCCAGGCCCAGTCGGTGTTCGCCGCCGCCGGCCTCGACGACGAGGGCACCCTCCTCCTCGACGCCACCAAGCGGCGCATGATCAAGCTCAACAACGACGCCGTCGCCCTCGCCAAGGCCGGCGAACTCGACCAAGCGATCGCCATGCTGCAGGAGGCCGCCGACCGCCTGCACAAGAACTGCCAGGTCTCGGTCAACGCCGCCCTCGCCCTGCTCATGCACATCCAGAAGAACGGCATGGACACCGATAAGCTCGGCAACGCCCACCGCTACATCCTGCAGGCGCGGCGCGCCAACCCCGAGCATCCGCGGCTGCCGGAAGTCGTCGCCTTCTACCGCCGGCTCGCCCCCCCCGGCACGCCCATCGTCGAGGACTGAGCATGGAGCCCCTCGTCGCCGCCGCCATCCACGACGCCAAGAACGCCCTCAACGCGCTCAACGCCTGGCTGGCAACGGCGAAGCGGGACTGCCCCTCGGCGGCCCTGGACCAGGCCCAGGCCATGGCCGGCCGCGTCTCCGCCCAGCTCGTCGAACTGCTCGCCCTCTACCGGGCCGACCAGGGCACCCTGCGGCTCGCCGTCGAGGACCAGTACCTGGAGGACTTCGTCGCCGACGTCATGGCCGAACTTGGCCCGGCCGCCGACGACCGCGTGACCGTGGCGACCGACTTCGCCGCCGCGGCCGACCTCGGCAGCTGGGCCTTCGACGCCTACCAGGTGAAGTTCGTGCTCCTCGACGCCCTGCGCAACGCGCGGCGCCATGCCGCCGCCCACGTCCGCTTCGTCCTCGCCGCCGAACCCGGCGGCGGCGTGCGCTTCACCGTCGCCGACGACGGCCCCGGCTTTCCCGCCGAGATACTGGCTGGCGGCGCTGCCGCCATGGCGGAAGGATCGAGCGGCCTCGGCCTCTCCTTCGCCCGCCTCATCGCCGAACGCCACGCCACCCCCAACAGCCGCCACGGCCGCATCGAGCTCGCCAACGACGGCGGCGCGCACTTCTCCCTGATCCTGCCCTGACCGCAGCGGCCGGTCGCCGCGCCCCTGGCACCCGACCTTCAGCATCACCCACAGTTGCAGAATTTTCCCCATACCGACCCGGTAGGGGATGGCGGCATAATGCGCCCCGCATAAATCACTTGGCATAGTCCAAACGCGTACTTCCGCCCCGCACACGCGAACGATACGCACATCAGGGAGAACAATTTCAATGCGGGGCGGAAGCAAAGGGGCGGACCTTCGGACTGCCGTTGCCGGCCATCGTGCCGGCGCCGGAGCATCCCATCGGATCAACAAAGCCGACGGATCGAGAACTCGATCGTTGACGACAGTCGCCGTCCTGGCGGGCTTGTTATTGGCCGCCCAGTTCGCACCGGCACAGACGCTGGGCGAAGCCGAAGAGCAGCGCCGACGCGCCCGGCAGGACGCCGCGGAACGCACCGAACGCCAACAGGCGCCGGGCGTGCGCCTTCCCGGCCCGGAAACGCCCCCGGATGCCGACGCCACCGACCTCCCCGACGAGATGCCATGCTTTCCCATCCGTCGGGTTCGCATCGACGGCAACCGCCCCGACGCATTCCCCTGGATACAGCCCCATCTCGACCGCTATGCGGATCGCTGCGTCGGCCGCCGGGGTCTCGACATCATCGTCAAGCGGCTGTCCGCGCGCCTGCTGGGCGAAGGCTTCATCACCACCCGCGTCGGCATCCCCGAACAGAACTTCTCCGGCGGCACCCTGCGACTGGTCCTGGTTCCCGGCATTGTCCGCAGCATCCGCATCGTCGGCGCCACTGCGGACGTCTCCTGGGAAAGCGCCTTCCCGATGGGCCCCGGCGACCTGCTCAACCTGCGCGACATCGAGCAGGGCCTCGAACAGCTCAAGCGCGTACCGTCCCAGGATGCGGACCTGGACATCGCCCCCGGCGCATCGCCGGGCGAAAGCGACATCGTCGTCAAGCTCAAGCGCGGCCGGCCCTGGCGCCTGTCGACCGCCGTCGACGACAGCGGCTCGAAGGCCACGGGGCGCCGCCAGGGCAGCATCGGCCTGGCGGTGGACAACCCGTTCGGCCTGAACGATCTCTTCAGCCTGAGTTTCAACAACGATGCCGAGAGCGAAGCCCATCTCCACGCCACCCGCGGCAACAGCCTCAGCTACTCGCTGCCCTGGGGCTACTGGACCTTCGCCGTCGCGCGCAGCACCTATCGCTACCACCAGCTCGTCAAGGGCACCAACCAGTCCTTCATCTCCAGCGGCACCTCGGCAAGCCAGGAAGTTTCGGCCACCAGGACCGTTCATCGCGACCGCGCATCCAAGACATCCGTGCAACTGCGCCTGACCCATCGTCTCTCGCGCAGCTACGTCGAAAACCTGGAACTCATCGTGCAACGCCGCGGTACCGCCGCCGCGGAACTCGGCCTCCAGCACCGCCACTACCTCGGTACGGCCCAGGTGGACATCGCCGTCGCACGGAAGGAAGGCATCCCCCACTTCGGCGGCCAGGGCGACACCCCCGACCGGGCGGTCGGCGCACCCACCAACCGCTATCGCCTGTACACCATCGACGCCGCCGTCAGCGACCAGTTCAAGGTCGGCAGCCAGCCCCTGCGCCTGACCAGCGCGCTGCGCGGACAGGCCACCTCCGACCGCCTGTATGCCGCCGACCAGATTTCCATCGGCAACCGCGCCACGGTCCGCGGCGTCGACGGCGAGACCACCCTCGCCGCCGAACGGGGCTGGTACCTGCGCAACGAACTCGACGTGCCCCTCGGCGCCAGCGGGCAATCCATCTACCTGGGTCTCGACCACGGCGACGTCGCCGGGCCAAGCGCCGCTGCCGCCGGCCGCCGCCTGACCGGCGCCGCCATCGGCTTCCGCAGCAGCGCCGTCGGCCTCTCCTACGACATCTTCGCCGCCTGGGCCATCCACAAGCCAGGCGGCTTCCCCTCCATCCAGCCCGCCACGGGCTTCCGCCTTTCCTATCAATTCTGACGCCCCGCCATCCCATCATGGACACCACGGCCCCCGCTCCCCTCGCAGCCTCTCCGTCGTCGCGGCTCCCGGCATGGAAGATCGCCGTCCTGCGGCTGGTGCTGACCTGCCTCGTCCTGCAACCCGTCGCCGCCTCGGCCCAGGTCGTGGCAGCCGCAGCGGGAGCGGGACAACCCCAGGTCGGCGCCGCCCTCAACGGCGTGCCCCTGGTCCAGATCGCCGCGCCCAACGGCAGCGGCGTCTCCCACAACCAGTACCAGCAGTTCAACGTCGGCACGCCCGGGGTGGTCCTCAACAACAGCCAGGTGGCCGTCCAGACGCAACTCGCCGGCTACGTCGAAGGCAACGCCAACCTGGCGGCCGGGCCGGCCCGCATCATCCTCAACGAAGTCACCTCCACCCAGCCCAGCAACCTCAACGGCTATCTCGAAGTGGCCGGCACCCGCGCGGAAGTGGTCATCGCCAACCCCAACGGCATCACCTGCAACGGCTGCGGCTTCATCAACACCAGCCGCGGCGTATTGGCCACCGGTGCCCCGCTCTTCGGCGCAGACGGTGCCCTCGACGCCCTGCGCGTCACCGGCGGCACCGTCGCCTTTCAGGGCAGCGGCCTCAATGCCGCCAACACCGACCAGGTGGACATCGTCGCCCGCTCCGTCCAGGTGAATGCCGAACTCTGGGCCCGCAAGCTCAATGTCGTCGCCGGCGCCAACCGGGTGAACTATGCCGACTTGGGCGTGCAACTCATCGCCGGCACGGGCGACATTCCCACCGTCGCCATCGATGTGGCCGCCATCGGCGGCATGTACGCGGGCAAGATCCGCCTCGTCGGCACGGAAGCCGGCGTCGGCGTCGCCAGCGCCGGCAACATCGCCGCCCAGTCGGGCGATCTGGTCATCGACAGCCGGGGCAAGGTCACCCTGCGGGGCAACACCACGGCCGCCGGCGACATCGCCGTCATCTCCTCGGGTGACATCGACAATAGCGGCAGCCTCTATGCCGGCGGCAACGCCGGCCTGACGGCCCAGGGCCGCATCGACAACAGCGGCACCCTGGCCGCCCAGGGCAACCTGGAACTGCAGGCTGCCGCTGCCGGCTCCGCCGGCCTTCTCGCCGCCGGCATCGGCAGCGACGGCACCCTGGGCACGACGGGCCGGCTCGTCGTCGCCAGCGCCGGGAGCTTCGTGGCCGCAGGACAGCTCCTCGCCGGCGGCGACCTGGATATCGAGGCCGCCGCCATCGACCTGGCCGGCACGGCCACCGCCGCCCGCGGCAAGGTTTCGCTTTCCGCCACCGCCGGCGACCTCCGGCTCGACGGCGCCCTGCTCCAGGCCGGCGGCAGCGCCACGCTCACGACCACCGGGACGATCTCCAACCGGGGCGGCGAAGTCGAGGCGGGCGGCGCCCTCGACATCCGGGCCGCCGCCCTCGACAACACCGGCGGGCGTATCGCCTCCCTCAACGCCGACGGCCTGACCATCGCCACGACCGGCCTGATCACCAATGCCGCCGGCAGCTTCATCGGCGGCAACGGCCGCGTCGCCATCACGGCCGGCAGCCTGGTCAACAGCGCCGACATCGTCGCCGCCGGCAGCGACACCCTGACGATCTCCGCCGCCAGCCTCGCCAACACGGGCGGCAGCATCGTCTCGAACGGCGCCCTCGACATCGCGGGCGACACCGTGAGCAACGACGGCGGCACCCTTTACGCCGCCGGCAACCTGGGCCTGACGGCAACCACCCTGACAAACCTCGCCGGCCTGATCATGGGCGGCGGCGATGTCCGCATCGCCGCATCCCTGCTCGACAACCGCCAGCAAGGCGCCATCCTGGCCGGCCGCGACCTGCTGCTGGACATCACGACCGCTGCGGATAACAGCGGCGGCAGCCTTTTCGCCGGCCGCGACCTGGTTTTCGACCAGGCCGGCGCCGGCCTGCAGAATGCCGGCGGCAACCTCGGCGCCGACGGCAACCTCCGCCTGAACCTCGCCAGCCTCGCCAACCAGGGCGGCACCGTCGGCGCGGCAAACGACATCGCCCTCAGCCTTTCCGGCAGTCTCTCCGGCATCGGCAGCATCGTCGCCGGCCGCGATGCCGACATCGACCTCG
Source organism: Candidatus Nitricoxidireducens bremensis (assembly GCA_030247725.1). Classification (GTDB taxonomy): domain Bacteria; phylum Pseudomonadota; class Gammaproteobacteria; order Burkholderiales; family Rhodocyclaceae; genus Nitricoxidireducens; species Nitricoxidireducens bremensis. The sequence continues at coordinate 249,663 of JAOTRT010000005.1, forward strand.
CCGGCGACTTCACCCTCGTCGCCGGCAATCGCATCAAGGCCAATCGCCATCTGGCCCTGGCCGTTGCCGGCAGCTTCGCCAACGAAGCCACCCTTGAAGCCGGCGGCGACCTCGGCGTGACGGCCGCCGTCATCGACAACCGGGCCGGCGCCACCCTGCGGGCCGGCAACGTCGCCCTGGTCGCCACCGGCGCCCTCGCCAACGCCGGGCGCATCGAAGGCGACAACGTGGTCACCGGCAGCGCCACCCTCGTCAACACCGGCACCATCATCGGCGACAACCTCCTCCTGGCCGCCGACAGCCTGGAAAACCGCGGCGGCGGCGCCGTCATCGCCGCCACCACCTCCATCGGGCTGCGCATTGCCGACCGCCTCGCCAACCTGGACGGCGCGACGATCTATTCCGGCGGTGACCTCGCCATCGCCGCCGACGCCGGCGGCGCTGCCATGAACACCCTGGTCAACGAAGGCTCCGCCATCGAGGCCGCCGGCGACCTCGCCATCGCCGCCAAGACCATCGAGAACCGGCGCAAGAGCGTCACCCTGAGCAGCGTGACGGTTTCATCGAGTTCCGGCAGCGTCATCCAAAGCATTCCCGGCTACAGCTACTACGACTCGCCGCGCCACACCTGGAACTACACCACCAGCGAAACCCGCGCCGACTCCATGTCGCCCGAGGCCCGCATCCTCGCCGGCGGCGCCATGACCCTCACCGCCGACACCCTCACCAACGCCTACAGCACCATCGCCGCCGGCGGCGACCTGCAAAGCACCGTCGGCAGCCTCACCAACCTGGCGGCCACCCTCACCCGCACCACATACACCTACGACGAATACTGGTGCGCCTTCCCCTCCGGCGGCTGGTGCCCCGGCCACGGCAACCATTGGTGGGACTGGCATCCCGTCTACACCGACACCGTCGTCGAAACCATCGGCAGCGTACCGGCGGTGTTCAGTTCCAACGCCAGCTTCACCGGCGTCTCCGTCGCCTTCAACAACCTCGCCCCCGCACTGGACAACCCCGTCGGCGGCATGGCCGCCACCCTCGGCGCCCACCGCGCCGCCGGCAGCGTCGCCGCCGCCGCGGCCCTGACCGGCACGCCTCCGACGCCCGCGGCTCCGCCGGCCCCCACCCTGCCCAGCTCCGGCCTCTACCGCCTGCACGCGGAGCCCAACCATCCCTACCTGGTCGAGACCGATCCGCGCTTCGCCGACTACGGCAACTTCCTCGGCTCGGACTACATGCTCTCCCGTCTCGCCCTCGACCCCCAGGCCACCCACAAGCGCCTGGGCGACGGCTTCTACGAGCAGAAGCTCGTGACCGACCAGGTTCTCCAGCTCACCGGCCGGCGCCATCTCGAAGGCTACGCCGACACCCAGGCCGCCTTCCGCGCCCTCATGGACGCCGGCGTCGCCACCGCCGGCACCCTGAACCTCGCCCCCGGCATCGCGCTGACCGCCGCCCAGGTGGCCGCCCTTTCCGCCGACATCGTCTGGATGGTGGAGCAGGAAGTCGCCCTGCCCTCCGGGCTCAAGGAGCGGGCACTGGTCCCGGTGGTCTACCTCGCCCCCGCCCATGCCGACCTGAAGCCCGACGGCGCCGTCGTCGCCGCCGCCGACATCGATCTCACCGTCGCCTCCCTTCTGGACAACAGCGGCACGATCCGAAGCGACGGTAGCCTGAATCTCGCCGCCGCCGATCTCGTCAATCGTGCCGGCCTCATCCGCGCCGGCGACGATGCCCACATCGACGTCGCCAACGATCTCCTCAACCTCAGCGGCACGATCCGCGGCCGGACCCTGGACATCGCCGCCGGCCGCGACATCCTCAACGCCACCGCCGTCGCCCGCCTCGTCACCGCGACCACCGATACCGCCGCCACGGCCAACGGCGGCACCACCACCATCGGCCGCCGCACCCAGGCGGAGGATCTGGCCGGCGTCAGAGGGGCCTTCGTCGCCGATGCGGGGCTGGGCGTCAGTGCCGGCCGCGACCTCACCCTGGCCGGCGGTACCGCCAGCGCCGGCGGCGATGCCGATTTCGCCGCCGGCCGCCATCTCGCCCTATCCACCCAGGCCCAGGAGAGCCGCAGCGAGCAGAGCTTCGCCTTCGGCAGCGCCAATCGCAGCGAGCGCATCGAGATCGCCAGCGCCGTCGAGGCCGGCGGCCGGTTCTCCGCCACGGCCGGCGCCGATCTCACCGTCGCCGGCAGTACGGCATCGGCCGGCACGTCCCTGGCGGCCAGTGCGGGGAATGCCCTCTCCGTCGTCGCCGTCGCCGAATCCTCCTCCGGCGGCACGAGCCTGGACCAGGGCAGGAGCGGCGGCAGCGCCCAATATCGCACCGACACCCTGCGCAGCAGCACGCTGGCCGCCGGCCAGGACCTGAGCCTCTCCGCCGGCACCGCCCAGACCGCCGATCTCACCGTGGCCGCCAGCCGCCTCACCGCCGGCAACGATGCCGCCCTTGCCGCCAGCCGCAACGTGGTCGTCGCCAGCATGGCGGAGACATCCAGTCTCTCCGCCTCCAACTGGGGCGCACGGGACAATGCCTCAACCCACAAGGAGAGTGCTTCCGCCGTCGGCAGCGTCGTCCAGGCCGGCAACGATCTTGCCGTCACCACCGCCGGCAGCCTCGTCGTCGAGGGCAGCGCCCTCGATGCCGGCCGCAACCTGGAGGCCCAGGTCGCCGGCGATCTGCAGCTCCTGGCCGCCACGAGCACCCGCCGCGAGTCCGTCCAGTCCAGCCGTCTCACCCGCCGCCAGGCCGAGTCCCTGAGCTTTGAGCTGGACCAGAACCGCCAGCTGCTCTCCACCATCACCGCCGGCAGCGGCGTCGATCTGCAGGTGGGCGGCAATGTCGTCGCCAACGTGGGGACGAAGGACGGCCAGGGCGCTCTCCAGGCCGACCGCATGACGGCCGCTGGGGTGGTGAAGGGTACGGATCGCCAGCAGGTCTCGGTAGGCGGCAGCGGCAGCACGGCCGGCGTGAGCCAGGTGCTCGGCAGCCTCGCCGGTCAGGGCATCCGCAACGGGGCGAACGATGCGTTTGCCGCCACGGCGACGAAGGAGGGGCAGGCGGCCGTGAGTGCGCTGCTGCAAAGCGGGCTGGTAGGCATCCGCAACCATCCCGATCTGCAGGCCATTCTCGCCACGCCCAACGGCACCGCCGTCACCTACAAGGACGACTCGGGCAAGGTCCAGCTCACCCTGGCCGGACAAGCGAAGGTCCAGGAGGTCTATAGCGCCCTGCGTCTGACCGAGACCTTCGATGTCCGGAAGTTCGCCGATCCGGGCTTGGGGCAGGTCGTGACCCTGGTGGCGGCCATTGCCCTGACGGCGACGTCCGGCGGTGCGGGGGCGGCATTCCTCGGCGCAGCGCAGGGTACCGTTTCGGCGGCCATGGCGAATGCGGCCTTCACGTCCATGGCCAGCACCATGATCGGGCAGATGGCCAGCGGGGCCAGTCTCGGCGATGCCCTCGCCGCCGGCCTGCGGGCCGCGGCTTCCAGCGCCCTTACCGCCGGCATCCTCAACGCGCCCATCATCGACGGTCCCAAAGGCTTGCAGAGTCTCAACCAGTGGGCCGGCATCCAGGACGTGGCCGGCACCGGGGCGAAACTCGCCCGCGGCGACTGGAGCAACCTGGGGCAGACGGCGGCCGGCATCGGGCTACGCGGGGTGGTCAATGCCGGTGTCAATACCGCTATCTATGGGGGGAGCTTCGGAACCGGATTCAAGCAGAGCCTAGTTTCAGATGTCGGCGCCATCGCGACAAACGTTGTTGGACAAGCATTCGCCTTCCAACGTGGCGCCGGCAATGCCGGATACGATGAAGGCGGGGTGCTGCATAGCCTGACTCAAGCGGCCGTTGGGGGAACGACTCAGGCTCTGCTCACTGGCGGAGATAAAGGCCGAGCATTCTTAAGTGGTGCTGTCGGCGCAGGCGTCTCAGCGGCAGCGGGCGATCTGCTGACAAAGGCCAGGGGCGGTGACACCGCTCAAGCGGGTCTGAGCGCCCTTGTCGGGGCAGGTATCGCCGGAGCTTTGGGGTTGGATGGTCTTGCCGCAGCCAATGCGGCCATGAACGAGACCCTCAATAATCGGCGTAGCCCCAAGGTACAAATGATTGTCGAAGGCGCACGGTCATGTCAGGGAGAGGCTTGCGTCCGGACAATTGATGTACTGCGTCAAGAACAGGCACGCGTCGCTGCCGAGCAATACGCCTGCAATGCAGCTCCCGCCGGTTGCTCTGCCGAGAAAATCCTGACGCTCAAAGATGATGCCTTCGGACTTGCCAGTACCAAGGCCGAGACAATCCGCCGTGGCATCGCTGCCGGACTGATTACGACGATTCCAACAGATTACTTTGAAGGCATCGCCGGAATTGGATTGACGGGTACGGGTGTAGCATTTACACGGGTAGGAGGAAGAACAACAGGGGTAACAACAGATTCATTAGGAACAGCGGCCAAGGAAGCGGCGGGGGCGACTACCGTCATCGGCCGAGTGAAAGATCTGCAGAAGCTCGATCCGGGCGAGAAGTCGTTGCTTGACCGCTTGCCGGACCTCGGTAATCCGAAGGCCAATTGGCAACAAAATGCCGGGGTGCTGCGTGAAGAGATGCGGCGAAACTTGCCAATTCGTGATGCCTCGCCGGGGGATACGGCCGGGCAGTTTCTCAACGCTGAGCGGGGCTTGCTGAGAAATCGCGGTTGGACGTTCGATCCACAGACAAATTTCTGGATGCCACCCAAACCATGACAAATAATCCGAATGTCACAGATGCTCCAGATCGTTCGCAACTGCACTTTGCGCAGCAGGTTCTCGACACATTCTTGTTCCTCACCAATGAGGGATTTACAGAGCTTGAGGCATCGCCAACGCTGGTGCGATACAGGAATGGCGACGTAGAAGTCGACGTGTACCACGGACGCCGGTCGTATGAAATTGGGGGGGGGATCACGGCTTTCGGAACCCGCTACGCAATATCGGAAATCATGCTAGCCACCGATCCTGAGGCGGCGAACATCTATCGCAATGCAATGGCAACAACACCCGAGGGAGTGGGTGCCAGCCTGAAGGAGTTGAGCACATTGATGCAACGCTACTGTGTGGCGGCACTGCGCGGCGATTCGCAGTTCTTTTCCTTGCTCGAAGAGCAACGAAGGCATTGGGCGGAGGAATATGCCCTTGATGTTATCGAGGACCAACTACGGCCACAGGCAGAAGATGCGTTCCGCCGTGGCGACTACTCGATTGCGGCTGAACTGTATGGCCGCATTCGGGAGCGTCTTAGCCCGACCGAAGTCAAGAAGTTGGCTCTTGCGGAAGAGCGCCGTGAGTTACCCCGGCCCCCTAGGGCTGCCTAGTCCTTCGTTTCGGCCGAGCCCGCCGACTCCTCCACCCCATCCACCCCCTCCACCGGCGCCGCCCACTCGAAGCTGCCGCCATGTCCGGCGAACAGCCGGTTGGCTTCGGCGCCGGGTTCCCGCAGCTTCATGTGCAGTTCCTTGGCCGGCAGGTTGGCCAGGGGCGGGCCGTCGGCGCTGACGCGCAGGCGGCGCACCCGCGTGTCGCCGGCCACGGTCTTGATAGAGCAGGAGATGTCGAGGGATGCTTCCTGCCGCTCCCGTTTGATCTTTTCCCGTTCGGCCTCACCTTCGGCGATGGTCTGGCGCAGCTCGCCGACCTGCTTGTTGAGGGCGGCGATGCGCCGCAGGTTGGGGGCGATGCGCGTCAGCAGGCCCTGCCACTGGACCTTCTGGGCGTCGCTCATGACCAGGGTCTTCGCCTTGACGCGCGCCTGGATGGTCATGTAGCTCTTCATCTCGGGCTCGGCAACGATGGCGGAGATGCCCTCGTTGATCCTGGCGATCTGGCCTTCCGCTTCGGTGCGGGCGGCATCGATGGCGCGGATGCCGCGCTCGAAGGGCTCCAGGTCGGGCATCAGCACGGTGACGGCGGTACCGTCGTCGCGGCGCATGGCCGCCTTCTCGATGGCGATCTTCTTGGCGGCAATCACCGAGCCTTCGGAAAGCTGGATATCGACCACGTCGGCAATGATGGCGCAGCGGATGGCGCGGCCGATCGAGACCCGCTCGGCGATGACGATGCAGTTCTCGGCGTGGTTGGCCGTGACGCTGCCGCGGCGCGCGTCCAGGGTGGCGCTCGACGCGCCGCCTTCGATGAACACCTCGCCGCCGGCATCCTGCACGGCGCCGCCGCTGATGTTGCGCTTGAGGGTGACGCGGCCGCCGTCGGAGACGATGCGACCGAAGACGTCGGCGAGGAAGGTCATGTTGTGGCCTTCGACGACGCGCTTCTCCTGGACCTCGCCGTGCTCTTCGTATTCGTCGCCGGAGAGGGAGAGGTCGCCGGTGGTGCGCATGCTGACACCCTCGCGGCTGATGATCTTGTCCACCACCGAGATCTGGCCCGACTGGACGTCGATGTCGAGGAAGCCGTCGATGGCGGCGACGACGAACTCGCCGCCCGTCTCGCGCACCACCTCGGTACCGGGCCCGGCCAGGGTCTCGATGTCGAAGTCCTTGACGTCTCCCGGCGACAGTTCCTTGCCCTGCACGTCCCAGCCGGGAATGCCGGCGATGCGCGGAATCTTCTTGAACAGGCGCGTGCCGGCGCTCACCTGGGGAAAGCGGTTGCGGTAGTGGTGCAGGTCCATCTTGCCGTTGGGCAGCAGGCGCGGCGCGTCGTCCCGGTGCAGCAGGTCGGTCTGCTCGTCGATGCCGGCGTCCTTGCCCTCGGTGGGCGGCGTCATGTGGGCGATGGTGACGCGCTCGGCCTTGTCGCGGGCGATGGCCTCGCGCACCGCCTTGGCGTCGATGCCGAAACGCAGGCCCTTGTCCCACAGGTCGGCGATGAACTCGTCGAAATCCGGATAGAGGCGGTCGCTGACGGTGCGCTTGCCGCTGCCGTCGGGCGCCTCCGGGTCGTCGATGACGCGCTCGACGCTGATCTGCTCGAAGATGTATTCGGCGGCCTTGCCGCCGTCGAGGAACTTGACGTTGCGATAGGCGGCGCGGCGGGATGCCGGGAAGGGCACGATGTCGGCCGCCAGGCGCAGGGACGGCGGCTTGCCGCGGCGCTTGAGCTCGTCGAGTTTGCGGTCGATGTCGGCCGGTTGCCAGAGGAACAGCAGGTTGAGGAAGAGTTCGTAGTCGAGATCGACGAAACGGGCGCCGGCGGAGAACACCCGCTCGACGAACTGCTGCATCAGGGCGTTGGAGTCGATGGCCAGCAGGTCGACGTAGAGACCGTCCTCCTGGCACGTGACGAAGCCGGGCAGGAGTACCTGTCCCTGATCCAGGTCGGCCACATTGCCGATGACGGATGGCTCGGTCATAAGGCTCTCAGTCGGGCGCCGGCGGCAGCCAGCGTATTTTCGTTTTTGGCGAAGCAGAAGCGGACGATGCGGTGGTCGTCGCGCCCCGGATAGAACACGGAAACCGGGATCGCAGCGACGCCGTGCTCGACCGTCAGGCGCCTTGCGAACTCGGTATCCGGCTCGCTTGTGACGGCATCATAGCGTGCCAACTGGAAGTAAGTCCCGCTGCAGGGCAGCAATTCCAGGCGCGAGCCCGCCAGGGTGGCCCGCAGGAAGTCGCGCTTGGCGCGGTAGAAGTCCGCCAGGCCGTCGGCGAAGCCCGGCTCGGCGGCCATGAAGTCGGCCAGGGCCAGCTGCATCGGGTGGTTCACGGCGAAGACGACGAACTGGTGCGCCTTGCGAAACTCGGCCGTGAGCGCCCGCGGCGCCAGGCAGTAGGCGATCTTCCAGCCGGTGATGTGGTAGGTCTTGCCGAAGCTGGAGACGACGAAGCTGCGCTCCGCCAGGCCGGGCCGCCGGGCCACGCTCTCGTGGCGGCCGTCGAACGCCATGTGCTCGTACACCTCGTCGGCCAGGATGGCGATGTCCGTGTCCCGCACCAGGGACTCCAGGGTTTCCATGTCGGCCGCCGTCCACACGGTGCCGGTCGGGTTGTGGGGCGTGTTGATGACGATCATGCGCGTGCGCGGGCCGACGAGGGCGCGCACTTCGTCCCAGTCGGGCCGGTAGTCGGGGAAGCGCAGGGTGGCATGGACCGCCTTGCCGCCGTTGAGCTCGATGGCCGGCACGTAGGAGTCATACACGGGAGCGAAGACGATCACCTCGTCGCCGGGCCGCACGCAGGCGGCGATGGCCGTGTAGATGCCCTGGGTGGCGCCGGCGGTGACGGTGATCTCGCTCTCGGCATCGTATTGCCGGCCGTAGAGGCGCGCCGCCTTCTCGGCGATGGCCTCCCGCAGCGGCTGGGCGCCGGCCATGGGGGCGTACTGGTTGGCGCCCGCCGCCATGTGGGCGGCGACGCGCTCGACGAGCAGCGCCGGCGGCGCGAAATCGGGGAAGCCCTGGGAAAGGTTGATCGCACCGTGCTCCGTCGCCAGACGCGACATGACGGTGAAAATGGTGGTGCCCACCTGGGGCAGCCGGGAGGGAATTCCCGTAAATCCCATGGGGCGATTATGTCGCCTGTTTGACGCCGGGTTAGGCCGAAATCGGGCTGGAAACGGCCCCAAACCTTGTCATTGCAGGGTTTGCGCCCTCAGGCGCCGGCAGCGTCCGCCTCGCGGCGCGGCAGGCGGACGCGGAACACGGCACCGCCGCCCGCCCGGCTCTCGGCGCTCAGGCTGCCGCCGTGGAGCTCCACCAGCCGCCGCGCCAGGGCGAGGCCGAGGCCGGTGCCCGGATGGCGGGCAGCGGCACGGCCGCGGAAGAACTTCTCGAAAACGTGCGGCAGCTCGTCGGCGGGAATGCCGGGGCCCTGGTCCTCGACGGCGATCTCGACGCCGCCGTCGGCCAGGGGCTGGCCCCGCAGGGTGACGACGCTGCCCGCCGGCGCGTACTTGACGGCGTTGTCCGTGAGGATGCGCAGGGCCAGGCGCAGATGGTCGGGATCGCAGACGAAGGTGGCCGGCAGGCCGCGATCCTCGACGCGCAGTTCGTGGCGCTCGGAGATCATGCGCGAGGAGTCCGCCGCATCCTCCAGCAGGGCCGCCAGGGGCACCCGGCGCGGATTGAGGCCCTCGCGCAGGCTCTCGAAGCGGTCCTCGTCCAGGTATTCGTCCAGCAGCAGGCGCAGGCGACCGGTGGCGCGCTGGATCTTGGCGAAGCGGGCGCGCATCTCGCTGCTCGCCTCGGGGCTCATGGCCAGCACCTGGGCCGTGGTGTCGATGGTCGCCAGGGGGGTGCGGAATTCGTGGGACATGGTGGCGACGAACTGGCGCTGCTCCTGGCGCGCCTTGTACTTCTCGGTCATGTCCCGCGTCACGCCGATGATCTCGCGGGGGCGCCCCGCCGCGTCGCAGGCGGCGCTGGCGCGGGTCTCGGTGCGGATCAGGGAGCCGTCCTTGCAGGGCTGCTCCAGTTCCCAGTAGTCCGCCGGCAGCTTACCCGTCGCCATCAGCTGCTCCAGATAGCCGTGCACGCGGGCGGCGGATTCCGGCGTCAGGGCCTCGTCGATGCCCTGGCGCAGGGTCTCCTCGACCGTGTAGCCGCGCAGCCGCAGGATGGACGGACTGACATAGACGAAGCGCTCGTCCGCCAGGTTGTACATCCAGATCACGTCGACGGCGTTGTCGGTGATGAGGCGATAACGTTCCTCGGCGGCGCGCAGCTCGGCGGTGCGGGCGGCGACGCGGGCCTCCAGCTCCTTCTCGGAGCGCCGCAGCGTGTCCACCGCCTCCTGCTTGGCGGCCAGGGCCTCGGACTGGGCGGCGGCCTTTTCCCGCTGCAGGGTGTTGATGCGGTCGGCGAGGGCGAAGGAGAGTAGCAGCATCTCCAGGGTGGAGCCGATCTGCATGGCGTAGAGGGTGAAGAAGGTGGTCGGCAGCCAGTCCAGGTTGCGCATGCCGAGGACGGCGACCCCCACCAGCAGCAGGGACCAGGCGAGGAGGAAGAAGCGTGCCCCCGGCTGGCGCCGCAGCAGGCAGACGATGCCGGTGACGACGGCCACCAGGGAGAAGCCGACACCGGTGAGGGACGTCAGGATGGCGGCATGGCGGTAGGCCATGAAGGCCGGCGCCGCGACGCAGAAGGCGAAAAGCGCCGCCAGGGCGACGATGGCCCGGTCTAGGCGCGGCACGGCGCGGGCGGTGCCGAGGAAGCTGCGGGTGAACAGGGCGCCGAAGAAGCCGGTGGCGGCGAAGCCGACGGGCAGCGCCACGTTGCCCCAGGCCGGCCAGCCGGGCCACAGGTACTGGTTGCCCATGCCATTGTGGGAAAGCTGGCCCACCGCCATGCAGGCGACGAAGGCCACATAGGTCAGGTAGGCCCGGTCCCGCGTGGACAGGAACAGCATCAGGTTGTAGAGCATCAGCGCCACCAGCACGCCGAAATAGAAGGTGACGGCCACGTAGGCGTCCTGGCTCTGGCGCTGGAAGGCGTCGGCGCGCCAGAGCCGCAGGGGCAGGGTCAGGGTGCCGTCCGAGGCCACCCGCAGGTGGACCGTGGCGGGCCGGTCCGCGGCGATGCGCAGGGGAAAGACGAAATTCCGGTGGGGGACCGGGCGGGCCGCGAAGGGCAACACGTCGCCGGCCAGGTAATGCTCGCCGGCGGGGCCGAAGAACTCGACCCGGTCGAGGGCCGGATAGCCCAGTTCCAGCATCCAGTCGCCGGCGGCCCCCGGCTGGGGCGCCAGGGTGAAGCGCAGCCAGTAGGCGGAGGAAGAGTAGCCGAAGTTGAGTTCCCGGTCGGCGAGGCCGCTGGGCCGGAAGGCGGCGGCCACGTCGGGCCGCTGCACGTCGGCAAGGCTCAGGGCGCCGCCGGGGTCCTCCAGCACCTCGACATGGGGCGCCAGGGGAAGGCTGAGGGTTGCGGCGCCGAGGCTCGCCGGCGCCGCCGCAACCGGACAGGCGAGCCACAGGGCGCAGGCGGCGGCCCCGCGCAGAAGTCCGGCGAGGCGGGCCGCCAGGACGGCTGCGACCGTCACGCGATGCTCAATCCACCGCCAGCAGTTCCACCTCGAAGACCAGCGTCGCGTTGGGCGGGATCACGCCGCCGGCGCCGCGGGCGCCGTAGCCGAGGCTCGGCGGGATGGTCAGCTTGCGCACGCCGCCCACCTTCATGCCCTGGACGCCCTCGTCCCAGCCGGCGATAACGTGGCGCGCGCCGAGGGCGAACTCGAAGGGCTCGTCCCGGTCCTTGCTGGAATCGAATTTCTCGCCGTCGGTGAGCCAGCCGGTGTAATGCACGGTGACGTACTGGCCGGCGGCGGCCTCGGCGCCTTCGCCCACGGTGATGTCGTCGATGACGAGGCCGCTGGCGGTGGTGGTGGAGCTCATGCTTGATCCTTTCGGGTTTGGCTGGGGCCGGCCATTATGCCTGCCCCGGTGGCGGGCCGGGTCAGGCCAGCAGCTTGTCGACGGCCTCGACGACCCGGTCGGGATGGAAGGGTTTGAGGATGTAGCCGCGGGCGCCGCCCCGGGCCGCCTCGGCGATGGCCTCGCGGCTGGCGCTGCCGGTGATCATGAGGACGCGGGCGCCGGGACAGCCGCTGCGGATCGCCGGCAGGGCCTGCAGCCCCGTCATGACCGGCATGTCCAGGTCCAGGCAGACGATGTCCGGCCGGTGCCGGGCCGCCAGCTCCACGGCCTGCTTGCCGTCGCTGGCCTCGGCCACCACCTCGACCCCGGCCCGGGCCAGGATCGCCGTCAGCAGCAAGCGCATGGTGGCGCTGTCGTCGGCCACCAGGGCGCGCGCCCGTGCCCGCCGGACCGCGAAGTCGCCGCCGGGCGCGCGCGCCGCCTGCAGCAGCGCCTGGGCATGGGCCACCTGGCCCAGCTCGCGGACGATGCGCTCGGCGGAAAACGGCTTACGGATGAAGCCGGCGGCGCCGGCCTCGGCGGCAACCGTCTCCAGGTCGGCGTCCTCGCTGCCGGAAATCATCACCACGGCCACGGCCGGGTGGGCGGCATGGAGCGCCCGCAGCAGCTCCAGGCCGTCGGCATCCGGCAGGTGGCGGTCGAGGCAGACGATCTCCGGCGCCAGGCCGGCGACGGTCTCCAGCACCCGGGCGCCGGTCGCCAGCTCGCCGACGACGGCATAGCCCTCCTCGACGAGCAGGGCCCGCAGCATGCCGCGTACCGCCGCCGCGTCGTCGACGATGAGGACCTTGCGGGCGCTTCCTTTCATCGCAGCACCGGCGGCAGGAAAAGTTCGTCGCCGTTCTCGGGCGCCAGGGGCCGCGAGAAGTAGTAGCCCTGGAACTTGGTGCAGCCCAGGCCGATGAGCGACGCCAGTTGGGCGTCGGTCTCCACGCCCTCGGCCAGGGTGTCGAGTTCCAGGCTGCGGGCCAGGCCGATGATGGCGGCGACGATGGCGGCGTCGTCCTTGTCCTGGGTGAGGTCGCGCACGAAGCTCTGGTCGATCTTCAGCTTGTGCACCGGGAAACGCTTCAGGTAGGCGAGGCTCGAATAGCCGGTGCCGAAGTCGTCGATGGCCAGGCGCACGCCCATGTCGGCGAGGGCCTGCAGCTTGGAGAAGGTCTCGTCCATGTCGTGCATCAGGGTGGATTCGGTGATCTCCAGTTCCAGCAGGTGGGCCGGCTGGCCGGTCTCGGCGAGGATGTGGCGCACCGATTCCACCAGGTCGGCCTGGCGGAACTGCCGCGGCGACAGGTTCACCGACACCGGCAACAGCGGGTGGCCCGCCTCCTGCCAGCGGCGGTTCTGGTAGAGGGCCTCGCCGAGCACCCATTCGCCGATGGGGATGATGAGGCCGGTTTCCTCGGCGACGGGAATGAACTCGCCGGGGGAGATCATGCCGTGCTCGCCGTCCTGCCAGCGCAGCAGGGCTTCCATGCCGCAGACGCCGCGCCGGTGCAGGTCCACCAGCGGCTGGTAGTGCAGGCGCAGCTGGCCGCCGTCGAAGGCCTGGCGCAGGCGGTGTTCCAGCTTGAAGAAGCGCTCGGCCTCGGTGTTCATGCGCGGCATGAAGAACTGGAAGGTGTTGCGGCCCTCGTCCTTGGCGTGATACATGGCCGTGTCGGCGTTCTTCATCAGCGTATAGACCTCGGTGCCGTCGTCCGGGTAGGTGCTGATGCCGATGGACGGCGTGGCGCGCAGTTCGTGGCCCTCGATGTCCACCGCCGACGCCAGGGCGTTGAGGATCTTCTCCGCCACCAGCACGGCGTCGTCGGTGCTGGCGATCTCGTGGAGGATGACGACGAACTCGTCGCCGCCCAGGCGCGACACCGTGTCCACGGCGCGCACCACGGCACGCAGGCGCTCGGCCACATGCTTGAGCAGTTCGTCGCCGACATGGTGGCCGAGGGTGTCGTTGATGGACTTGAAGCGGTCCAGGTCGAGGAACATGACGGCGACGCGGTGGCCGTAGCGCGACGCCTGGGCCAGGGCCTGGCCCAGGCGGTCCAGCAACAGGGCCCGGTTCGGCAGCCCGGTGAGGGCGTCGTGGTGGGCCATGTGCCAGATGCGCTGCTCGGCCTGCATGCGCTCGAAGATCTCCCCCTGCAGCTGGGCGTTGGTGGTGGCGAGTTCGGCGGTGCGCTCGACGACGCGCTGCTCCAGCTCGTCGCGGGCGCGCACCAGTTCCTCCTGGGCCGTGCGCCGCTCGGTGACGTCCTCGAAGATCCAGATGACGTCGAAGTTGTGGCTGTCGCCGCCGACGCGGCGGCCGGTGACGCGCACCCAGAAGAGGCTGCCGTCCTGCTTGACCACCTGCAGTTCGCCGACATAGACCTGCTGGCGCAGGATGACGTCGTAGGCGCAGGCGCCGAAGCCCAGGTACTCGTCCTCGCCGGCGAAGAAGACGCGGGTGGATTGGCCCACCAGGGCGCCCGGCTCCCAGCCGAAGATTTCTTCGAGACGGCGGTTGCAGCGCTGCACATAGCGGTTGCGCACGAAGAGGATGCCGACGGCGGCGTTCTCGAAGATCATCTCCTGCTCGGCCAGGGCGCGCCGCGTCTTCTCCTCGGCCTCGCGGGCGACGCTGATGTCCTCCATCAGCCAGACGGAGCCGGCGCGCGGCTGGCGCGCATCGAAGGCATGGCCGCTGATGCGCGCCCAGAAGGTGCTGCCGTCCTTGCGCGCCACCTGCTGCTCGCGGCGGTGGGTTTCGCCGGCGGCGAGCTCCGCATAGACGCGCTCGCCGATCTCGGCGAATTCCGCGTCCGTCAGATACATGACGCGGGCCGGCTTGCCCGCCAGCTCCCCCGGCCGGTAGCCGAGCTGCTCCTCGAAGCAGCGGTTGCAGCGCACGATGACGCGCTCGCGCACCACGGCGATGCCGATCAGCGCCGTGTCGAAGATGGCGCCGAGTTCGACGGTGGACTGTTCGAGGGCCTCGATGACCATGCGGTCCTCGGTGACGTCCTCCATGATGCAGATGGTGCCGTCCTGGGGACGCTCGGCATTCACCGCCTTGATGGACATGCGGCACCAGAACAGCTGGCCCTCGCGGCGCCGCATCTGGATCTCGGTCTGGTAGGGCCGCCCCTGGGCCAGCACCGGCCCGGCCTGGGCGCCGACGGATTCGTAGACTTCCTCGCCCGGATAGAGGCGGGCCGCCGTCATGCCGACGAACTCCTCCAGCCCGTAGCCGAACATCTGGGCGCACAGGGGATTAGCCTGGACGATGGTGCGGTTGCGCGAGAACAGGATGCCGACCGTGGAATTCTCCAGGATCGCCCGCAGCTCCATCAACGCCTGGGCGGTCGTCTTGCCGGCCGGTTCGCGCAGGAAGCTCATGGCGCCTCCAGCAGGCGCAGCAGGCCGGCGCTGTCATCGCGCCCCCAGCCCCGCGCCATCAGCCCATTGAGCTGTTGCCAGACCTGGGCCGCCACGGGCAGAGGGGCGCCGAGGCGGGCCGCCTCGTCCATGAAAAGAGCGTAATCCTTGTGGTGCAGGCGCGCCTCGACGCCGGCGGCGAAGTCGCGCCGCGCCATGCGTCCGCCGAAGACGTCGAGCACGCGGGAGCCGGCGGACCCCGCCAGCATCGCCTCGCGCACGGGACCGAAGTCCACGCCGTGGGCGTCCGCCAGCCGCGCCGCTTCCGCGCAGGCCTGGATCGCCGCCACCATCACCATCTGGTTGCAGGCCTTGGCCACCTGGCCGGCGCCGCTGGGCCCCACATGGACGATGGTCTTGCCGAGTTTTTCCAGCAGGGGCCGCACGCGCGCCAGGGCCGCCGCCTCGCCCCCCACCATGATGGAGAGGGTGGCGTTGGCGGCGCCGACGCCGCCGCCGGACACCGGCGCATCGAGGAAGTCCGCGCCGCAGCGGGCCAGGGCGGCGGCGATGCGCCGCGCCGCTGCCGGCGCGATGGTGCTGTGGTCCACCACCACGGCGCCGGGCCGCAGACCGTGGAGCGCTCCCTGCGCACCGAGCAGCACCTGCTCCACATCGGCGCTGGCGGTGACGACGACGAACAGGACGTCCACCTCGCGCGCCAGGGCTTCCGGGCTGGGCAGGACACGGGCGCCGAGATCGAGCAGCGGCTGCGCCGATTCCGCGCGCCGCGCCCAGACAAGGAGTTCATGCCCGGCCCGCAGCAGGTTCTCCGCCATCGGCCGTCCCATGACGCCGAGGCCGATGAAGCCGAGCTTCATGCCGCTCATGCCGTTCCGCTCATCCTTTCCAGCAGCTTCAGCATGGCCACGGAATCCTCCTCGCCGAGGCCGCTGCCGACCATGGCGTTGAACATCTGGGCCGTGGCGGCCGAGGACGGCAGGGCGAGGCCGAGGCGGTGGGCCTCCTCCATGACGATGCGCAGGTCCTTCTGGTGCATCCAGGATTTGAAGCCGGGCTTGAAGTTGCGGTCCAGCATGCGCTGGCCGTGGTTTTCCAGGATGCGGCTGTAGGCGAAGCCACCGAGCAGCGCCTCGCGCACCTTGCCGGCATCGACGCCGCTCTTGCGGGCGAAGTTGAGGGCCTCGGCCACGGCGGCGACGCCGACGCCCGTGAGGATCTGGTTGCAGGCCTTGGCCACCTGGCCGGCGCCGCTGCCGCCGATGAGGGTCACGGACTTGCCCATTTTTGCGAACAAGGGCTGCACCTTGGCGAAGACCTCGGGCTTGCCGCCCACCATGATGGTGAGGCTGGCGTTGATGGCGCCGACCTCGCCGCCCGACACCGGCGCGTCGAGGAACTCGATGCCGCGCGCCTCCAGGCGGGCGGCGATGTCCTGCGCCGCGCCCGGCGCGATGGTGGACATGTCGGCGACGATCAGGCCGGGCCGGGCGCCGGCCGCGAGTCCGTCATCGCCGAGGGCCACCGCCTCCACGTCGGGGGCGTCGGCCACCATGGTGAACACCACGTCGGAGGAGGCCGCCACCTCGGCGGGCGATCCGTGGGTGCTGGCCGCCGTCTGGGCGAAGGGCTCCAGGGAGGCCGGCCGCCGCGCCCACAGGTGCAACTGGTGGCCGGCCGCCGCCAGATGCAGGGCCAGGGGGCGCCCCATGAGGCCGAGGCCGATGAATCCGATTTCCATGCACGTCCTCCCTGACGTTGCCCGATGGCGGGCGCCGCCGGCCGGCTTCAGCCGACGGCCTTGACGATCAGCGGCACCAGGGGCTCGGGCAGCTTGATCTTGCCGGAGAGGGCGAACGCGTGGCCCCGCTCCGACATCTTCTTCCAGGTCTTGCGGATGATGTCGAGCCACTTCTCTTCCGAGTACTCGCCCTTCTTGCCGGCGAAGTCGAGCATGTAGTGCTCGATGAACACCAGGTCCACCACGTCCTCCATCATCTGGGTGTCCGGGTTCACCTTGAGGCCGCGCTTGCCGACGGCCTTCTTGACGGCCTCGATCTCGGCGTCGCCGTAGCCGGTCTGGCGCATGAGTTCGCCGGCCTTGTCGGCGTGGAACTTGTAGAGGGTGGTGCGCCAGTGCTGATAGCCCTCCGGCGTCATGGAGTAATCCTTGCGCGGAATCTGCCAGCGGCAGATGTGCTGGGCGCGGCAGGCCAGGCGCACGGTCTCGCCGGCCTCGGGGGCGAAGCGCTCCAGCATCTCCGTCATGCGGTGGGCGTAGAGCAGCTCCTTCGGCCATTCCTTGCCTTCGGCGGTCTCGCGGTTGGGGTCTTCGGCATTCGCGGCATCGAACAAGGCGATGGCGCGCTCGAAACGTTGGGGGTCGGTTATGGTTGTCATGATCTCTCCTGTCGGGATCGCGGGATTATAACGACGGCGTCCCGCCGCGGGCATGCACCAGCCCGGAGCGGGACCGCACCAAGGCGGGTCGCTTTTCCGCCGAAAGGGCCGAAAAGCGACCCTTCCGCATGGCACAGGCGTTGCATAACGTCTGCCATGAACGAGACCCGATCCACCTGCTGCTACTGCGGCGTCGGCTGCGGCGTCGTCGTCGAACACGACGGCGAGCGCATCGTCGGCGTGCGCGGCGACCCCGACCACCCGGCCAATTTCGGCCGCCTGTGCACCAAGGGTGCCACCCTGCACCTGGCGGCGGCGCCGGAAACCCTGCCCCTGCGCGCCCAATCCCCGGAACTGCGCCTGTCCAAGAACGCGCCGCGCAGCCGCGTCTCCTGGGACATGGCCCTCAACCACGCCGCCCATCGCTTCGCCGACGTGATCCGCGAACACGGCCCCGACGCCGTCGCCTTCTACATCTCGGGCCAGTTGCTCACCGAGGACTACTACGTCTTCAACAAGCTGGCGAAGGGCCTCGTTGGCACCAACAACGTGGATACCAATTCGCGCCTGTGCATGTCCTCGGCGGTCACCGGCTACAAGCTGACCCTGGGCGCCGACGCGCCGCCCTGCGCCTACGAGGACCTGGGCCACGCCGACTGCCTGTTCATCGCCGGCTCCAACGCCGCCTGGGCCCATCCGGTGCTGTTCCGCCGCATCGAGGACGCCCGCGCCGCCAGGCCGGACATGAAGATCGTCGTCGTAGACCCGCGCCGCACCGACACCGCCGAAGCCGCCGACCTGCACCTGGCCCTGCTGCCCGGCACCGACATCGCCCTCTACCACGCCATGCTCCACGTCATGCTGTGGGAGGGGCTCTGCGACGAGGACTACATCCGCGCCCACACCGAGGGCTTCGACAACCTCAAGACCGTGGTCCGCGACTACACGCCGGCCCTGGCGGCAGACATCTGCGGCCTCAAGGCCGAAGACATCGTCACCGCCGCCCGCTGGTTCGGCGCGGCCGGCGGCAACACCCTGTCGCTCTGGTGCCAGGGCCTCAACCAGTCGAGCCACGGCAGCCACAACAACGCCGCCCTGATCCATCTGCACCTGGCCACCGGCAAGATCGGCAAGCCCGGCTGCGGCCCCTTCTCCCTCACGGGCCAGCCCAACGCCATGGGCGGGCGCGAGGTGGGCGGCATGGCGACCCTGCTCTCGGGCCATCGGGACCTGGCCGACCCCCAGCACCGGGCCGAGGTGGCCCGCCTCTGGGGCGTGCCCGCGGTGCCCGCCAGTCCCGGCCTCACGGCGGTGGAGCTGTTCGATGCCGTCGGCGCGGGCCGCATCAAGGCCCTGTGGATCGCGTGCACCAATCCCGCCCATTCCCTGCCCGACGCCCGCCGCGTCGGCGCGGCCCTGGCCGCCTGCGATTTCGTCGTCGTCCAGGACGCCTATGCCCACACGGACACCACGGCCTACGCCGACCTGCTGCTGCCCGCCGCCGGCTGGGGCGAGAAGGAAGGCACGGTCACCAACTCGGAGCGCCGCATCTCCCGCGTGCGCGCCGCCGTGCCGCCCCCCGGCGAGGCCCGCCCCGACTGGCTGATCGCCCGGGACTTCGCCCTGCAACTGGGCCGCGCCCTGGACCGGGGCGAGGAGGCGGCGCGCCTGTTCCCCTACCGCGACACCGCCGCCGTCTTCGACGAACACCGGGAGACCACCCGCGGCCGGGACCTGGACATTGCGGGCCTCGACTACGGGCTGCTGGAAACCCGCGGCCCCCAGCAGTGGCCCTTCCCCGCCGGTGCGGAAACCGGCCGCCCACGGCTCTACGGCGACGGCATCTTCCCCACCGCCTCGGGGCGCGCCCGCTTCCTCGCCTTTCCCCACCGGCCGGCGGCGGAGGCCATCGACGCCCGCCATCCCCTGCGCCTCAACACCGGCCGCCTGCGGGACCAGTGGCACGGCATGAGCCGCACCGGCACCGTCGCCCGCCTCTGGAGCCACGAACCGCGTCCCGTGGTCGAACTCGCCGCCGCCGACATGGCGCGGCGCCAGATCGCCGACGGCGACCTGGTGGCCCTGCGCTCGCGGCGCGGCGAGATCGTCGTCGCCGCGCGCAGCGCCGCCGCCCTGCGCCCCGGCCAGGCCTTCATGGCCATGCACTGGAGCGCCCAGGCCCTGGGCACGCCGGGCTCCAACGTCCTCATGCCCCCCGTCGTGGACCCCCTCTCGAAGCAACCCGAACTCAAGCACGCCGCCATCCAGGTGACGAAACTGACGGCCCCCCTGTGCCTCGTGGCCCTGCGCCGCGCCGGCCCCGGCGAGAATGCCGGCCTGGTGGCGCGGCTGGCACCGCGGCTGCAGCCCTGGCTGGCCCGCTTCGCCCACGCCAGCCTCGGCCTCGCCGGACGCGAACATCCGGTGCTGGTGCTGCGGGCCTGGGGCGAAGTGCCCGACGACGACGCCCTCGCCGCCCTGGACCGGGAACTGGGGCTCGACGACGCCCACGCCCTCTCCTTCGCCGACGCCCGCCGCGGCATCTCCAAGCGCGCCTTCATCGACGGCGGCCTGCTCGCCGGCGTGCGCCTGGCCGGCGAGACAGCGGCGCGGGACTGGCTGCTCGACACCATGGCCCGGGGCGCGCCGGCCGACGAGGTGCGCCGCTGGATCTTCGCCCCGGTCTTCCAGCCGCCGGTGGGCGGCCCGGCCCGGGGCCGCGTGGTCTGCAACTGCTTCGACGTTGCCGAAGACGAAATCCGCGCCGACCTGGCCGCCGGCCTGGACCTGGCCACCATCCAGGAACGCCGCAAGTGCGGCACCTCCTGCGGCTCCTGCCTGCCGGAGCTGAAGCGGATCGCCGGCGGACCGTAAGCTCTATGACAGGAAACTTGCCACACGCCTGACCGGGCGGGGATAATCGGCCCCGCCCCAGCTGCCCGGCCCCTTGCGCATGCCACCCCCGTCCCCCGCCACCGACCGGCGCCTCGAAGCGCTCTACCAGATCACCTCCGCCGGCGGTTCCGACTTCGCCACCCGGCTGGACCGGCTGCTGGAATTCGGCATCGCCACCTTCGGCCTGCAGATCGGCATCGTCTCCCGCATCGAGGGCACCGACTACCGCATCTTCGCCGCGGCCCCGGCGGCTTCCGGCCTCCATGCGGGCGACCGCTTCGAGCTCGCAGACACCTACTGCGCCCGCACCGTCCTTGCCGAGGAACCGGTGCACTTCAGCCAGGCGAGCGGCACCGTCTGGGAACGCCATCCCTGCTTCGCCGCCTTCCGCCTCGAAGCCTATCTGGGCACCCGCATCCTGGTGGACGGCCGCAACTGGGGCACCCTCAACTTCTCCAGCCTGGCGCCGGTGCCGCGACGCTTCGATGAGGACGACCTGGCCTGCCTGCGCCTCATGGCCCGCTGGATCGGTACCGAACTGGAGCGGGAAACCCGCCAGGCCGAGTTGCGCGCCCTCACGGAATGGCAGCAGGCCATCCTCGACGGCGCCAACCTGTCCATCATCGCCACGGCGGTGGACGGCACCATCCTGAGCTTCAACCGGGCCGCCGAGCGCATGCTCGGCTACACCGCCGTGGAAGTGGTCGGCAAGGCGACGCCGGAGATCATCCACGACGCCGCCGAGGTGGTGGCGCGGGCACCCGAACTCAGCGCCGAGATCGGCGCCACCGTGCATCCCGGGTTCGAGGTCTTCGTCGCCAAGACCCGCCTCGGCATCGCCGAGGAAAGGGAGTGGACCTACATCCGCAAGGACGGCAGCCGCTTCCCGGTGCTGCTGTCCGTCACCGCCCTGCGCGACGACAAGCGCGACATCCGCGGCTACCTGGGCATCGCCACCGACATCACGCTGCGCAAGCAGCTGGAGGCGGCCACCGCCCAGGCCCGTGCCAACGACATGGCCCGCGCCGTGGTGCACGCCGTGCCCGAGGGTATCGTCGGCCTCAGGGTCAAGCCGCCCCATCGCGTACTGTTCCTCAACCCGGAGGCGGAGCGCCTGCTGGGGCTGCCGGAGGCCGATGCCGTCGGCCGTCCCCTCGACGAACTGGTGGCCGCCATGGCCGACGAGGGCGGCGGACGCATCCCCCTCTCCCGCTGGCTGGCGACACCGGAGCTCCAGGAGGCGGCCCTCGTCTCGCCCCACAGCCTGCTGTCCTTCCCGGCCGCCTTCTCCTTCGCGCCGGTGGCCGGCAGCAATGGGCAGACCATGGCGGTGCTGACGCTGCAGAACATCACGGCGCGCCGCCAGGCCGAGCAGAAGCTCAAGCTTTCCGACAAGGTCTTCGAGTACAGCGCCCAGGCCATCGTCATCACCGATCCGGCGGGCACCATCCTCAGCGTGAACCCGGCCTTCACCTGGCTCACCGGCTACCCGCCCCACGAGGCCGTCGGCCGCAAGACCAGCATCCTCAAGTCGGGCCGCCACGACGATGCCTTCTACGCCGCCATGTGGGAAGCCCTGGCCGCCACCGGCCATTGGGAGGGGGAGCTCTGGGACAAGCGCCGCGACGGCAGCATCTACCCCAAGTGGCTGACCGTCGACGCCGTGCGCGAGGACGGCCGCACCAGCCATTACGTGGCCCTGTTCTCCGACATCTCGGAGCGCAAGGAGAACGAGAGCCGCATCGCCTACCTGGCCCTCCACGACCAGCTCACCGGCCTGCCCAACCGGCGGGCGCTGGAGGAGCGGGCCGCCCGGCTCATCGCCTCGGGCCGCCGCCGCGACCGCGGCCTGGCCCTGATGTTCCTCGACCTGGACCGCTTCAAGAACATCAATGACACCCTCGGCCACCAGGTCGGCGACCTGCTGCTGATCGAGGTGGCGCGGCGCCTGGTGGCCTGCGTACGCGCCACCGACACGGTGGTGCGCCTGGGCGGCGACGAGTTCGTCGTCCTCGTCGAGGACGTGGCGGACCACCAGGACGTGGCCGCCATCGCGCGCAAGATCCACGCATCCCTCGGCGAGCCGGTGCACATCGACGGCCGCGCCCTGCACGCGCCGCCCAGCATCGGCATCGCCCTCTATCCCGAGGACGGCGCCGACATCGAGACCCTGATGCAGAACGCCGACACCGCCATGTACCAGGTGAAGTCCGCCGGCCGCAACGCCTGGACCTTCTATACGCCCCGCATGAACGACGCCGTACAGGAACGCATGCGCCTGGAAAGCGATCTGCGGCGCGCCCTCGCCGACGGCGAGTTCCGGCTCCACTTCCAGCCCCAGTTCGATCTCGCCACGCAGGCGATCATCGGCTGGGAGGCCCTGCTGCGCTGGCCCCATCCGGAGCAGGGCTGGATTCCGCCGGACCGCTTCATTCCCGTCGCCGAGGAGACCGGCCTCATCGTCCCCCTCGGCGACTGGGTGCTGCGCACCGCCTGCCGCGAGGCGCGACGCTGGGAGGCAGCCGGCGCCGGCCACCAGCGCGTCGCCGTGAACCTGTCGGCGCGCCAGTTCCAGCGGCCCGAGCTGGCGGACGACATCGCCGCCGTGCTCGCCGAGTGCGGCCTCGCGCCGGAGCGCCTCGAAGTCGAGATCACCGAGAGCCTGCTGATGGCCGACGGCGCCGCCACCCGCGACACCCTGCAGCGCCTCAAGGCCCTCGGCGTGCGCATCGCCCTCGACGACTTCGGCACCGGCTACTCGTCCCTGGCCTATCTGAAGACCTTCGCCATCGACCGCCTGAAGATCGACCGTTCCTTCGTGCGGGACCTGGCCGAGGACGCCAACGACGCTGCCATCGTGCGCGCCGTGATCTCCCTTGCTGCCGCCCTCGGCCTGGAGGTCATCGCCGAAGGCGTGGAAACCTCCCACCAGCAGACGCTGTTGCTCGACTACGGCTGCACCCACACCCAGGGCTTCCTGCTCGGCCGGCCGATGCCGGGCGACGAGGTCCCGCGTTTCCTCGACGGCTACCCGGCTCCCTGAGTCGGCCGGGCCGTCTTTTCCCGGTACATGGCGGCGTCGGCATGACTGAGCAGGCCGTCGGCATCCTCGCCGTCGGCGGGGAAATGGGCGACGCCGATGCTGGGCACCATCGCCACCGGACGGCCGGCCAGGTCGAAGGGGGGCAGGAAGGCCTCGCGGATCTTGGCGGCCACCCGGGTGCCGTGGGCCGGATCGTCCACCTCCGGCAGCAGAACGACGAACTCGTCGCCGCCGAAGCGGGCCACGGTGTCGGCTTCCCGCAGCACGCCGGCGATGCGGCGTCCGCATTCCACCAGCAGGGCGTCTCCGGCGGCATGGCCGAGGGTGTCGTTGATGCGCTTGAAGCCGTCGAGATCGAGGAACATCAGCACCAGGCCGCGCCGGTTGCGCCGCGCCGCCGCCAGGGCCGTGGCCAGGCGGTCGAGGAACAGCATGCGGTTGGGCAACCCCGTCAGCAGGTCGTGGTTGGCCTGCTGTTCTAGGCGCGCCTGGTAGGCCTTGCGCTCGCTGATGTCGCGCGCCAGGGCGAGGATCAGGCGCCGGCCGGCCATCTCGAAGGCGCCCAGGCGCACCTCCACGGGGAAGGTGGTGCCGTCCTTGCGGCGGTGCTCCGACTCCACCGTCACCGGATGATCCACGGTCACCTCCTGCCAGAGGGCGTAGGGGCGGGCGATGTCGATGGCCGGGGCGATGACGCCCACGTGGCGGCCCGTCAGCTCCTGGCAGGTATAGCCGAGGGTGGCGCAGGCGAGCTGGTTCACCATGACGATGCGGCCCTGCATGTCGTGAAGGATGAGGGCATCGGAGGCCCGCTCCACCATGACGCGGAACTGTTCCTCGCTCTGGGCCAGGCGCGCCGCCTGGCGGGCCTCGCTGCCCATGCGGCGCAGGATCTGCGCCACCAGCAGCCAGACCACGGCGATGCCGCCCACGGCCGTGGCCCCCAGGCGCCAGGCGGCCCGGCGCCAGGGCGCCAGCAGCACATCCTCGTCGATGGCGATGGCCACCGCCAGGGGATGGCCGTCGAGGGACCGGTAGCTCACCAGCCGCCCGCGCCCGGCGGGTCCGAGGCGGAAGACCTCCCGGGGCGCCGCCGCCAGCCTGCCCGGCAAGACCCGCCCCACCATCACGGCACGGGCGCCGCCCGCCGCCGGATGCTGTACCAGCAGCCGTCCGTCGCGACGGAACAGGTAGATGTCGCCGCCTTCGCGACCCGCCACGTCGCCGAAGAACTTCTCCAGATAAGCCGTCTCCAGGCCGGCGGCGGCGATGCCGCGGAAACGGCCATTGCGGTCCGCAACGGCCCGGGACAGGGCGATCTGGGGGCGGGGGGCGATGCGCCCCGTGTGGGGTTCGCCGATGTGGAGGCCACCGGCCGGTCGTTCCCGCTGGACCAGGAAATAATCCCGATCGGCCACCGTGACACCGCCCAGTTCCCGCTCGCTGGAGTGGGCCAGCACGCGGCCTTCAGCGTCGGCATAGAGCAGGGCGGCGACGGCCGGCAGTCCCACCGCGTGGTTGCGCAGGATGCGCGGCAGGTCCGTCGTATCGCCCTCGCGGCGCTGCAGCCCGGCCGCCACGTCGGCGATGACCCGGTCAGCGGCCACCAGCACCCGTCCCGTATGCTCGGCGAGAGCCAGGTTCAGCCCCGCCAGTTCCCGCCGCGCCTGGCCGATGGCCGAGTCCCGCTGGCTGACGATCTCGTAGCCGGTGATCGCCACGATGGCGACCGCCACGAAGACGCCGAAGGCAATCAGCGCCCGGGCCGCATGGCTCCGGATCGGAAGGACGGCGCGCTCCCTGGCGCGCTCTGCTTGTTCGCGCACGGCAGCCCTCTGCTGGGATAGGCACTCCCATTTTGGGAATATGCCGGCGCGATTACAACCACATGTTGGGAGTGGTTATGTTTCAGCGGCGACGCCGGCCCGCTTCCTTTGCATGAAGCCGTTCTGGCCCCACCCGTAGCGCCTATCCCCGGGTGAAAGCCGCGATCACGGTTTCGATGGGGAGAAACAGCGTCCGGCTATCGGCCGGATATTCGACGAACTCCGCGCACTTCATGTAGAAGCGCTTCGCGGCATCGCTCTTCGCGTGCACCAACACGGCGCCGATGCCGATGTTTTGCGATGCAACGGCGATGCGACGTAGCGCATCCGACAGGATGTCGGCGCCAAGCCCCTTGCCGGCGTATTCCTTGCTCACCGCCAAGCGACCGATGATCGAGACCGGGATCGAATCCGGCGCATTCCGACGAAGCTTGCGGGGAACGGCAGCGCGTTCGACGGCCCCCGCAGAAACACAGAAATAGGCGACGACCCGCTTCCCGGCGCAGACGACATAGGTGCGCGAAAAGCGGCTTTCGTTTTTCAGCGCCCGCTGGCGGAGCCAGTCATTCAGCACCGGCTCGCCGCAATCGAAATCCGATAGATCGTGGCCGTCGGTCAGCGGCGCCGGCGGCGATAACTGAAGTCGGGAGCGATCCGCCGCGCCTCTTACTTTTGCCATGCCGGTACCCGGCGCAGCAGCGAGCGTAGCTTCGGTCCCGGTGCCGGCGGATTGTCGAGCAGGCGCACGAATTCGTCGAACCGCTCAGATTCAAGCGCAAACAGACGTTGATCGAGCAGCACGTCGATCGCCTGTCGTCGGGCGCTTTCGATCATGAACTCAGTGCGCGACTTGCCTAGAATCGCCGCCGCGTCGTCGATAAGCCGACGGGTTGCGGCCTCGATACGCAGATTGATACTGCCCTTGGTGTCGGCAGCGGGACGCTCCGCCACCGCAAGGGCTTCGTCGTCGGCATTGCGCGCAAGGGGGTCAAGAACTTTTGCCATGCCCCGCACTATGCCCACCCGTATCTACAATGTCAATACACCCAATAGAACACGTACCGCTGGCGATTCAAAATCCGCCCGGCACAGTTCCCACGGGCTTGCCATGACCGGTGACGCCGACGGCCCTCCCTTAGGCGCCAGCCTTGAGCAACAACATGACGCAGCCGCCGTCCACTTTCACCTCGAACGCCTTGGCGCAGCCCTTGTCGGGCGCCACCGCCTCGCCGGTGTCGAGCCCCAGCTTCATGCCGTGCATCGGACAGGTGACGGTCTTGCCATGGACCATGCCCTGGGACAGGGGCCCGCCGCGATGGGGGCACTTGTCGTGCAGGGCGAAGACTTCGTCCTCCGCCGTGCGGAATACGGCGATCATGCCGGCCGCCGATTTGACCACCCGGCTGCCGAGGCGCGGGATGTCTTCGAGTTCGCAGACCTTCTTCCATTCGGTCCTGTCGTTCATGCCGTCACCTCGATGATTTCGTATTCGCGCCGCACCGCGGGCTTCCGTACCGCCGCCTGCCAAGGGTCTTCGTAGTCCTGCAGGGCGAACAGCAGGCGCTCATAGAGGGCCTTGCGGTTCTCGGCGTCTTCCACCACGCGCTTCTTGACGTGGTCGAGGCCGACCCGCGCCACGTAGTGGCAGGTGCGTTCCAGGTAGAAACCTTCCTCCCGGTAGAGCTGGAGGAAGGCGCCGGAGACTTCCATCACATCCTCATCGTTCTTCACCTTGCAGAGGAACTCGGCCACCTCGGTCTTGATGCCGCCGTTGCCGGCGACGTAGAGCTCGTAGCCCGAATCGACGCCGATGACGCCCACGTCCTTGATGCCGGCTTCGGCGCAATTGCGCGGGCAACCCGAGACCGCCAGCTTCACCTTGTGGGGCGACCACATGCCGAACAGCATCTTCTCCAGCTTGACGCCCATGTCCATGGAACGCTGGGTGCCGAAGCGGCAGTGCTCGGCGCCGACGCAAGTCTTCACGGTGCGGATGCTCTTGCCGTAGGCGTGGCCGGAGACCAGGCCCGCGGCGCCCAAGTCCGCCCACACCAGGGGCAGCTTCTCCTTGGCGATGCCCAGGAGGTCGATGCGGGCGCCGCCCGTCATTTTCACCGTCGGCACTTCGTATTTCTCGGCCACCTCGGCGATGACGCGCAGTTCGGCCGGCGTGGTGAGGCCGCCCCACATGCGCGGCACCACCGAGTAGGTGCCGTCCTTCTGGATGTTGGCGTGGGCCCGTTCGTTGATGAAGCGGGACTGGGGATCGTCCTTGGCCTCGTGGGGCCAGGTGGAGATCAGGTAGTAGTTGAGGGCCGGCCGGCAGGAGGCGCAGCCGTTGGGCGTCTTCCACTCCATGAATTCCATGACCGCAGGAATCGTCAGCAGCTTGTGCTCGCGGATGGCCGCGCGCACCTCGCCGTGGGAACGCTCGGTGCAGCCGCACACAGGTTTGTCCTTCGACTCCGCCGGCTGGTAGGCGCCGCCGACGGTGGAGGCGAGGATCTGCTCGACGAGGCCGGTGCAGGAGCCGCAGGAGGAGGACGCCTTGGTGTGCTTGCGCACGTCGTCGATGGTGAACAGGCCGTGTTCCTTGATGGCCTTGACGATGGTGCCCTTGCAGACGCCATTGCAGCCGCAGACCTCGGCCTCGTCGGGCATGGCGGCGGCCTTCGACTGGCCGGCGTGGCCCACGTCGCCCACGTGGTTCTGGCCGAACATCAGGTGGTCGCGGATGTCCTTGACGCACTGCTTGTCCTTGAGGAGTTGGAAGTACCAGGCGCCGTCGGCCGTGTCGCCGTAGAGCACGGCGCCGATGAGCTGGTTGCCCTGGAGCACGAGCTTCTTGTACACGCCGCCCGCGGGATCGTTGAGCACGACTTCGTCGGTGCCCTCGCCGCCCATGAAGTTGCCGGCGGAGAACACGTCGATGCCGGTGACCTTGAGCTTGGTGGAGGTCACCGAACCCTGATAGCGGCCGATGCCGAAATGGGCCAGGTGGTTGGCGCAGACCTTGGCCTGCTCGAACAGAGGCGCCACCAGGCCGTAGGCGGTGCCCCGGTGGGCGGCGCATTCGCCGACGGCGTACACCTTCGGGTCGTAGGTCTGCAAGGTGTCGTTGACGACGATGCCGCGTTCGCAGTGGATGCCGGACTTCTCCGCCAGTTCCACGTTGGGACGGATACCGACGGCCATGACCACCAGGTCGGCGGGAATCGAGCCGCCGTCCTTGAACTTGACGGCGGCGACGCGTCCGCTCTCGCCCTTGACGAGTTCCGCCGTCTGCTTGCCCAGGGCGAACTTGAGGCCCTTGGCCTCCAGCGATTTCATCAGCAGGTCGGCGGCGGGCTTGTCGAGCTGGCGCTCCATGATCCAGTCGCCCAGGTGCACCACGGTCACGTCCATGCCGCGCAGGCGCAGGCCGTTGGCGGCCTCCAGGCCCAGCAGGCCGGCGCCGACGACCACCGCGTGGCTGTGGTGCTTGGCCGCCTCGATCATGGCCTCGGTGTCGGCGATGTCGCGATAGGCGATGACGCCCGGCAGGTCCTTGCCCGGCACCGGCAGGATGAAGGGCATGGAGCCGGTGGCCAGCAGCAGGCGGTCGTACTCGGCTTCCGTGCCGTCGGCGGCGATCACCTTGCGCTTGACGCGGTCGATCTTGGTCACCTTGCGGCCGGCATGCAGCGTGATGCCGTTGGCCGCATACCAGTCCAGGTCGTTGAGCACGATGTCCTGCAGGGTCATTTCGCCCGCCAGCACAGGAGAGAGCAGGATGCGGTTGTAGTTGGGATGGGGCTCGGCGCCGAACACGGTGATGTCGTACATGTCCGGGGCGAGCTTGAGCAGCTCTTCGAGGGTGCGGCAGCCGGCCATGCCGTTGCCGATCATCACGAGCTTCTGCTTCTTCATGATGGGATTCCTTGGTTGTTAGGTCCGTCAGCTGCGGCGCGGGGCCGCGACGCCGTATTCGTGTCGGCTTCGGCGAGCGGAGTACCCCGCCCCCCTGCGCTCCGATCAGTCACATTGCGATCCCGAAGCGAGGTCATCACGCCGCCTTCTTGAGCTGCTTGCGGTAGAGGAAGTCCAGCACAGCCCCCCGGTACTCGACGAACTTGGCGTCGTGGGCAAGGCCAAGCCGGTCGCGGGGCCGTTCCAGGTCAATGGACAAAATTTCCCCGATGGTCGCCGCCGGGCCGTTGGTCATCATGACGATGCGGTCCGACAGCAGTACCGCCTCGTCCACGTCGTGGGTGACGATGACCGTCGTGGCGCCGGTCTTCTCCATGACGCCGAGCAGCTCGTCCTGCAGCGAGGCGCGGGTCAGGGCGTCCAGGGCGCCGAAGGGCTCGTCCATCAGCAGGATCTTCGGCTCCATGGCGAAGGCGCGGGCGATGCCGACACGCTGCTTCATGCCGCCGGAGACTTCGTGGGGATATTTGTGCATGGCATGGTCCATGTGCACCATCGCCAGGGCCGCCTCGACCCGGGCCGCCAGCTTGGACTTGCGCTCCTTGCGACCGAACACCTGCTCGACGCCCAGCATCACGTTCTCGAAACAGGTCATCCAGGGCAGCAGCGAATGGTTCTGGAACACTACGGCCCGGTCGGGACCGGGGCCGGCGATCTCGCGGCCGTCGCACAGCAGCACGCCGGTGGTGGGCTCGGTGAGGCCGGCGATCAGGTTCAGCAGCGTGCTCTTGCCGCAGCCCGAGTGGCCGATCAGGGAGATCACCTCCCCTTCGCGGATGGCGAGGTCGATGTCGCGCAGGGCGACGAAGCGGCCCTTCTTGGTCTCGAAGGACTGGCCGACGCGTTCGATCTTGACGAGAGGCTTGTTCACTTTTCTTCTCCTTAGCGGGACTCGTAGCTGAAGCGCTTGGCGATCAGCAGCAGGGTCTGTTCGAGGATCAGGCCGACGAGGCCGATGACGAAGATGGCGATGACGATGTGCTCGACCTTGAGGTTGTTCCACTCGTCCCACACCCAGAAGCCGATGCCGACGCCGCCGGTGAGCATTTCCGCCGCGACGATCACCAGCCAGGCGGTGCCGATGGAGAGGCGGATGCCGGTGAGCATGTAGGGCAGCACGGCCGGGAAGAGGATGCGCGTGATGATCTTGGACTCGGGCAGGCCCAGCACGCGGGCCACGTTCAGGTAGTCCTGGGGCACGCGGCGCACGCCCTCGGCGGTGTTGAGGATCATGGGCCAGATGGAACAGATGAAGATGGTCCAGGTGGCGGCCGGGTCGGCCTTCTTGAGGATCAACAGGCCGATCGGCAGCCAAGCCAGGGGCGACACGGGCCGCAGCAGGCTGATAATGGGATCGAGCATGCGGCTCATGAAGCTGAAGCGACCCAGCAGGAAGCCGAGCGGAATGCCCACGGCGGCGGCGAAGCCGAAGCCGATGCCGACGCGCTTGAGGGAAGACAGCACGTTCCAGCCGATGCCCTGGTCGTTGGGGCCGTTGCTGTAGAAGGGATCGGAGAACAGCTTGACGGCCGCTGCCCAGGTCGGGCCCGGGCCGGGAATGCCGCTGGCCTTCATGGCCACCAGGGCCCAGATGCCGACCAGCAGGCCGAGGCCGAACAGGGGCGGGATGACGGCCTTCGCGAAGTCCCGCACCCGTTCGCCGACGGGCGTGACGTAGGGCACATCGGCGGGCGGCGGGACGGCGGGCGTGGGCTCGGCGGTTTTCACGGGGACAGGCTCCGGTTCTTCGGTGATGGCGACGGCGACGGGCGGCTTGAAGGCGACGACGGTACTCATGGCATTTCTCCTTTTGCTGCGGGCCGCCGCCGCGCGGGCGGCGGCCTTCGGTCAGGCATGCACCTTGAACGACTCGGCGTACTTCTTCGGGTCCTTGCCGTCCCAGACGACGCCGTCGATCAGCTTGTGGCTGCGCATGTCGCTCTTCGGCAGCGGCGCCCCGGCGGCCGTGGCGGCGGCCTTGTAGATATCGATGCGGTTCACCGCCTTGGCGACGGCGGCGTAGTCCGGGTGGTCCTTGAGCAGGTTCCAGCGCTTGTGCTGGGTCAGGAACCACATGCCGTCGGACAGGTAGGGAAAGTTCACCGCGCCGTCGTTGTAGAACTTCATGGCGTTCTTGTCGTCCCAGGTCTTGCCGAGGCCGTTGGTGTAGCGGCCGAGCATGCGGGCGACGATGACGTCGGAGTCGGTATTCACGTAAGCCTTGCCGGCGATGGTGTCGGCGGTCTTCTGCTTGTTGGCCAGCGAAGCGTCGATCCAGCGGCCCGCCTCGATGATGGCCGCCGTCATGGCGCGCGCCGTGTTCGGGTGCTTGGCGACGAAATCGGCTGTGGTGCCGAGCACCTTCTCGGGATGGTCGGTCCAGATGTCCTGCGTCGTGACGGCGGTGAAGCCGATGTTGTCCACGATGGCGCGGTTGTTCCAGGGCTCGCCGACGCAGAAGCCGTCCATGTTGCCGACACGCATGTTGGCGACCATCTGGGGGGGCGGCACGGTGATGTTCTTGACGTCCTTGAACGGGTTGATGCCGTGGGCCGCCAGCCAGTAGTAGAGCCACATGGCGTGGGTGCCGGTGGGGAAGGTCTGGGCGAAGGTGTATTCGCGCTCCTTCTTGGCCACCAGCTTGGCGAGCGATGCGCCGTCGACCGCGCCCTTGTCCTTGAGCTGGTTCGACAGGGTGATGGCCTGGCCGTTGTTGTTGAGGGTCATCAGCGCGGCCATGTCCTTCTTCGGCCCGCCGATGCCCAGATGCACGCCATAGACCAGGCCGTAGAGCACATGGGCGGCGTCCAGTTCGCCGTTCACCAGCTTGTCGCGCACGGAGGCCCAGGAAGCTTCCTTCGACGGGATGATCTTGATGCCGTACTTCTCGTCGAACTTCTGCACGGCGGCCATGACCACGGAGGCGCAGTCGGTGAGCGGAATGAAGCCGATCCTGACTTCCTTCTTCTCGGGAGCGTCCGAGCCGGCGGCCCAGGCGGCGGAGCGGATTCCGGGAGGCACCATGGTCATCAGCCCCAAACCCGCGGCGCCGGCGATGAAGTCCCGGCGGGAAAAGTTCTTGTCGTCCATGTCGTGCTCCTTGCCATGTTTAACCTCGGAAAAATAAAAACGGCGTCGCATGGATTCGACAGGCGGGGAGGGACCCGTCGAACCCATGGACGCCGTTGTCCATGCGCCGGACCCTCGTTGGTCCGGCGTTGTTGGTCTTCTATGTGCAAGCCATGTGCCAGGGGCCGCCAAATAGCCGAAAAGGCTTGTGCTGACTGGAGATCAAGGCACCCGGCGGAAGACTGTCCGGCCGCGGGAACATGCACTATCGCGGTGCAGCAACGCGGAATGCCGCACCGGAATGGGCGCGGATCAGAGCAGCAGTTGGGCCATCTCGACCACTTCGCCGGCCACCTGGGCCAGGGGCTTGCCCCGGTCCATGGCCAGTTTGCGCAGGGCCTTGTAGGCGGCATCCTCGTCCAGGCTGCGGGCCTTCATGAGGATGCCCTTGGCCTTGTCCACGACGACCCGGTCGGCCAGCTTGCGGGTGGCCGCGTCCAGTTCCCTGCGCATGGACTGGTATTCCTCGAAGCGGGCGATGGCCACCTCCATGATGGGCGCCAGCCGCTGGGGCGAGAGGCCGTCCACGATGTAGGCGGAGACGCCGGCCTTGAGGGCCTTGCGGATGACGCGGCCGTCGCCCTTGTTGGCGAACATCACCACCGGGCGCGGCAGGGTCTCGTGGGCGATGGCCAGGTGTTCGAGGGTGTCGCGGGAGGGCGCCTCGGTCTGGATGAGGATGATGTCGGGCTTCAGCTCCTCGATGCGGGCCGCCAGGTCCAGGCAGGAAGGCAGCAGGGCCGCCACCTGGTGGCCGGACAGGGCCAGGCCGGCGCAGATTTCGCCGGCGCGGGATTCGGATTCGTCGATGACCAGGACGCGGAGCATCCCCTCAGGGCTGCAAGATTCGATCCAGCGCTCCGGCCGGGGTCGCGCGACGGCTCAGTCCAACTTGCCGACCAGCAACAGGGAAATATCGTCGTGGAACTGGCCGATGCCGGTATGGGCATAAAGGCCGGTACGCACGGCCTCAAGCCGGCTTTGCGGCGGCGCCTTGGCGAGGATTTCGGCGAGCCGGCCGACACCGAACTGGGCGCCGTCCTGGTCCTCGGCTTCGATGAGGCCGTCGGAGAAAAGGACGAACTGGTCGCCCGGCTGCAGGTCCACCTCGGTCAGGGCGGTCATCTCCTCGTCGAAATCCACGATGCCGAGGGGCAGGTGGCGGGAAGCGATGTGCTCGCGGACGCCGCCGTTCCGGCTCACCAGCAGCACGTCCGGCATGCCACCCTGCCAGAGCTGGGCGCGGGCGGACACCTCGTCGATGCACATCAGGCTGGCGGCGACAAAACGGCCGGACGGCATGGTGGCCCGTAGCTGGCGGTTGAGCTCCATGACGATGTAGCCAAGGGGATAGCCCTGCTCCACATGGCTGTAGAACACCGTCAGCACGGGCAATACGCTGATGGCCGCGGCCAGGCCGTGGCCGGTGGCGTCGCCGAGCAGGACGTAGAGGAAACCCTCCGGCGAGCGGGCGGCGCCGATGACGTCGCCGCTGAAGTTGGCCGCCGGCGCGATCCAGTGGCGGATCGCCGGGTCGGCCAGGCCGGGGCGGGCCATCTGGCGCTCGACGATGCGCTGGGCCAGCGCGTTCTCCTC
Source organism: Candidatus Nitricoxidireducens bremensis (assembly GCA_030247725.1). Classification (GTDB taxonomy): domain Bacteria; phylum Pseudomonadota; class Gammaproteobacteria; order Burkholderiales; family Rhodocyclaceae; genus Nitricoxidireducens; species Nitricoxidireducens bremensis. The sequence goes on from JAOTRT010000005.1 coordinate 283,283, forward strand.
CTCCTGGTCGTCGTGGTAGCGCTGCAGGCGCGCCGCGTTCTCCCGCAGCAGGCGCTCGGCGGCCCGCTCGATGGTGACGTCGCGGACGATGCCGACGAAGAGGCGGCGCCCCTCGAAACGCAGTTCGGAGACGCCGACGTCGAGGGGAAAGACGGTGCCGTTCTTGCGCTGCCCTTCCAGGTCGCGGCCACCCTTGCCGATGATGTGCGACTCGCCGCCACCGATGTAACGCGCCAGGTAGCCGTCGTGGGCGCTGCGGTGCGGCTCGGGCATCAGCATGCCGACGTTGGCGCCGATCGCCTCCTCGGCCGTGTAGCCGAAGATGCGCTGGGCCGACAGGTTGATGGACTGGATGATGCCCTGCTCGTCGATGGTGATGATGCCGTCGAGGACGTTGTCGGTGATGGCCTGGGTGCGGCGGCGGGTTTCGTCGAGGGCCCGCTGCAGCAGGATGGAACGCTTGAGCGAGCGCAGCTTGGCGTCGAGGACGACGAAATTGACCGGCTTGTGGAGATAGTCGTCGCCGCCCGAGTCGAGGCCGGTGACGAGGTTCTCCTCCTTGTCCAGGGCCGAAAGGAAGACGATGGGCACCCAGCGCTGATCGCCGCAGAGGGCCTTGATGCGGCGGGTGGCCTCGAAGCCGTCCATCACCGGCATCATCACGTCCATCAGGATCAGGTCCGGATTGCCGTTCTGGAAACGCTCGATGGCATTGGCGCCGTCGACGGCGGTATCCACCTCGAAGCCCAGCTTGCGCAGGAACACCTGCAGGATCTGCCGATTGGTCGCCGTGTCGTCGACGATCAGGATCTTGAGCTTTTCTCCAGCGGCGGCGGGCGGGGCCGCTGGCGGGTTGTCTTTCGTTGGCTCCATGGCCGGACTCTATCTTTCGCTAGCGGGTTGCCACCACGGCGGTGACCTCGTTGCCGTTGTCGTGATATTCGATGCGCGAGAAGCTCATCATGCGGGCCATGGCGATGCCGCGGCCGTTGGGATCGAAGGCGCGCTCGGGGTCGAAGTCGAGATAACGCTGCCAGTCGAAGCCGGCGCCCTCGTCGCGGATGGTGAAGACGGTGCCTTCGGCGGTCTTCGCCATGCTCACCCGCGCCACCCGGCTCGCGTATTCCGGCAGGGTGAGGCGGCGCTTCACTTCAGCTTCCCAGCCGTCCTCGCGCTTGAGGCGGCTCTTCTCGGCGTAGCTGATGCCCAGGTTGCCGTGCTCGATGGCGTTCACCATCAACTCGGTGAGGCCCATGGCCGCCGTCTCCGGCGCGGGGCAGAGGGTGGCGAGCAGGCCGGCCAGGCGGTTGGCCTCGTCGAGATTGCCGAAGCGCCACACCGCCGACTCCAGCAGCAGGAGGGTCTGGGTCTGCTCGGCAGTGCGCTGCAGGGCGGCCGTCCGCTCCTCCACGTCCGCCAGGGCGGCGCGCACGATGGCCGTGAGGGCGGCCGGCTCATAGGGCTTGGTGAGGTAGTAGTAGGCGCCGGCTTCGATGCCTTCGCGCACCTGTTCGGGCGCGGCGGCGGCGGTCTGCATGATGACCGGGATGTTGCGGAAGCGGGAATCCGCCTTCATGCGCCGCAGCATCTCGATGCCCGTCATGCCCGGCATCATGCGGTCGAGGATCACCAGATCGTAGGGGATCGTCGCCTTTTCGAGGCGCGCCCAGGCGAGTTCCGCATTGGGCGACAGGTCGAGGTCCATGCGCGGATCGTCGAGGTACTCGCGGATGATTTCCAGGTTCAGGGGCTCGTCGTCCACCGCGAGCAGATGCCAGCGACTCATGGGTTACCTCGGCAAGATGACGTCGAAGGCGGCGCCGCCCTCGATCCGGTTGCGAGCCCGGATTGTACCGCGATGGGCAAGGACGATATCGCGGCAGATGGCCAGCCCCAGGCCCGTGCCACCGGCGCCGGTGCGGGTGCTGCTGCTCTGGAAGAACTTGTCGAACACGGCCTCCAGTTCCGCCTCGGGGATACCCTCGCCCTCGTCGGCAACCGTGATGCGCAGGGCCGCCACACCAACGTCGGCCGATGCCTGCGCATCGGCAGGAAGTTCGGCCTCCGCCAGTTCGACGGTGATGGTCTTGCCCTCCGGCGAGAACTTGAGGGCGTTCGACAGCAGGTTGCGGATCACCTGGGCGAGGCGCACCGGATCGGCCCGCAGCCAGGTGTCGCACTCGGGCCGCAACAGGCGCAGCTGCAGGCCGCGCGCCTCGAACAGGGACTCCACTTCCAGGGCCACTTCGCGCAGCACATGGCGGGCATCGACGCGGCGGACTTCCATGGCCATCTTGCCCGACTCGAACTTGGAGCTGTCGAGCAGGTTGTTCACGAACTCCAGCAGGCGGGAGCCGCTCCCCTGGATGCGGTCGAAGTACTCGCGCAGCTTTTCCGGCGGGGCGCCGACGGCCTTGGCATGGCCGAGGCGGGCGAAGGAGAGGATGGCGTGCATGGGCGTGCGCAGCTCGTGGGACATGTTGGCGAGGAACTCGGACTTCGCCAGGGAGGCCTGTTCGGCGGCTTCCTTGGCGGCCACCAGGTCGGCCGTCTGGCTCCTGACCAGTTCCTCCAGGTCGTCCCGGTGGCGCCGCAGTTCGGCCTCCAGCCGCTTGCGCTCGGTGATGTCCCGCGCCGTGCCGCGGTAGCCGATGAAGCGGCCCTTGAGGTCGAAGCGGGGCTTGCCGTTCACGCTGTACCAGAGCCAGCGGCCGTCGTCGGCACGCACGCGGTATTCGAAATCCCGGAACGGGCGATGGGCCTCCACGGTGGCCCGGTGGGCCGCCATGGCGCCGACTTCGCAGCCGACGGCGTAATCCCAGCGCGTCTTGCCCAGGGCCGCGCGCCGGATGTCGCTCATGTCCCCGAGGGAATCCGAGAAGTGCGTGAAGCGATAGTTCTCGTCCTGCTCCCAGAACCAGTCCGAAGCCATCTGGGAAAGGTCGCGGAAACGGTCGAGGGCGGCGTGCAGGTCGCTGATGTCGGTGATGGCGCCCACCAGCCGCTGGGCACGGCCGCCCTCCTCGCCGATGCCACGACCGCGCACCCGCACCCAGACGAAATGGCCGTCCGTATGGCGCATGCGCAGTTCGGCGACATAGGGCTCGCCGCGGCGCAGGTGCTCGACGACGAGCTTGCGCAGAGGCAGGCGGTCGGCCGGATGGATGAGGTCGTTCGGGTCCATGCCGCTCGCGGCGATGCTGCCGACGGGATGGCCGAGCAATTCCTCGAAGCGCGGCGAAACGGTGGTCTCGCCCGTCGCCAGATCCCGCTCCCAAAGGCCGTCGGTGGTGGTTTCCAGGGCCCGCAGGTAGCGCTCCTCGCTTTCTTCGAGCTTGCTGCGGGTATGGGTGGCCTTCTCCTCGGCCCAGGCGCTGCGGGTGGCGAAGACCCAGACCACCAACGCCACGAGAAGGGTCAGGGCCGCGCCCAGGGCCACGGTAAAACGGGAGCGGTCCCGGTCGATGGCCCCCCGGTAGGCCGGCGTCACAGCCGATTCCAGCATCCACAGTTCGCCGCCGACGGAAACGATCTCCTGGCGCGTTTCCGCCGCCGACAGGCGCCGGCTGCCGGGCAGGGAATCGTAGAGCACGGTTTCGTTGTCGCGCTGCGACAGGTTGGTCAGCAGGCGGCCGGCAATGCCGTAGGGCAGGTTGGCCGTCGCGTGACGCATGAAATCCTCGGCGCTGAAGAGGGCGAAGATGTAACCGGCAATGTGATGGCGCCGCTCGAATTCGGTTTCCGGCTTGGCGCCGCCCCGATACACGGGATAGAGGAAGACGAAGCCCTGGCCGTTCTGTCCCGCCAGCAGGGGACGGACATGACTGGTGCCGAGGAGGGCGCCGGAATCCCGCGCCGCCGCCAGCAGGGTTTGCCAAGCCGGGTCGCCGCCCAGGTCGAGTCCGGGCACGCCGCCGGCGCGCCATTCCGGCGGCTCGGCGTAGCTGACCATCCAGCTTTCGGCCGCCCCCGGTGCCGGCCGGGCCAGATAGTCGCCGTAGCCCTCCTGCTTCATGCGCGCCCCCAGGGCCGGAGCTTCGGTGGGAAGAAGCCGCTCGATATAGCCGAGGGCGAGGAAGCCCGGATGATCCAGGCGCACCGCCATGTCGTCCAAGAAGGACCGCAGCAGGGTGGCATCCATGCGCCCGATCTGGCGCCGCGTGCTGCCGAGGGACTGGACGAGGCGCGAATTGGCGCTCAGGCGCGTCTGGGCGCGGGAGAAGAAGATGTCGCTGGCGTTGTCGAAGGCGACGAGGGCCTCCCTATCCTCGACCCGGGACATCCATATCCCGCCCCAGACGGTGAGGCCGAAACCGATGACGATGACGATCGCCACGGCTAAGCGGCCGGAAAGGTTGGGAAAGGAAAGTCGAGTCGCGCGGGTAGGCATGGGAGCGCCGCATTATGGCCCAAAAAGCAAAACGGCTGCCCAGGGGCAGCCGTTCCGGGCCGGGTGCAGGCCTGGGCTCAGGCGCAACCGCCCTTGGTCTCGGGCACGCCGAGCTTCTTGAGGATGGTGTCCAGCGGGCAGAAGGTGGTGAAGCCACTCTGGAACAGGTTGGCGCCGACGAACAGGGTGAACCACAGCCAGCTCATCCGGGACAGGTCCACCTGGCCGTTGGCGTGGGCGAGGCCCAGGGACAGCAGAATGAAGAAGCCGGCGATGATGCGGACGATGCGATTGACGGTCATGAAGTTTCTCCTTGGGTTGCGATGCGGCCGTGCATGGCCGCGTAATAGAGGACCGGGATGACCACGAGGGTGAGTACCGTGGACACCAGGATGCCGAAGATCAGGCTGAGGGCGAGGCCCGAGAAGATCGGGTCGTCGAGGATGAACAGGGCGCCGAGCATGGCCGCCAGACCCGTCAGGGCGATGGGCTTGGCGCGGATGGCGGCCGACTGGATCACGGCCTCGGCGAAGTCCATGCCCGTCGCCACCTGCTCGTTGATGAAGTCCACCAGCAGGATGGAGTTGCGCACGATGATGCCGGCCAGGGCGATCATGCCGATCATCGAGGTGGCGGTGAATTGCGCGCCGAACAGGGCGTGGCCCGGCATGACGCCGATGATGGTGAGCGGGATCGGCGCCATGATGATGAGGGGCACCAGATAGCTCTTGAACTGGGCCACCACCAGCAGGTAGATGAGGATCAGGCCGACGGCGTAGGCGGCCCCCATGTCGCGGAAGGTCTCGTAGGTAACCTGCCATTCGCCGTCCCACTTCAGCGCGTAGCCGGCGTAGGGGTCCTTGGGCTGCTGGATGAAGTATTCGCCGAGTTGCCCGCCCTGCTCCAGCTCCGTGCCGGCCAGCTTGCCGCGGATGTCGAACATGCCGTAGAGGGGCGAATCCAGCTTGCCGCCCATGTCGCCCGTCACATAGACCACGGGCAGCAGGTCCTTGTGGAAGATGACCTTCTCGCGCAGGGTGCGCTTGACTTCCACGACCTCGGACACGGGCACCAGGTTGCCTTCCCGGCCGCGCACCTTGAGCTTGAGCAACTGGTCGAGGGAATCCTGGCGCTCCGCCGGCAGGGTGATGCGTACGGGCACCTCGTACTTGGAATCGCCGTCGTGCACCGGGGTCACGTCCTCGCCCGAGAGGCCCAGGCGCACGGTTTCCACGATGTCCTTCTGGGCGACGCCGAGCAGGGCGGCCTTGGCCTGGGAGACGCGCAGCACCAGCTTGTCGGCGTCCTCGTCCACCGAGTCGTCCACACCAAGGATATCGGCGGTGCCCTCGAAGGCGGCGCGCACCTGCTTCGCCACGGCGATCTGGCCGGCGTAGTCGGGGCCGTAGACCTCGGCGACGATGGGCGACATGACTGGCGGGCCCGGCGGCACTTCCACCACCTTGGCGTTGCCGCCGGCGCGCTTCGCCACGGCCATGACGCGGTCGCGCACCGACACGGCGATCTCGTGGCTCTGGCGGCTGCGGTGCTTCTTGTCCACCAGGTTGACCTGGATGTCGCCGGTCTCCGGCGTGGCGCGCAGGTAGTACTGGCGCACCAGGCCGTTGAAGTTGATGGGGCTCGCCGTGCCGGCGTAGGCCTGGTAGTCGCGCACTTCCTCGACGGTCGCCAGTTCGGCGGACATCTCCCGCAGCACGCGCGCCGTCTCCTCCAGGGGCGTGCCGACGGGCATGTCCAGCACCACCTGGAACTCGCTCTTGTTGTCGAAGGGCAGCATCTTCAGCACCACCAGCTTGAAGACGCCCAGGGAGACGGAGACGACAATGGCCGCGACGATGCCGATCCACAGCTTGCGGCGCGCCGCCCTGCCGGTGCGCTCGTCCAGCAGCGGCGTCATGACGCGGCGGAACAGGGCGTCGAGGCGGCGCGTGGTGGCGTCCTCGCCGGCGTGGCCGTGGGCGGCCGGCTTCATGAGCTTGAGGGCCAGCCAGGGCGTGACGACGAAGGCGATGGCCAGGGAGATGAACATGCCCATGGAGGCGTTGATGGGGATGGGGCTCATGTAGGGTCCCATGAGACCGGAGACGAAGGCCATGGGCAACAGGGCCGCGATCACCGTGAAGGTGGCGAGGATGGTGGGGCCGCCGACTTCGTCCACGGCGCCGGGGATGATCTCGCCCATGGACTTTTCCGGATACAGGCCGTTCCAGCGGTGGATGTTCTCGACGACGACGATGGCGTCGTCCACCAGGATGCCGATGGAGAAGATCAGCGCGAACAGGGACACCCGGTTGAGGGTGAAGCCCCAGGCCCAGGAGGCGAACAGGGTGGCCGCCAGGGTCAGGGTGACGGCGGCGCCGACGATGACGGCCTCCCGTTTGCCGAGGGCGAACAGCACCAGCAGCACGACGAAGGCCGTGGCGAAGACGAGTTTGCCGATGAGTTTCTGGGCCTTTTCGGTGGCGGTCTCGCCGTAGTTGCGCGTGACCGTGAACTCGATGCCTTCCGGGATCACCGTGCCGCGCATGGACTCGGCGCGGGCGATGACGGCGGACGCCACGTCGGCGGCATTGACGCCCGGCTTCTTGGAGATGGAGAGCGTGACGGCCGGGAACTCGGCGCCGGCCTTCTCGCCCGCCGCCTTGCCCAGGCCCTGCCAGACGTAGCGGCTGGGCTGGTCGGGACCATCGACGATGCGCGCCACGTCGGCCACGAAAACCGGCTTGCGGTCGTGCACGCCGACCACCAGTTTCTTCACGTCGGCCGCCGACTCGATATAGGTGCCGGTCTGAACCAGCAGTTCCTTGTTGCCGCTCACCAGCGCGCCGGCGGGCTGGGAGGCGTTGGAGACCTGCAGGGCCGCCTTGAGATCCTGGGCGGTGACGCCGTAGGCGTTCATGCGGTCGGCGTCCATCACCACGCGGATCACGTGGCCCGGTCCGCCGATGGTGGCGACGTCGCGGGTGCCGGGAATGCGCTTGATCTCGATCTCGGCGGCCCGTGCCACCTGCTGCATCTCGTAGGCCGACTTGTCGGCGTCGGCGCTCCAGAAGGTGAGCGTGACGATGGGCACGTCGTCGATGCCCTTGGGCTTGACGATGGGCTCGCCGACGCCCAGGTTGGGCGACAGCCAGTCCTTGTGGGCGTTGATGGTGTCGTAGAGGCGCACCAGGGCCTGGATCGGGTCCTCGCCCACCTCGTACTGGACGGTGATGACCGCCATGCCGGGGCGCGACACGGAATAGACGTGCTCGATGCCGGCGATGCGCGACAGCACCTGCTCGGCGGGCCGCGCCACCAGGTTCTCCACGTCCCGGGCCGAAGCACCCGGGAAGGGCACGAAGACGTTGGCCATGGTGACGTTGATCTGGGGCTCCTCCTCCCGCGGCGTGATGAGGGTGGCGAACACGCCCAGCAGCAGCGCGATCAGGGCGATCAGCGGCGTCAGGGAATTGCGCAGGAAGTAGGCGGCGATGCGGCCGGAGAGTCCCATCATTTACTTCACCGCCGACTGCTTGACGGCGATGCCGGTCTTGACCGGCTCCAGGCTCACGCGCTCGCCCGAGGCCAGCCCGGCCAGCACCTCGACCTCACCGCCGGCCACCGCCTCGCCCAGGCGCACCTGGCGCAGTTTGGCGGCGTTGGACGCATCGATCACATACACGGCATTCACCTCGCCGCGGCGGATCACGGCCTGGGGCGGCACCGTCAGCTTGGGCGCCCTGCCGGTAACGAAATGCACGCGGGCCGCCATGCCGGGCACCACGCCCTCGGCGTCCTCCGGCAGGTAGATGCGGGCGGTGACCGTGTGGCTGCGGGCGTCCAGGATCGGCAGCACCTCGACACGAGCCGCGTCGATCCACTTGCCGGTCTCGGGGAATTCCACGCGGGCCTTGCCGGAACCGCGCAGTTCCGCCAGCTTGTACTGGGGCACGCTGGCGATCACGCGCATGCCCTTGGGGTCGAACACCGTCACCAGGGGTTTGCCGAGGGCCGCCATCTCGCCCAGTTCCACATGGCGCAGGGCCACGACACCCGAAATGGGCGCCGTCACCGTGGCGTGGGACAGCCCCGCCCCCGCCTGCCCGGCCATGGCCTGGGCGGACTTGAGGTCGGCCTCGGCCTTGTCCAGGGCGGCCTTGCTGACGAACTTCTGGTTGAACAGATTGCGGGTGCGCTCGAAGTTGGCCTTGGCCTGAACCAGTTGGGCCTGGGCGCCGGCCACGCCTTCGGCCGCCTCGCGGGCGTCGATGCGCATGAGCACCTCCCCCTGCTTTACGCGGCGGCCGGCGTCGGTACGCACATCCACCACGCGGCCAGCCACCTGGGCGGCGACCGTGGCCTGCTTGACGGCCTCGACCACGCTCTCGGCCGGATAGGTCAGTTCCACCTCGCGGGTCTGGACGACCAAGGACTGGGGCGCCTGGGCCAGGGCACCGGCGCTAAGGGCCGCGACGAATAGGGCAAGTATGATTTTCATGTCTATAAGAATATGCTTATATACAAGGAATTTCAAGTCCCTCAGGCGATTTGTGACTTCGGTCACGCGGCAGCAAGCTTCCAGGCTGCGGAATCAATTCGGTTATAGCTCGCCCCTTGGGCGCGGGGACGGCGCCGGGCACTCGCGGGCTCGTTAGCTGCTGGGCTGCGCAGATGCCTCACCCGCGAGCACCAGGCCCCGTCTTGGAATCATCGCTGTACGGTTTGGCATAAGACCTTCGTCATTGCCGGGCCAAGCGCCGGCTGGTAGGCTGGCGTCATGAATTCATCAAGCACGCCTGAAATCTGGTGCCTAGATATGGACACCTCACGTTGACGTTTATACCAAGTTAGAGCCCACATCCCCATGCTCACGCTCAAGGACCTACTTCCCATAGCCATTTCGCTCTTGGCTCTGGTGCTTTCTGGATACAACTTCTATGTCCAACAATTTCGCAAACGCGACAAACTAATTGGGCAATTGGTCTACCAATCCGTAACTGATGGCGAATTCAGTACGCAAAGCGAATACTCGGTGGCGAATATCGGGGACACGCAGCTACTCATAAAGAGCATCTGGGTAATGTGCAGTTCTGGCCCTGTCCATTACCTGCTCAAGTCGCACACCGCGAACGTTCCATCTGTTCTTAGACCCGGCGACATAGCGATTCTCCCCGTCCAGTACAACCGGGAAGATATTGAAGAAGAGTGCGCCGAGGGCGAACGTTGCTTCTTCCAGTTGGAAGTACTTAGTACCAATGGAATCTGTTATCGCATCCGGCACCAAGTCAAAGGCCCAGGAGTTACTCGTGAATCTATTTGGAATGTATTTGCACTCACAAAAGAACATGCTTCCCAAGGGGAACCGAGTGGGCTCTAACCCGCGCTCGTGGCGACCTGCGCGAAAAACCGTGCAGGCGCATCAACTCCACGTTATCCGTCTTGACTCCACCAATGTTTGAGCCCTACGCGCTTATCGTCTCTCTGGTTTCACTTGGTGTGTCATGGCGTGCTTACCTCCTGTCCAAGAGGGCGCACGAAATACAGTCAGAGGCACACGGGCTTCAAAAGTCTGATCTTGAAGCCCGTCACGAACCAAAGGTTCAAGTAACGAACGAAACTTTCTTATCGTCGTGGCAAATTGAAAATACAGTGCCTCATTGCAAGCCTGAAGAACTTGAACTGCGCTACTCCTCAATCGTTAAAAACAAGGGTGAAACAGTTGCGCTACTTGAGTCTGTCACTATCGAGGTTGGCCCTGCGGAATCACCTCTTGCTGAGCCAAAGTACGGCTTAGGATGCTTAGTTTCTGGCGCCATGTATCTTGCCGCCGGTGAGTCCATCTCACTCGGAACCACCATCACCGCAGACACGATCTCGATGATCCGTCTCTTCTTTGAGCAACCCGAGGGTGTATTGGTATTTACGTTGGTGTTTAAGTTCCGTGGTTACGCCGGGCCGCCACGAACAAGACGAACAGAGATCTACCGGCTTAACCACAAAGGTGGAATCATTTCAAAGGGAAGCTACAATGCAGCGGGCGGCATTCCGCGTGCATATCTACTCACAGATGCATAATCTTGCGGTCCATCGGACGCTGTACAATTTCCTCAGTCGTTCCGGAGGTAGACACCATGGGAAACCAACTCGAACTGCTCGAAGCCGAAGCCCTGAAGCTGACGACCAGCGAACGGGCGGCTTTCGCTCAATGGTTGCTCGCCAGTCTCGACGAGGATGCCGAGGTCGAGGAAGCTTGGGCAATTGAAACCGAGCGCCGCATCGCCGAAATCGAGAGCGGCGCGATGCAGGCCATTCCCATCGCAGAAGCGCTGGCCCGGGTTCGCTCCGCGCTGAAATAACGCTGGTCGATGGGGCACAGCGGAAAGTCCGCCCAGCCAACCGGCTCACCCGCCCAGCGCGTACTCCGCCATCGCCTCGACCACGGCGGGAATCATCCCCACCGCGTCGGCCACTTCGACTTCCAGGTCGGGATGGCGATCCAGCACCGCACCGACCCGTTCGGGCAGGTCCTTGAGGATGTGGCGGCCGGGAGCGAAGAAGATGGGCACGATGCGCAGTTGCGTCACGCCTTGCGTTACCAGGGCATCGATGCCCGCTTCCAGCGTGGGCTGGGAAAGCTCCAGGAAACCGATTTCCACCCGGGCCGCAGGATCGCGGGCCAGCATGGACTCGCGGATGCGGCGGAAGGGTTCCACGTATTCGGCGTTGCGGGCGCCGTGGCCGAACAGGATGATGCCTTTGCTCATTTCTCCTCCGCCTTCCAGATATTGCGGCAGCCGGTCTCCCTGACGAAGAGCGCGGCGATCCATCCGCAGATGGCGGCGACGGCCAGCAGTTTCAAGCCGTTGCCGTAGTCGGCCGCCGAATAGATGCGCACGCCGTTCGCCACCGTACCGTCCCAGCTGCGCTCCATGAGCCAGCCCATCAGGGGCTGCAGGATGGCGGGACCAAAGAACACGCCGACGTTGACGACGCTCGTCGCCATGCCCGACAGCAAGGGCGGATTGACTTCCTTCGCCGCCGCCCAGGAGAGGGTGAAGCCCGCCGAGGCCAGCCCCATGCCAAGGCACAGGGCATAGGTGGCGGCCGGCGGCAGGGCCGGCGAAAGAATCCAGACGAACCAGCCCAGCACGTGCAGACCGGAGGCGGCGAGCATCACGGGCTTGCGGCGCCCGATGGCGTCGGACACCCGGCCCCAGATCAGGCAGCCGACGGCGAAACCAAGGAAGTAAATGCTCACGTGATTGGAGGCGACGGCCCGCGTCATGCCATGCACCTGGGTGAAATAGGGCACGGCCCACAGGCCGGCGAAACCGAAGAAGGCGCCGGCCAGGCCCATGTTCATGAAGAAGCCGGGCCAGGTGGCGCGGTTGCGCACCACCTGCAGCAGCCCCGTGAGCCAGGCGGTGCGGTCCACCTTGCCGGCGGGCGTGTCGGGCACCCAGAAGCGGCTGCCGACGGCGAAGACCAGGGAGAGGATGCCGACGAAGACGAACACCTGGCGCCAGCCCGCGGCTTGTGTTGCCCAGGCCAGGGGTGCGCCGGCGAGGATGGAGCCGAAGTTGCCGATCAGCATGGACAAGCCCACCAGGGTGGCGAAGCGCTTCTCGTCGAAACCGAGGGCGATGAGCTTAAGCATGGCGATAAAGGTCACCGAGACGCCCAGGCCCACGAGCGTACGGCCGGCGAAGGCCAGCTCGAAGCTCGGCGCCAGGCCGAACAGGATCGCGCCGACGCCCGCCACCAGCCCGCCCCAGAACAGGATGCGCCGGGGCCCGAGGGTGTCGGCCAGCACACCCGTGGGGATCTGCATCAGCGTATAGACGTAGAAGTAGGTGGCCGCCAGGGTGCCGAGCTGGGCGCCACCGATGGCGAAGGTGGCTTGCAGGTCGCCCGAGATGGCGGCCGGCGCGACGCGGTGGAAGAAGGAGAGCAGGTAGGCGGCGATGGCGATGCCGAGGCCGAGGTGGATGGCACGGCGCGTCACGGGGTCTCCTCGCGCAGCAGGCGCGTCAGCACCGGCGGCGTCACCAGGGTGGTGAGGATCACCATGATGACGATGACGGAAAACAGGGACTCGGAGATGACGCCGAGCTGCCGCCCCACCATGGCGAAAATGAGGCCCACCTCGCCGCGCGGCACCATGCCCCAGCCGACGAGCCAGCGGCCGGCCTTGCCGGCGCAGGCGCCCGCCAGCAGCTTGCCGACGATGGCGGCGGCGGTGAGGCCGAGGGCGGTGGCGACGATGGCCGGATCGGCCAGGGTCGTCAGGTCCACCTGCATGCCCGTGAGCACGAAGAACACCGGAACGAAGAAATAGCCGATGGGTTCGATCATGTGTTCGTGCTGGTGGCGGGTGTGGCGGCTCAGGATGGGCAGCAGTTCGTCCAGCAGGTCCCGGTGGCGCGGATCGCGCATCAGCGGCTCGATGTCCTGGACGATGCGCGGCGTCTCGAAGTCCTTGAGGAAGACCGGCTCGAACAGCAGGCCGGCGGCGAAGGCGCCGATGATGGGCGCCAGCCCCATGGCATGGGCGAGCCAGGCCAGGGCCAGTCCCGTCGCCAGCACCTGGGCGAACAGCATGGACGGTCCGGCGTCGATGCGGGCCAGCCAGCGGCTCGAATGGGGTGCGATGAGGCGGCCGAGCCAGATACTGCCGCCGAGGAAGATCACCGCCTTGGCGATGATCCCCGCCACCTCGCCGACGCCGACGCTGCCGGCGGTGACCAGGCTCGACACCACGGCGAGGATCACCAGCCCGAGGACGTCGTCGATCACCGCGGCGCCGAGGACGATGCGCGCCGCCGGCGTGCCCAGCTTGCCCAGGTCACGGAACACCCGGCCGGTGATGCCTACCGAGGTGGCTGCCAGGGTGGCGCCGAGAAACAGGTAGGTATTCGACTCCATGCCCGGCAAGAGCAGCGGGCCGATGAGGAAGGCGCCCAATACGAACGGGGCGACGATCCCCGTCGCGCCGACGGCGAAGGCGCGCCCGCCCACCTGTACCAGATCGGCGAGCCGCGTTTCGAGGCCGATCTGCAGCAGCAGCACGATGACGCCGAGCTCGGCGAGGAAGGCGACGATGGGGTCCTTGGCGATGCTGTCGAAGGCATGGATGCCCAGCAGGGAAAGGTTGCCGAGGACGACGCCCAGCAGCAGCTCGCCGAGCACGGCCGGGAAGCCGACACGCTGGGCCAGCGGGGCGAACAGCCGCGCCGACATGAGGATGATGGCGAGCCAGAGCAGGTTCTCGCCAACGGCACCGGCGCCGGCCGCCCAGGCGGGAAAAGCCGTCAGCCCCGCCACCAGGGCCAGCGGCAGAAGCCGCCGGACGGACATGGATCGATGAGTCATGGACCCATTGTAGCGGCAGGCCGGCAGGAGCCGGCCGCTACCGGCTCTCAGCCGGCGGCGCCGTAGCGCGCGGCGGCGGCGGCGGTGGCGGCGCGGCTCACGTCCTCGATATCGCAGTCGGCATCCATGGTGACGGCGAGGTCGTGCAGGCGTCCGTTGTCGAGGCCGTATACCCAGCCGTGCAGCGTCAGGGACTGGCCGCGGCGCCAGGCGTCGCCCACCAGGGTGGTACGGGCCACGTTGCGCACCTGCTCGACGACGTTGAGTTCGCAGAGGGCGTCGTAGCGCTTTTCGTCGTCGGGGATGGCGTCCAGCAGGCCGGCATGGCGGTCGCGCACGTCCTGGATGTGGCGCAGCCAATTGTCGATGAGGCCGAGGGACGAGCCCTTCAGCGCGGCGCGCACGCCGCCGCAGCCGTAGTGGCCCACCACCATGATGTGCTTCACGCGCAGCACCTCGATGGCGTACTGCACCACCGACAGGCAGTTGAGGTCCGTATGGACGACGACGTTGGCGACGTTGCGGTGGACGAAGACCTCGCCCGGCTTGAGGCCGGTGATCTGGTTGGCCGGCACCCGGCTGTCGGAGCAACCGATCCACAGGTACTCGGGGTTCTGGATCGCGGCCAGGTCCTGGAAGAAATCCGGGCTGACCGCGACAGTCTCCTCCGCCCAGCGGGCGTTGGCGTCGAACAGGTGGCGCAGGTCCTTCATGGCCATCAACCGCGGGCCCGCGCCAGGGCTTCGATGCGCTCCTCGATGCTCGGGTGGGTGGCGAACAGGCTGGAGATGCCGCCCTTGCCGGCGATGCCGGCGCTCGCCATGTTGGACGGCAGGGGCTCCGGCGACAGGCCGCCGAGGCGCTGCAGGGCATGGATCATGGGCGTCGGCGAACGCATCAGGCGGGCGGCGCCGGCGTCGGCGCGGAATTCGCGCTGGCGCGAGAAGTACATGACGATGACGCTGGCGAGGATGCCGAAGACGATGTCGCAGACGATCACCGTGATCGTATAGCCGATGCCGGGACCGGAGGACTCGGAATCATTGCGGCGCAGGAAGCTGTCCACCAGGTAGCCGACGACGCGGGCGAAGAAGAAGACGAAGGTGTTCACCACGCCCTGGATCAGGGTCAGGGTCACCATGTCGCCGTTGGCCACGTGGGCGATCTCGTGGGCCAGCACGGCCTCCACTTCCTCCTTCGACATGCTCTGGAGCAGGCCGGTGGACACGGCCACCAGGGCATTGGCCTTGGAAGGGCCGGTGGCGAAGGCGTTGGGCTCGCCCTCGTAGAGCGCCACCTCCGGCATGGCCGGCAGGCCGGCGTCCTTGGCGAGGCGTTCGACGGTCTGCATCAGCCAGTACTCGGTGCTGTTCTGGGGCGACGTGATGACCTGGGCGCCGGTGGTCCACTTGGCCATGGTCTTGGACATCATCAGCGAGATGAAGGAACCGCCGAAGCCCATGATCGCGGCGAACACCAGCAGCATGCCGAGGTCGAGACCGTTGGCCGCCAGGTACTTGTTCACGCCGAGCACGCTGACGACGACGCTGAGGACCAGCATCACGGCCAGGTTGGTCAGGATCAATAGAACGGTGCGTTTCATTGCGTCTCTCCTTTTGCGGAAACTCGCGCCTCTCTGCGGTTGGCGCTGATGGAACTGCCGAGGGCCAGCACGATGAGCAGGCCGCCCAGCAAACCTGTAATGGCTTCGGGAACATGGAATTCAACCCCCGCCAGCATGATGACGGCGAGCACGCCCACGGCCCAGAAGGCGCCGTGCTCCAGGAAGCGGTAGGTGTCCAGGGTGCCGCGCTCCACCAGCATCAGGGTGAAGCTGCGCACGAAGAAGGCGCCGGCACCGAGACCGAGGGTGATGATGACCAGGTTGTGGGTCAGGGCGAAGGCGCCGACGACGCCGTCGAAGGAGAAACTGGCGTCCAGCAGCTCCAGGTAGAGGAAGCCGGCCGCGCCCTGCTTCACCACGCGGGTGTGGTTCTCGTCCGCGTCGCCGCCGAGGAAGGCCGTCAGGCCCTTGGTGAAGATGAAGGTGACCACGCCCCAGACGCCGGCGACGACGAACTCGCCGCGACGCACGTCGCCGTCGATCAGGTAGGCCGCCACCAGCAGCAGGGCCAGGGTGAGGGCCGCCTCGACGGCCTCCATCTTGCCGAGCCGCGTCAGGGGCCGCTCGATGGCCACCAGCCAGTGCTCGGTCTTGTGGGCGGCGACGAAAAAGTGCAGATACACCATCATCAGGAAGGCGCCGCCGAAGGCCGCGATCTGGTGATGGGCGGCGGCCAGCACGCGGCCGTACTCCTGCGGATCGTTGATGGCCAGATCCACGGCCGCCACGGGGCCGACGCCGCCGGCCACGGCGACGATCAGCACCGGGAACACCAGGCGCATGCCGAACACGGCGATGATCATGCCCCAGGTCAGGAAGCGGCGGCGCCAGACCTCGTTCCAGTTGGCGAGGATGCCGGCGTTGACAACCGCGTTGTCGAAGGACAGGGAGGTTTCCAGCACGGTGAGGAAAATCACCGTGGCCACGGCGGCCCAGCCGCCCACATACCAGGCGACGGCGACGGCGATGGTACAGAAGACGAAAGTGCCGATGAAGTGGCGATACCAGGGTTTCATGGGGACTCCATGTTTGACGAGCCGCAATGCTAGCGGCCCGGAGCCGAAAGTAAAAGCGAAGTTAAACTGAGCTTACCTTCGTAAAATACGAAACATGAAGACCAAGCCCCTCAACTACCGCCACCTGCACTACTTCTGGATCGTCGCCCAGGAGGGAAGTTTCACCCGGGCCGCCGAACGCCTGGGCGTCGCCGTGCAGACCGTCAGCGCCCAAATCGGCCAGTTGGAGCGGGACCTGGGCCGCGCCCTGCTGGCCCCCAAGGGCCGGCGCCTGGTGCCGACGGAAGCCGGCCAGCGGGCCCTCGACTACGCCGACCGCATCTTCCAGCTCGGCGAGCAGCTGGTGGACGCCGTGGAGAACGAGGCCCAGGAGGGCAGCCTGCGCCTCACGGTGGGTATCTCCGACGCCCTGCCCAAGCTGATCGCCTACCGCCTGCTCGCCGGGGTGCTGAACCTGCCCGAGCGGGTGCGGCTGATCTGCCAGGAGGGCCGTTTCGACGAACTGTTGGCCGGGCTAGCGCTCCACCGTCTCGACGTGGTGCTCACCGACCGGCCGGCCGCGGCGGGCGGCGGGCTCAAGGTCTACAGCCATCCCCTGGGGGAATGCGACATCGCCGTCTTCGCCACCCCCGCCCTGGCGAAGCGCTACCGCCGGGACTTTCCCGCCAGCCTGGACGGCGCGCCCTTGCTGCTGCCGACGCGCAACACCGCCCTGCGCGGACGCATCGACCAATGGCTGGCGGCCCACGGCCTGAAACCGGAGATCCGCGGCGAATTCGAGGACGGCGCCCTGATGAAGACCTTCGGCCGCTCGGGCCTGGGCCTGTTTCCGGCGCCGGCGGTGCTGGCCGAGGACATCGCCGCCCAGTTCGGCGCCGAACCGGTGGGGGAGTTGCCGGAGGTGAGGGAGCAGTTCTACGCCATCTCGCCGGAGCGGCGCATCAGCCACCCGGCCGTCGAGGCGATCCGCGACGCCGCCCTGCTGACGGCGCGGCGCTGAGATTTAGCGGCCGAGGGCCTTGAGGGCCTCGGCGTGGCTCTTGCCGGCCGCGGCGCGGCGCGCTTCGATATAGTCCCGCAGGGTGTCGTTCATCGGCGTGCCGGGCTTGGCCAGCAAGGCCAGGGCTTCGATCATTTCCAGGGCCGTCGCCCTGCTGCGCGTGATGTCGAAGAACCAGCGGGCGGTGCGCTCGCTGAAGGCGGCCACCGCCTTCTCCTCCTCGCCGGTGACGGCGACCGCCTTGTCGAGCCAGGCACGGGCCTGCTTGACGCGGGCATCGCCCGCGGCCACGTCTTCCCGCAGGGCGGCAGCGGCGATGTTCTGGGCCAGGTTGTCGCCTTCGAGCACGGTCACCCGGGCGGGGCGCTCGGCAGCGGCGGAAAAGGACAGGGCCAGGAGGACAGCGGCGAGGAAACGATTCATCGAGGAAACTCCGTTCGGTGGGGAGGAAGGCGGCTCGCGGGGCCCTTCACCACGGCCATGTAGTCGCGGATGCGTGCAGCCACGTCGGCCGGCGGCGTCTGGTAGGCGAACTTGTGCAGGAAGCCGCCGTCCGGCCCCAGCAGGTAGAGCCCCGCCGAGTGGTCCACGCTGTACTGGTCCGCCGGCGCCCCCGGCTCCCGCACCTTCTCGTAGCGCACCTTGAAGCGGTCGGCGGCGGCCTTCACCAGTTCCGGCGCGGCCGTCAGGCCGATGATGCGGGGATCGAAGAAGGCCGTGTAGCCCTTCAGCGTCTCCGTCGTGTCCCGCTCGGGATCGACGGATACGAAGATGGCCTGGAGCCGCGCCGCGTCGTCGCCGAGGCGCTTGAGGACATCCGCCACTTCCACCAGGGTGGTGGGACAGACATCGGGACAATAGGTATAGCCGAACGCCAAAAGCTGGAAACGGCCGCGGAAATCCCCCTCCGTCACGGCACGTCCGTTGGCGTCCCGCAGCAGGTAGCGGGGCACCAGGCCGACGGGCGGCTCGTCGTCCTCCGCCGGCGCCGGCAAGGCCGGCAGCGAAACCAGCAGCGCCGCCAGGGCGAAGGCGGCAAACCTCACTGCACCCCCGCCTTGGCGGCGATTTCCTTCAGGCGCAGATCGGTCATCTCCAGCTTGAGATTCAGCACCACGGCCTCCGGGCAGGCTTCGCCGCTGGTGCCCTGCCGCGTGTAGGCCTCGGTGGAGGCCGTCTCGTAGGCCTCGCCGAAGCGCCGCGTCTTCGGCGCCCGCAGGATCATCATGGCCCGCGCCTTGGTCACCAGGTCCGGATAGCCGCAGGCCAGGGCCACGCCATTGACCTGGCCGAGTTCGGCGACGCCGGCCATCAATTCGGCGATCACGGGAGCATCGGGCTCGGCGGAAACCGGCGCGGCGAAGGCGGCGAACAGGGCCAGGGGAAGCAGTCTTTTCATGGGGATGCCTTGGGAAGCGGATGTCCGATTATAGGGTGGCGGTAGCTTACAATCCTTGACGAAAACCAAGACCCGGAGGAGTTCCATGATGTCCCGAGCGCACGCCGGCACCCGCCGGCCGGCCCCGCAGCCCCTGCCCTCAGGCCAGGGGCCGTGCCGGGCGGGATTGAAGGGATAGACGCTTGCACCAGAGTCTCCTCGCCATCCTCCTGCTGCTCACCGCCGCCGTCCTGGCGGTGTCCCTGGCGCGCCGTTTCCGCCTGCCGACCATGCTGGCCTACCTGGCCATCGGCATCGCCCTGGGCCCCCACGGCCTCAAGCTGCTGGCGGAAAGCGAGCAGGTGGGGAGCTTCGCCGAATTCGGCGTCGTCTTCCTGATGTTCTCCATCGGCCTCGAATTCAGCCTGCCGCGCCTGCAGGCCATGCGCTCCCTGGTGTTCGGCTTCGGCGCCGCCCAGATGGCCCTGACGGCCGCCGCCACCATGGCCGGCACCTGGTTCGGCTACGGCCAGGGCTGGCGCGCCGGCCTCGCCGTCGGCCTGGCCGTCGCCATGTCGTCCACCGCCATCGTCGCGCGCATGCTCTCGGAGCGCTTCGAACTGCATTCCCGCTCCGGCCGCCAGACCATGGGCGTGCTGCTGTTCCAGGACATCGCCGTCGTGCCCTGCCTGATCCTCTTCCCGGCCCTGGCCCATCCGGAAGGCAACCTCGTCGGCCCCCTCGCCATGGCCGCCCTGCAGGCGACCCTGGTACTGGCCATCCTCATCGGCGTCGGTCAGCGGCTCATGAAGCGGGTCTTCGACAACGTGGCGCGCCACCGCTCGGAGGAATTGTTCGTGCTGACGACCCTCTGGCTTGTCGTCGGCCTCGCCTTCGCCACCCATCTGGCCGGCCTGTCCCTGGCCCTGGGCGCCTTCGTCGGCGGCATGCTGATCTCGGAGACCATCTATCGCCACCAGGTGGAGGCCGACATCCGGCCCTTCCGCGACATCCTGCTGGGCCTGTTCTTCGTCACCGTCGGCATGATGCTGGACCTGGGCTTCGTCCTAGCCCAGTTCGACCGCCTGCTGCTGGCCGTCCTGCTGCTCGTAGCCGGCAAGGGCATCGTCGTGCTGGCCATCGCCATGGTGGCGCGCAATTCCTTCGACGTGGCCCTGCGCACCGCCGCCCAGATCGCCCAGGCCGGCGAGTTCGGCCTCGTCCTCATCGGCCTCGCCGCCGAGCAGAAGCTCATCGCCACCGACGTCTTCCAGGTCACCCTGTCGGCCATGCTCATCTCGATGTTCGCGGCCCCCTTCCTCATCGACTGGGCGGCCCGCCTCGGCGGCCAGATGGCCAAGGGCGACTGGGCCCACAAGGCAAAATCCATCCACGAGATCGCCGTCGGCGCCTTCGGCCTGGAGAAGCACGTCATCCTCTGCGGCTACGGCCGCACCGGCCAGCGCATCGGCGAATTCCTCGCCAACGAGAGCATCCCCTTTCTCGCCCTCGACGTGGACCCGCACCAGATCAAGGGTGCCGTCCCCGCCGGCGGGCGCGTCCTGTTCGGCAACGCCGACCGGCCGGAAGTGCTGCTCGCCGCCGGCCTGACGCGGGCCCGCGCCGTCGTCGTCGCCTATCCGGACGTCCATTCGGCCGAGCGCGTACTGCGGCTGATCCGCCGCACCGACGCCGACATCCCCATCATCGTGCGCGCCGCCGACGACACCGACATGGCCAAGCTCAAGGCCGCCGGCGCCACCGAGGTGATTCCCGAGGTGCTGGAGGGCAGCCTGATGATCGCCGCCGAAACCCTGATCCAGATCGGCGTGCCGGTGGAACGGGCCATGACCCAGGCGCGCGCCGTGCGCGCCCGCCGCTACGCCTCCCTGCGGGATTTCTACAAGCCCAAGGAGGGCAAGTAGCTCAGACGCCGGCCGGTGCCCCGTCGCCGCGCCAAAGGGCGGCCTGGGCCGCCACCAGGGCCGACAGGTCGCCCGCGGCCCGCTCCCGCATCCAGCCCGCCCCGCTCATGCCGGCGCGCACGCCGGCGGCCAGTTCCGCCAGGGCGTCGCCGGTACCGAGGGCCACGGCGTCCTCCGCCAGCATGTCCACGGTGGCGAGAATGTCGTCCGCGACGCGGCACCGCGCGCCGTCGAAGGCATCGATCAACTCCGCGTCGAAACCGAAGCGGCAGGCGTTGAAACGATTGACGGCGTAGGCCAGGTAGCGGTCCGGTCCGCCCAGGGTGTGGCGCTCCCGCAGCAGGCGGCGCGCCAGGGTCTGCAGGTAGGCGGCGATGGCCGCCGCCTGGCGCACCGTCAGCGGCGTGTCGCAGACGCGCAGCTCGATGGTGCCGTACTCGGGTTTGGGCCGGATGTCCCAGTAGAAGTCCTTCATGCTGGCGACGATGCCCACGGCGCGCATGCGCTCGAAGTAGGCGCGGAACTCGTCCCAGGTGGTCACCCAGGGACAATGGCCGGCGAGGGGAAAGGCGCTGACGACATGCAGGCGCGAAGTGGCGAAGCGGGTATCGGCCCCCTGGTAGTAGGGCGAGGACGCCGCCAGGGCGATGAAATGGGGCACGTAGCGCGACAAGGCGTGCAGCAGGTAGAGGGCGTCGTCGCCACTCGGGCAGCCGATATGCACGTGCTGGCCAAAGACGGTGAACTGCTTGGCGAGATAGCCGTAGAGCTCGGAAACGCGCCGGTAGCGCGGGTTGTCCACGATGCGCCGTTCCTCCCAGCGCTGGAAGGGATGGGCGCCGCCGCCGCAGACGGCCAGGTTGAGGCGGTCCGCCGCCGCCACCAGGCCGTCGCGCAGGGCACCCAGTTCCGCCAGCAGTTCGTCGTGGCGCGTATGGATGCCCGTGGCCAGCTCCACCATGCTCTCGGTGACCTCGTGCTTGATGTCGCCCGCCACCTTGGCGCGGCGGATCTGTTCGAGCAGGTAGGAGGCTCCCTGGGTCAGGTTGAAATCCACCGTCTCCAGCACCTGCACCTCCAGCTCCACGCCCATGGAGAGGGTCGCACTGGGAGCGAATTCGAGGACGTCTTCAGGCACGTTCGTTCTCCTGGGCGGCCTCGCCGGCACGGACGAGGGCGAAGTGGGTCGCCAGGGGCCCCAGCAGTTCGAGGATGGCGATGGCGGTGATCAGGATGCCCGTCAGGTCGGCACCCATCTCCGGATAGAAGCGCCCGGCGTCCGTGACCAGCATCAGCGACAGGCCGGACATGGGCATCAGGGCGAGGCCGAGGCGGAAGCTGCGGCGGAAATCGAGGCCGGAGAAGCGCGCCGCCACGCCCACCGCCAGCCACTTGGCGAGCCAGCGCACGGCCACCAGCGCCAGGGCCGGCACGGCATAGCGCTCGAAGTCCACGAGGGCGAGTCCGGTGCCGGCGAAGACGAAAAACAGCACCACGAGGGGCCGCGCCGTCTCACCGAACTCCTGGGAGCGGCGCTGATGACGGCGGTCGAACATGTGGGTCAGCAGGCCAAGGGCGATCAGGGTCAGCGGCACCGAGAGACCGCCCGCTCGCGCCAGGGCAAGGGCCAGCAACACCGCGGCGAGGCTGCCGAGAAGGCGCCCCGTCGTGCCGGGGCCCATGAAGCGGCTGCCTGACGAGAGGGACCAGGCGATGGCGCTTGCCAAGGCCAGGGACCCGGCCACGAGATAAAGGGGATGGAGCAGCGCCGTCCACGGGTTGGCGGCATACTCGGCATGCAGCCAGGCCAGCAGCATGGTGGCCGCCAGGGCCGCCGCCACGGTGTTCACACCCGACAGCCAGAGCAGGCGTTCCGTCACCTGCCCCTGGGCCTTGAGGTCCCGCACCACTGCCACGGCCACCGCCGGCGACGAGGACAGCGCCACGGCCGCGGCCACGGCAGCCCAGGGCGCCGGGATGCCGAAGGTGATCAGCAGTGCAAAGCAGGCGGCGAAGGTGGCGCCCATCTCCAGCAGGGCCGTGGCCGCCAGGCTCGGATCGCGCCGCCACCAGCCGGGATCGACGCGGCGGCCCAGGTCGAACAGCAACAGGCCCAGGCCCAGTTCGCCGAACAACCGGGCCGGGCCGACCAGATCAACCATGGGCAGCCCCGTGTCGGCGAAGCCGAAGCCGATGCCGGCCAGGGCGTAGCCGACGATGCGCGGCAGGCGCACCCGCGCGGCCAGCTCGCCCGCCAGGGCCCCCGCCAGCAGCAGGACGGCGACCACCAGCATGCCGGTCTCCGGCAAACCGAGGTTCCCGTGCATCGGCGCGTCGAAGGTCATGGCAGCGGCCTCAGGAAGCGACCGGGACCACGAGGACGTCGCAGGGCGCGTTCGCCAGGACGTGGCGGGTCACGCTGCCGAGCAGGAAGTCCCGCAGCGCGGATTCGCCGTGCCGACCGATGACGATCAGGTCTGCCTCCCGCTTTTCGGCCTCGGCGATGACGACCATGGACGGGTCCCCGGCCACGGCCAGCAGGCGGCAACGCTCCCGGTCGCGGCTGTCGGCCTCCGCCGCCAGCACCGCCAGGCGTTCCTCGGCGGCGCGGCCGGCCACGGCCTCGTAACGGCGCAGCGCCGCTTCCGGCACGTCGGCGAGCCAGAACTTGCCGGCGGAGGGCAGTCCGAAAGCGTGACAGACGTGTAGGTCGGCCCGGGGCGCCAGCCCCAGGGCGGCCTTGAAGGCGGCGTGCGAACAGGCGGAGAAATCCACCGGCACCAACACCTTTCGGTAGGGCGCGGCGGCGCCCCGCTTGACCACCAGCACCGGCTTGCGGCAACTGCCCAGCAGGCGCTCAGCGGTGGTGCCGATGATCATGTCGCGCATCGGGTGCAGCCCCCGGTCGCCGATCACCAGCAGGTCGGCCCGTTCCGCCGCGGCGGCCAGCTCATCGTGCACACCGCCGACGCGGACCCGCGTCGCCGCCTGCCGGCCGGCGACGGCGGCCAACTCGGCGGCAGCCTCTTCCAGCAGACGGGCGGCTTCGCCCGCCGGCTCATCGTTGCTCCCCGCCAGCAGTTCCTTGAAGGCATCCAGGGAAGGGCCGCTGATGACGTGCAGCAGGGTCAGGGCGGCGCCATGCTCGGCGGCAAGCCCGGCAGCCCGTGCCAGGGCGTCCCGCGCCGAAGGTGAGAAATCGGTGGCGGCCAGAATGGAACCGATAGGGTTCATGACATTCTCCGTGAATATCGATCAGTGAACGAACTGCGGACGGAAGCGGCGGATCGCTGCCTTTTCCAGTTCGGCGACGGCGAATACGACAAGACCAGCCAACAGGACCCGCCCCCACTCCTCCGGCGTCAGTACCGTGGAACCGAATATGCGCTGCAACGGCTCGGCCTGGGTGTAGGCAAACTGCAGGACCAGGCAGGCCCCCACGGCGGCGAGAACATGGCGGCTGCCGAGCAGGCCGTCCGCCGACAGCACCGAGTGGAAAATGCGGCGGCTGTTGAAGAGATAGAACATCTCGGCCGCGACGACGGCACTGACGGCCATGGTGCGGGCGGTTTCGAGAGAAGTGCCCTGCCCCAGTTCCCAGAGGAAGAGGCCAAGCGCGCCGGCCATCATCAGCAGGGATACCAGCAGCACACGCCAGACAAAGAACCAGGAGAGCAGGGATTCGCGCGGGTCCCGCGGCGGACGCGCCATGACGTCCCGCTCGGGCGGCTCGAAGGCGAGCGCCAGGCCGAGGGTGCTCGATGTCACCATGTTGATCCACAGCACCTGGGCCGGCGTCAGCGGCAGCGCCAGTTCGAAGAGGATGGCGGCGATCACCACCAGCGCCTCGCCGCCGTTGGTCGGCAGCATGAAGAGGACGAACTTGCGGATGTTGTCATAGACGCCGCGCCCTTCGCGCACGGCCTTGCCGATGGTGGCGAAGTTGTCGTCCACAAGGACGATGTCGGCGGCTTCGCGGGCCGCGCTGGTCCCCTTGAGGCCCATGGCGACGCCGACGTCGGCACGCTTGAGGGCGGGTGCATCGTTGACGCCGTCGCCGGTCATGGCGACCACCTGGCCGGCGGACTGGAGTGCCTCCACCAGCCGCAGCTTGTGCTCGGGGTTGGTGCGCGCGAATACGTCGATGCCGGGGGCGATGCGCCGCAACTGATCGTCATCCATCAGTTCGATCTCGGCGCCGGTAAGGGCGCCGCCGTCCAGGCCGATGTTCATGCGCGCCGCCACTGCCCGCGCCGTGTCGATATGGTCGCCGGTGATCATCTTGACGCGGATGCCGGCAGTCCGGCACAGGTCGACGGCCGCGATCGCCTCCTCGCGGGGCGGGTCCAGCATGCCGGCCAGCCCCAGCAGGGTGACGCCGCCCTCCAGATCGGCGAAGCAGACGTCGTCGCGCCCGTCGTCCAGACGCTTGACTGCCAGGGCCAGCACGCGCAGGCCCCGCGCCGCGGCATCGGTGGCCATGCGGCGCCAGTAGTCGGGTACCAGAGTCACGTCGGCGCCCTGCTGACGCTGACGGTCGCACATCTCCAACACCCGCTCCGGAGCACCCTTGATATAGAGGAAGCGGCGACCGCGGTGGTCCCGGTGCAGCGTCGCCATGAAGCGGTGCTCCGACTCAAAGGGAATGGCGTCGATCCGCGGCAAGGCCGTGCGCAAGTGTTCCAGATCGGCGCCCGTCTTGATGGCGAAGGACAGCAGCGCGCCCTCGGTGGGATCGCCCTCCATGCGCCAACCGTCGCCGTGACGGTGCAACTCGGCGTCGTTGCAGAGCGCAGCGGCGCGGGCCAGCTCCGTCAGGCCGGGATAGTCCGCGGGCGCCACGGGTCCGGCCTCGTCGCGGATGGCCCCCTCCGGCGCGTAGCCGGCGCCGCCCACATCGAAGGCATGTCGTGCCGTCACCAGCCGCTGCACGACCATCTCGTTGCGGGTCAGGGTGCCGGTCTTGTCCGAACAGATGGTGGTCACCGAACCCAGGGTCTCGACCACCGGCAGGTGGCGGACAATGGCCCGGCTGGCCGCCATGCGACTCACGCCCAGGGCAAGGGTCACGGTCATGATGGCCGGCAGGCCCTCGGGGATGGCCGATGCCGCCAAGGCCACCACCATCATGAACATCTCCGCTGCGCCGTGCCCCCGCCAAAGCACGCCGACGACGAAGGTAAGGCAGGCGAGGGCCAGAATGACCAGGGCCAGCCAGCGACTGAAGCGGTCGAGCTGTCGCTGCAGAGGCGTGCGCGCCGCCGTCACGCGGCCCAGCAGAATGCCGATGCGGCCCAGTTCGGTAGTGCTGCCCGTCGCCACGGCCACGGCGACCGCCTGACCCGCCGTCACCAGCGTGCCGGAATACAGCATGGACCGACGCTCGGCCAGGGGCAGGTCTGCCGCCACCGGAGCCGCAGCCTTGCCGACGCTATCCGACTCCCCGGTGAGCAGGGCCTCATTGACCCGCAGGCCGCGCGCCTCGATCACCCTTAGGTCGGCAGGTACCTTGTCGCCGGACGCGAGCAATACGATGTCGCCGGGAACGACAGCCGCGGCCGGTACTTCGACGCGGGCACCGCCGCGGCGCAGCGCTGCCCCATGGGAGAGCGTCTCGCGGATGGCATCCAGTGCCGCCTCCGCCTTGCCTTCCTGAATGAAGCCGATGACCGCGTTTACCACCACCGCCGCCAGCAGCACGCCGGTGTCGACCCAGTGGCCGAGAGCCGTGGTGACGACGGCGGCGACCAGCATCACGTAGATGAGGACGTTGTGGAACTGGAACAGGAAGCGCCGCCATGCGGGCCGCGGCGGCGGCCCCGGCAGGAGATTGGCGCCGTGAACGGCTAGACGCGCCGCGGCCTCGTCCGGCGCCAGACCGAAGCGCGGGTCGGCGCCCAGCCGCGCCAGCGCCTCGTCGGCGGCGACGGCATGCCAAGACGGCAACGAAGCAGGCCTGCCTTCAGCCGACATGCCCGCGCCTCATATGGTCGAGGACGTGACTACTCATGCCGCGCGCCAGCTCGTGTTCGCCCATGAAGACGGTACCGATGCGCTCCCGGCGCAACAGGGCCGCTTCATCGTCGGAGTGGGTGCGCAACACCACCTCGATGTCCGGATTCAGGGTCCGGGCGATATCGACGATCTTGCGCACATTGAGGGTGTCCGGCGTGGCGATCACCAGCATGGCGGCGCGGGCGATGTGGGCCTGGATCAACACGGCCGGATCGGCGGCGTCGCCGGAGACGGCGGGAACGTTCCGCTGCCGCAGCTTCTCGACAACCTCGCGGTGCTGCTCGGCGACAACGTAGGGCACCTTCTCGGCATCGAGGGCCTCGGCGATGCGGCGGCCCACCCGGCCGTAGCCCACCAGCACCACCTGGCCGGCGAGATACTGCTCCGCCACGCTCATGGGCAGCTCGGCCGTCGGGTCCTGGCGGCTCTCCAGGCGCCGCGCCAGCTCGGAGCGGGCCAGCGCCCAGCGCTTGGCGGGTGCGATGACGGCGAACATCACCGGGTTGAGGGCAATGGAAATCAGAGCCCCCGCCAGCACCAGACTCTGGCCGGCAGCCGGCAGCAGTCCGAGGGCCAGGCCGAGGCCGACGAGGATGAAGGAGAACTCGCCGATCTGGGCCAGGCTGGCGCCGACGGTCAGCGCCGTGTTGAGGGGATAGCGAAAGACCAGCACGAGGGCGATGGCGGCGAAGGTCTTGCCGAACAGGATGATCGCCACCACCGCCGCCAGCTTGCCCGGCTCGTCGAGGATCACGTGGGGATCGAACAGCATGCCGACGGAGACGAAGAACAGCACCGAGAAGGCGTCGCGCAGGGGCAGGGACTCGGCCGCCGCCCGGTGGGCGAAGTCCGACTCCCGCATCATGGTGCCGGCGAAGAAAGCGCCCAGGGCGAAGGAGACGCCGAACAGCTTGGCCGAACCGTAGGCGACGCCGACGGCCACGGCGACGACGCAGAGGGTGAACAGCTCGCGCGAACCGGTGCGCGACACCAGCCAGAGCAGGCGCGGAAACACGCGGCGTCCGACCACGAGCATGAGGACGATGAAGGCCGCGACCTTGGCCAGGGTGATCGCCAGGGTGGTCCAGACGCTGCCGTCCTGATCGGCGGCATTGCCGCCCAGCAGCCCGGCCAGGGGCGGCATCAGCACCAGCACCAGCACGCACACCAGGTCCTCGACCACCAGCCAGCCCACGGCGATGCGGCCGTTGGCCGAGTCGAGGATGCCGCGGGTCTCCAGGGCCCGCAGCAACACGACGGTGGAAGCGCAGGAGAGGGCGAGGCCGAACACCAGGCCGGCACCGAAGGACCAGCCCCAGAGTTGGGCGACGCCGACGCCGAGGGCCGTCGCCACGGCGATCTGGACCACTGCGCCGGGGACGGCGATGCGGCGCACCGTCAGCAGGTCCTCCAGGGAGAAATGCAGACCGACGCCGAACATCAGCAGCATGACGCCGATCTCGGCCAGTTGCGCCGATAGGGCCATGTCGGCGACGAAGCCGGGCGTCGCCGGCCCGAGGGCGATGCCGGCGAGCAGATAACCGACCAGGGGCGGAATCTTCAACCGCGCCGCCAGGAGGCCCAGCACCATGGCGAGCCCGAAGCCCGCCGCGATGGTGGTGATGAGACTGACGTCGTGCGGCATCAGCCTCCCCTGCCGACCGCCGGTACCAGCAGCATGTCGCCGGAGAACTCGGTCACCAGGTGGGAACTGACGCTGCCGAGCAGCGTGGCCTCGATGCCGGACGTACCCTGGGAGCCCATCACCACCAGGTCGGCGCCGATCTCGGCCGCATATTTGTTGATGAGAGCCGGCGCGTAACCGTGGCGCATCTTGCGCAAGTAGCGGCGCGGATCGGCAAGGGAGTCGGCGAAGGCCTCGATCTGGCGCCGCGCCTCGGCCTCGCCGAGGCGGCGGTAGTGGTCCACGGCCTCGTCGTCGGCGCCGGCGTAATACATCTCGCGCTCGAAGGGCACTTCGTAGGCGTGGAACAGGTGCAGGTCGGCGGCGGGGAACAGGGTGGCGGCCAGCTCGGCCGCGGCCCGCGCGCCGGGCGAGAAATCCGTGGCGATGACGATGCGCTCGTAGTCGAAGGGCGGCGTCTGCTTGACGAGAAGGACGGGCACGGTCGCCAGGCGCAGCGTCTTCATGGCGGTGGAGCCGACGAAGAGGTCGAGCAGGAAATGTTCGCCGTGGGCGCCGATGACGATGAGGTCGGCGCCGCTCTCGCGCGCCCACGCCGCCAGGGCCTGGGGCGCACGCCCCTGCAGGACGCGGGGCGTCGGCGTCAGGCCCAGGCGCTGGCCGACCGCGGCAGCGAGATCGCCGAGGCGCTGCGCCGCCGCTTCCAGCAGACCGGCCTCGGAGAGCCCTTCCTTGTCGGCCAGCTTGCGCCAGGCTTCCTCCAGCGGCGGCAGATAAACCGCATGGACCACTTCGACGGCTGCCCCGGCGCTCTTTGCCAGCAGCACGGCGCGGCGCAGGGCCGATTCGCCGCCATGGGAAAAATCGGTGGTGGCGACGATGCGCTTCATTCCATTCATGTCTTCTCCCGGATTGCGATCCCCCTCGTAACAGCAGTCCTGCCCGACAGACGACATCGGCGGACTGCTGCAGAAGGGAACTCCCTTTTTCATAGTATTGTCTTCGGAAAGACCAGCGACGCTTGCAGAAGGTTCCCCACAATGCCGTCCCAGACCTCAGCGACCGACCATAACACGAACCCCGTACCACCCTGGCACGCCCTGGCGGCCGCCGAGGCCCTGGCCCACCACGGCGTCGATGCCGCCGCCGGACTCGCGCCCGCGGAGGCCGCCGCCCGTCTGGCGAAGCACGGCCCCAATCAATTGACGGTGACGCCGGGACGCAGCGCCCTGCAACGCTTCCTCTCCCAGTTGATCCAGCCCCTGGTGCTGGTGCTGATCGCCTCGGGCGTCGTCACCGCCCTGCTCGGCGAATGGGTGGATGCCAGCGTGATCTTCGGCGTCGTGGCGGTGAATGCCGTCGTCGGCTACATCCAGGAAGGCAAGGCCGCGGCGGCCCTGGCGGCCCTGGCGCGGGCCGTGGCCACCGAGGTGACCGTGCTGCGCGGCGGCCGGCGCCTGCGCCTCGACGCCGCGGAACTGGTGCCCGGCGACGTGGTCTGGCTCGCCGCCGGCGACAAGGTGCCCGCCGACCTGCGGCTCGTGAAGGGCAAGGAGTTGCGCACCATCGAGGCGGCGCTGACGGGCGAATCGGCCCCGGTCGCCAAGCACGTCGAGCCCATGCCCGCCGACACCTCCCTGGCGGACCGGGCCAACATGGCCTATGCCGGCACCGCGGTGGTGGCCGGCCAGGCCACCGGTGTGGTGGTGGCCACCGGCGACGCCACCGAAACCGGCCGCATCTCGCGACTCATCGCCGCGGCGCCGGACCTGGCGACGCCGCTGACGCGCAAGATGGAAAAGTTTTCGCGCCAGCTGCTGGTGATCATCCTCGCGCTGGCGGCGCTCACCTTCGCCGTCGGCATCTGGCGCGGCGAATCGGCCTTCGCCATGTTCATGGCCGCCGTCGCCCTGGCCGTCGGCGCCATTCCGGAGGGCCTGCCGGCGGCCATCACCATTACGCTCGCCATCGGCGTCGGCCGCATGGCGAAGCGCCGCGCCATCGTGCGCCAGCTGCCGGCCGTGGAGGCTCTCGGCAGCACGACGGTGATCTGTTCCGACAAGACCGGCACCCTCACCGAGAACGAAATGACGGTCTGCGAGGTCTGGGCCGGCGGCCGGCGCCACGAGGTGACGGGCAGCGGCTATGCGCCGGAAGGCGACATCGCCCATGACGGCAAGCCGGTGGCGGGCAGCGGCGCCCTGCGGGAAACCCTGGTGGCGGGCGCCCTGTGTAACGACGCCGGCCTGCACCGGGAAGGGGGCCGCTGGCAGATCACCGGCGACCCGACGGAAGCCGCCCTGCTGACGGCGGCGCGCAAGGCCGGCCTCGACGAAACGACGCTGCAACAGGTCTTCCCGCGGCGCGACGAGATTCCCTTCGATTCGGCGCGTCAGACCATGGCCACGCTGCACGAGGTGGAGGGCCGGCCCATGGCCTACGCCAAGGGGGCGCCGGAGAAGCTGCTGGCCGCCTGCAGCGCCATGCTCGATGCCGCCGGCCACGAGGTCGCCCTGGCGCGGGAGGCGACGGTGGTGGCCGCCGCCGCCATGGCGCAGCGGGGCCTGCGGGTGCTGGCCCTCGCCCGCAAGGACATCGCGGCCGACGGCCTGGCAGCCGGCGACCTGGACGGCGACCTGGTGTTCCTCGGCCTCGTCGGCATGATCGATCCGCCGCGCCGCCAGGCTGTCGCCGCCGTACGCGCCTGCCACGGCGCCGGCATCCGCGTGAAGATGATCACCGGCGACCATGCCGACACGGCCATCGCCATCGCCCGCCGCATCGGTATCGTCGGTCCCGCGGGAACGGCGCTGACCGGCCGGGAGCTGGCCGCCCTCGGCGACGATGCCCTCGCCGCCGCGGCGCGCGACGTGGATGTCTTCGCGCGCGTCGAGCCCGAGCAGAAGCTGCGCCTGGTGCGGGCCCTCCAGGCCAACGGCGAGCTCGTCGCCATGACGGGCGACGGCGTCAACGACGCGCCGGCCCTCAAGCAGGCCGACATCGGCATCGCCATGGGCATCACCGGCACCGAGGTGGCCAAGGAGGCGGCGGCCATGGTGCTCACCGACGACAACTTCGCCACCATCGAGGCGGCCGTCGAGGAAGGTCGCGGCATCTACGACAACCTGGTGAAGTTCATCACCTGGACCCTGCCGACCAACTTCGGCGAAGGCCTGGTGATCCTGGCCGCCATCGTCGCCGGCGTCACCCTGCCGATCACGCCCCTGCAGATCCTCTGGATCAACATGACGACCGCCGTACTGCTGGGCCTCACGCTGGCCTTCGAGCCGACGGAGCGCGGCATCATGCGCCGCCGGCCGCGCCCGCCGGCCATGCCCATCCTCGACCGGGTGCTCGTCCAGCGCGTGCTGCTGGTGGGCCTGCTGCTGCTGGTGGGGTCCTTCGGCCTGTTCCAGCTCTCCCTGGCAAGGGGCATGGGCGATGCCGAGGCGCGCACGGTGGCGGCCAACGTCTTCGTCTTCGGCGAACTGTTCTACCTGTTCAACTGCCGTTCCCTGACGCGCCCGGTGTGGGCCATGCCGCCCCTGTCGAACCCCTGGATCTGGTGGGGGGTGGCGACCATGGCGGCCCTGCAGCTGCTGTTCACCTATCTGCCGGCCATGAACCGCCTGTTCGGCACGGCGCCCATCGGCCTGCAGGCCTGGGGCGAAATCCTCGCCTTCGGTGTCGCGCTGATGGTGGTGATGGACCTGGAAAAGCTCCTGCGCCAGCACCGCTGATCCGGGCGCAAGCCCCTGGCCGCAAGCCCTGCCGGAATTATCGCCGCCACTCCGACTAGTCCTTTCGTCGTATCATGCCCGCTACCGTCCAAGACAGCGACGGTCTTCGGAGAACAACCATCGTGGGATTCACCGGCCGCCTCCGTGCCCTCCTGATCGCGGGCCTTGCGGGCGCCAACCTCTTCGTCTTCGCGCTGGCCGGCTATTCCCTGCACCAGAGCCGGCAGCAATACGAGGCGCGTGCCCGCACGCAGACCCAGAACATCGCCTACGCCATCGACCAGAGCGTCTCCAACAGCATCGGCAAGATCGATCTGGCGCTGCAGGCGACGGTGGACGAACTGGAGCGCCAGCTGGCCGGCGGCGGCGTGAACGAGCGGGCCATGACGGCGTTCATCGCCCGCCAGGAGGAGCGCCTGCCCGAACTGGAGGCGATCCGCGTCGCCGACGCCAGCGGGCTGGTGGTCCTCGGCAAGGGCCTGAACAAGGCCGAACGCGCGACCTGGGGCGACCGGGACTATTTCGTCATCCTGCGCAACAATCCGGACGCCGGCCTGCAGATTTCCAAGCCGCGCAAGGGGCGTGTGGCCAAGAAGTACATCGTCGGCTTCGCGCGGCGCTACAACCACCCGGACGGCCGCTTCGCCGGCGTGGTGTCCGCCCCCATCGCCCTCGACCATTTCACCGGCCTGCTGGCGAGCTTCGACCTGGGCCCCCACGGCACGGCCATCCTGCGGGATACGGACCTGGGCCTCGTCACCCGCCACCCGACCATCGCCGACCAGCCGGCCGGCATGGTCGGCAATCCCTCCGTATCCGCCGAATTCCGTTCCCTGGTGGAAGGCGGCCAGACGGCGGCCTCCTACTTCACGCCCATGGGGGCCGACCGCACCGAGCGCATCGGCAGTTTCCGCCGCCTGTCCGGCGGGCCGATGATCGTCATCGCCGCCATGGCGAAGGAGGACTACCTGGCGGACTGGCGCGCGGAGATCGTCAAGACCGTGCTGCTGGCCGTCAGCTTCACCTTGCTGTCCCTGCTGTCGGCGATCTTCCTGCTGGGGATGCTCAACCGCATCGTGCGCGAGAGCACGAAGAACCGCCTTTACCTGCAGCGGGCCGGCGACGGCATCCACATCCTGGACGAGAAGGGCAACCTGGTGGAGGCCAGCGAAAGCTTCGCCGCCATGCTGGGCTACAGCCGCCAGGAACTGAAGGGCATGAGCCTGCCCCAGTGGGATGCCCACTGGCCGGCGGAGACCCTGCTCGGCGAAATCCTGCCGCAGAAGCTGGCCCAGGAAGGCACCTCCACGCTGGAGACGCGGCATCGCCGCAAGGACGGTACCGTCATCGACGTGGAAGTGACCGTCGCCTCCTTCGCCATGGACGGCCGCCGTTTCGTCTACGCCTCGTCGCGGGACATCGGAGAGCGCAAGCGGGCCGAGGCGGCCCTGCGCGAAGCCATGCAGAAGGCCGAGGCCGCCAACGTGGCGAAGAGCCAATTCCTCGCCACCATGTCCCACGAGATCCGCACGCCCATGAACGGCATCCTCGGCATGGCCCAGCTGCTGATGGCGCCGAACCTGGCCGAGGCCGAGCGTGTCGACTATGTGCGCACCATCCTCAATTCCGGCCAGACCCTGCTGACCCTGCTCAACGACATCCTCGATCTCTCCAAGGTCGATGCCGGCAAGCTCGAACTGGCGCGGGCCGCCTTCGACCCGGCCCAGTTGCTGACGGATACGGCGGCCCTGTACGGCGAAACAGCCCACCGGAAAGGCCTCGCCCTGGAATGCGCCTGGCAGGGAAGGGCCGGCCAGCGTTACTGGGGCGATCCGGTGCGCCTGCGGCAGATGCTGTCCAACCTCGTCAGCAACGCCATCAAGTTCACCGACCACGGTGGCATCCGCATCGAGGCCGCGGAGACGGAGTGCAGCGAGGGCCGCGCCCGGCTCCGCTTCAGCGTGACGGATACGGGCATCGGCATTCCGGAGGACAAGCGCCACCTGCTGTTCCAGCCCTTCACCCAGCTCGACGGCTCCTCCACGCGCCAATACGGCGGCACGGGCCTGGGCCTGTCCATCGTGCGCCGGCTCGCCGACCTGATGGGCGGAACGGTGGAAGTGGACAGCGAGGCGGGGCATGGCTCCACCTTCCGCTTCACCATCCCGGCCGAACTCGTGGCGGCGGGCGAGGACAGCCGGCGTGCGGAACGCCGGGACCACGGTCAGGCCAGGCGGGGCCCGCCGACCGCCATACGGCGCATCCTGGTGGTGGAGGACAACGAGGTCAATCGGCGCGTCATCGAAACCATCCTCGCCAAGCGCGGCTATGCCGTGGAGTCGGCCGCCAACGGCCGGGAGGCGGCGGACTTGGCCACCCGGGCCTACGGCCGGCCGGATCTGGTGCTGATGGATTGCCAGATGCCGGAGATGAACGGCTTCGAAGCCACCGAGCGCATCCGCGCCTGGGAGCAGGAACAGGGCCAGCCCCACCTGCCCATCGTGGCCCTCACCGCCGGCGCCTTCGCCGAAGACCGGGACCACTGCTTCGCCGCGGGCATGGACGATTTCCTCGCCAAACCAGTGGATATCGAGCAGCTGCTGGACACCCTGGGACGCTGGCTGGGCGCCTGACTCAGTGCTCCTTGCCGTCCACCCGCGGACGCAGCAGGAAGGGGATGTAGCGCCAGCCCAGGATCGCGAAGCCGGCACACCAGCAGGCGGCAGCAGCCGCGATCCAGTGCAGGTAGGCCTGGGGAAACAGCTGGGGCGCGGCGACGCGCAGCAGGAAGGCGGCGATCATGAGCCACAGCACGAACCGGTCGGCCGTCTCGAAGACGACCTTGCGGCCCGTGTGGCCCTTGCTGATGCGCACCAGCATCGCCGGCACGATGAACCCCATGGCGCCGAAGGTGAACACATGCACCGAGAAAGCGCCGACCCAGGCCAGGGCGCCGACGTGGGAGGCCGCATCGAGCAGCAGCTGGACGACGATCGCCAGGTAGCCCAGGTGCATGATGCCCACGTCCAGGCGTCGCAGGGCCACCAGGGGCTTCCAGAAGACGAAGCGCAACGCCAGCAATAGCGCCAGCAGGATGCCGGCCAGGGCGGCAGCGCCGGCCGGCATCCAGGGGGAGGCGATCATGGCGATGGCGAGCAGCTTGATGACGGTGTCGAGGGCCGGGTGGCGCAGGATGCTCACCTGGAAGACGCCCTTCATGAACTGGCTCAGGGTACGCTCCAGCATGACGAGGAAGGCGACGCGGAAGAGGGCGAGCGCCATGGCGCTGCCGGCGGCAAAGCCGGCCGGGTCGAGCATCAGGGCCTTCGCCACGGGGAGCAGCGGCAGGATCACGAAGAAGACGTAGTTGTCGTCCCGGTAGCTGTCCGTGGCGCGGTGGCGCACCAGGGTCGTCAGCAGCATGGCGACGATCAGAACGGTGAACAGGTAAGCGGACAGCAGGAACAGGACGGGCGGCCAGGCCGCGCCCCAAACCATACCGGCCCGCTCGAACAGCCAGGCGGCGACCGGCAGGGCCAGGGCACCGCCGTGGTAGCCGCGGATGCCGACCCAGTTCTTGGTGGAAGTGAGCAGGAAGCCGCCGAGCACCGCCCAACCGAAGCCGAAGAACATCTCGTGGGCATGCCAATGGACCGCGGCGATGCCGGCCGGCGGTTCGATCCAGCCGGCGTACATGGGAATCCAGAGGGCGGGCAGGACGGCACCCGCCAGGCAGACAAGGGCGAAAAACGGCCGGAAGCCGGCCAGCCAGAGTGGATGGGCAAGGAAGCGCAAGACGACGCTAAGCCTTCTCGACAATTACCAGGTGCACGCGATAAGGGCCGTGGGCGCCGAGGACGATGGTCTGCTCGATGTCGCCGGTGCGGGACGGGCCGGAGATGAAGTTCACGGCCCGCGGCAGTTCGCCGAGTTCCGCGCGGGCCAGGGCCCAGGCTTCCTCCATGCCCGGCAAGATGCGCGAAGCCGGCACGATGGCGATGTGGGTCTCGGGCAGCAGGCTCACCGTGGCCGGCGTCTCGGCGCCGGACACCAGCATCAGGGTGCCGGTCTCGGCGACGGCGCAGAAGCAGCCGGTGATGCCCACCAGGTCCGCGTCCACCGCGCCGCGGGGTTCGACCCGCAGGCCGGACTCTTCCCAGGGCAGGCCGCCGAGGCTGGGCCAGCAGACGGCCTGGGTCGGCAACTGCAGTCCGGCCAGATAGCGGGCGATGGCGCCCGGCGCCTCGGCGAGGGTGGCCACCGCATCCACGGTACTGGACTGCTTTTCCGACCACTCGCGAAAGCGCGCCAGCAAGGCTGCCGGCGTTGCATCCACGGCAGGCCGCGGCCCCTGGTTGCGGGCGGCGAGCCAGGCGTCCATGGCGGGACCGGCGGCAGCGGCATTGGCGGCATCGCGGCCGAGACGGCTGCGCACGCGGCCGAGGATGTCTTCCCTGGAACTCATGTCAGTCGCTCCATGACGCTGTGGGTCTTTCTCAACGCATGAAAGGCGGGGGTTGCGGTGCGCGCCAAGGACGGCGGGTATCCAACTCCCTCCATGTCCTCCGGGCCGAAAAGGCGTCGGCCCTCCTCCTTTACTTCCGGGAGTTGGATACCCGCCATCCTCGGCTGGGAACGTCGGTGGTTTGAAATGGCCAAACACCCACCGCGGCATCGGATCGGGCCGGTGGGGTGCCCTGCTCCGCGTAAGTAAAGAAGGAGGAGCCGGCCGCAGGCCGGCGACGGGTGACATGGAGCGGAGCAGGGCACCCCGCCGGCCCGAGCGCGCACCATAGCCGATGCGTGGAAGTGTTTCATTTCAGTGAGGCCTCCGTCGCACGAACACCACACGGTCGATCAAAGTGTCGCCGGCAGCGTCGCGGCGGTAGAGGATGGTGGCGTTGTACTCCTTCGCCGGCTCCAGCATGCGTTCCTCGCTGACCTGCTGGAAGGCGGAGAAGATCAGCGGCAGCAGGCTGAAGAAGGCGCGCGTGCGGCCCGGTCCTTCGCGGACCTCGACGGTGCCCTCCTCGCCCACCTTGGTGACCCATTTGTCGAGGCGCGGCGGGATGGCGCTCAGGGTGACGCGGCCTGACACCTCGACCTCCACCCGGTCCTTGCCGGCGCCCAACTCCTTCGACAGGCGGGAGTCGAAGAGCTTGGAATCCATGAACGTAAGGGGCTGACGCATGCCCTGGGCCTCGGTCTCCGGTTCCTGGGCCATGACGGCGCAGGGGAGCGATACCAGCAGGGCAATCATGCAAGCGTGTTTCAGGGGTTTCATGATTGCCTCCCGTGTTTGGGTCAGGCGACCCGGTTGCGGATTTCGCCGCGGGCAAAGGCCTCGATGTTGTCGATGAGCTGGTCGGCCAGCTTCTGCATGGCCACGTCCGACGCCCAGCCGACGTGGGGCGTGAGGATGAAGTTCGGCAGATCGAGGTCCAGTAGGGGATTGCCCTCCCGCGGCGGTTCCTTGGACAGCACGTCGAAACCGGCGCCGCCGATGCGCCCTTCCCGCAGGGCCCGGGCCAGCGCCGTCTCGTCGACGATGCCGCCGCGGGCCGTGTTGATGAGGATGGCGTCGCGCTTCATGGCCGCCAGTTCCGTGTCTCCGATCATACCCCGCGTCTCGGCGGTGAGCGGGCAATGGAGGGACAGCACGTCGGACTCGGCCAGCAGGGTATCGAAGGCGACGTAGCCGTCGCGCACGCCCGCCGCGCCCTTGCGCTCGCCCCACAGCACGCGCATGCCGAAGGCCGCCGCCAGGCGCGCCACCCCCTGGCCGAGGGAGCCGCGGCCGATGAGGCCGAGGGTGGAACCGGCCAGGTCCCGGATCGGATGGTCGAAGAAGCAGAACATGTCGGCCCGCTGCCAGCGCCCGGCCTTGAGGTCGGCCCGGTAGGCCAGCATCTGGCGGCGCAGGGCGAGGATCAGCATCATCACGTGTTCGGGCACGGTGTTCACCGCGTAGCCGCGGATGTTGCTGACCGGCAGGCCGTGCTCGCGACACCAGGCCAGGTCCAGGTTGTCGGTGCCGGTGGCGGCGCCGGCGATGTATTGCAGGGCCGGCAGGCGCTCCAGCAGTTCGCCGCGCAGCACCACCTTGTTGGTGATGGCGATGGTGGCGTCCTTCAGGCGCTCATACACCTGCTCCGGCGCCGTGGCCGGGTATTCCTCCCAGAGGTGGGGAACATCCGGCCGCCGGATGGCGGCGCGGATGGAATCCCGTTCCAGGAAGACGATCCGGTGCATGACTCAGTTCAGGCGGTGCCGGAGGAA
Organism: Candidatus Nitricoxidireducens bremensis; assembly: GCA_030247725.1. Lineage (GTDB taxonomy): Bacteria > Pseudomonadota > Gammaproteobacteria > Burkholderiales > Rhodocyclaceae > Nitricoxidireducens > Nitricoxidireducens bremensis. Next base: position 321,670 of record JAOTRT010000005.1, read on the forward strand.
GGAGGATAGCTTCTGGGCGTCGACGGGCTGGCTGAAGAAATAGCCCTGGGCGTCGCAGCAGGCATGGTCCCGCAAGAACCAGAGCTGTTGCTCGGTTTCCACGCCTTCGGCGACGACGCGCAGGTTGAGGCTGTTGGCGAGAGCGATGATGGCGTTGGAGATGGCCTGGTCGTTGGCGTCGGTGTCGATGCCTTCGACGAAGGACCGGTCGATCTTCAAGGAGTCGACGGGCAGGCGCTTGAGGTAGCTGAGGGACGAATAGCCGGTGCCGAAATCGTCGATGGAAATGCGCACGCCCATGGACCGCAGCTGCCAGAGGATGCCCATGGTGTCCTTGGCGTACTGCATGATCATGCTTTCCGTCAGTTCGACTTCCAGCCACTCGGCGGCCAGGCCGGTTTCGTCGAGGATTTCGGCGACGCGCTCGGCGAAGCGCACGTTGCGCAGCTGGCGCACCGAAAGGTTCACGGCGATGCGTACCGGCGGCAGTCCGCTGTCCTGCCAGGCCTTGTTCTGGGCGCAGGCCTGGCGCAGCACCCAGTCGCCGATGGCGCCGATGAGGCCGGAGTCCTCGGCCACCGGAATGAACTCGGCGGGGGGGATGTTGCCGCGGGTCGGATGGTGCCAGCGCAGCAGGGCCTCGACGGTGACGACCTGGCCGGTCTCGATGGCGACTTCGGGCTGGTAGACGAGGCTCAGCTCGCCGCGCTCCAGGGCATGGCGCAGGCCGTGCTCCAGTTCGAAGACGTCCCGCGAGGGCTCTTCATGGCCGGGCCGGTAGTACTGGTAGGTGTTGCGCCCCGCCTCCTTGGCCCGGTACATGGCGATGTCGGCATGCTTGATGAGGGTCTCGGCCTCGTCGCCGGACATGGGATAGACGGCGATGCCGACGCTGGCGCCGATGAAGACGTCGCGCCCCTGGAGCCGGAAAGGGGCAGCCATCGCTTCGATGATCTTCTCGGCGACGTTGGCTCCGCCGGCCGGGCTGGTCAGGTCTGGCAGGATGACGGTGAACTCGTCGCCGCCGAGGCGCGCCACCGTGTCCTGGGCGCGCACGGCGCCGGCGAGGCGATGGGCGGCCTCCTGCAGCAGCAGGTCGCCGTTGCGATGGCCGAGGGTGTCGTTTACCAGCTTGAAGCGGTCGAGGTCGATGAACAACAGGCCCACCAGGGATTCGCTGCGCCGGGCCTGGACGAGGGCATGCTGCAGGCGGTCGGTGAACAGCAGCCGGTTGGGCAGGCCCGTGAGGGCGTCGAAATGGGCCAGGCGGTGGAGCCGTTCCTCGTTCTGCTTCACCAGGCTGATGTCGGAGAACACGGCGACGTAATAGACGATGCGTCCGCCGCCGTCGCGCACGGCGCTGATGTTGAGCCACTCGGGGTAGATCTCGCCGTTACGGCGGCGATTCCATATCTCGCCCTGCCACTGGCCGCTGCGCGCCAGTTCGGTCCACATGGCGGCGTAGAAGCCGGCGTCGTGGCGGCCGGATTGGAGGATGCTCGGGTTATGCCCCAGCACGTCCTCGGGCTGGTAGCCCGTCACGGCGGTGAAGGCGGGATTGACGGAGATGATGTGGCCGCTGCCGTCGGTGATGACAATGCCCTCCTGGGTGTTCTGGAAGACCTTGTCGGAAAGCTGGAGCCGCTGCTCGGCCTGGCGACGCTCGTGGTTGTCCGCCATCAGGCACAGCATGCCGCCGATGGAACCGTCGGGCCGGCGCAACGCCGCCGCGTGGGCACGCACCTCGACGGCCTGGCCGGACTTGGTGAGGCGCGTGGTCTCCAGGTCGTCGATGATGCGACCCGACGCCACCTCGGTGAAAAATTCCTCGAACTCGGGCCAGTCCTCGGCGGAGATGACCGGACAACGGCGCCCCAATACCTCGTCCGCACGCCAGCCGAAAAGCCGCTCGGCGGCCGGGTTCCAGACGGACACGGTCTTGTCCGGCGCCAGGGCGATGAGGGCCATGGGCAGGGAGGCGACCAGGGCACCGGTCAGGTCGGCCTGCTGGCGCACGGCGTAGCCGGCGCGCCGTGCATAGGTGACATCGCGCAGGATGGCGACATGGACGCCTTCGGCCTCCCAGTCCGACCGGGCCACACGCATTTCGGCGGTGCCCCAGGAGCCGTCGTCCTGGGGAATCTCGATCTCGGCGGACTCCCCCGCGGCAACCGGGAAGCCGAAGGGCTGCCCCAGCAGGTCGTTCGTCCCGCAACGGAACAGGGCCGCGCTGGCCCGGTTGGCGAAACGGACAAACCCCTCGCCGTCGATGATGACGATGCCGTCGGGCGCGTCATCGATCCAGCGTTGTGCCAACGCATGCATGAATTACCTCCCCCTCTTTTTGCACTCCGGATGGAGCGCCAGGCCTGCGAGCACTTTGTCGACGTCTGCGAGGTCGCCGATGATGCGACGGATCGGGTGGGGAAGCTCCCGGACCACCGTGGGTGTTGCGAGAATGTGCTGGGCCCGGGCTTCGGCCGGGTGTTCCAGCACGTCCACTACCTCGAGTTCGTAGAGGTTGGGGAACTGTTCCTCGCACAGCCGCTGCAATTGCACCAGTGCCTGGCGCGAACGCAACGTGTGGTCGGTGACATATAGCTTCAGCCGGAATTTTTCTTGTGGCTGCACGGACTGGCCGTTCTTGGTTTGATAGGAAAAAAGCTCTTTTGATTCTATCTGCGTTTGCGGTACAGCTCGCGGAATGTACGCCCTTCGGGGGCCGGAAAGTCGCGTCCCTGTGTCCATTCCGGTACAGCGCCGAGGATGCGGATGCGGTTCTCGCCGCCGGCCAGCCATTTCAGGTAGCGCACGGCAATGCGGGTACCGAGGCCGTAGAGGGTCGGGCAGCCGGCCACCCAGGCCCAGGCCTTGAGGGCGAGACGCTCCAGCAGCGGGCGCATGTGGCGCTCCACCTGTTTCTCCCGCAGCTTGCGCAGCAATTCGGGCAAGGGGATCTTCACCGGGCAGACGACGCCGCACTGATTGCACAGGGTCGCCGCGTGGGGCAGGTCGAGGGCGTTCTCCAGGCCGGTGTAGAGGGGCGTCAGCACCGAACCCATGGGGCCGGGATAGACCCAGCCGTAGGCGTGGCCGCCGATGGTCTGGTACACGGGGCAATGGTTCATGCAGGCGCCGCAACGGATGCAGCGCAGCATGTCCTGGAACTCGGAGCCCACCACGTCGGCGCGGCCGTTGTCCACGAGGATGAAGTAGAGGTGCTCGGGGCCGTCCGTGTCGCCGGGCTGCTTGACGCCGGTGAGGATGGAGAAGTAGTTGGAGATGGACTGGCCGGTGGCGGAGCGCGGCAGCAGGCGCATCAGCAGGGACAGGTCCTCCAGGGTGGGAATCACCTTTTCGATGCCGGTGACGACCACATGCACCTTGGGCAGGGTGGTGACCATGCGGCCGTTGCCTTCGTTGGTGACGAGGGCGACGGAGCCGGTTTCGGCGACGAGGAAGTTGCCGCCGGAAATGCCCATCTCGGCGGTGACGAAATGGCTACGCAGCACTTCGCGGGCTTCGCGGGTCAGCTGGGGAATGTCGGTCTTGCGGGGCGTGCCGTGGGTCCTGGCGAAGAGGTCGGCCACTTCGTCCAGGTTCTTGTGCACCACCGGGGCGATGATGTGGGACGGCGGCTCGTTGTTGTTGATCTGGAGGATGTACTCGCCCAGGTCCGTCTCCACGGGCTGGATGCCGGCGGCCTCCAGGGCCAGGTTGAGGCCGGCCTCCTCCGAGAGCATGGACTTGGACTTGACGGCCTTCCTGACCCCGTGGCGCTTGGCGATGTCCACCACGTGGCGGCATATCTCGGCGCCATCCTTGGCCCACAACACGGTGGCGCCGCGTTCGGTAGCCCTGGTCTCGAAGCGTTCGAGCCAGAGATCGAGGTTTTCGAGGACCCGGTTGCGCACCTCCATGGCCGCCTGGCGCGTGCCTTCGAAGTCGTCCAGTTCGGTGATGGCGGCGGCCCGCTTGTCCACGAACTTGCCCTTGGCGGTGCGCAGGTTCCTTTGCAGGCCCACGTCGGCCAGCTTGGCCGCGGCATTGGCCTTGAAGTGCATGGAGCGGATCTGCATTTACTTGCCTCCGGCCAGGATTTCGGCGATGTGCAGCACCTGCGTCTGCTCGTCGCCCATGCGGCGCAGCTTGCCTTCGATATTGAGCAGGCAGCCCAGGTCGCCGCCCACCACGGCGCCGGTGCCGGCGGCCTGGATGTTGCCGCACTTGCGCTCGGCGATGGCGGCGGAGACGTCGCCGAACTTGACCGAGAAGGTGCCGCCGAAGCCGCAGCATTCCTCGGCGCCGTTCATCTCCTTGATCTTCACCCCCGGCAGCTTGGCCAGCAGGGCCCGCGGCTGGGCCTTGATGCCCAGGCTGCGCAGGCCGGTGCAGGAGTCGTGGTAGGTGATCTCGCCGGCGTAGTCGCCGGGCACCGTCTCCAGCTTGGCCACGTTGACGAGGAAGTCGGTCAACTCGTACACCCGCGCCGCCAGGGCAACGGCGCGGCCATGCCAGTCGGGATCGTCAGCCAGGAGCCCCGGATACTCGGTGCGGATCTGGTCGGCGCAGGAGCCGGACGGCGCGACCAAATAGTCGTAGCTCTCGAATTCGGCGATGGTCTTCTTCGCCAGGGCCGCGGCACTGGCCCGGTCGCCCGAGTTGAAGGCCGGCTGGCCGCAGCAGGTCTGCTTCTCGGGCACGACGACTTCGCAGCCGGCGGCCTCCAGCAGATCGATGGCGGCGAAGCCGATGCGCGGGCGCATCAGGTCCACCAGGCAGGTCACGAAGAGGGCGACGCGCATGTATTTCAACTCCCGCAAATGCTGATGGATTAAGCCGCGGCGACGGGCTTTTCACGATGTGGCATACTAGCCCAGTCATCGAAAAAACCAAAGACGCCCAGTGCCCAAACCCGCTCCGGAAACGAAAAACCCGATCCAGGTGATCGAGCGCATGATGAAGTTGCTCGACGTGTTGTCCTACTACCAGGACCCGGTCAGCCTCAAGCAGCTCGCCCTGGAAACCGGCCTCCATCCCTCCACCGCCCACCGCATCCTCGGTGCCATGACCGTGAGCGGGTTTGTCGAACGCGCCGACCCCGGTACTTACCGTCTCGGCATCCGCCTGGTGGAGCTGGGCAATCTGGTGAAGTCGCGCATCAACATCCGCGAGTCCGCCATGCCCCTGATGCAGAAGCTCCACCTGAGCATCGGCGAGAGCGTGAACCTGGGCGTCCGCCAAGGCGACGAGATCGTCTATGTGGAGCGCACCTCCAGCGGCCGTTCTTCCGTGCGCGTGGTGCACCTGGTGGGCGCCCGCGCACCCCTGCACGTAACCTCGGTCGGCAAGCTGTATCTCGCCGACGACGGCCTCCAGAAATTAAGGGACTACGCCAAGCGCACCGGCCTGCCGGGCTACACACCGACTTCCATCACGACGCTGCCGGCCCTGGAGAAGGAAATCGACCGGGTGCGCCGCCATGGCGTCGCCTTCGACAACGAGGAAATCGAGCAGGGCCTGCGCTGCATCGCTGCGCCGGTGCGGGACGACTCGGGGGAACTGGTGGCCGGGGTGTCGATATCGGCGCCGGCCGAACGCCATAATCCGGACTGGGCGGCACTGGTGAAGGAAACCGCCGACGCGATCTCGACGGCCATCGGCTACGTCAAGCCGGCCGCGTCCTGAACCGGGGCCGCTCCGGGAGCGGCGCCCATCCCAAACGGGGGCATCGCCCCCGCTTGCGTGCAACCCGGACGACAGCCCGATCAGCCCGAAGTCTGGCGCTGGGCCATCTGGGCGCTCTCGACCCAGCGCTTGATGCGGTTGGCGTCGCCGATGCGGGTCATCTTGCCCCAGGAGTCCAGCAGCACGATGATGGTCGGCTTGCTGTTGAGCCAGGTATGCATCACCAGGCACTTGCCGGCCTCGTTGATGTAGCCGGTCTTGGACAAGCCGATCTCCCAGCTCGGGCTCTTCACGAGGCTGTTGGTGTTGCGGAACATCTGGTGCCGGCGGCCCACCATGACCTCCCGTTCGGCCATGGTGGAGAATTCGCGGATCAGGGGGTACTGGTAGGCGGCCGCCACCATCTTGGCAAGATCGCGGGCGCTGGAAACATTGGAGGCGGTGAGCCCGGTGGGGTCGGCGAACTGGGTGTCGGTCATGCCCAGGGCCTGGGTCTTGCGGTTCATCGCGGCGATGAAGGCTTCGCGTCCGCCGGGATAGTGGCGCGAGAGGGCCGAAGCGGCCCGGTTCTCGGAAGACATGAGGGCAAGGTTGAGCATTTCCTCGCGGGTCAGGCGGGTGCCGACGTGCAGGCGCGAGTGGGTGCCCTTGAGGGTGTCCACATCCTCTTCGCCGATGGTCAGAATTTCCTGCAGGCTGGGATTCGCATCCAGCGCCACCATGGCTGTCATGAGCTTGGTGATGGAGGCGATCGGGACGACGGAATCGGCGCTCTTCTCGTAGAGGACGGCGCCGCTGATCTGGTCGGTGACGAGGGCCGAGGCGGACTGGAGCAGGATACCCTGGGCATCGTCGAGGGTCGCCTGGACCCGCTTGACCTTCTGGGGCTTGGCTTTCACCTGCTTTTTGGCCACCACGGGCTTCTTCTTCGGTGCCGCGAAGACTTCGCCGTTTCCGGCACCCAGCGCGACTCCGACCATGGTTAGCAATACCACCAGGCTGCGTTTCATAGACACTTCCCTTCCGTACGACGGACGGAGTTTATCACCGGAGATCAATATTGCAATTGGATTAACGACAAATAGCCAACAAAATTAAGCAACTGCAAGGCTATTCTCATGAAGAAGATGACGTAAGCCCCAGAAAAGCCGCCACTTCGTCCCGCCGCGCCAGGGTGTCCGCATGGCCGAGATCGATCAGGGCCCGCGTATAGGCCTGCTCGAAAAGCAGGTAGCTCGTCAGGGCGCCGCCGTTCCGGTTCATGGCGCCAATACCCCGCATCAGTGCCCGCACCGGCCAGGGCAGGGCACCGGCGTGCTGGGCGGCAAGGTCGTCCAGCCGCCGGGAGGGGGCGATCACCAATATCTCGATGGGCCGCAAAGCCAGGCCGCGTTCGTTGCGCACCTCCGGCGGAATCATGGAAAGCGTGCGGTTGATGCGGATCATGCGTTCCAGGTCCACCGCCAGGCTGTCGAGGAAGATGCTCGACAGGGCGTGGCCGGCGATCTGCGCCAGGGAGGGGTAGCCCTGGCTCTGCGGGCGCTCCTTTTCCGCCGCCATGTGCCCCGCACCGATGACGAGGATGCGGTCGGCGCCCAGGTGGATGGCCGGCGAGATCGGCGCCAGCTGGCGCATGGAACCGTCGCCGAACCACTCCCGGTGCAGCTTCACGGCGGGAAACAGGAAGGGGATGGCGCTGGAGGCCAGCAGATGATCCACGGTCAGCTTGACGTGGGCACCGAAACGCTGGCTGCGCCGCCAGGGCTCCAGGTCGGCCCGGCCCTGGAAGAAGCTCACGCTCTGCCCGGAGGCATAGCCGGAGCAGGTGATGCTCACCGAATGGAGGGCGTGATGGGCGATGGCCCGGTCGATGCGCGCCAGGTCCAGGCTGCGCTCCAGCAGTCGGCGCAACGGTGTGTTGTCGAGCAGGGAGCGGGGGCTCCGACGGACCAGCCAGCCGAAAGCCAGGGTCGACAGCCAGCGGGCGCCGGAAAGACCCACACCAAGGGGGTCGGCCCGATAGACGTCGCCGGCATGGAAACCGGACCAGACCCGGTCCAGATGGTCCACGCCGGCGGCAAAATCCTCGGCCCAGGCCGCCAGGGAGGCCGCATTGATGGCGCCCGCCGAGCTGCCGCAAAGGATGGGGAAGGGGTTGCGCCGGGGCTCCGGCAGGATTTCCCTGACCGCCTTCAGTACGCCTACCTGATAGGCGGCGCGGGCGCCGCCGCCGGTGAGGATCAGTGCGGTCCTGGATGTCCTGGCCGGCATGCGCTGGGTCAATTGCGCCGCTGGGACGCCTCGACCGAGAGCAGGGCCGTGACGTTGACGATGCGCCGCACCGTGGCCGTGGGCGTCAGGATATGCACCGGACGGGCGGCGCCCAGGAGCATGGGGCCGACGGTGAGGCCGTCGCCGGCCGCCGTCTTCAGCAGATTGAAGGCGATGTTGGCAGCGTCCAGGGTCGGCATCACCAGCAGGTTGGCCTGGCCCTTGAGGCGGGAAGGCGGAAAAACCTGCTGGCGGATGTCTTCGGACAAGGCTGCATCGCCATGCATCTCGCCATCGACTTCCAGTTCGGGCGCGCGCTGGCGCAGGATTTCCAGCGCCTGCCGCATCTTCACCGCGGTCGGCGTGTCCTCCGTGCCGAAGCTGGAGTGGGACAGCAGGGCCACCCGCGGCGCGAGGCCGAAACGCTTGATCTCCTCGGAAGCCAGCAGGGTCATCTCGGCCACCTGCTCCGCCGTCGGATCGTAGTTCACATAGGTGTCGCCGATGAACAGGGTCCGCCTGGGCAGGATCAGCATGTTCATGGCGTAGAAGTGGTCGACGCCCGGGCGGCGGCCGATCACGTTGTCGATGTAGCGCAGGTGCAGGGAATGCTTGCCGAAGGTGCCGCAGATCATGCCGTCGGCGTAGTCGTGGCGCACCAGCATGGCGCCGATGAGCGTCGTGCGGCGGCGCATCTCGCGCTTGGCGTATTCGACGCCGATGCCCTTGCGGCACATGATGTCGTAGTAGTCCTGCCAGAGTTCCTTATAGCGATCGTCCGAATCCGGGTTGACCAGTTCGAAGTCGGCACCGGGGCGGATGCGCAGACCGTGGCTGGCGATGCGCTTCTCCACGACATCGGGGCGCCCGATCAGGATGGGCTTGGCCAGGCCCTCGTCCACCACCGTCTGTACGGCGCGCAGCACCCGGTCGTCCTCGCCTTCGCAGAAGACGATGCGGGCGGGCTTCTTCTTCGCCGCCAGGAACACCGGGCGCATCTGCAGGCCCGAGTGGTAGACGAATTCGTTGAGGCGCTGACGGTAGGCGTCCAGGTCGGCGATGGGCCGGGTGGCGACGCCGGAATCCATGGCCGCCTTGGCGACGGCCGGCGCCACCTTGAGGATCAGGCGCGGATCGAAGGGCTTCGGGATCAGGTATTCGGGGCCGAAGGCCAGTTCCTCCTTGCCGTAGGCCGCCGTCACCACTTCCGACTGCTCGGCGTGGGCCAGCTCGGCGATGGCCCGCACGGCGGCGATCTTCATGGCCTCGTTGATGGTGGTGGCGCCCACGTCGAGGGCGCCGCGGAACATGAAGGGGAAGCAGAGGACGTTGTTGACCTGGTTCGGGTAATCGGAACGGCCAGTGCCGATGATGGCGTCGGGACGCACGGCCTTGGCGTCCTCGGGCAGGATTTCCGGGTCCGGATTGGCCATGGCGAGGATCAGCGGATTGGGCGCCATGGTCTTGACCATCTCGGGTTTGAGCACGCCCTTGGTGGACAGGCCGAGGAAGACATCGGCGCCGGGCATGATGTCGGCCAGGCTGCGGGCGTCGGTCTTCTGTGCGTAGCGTTGTTTGGAGGCGTCGAGTCCCTCGCGACCGCTATGGATGACCCCCTTGCTGTCCACGGCGTAAACATTGCCGCGGTCGAGACCGACGCTGACGAGCAGATCCAGGCAGGCGATGGCCGCGGCGCCGGCGCCCGAGCAGACCAGCTTGATCTTGGCGATGTCCTTGCCCACCACGCGCAGGCCGTTGAGGACCGCCGCGGCGGTGATGATGGCGGTGCCGTGCTGGTCGTCGTGGAAGACCGGGATCTTCATGCGCTCGCGCAGCTTGGATTCCACGTAGAAGCACTCGGGCGCCTTGATGTCCTCCAGGTTGATGCCGCCGAAGGTGGGCTCCAGAGAGGCGATGATGTCCACCAGCTTGTCCGGGTCGTGTTCGTCGATCTCGATGTCGAAGACGTCGATGCCGGCGAACTTCTTGAACAGGACGCCCTTGCCCTCCATGACCGGCTTGCCGGCCAGGGGGCCGATGTTGCCCAGGCCCAGCACGGCGGTGCCGTTGGTGACGACAGCCACCAGGTTGGCCCGGGAGGTATACAGGGACGCCGTGGCGGGATCGCGGACGATTTCGTCGCAGGCTGCGGCGACCCCGGGGGAATAGGCGAGGGAAAGGTCGGCCTGATTGGTGAGGGCCTTGGTCGGGGTGACGGCAATCTTCCCCGGGGTTGGCAGCAGATGGTATTCGAGGGCGGCTTTGCGGGTGCGTTCGTCCATTTTCTCTAGCGGGCTCGGGGCCTTGATTTATTGGGTTTTCTGGCCCGGAAGCACGATCCTGCCTTGATGGGGGCCAATTCTTTGTTCTCTGATTGTGACATAATTTTTATTTTTGGACGGCCGTACGGCCGCACGCCGGAGCTAAGAAAATCATGACTCGATCCATCGTCGACAATGCCCCCGATTACGTGAAAAACGCCAAGCTCAAGGCCTGGGTGGCCGAGATTGCGGCCCTCACCCAGCCCGACCACGTCTATTGGGCCGATGGTTCCAAGGAGGAGTACGACCGCCTCTGCGCCGAGATGGTGGCCGCCGGCACAATGATCAAGCTGAACCCGGAAAAGCGCCCCAATTCCTATCTGGCCTGCTCCGATCCCTCCGACGTGGCCCGCGTCGAGGACCGTACCTACATCTGCTCCGAAAAACAGGAAGACGCCGGCCCCACCAACAACTGGGAAGCCCCGGCGAAGATGCGCGAGACCCTCAACGGCCTGTTCAAGGGCTGCATGAAGGGCCGCACCCTGTACGTGATTCCCTTCTCCATGGGCCCCCTGGGTTCCCCCATCGCCCATATCGGTGTCGAGATTTCCGACAGCCCCTACGTGGTCGTCAACATGCGCACCATGACCCGCATGGGCAAGGCCGTCTATGACGTTCTCGGCGCCGACGGCGAATTCGTGCCATGCGTGCACAGCATCGGCGCGCCGCTGGAGCCGGGCCAGAAGGACGTGGCCTGGCCCTGCAATCCGACCGTCAAGTACATCGTTCATTACCCCGAGACCCGCGAGATCTGGTCCTACGGCTCCGGCTACGGCGGCAACGCCCTGCTCGGCAAGAAGTGCTTCGCCCTGCGCATCGCCTCCACCATGGCCCGCGACGAGGGCTGGCTGGCCGAGCACATGCTGATCCTCGGCGTCGAATCCCCCACCGGCGAGAAGACCTACGTAGCCGCTGCCTTCCCCTCGGCCTGCGGCAAGACCAACTTCGCCATGCTGATCCCGCCGAAGACCTTCAACGGCTGGAAGATCACCACCATCGGCGACGACATCGCCTGGATCAAGCCGGGCAAGGACGGCAAGTTCTACGCCATCAACCCGGAAGCCGGTTTCTTCGGCGTCGCACCGGGCACCAGCGAAAAGACCAACTTCAACGCCATGGCGACGCTGAAGGAAAACATCATCTACACCAACGTCGCCCTGACCGACGACGGCGACGTCTGGTGGGAAGGCATGTCCAAGGAAGCGCCCGCCCACTGCATCGACTGGCAGGGCAAGGACTGGACGCCGGAAGACGGCAAGGCCGGCCGCAAGGCGGCCCATCCGAACTCCCGCTTCACGGCGCCGGCCGGCCAGTGCCCCTCCGTCGATCCGAACTGGGAAAACCCGGAAGGCGTGCCGATCTCCGCCTTCATCTTCGGCGGTCGCCGCGCCACCACCGTGCCGCTGGTCTATGAAGCCTTCAACTGGAACTTCGGCGTCTACATGGCCTCGACCCTGGGTTCGGAAACCACCGCCGCCGCCTTCGGCGCCCAAGGCGTGGTGCGCCGCGACCCCTTCGCCATGCTGCCCTTCTGCGGCTACCACATGGGTGACTACTTCAACCATTGGCTGCGCATGGGCCATGCCGTCGAACACGCGCCGCGCATCTTCTGCGTGAACTGGTTCCGCATGAACGAGCAGGGTGAGTTCATGTGGCCCGGCTTCGGCGAGAACATGCGCGTCCTCAAGTGGATCGTGGATCGCGTCAGCGGTCGCGTCGGCGCCAAGGAAACGGCGCTGGGCTGGATGCCTAAGTTCGAGGATATCGACTGGACGGAACTGCCGATCACCAAGGACGAGTTCGAGTCCCTGACCAAGGTCGATACCGAGGCCTGGAAGCAGGAGCTCGCCGGCCACAAGGAATGGTTCGACAAGCTGGGTGAGAAGATGCCCAAGCAGCTGATCCTCAAGCGCGAGCTGTTCGAGATGTCCTTGTTTCGCGATGCCGCCTGAACGGACCTCTCGGTAGCACGCCAAGACGGCCGCCCCCGGGGCGGCCGTTTCGCTTGTTCTGCCGGCTATCCTCGCTCAACGGAGCCACCCGGCCCTTCCGATTCTTGAGGTTTTCCGACGATGAGTTCCCGTTCGGCCGCACGCATGGGCGATATCGCGCCTTTCCACGTCATGGAACTGATGGCCAAGGCCAAGGCAATCGAGGCGGCCGGGCGCTCCGTCATCCACATGGAAGTCGGCGAACCGGATTTCCCGACCCCGGCCCCGGTGCTGGCGGCAGCCCGCCAATTCATCGACGGGGGCCAGGTCTTCTACACCAACGCCCTCGGGCTGCCGGAACTCAGGGAGGCGATTTCCGGGTTCTATCGACAGCGTTACGGCGTCGCCGTCGACCCGGCACGCATCGTCGTCACGGCCGGGGCTTCTGCCGCCCTGCTGCTGGCCCTTGCGGTGCTGATCGACCCGGGCCAGGAGTTGTTGCTGGCAGACCCGGGATACCCCTGCAACCGCCATTTCGCCCGGCTGTTTGAAGGCCGCGCGAAACCCATTTCCGTTGGCCCGGAGTCCGACTACCAGCCGACGCCCGAACAGGTGGGAGCCCACTGGTCGGCAAACACCCGGGGCCTGCTGGTGGCCTCGCCGTCGAATCCGACGGGAACGCTGATCGACCAGGCCCGATTGGCGGAGCTTTGGCGGACGACCAGCGAGCGCGGAGGCACACTGCTCGTGGACGAGATCTACCACGGCCTGACCTACGGTTTCGATGCCCCGACCGCCCTGGGCATTGCCGACGACATCTTCGTCATCAACAGCTTCTCCAAGTATTTCGGCATGACAGGATGGCGTCTCGGCTGGATGGTGGTGCCACCGGCCTATCTGCGCGACATCGAGAAACTGGCCCAGAACCTCTATATATCGCCGTCGACGCCGGCCCAGCATGCCGCCCTGGCGGCCTTCACGCCTGAGACGATCACCATCCTCGAAGCGCGGCGGGCGGAATTTCAAGCCCGGCGCGATCTATTGCTGCCCGGCCTGGAAGATCTCGGCTTCCGGGTGGCGGCAACGCCCCAGGGCGCCTTCTATATATATGCCGGCTTGGGCGACCTGGCGCCGGACAGTTTCCCGTTCGCCATGGAACTGGCGGAGCAAGCCGGTGTGGCGGCAACGCCCGGCCTGGATTTCGGCAGCAATGCTCCCGAGCGACACATGCGTTTCGCCTATACCGTGACGCGCGAAAAACTCGCTGAAGGCCTGGCGCGGATCGAGCGATTCCTCAGGCGGCGATAAAAAAGTAAAGGCATGGCGGAGCACCGATCAACGGTGTCGCCATGCCTAAGGGTCGGCCGTGCGGGCAGTTCGCGACTGCCCGCCCGAATCCGGCAATGTCCTATCAGGAAGGACGGGAGCCGGTCGGAAAAGGCCAGGCCGCTGCAGGATTGAGCGAGGACTTGAGTCCCGGAGCAGCAGCGGTGGAAGGCGCAGCCGGTGCAACGGGAGCAGCCGCAGGCTTCTTCGCCGGAGCAGCCTTCTTGGCAGCGGGCTTCTTCGCCGGAGCAGCAGGCTTCTTGGCGACAGGCTTCTTCGCCGGAGCAGCAGGCTTCTTGGCCGGAGCAGCTTTCTTGGCAGCGGGCTTCTTCGCCGGAGCAGCTTTCTTGGCAGCGGGCTTCTTCGCCGGAGCAGCCTTCTTGGCCGGAGCGGCCTTCTTGGCAGCAGGCTTCTTCGCCGGAGCAGCCTTCTTGGCCGGGGCGGCCTTCTTGGCGACAGGCTTCTTCGCCGCGGGCTTCTTCGGAGCAGCAGCCTTCTTGGCCGGAGCGGCCTTCTTGGCAGCAGGCTTCTTCGCCGGAGCAGCCTTCTTGGCCGGAGCGGCCTTCTTGGCGACAGGCTTCTTCGCCGCGGGCTTCTTCGGAGCAGCAGCCTTCTTGGCCGGAGCGGCCTTCTTGGCAACGGGCTTCTTCGCCGGAGCAGCCTTCTTGGCCGGGGCGGCCTTCTTGGCAGCGGGCTTCTTCGCCGGAGCAGCCTTCTTGGCAACAGGCTTCTTCGCCGGAGCGGCCTTCTTGGCAGCAGGCTTCTTCGCTGCCGGTTTCTTGGCTTTCTTCTCTTCAGCCATATCGAACCTCCTTAACAAGATAACAGGATAGGAAACACACAAACTGCAACCCGTCTTGGGCTAGCACGGATTATCCAGCGCCCTCAAGAATTGAAAGCGATGAATTCCTCACGTTTCTCCGTCCATATCGCCGGCCAATGCCGGCGTTGGGACGCAGTTTCCGACAGCGCTGCTTCGTCGATTCGGTTCGCGCATCCACACCCGCATGAGGGCGCGAACGCACAGCCGTCCGGCACGGCACAAGGCCTGCCGAAGGCAGAAGAAATGGGGAATAAAGACAAATCCGGGGCAGGAACGGGAGGAGCGAACGCAGGGCGAAGGTGGGCGGCGCCTTCACTTGCATCGGTTGTCTCCGCGACATTGGCGGGGCGTTGCGCTTGGTTTGATCACTCCGCAGAATCCCTCGACCTACTAGATGTAGTATGCGAACGATACTTCTCGACTAATTCTAGTGGTCGACTTTTTTCGTTGCAACAATTATTTGATGCCGATGGCACGCGATGCAAGCGTGCGTTGTGCGCTTACCACTTGCACATGCACTACGCAGTCCTCAACGCCTGCAGGCGTGTCCAGTCGAAGCAAGGTCCGGGGTCGGTCTTGCGGCCGGGCGCGATGTCCGAGTGTCCGGCTATTTCGATGCCGGGATAGCGCGTCGCCAGTGCATCCACCAGGCGCGCAAGGGACTTGTACTGGGCATCCGCAAAGGGACGGCCATCGCAGCCTTCGAGTTCGATGCCGACAGAGAAGTCGTTGCAGCGCTCCCTTTCCCGCCATTGCGAAACGCCGGCATGCCACGCCCGCTTGTCGCAGGGAACGAACTGCACGATGCGACCATCGCGCTGCACGAGGAAATGGGCGGAGACGCGTAACTGCCAGATGTCCCGGTAGTAGGGATGCCGGCCGGGATCGAGAGTATTGGTGAACAACTCGACGATGCCGCTGCCGCCGAACTCCCCGGGCGGCAGGCTGATCGCATGGATCACGACAAGACTGATCGTCTCGCCATCAGGCCGTTCGTCGCAATTGGGCGAAGGGATGTAGTCAGCGCCGCACAGTAAGCCTGCGGCGTCGATGCGGAAGCGGTCCGGCGCCATCAGTCCTTCAGCCCAAGCCGTTCCATCCGGTATCTCAGGGAGCGGAACGTCACCCCCAGAAGTCTGGCGGCGGCCGTCCGGTTATAGCGAGTTTTCTGCAATGCCTCCAGGATGGCCTGCCGCTCCGCCTGGTCGAGGTACTCCTGCAGCGGCAGCTGGCCTGGAGACGGCGCATCCATGACATGACAGGGCGGATTTAGTTGCAGGTCCTCCCGCGTAATGGATGTGCCCGACAGCAGTGCCATGGCCCGCTCAAGGCAGTTCTCCAGTTCACGCACATTCCCGGGGAACGGATAGTCACCCATGGCGACCAGGGCGTCGGCAGCGATTTCGGGCGGCTCGATACCCGCCTCGCCTGCAAGCCGGGCAACAATGTTCTTCGCCAGCAGCGGGATGTCTTCGCGGCACTCCCTGAGGGACGGCATACGGATTTCGATCACGTTCAGCCGATAAAAGAGATCCTGACGGAACCGCCCTTGGTCAACCAGCGCCTTGAGGTCCTGGTGGGTCGCGGAAACGATGCGCACATCCACCGGTTCCTCGCTCGTCGCTCCCACCTTGCGCACCCGCTTTTCCTGGATCACCCGCAGCAGCTTGACCTGCATTCCGAGCGGCAGGTCGGCCACTTCGTCGAGAAACAAGGTGCCGCCGTTGGCTGCTTGAAAAAAACCATCCCGCTCTGTGTCGGCGCCGGTGAAAGCACCTTTCCGGTAGCCGAAGAACTCGCTTTCGACGAGCGCTTCGGGAATTGCCCCGCAGTTCACTGCAACAAACGGCTTGCCTACGCGGGTACCTTTTTCGTGGATGAGACGGGCTGCCAGTTCCTTGCCGCAGCCGGATTCGCCTGTGACGTGAATGGGCGCCTGGCTTCTGGCGACCCGGTCAATCAGCGACCGTGCCTGACTCAAGGCCGCGGAGTCGCCAAGCAAGACCTTCGTCGGCGCCATCGCCTCGCCGCCCGCGGGAAGATCCACGGCAGACCTGACCAACGCCCGCAGCTGGTCCAGAGACACAGGCTTGGATAGGTAATCGAAGGCGCCCGCCTTGAGGGCACAAACGGCGTTTTCCAGGCTGCCGTGGGCGGTGATGACGGCGACGGGCAAATGAGGATGGCGGTCGGCAATCAGCCTCACCAGATCCAGGCCTTCGCCATCCGGCAGGCGCATATCCGTCAGGCAGAGCGTGTAATGGCCCTGTTCCAGCTGTTGCCTAGCCTCCGCCAAGGTGCCGGCGCAGTCCGCCGCGAGGCCCATCCGCGCCAACGTCATGTCCAGCAACTCCCGAATGTCGGCTTCGTCGTCGACAACCAATACCCTGCGGGAAGCCTCCTTGTCCCTTGTCTCCCTCGGTGTCATGCCTGTCCTCTTGCAGTGATCCTGAAATGCGCCCCCGGCGCGTTATCCAGCAAATCCAAGTGCGCGCCATTGGCTTCGCAGAGTTCTCTCGCAATATATAAGCCCAGGCCGGTTCCGCTGCCTTGCGTCGTAAAGAAGGGTTCGAACACCTGCCCTCGCAACGACTCGTCGATCCCAGGGCCATCATCGACGACATGAAGTTCCACCTGGCCGGGATCGGTCGACCTCGAACTCGCCAGCGTGACGGCGGCGGGTAGGTCGCTGCAATGGCGTAGCGCGTTGAAAATCAGGTTCCATAGCACGCGGTGCAGGTGGGTCCGATCAAATACCACGATGAGGTCCGCATCCGCCGACACCGACACGCGCCTGATTGCGCTTTCGTCATGGATGGCGTATTCGTCGATGAACTGCCGCAAAAAGACGGACATGCGGATCGGTTCCGGCTGGGCGCGGTCTCGCCGTCCCAATTCAAGGACCTCTCCGACCAATCGATTCAGGCGCGCCGAATTGTCACCAATCATTCCGATCAGGCGCCGACGGGCGCCGGCATCCGGTTCATCCACGAGCAGTTCTGCGGCATGGCTGATTGCGGAAAGGGGGTTCCGTATCTCATGGGCTAGATTTGCCGTCAGCCTGCCCAATGCCGCCAGTTTCAAGTGCTGGGCCTGGGCCTGAATCCGCCCAAGGTCTTCCAAATAGATCAGCGCATCCCCCCCCTCGCCAGGGGGCAGCATACGCGCCCGGATTGTCTTGTTGCTGCCCGGCACACGGATCGTCGTTTCCACTTCCACCGGCTGTGCGCTCCAGCGTACAAACTGTTCCGCCAGCGCAACGGAGAAAGTCGCAACATCGGCCCCCTCTCCGGGACGTACGTCGAACAGGACCTCGGCCTGGGGATTGTGCTGCCGGATGCGCCCCCGGCTGTCGACGACGAGGACGCCGTCCTGCATATCGCGGATCACGCGCTGATTGATCTGCAGCTGGTTCGCCAACTCGATTCCGCGTTGCCGGGCAAGGGCCTCGTTGGCCACGACCCGCCGCGCCAATAATCGCGCGATGATGGCCGTACCGAAAAACCCGATGCTGGTGAGGCCGGTTCTGAAGAAATCCCCCGAGTCCCTCCCGAAATGGATCACATGGTGCGCCTGTTCGATCAGGGCCGCCATGGTGGCAATCGCTGCATAAAACAGGGTCATGCGCCCCTGTCCCACGAGTCCGGCCCCCGCCAGGACCACAAATATCATCACACCGATTCCGCTGCTGGCTCCGCCGCTGGAGTACATGAGCAGCGTCAGAGCCACCACATCGGCGATGACCTGAGCGGTCAGCTGAAGATTGAATGTCCTGCGGACATAATTCACGCTCCAGAGAAAGGCGAAAGCGGTCGCCAGATAAGCTACGCTGACGCCGCGGAACAGGCGGATGTCCTGAGATCCGAAACTCGGCGTCCCCCCGTAGAAGATGGCGACAATCAGGAAGAAACCGGCAACGATCAACCGGTAGAGAGAGAAGTAGTTGAGCGACCGCCAATAGGCGTCGGGCAATTGCACCAGGGGCGGCACATAGGCGCGCGGCGAGCGATCAGCCTCCGCCAAGACGACGATGCTCCTCGCAGCAATAGAACTTGCTCCCGATCAGGACCCCTTCGTCCTGCGGTACATGCACATGGCAATAGGCACATTCGGTCACCACCTTGGACACTCCGGTCGGCGTCGAACTGCGCCCGGCACGCCCCCCCTGTCTGCGGCTGCGCAGCAGCAGGTAAACCAGTACCCCGAGAAATATGGCGAAGATCAGTTTGCCCATCGCTTGCGATAATACCCTCCGCAAACGAAAAAGCCGGCGTTTGCCGGCTTCCGTTTATCTGGCGCCTGGTTCGCCAGATTTGTGTGGTCGGGGTGAGAGGATTCGAACCTCCGACTCCTGCGTCCCGAACGCAGTACTCTACCAGGCTGAGCTACACCCCGGGTCGATTCACGCGGCCGACAATCACGCCGTCGATGCCGCACAAACCGTTGCGAATGCTAGGCCTTAATACCGCCGGGCAACCGCAAAGGAGGCGAATTGTATCAGAGTCTCTTTATAAATTGAATCGGGCACACAGTCGATTGCAGCGATCGCATTTTCAGCTTCCTTGGCGGCGTACCCACGGGCAGCCTCCAAGGCGCCCGTTGCACGCAGTGCAGCGAGCACGCCCGGCAGTTCTTCCCGCCCGCCTTGCTCGATAGCACGCCGCACGCAGGCAGCCTGCTCGATGTCGCCGTGCCTCATTGCATGGATCAGCGGCAGGGTCGGCTTGCCCTCGGCCAGGTCGTCGCCAAGATGCTTGCCGGTTTCTGCTTCATCGCCGGAATAATCGAGTACATCGTCCACCAATTGGAACGCTGTGCCGAGATGCATCCCGTAGGCGGCCAAAGCCGTCTCCTGTTCGGCAGGCACGCCGCCGAGGATGCCGCCGAGGCGTCCTGCGGCCTGGAATAGCTTGGCAGTCTTATAGCGGATAACCTGAAGGTACTGCTCGACCTCGATATCGGCGTTATGGCAGTTCATCAACTGCAGAACCTCGCCTTCGGCGATGACATTGGTGGCGTCCGCGAGAACTTCCATGACGCGCATACTGCCGACGCCCACCATCATCTGGAAAGCACGGGAGTACAAGAAGTCTCCCACGAGAACACTGGCAGCATTGCCGAACAAGGCATTTGCGGTATCTCGCCCACGCCGTAATGCCGACTCGTCCACAACATCGTCGTGGAGCAGCGTAGCCGTGTGGATGAACTCCACGACGGCGGCAAGTTCGTGGTGATGTGCTCCCTTGTAGCCGGCCGCTCCTGCCGCCAGGAGCACCAGTGCCGGCCGCATACGCTTGCCTCCGCCGGCAACGATGTACTCCGCCACTTGCCGCACAAGCACGACGTCGGAATGCAAGCGGGCACGCACAACGGCATCGACGGCGCGCATGTCATCGGCGATCAAGGCGTAAAGGGCTTCTAGGGTCACAGAGAATCCGGCGAAATGGCGAAAAGGCGCGATAGTAGGCGCCACTCGGGCAGGCGTCAATGACGGTGAGCGGAAAGCAAACAGCTCATTGACCGGAATGGAGTTTTTGGCTAGAATGCGCGGTTCATTGCAGTACCCCCATCAACAAACGGAGTCCATCTCATGTATGCGGTCATAAAAACCGGCGGCAAGCAGTATCGCGTCGCAGCCGGCGAAAAGATTAAGGTAGAACAGATACCGGCAGAAGTGGGCGCGGAAATTACGCTTGACCAGGTGCTCATGGTCGGCGAAGGCGAGTCGGTCAAGGTCGGCTCTCCCCTCGTCGCCGGTGCCAAGGTTACGGCAAAGGTCCTCGCACAAGGTCGGCACGACAAGGTCAAGATTTTCAAGATGCGCCGCCGCAAGCACTACCAGAAGCATCAGGGGCATCGGCAGAACTACACCGAGATTCAGATCGGTACGATCTCGGCCTGAAAGGAGTCATGAAACATGGCACATAAAAAGGCAGGCGGCAGTTCCCGCAACGGCCGCGATTCAGAATCAAAGCGTCTCGGCGTCAAACGCTACGGCGGCGAAGTGGTTAACGCCGGCAGCATCATCGTGCGTCAACGTGGTACCCGTTTCCACGCCGGCGAGAACGTCGGTGTTGGCAAGGATCACACCCTGTTCGCCAAGGTGACGGGGACGGTCCAGTTCGCAGTCAAGGGCGCCGAGAAGCGCAAGACGGTCATCATCGTTCCGGCGGCGGCCTGACGGGCCCCGGGCACGCGCCCACCGGAAGCCCTATCCTCGACGATAGGGCTTTTTCTTTTCTAGTCCATGAAATTTTTCGACGAAGCCAAAATTGAAGTGCTAGCCGGAGACGGCGGCAATGGCGTGGCTTCCTTCCGGCGCGAGAAGTTCATCCCTCGCGGCGGCCCCGACGGCGGCGACGGGGGCCGTGGTGGCAGCATTTGGGCGATTGCCGACCGCAATCTCAATACGCTCATCGACTATCGCTATACACGGGTGTTTCGTGCACAGCGCGGAGAGAATGGACGCGGTTCGGATTGCTACGGCAAGGCCGGCGATGACATGGAGTTGCGCGTTCCGGTCGGTACGGTGATCACCGACATCATCTCTGGCGAGGTCGTCGCAGACCTGGATGGGGATGGCAAGCGCGCATTGATTGCGCGAGGCGGCCAAGGCGGCCTCGGCAATCTTCACTTCAAGTCCAGTACCAATCGAGCGCCTCGGCAATGCACTCCCGGACAACCGGGCGAACAGAGGGAATTGCGGCTGGAGTTGCGAGTACTCGCGGATGTCGGGCTGCTGGGAATGCCGAATGCGGGAAAGTCGACCTTCATCCGCGCTGTTTCCGCGGCGAAACCAAAGGTGGCAGATTATCCGTTCACTACGCTCCATCCTAACCTGGGCGTGGTACGCGTCGGCCATGACCGCAGTTTTGTTATCGCGGACATCCCCGGTCTCATCGAAGGTGCCGCGGAAGGGGCTGGCCTTGGCCATCAGTTCCTTAAGCATTTGCAACGCACTCGCGTGCTCCTTCATCTCGTCGACATTGCGCCGTTCGATCCCGCGGCTGATCCGACTCGGGAGGCCAAAGCCATCGTTAGGGAACTCAAAAAGTACGACGAGACGCTCTACCGTAAGCCACGCTGGTTGATCATCAACAAGATCGACCTGGTTCCCGAGGATGAGCGGCATGAACGGATCAAAGCGCTACTGAAGGGCTACGGCAAGGTAGATAGGCACTTTGTCATATCGGCCATCAACGGCGATGGTTGTCGCGAGATCACCTACGCCATCATGGATTATCTGGAGGCAGTTCGTTCCGATGAGAAGCCGGATTGCGCAGAGTAAGCGTTTGGTCGTCAAGGTAGGCAGCGCGCTCGTCACCAACAACG
Source organism: Candidatus Nitricoxidireducens bremensis (assembly GCA_030247725.1). Classification (GTDB taxonomy): domain Bacteria; phylum Pseudomonadota; class Gammaproteobacteria; order Burkholderiales; family Rhodocyclaceae; genus Nitricoxidireducens; species Nitricoxidireducens bremensis. The sequence continues at coordinate 343,362 of JAOTRT010000005.1, forward strand.
GCGCTGGTCTGGCGTTTGATTTCATTGCCGACTGCGCTCGCCAGATTGCCGGCTTGCACGAAGCAGGACGGCAGGTGTTGCTCGTCTCGTCGGGCGCAATTGCGGCTGGCATGCAGCGGTTAGGCTGGAGCACTCGTCCCCATGCCATGCACGACTTGCAGGCTGCCGCCGCCGTCGGGCAAATGGGTTTGGCCCAAGCATACGAAACCACCTTCAGCGAACATGGATTGAAAGCGGCACAAGTCCTCCTCACCCACGAGGACTTGGCCGATCGCACGCGCTACCTTAACGCCCGTTCTACCTTGCAGGCATTGCTCGCTTACGGCGTCGTACCAATCATCAATGAGAACGATACGGTCGTTACCGACGAAATCAAGTTCGGCGACAACGACACGTTGGGAGCTTTGGTAGCCAACCTGGTGGAAGCGGATGCGCTGATTATCCTCACGGATCAAAAGGGTCTCTTCACAGCAGATCCTCGTCAAGATGCGACCGCAACCCTCATTGCCGAGGGACGGGCGGATGATCGCAGCTACGAAGCCATGGCCGGCGGTGCCGGTAGCGGCATCAGCCGCGGAGGGATGATTACCAAGGTCAGGGCCGCTCAACGGGCAGCCCGTAGTGGTGCCGACACCTTGATCGTCAGCGGGCGCGAGGATGCGGCTTTATCGCGAGCCGCGCACGGCGAAGTGATCGGCACGATGCTTTACGCGAGCGACACCCCGCTTGCAGCCCGCAAACAGTGGCTCGCCGATCATCTTCAATTGGCAGGAAGCGTTCGACTTGACGACGGCGCCGCTCAAGCGCTCTTGCGGGGGCGCAGTTTGCTGCCTATTGGAGTACTTGCAGTGGATGGCGATTTCGCCCGGGGTGCCGTGGTGGCCTGTCGTGATGCAAGCGGAAAGGAGATCGCCCGCGGCCTCGTCAACTACGACAGTTCCGAAGCGCGCCGCATTGCACGGCATACCAGCCAGGAGATCGAGGAGCTCCTGGGTTATCTTGATGAAGAAGAACTGATACATCGGGACAATCTCGTTCTGATTTAAATCTCTATCCGGCGCCTAAGCGGCCGGATGTTTCTCTCCTCGATCCACAACAATCTTGATTTACCGACCTTCGCTGCGGGAGCAAGCGAGGAGTATTGGCGGGCTTCGGGAGCCGTGCCGTCTGGGTGGAGGGGTTGTATTGAGGGGGGGAGCTAGAAACGACAACGCCCCTTTCGGGGCGTTGTCGTAAGAG
>JAOTRT010000017.1 GCA_030247725.1 Candidatus Nitricoxidireducens bremensis
TTGATTTTTTCTACCCGCTCTATTTCGGCGATCCGCCGGGAATAATCGGAATGGGGGGCTTGGGTCCGCTTGAGTACTGGGGACATCGCTCCTGCGGCAACGGGTCCCTCAGAATGGTCTTGTATTCGGGTTGCCGATAATCCTCGTAAAGCCGCTTGATCGCCTCGGCAGAAACGACCGAGCCTCCAGCCTTTAGGGCCGCATGATCGGGAGACGATGGAATCAAGTTTGGAGTTTTGATCTCATCAGGCAATTCCTTCAGCGAAATTCTCAGCCATTCCCTCCCGTCGTATCTAAAGACGACATAGGGTGGATTAGGCCTTCCCCATTTGTTGTAGGAAAAACAACCAGCCGGCATTCCCATTACATATGGAACGCCCTTGAATATATCGAGCAGCTTGAGGTTGAAGTTGGCTCCGCCCACATCCTCGGAGAACTTGTCCTGCCAGACTATCTTTCCATGCGCATCCGGCATATCAAAGCTCAGGCTCTGCTGTTTGATCGGCGGCTCCTGCCCGATCTCGTGCCGCCCGCCACGCTCGACCTCCCGCGTCGCAATGATCCTGCTGCCGTCATGTAGCAGCACTTCCTCCTTCCAGCTCGTGCCGCCTGGCCCAAACAGCCCAGCCATCGCGTTCATGCTCATGCCCATTGCCAGTGCTATCGCTAGAACTCTCAATGAAATCGATTTTTCGTTCATGCTGCCATCCTCCACCAAAAACTTCTCACCGCCCGGTCGGAGCCATACAGGAATGACATCCGCATCCAACTCATCCTCATTCCCCCTCAGAATCCCAATGCCTTATTACCCCCCTACCCCACCGGCGCAATCCTCTCGATCAACTCCAGCGCACTCATCCTCCCCGCATCGCCGAACTCGAAGGCCTCCACGTCGCCGCCCATGCTGCCGAGGATCGCCACCATGCGCCGGCCGCAGTAGATGAACAGGTACTGGCCGTCGTGGCTCGGTTCGACCCGCATGTCCGCCAGGGTGGCGCCCGGGTCCAGGCGCACCGCCTTGCCGTCGCTTTGCATGCCGCTCATTCCGTCACCTCCCGGTCGTCCGCTTCCACCCGGCCCATGGCCGCCACGCCCTGCTGGCCGCCGAAGTTCACCACATCGTCCACCTGCAGGCCCCGCGGCACTTGGTGGGTGATGAACAGCATGGTCACCTGCCCCTTGAGCTTGTTGATGGTCTTGGCGAAATGCTCGGCCGTGTGCTGGTCCAGGTTCGACACCGCTTCGTCGAAAACCAGCACCCTGGGCCGCTTGAGCAGCGCCCTCGCGATGGCGAGACGCTGGCGCTGGCCGCCGGAGAGGCCGACGCCCCGCTCGCCGATCTCGGTCTGGTAGCCGTCGGGCAGCTTGTCGATGACTTCGTGGATTTCGGCGGCCTTGCAGGCCTGGATCACGTCGTCGAAGCTGGCGTGGGGATGGGGCGACGGATGCTGGCCCGCCACGAGGCCCCCATCGAAGGGAATGCGATAGAGATTGCACAGGCTCCCCGGCAGCCACAGCAAGGCGCCGCTGTCGATGGGTTCCGCCAGATGGTCCGCTTCCATAACCTCTTTTCCGCTTGCAGAAACCCGGCAGGGCAAGGCCCGGCCGGGTGCTGTTGCCGTTGGGTGGCGCGGATAGGGGCGTTCGGCGCTGAGCTTTTTTATTTGTGGCCGTGCCCAAGGGTCATGGATGGGCGCCTCCCTGGCGCAGCGCATCTCGTTCGAGCCGGCGGTTTTGATTGCCCGCGCATCCTACAGAACCATGACGGGCGGTCAATATGCCGAAATGGATAGTCAATATGACCTTTGGCCTATGCTATGGGCCTAACACCCAACTTGGGCGAGAGCCTGCGGCGTTGCCAGTGCCATCAGCCGCGGCAACGGGCCGCCAGCCCGGGCGTTTCCCGGCCCGCCTGGGCGAGCCAGGCGCCCAGTTCGCCCGCCAGTTCCTGCACGGCGCCGGCCGCCGCCTCGACGCCGCCGCGGGCGTCGGCGCTTTGTGCCGGGCGCAGGATGGAGAAGGCCTTGCGCGCCAGCACGGCGTCGCCGCGCGGCGTTGCCAGGGCGGCGCGGGCATCCAGCAGCACGCGGCTCACGGCCGGGGCGTCGAACACCTGGGCCAGTTCGTCCAGCTCGATCCGCAGGCGGCAGCCGGTCGTGGCGCCGGGCTGGCGGTTGAGGGCCCGTTCCAGCAACTCGGCCGGCGGCGCCGCCCAGCGGCTTTCGTTGTAGGCCTGGCGCCGCAGGGGATCGGCGTACTGCAGCCGGTATTGCAGGGCCGTGCCGGCCAGCCAGGACGGCGCCGTCACCTCGACGCTCCCCAGGGCCAGGTCGGCGGGTCGCCAGACCAGGGCGGCGCTGCCCAGGTCGAAGCGGGCGCTTTCGACCTGGCGCACGTTGCCGACACAGCCGGCGAGCAGGAAAAGGCTGAGCAGGATGATGGGCAGGCGCATGGTCATTTCTCCGTGGTGGCGGGTGCGGCGAAGCCCGGTTCGCCGGGCCCCGGCCGGGCGGCGCCCTTGCCGAAGACCAGGGCCTGGGGGGATTCCTCCAGGGTTTCGAGGATGCGGGCGAGCTGGCGGGAACTGGCGTTCACGTCCTTGAGCAGGGCGTTAAGCTGGGGCAGCGTGGAGGCGGCCACCTCGCCGCCGGCGTCCCCCGCCACCTTCTCCAGGCGACCGGCCAGGGCCGTCATGGACTTCACCATCTCCCGCGCCTCGGCCGTGAGGGGCGCCGCCTCGCCGGCGGTCTTCTCCAGGTGGGCGAGGATGCCCTGAAGGCGCCGGAGGTTTTCGGCCGAGAGGGCCTCGCGCAGGGCCGCCACCACCTGGGGCATCTGACGCAAGCCCTCGGAGGCCGCGGCCACGTTCTCCAGGGTGCGCGTGAGGTTCTGGGCATTGCGCTCGTCCAGCAACCGGGAGAGCCGCGTGGTCAGCCCGGCGATCTGGCCGACGATGTCGCCGGCCTTTTCGCCGAGGGAATCGAACAGCGTCGGCTTCATGGCGATGCGTGGCGCCGCCGGGCCGTCGGGATCGAGGAACTCCTTGCTCGTGCCGTCGTCCTCCAACTGGACATAGGCGAGACCCGTGATGCCCTGGTAGCCGAGCTGGGCCGTCGTCGCCCGGGTCAGCTTGTAGCGCTCTTCGATGCCGATCTTCACGAGGATGATGCGCGGGTCGGCCGGGTCCGGCTCGATGCTCTCCACCTTGCCGGCGCGGATGCCGCGATAGCGCACCTGGGCCTGGACGTTGAGGCCGGTGACGTTGCGGCGCGTCTCCAGCACATAGGTATCGACGCTCTCGCGCTTGCCGCCGAGGAACCAGAGGGCCAGCGCCGTGGCGATGCCCAGCACCAGCACGAAGATGCCGGCGACGAGCGCGTGGGATCGGTTTTCCATATCAGTTGCTCCGTGACGCTGTGCGCCTTCCGCGACGCATGAAACGAGGGTATTGGGTGCGCGCCAAGGACGGCGGGTATCCGACTCCCTCCATGTCCCCCGGGCCGAAAGAGCACCGGCCCTCCTCCTTTACTTGCGGGAGTCGGATACCCGCCATCCTTGGCTGGATACGCTGGTGCAGCCTGACCGCCAAACCTCCATGGCTTGATCCGCTCGGGCCGGTGGGGTGTCCTGCTCCGCGTAAGTAAAGAAGGAGGAGCCGGCCGCAGGCCGGCGACGGGTGACATGGAGCGGGGCAGGGCACCCCGCCGGCCCGAGCGCGCACCACAGCCGATTCGATGAAGTGTTTCATCCTAGCCCCTAACAATGATGTTTCACGTTCTGCAGCGCCCGCGCACTGCGTTCCGAAAGGAAGAAGTTGCGGATGAAGGGATGGTCCATGCGGATCACCGCGTCGACACTGTCGTAGGCGACGATGTGCTGGTCGGCCAGCACCGCGACGCGGGTGGACAGGCCCGCCAGGGTGTCCAGGTCGTGTGTCACCAGCACCACCGTCAGGCCCAGCTCTTCGCCGAGCATGCGGATCAGGCGCACGAAGCTGTCGGAGCGGTCCGGGTCGAGGCCGGCGGTGGGCTCGTCCAGCAGCAGCAGCTCGGGCTCCAGGGCCAGGGCGCGAGCCAGGGCGACGCGCTTGATCATGCCGCCGGACAGCTCCGCCGGCATCAGGCGTCCGTGGCGCGGCAGCAGTTCCACCATGGCCAGCTTGAGCATGACGAGATCGTGGATCACCCCCTCGTCGAAGCGCCCCAGCTCCCGCAGGGGGAAGGCGATGTTGTCGAAGACGCTGAAGGCCGAGAACAGGGCGCCGTGCTGGAACAGCACGCCGAAGCGCTGGCGCAGGGCGCGCTCCCGCGCCACACCGCCGCCGAACAGGGGCTCGCCGAAGAGCAGTATCTCGCCCTCGGTGGGCGACAGCAGGCCCACCATCTGGCGCAGCAGCGTGGTCTTGCCGCTGCCGGAACCGCCCACCAGGGAAACCATCTCGCCCTGCTCGATGTCGAGGTCGAGGCGATGATGTATCCAGGTCTCGCCGAAGCGCGTGGACAGGTTGCGGATGGAGATCACCGGGCTCATCGAGGCAATCCGATCTCGCGCGTGAAAATGGCGAAAATGGCGTCGAGCAGGATGACGATGGTGATGGCGCTGACCACCGAGGCCGTGGTGTTGGCCGACAGGCTCTCGGTGTTGGGCCGCACGCGCAGGCCGAAGTGGCAGGCCACCAGGGCGATGAAGGCACCGAAGACGACGCCCTTGGCGAGGCCGATCCACAGGTTGGCCACCGGCACCGCCCGCGGCAGCTGGTGGATGAAGAAGCCGTAACCGATGTCGAGCTGGAGCTGGGCGGCCACCATGCCGCCGAGCAGGGCGATGGCGGTGGTCCACAGCACCAGCAGCGGCATCACCAGGGCGAGGGCCGCCACCTTGGGGAACACCAGGCGCAGGCTGCTCGGCACGCCCATGGTGGCGAGGGCGTCGATCTCCTCGGTGACGCGCATGACGCCGAGCTGGGCCGTCATGGCCGAACCGGAACGCCCGGCCACCAGCACCGCCACCAGCACCGGGCCGAGTTCGCGGATGATGCCGAGTCCGAGGATGTTGACGATGAAGATGTCGGCGCCGAACTGCTTGAGCTGCAGGGCCGACAGGTAGGAGAGCACGATGCCGATGAGGAAGCCCACCAGCGCCGTCACCGGCATCGCCCGCACGCCGCTCTTGTAGATGTTGGCGGAGATCTCGCGCCGGGGCAGGTCCCGCGGCAGGCGCAGCAGATGCAGCAGGTCCAGCCAGATCTGGCCCACGAGGGCGACGAAATCCACCAGGTGGCGCAGGAAGCCGATGGTGGCGCTGCCGACGCGGATCACCCATTCGAAGGGCGACTGGGGCACGGCGAGCATATGGCCGTGGCCGTCCGCCGCGGCGAGACGCTCGAAGATGCGCTGGTGTTCCGGCCGCACCAGCAGCAGGCCGGGCAGGGTCCGCCCCCAGGCGCGCCACAGCAGCATGGCGCCGGCGCTGTCAAGGGCATCGACGGCCATGCCGTCCCAGGTGGTGCCGGGCAGGCCGGCCACCCCGTCGAGCTGCCGCGCGACGGCGGCCATTTCGGTAGCCAGGGCAGCGACGGTCCAGCGGCCGGCCAGGCGCACCAGGCGGCCCCCCTCGGCGCGTTCGACGACGTCGATGCGGGCAACCGTCATGGGCGCTCCTTCGGGGACAGGGAAGCGGCGCCGGTCATCGCGGTGGAGGCTTCATCGCCGCTTGCGCAGCCGCAGGTCGGAGCCGAGGGCCGCCCACTGGCCGGCTTCGTCCGCCAGGGCGGCGGCGGTCAGGGGCGAGGCTTCGAGCCAGTCGGTATCCACGGCAAGCTCGAAGCCCTTGGCCGTCACCGCCGCCGTCAGCGGGGCCTCGACGCCGTCGTCGCGGGAGCGGTGCAGCAGGGCGGCGATGCGCAGGGCGAAGATCAGCTTCCAGTCGGCCGCCTCCCGCGTCGTCGCCTGCACCCGCTCCAGCTTGCCGCGATGGGCGAGGACGATGCGCGCCAGCCGCTGCTGGTCCCGCTTCGAGAAGCCCGGCATGTCGGCGTTGTCGAGGATGTAGGCGCTGTGCTTGTGGTAGCTGGAATGGGCCACGGAGATACCGATCTCATGAAGACGGGCCGCCCATTCCAGGAACTGGGCATCGCCGCCGTCTTCCGCCGCCGGCGCAAGCTCGGCCAGCAGGCGCATGGCGGTACGCGAGACCCGCGCCGCCTGACGCCGATCCACCTCGTAGCGGGTCATGAACTGTTCCACAGTCGCCTCGCGCAGGTCCTCGTGGTGGTAGCGGCCCAGCAGGTCGTAGAGCACGCCGAGGCGCAGGGCGCCTTCCGAGAAGGTCATGCGCTCCAGGCCGAACTCGCGGAACACGGCGGACATGATGGCGACGCCGCCGGCCAGCACCGGCACCCGGTCGGGACGCATGCCTTCGAGCGCCAGCTTGGCGGCGTTGCCCGCCTCCACCAGCCGGGCGCGCAGCCGGTCCAGTCCCTCCCGCGTGATGCCGGTGGCGCCGCCGGAATTGAAGCCGTTCATCTCCAGCAGGTCCACGATGGCCTTGGCCGTGCCCGAGGAGCCGACGGCCTCCTCCCAGCCCGCGTCCTGGTAGGCATGGACGATGGTCTGCAACTCCTTGCGCGCCGCCAGCTCGGCCTCCTTCATGCTCTTCTTGCCGACGGCGCCGCCGGGGAAATGGCGCAGGGAGAAGCTGACGCAGCCCATGTAGAGGGATTCCAGCAGGCGCGGCTGGAAGTTGCGGCCGACGATGAATTCGGTGGAGCCGCCGCCGATGTCCACCACGAGCTGCTGGGTCTGGGGATTGGGCAGCGTATGGGCAACGCCGAGATAGATGAGGCGCGCCTCCTCCCGGCCGGCGATGACCTCGATGGGAAAGCCGAGGGCCGCCTCGGCCTGGGAAAGGAACTGGGGGGCGTTCTTCGCCACCCGCAGGGTATTGGTGGCGACGGCCCGCACGGCACCGGCGTCGAAGCCCCGCAGCAGTTCACCGAAGCGTGCCAGGGCGTCGATCCCGCGCAGCTGGGAGGCGCCGTCGAGGATCTTTTCCTTCGTCAGGCCGGAGGCCAGGCGCACCGCCTCCTTGAGGCCGTCGAGGGGATAGATCTGGTTGCCGACGATGCGCCCCACCTGCAGGCGGAAACTGTTGGAACCGAGATCGACGGCGGCGATGAGTTCGTAGGCCAAGGCGTATTCCCCTAAAGAACGGCGATTCTATTCCATGGCACCGGCCCGGCAGGCGACTTGCGGAACCGGGGCGGAATGCCGTACTGTCATGATTCCGCAATATTCGATGGGGAGAATCGGCCGCCCCCCGCAGCCCCGGAGACGGACCGATCGATGGAACTCATGCCTGCCAACCGCCGCTATCCGTCCGACCACTTCATCAACCGCGAAATCTCGCTGCTGGCCTTCAACCGCCGCGTGCTGGCCCAGGCCGCCGACGAGCGCGTGCCGCTGCTGGAGCGCCTGCGCTTCCTCTGCATCGTCTCGTCGAACATGGACGAGTTCTTCGAGATCCGCGTCGCCGGCCTCAAGGAGCAGATCAAGCTCGGCAGCCACAGCTCCCTCGCCGACGGCCTGCCGCCCGAGGAGGTGTACCGCCGCGTCGCCCTCGAAGCCCACGCCCTCATCGCCGAACAGTACCGCCTGCTCAACGAGACCATCCTGCCGAAGCTGGCCGCCGAGGGCATCGTCTTCCTGCGCCGCGGCGAATGGACGCCCCAGCAACTGGAGTGGATACGCGACTACTTCACCGCCGAGGTGATGCCGGTGCTGACGCCCATCGGCCTCGACCCGGCCCACCCCTTCCCGCGGGTGCTCAACAAGAGCCTCAACTTCGCCGTCGAACTCGAGGGCAAGGACGACTTCGGCCGCAGCGGCGGCGCCGCCATCGTCCAGGCGCCGCGCGCCCTGCCGCGCGTGATCCTGCTGCCGCGCAAGCTCACGGGGGTGGACTACGGCTTCGTCTTCCTCTCATCGATCATGCACCAGCACGTGCACGAGGTCTTCCCCGGCATGGAGATCAAGGGCTGCGACCAGTTCCGCGTCACGCGCAACTCCGACCTCTGGGTGGACGACGAGGAAGTGAAGAACCTGCGCATCGCCCTCCAGGGTGAACTGCCCCAGCGCCATTTCGGCGATGCCGTGCGCCTGGAGGTGCCGGACAACTGCTCGGAGATCATGGCCGAGTTCCTGCGTCAGCAGTTCAACCTGGAATCCGAGGACGTTTACCAAGTGCCCGGCATCGTGAACCTGGTGCGCCTGATGTCGGTGCCCGACATGGTGGAGCGCCCCGACCTCAAGTACGTGCCCTTCCAGCCCGGCCTGCCCAAGGTGCTGACCAAGCGCTTCGACGTCTTCGCCAGCATCCGCAAGCAGGACATCCTCGTGCATCACCCCTTCCAGTCCTTCAGCCCGGTGATCCAGCTGCTGCAACAGGCCGCCGACGACCCGGCGGTGGTGGCCATCAAGATGACCGTCTATCGCACCGGCACCGACTCGGTGTTGCTGGAGCACCTGCTGCGCGCCGCCCGCAAGGGCAAGGAAGTCACCGTCGTCATCGAGCTCATGGCCCGCTTCGACGAGGAGGCCAACCTCTCCATCGCCACCCAGCTCGAAGAGGTCGGCGCCCACGTGGTGTACGGCGTCTTCGGCTACAAGACCCACGCCAAGCTGCTCATGGTGCTGCGGCGCGAGGAGCACGGCTACCGGCGCTACGTGCACCTGGGCACCGGCAACTACCATCCGCGCACCACGCGCTTCTATACGGATTTCGGCCTGCTCACCTGTAACGACGAGATCTCCGCCGACGTAAACGAAGTCTTCAAGCAGATCACCGGCATGGGCAAGGTGGGGGAGCTCAAGCACCTGTGGCGCGCCCCCTTCACGCTGCACTCGAACATCCTCGCCTGCATCCAGGCCGAAACCGAGGCGGCGAAGGCCGGCCGCAAGGGCCAGATCATCGCCAAGATGAACTCCCTGCTGGAACCGGAAATCATCGAGGCCCTCTACGAAGCCTCCCAGGCCGGCGTCGAGATCGACCTCGTCATCCGCGGCGTCTGCGCCCTGCGCCCCGGCGTCAAGGGCCTGTCGGAGAACATCCGCGTGCGCTCCCTCGTCGGCCGCTTCCTGGAGCACCACCGCATCTTCTACTTCCTCGCCGACGGCGCCGAGAAGCTCTATCTGTCCAGCGCCGACTGGATGGAACGCAACTTCTTCCGCCGCATCGAGGTGGCCTTTCCCATCCTCGACAAGAAGCTCAAGCAGCGCGTCATCAAGGAAGGTCTGCGCCCCTACCTGGCGGACAACTGCCAGGCCTGGCAGATGGAGAGCGACGGCCAGTACCGCCCGCTGCGCAGCAAGCGGACGCCGCGCAACTGCGTCCAGGAGACCCTGCTGGCCGACATGGCCACGGCCGTGCCGCCGCCGACCTAACCGCGCCGCACGCTGGAAACGCCGGCCACCTCGCCCACCAGCGCCATCACGCGCTGCAGCGGCGCCAGACCGGGCAGTTCGATGGTGAAGGCCATGCGGGCGATGCCGCCCTTCGACTGGGTCTTCACCGCGGTGACGTTGATCTTCTCCTTCGACAACACGTCGGAGATGTCCCGCAGCAGGCCCTGGCGGTCGTTGGCCTCCACCAGCAGGTCCGTGGCGTAGAGACCCGTTTGCTGGCCGCCCCACTGGGCGTCGATCACCCGCTCGGGGTTGCGCGCCACCATGTTGCGGAAGTTGGCGCAGTCCACCCGATGGACCGAGACGCCGCGCCCCCGCGTGACGAAGCCGGCGATGGCGTCGGGCGGCACCGGCTTGCAGCAGCGCCCGATCTGGGTCAACAGCTTGTCCACGCCGACGATGAGGATCTTGGAGTCGCCGACCTTGCTGCGTTTGGTGAGGACCTCGGGTTCCGGCTCGGCCGCCGCCGGCTCGCCATGCAGGGCCACATGGACCGCATGGGGACCGATTTCGCTGCGGGCCGCGGCGAGATAGAGGGCGTCGGCGTTCTTGAAACCCAGCTTGTGGGCCAGGTCTTCCAGGTTGGCCTGGGTCTGGCCTTCCCGCTGAAGTTCCCGCGTCAGCCAGGCGCGCCCTTCGGCGAGCATGGCCGCCTCCTGCTGGGCGGCGAACCAGGCCTTGACCTTCTGCCGCGCCCGCGACGTAGCCAGGTAGCCCTGGGAAAGGTTGAGCCAGTCCCGCGATGGGCCGCCGGTCTTGGCGCTGACGATCTCGATGCGCTGGCCGTTGGCGAGCGGCGTGTTGAGGGGCACCAGCTGGCCGTCCACGCGGGCGCCGCGGCAACGGTGGCCCAGGTCGGTATGCACGCGGTAGGCGAAGTCGACCGGCGTGGCACCCTTGGGCAGGTCGATGACGCGGCCCTGGGGCGTCATGACGTAGATGGTGTCGTCCAGGGCCGCCCGCTTGAACTGCTGGACCCAGGCGTCGGAGTCGGTGATCTCGTCGCGCCAGGACAGCAGCTGGCGCAGCCAGGCGATCTTGTCGTCGTAGGCGCCGTCGGCCTTGGCCGGCGCGCCGGCCTCCTTGTAGCGCCAGTGGGCGGCGACGCCCAGCTCGGCGTGGCGGTGCATCTCGTGGGTGCGGATCTGCACTTCCAGGGCGCGGCCGTCGTCGGCCATCACCGCCGTATGCAGGGAGCGGTAGTAGTTGCCCTTCGGGTGGGAGATGTAGTCGTCGAACTCGCCGTGGATCGGCTGCCACAGGGCATGGACGATGCCCAGGGCGGTGTAGCAGTCGCGCACGTCATCGACGACGATGCGCAGGGCGCGCACGTCGTAGACCTTCTCGAAATCGATGTCCTTGCCGCGCATCTTGTTGCGGATGCTGTAGATGTGCTTGGGCCGGCCATAGACCTCGGCAGCGGCGACGCCGGACTTCTTCAGTTCCGCCTGCAGGCGTTCGACGGCCGACGTGATGAAGCTCTCGCGCTCGGCACGCTTCTCGTCGAGCATCTTGGCGATGCGCTTGTAGTTGTCGGGCTCGATGAAGCGGAAGGACAGGTCCTCGATCTCCCACTTCACCTGCCAGACGCCGAGGCGGTTGGCCAGCGGCGCATAGATCTCCAGGCTTTCCCGCGCCGTCTCCTCGCGGGCCTGACCGGGATGGTCGGTCAGCCAGCGCAGGGTCTGGGTGCGCGAGGCCAGCCGCAGCAGCACGACGCGGATGTCCTCGGACATGGCCAGCAGCATCTTGCGCAGGGTCTCGGCCTGGGTCTTCACCTCGGCGGCGCCGAGGGCTGCGGCCCGCGTCAGGGGCCGCAGGGTGCCGAGGCGGTAGAGGCCGTGCACCAGTTCCGCCACCGGCTCGCCGAAATCCGCCGTCAGCTTCTCCTTCGCCTCGGCCAGGCTGTCGTAGGCGGCGAACAGCAGGGCGGCGATGCGGGTGTCGAGGTCGAGGTTGAGGGCGCTGACGATCAGGGCCGTGCCGACGGCATGGGGAAAGGCGCCCTCGCCGGTGCCGAGGGCGCGCTCGCCGTACAGTTCGGCGGCGAGATCGAAGGCGCGGGCGATGCGGACGCGCGCCTCGGCTCCCTGGCCGCTGGAGAGGCGTTCAAGGATGTCGCCGTTGGCGCTGGCGTCGGAGAGGGAATGGACAACGGAAACCATGGAGCCGGATACCAGTCGGAACGCGAAGGCGCCAGATGCGCCTTCGTGCGCACCGCCATTTTACAGGGGACGACAGGGCGCCACCGGACAGCCCTGTCGACAAACGCCGACTGCAGAAAATTTACCGGCCGGAATCCCCATCGGCACAATGGTTTGGACTAGGATGATCCGGTAAAATCGGTTCATCCATAACCGTTTGGCATTTCCTTCATGACTCCACTACTGCGACGACTGCTGATCACCGGCTGGCTGCTCGGCCTCCCCCTGGCGGCGAGCGCGGACAGCGCAAGCCTGGCGAAGGCGGAAGCCTTGATGCGCGATGGCAAGGCCGCCGAAGCCTATGCCCTGCTGGAACCCCTGGAAGCCGCCCTGGCCGGCGACCTCGCCTACGATTATCTGCTGGCTACCGCCTCCCTCGGCACGGGGCGCCCCAGCAAGGCAACCTTCATCTACGAACGCATTCTCGCCGTCCGGCCCGACTATGTGGGCGTCCGCGCCGACATGGGCCGCGCCTTCTACATGATGGGCGACCTCGCCAAGGCCAGGATCGAGTTCGAGTCGGTCCTGGCCTTCGCCAACCTGCCGCCCGACCTGCGCTCGGCCGTCGAGCAGTACATGGCCGCCATCGAGCAGCGGGCCCGCCGCGAGAAGACCGTCGTCACCGGATACTTCGAAGCCGGCGCCGGCGCCGACAGCAATGTCCTTGCCGCCACATCGATCAGCCAGATCGACTATGCCAACGGTACCCAGGTCAACCTCGGCCCGGAGTCCATGAAGCGCGGCAACCGCTACACGGCCTACGCGGCCGGTGCCGAACTCAACCACGCCCTTGACGACAGTTTCTCCGCCTATGTCGGCGGCGACTACCGCGGACGCAGCCACGCCTCCATCGATGCGGCGGACAACTACACCCTCGACGGCCGCGCCGGACTGCAATACGCCGGCGGACGCTATCTCCTGCGCGGCGGCATGAGCAAGGGACGCTACTGGCTGGACAACTCCGCCACGCGCGACAGCACCGGCCTCAACCTGGACTGGCGCTATGTCCTCGACGAAAAGAACCAGCTGACGGCAAACGGCACGGCCTTGCGGCTCCAGTACATCCCCTTCGCCCAGCGCAGCAACGACTTCGACCTGTTCGCCGTCTCCCTGGGCTGGGTCCGCGCGCTCGCCGCAAGCACGTCCGGCGGACTGACCCTGTCCTTCGGCGAAGAAGACGCCACCGGTGGCCGTCTCGACGGCGACAAGAGTCATTGGGCCCTGCGCGGCACCCTGCAGCATTCCTTCAGCCCGAGTCTCGGCTCCTTCCTCACGGCCGGCTACCAGCCGGCCCGCTACAAGACGGTCAACACCGATTTCGACCGCCTGCGCCGCGACCACTTCAAGGACCTGACGGCGGGCCTGGTCTGGTCCCTGCAGGACCGCTGGTCGGTACGCACGACCGTCACCCTGACGAAGAACAGCAGCAACATCCCCCTCAACGCCTACGACCGCAGCGACGCCTCGGTGATGCTGCGCAAGGATTTCTGACGGAACCGCCCATGGTCGCCCATCCGATCCTCCGCCTGTTTGTCTTCACCATCGCCGCCCTCGGCGCAGCTTCCGGCGTATTGGCCGAAACGGCGGGGCGGGTGCAGGCCGTCGTCGGCACCGCCCGGCTCTACGATGCCGCCGGCAAAGAGCGGGAACTGGCGCGGGGCACGGAGATCCGCCCCGGCGACCGCATCGTCACGGGCGACCAGTCCCTCGTCCAGCTGCGCCTCGAAGACGGCGGCTACCTGTCCGTGCGCACCAACACCGACGTCACGCTGGCGCAATACCGTCACGACGAGAAGGCCCCCAAGGAATCGGCAGTCCTCATCAATCTGGCCCGCGGCGCCCTGCGTTCCATCACCGGGCTCATCGGCAGCCTCAGCCCCGACCGCTACAAGGTGGCGACGCCGACCGCCACCATCGGCATCCGCGGCACCGACCACGAGCCCGTATTCATCCCGGAACCGCCGCCCGGCGAAACGCCCATCGCCCCGCCGGGAACCTACGACAAGGTGAACTCCGGAGCGACCGTGATCCGGGCGCCCAGCGGCGAAATCGGCATCGCCCCCGGCCAGGTCGGCTTCGTCCCGGCGGTGGCCGTCGTGCCCCCAGCGCTGCTGCCGCGCGTGCCGGACTTCTTCAAGAACCTCGATCCGGCCAAGGAAAAGGCCGCCGCCCGCCAGCAGGCACGCGAAGCGGTGCGCGAAAAAGGCGAGCTCCGTCCCGCCACGCGCGGCGCCGACGGCGACAAGCGGGAACCGGCCGAGCCCCGCACCGGCGACCAGACGAAGTCCGCCGCAGCCATCCGGACGCTACCTCTGCTGGCGCCTGTCGCCATCGACCGCGGGCCCGACGAAGGCGGCAGGACGGATGCCCCCCGCACGGAAGGCACCCTGTCCACCCGCGTTCCGCTGCCCGCCCCGACCGACCGTCCGCTGTTGCCGACGGCGCCGACCGCACCACTGATCGTCCCGACGGAACGGACGATCTCTCCGACGACCCTGCCGCCGATCTCCCCGACCACGACCTCGCCGACCACCAACACGACCATCATCAGGCGCTAAGAACCCTTGCCGACGCAACCTGCCGGCCAGCGATGGAGGACACGATCATGAAACGACACACGACTTGCCACTACACCGTAGCGCTCCTGGGAGCACTGGCCTGCATCGGCGCCTTTGCCCAGGAAGGCGCGCAAGTCCTGTTTTCCAGCGGCAGCCTCACCGTCATCGACGCCGGCGGCAACCAACGCACGGCGAAGCAGGGCGACATGCTGCGGACCGGCGACCGGCTGGTGACGCCGCCCGGCGTGCTGGCCCAGATCAAGTTGCCCGACGGCGCCCTGGTCAGCGCGCGGCCGGAATCCGAACTGCGGCTGGAGCGCATGGGCGCCAACACCGAGCGGACGGTACTCCACCTCAACCAGGGGAACGTCCGGGTGCTGAACGTGGATGCGCCAACGGGCGTCGTACCGCGTCCCGTCGAGGTAGTCACGCCGACATCGACCCTGCAACTGACCCGCGGCGACGGCGAGTCCATCCTGGTCAAGCCGGGCGGACGCGCCGAACCCGGCACCTACAACCGGGTACAGGTCGGCGAAGCCGTCATGCGCACGCCCGCCGGCAGCCTGCCGCTGCAGACGCAGCAAGCGGCGTTTGCATCCCGGCCGGAAGCCTCCCCGGCCGTCATCGCAGAACTGCCGAAAGCGCTGGCGGTGGCACCCGGCACCCCATCGCCGGAACGCGGCGGCCCGGTCCCGGCCGTGACCAGCCAGCTCGTCACGCCGACAGGTGGCGTCGCCCGCACGGACGCCTACCTGGCCCGCGTGGACAATCCGGCGCCCGGGACTGCCGGCTTCGCGAACCCGGCGGCACGCATCGCCGGCGCCGCCCAGATCGGCGGCTCCGGACCGCTGGCCGCTGCCAGTACCACCATCAATCGGGTTGTCGCGAATACCGCCGCAGTCGTCACTCAGACCATCGCCAACACATCGATCCGGCTGCCGAAGTGCACGGTGGTGAAGAACCGTCTGGGACAGGACGTCCGAGTCTGCAACTGAGCTGCTGGCTAGGGATCGGCATGCCTGGAAACCAGGGCTCCCAGTTCCCGGTCGGTGTGCATGATGTGGCCCACAAGCCAGCCGTTCAGGTAGGTGACCAGCCCCGGCAGTTCGTCTGCCGCAAGCGGTCGGCCGGCCAACTGCTTCATCCGCTCGGCAAACTCCCGATGCTCGTTCATGTGGGCCGCCACATGGCCGCCGTCATGCTCCAGAGATGCCATCATGGCCTCTTCGGTACCGAAGTGGAACATGACGTAGGCGGCCAGTTTGGGCAGTATCTCGGCCACGGCGCGCCCGGTCTCGCCGGCGACGTGGGCGGCTTCCAGCCCGTTGATGATCTCGATCAGTTCCTGGTGCTGCAGATCGATCTGCCGCACGCCGGTGGCCATGGCGGTGGACCATTTCAGACTCATGGGATTCTCTTCCGACGACTGCCCGCTCCCGCTGCGGAAATTGATGCAGTCGGGTTTCGGCGCAGGAATTTACTTATATGATTCCGGTCCAGTCTATCTGAAAACCCATGCACCGTGCCCCAGCCCCGCACCCAGCATCTCCATGACATCAAGCGCCACGCCTTGTGGGTGCTGGTGGCCTTTTTCCTGGCCCTGTCGTACTTCGCCGCCATCAACCTGCGGGAGAAGGTGGAGGAACGGCGCAACGCCGTCCTCATCAGCGCCTGGACGGAAACCAGCGTCGCCTTCAGCAAGCTGATCCACGAATTGCAGAAGGAACGGGGCATGTCGAGCGGCTTCATCGCCTCGTCGGGCCGCAAGTTCCTTTACGAGATCGGCGAGCAGCGCCGGGCCACCGATGCCGCCGCCGCCCTGCTGCAAAAGACTGCGGTCAGGCTGCCGAAGGAGGCCGATGTCCTCGCCCGCCTGAGCTTCGGCTCCCTGGCCGAGGTGGATGGACTGGTGGCCCTGCGCCGGGGCATCGACGAACTGCGCATGTCGCGCGAGGCGACGGTAGACCGCTACAGCCAAGTGATCGACCACATGTTCGACCACCTGCTGGCGACCATGAGCGTCGGCCAGGTAGGCTGGATCATCCGGCGCCAGATGGCCTTCGTGTTTTTCCTCCAGGCCAAGGAGATGGCGGGACAGGAACGGGCCCTCATCACGGCCATGCTGGCGAACGCCGACTTCGGCCCCCTGCGCCTGAACGCCTATCACCGCATCAAGGCCGTCGAGCAAGCGAGCGTCGACAGCTTTCTCCAGCTATCGGAGCCGGACGCCAGGACACGCTTCCAGGACATCCTGCAGCAACCCCACATCGCCCAGGCGGAGCGGATTCGCCGCCTCATCGTCGCCGTTGGCGCCAGCGGCGAGAAGCCGCAGATATCCCTGCCGCGCTCGGAACTCTGGTTCGCCCTCGCCAGCGAGAAGATCGATGCCATGAGCGCCTTCGAACGCTCCCTCAGCGATCATCTGATGAACAGCGCCAGGACCCTGGAAGCCCAGGCATGGCGGGCGCTGGTGGTGAACGCCCTGACCATCCTGGCCTCCTTCGCCCTGGCCGGCGTCCTCATGCTGCAGATCTGGCGCGGCAAGGAACTCGCCGAGAAGAACCTGCATCTGGCCGCCGAGGTCTTCGACAACAGCGTCGAATCCATCATCATCGCCGACGCCGAAGCCAACATCATCGACGTGAACCCGGCCTTCAGCCGCATCAGCGGCTACGGCCGCGCCGAGGTGCTGGGCCAGAATCCGCGCCTGTTCAAGTCCGGCCGCCACGACGGCAAGTTTTACGAGGCCATGTGGGACAAGCTGCTGCGCAGCGGCAGTTGGGAAGGGGAAATCTGGAACCGCCGCAAGAACGGCAGCCTCTATCCGGCGCTGCTCTCCATCGCCACGGTGAAGGACGGCCGCGGCGCCATCAGCCACTTCATCGCCATGACGGTGGACCTCAGCAAGTTCAAGGAAACCGAGAAACTGCTGGAGGAACTGCGCACCTTCGACCCGCTTACGGGACTGCCCAACCGGGAGGCCTGGCATTCGGCGGTGGACCAGGCGGTGGCGAACGCCCGCCGCACCGCCGGACGTTTCGCCGTACTCGACATCGGCCTCGACCGCTTCAAGACCATCAACGAGTCCTTCGGCCACACCGTCGGCGACGAGGTGCTGGTGGCGGCCGCGGAAGTCATCAAGCGCCTGGTCCGCCGCCACGACGTGGCGGCCCGCCCCAGCGGCAATCACTTCTCCATCCTGCTCAACGACCTGTCGGACCCCGGCGAGATCGGCACCTATTGCGAGAACCTGCTGGCCGCCTTCGCCACGCCCCTGGACACCAGTGCCCAGAGCTTCAGCCTCTCCATCAGCGTGGGCATCGCCCTCTTCCCCAACGACGGTGCCGAGACCCGCGGCCTGCTCCAGAACGCCGAATCGGCCCTCCATGCGGCGCGCGACCAGGGGGGCGCCAGCTACGCCTTCTATTCGAAGGAGATGAACTCCGCCGGCGCCAAGCTGCTGGCCCTGGAGCAGATGATGCGCCAGGCCCTGGAGCATGGCGAACTCAGCGTGGTCTACCAGCCCCAGGTGGATGCCCGCAGCGGCCTGCTCGTCGGCGTCGAAGCCCTGCTGCGCTGGCACAGCCCGCAGCTGGGGCCGGTTTCCCCGGTCCAGTTCATTCCCATCGCGGAGACCACCGGGCTCATCGTTCCCATCGGCGAATGGGTGCTGCGGGAATCCTGCCGCCAGGCCCAGGCCTGGCGCACGAGATTCGGCGCCGACATCCCCGTGGCGGTGAACCTCTCGGCGCGCCAGTTCGTACGCGAAGACCTGATGACGGTGGTCCAGACGATCCTCGACGAAACCGGCCTGCCGGCCCGGTTGCTGGAACTGGAGATCACCGAGGGCCTGCTGATGAACGATCCCGCCGGCGCCGCCGACATCATGCGCGGCCTGCGCGCCATGGGGCTCAAGCTGGCCCTGGACGACTTCGGCACCGGCTATTCGTCCCTGGCCTACCTGAAGACCTTTCCTCTCGACCGCCTCAAGCTGGACCGGGCCTTCGTCATCGACCTGGAGGAGAGCAAGGACGACCGGGCCATCGCCAACACGGTGGTCTCCCTCGGCCACCACCTGGAAATGCAGGTGCTCGCCGAAGGCGTGGAAACCGCCGCACAGCGCGACTACCTGGCCTCCATCGGCTGCGACATCTTCCAGGGCTATCTGTTCGGCAAGCCCATGAAACCCGAGGATCTGGCCGCCGCCATCCGCACCGGCGAACTGAGGCTGCCGCCGCCGGCCTGACGGCGCGGTATCGAGCAGCCCTCAGCCCACCCACTTCCGCGCATTGCGGAACATGGTCATCCATGGCGAATCCTCGCCCCAGCCCTGCGGATGCCAGGACATCTGCACCGTGCGGAAGATGCGCTCCGGGTGGGGCATCATGATGGTGAAGCGGCCGTCGGCCGTGGTGACGCCGGTGATGCCGTCCGGCGAACCATTAGGGTTGAACGGATAGCGCATCGCCACCGCGCCCCGGTTGTCCACGTAGCGCAGGGCCACGAGGGCCTGGTCCTGGGCGCCGGCGGCGAACACGGCACGCCCCTCGCCGTGGGACACGACGATGGGCAGCTTCGACCCGGCCATGCCGGCGAGGAAGATGGACGGCGATTCGGGAATCTCCACCATGACGAAGCGGGCCTCGAACTGCTCGCTGCGGTTGCGGTGGAAGGTGGGCCAGTGCCCGGCACCGGGGATGATGGAGGCCAGGTTGCTCATCATCTGGCAGCCGTTGCAGACGCCCAGGGCGAAGGTGTCGGCGCGCTTGAAGAAGGCGGCGAACTCGTCGCGCAGGCGATCGTTGAAGAGGATGGACTTGGCCCAGCCCTGGCCGGCGCCGAGCACGTCGCCGTAGGAGAAGCCGCCGCAGGCCACCAGGCCCTTGAAGTCGGCGAGCTTCACGCGGCCGGCCTGGAGGTCGGACATGTGCACGTCCACGCTGGCGAAGCCGGCCCGGTCGAAGGCGGCGGCCATCTCCACCTGGCCGTTCACGCCCTGCTCCCGCAGGATCGCCATTTTGGGTCTTTGACCCAAAACGGCGGGTCCACTGGCCCCCCACCCCCCTGCCCCCGCCCCTGGGGCGGGGGAGTCACCCCCAAAGGCAAACGTCAAATGGGCCGTGAGGCCCGGATCGGCGGCATCCTGCACCGCCTCGAATTCCTCCCGGGCGCAGTCGGCGTCGTCCCGCAGGCGGGCGATGCGGTAGCTGGTCTCGGCCCAGACGGACTGCAGTTCGACGCGGGGGGCGCCGAACGCCAGCTTGGCGTTGCGCCAGATGCGGATCTCGTCCTTGGTATTGAGAGTGCCGATCATGTGGCTGCAGGCCCCCAGGCCCGCGTCCCGCAGGGCGGCCATGACGGCCGGCCGGTCGTCCCGCTTCACCTGCAGCACGGCGCCCAGTTCCTCGTTGAATAGAGCGGCGACAAGGCGGTCGCGCATGCGGCCATCCACCATCTCGGGGAAGCGCTCGATGCCGTCCACATCGTTCATCAGCTCGTCGTAGCAGAGGGCGTCCAGATTCAGGGACACGCCGACGTGGGCGGCGAAGGCCATTTCGCAGGCGGTGGCGAACAGGCCGCCGTCGGAACGGTCGTGGTAAGCGAGGAGCCGGCCTTCCCGGCCGAGGCGCTGGATCGCGTCGAAGAAGGCCTTGAGCAGGACGGTGTCCGCATCCGGCGCATCGTTGCCGCTGACGCCGTAGACCTGGGCCAGGGCGGAGCCGCCGAGGCGGTTCCTGCCGGCGCCGAGATCGACGAGGATCAGTTCGGTCTCGCCCACATCGGCGTCGCGGCGCAGTTCCGGCGTCAGGGTGCGGCGCACGTCGGCGCAGGGGGCGAAGGCCGTGACGATCAGCGACAGGGGCGCCGTCACCTGCTTCTGGCGTCCGCCCTCCTCCCAGCGCGTGCGCATGGAAAGGGAATCCTTGCCGACGGGAATGGAGATGCCCAGCTCGGGGCAGAACTCCAGGCCCACGGTCTTCACCGTATCGAACAGGGCCGCGTCCTCATGGCCGTGGCCGGCGGCGGCCATCCAGTTGGCCGACAGCTTGATCTTAGCAAGACTGCCGATGTCGGCGGCGGCGATGTTGGTGATCGCCTCGCCCACCGCCATGCGGCCCGAGGCCGGTGCGTCGAGCAGGGCCACCGGCGTGCGCTCGCCCATGGCGAAGCACTCGCCCAGATTGGTGTCGTAGCCCATGGTCGTCACGGCCACGTCGGCCACCGGCACCTGCCAGGGGCCGACGAACTGGTCGCGGGCCGTCATGCCGCCCACCGTGCGGTCGCCGATGGTGATGAGGAAGTTCTTGGCCGCCACCGCCGGCAGGCGCAGCACGCGAATCGCCGCCTCCTTGAGGTCGATGCCGCCCACTTCCAGGGCCGGCACGGCGCGGGCGATGCGCTCGGCCTTGCGGTGCATGCGCGGCGGCTTGCCGAGCAGCACTTCCATGTCCATGTCCACCGGCTTGTTGCCGAAGTGGGGATCGCGCACGAGAAGCTGGCCGTCGCCGGTCGCCTCGCCAAGGACGGCGAAGGGGCAGCGCTCCCGCTCGCACATAGCCTGGAACTCGGCCAGGCGCTCGGGCGCGATGGCCAGCACGTAGCGCTCCTGGGCCTCGTTGCACCAGATCTCGCGGGGCGACATGCCCGGCTCCTCGGAAGGCACGGCGCGCAGGTCGAAGTTGGCGCCGCAGCCGGCGCCGTGGGCCAGCTCGGGCATGGCGTTGGAGATGCCGCCGGCGCCCACGTCGTGGATGGCGAGAATGGGGTTGTCGTCGCCCATCTGCCAGCAGCGGTCGATGACCTCCTGGGCGCGGCGCTGGATTTCCGGATTGCCGCGCTGCACGGAGGCGAAGTCCAGATCGGCGGTGTTGGTGCCCGTGGTCATGCTCGATGCGGCGCCGCCGCCCAGGCCGATCAGCATGCCGGGGCCGCCCAACTGGATCAGCAGGGTGCCGGGCTTGAACTCGATCTTGAAGGAGTGGCTGTCGGCGATGTTGCCGACGCCGCCGGCGATCATGATGGGCTTGTGGTAGCCGCGCATCTCCCCCGCGAATTCCTGCTCGAAGCTGCGGAAGTAGCCGGCCAGGTTGGGCCGGCCGAATTCGTTGTTGAAGGCCGCTGCACCGATGGGGCCTTCGATCATGATGTCCAGCGCCGAGGCGATGCGCTCGGGCTTGCCGTACTGGGACTCCCAGGGCTGGGCGTAGCCGGGGATGTTGAGGTCCGAGACCGAGAAGCCGCACAGGCCGGCCTTGGGCTTGGAGCCGCGCCCCGTGGCGCCCTCGTCGCGGATCTCGCCGCCGGAGCCGGTAGCGGCGCCGGGGAAGGGGGAAATGGCCGTCGGGTGGTTGTGGGTCTCCACCTTGGCGAGGATGTGGGTGGTGTCTTCCACATAGCCGTAGGCGCCGTCCCTGCCGGGGAAGAAGCGCTTGATCTTCGCGCCCTCGATCACCGCCGCATTGTCCGAATAGGCGACCACCGTGCCTTCCGGATGGGCCTTGTGGGATTCGCGGATCATGCCGAACAGGGACAGGGGCTGCTGCTCGCCGCCGACCTCCCAGGAGGCGTTGAATATCTTGTGGCGGCAGTGCTCGGAGTTCGCCTGGGCGAACATCATGAGCTCCACGTCGGTGGGATTGCGCTTCACCTTGCCGAAGTTCTCGACCAGGTAGTCGATCTCGTCGTCCGAGAGGGCCAGGCCCAGTTCGGCGTTGGCGGCCACCAGGGCGGCCCGGCCGCCGGCGAGCACGTCCACCGTCGTCAGGGGCTGGGGCTGGACATGGCGGAACAGCCGGGCGGCATCGTCCACGCCGTCCAGCACCGATTCGGTCATGCGGTCGTGGAGCTTCGCGGCCAGGGCCGCCCGGTCCAGCCGGGCGCCGGCGGCGTGGAAAGCGGTGCCGCGCTCGACGCGGACCACCTTGGCGAAACCGCAGTTGCGGGCGATGTCCGTGGCCTTGGAGGACCAGGGCGAAATCGTGCCCAGGCGCGGCGTCACCAGCAGCAGATCGCCGGCCGGCGCCGCCGGCAGGGTGGCGGGAATGCCCAGCAGATCCTTGAGCCGATCCAGCTCTTCCGTCCCCAGGGGCTCTTTCACCTCGACGAAATACCAGTGCTCCGCCGCCAGGGTGGCCAGGCCGGGAACGGCCGTACGGGCCTGTTCGGTCAGGCGGGCGAGACGGGAGGCGGAAAAGGCGGCAGCGCCGCGCAGCTTGAGGATTTCGGCCATGATGGGGCGGGGAGGAAAACCGGGGTCGGCGAGAGGCGGGGATTATACCTGCCGCGCCGGGCCGGCCCGCCCTGCCGGACGGGAACAAGTCGCCATTCCCGGCCGGAGCGGCGGCGCTACCTTACACCCGCCACGTTCCGCCTTGACCACCCGCCTTTCGTGGGGCTATGCTCGCCGCGTCAATGGATTCCGGAGCTTGCCATGTCGTCCGTCGAGGCTATCGAAACTGCGATCCGGCAACTGCCGCCTGCCGATCTCGCCGAGTTCCGGCGCTGGTTTGCCGAGTTCGATGCGGCTGCCTGGGACAAGCAGATCGAGGCAGACGCAGCGGCAGGAAAACTCGATGCGCTGGTCGCCGAAGCCGTCGCCGAATATGACGCCGGCCAGGCACGCGAGCTTTGAGGCATTTCGCCTCCAATCGATTCTGGCAGTGCTTCGACACGCTACCCGCTGACATCCGACGCCTGGCCGAACGGAACTACGCGGTACTCAAGCACGACCCGGCGCACCCGTCCCTGCAATTCAAGCCGATTCTCTCCGGCCGCTTCCGCAGCGTGCGGATAGGACTCCACTACCGCGCCCTCGGCGTTCCGGTGGCGAAAGGCATCCAGTGGTTCTGGATCGGCAGCCACGCCGATTACGACCGCCTGATCGGGTAAGACAAGCACAGTTTGACGGCGGTCTTTGCCAAGAAGCCGCCGATGGGAGTAAGCTGCGGGCCCCGCGGCATCATGGCCGATGCCGCTCCCGCCCAGGCCCCGCCGAACGCCTGCCGGGCACCCGCATAGCCGCCGGCCCCTGGATGCGCCGGCGCGAAAAAATAGAACAGCCGAACCCCATGCGATTGCGCTATACCGTCCTCGGAATACTGCTGGCCGTCTGGCTCGGCGCCTGGGCTGGTCTTGCCTCCGCCGCGACGGAGGCCGTCGTCGCCGCCGCCACGACCGAAGCGCCGCTGGTTCCCGCCGCCCGCATCCTGCGGGACCCCGAAGGCCGCCTGACCGTCGCCGACCTGATGGGCCGGCCGGACCTGCCGGCCCTGGCCGAAAGCCACCGCACCGCCAGCTTCGGCTTCAGCCGGGCCACCTATTGGTTCGCCGTGGTCGTCGAGAATCCCACCGACCGTTCGCTGCAACGGCTCCTCGCCTTCACCCCGACCTGGCTGGACGACGTCCGCATCACCCTGGTCCGCCCCGACGGCACGATCCACCAGCAGATCGCCGGCGACCGCCTGGCCTTTTCCCGCCGCGCCCTCGCCCACCGCCAGATCAACGTCGAACTGGACCTGCCGCCGGGCCGCAGCCAGCTGCTGGTGCGCGCCCAGACCCGCGACCCCTTCCTCGTGAACATGACCCTGTGGGAGAAGAGCGCCTTCTTCGCGGCGGACGCCGGCGAGAGCAGGTATTTCGGCTTCCTCTACGGCGCCATGGCGGCCCTGCTGCTGTTCAACCTGGTGCTGTTCTTCTCGGTGCGCGAATCCGTCTATGGGACCTATGTCGCTTACCTGGCGGCCTTCATCCTCGCCCACTCCACCTACAACGGCCACCTCTTCCCGCTCCTGTGGCCCGACTCCCCCGCCTGGGGCAACTGGGCCCACTCCACCTTCATCTACCTGTTCATACTGACCGGCGTCCTCTTCGCCATCAACTTCCTCGAACTGCGCACGAAGCTGCCCCGGCTCCACCGCTGGGCGGTCGGCTTCGGCCTCGCCATCGCCGCCTCCAGCCTTCTCACCGCGCTCAGCGGCGACTACGGCCTCCACGTCTCCAGCGCCATCCTCTGGGTCGTCCCCTATTCGCCCTTCGTATTGCTGCTGGGTCTGGCCTCCCTGCGGCAGGGCAACCGGGCCGCCCGCTTCTTCCTCACCGCCACCACGGCGGGCTTCATCGGCTCCTTCGTCACCGCCGGCACCGTGGCCGGCCTCGTCCCCTACTCCTTCGCCGCCTACCGGGCGGTGGACTTCGGCATGCTGATCGATGCCGTGTTGCTGTCCCTGGCCCTGGCCGACCGCCTGCGGCTCTCGCGCGCCGAGGCCGACCGGGCCAAGGCCGAACTCATCGAGGCCGGCCGCTCCTACGCGCGGCAACTGGAGGAAACCGTCGCCCAGCGCACGCGGGAACTCAGCGAGGCCAACGCCATCAAGGACAAGTTCTTCGCCATCGTCGCCCACGACCTGCGCGGCCCCATCGGCGGCCTGGCGGCCCTGTTCAACGGCCCGGTCATGGCACCCAAGGACCTGACGCCGGAAACCCTGGAGATCGTCCGCGCCTCGACGCGGAACACCCAGACCTTCCTGGAGGAACTGCTGACCTGGGCCCGCAGCCAGCGCGGCGAAATCGACTTCCGGCCCGTGGCCGTGGATATTCCCCGCCTGCTGGCGGAAACCCAGGAGCTGTTCGCCGTCCAGGCCAGGAACAAGGGCGTCAAGCTGGACCTCGGCATCTACGAACCCTGCTGGGCGTACGCCGATCCGGCCATGGTCCATACCATCCTGCGCAACCTGGTCCACAACGCCCTCAAGTTCACCGACAGCGGCGGCAGCGTGCGGGCCCGCCTCGAACGGCAGGACGGCCATTGCCGCATCGCCATCGTCGACACCGGCATCGGCATGAATCCCGAAGTGCTGCAGGACATCTTCCGCCTGGACGTGAAACCCCAGTCCTCCCCCGGCACCCGCAACGAATCGGGCACCGGCCTCGGCCTGGTCCTGTGCAAGGAATTCGTCGAGAAGAACGGCGGCACCATCGAGGCGGAAAGCACGCCCGGCCAGGGCGCCACCTTCCGCTTCAGCCTGCCCCTGGCCGCGGAATCGGAGATCGTCGCCCCCGACGCCATCCTCGCCGTCGCCAGCACCTTGCGGGTGCTGATCGTCGAGGACGATGCCCTCCACCGCAAGGCCAGCGAGCAGGCGCTGCGCAAGCTGGGCTGCACCCTGGCCTTCGCCGCGGACGGCGCCGAGGCGGTCCAGCTGGCGGCCGGCCGCGACTTCGACCTGATCCTGATGGACATCGACCTGCCCGGCATCGACGGCATCGAAGCCGCCCGCCGCATCCGCGCCGGCGGCAGCCGGGCCCGCATCGTCTCCCTGTCTTCGTACTCGCGCCACGACCTGAACCGGATGGTCGGCGAAGACCGCTTCGACGACTACCTGTACAAACCCCTGACCCAGGACGATGCCCTCCTGCTGGTGCTGTCCTGCCAGTTCCCCCAACTGGGCCAGGACCGGACTTGATTCCCGCCGCCCCGGCCGCAGATACGCAAGATCCCACCCGGAGAACCCCATGACCGCCAACGCCTATGACGTCAGCGTCGCCGATTTCGAAGAAAAAGTGATCGCCGCCTCCCACCGGGCCCCGGTGCTGGTGGATTTCTGGGCCGCCTGGTGCCAGCCCTGCCGCATCCTCAAGCCCGTCCTCGAAAAACTCGCCGCCGAATACGGCGGCCGTTTCACCCTCGCCAAGGTCAATTCCGACGAGAACCAGGAACTGGCCGCCCGCTGGGGCGTGCGCGGCATCCCGGCCGTCAAGGCCTTCGTGAACGGCCAGATGGTGGACGAATTCACCGGCGCCCTGCCCGAAGCCCAGGTGCGGGAATTCCTCACCCGCCTGATCCCCTCCCCCGCCGAACCGCTGCGCATGGAGGCCATGGCGGCCCACGCCCGCGGCGACCAGGCCACCGCCCTGCGTCTGCTGGGCGAAGCCCTGGACCTGGACCCGGGCAACGAGGCGGCCCTGCTCGACAGCGTGGAAGTCCAGCTCGCGGCGGGCGCCGTAGCCGAAGCCCGCCAGGCCATCGACCTCATCACCGATCAGGCCCGCGACCGGGCCCGCGTCGAATCCCTGCAGGCCCGGCTGCAGCTCTCCGCCGCCGGCGGCGGTGCCGATGCGGACACCCTGCGCACCCGCGTGGCGGCCGACCCCGCCGACCTGGAAAGCCGCCTGGCCCTGGCCAACACCCTGGCCCTGGCCCAGGACTACAAGGGCGCCCTGGAAAACCTGATGGAAATCGTGCGCCGCGACCGCAAATGGCAGGACGAGGCCGGCCGCAAGACCATGCTGACCTTGTTCACTCTGCTGGGCGCCCAGCCCGAGCACGAGGCCCTCGTCCGCGAATACCGCATCGCCCTCGCCCGCACCCTGAACTGACCCCGCACCCGGAAGTCCGGCCCGGAAAACGCCGGGCATCCCGGGAATGCCAATTGCAATAATGCCTCTGGCAGGGCATAGTCCAGCCGCATAAAGGAAAGGCCCGACGGGTTTCCCCGTCGGGCCTGGATACAGAATCTTTCGATTCTTTATTGTAGCAACGGCTCTCACCCCGGATAGCCACAACGGGGAGGATTATGCGGGAGGATGGCATGGCGGGCAAGACTCTTGAACCACTGACGTTCGGTTTCGATATCGGTATCGCCTCGGTGGGCTGGTGCGTTCTCGGCGAGAACCGGATTGTCGATCTTGGCGTACGGTGCTTCGACAAAGCGGAAACCGCAAAGGAAGGGGAATCGCTGAATCTCGCGCGGCGCACCGCACGCTTGATGCGCCGCCGCCTGCGCCGCCGGGCCTGGCGACTCACCAAGCTGGCGCGATTGCTCAAACGTACCGGGCTGATCGCGAATATCGGCGACGTGAAAGCGCCTTCAGCGGTTTCGCCCTGGCGCCTGCGCGTGGAGGGTCTCGACCGGCGCCTCGACAACGAAGAGTGGGCGCGGGTGATCTATCACTTGTGCAAACACCGGGGCTTCCACTGGATCAGCCGCGCCGAAGAGAAAAAGGCGGAGGGCGACGCCAAGGGCGAAAGCGGCCGGGTCAAGAAAGGCCTGGCCGACACGCAGCACCGCATGGCCGAGAAGAATTACCGCAGCGCGGCGGAAATGGTGCTGGCCGAATTCCCCGATGCCCAGCGCAACAAGCAGGGCGATTATGGGAAGGCACTTTCCCGCATTCTGCTAGGCAAGGAGCTTGCGCTGCTGTTCCAACGCCAACGAGAACTCGGCAACCCATATGCCGGGGTAGAAGTCGAAACCGCCGTTCTCGGTAGCGGCGACCACAAGAGCGGACTCTTCTGGGAACAAAAGCCGCCCCTGGCAGGCGCCGATCTGCTCAAGATGCTGGGCAGATGTACTTTCGAGAAGTCGGAATACCGCGCTCCCAAGGCCAGTTTCACTGCCGAGCGCCACGTCTGGCTGACGCGACTCAACAACCTGCGCATCGTTATCGACGGCACGACGCGACCGCTCAACGATCAGGAACGTCTCCTAGCCTTGCCGCTGCCCTACAAGCAGGCGAGCGACTTCACCTACAAGCAGTTGCGCGCCGCCCTGACCAAGGCAGGCTTGCTGCCTGAAACGTTCCGGTTCGCCGGACTGAACTATCCCGCCGGCAAGCAGCTCGACGAGGCCAAACCGAAGGACCCGGAGTCGGAACGACTGGTGAAGCTCCCTGCCTGGCAGGAGCTGAGGAAGACGCTCAAGGACCAGCGCCTCGAAACCGAATGGGAAGGCATGGCCGGCGCCGCGACCGGCGGCGACCCGACCTTGCTCGACGAGATCGGGCGCGTGCTGTCCGTCTTCAAGGACGGCGACGAGGTGGAAGCCGAACTACGCAAGTTGAACCTGCCGGGCGGCGAAAAGATGGTCGCAGCGCTCGCGGAAATCAGCTTCGACACCTTCCACAACCTCTCCCTCAAAGCCCTGCGCAAGATCGTGCCTCATATGGAAGCCGGACTGCGCTACGACGAGGCCTGCGCGGCGGCCGGCTATCACCACAGCCAGTTGCAGGAAGCGGGAACCGGCGACCAAACCTATCTGCCGCCGCTCTATTCGGGCCGCGACAAGGATGGGCGCATGGTCTTCGACGAGAAGCTCGACGTGCCACGCAACCCGGTGGTGCTGCGCGCCCTCAACCAGGCGCGCAAGGTGCTGAATGCCCTGGTACGCACCTACGGCTCCCCCGCTGCCGTGCATATCGAGATGGCACGCGATCTCTCCCGACCCCTCGACGAGCGCAACAAGGTCAAAAGGGCGCAAGACGAATACCGGGAGCGCAACGACAAGGACAAGGCCGCCTTTGCAGCAGAATTCGATATGCCGGCCAAGGGGCGGGAGTTCGAGAAGTTCCAGCTTTATCGCGAGCAGCAAGGCAAGTGCGCCTATTCGCTAAAGCCCCTCGATCTGCACCGCGTACTGCGCGACATCGGCTACGCGGAGGTGGATCATGCCCTGCCTTACTCGCGCAGCTACGACGACGGCAAGAACAACAAGGTGCTGGTGCTGACCGAAGAGAACCGCAACAAGGGCAACCGCACCGCTTACGAATACCTGACATCGTTCGCCGGCGGCGAGAACGGCGAACGCTGGCGCAGCTACGTCGCCTTCGTCGAATCAAACAAGAGCTATCGCCTCGCCAAACGAACACGCCTGCTGCGCAAGGACTTCGGCGACAAGGCAGCGGAGGAATTCCGCGACCGCAACCTCAATGACACACGCTACATCTGCCGCTTCTTCAAGAACTATGTCGAGCGCCACCTGAAACTAGCGGTCGGTGCCGATGGAACGACCGCCAAGCGTTGTGTTCTACTCAACGGCCAGACCACGGCATTCCTGCGCGCCCGCTGGGGCCTGCTGAAGGTGCGCAGCGACAGCGACCGCCACCACGCCCTCGACGCCGCCGTGGTGGCGGCATGCAGCCACGGCATGGTCAAACGCCTGGGCGATTACGCACGCACCAAGGAACTCGCCAAGGTCCAGGACGGGTTCCCCGACCCGGCAACCGGCGAAATCGTCGATCCGGCAAAGTACCAGCAACTGCACAACCACTTCCCCGATCCCTGGCCTCATTTCCGCGCCGAGCTGGAGGCCCGCCTAGGCATCGACGATGGCCACGAACTGCGCGAGCGACTGGGAATGTTCGGCACCTACCCACAGGAGACGCTGGCCGCCGTCCGCCCCCTGTTCGTGTCCCGCGCACCGCAGCGGCGCAACGGCGGCGCCGCACACAAGGACACCATTTACGCCCAGCCGGAACGTCTGAAGATACAAGGCGGCGTCACGCAGAAAGTGCCCCTTGCCAACCTGAAGCTTGCCGACCTCGACAAGCTGATCGACCCGCACCGCAACGAGAAGCTCTATGCCGCCATCCGCGCCCGCCTGGAGGTCCATGGCGGCAAGGGCGACAAGGCTTTCCCCTCCGACAATCCGCTGCGCAAACCCGACCGGGACGGCAACCCGACCGGCCCAATAGTGCGCACGGTGACGCTGGTTATCGACAAGCTGTCCGGCATCCCGATTCGGGGCGGCATCGCCAAGAACGACACCATGCTGCGGGTGGATGTGTTCAGACACAAGAAGGACGGCAAGTTCCATCTGGTGCCGGTGTATGTGCACCATGCGGTGGCTAAGGAGTTGCCGAATCGGGCGATTGTGGCGTTCAAGGATGAGGCGGAGTGGACACTCATCGACGAGAGCTTCGATTTTCTGTTCTCCCTACACGCCAACGATCTTGTGAAGATTACCCAGCGTTCCGGGGATTCGGTGCTCGGTTACTACCGCAGCTGTCACTCGGGAACTGCGGCAATCAATATCGCTTTACAGGACCGCTACGCCCATGGAGAAAAAACGGCCAGCCTCGCCTTTTCGAAGAAGAATCCTGGGAAAGCCATTCCAAATGACAAACTTGGATTGATCGAAGGCATCGGCGTCAAGATGGCGGCAAGTCTTGAGAAATTTCACGTCGACGTCCTCGGCCACATCTACCCTGCTCCAATGGAAGAGCGTCGTGGCCTGGCGTAGCGTAATGATCTCCCGCCCCGCCAAGCTGCGGCGGGAGCATTACTCCCTCGCCATTGAGCAGGAAGAAACGGCCTTCGTACCATTCGAGGACATCGCCGTGATCGTCCTCAACCATCGGGAGATCACCCTCACCCATCCGGTGCTCTCGGCCTGCGCCGAGTACGGCATCGGGCTCTACGCCACCGGCAACAATCACCAGCCGGCCGGTGTGTTCCTGCCTTTCCTATCCCACTCGCGCACCACGCGCATGATGCGCAAGCAACTCGATATCGCCCGACCGCTGGCGAAGCAAGTCTGGGCCACCGTCGTCCGGCGCAAGATCGCCAACCAGGCCGCCTGCCTGCGGCTGTGCGGCAAGGACGGCTGGGACCGTCTGGATTCCTATGTGCGGCGCGTGCGCTCCGGCGACAGCGAGAACCTCGAAGGCCAGGCGGCGGCATTCTATTTCGCGCAACTGTTCGGCCAGGGCTTCCGCCGGGCCGAGGATTGCTGGACGAATGCCGCCCTCGACTATGGCTATGCGGTGCTGCGCGGCGCCATCGCGCGGGCACTGGTCGCCCATGGCCTGCACCCGACCGTCGGCCTGTTCCATGACAGCGAGCAGAACGCCTTCAATCTCGCCGACGACCTGATCGAGCCGTTCCGTCCCCTGGTGGACCTGCATGTCGCCAAGCATCCCGCCACCACCGAGGGCGACTTGCTGCCCGCCGACAAGGCGGCCCTCGTGGCTCTGCTGAATGTCGATGTCGGCATGCCCCAGGGGCGGATGTCGGCACTCTCGGCCATCGAGTACGCAACGGAAAGCCTGGTGCGCGTCTTCGAGGAAGGAGGCAACGAATTGGAGCTACCCGTCCTCATCGGTCTGGAGCCGCATCGGCTGGAGTGCTGATGCATGGGCGTCGAGACGCGACGATATATGCGCCTGCTGGTCTTCTTCGATCTGCCGATGGTGACGAAGGCCGAGAAGCGCGCCTATGTGCAGTTCCGCAAGTTCCTGCTCAACGACGGCTACGACATGATCCAATGGTCGGTGTATGGCCGCATCCTCAACGGTATCGACGCCGAGAAGAAGCACTTGGCTCGATTAGCCGAGCATCTGCCGCCTGAAGGTTCCGTGCGCAGCATGACCGTCACGGAAAAGCAGTATGCAGGCATGCGCCTGTTGGTCGGAATGCCGCTGTTCCAGGAGAAGAAGGTTTCCGTTTCCCAGATGCTGCTTTTCTGAGGGCCACGTCCTCAGCCGTGGGCCAGTTCCTCGCGAATCACCCGGCGCAGCGTGGCTTCCATTTCCTCGCCGTCCATCGCCTGATGCAAGGCCTGATTGATGAGCGTCTGGTAGCCGCGCGCACCGGCCTTGGCCTTGAAGTACTCGATGACCGCGGTGTCGAGCATGATCGACACCCGCTGTTTGCCTACGCGCGCCTTGACCCCGTCGGTGAATTCCTGGCGTGTCGCGGGCTTGCCGGCCACGCGCAGGCGAGCGCGCTGCAAGTCGGCCGCCGTCATTTCGGGAATCTCTTCGTACTCCTCCGGCGCAATGGTGTGCGCGTCAATCTTTTTCAAGGAGCTGCGCATAGCGCTCGATTTCGCGGTCATTGGCTTTCCTCATCGAAAATATGTGGCGTCCATCGCCACGCTCCACATAGCCCACCGCCACCAGGCGATCGGACAACAAACCGAAGCAGATCATGCGGCATTCGCCATAGTCGCGGCGGGTGTCCTCGTACTCGACAGTCGGCCCGGCAAATACCAGCTTGGCATCCGCAAAGTCGATCCCGCGATCCCGTAATGTGACCTGGCGCTTCGCTTCGTCCCAAGTGAGCTTCATGCGGCCCATTATGCATACAATCGTATGCATATCAAGACCGGCATTGGAATTCGTCACGAAAGTATTTCTGGGAAAAACACCGATAAAGCGCCGAAACCAAGCCGTCCCGACAATGGAACGAAAAAAAGAATCCCCGCCAAACCGAGGTTTGGCGGGGATATGCGCTGGGTCAGATTGTAGCTATCCGGGGTGAGAGAGGGAGCTACAACACCAGCACGCCAGGAGCTCCGATCAGCATGGATTGTAGCTATCCGGGGTGAGAGAGGGAGCTACAACAAGGGGGTCGCCATGACTGATACAAGTTTTGATTGTAGCTATCCGGGGTGAGAGAGGGAGCTACAACGATGGCGCTGGCGGCCAGAAGATCGACCGTGATTGTAGCTATCCGGGGTGAGAGAGGGAGCTACAACATGCGATAGTTGCCTGCGGGCATATCAATAGATTGTAGCTATCCGGGGTGAGAGAGGGAGCTACAACTGGCGGTTGGCGGTCTTGCCGGCGCCGGAGGATTGTAGCTATCCGGGGTGAGAGAGGGAGCTACAACGTCCGGCCTACTCGGCATGGCTCGGGCCGAGATTGTAGCTATCCGGGGTGAGAGAGGGAGCTACAACCTGGATTTCGTTGGACGTTTGCGCGTTGGCGATTGTAGCTATCCGGGGTGAGAGAGGGAGCTACAACGTTGGCCTTGGCCTTGTCGTCCTTGGATACGATTGTAGCTATCCGGGGTGAGAGAGGGAGCTACAACCTTGACCATATCGACCGTCTTGGCCTTGATGATTGTAGCTATCCGGGGTGAGAGAGGGAGCTACAACTATTCCGGTCCGAACATCGCACCGCCGGACGATTGTAGCTATCCGGGGTGAGAGAGGGAGCTACAACAATGACCTGGCGCCGACCGGCAGCGGGACGGATTGTAGCTATCCGGGGTGAGAGAGGGAGCTACAACTGCTTCTTGAGGCGGTCGTAGCGACGGCGGGATTGTAGCTATCCGGGGTGAGAGAGGGAGCTACAACGCGTCGATCCGCTGACCGGCGAGGTATATTGATTGTAGCTATCCGGGGTGAGAGAGGGAGCTACAACAATCTCGCAGCCATATGCGCAAAAAAAAAGGATTGTAGCTATCCGGGGTGAGAGAGGGAGCTACAACGCAAGCCGCGCCCGCACGAGGCGACCGGATGATTGTAGCTATCCGGGGTGAGAGAGGGAGCTACAACGTAAGCCGCGCCCGCACGAGGCGACCGGATGATTGTAGCTATCCGGGGTGAGAGAGGGAGCTACAACTTGGTGCGGTAGCGCGACAGTTCCTCGTCGGATTGTAGCTATCCGGGGTGAGAGAGGGAGCTACAACCCAAGGGGAGAAGCGCCTTGCGGCGCCCCTCCCCTTGGGTTGGCGCTTCGCGCAGTCGGCAGGATCGAATCCGTATCGACGACGAATATTGCGCTGCTTGCCCGCTTCCGGCATAGTGCGGCCCTTTTTGCTGCCCGCGCACCCCATGCTGCCTCCCATCGAACACCGCATCGCCGAGGAACTCGGCGTCCGTCCGCAACAGGTCGTTGCCGCCGTCCAGCTCCTCGACGAGGGCGCCACCGTGCCCTTCATCGCCCGCTACCGCAAGGAAGTCACCGGCGAGCTCGACGACATCCAGCTGCGCGCCCTCGATGAGCGCCTGACCTACCTGCGGGAACTGGAGGAGCGCCGCGCCGCCGTGCTGGCGAGCATCGAGGAGCAGGGCAAGCTGACGCCCGAGCTGCGGAACGACGTGGAGAACGCCGACACCAAACAGCGCCTCGAAGACCTGTATCTCCCCTACAAGCCCAAGCGCCGCACCAAGGCCCAGATCGCCCGCGAGGCCGGCCTGGAGCCCCTGGCCGACGCCCTCATGGACGACCCCACGCTCTCGCCCGAGGCCGAGGCGGCCAAGTACGTGAACACCGCCACCGAGCCGCCCGAGCAGCACGTGCCCGACGTGAAGGCCGCCCTGGACGGCGCCCGCCAGATTCTCATGGAGCGCTTCGCCGAGGACGCCGGCCTGCTGGAGCGCCTGCGCGCCTACCTGGGCGAGCATGCGCTGCTGGTATCGAAGGTCGCCGACGGCAAGGAGAACTCCCAGGACGCCGAGGTCACCAAGTTCCGCGACTGGTTCGACTTCCGCGAGGCCATCAAGGACATTCCCTCCCACCGGGCCCTGGCCCTGTTCCGCGGCCGTAACGCCGACGTGCTGCGCCTGTCGGTGAAGACCGAACCCGAGCTGGAGGACCCGCCCCGCTCCTCGCCCTGCGAAGCCATGGTGGCCAAGCGCTTCGGCATCGAGGACCAGGGCCGCGCCGCCGACAAGTGGCTGCTGGATTCCGCCCGCTGGGCCTGGATGGTGAAGCTCTCCCTGCACCTGGAGCTGGAGCTCATGAACGCCCTGCGGGAGCGCGCCGAGGAGGAGGCGATCCGCGTCTTCGCCCGCAACCTGCACGACCTGCTGCTGGCCGCGCCGGCCGGCGCCCGCGCCGCCATCGGCCTGGACCCGGGCCTGCGCACCGGCGTCAAGGTGGCCGTCATCGACCGCACCGGCAAGCTGGTGGACACCGCCACCATCTATCCCCACGAGCCGCGCCGCGACTGGGAAGCCTCCATCGCCACCATCCGCCACCTGGCCCAGAAGCACAACGCCGAGCTGATCGCCATCGGCAACGGCACCGCCAGCCGCGAGACCGACAAGCTGGCGGGCGACCTCATCAAGCGCTACCCGGAACTCAAGCTGTCCAAGGTGGTGGTGTCGGAAGCCGGCGCGTCCGTGTATTCCGCCTCGGAACTGGCCTCCCGCGAGTTTCCGGACATCGACGTGTCCCTGCGCGGCGCCGTCTCCATCGCCCGCCGCCTGCAGGACCCCCTGGCCGAGCTGGTGAAGATCGACCCCAAGAGCATCGGCGTCGGCCAGTACCAGCACGACGTGAACCAGGGCAAGCTCGCCAAGAGCCTCGACGCCGTGGTGGAGGACTGCGTGAACTCCGTCGGCGTGGACGTGAACACCGCCTCGGCGCCGCTGCTGGCGCGCATCTCGGGCCTTAACGGCACGCTGGCCGCCAACATCGTTTCCTATCGCGACCAGCACGGCGCCTTCCGCACGCGGGAGGCCCTCAAGCAGGTGCCGCGCCTGGGCGACAAGACCTACGAGCAGGCAGCCGGCTTCCTGCGCATCACCAACGGCGACAACCCGTTGGACGCCTCGGCGGTGCACCCGGAGTCCTACCCCCTGGTGGAGCGCATCCTCAAGGACGTGGGCAAGGAAATGCGCGAGCTGATCGGCGACGGCCGCGCCCTGCGGGCCCTCAACGCCGCCAAGTTCACCGACGAGAAGTTCGGCCTGCCCACCGTGCAGGACATCCTCAAGGAACTGGAGAAGCCGGGCCGCGACCCGCGTCCCGAGTTCAAGACGGCCGCTTTCAAGGAAGGCGTCGAAGACCTCAGGGACCTGCAGCCCGGCATGCAGCTCGAAGGCGTGGTCACCAACGTCACCAACTTCGGCGCCTTCGTGGACATCGGCGTCCATCAGGACGGCCTCGTGCACGTCTCCGCCCTGTCCAACAAGTTCGTCAAGGACCCCCACAGCGTGGTCAAGGCCGGCGACGTGGTGAAGGTGAAGGTGCTGGAAGTGGACCTCGCCCGCAAACGCATCGCCCTCACCATGCGCCTCACCGACGAGGTGACGGCGAAGCGGGACCCCGGCGGCGCGGGTACCCAGCGCCGCGGCAGCGCCCCGCCGCCGCGCCAGCAGCCGGCTCCCGCCGGCGGCACCATGGCGGCGGCCTTCGCCAAGCTCAAGCGCTGAGCGCGCGCCCGGCCGCGCGCCTGCCTCCGGCCGGGCGTGCGGCCTCCCCCGGAGCACTTTCCGGACGGCTTGATTTCCGCCCCGCAATGGCCGATGATGGCTATCACTAAAGTAGCAAGCCAGCCGTATCGGCCACGACCTTGCCGACGGCCGGGGGACACAGGTCCGGCGCTACCGAAAGCGACGGGAGAGGGGGGGTCTTGCAGGTAGGGAAGCACTCTGCAACCAGTTCTTGGCAGGTCCGGGCAGTCGCCGGAACGCCTTCGTCCGCTTAGGTAAATCCCGTCGCCATGACCAAGCTGCTCTCGCTGGTGCGCCGCCACTTGAATTTCCCGTCGACGATGCAGCCGGGCGTCGGCTTCCAGTTTGCCGCCGCCCTGGTTCCGGGCCTCCTGGCCGGCGCGCTGCTTTCCTACGGCATCTACGACACCCAGCGGGCTCAGCTCGAACAAAGCGCCTTGCTCACCGCCCGCGTCATCATCCAGGTCGTGGACAACGAACTCGACACGGTTCGCGCCACCACCCAGACCCTCGCCACATCGAACCATCTCAAGACGGGGAACCTCGCCGCATTCCATCGCCATGCCGTGGAAGTCCGCGCCCAGACAGGCGTCGGCCACAACCATGTCCTGAGCGACGCCACGGGCCAGCAATTGGTGAACACGGCCCGCCCGTTTCCGGGCGCCTTGCCCCGCCACGGCAATCCCGACCAGCTGCAGCAGGTCTTCCTGACGGGGAAACCCGTCGTCTCCGACCTCTACACCGGCCCGGTGCTGCGCCAACCCGTGCTCAGCGTCGATGTGCCGGTGCCGATCGACGGCGCGATGCGCTACGACCTGAGCACCGGGCTCCTGCCGGAACACTTCACGGCCCTGCTGGCGGCCCAACGCTTGCCGGAAGGCTGGATCGCCACGCTGCTGGACACCCGCAACCGCGTGATCGCCCGTACCAGGAACGCCGCCGAGACCGTCGGCAAGCCGGCCACCCCCGACCTGCAGGAGAGGATGCGCCTGGGCGCCGAAGGCACCATGGCCAGCCACAACCTCGAAGGCATGGCGACCTTCCTCGCCTTCAGCCGTTCCGACGCCTCGCGCTGGACGGTCGTCGTCTCCATGTCGCGCGATGTGCTGTACGCCGGCCTGTACCGTTCCATGGCCATGGCGGGCCTGACCATCCTGGTCTTCATGGCCGGCGGCGCCCTCCTCGCCTGGCTGCTCGGCCGTAACCTGCGGACGACCCTGGAGCGCCTCGGCGCGGCGGCCGACGCTGCGGCCAGCGGCGACCGGGATGCCCGCGTCCCCCTCGCCGGCCCCCCGGAGATCGTCCGCCTCGCCGAACAGTTCAACCACATGCAGGCCACCCGCCAAAGCGCCGAAGTCGAGCTTGAGCGCCACCGGCAGCATCTGGAGGAGCTCGTCGCCGCCAGGACCCGCGAGCTCTCCACGGCCAAGGAGGCCGCCGAGGCGGCCAACGTCGCCAAGAGCGCCTTCCTCGCCAACATGAGCCACGAGATCCGCACACCCCTCAACGTCATTGCCGGCCTGACCTATCTCATCCGCCGCACCGGCGTCTCGGACATCCAGGCGGCAAAGCTGAAAAAGATCGACCAGGCCAGCCAGCATCTGCTGGGCATCATCAACGCCATCCTCGACCTGTCCAAGATCGAGGCCGGCCGGCTGGTTCTCGACGACGAGGCCGTGAATGTCGCCGCGATCATGGAGGAAGTGGCTTCCCTGATCGCCGACCGGGCCCACGAGAAGGGCCTGCAGCTCAGTGTGGAAGTGGCGCCGCTGCCGGCGGACCTTTGCGGCGACCCGACCCGGATCAAGCAGGTTCTGCTCAACTATGCCGTCAACGCCGTCAAGTTCACGGAAGCCGGCACCATCACCCTGCGGGCCGAAGCTGCCTATGCGACGGCAGACCATGTCCTGCTGCGCTGCGAGGTGCAGGACACGGGCATCGGCATCGCGCCGGAAGTCCTGCCGCGGCTCTTCGGCACCTTCGAGCAGGCCGACAACACGGCGACGCGCAAATACGGCGGCACCGGACTGGGACTGGCGATCAACAAGCGGCTGGCGGAAATGATGGGCGGCGAAGTCGGCGTCGCCAGCACGCCCGGTGCCGGCAGCTGCTTCTGGTTCACGGCGCGTCTGCGCAAGGGCGTGCCCGCGAAGGCGGCGCCGCCGCCGGCCCTCCCCGCCGACGATGTCGAAGCGATGCTGCGCAAGGAGCACGCCGGCCGCCGGCTGCTGCTGGTGGATGACGACGAAGACAACCGGGAAATCACGCGCCGCATTCTCGCCCACGTCTGGCCGCAGCTGGACATGGCCGGGAATGGGGCCGAGGCAGTCGACCTGGCGACCAGGAACCGCTACGACGTCATCCTCATGGACGTGCAGATGCCGGGCATGGACGGACTGGAAGCCACCCGCAGGATTCGCGAATTGCCCAATGGCCGCGACGCCGTCATCCTCGCCATGACGGCCAACGTATTCCCGGAAGACCGGGCCCGCTGCCTGGCGGCCGGCATGAACGACTTCATTCCCAAGGCCAACGATCCCAAGGCGCCCTTCGCAATCATACTCAAGTGGCTGTCGCCGCCGGCCACCCCGTAAGCGCGCTTGCCTCGGCCTGCCCCATCCCCTAGCATTGCTCCCGACAAGAACAACAAGGGAGCCGAAAAAATGGACGCCAGCCGCAGCGTCGAAGACCTCAGGCAGATGTCCGTCCTCTACGTGGAGGACGAGCGGAGCATCGCCGACGAGGTCGCCTATTTTCTGCGTCCCCGCGTCGGCCGGCTGCTGACGGCCGCCGACGGCCAGGAGGGGCTGGAGGTGTTCCGCGCCCAGCGGCCCGACCTGGTGCTGACGGACATCCAGATGCCCCGGCTGGACGGCCTGTCGATGGCCGCCGAGATCAAGCAGCTGCACCGGGAAGTGCCGGTCATCGTCACCACCGCCATCAACGACAGCCAGCATCTGCAACGGGCCATCGCCGCCGGCGTGGACGGCTACGCGCTGAAGCCCATCCACCTGGAGCAACTGCTGCAGACCCTGCTGCGCAGCACCGAGCTGCTGATGCAGGCACGCGAGATCGCCACCAGCCGCGCCCAGCTCGCCGCCTACCACCAGGCCGCCGAGGAGGAACGCAAGCTGGTGGCCGACCTGATGGCCAAGGTGATGCGCCCGGAGAGCCTGCGCGACAGCCAGTTGCACTACTGGCTGCGGCCGGCGGAAATCATCGGCGGCGACCTCATCGCCGTCGCCCGCAACCGGGACGACAAGCTCTACGTGATGCTGGCGGATTCCAGCGGCCACGGCCTGCCCGCCGCCCTCAACCTGCTGCCCATCAACCACATCTTCCACAGCTCGGTGAGCAAGAACCTGTCGGTCGCCCTGATGGTGGAGGAAATGAACTGGGCGGTGCGCGAGCAATCACCCACCGAGCGCTACGTATCGGCGCTGGTCGCCTGCATCGACGCCCGTAACCGCATCGTCGAAGTCTGGAACGGCGGCCTGCCAGGCGCCTTCCTCATGGACGGCCAGGGCGCCGTCGTCCGCAGCTTCGCCTCCGACAACTTTCCCCTCGGCATCCTCGACCGTACCTTCACCGCCCGCACGGACATCCACCAGTGGTCCGCGCCGTGCCAGTTGATCGTCTATTCCGACGGCGTCGAGGACGTGGAGGACGAGGCGGGCCATCCCTTCGGCAGCCAGCGCGTCGTCGCCGCCCTGCAGGCGGAACCGCCCGAGCGGCGCTGCGCCGGCCTCGGCGCCGCCATCGACCGCCACATGGGCGGCCACCGGGCTTTCGACGACATGACCCTGATGATCGTGGACTGCTCAGCGCCGGCGGATACATGATCCGGCGGCGGCGCTCCGGCTAGCTGCGCACGTCCTCGCACAAGAGATGCCGGCACTTGCCGGGCGTGGCGCCGCTGCAGATTCCCGTGCAGGCCTGGGCGAGCTGCACCAGCTTTTCCAGTTCGAGCGTGTTCTTGACGCCGGTCTTCTGGGCGATGTTGCGCCGGTGCACCTCCACGGTCCGCGTGCTGATGTCCATGTCGGCGGCAATCTGCTTGTTGGACTTCCCCTGCACCACCTGGTCGAGGATGTCCCGCTCGCGTTTGGTCAGCACGGCCAGCATCGCGCGTGCGGCGTCGACCCGGTCCATTTCCGCGCGCCGGCATTCGCCCAGCTCCAAGGCCGCATGCACTCGATCCACCAGGCGGGCCGCCGGCACCGGCTTCTGCAGGAAGTCCACCGCCCCGGCCCGGATCGCACGGACGGACATCGGCACGTCCCCATGGCCGGTGAGGAAGACGATGGGCAGGCGGATGCCCCGGTCCAGCAGCGCCTCCTGGGCCTGCAAGCCGTCCATGCCCGGCAGGTTGATGTCGAGCACGATACAGCCCTCGGTGCGGGCCTCGCAGACATCGAGAAAAGCCTCCGCCGAGCCGAAGCCCCGCACCAGGAAGCCCTCGGCTTCGAGGATCTCGGTCAGGGCCTCCAGTACCGGCAGGTCGTCGTCGACGACGAAAACGGTTTTCCTGCTCATGGCGTCACCGGCAACTCGATGCGGAAGTCGCCGCCCTTGCCCGCCGTGGCCCAGATGCGACCGCCGTGGTCCGCGATGATCGAACGGCTGATGGAGAGTCCCATGCCGATGCCTCCCGTCTTGGTGGTGTAAAGGGGCTCGAACACCTGCCGCACGGCAACGGCGTCCAGGCCGGGACCGCTATCCCGCACCGAAACCAGCAGGCTGCCGCCGTCGGGACTCCGCCCGGTGCCGACCCAGACGATACCCATTGCATCGCCGACGCTGTCGATGGCCTCGACCGCATTGTGCAGCAGATTGATGAGCACCTGTTCGATCTGGGTGGGCCGCATCAGCGTCGGCGGCAGGCTTTCGGCGAGGTCCAGGCGGATGTCGACGCGGCGTCCGCGGGCCAGGGGCCGCATGAGCTGGCAGGCCGTGCTCGCCGCCGTGTTGAGATCGTAGAGCGTCGGCTCCGGCGACTGCTTGGCGAGGAAGCGGCGCAGGTCGCGGATCACCTGGGCGGCCCGCTCGGTCTGCTCCACCACCCGCTGCAGGGTGCGCGACACCTGCTCCGCATCCACCGCCTGGCCGCGCAGGCGGATCAGCCCGGCCTCGGCAAAACTGCGGGCTGCGCCGAGGGGCTGGTTCAACTGATGCGCCAGCAGGGCCGCCAGTTCTCCCATGGTGTGCAAACGATGCATCTGGGCCAGGTCCTCCAGCCGCTGGCGCACTTCCTTTTCCATGCGCCGCCGCTCGGTTATTTCGATGCCGGCGCCGACCAGCAGGCTCACCCGGCCGTCGGCGTCCGTCAGGCAGGTATTGTGCCACTCGATCAGGTGGGCGGCGCCGTCGCGCCCATGCCAGGTGGCCTCGAAGCGCGCCGGGCAGCAATCGTCCGCCTGCGCCAGGAAATC
Organism: Candidatus Nitricoxidireducens bremensis; assembly: GCA_030247725.1. Lineage (GTDB taxonomy): Bacteria > Pseudomonadota > Gammaproteobacteria > Burkholderiales > Rhodocyclaceae > Nitricoxidireducens > Nitricoxidireducens bremensis. Next base: position 41,342 of record JAOTRT010000017.1, read on the forward strand.
GGCCCAGACCTGGGCGCCGCCTTCGGCCGCCATCATCGTATGCCAGGCCTTGCCCATCACGTCGTCGGAGCCGAAGCCGCTCAACTGCTCGCAGGCCCGGTTGAAGCGTACGATGCGGCCCTCGCGGTCGAGCACCACCACCAACACCGGCGCAACGCCGAGCACGGTATCGACGAAATCCCGCTCCTGCTGGAGTTCCTGGGTGCGCGCACGCACGCGCGCCTCCAGCACCGCCTCCTGCTGCTTGCGCTCGGTGATGTCGACGGCGACGCCGAACAGGTGCAGATGGCCCTCCGGATCGGTGGCCAGGCGCCCGCGGGCATCGATCCAGTGCTCGGAGCCGTCGGGCCAGATCACCCGGTACTCCGCCGCGTAGGACGGCGTGCCCCGGTCGATGGCGGTGCGGACCTTCTCCTCCGTCGCCCGCAGGTCGTCCGGGTGCACCCGCGCGGCCCAGACTTCATAGCTCGGCTCCACTTCGCCGGGCTGGTAGCCGAGCAGGCCGTCGAAGGCTTCCCAGGTAATGCGGTTCTCGTGCAGATCCCAGTCCCAGCTGCCGGCGCCGGCGGCGGCGAGAGCGATGGCGCGGTGCTCCTCGCTGATGCGCAACTCCTCGGTACGCTGGGCCACCAGATCCTCCAGCTCGCCGTGATAGCGCGCCACCAGGTCGGCGACGCGCCGGCGCTCGCTGACATCCTGGACGACGCCGTGATAGCGCACGCGGCCCCCATGGTCGGTCGTGGCGTGCACGGCCACGTCGACCCAGACCGGCTCGCCGTCGCGCCGCTGCAGGGTCAGTTCGCGCCGGCCGCCGGCCGGCGAGTCCACCGTACAGGCCGCAACCACGTCGCCGAGCACGCGGGGCGCGAGAGGACTCTCTCCATCGCCCACCGCCTGGTCGATCAGGGCCGTATCGTCCCGCTCGCCGAGCATGTGTGCGAGGGCGGGATTCGCCCGCAACAGGGTGCCGTCTGCCGTCGCCAGAAACTTGCCCACCGGCGCGTTATCGAACAGGGCGCGGTACTCCTCGGCCCGGTCCGCCAGCGCATCCTGGGCCGCCTGCAGAGCGTTGCGGTCGGCGATGGCCCGGCGCAGCCAGAGCAGGCTGCCCAGCAGCATGGCGATGGCGCCGAGCAGCACACCGAGGATGAGGGCGCCCCGCAGATGCCAGTCGGCCATGACCTCCGCCTCGTCGATCTCGGTAACCAGATGCCAGGCGGAGTCCGGAATGCTGCGCAAGACCGCCAGCGCCGGCACCCCGCGGTAGTCGCGGCCGGAGACGATGCCCGCGCGGCCCAGGGCCGCCATTGCGGCGACGGCCCCCGTATCCGCGAGGGGCACGCGCTGCTTGAGCGCCGTGTCGGGACGATGGCGCACGTCGCTCAGAAACAGGACCGTATCGCCGTCACGCCGCAGCAGCAGCGTCTCCGCACTGGGGCTGGCCGTCGGCCAGGAGCGGACGATGGGTTGGAGAGAGTGGCGCGCATCGATCTCCAGGATGGCGGCGCCCAGCACGCGGCCCGCCGCGGACACGAGGGGTGCCACCGCCGCCAGACGCGGTGAGCCGGCCTCCTCGCTCGGCAGCGCGTAGAAATCCGAAAGCACCGGCCGCCGTTCCCGCAGCGCCCGCTCCACGGCGGCGCGCAGCTCCGCCGCAGCGGCGCCGCCGGTCCCGGCAATATCGAGGCGCACCGCACCGCCCGCATCGACGAGCTGGACGGCCGCCAGACCGAGGCGCCGGTGCAGCTCTTCGAGCCGCGCCAGGATCAGCCCCCGCTCGTCGCCGCGCCCCCTGGACAGCCAGTTGTCGATCACGCGGATGAGCATCCGCGCCGACATGAGGTCCGCGGCAGCATTCAACTGCTGGGCGCGCCAAAGGGAGATCTGGCCGACCTTCAGCTGCGAGATGGCGTCGAGCTGGGTGGTCGCCGCCGCATACACCGACCTTTCCTCGGCACGATAGAAGCCGATGCCGGTGATGAGGATGAAGACGCAGGAAACGACGTAAAGCCAGGTCAGCCAGCGCGGTATTTCCCTCGGTACGCGGATTCTCATGGCGCTCGTCGTCTCGGTGAAGGGCATCGCATCGGCAGGAACGGGGCCGGTGGCGAATTGCCGGGAATTCTCTGCAGCAGCGGTAGCGAGATCATAGCCAAAGCACGCCGACAGGCAATACCGCGAGCGGGGCAAAACCCAGGCCAGACGGCCATTCCCGAGCATTGGCGCGGCCTCGGAGCCGGTTACGTCGTTTGGACTACGTGTCAGCACGTACGTAGCGGTTGGTATTTGTCCCTGCCGATAGCAGGGTGAGAATTTGCCCGCACGACGAACCATCCGTTCCATCACAAGAATGGCAGGCAGGGCGGCGCGGGACCTTCCCCCGGTCGCCGCCCCTGCTCCCCACCTGGAGACCCAAGATGGCAGCCACCCGACACTTCGCCAACCCCATCCGCCTTCTGCTCATCGACGAGCAGGACACCTACCGGGAAGCCCTTGCCGCGGCCCTGGCGAACAGCAACGACCTGCTCGTCGCCGGCCAGGCGGATCGCATCAGCGCCGCCGGCGACATGGCCTGGACCAGCAGCCCGGACGTGGCGATCCTCGGCACCACCCAGCCCACGCTCCAGGTGCCGGACCTGGTGCGCCGACTCGGCACCACGGCTCCCGCCGCCAAGCTCCTGGTCCTGAGTCCCCAGGCGGAACCGGAGATCGTCTCCCATGTCCTCAAGGCCGGCGCCAGCGGCTACCTGACCACGCGCACCGGCCTGCCGGAACTCTTCGCCGCCGTCCGCAAGATCGCCGCCGGCGGACGCGCCGTCTCCCAGCAACTGGTGGACTCGATGCTGTTCGTTCCCGACGCAAAGGGCGCCGCCCGCTGCCACCTGACGGACCGGGAGCTGCAGGTGCTGTGCGCCTTCGCCGCCGGCCAGAGCATCAAGGCCATCGCCAGCACCGTGAACCTCAGCGCCAAGACCGTGAGCACCCACAAGTCGCGGCTGATGCAGAAGCTGCACCTGAAGTCCAACGCCGACCTGGTGCGCTACGCCCTCGAATGCGACCTGATATGAGCCCAACGCCGGCCGTCCCGCGCCCCGACCGGGTTTCACCCGCGGCCTAGGACCTTCGGCGTAATCCCCCACCGCAGAAGAACGCGCCATGCCCTAAGCGAATTTCAGCAAACGCGGATTGCGACCCCAGCGGCCCGCGACCATCATGATCTCAACCGCCATGACCCAGAGGTGTGACATGAATGTACTGATCGTCGATCCCTCCGTAGCCCCGGATACCAGCTACCAGCAACGCATCGTCCAGCACTTCAGCGATGCCGCCGATATCGCCGTCCGCTTCGCCACCGGCATCCTCCAGGCCACCTGGCAGATCCGCGACTTCCACCCCGACGTCATCGTCTTCGACCGCATCGACGACTGCGACCAGATCGGCAAGGTGATCGCGACGCTGCGCCGGATCAACCCCGGCGCCGTCATGTTCCAGCTCGACGGCGACCGGCTCATCGCCACCGAGAATCCCTGCGGCGCCCGCGCCCACGCCGGCGTGCCGCACTGGCTGCAGGACATCGCCTGGCAATGGACCGCGGCCCGCCAGGGCTCAAGCGCGGCCCTCGCCGCGGGCGGCCTCTCCTGACCCATCGGAGCATGGACATGGACACGCAACAAACCAACGATGCCGCTGCCGGCCGCGGCCACCGGGTCGACGAAGCGATGGAGACCGAAGCGATCCGCGCCCTTCAGGAACGCAGCGGCCTGACCCCCTGCTTTCGCACCGGCTACCTGCTGATCTGCGCCGGGGACTGCCAGTGGCGCCAGCCCTGCCGCCGTCCCGTAGCCGAGTGGCGGCGGGAATGGTGAGCCGGCCCCGGCGGCGCACATCTATGGCCCACCCACCCATACCAGGACCCAGACCATGTCAGATCTATGCGAATACCGCGACGACCCCGGCAGTTCCTGGCAGCACGTCCCCTTCAGCTATCTCGACGAAGACATCGCCTTCGACGCCTTCGCCTTCCGCCAGATCATCGACAGCCTGCCCCAGTGCATCTTCTGGAAGGACGCCTCCGGCCGCTTCCTCGGCTGCAACCGGACGGGCGCCCAGGCCATCGGCCTGGCCGATGCCGAGGAGATCGTCGGCAAGACCGACTACGACTTCCACCAGGACAGCCATGTGGCCGATTTCCTCTGCAACGAGGACGAGGAGGTGATGGCGGCGGGCATTCCGCTCTATCGCCAGCTTTCCCAGGGCAGCGGCGCGCCCGAGGTGGCGCGCTGGTACGAGACCACCAAGGTGCCGCTGCGCTCGGCGAACGGCACCGTCGTCGGGCTGCTGATCGCCTACGAGGACGTAACCGAGCGCCAGCGCAGCGAAGCCGCCCTGCGCCAGGCCAACGAGCATCTCGACGTCGCCGCCAACTACACCCAGAACTGGAACTGGTGGGTGGACCCGCACGGCCAGTTGCGCTGGATCAGCCCGTCGGTGGAAACCCTCTGCGGCTACTCGGTGTTCGACTGCTTCGGCATGGACGACTACCCCTTCCCCGTCGTCCATCCGGACGATCACGCGGCAATGCGGGACTTCCTGTCCCATCAGACCTCCGGCGAATGGGAGTTCCGCTTCCGCCACCAGGACGGACGACTGCTGTGGGGCCGCATCGACCGCCGCCACGTGGTGGACCGCCACGGCCGCTTCCTCGGCATGCGCTACAGCGTGCACGACATCACCGCCCGCAAGGAGGCGGAGCAGGAGCTGATGGACCTCAACCTCTCCCTCGAAAAGCGCGTCGCCGAAGCCATCGCCGCCGGCCTCGAACAGGAGCGCCTGATGCTGCACCAGTCGCGCCATGCCGCCATGGGGGAGATGATCTCCATCATCGCCCACCAGTGGCGCCAGCCCCTCACCACCCTCGGCCTGCTGCTGCAGAACATCCAGTACGACAGCCTCGGCGACGCCCGCGAGCAGGCAGCACTGGCGCGCCGCTACGAGCAGGCCTTCCAGCTGATCGAGCGCATGTCGGCCACCATCGACGACTTCCGCGATTTCTTCCGGCCGGTGGAGAAGCTCGCCGCCATGAACGCCGGCGACTGCCTCGCCAAGGTGCTGGTGTTGATGGACGCCAGCCTGCGCCACGCCCAGATCCAGGTCGAGTCCCGTCTCGGCGCCGGCGGCGACACTTTCGGCAAGGCCAACGAACTCGGCCAGGTGCTGCTCAACCTGCTCACCAACGCCAAGGACGCCCTCGTCGGCCACCGCCAGGAAGGCCGCCGCATCGAGTGCGCGGTCGAGGACGCCGACGGCACGGTGCGCATCCGCATCGCGAACAACGGCGGCCCCATCCCGGCGGAGCAGATGGAACGCATCTTCGATCCCTACTTCACCACCAAGGAGGACGGTACCGGCCTCGGGCTCTACATCGCCCGCCAGATCGTCGAAGGCCACTTCCGCGGCACCCTCGCCTGCGCCAACACCGCCGACGGCGTCGAGTTCAGCCTCGTGCTGCCGCGCCGGCACGCCGCCTGAAGCCGCCGGAGGCACCGCCATGACGACCAGCGTCGAAAACCTCTGGAACGACAACGCCTTTCGCCAGTTGGGCCAGATCCGCCTGTTCTTCTTCAGCCTGGTCGCCTGCCTGGCGCTGCTGGCCTTCGGCCTGCACTACGCCCTCGGCGACTTCGCCGCCGCCTGGAGCGAAAGCGCCGGTTTCTCCCGTTCCGCCGGCGGCGGCCTGCTGGCCGAGGCCGCCGTCCTCGGCGGCGGCCTCGCCGCCTTCTTCGCCATGACCCGCATCCGCATCGGCAGCTGGGGCGGTGTGGAGACCACCTTCTTCAGCAGCCTCGCCTACATCTCCCTGCTGCAATCGGAACGGGACATGCTCAAGGAGAAATGCCGCCAGACGGCCGCCGCCCTGCAGGAAGCGCGCCGGCTGGACAACTCCTTCGCCGAGCAGCACCGGGAGATCATCCGCTACACGGAGGAATCCGCCCGGCAGATCGTCGACAACATCCTGCAGCTGGACCGGCACAGCGGCCGGCTCGTCGCCATGCTGACCGGCGAGGACGGCCCCGGGGCCGACGCCCTCGACCAAAGCCAGGCGGCGATGGAGGAAATCAGGCAGTTCGTGGGCCAGTTGCCCGCCCGCATCCGCCAGGAGCGCGAGCAGTTCCGCCACATCATCGACGACGTGGGCGACCTCGGCAAGCTGGTCAACGTCATCAAGGACATCGCCGCCCAGACCAACCTGCTGGCCCTCAACGCCGCCATCGAGGCGGCCCGCGCCGGCGAGCAGGGCCTCGGCTTCGCCATCGTCGCCGACGAGGTGCGCAAGCTCGCCACCAGTTCCAACAACTCCGCCGGCCAGGTGTGGAACGGCATCGAGCGCGCCCAGGCCAGCGTCGCCGGCGCCTTCAGCCGCGACATCCAGGAAGAGACCTCGCGCCAGCTGGAGCGGGCCATCGCCCTGGTCCAGGCCGTGGGCGCCATGCAGCGGCAGCAGGAGGAATCCCGCCGGACCCTGCTGGAGCGCATCGCCGAGGCCGGCGCCATCAACCGCGAACTGGCCGAGAAGATCAACGCCATGGTCGCCAGCGTCCAGTACCAGGATGTGGTGCGGCAGATGATCGAGCGCGGCGACGCCGCCGCCTCGCGCCGCAGCCAGGTGCTGGAGGAAGTGGCGGCGGGCCTGGAGATCGCCGAGGCGACGGTGGATTTCGGCGGCCAGGCCATCAAGACCATCCTCGGCGAATTCGTCGCCGCGGAACGCTGCCACGGCCGGCGCGAAGGCGACGGCGGCCTTGCCGCCGCGTCGGCCGGCCTGAACACGCGCATCGAGCTTTTTTGACCGAGAGGAGATTTGCCATGGAAGTGACCATCGAGAAATCCGGCGCCAAGGGCCTGGCCCACCTGGCGGGCCGCTTCGACATCGGCAGCAGCCTGGCCTTCCGCAACGCCATCAAGTCCCTGCTGCACGACGGCGAGGTCGAAACCATGACCGTGGACTTCCGGGAAGTGTCCTTCATGGACAGCTCGGCCCTCGGCATGCTGCTGCTGCTGCGGGAACAGGCCCAGCAGGCCCACAAGGACGTGGTGCTGTCCAGCTGCAACGCCGACCTGCAGCGGGTGCTGTCCCTCGCCCAATTCCACCGCATCTTCCGCATCGAGTAGGGGCGCGCTCATCCAGACCGTCCGGAGCCAGGGATGATCAAGAAGATTCCCATCGCCGAGCTGCAGCCGGGCATGTACCTGCACGACGCCATCTGCGGCTGGCGCGTCGAGCCGATCTTCAGCTTCCGCTTCAAGGTCGTCGACGCCGGGCAATTGGAGCGGCTGCGCGAGCTCGGCGTGCGCGAGGTCTATATCGACACCGCCCTCGGCGACGACCTGCCGGGGGCACCGACCGAGGAGGAGGTGCGCCGGGCACTGGAGGCCGAACTGGTTAACCTGGCCTCCTGCGGCGAGCTGCCGATACACCATCGCCTGGCGGCGCAGGAGGAGATCGCGGCGGCCCTGGAGATCCACAACCACGCCAGCCGCCTGATCCGGCAGCTGATGACGGACATCCGCCTCGGCCACCAGGTGGAGTTCGACGCCGTCGGCGAGGCCCTGTCCAGCATCACCGACTCGGTGCTCGACAACTTCGGCACCCTGATCCAGCTCGGCCAGCTCAAGACCGCGGACGACTACACCTTCCAGCACTGCGTCGGCGTCTGTGCCCTGCTGACGGGCTTCTGCCGCCTGCTGGAGTTCAACCGCCAGACCACCTACGACGTGGGCATCGGCGCCCTGCTCCACGATGTCGGCAAGATGCGCGTGCCCCTGGACATCCTCAACAAACCGGGGCGTCTCACCGCCGAGGAGTTCGACGCCATCAAGTTGCACGTGGACCACGGGCGCGACATCGTCGCCGGCGTGCCCTGGGTCGGCGCCACCGCCCTCAACGTCATCAGCCACCACCACGAACGCTTCGACGGCACCGGCTATCCGGCCGGGCTGCGGGGCACGGAGATTTCCTACGTGGGCCAGATGGCCGCCATCGTGGACGTCTACGACGCCATCACGGCCGAGCGCGTCTATCACCGGGCCATGGAGCCGGCGGAGGCCCTGCGCAAGCTCCACGAGTGGAGCCGCTTCCATTTCAACGAGGAACTCGTCGCCCATTTCATCCGCAGCATCGGTATCTACCCGTTGCGCACCGCGGTGAACCTGGAGAGCGGATTGATCGGCATCGTGCTGGAGCAGAACCCGGCGGACCTGGCCCGCCCCGTCCTGCTGGCCGTCTTCGACGCCAGGAAGGAGCGCCCCCTGTCGCCCTACCGCGTGGATCTGGCGACGGATTCCTGGGACCGCATCCTCGGCTACGTCAATCCGGAACGCTACGGCATCGACGTGGGCCGCTGCCTGCAGGCCGCCTGAGGGCGCCCCGCGGCGGCCGGCCGCCGCGGGCGGGTTACAATCCGGCCCACTTTCATGACTTCGGGATTCCGCCTGCCGGGCGCACGCCCGCACCGGATCAGCGCCCCACGCCATGCCGTCCTCCCGCCATCCCCTGCTGCGCCTTGCCGGCCGCCTGCTGCTGGCCGCCGTGGCGATCATCGGTCCCTGTGCCGCCGCCGAGCCGGTGGAAGTGGGCCTGCTCCATGTGAACGACGTCTACCAGATCGCCCCCATCGATCCCCGGGGACCCCGCGGCGGCCTCGCCCGCCTGGCGACCCTGGTGGCGACGGTCAAGCGCGAGGCCCCCGGCACCCTGTTCCTGTTCGGCGGCGACACCCTGTCGCCCAGCGTCGAATCCGGGTTGTTCAAGGGAGCCCAGATGATGGCGGCCTGGAACGCCCTGCAGGTCGACGCGGCGGTACCGGGCAACCACGAGTTCGATTTCGGCGAGGCCGTGCTGCGGGAGCGGCTGGCGGAATCCGCCTTCCCCTGGCTCGCCGCCAACCTGCTGGCCGACCGGCCGCTGCCCGCCGTCCGGGCATCCCAGATCCGCATCGTCAATGGCGTGCGCGTGGGCCTCGTGGGCCTGCTGACGCCGGACACCGTCACCCTGTCCAAACCGGGACCGAAGCTGCGCTTCGAAGGACTGATTCCCGCCGCCCGCCGGGAGGCGGCGAAGCTGCGCGCCGAGGGCGCCGAGGTCCTCGTCGCCCTCACCCACAACACCCTGGCCGAAGACCGGGAGCTGGCGGCCGGCGGAATGTTCGACCTCATCCTCGGCGGCCACGACCATCATCTGATCACCGAGCTGGCGGGACGCACCCCCATCTTCAAGGCCGGCTCCGACGCCCGCGACGCCCTCCATGTGCGGCTGCGCCTGGAACGGGAGGGCGACCGGCACCGCCTGGCCGGGATGAGTTGGGACATCCTGCCGGTGGACGCCCGCTGGGCCGAAGACCCGGCGGTGCTGGCCCTGGCGGCCGGCTACGAGCGCCAGGCCGGCGACCTGATGAAGCAGGCCGTCGGCGAGACCGCCGTGGCCCTGGACGCCCGCGGCGAAACCCTGCGCCGCGGGGAGAGCAACCTGGGCAATTTCGCCGCCGACGCCGTGCGGGCCGCCATGGGCGCCGACGCGGCCCTGCTCAACGCCGGCGGCTTCCGCAGCGACCGCCTCCTCGGTCCCGGCCCCCTCGACCGGCACGACCTGCTGGCCCTGCTGCCCTTCCAGAATCCCCTGGTCCTGCTGTCCATCCGCGGCGCCCAGTTGATCGAGGTCCTGGAGCACGGCATCGACCGCCGCATCGTGCGCGGCCAGAGCGGCGCCTTTCCCCATGTCTCCGGCCTGCGGCTGCGCTACGACCCGAGGGCCGCCAAGGGCGCCCGCATCGTCGACATCCGCGTCGGCGACCAGCCCCTGGACCGGGACCGGACCTACACCCTGGCCACCTCGAACTACCTGGCCGGCGGCGGCGACGGCTACGGCCTGCTCAAGTCCCTGCCCATCCTGCGCCCGGCGGAAGGCTCCCCCACGGAGACCGAGGTCGTGATCCAGGCCGTGGAACGGGCCGGCCGCATCGCGCCGGAACGGGACGGCCGCCTGGCGGTAATGCCGTGAGCGCGCTGCTGCAGGCGATCTTCGGCTATGGCGCCTTCGTCGCCCTCGCCTGGGCCCTGTCGGAGAACCGTCGCCGGGTGCCTTGGCGCACGGTGATCGGCGGCGTGGCGCTGCAGGTCGTCCTCGCCCTGGTGATCCTCAAGCTGCCCGGCGCCCGGGCCGCCTTCGCCGCCCTCAACGACGCCCTGCTGGGGCTGCAGGAGGCCACCCGGGCCGGCACGGCCGTCGTCTTCGGCTATCTGGGCGGCGGCCCCCTGCCCTTCGCCGAATCGGCCGCCGGCGCCAGTTTCGTGCTGGCCTTCCAGGCCCTGCCCATCGTGCTGGTCATGAGCGCCCTCTCGGCCCTGCTGTTCCACTGGCGCGTGCTGCCCCTGCTGGTGCGCCTGATGTCCCGGCTGCTGGAGAAGACCCTCGGCGTGGGCGGCGCGGTGGGCGTCTCCACGGCGGCCAACGTCTTCGTCGGCATGGTGGAGGCGCCGCTGCTGGTGAAGCCCTACCTGTCCCGCGTCTCCCGCGGCGAACTGTTCGCGATCCTGGCGGCCGGCATGGCCGGCGTCGCCGGCACGGTGATGGCCCTCTACGCCGGCATCGTCGGCCCTCGGGTGCCCGATGCCCTCGGCCACATCATCGCCGCCTCCTTCATCAGCGCGCCGGCGGCCATCGTCTTCGCCGTGCTGATGGTGCCGCCGACCGGCGTCCCCACGGGCCGGGAAGTGGAACTGCCGCGCCCCGACGGCAGCAGCATGGATGCGGTCACCCGCGGCACCGGCGAGGGCCTGCAACTGCTGCTCAACATCGTCGCCATGCTGGTGGTGCTGGTGGCCCTGGTGGCGCTGGCCAACCAGCTCCTGGCCTTCCTGCCCCACGACGGCACGCCCTGGTCGCTGCAGCGCCTGCTCGGCATGGCCATGGCGCCCCTGGCCTGGCTGGCAGGCGTGGGCTGGCACGAAGCCGGCACGGCCGGGGCGCTCCTCGGCACCAAGACGGTCCTCAACGAATTGATGGCCTACCTGGACTTCGCGGCCCTGCCGCCCGACGCCCTGTCGCCCCGCAGCCGGATCATCATGACCTACGCCCTCTGCGGCTTCGCCAACCTGGGCAGCCTCGGCATCATGATCGGCGGCCTCACCACCATGGTGCCGGAACGGCGCGCCGAACTCCTCGACCTCGGCCCGCGCACCCTGGTGGCCGGCACCCTGGCGACCCTGTCCTGCGGCTGCGTGGTGGGCGTCCTGTATTAGGAATCCGGGCAAGTCCGCCGGCCAACGGCCCTAGGGTTTGGTGGCATGCCGGCGCCGGCAGTAAAATGGCACTTCAATCCCGCGCCAGGAAGATGCCATGACCCGCCATCCCATGCTGCGCCTGATCGCCGCCGCCCTCGCGATCATCCTCCAGGCCCTCCCCTCCGGAGCCGCCTTCGCCCAAAGTGCCAGGACCGAGCTGCTGCTCTATTGCGGCATCACCATGGTGCGACCGATGACCGAGATCGCGCAGAACTTCGAGAAGCGCGAGAACGTGAAGATCAACATCGCCCAGGGCGGCTCGGAAGACCTGTTCCAGTCCGCCAGGAAGAGCGGCGTCGGCGACTGGTATCTGCCGGGGGAGCCCAGCTACTACCAGAAGCACCTCAAGGAAGGCCTCTTCGGCGAACACGCCACCGTCGGCTACAACCAGATGGCCCTGATGGTGCAGAAGGGCAACCCCAAGGGCGTCAAGCCGGACCCCCGGGAGCTGTTGCGCAAGGACCTGGTCGCCATCGTCGGCAACGCCGAGTCGGGCAGCGTCGGCCAGGAGGCGAAGCACATTCTCGACGGCCTCGGCATCTATCCGCGGGTCGTCAAGCAGGCCGCCTTCCTGGCGCCCGACTCCCGCAGCCTGGTGAACGCCATGAAGAAGGGCGAGGCCGACGTGACGATGAACTGGCGCGCCACCGGCTTCTTTCCCGACAACGTCGGCAAGCTCGACGTCATCGACCTGGACCCAAAACTCGCCCGCCCCCAGGCCCTGATGCTAATCCAGCTCAAGAGCAGCCGCAGTCCCGAGGCGGCCAGGCGCTTCCTCGCCTACGCGGCCGGCGACGAGGGCCAGGCCATCTTCCGCAAGCACGGCTTCCTCGACAACAAGATACCCGCCAAATAGGCCCCGCCATGAAAGTCGCCGGGCGCAGGCCTGCCGCCCTCATCGATCCCTCCATCAACTGGGTGCTGGGCATCGCCGTCACTTGCCTGCTGGTGGTACTGGGGCTCAAGGTCTTTTTCGACCACCTGCAGGACGAGCTGCGCGAGAAGAGCGCCAACGAGCGGGCGCGCCTGTTCATCGGCGAAGAGATCGTGCGCGGCATCCACGGCATCGAGCGGAACATCTACCTGATGTCGGCCACCACCAACCGGGCGGCAAGCCGCCGCGTCGTCCGAGAGATCGACGGCCAGATCGACAAGCTCCACCACGACCTGGCGGTGCTCAAGCAGGGCGGCACCGTACGGCACCAGTTGCTGCTCAACCTGGAGGGACGCGACGAGATGGTGCGCGAGGTCAGCTATCGTCCCGATGCCGACGCGGCAGGCCTCGTGATGGAACTGATCGAGATCGCGCCCCTGCTGGACCAGATCCGGCAAAAGGCCCGGGAGTTGGAAACCCTGCTGGCGCGCGGCTGGGACTTCCAGGAGCGCGGCGACCACCGGGCCTTCTTCCGGCTCCACGACGAGATGGACCTCTTCCTCAAGCACATCCCGCCCTACTTCTCCCGCCTCGACGAGAACGCCAACCGCCTGTTCTTCGACAGCAGCGCCCGCCTGAAGGAACTGGAAGCCGCCCTGTCCAAGCAGCGTGAGCGCCTGAAGACGGTGGAAATGGGCCTCATGACCCTGGTGATGCTGCTGGCCGTGCTGGGCGCCGCCTTCTTCCTGCGCCGCATCAACGCCGCCAACCGCAAGCTCGAAGCCGCCGTGGACGAAATGCGGGCCGCCAAGGAAGAGGCCGAGCGCGCCAGTCGCGCCAAGTCGGAATTCGTCTCGCGCATGAGCCACGAGCTGCGCACGCCCCTCAACGCCATCATCGGCTTCGCCGAGTTGCTGGAAGACGAACCCCTGCAGCCGGTGCAGAAGAACCATGTCGGCCTCATCAACAGCTCGGGGCGGCATCTGATGGAACTCATCAACGCCGTCCTCGACCATGCCAAGATCGAAGCCGGCGGCATGACCCTGGAGTCCATCGTCTTCGACTTTCCCGCCGCCGTGGATTCCGTCCGCGCCATGGTGGCGGAACGCGCCGCCGCCAAGGGCCTGAACTTCGTCGCCGACGTGGCCGGCGACCTGCCCCGCCACGTGATCGGCGACCCGACCCGCCTGCGGCAGGTCCTCATCAACCTGCTGACGAACGCCGTCAAATTCACCGAGCAGGGTTCGGTGGAACTGCGCGTGGCCGTGGACGAGGGCGACCTGGTCTGCAGCATCCGGGACTCGGGCATCGGCATGGACCAGGCCGCCCTCGACCGTCTGTTCAAACCCTTCGCCCAGGCCGACGAAACCGTCACGCGCAGGTACGGCGGCACCGGCCTCGGCCTGCTCATCTCGAAGGAGCTGGTCGAGGCCATGGGGGGCCGCATCGACGTGGAGAGCGCCATCGGCGTCGGTACCTGCTTCTGGATTCGCCTGCCGCTGCAGGTGGCGACACCGGACAGCCAGGCCCAGGCAGGCCAGGCGCAGGACGCGACGGTGCCCGCCGGCCAGCTGGTAGGCGGCCGGGTCCTGCTGGTGGACGACAATCCGGTGAACCAGCAACTGGGCGTCGCCATGTTGAAGCGCCTCGGTCTCGACCACGACCTGGCCGACAACGGCCGCCATGCCCTGGAGCGCATCGCCGCCACGGATTACGCCCTCGTGCTGATGGACATGGAAATGCCGGAGATGGACGGCATCAGCGCCACCCGGGCGATCCGCCGCGGCGAAGCGGACCGGCCGGGCGCCGCCCGCCTGCCCGTCATCGCCATGACCGCCAATGCCCTGGCCGAGGATCGGGAGCGCTGCCTCGCCGCCGGCATGGACGGCTACATCGCCAAGCCGATCCGCATGGCCGCGCTGGAAGCCGAGATCCGCTGCCTGTTCGGCGCCGCCGCGCCGGCGGCGCCGGAGGACGCCGGCCCCGCGGCTCCCGTCTTCGACCGGGAGGCGGTCCTGGACATGCTGGACGACGAGGAGCTGTTCCGCGACCTGGCCGGCATGTTCGTCGACGCGGCGCCGGAATATGTCGCGGCGCTGGACACCGCCCTGGCGGCGGAGGACTGGCCGGTCCTGACGCGCCAGGCCCATACCCTCAAGGGCCTGTTCGCCACCTTCGCCGCCGGCAGGGCCGAGGCGGATGCGCGCAAGTTGGAAGAGGCGGCCGGTACCGGCGACGGGGAAAGCTGCCGACGGCTGATACCGGCGGTGAAGACCGCCACGGAGACCCTGGCCGCCGCCCTCGCAAAGGTCTAGCCACCTGCAGGACACTTCCGGGCAGACCCGTTCCGGCTCTGCTATGGTGATAGGGAAAGAAGGAGGTTTGTCATGGACATTTCCAGCATCGTCAGTTCGACGCTCCAGTTGGCTCGGGTCACGCAGTCCAGCCAGACGGGTTCGACAAGCGGAGTCGGCAGCAGCGTATCCGCCCAGAGTGTCGGCGCGCTTCTGGCGCCGGCGACGAAACGCCTGGGCCAGCAATTGGAATCGACCAATGTCCGCCTGTCCGCCTACGGGCAGATCAAGAGTGCTTTCGCCGCCACGGAAACGGCGGCGCGCGGCCTGACGGAGACCGCGGGCAAGGCCACGGCGACGACGGCGGATGTGACCAAGGCCGCCCAGGCCCTCGTCAGCGCCTTCAACCAGACGAGCGGCAGCCTGCGTGATGCCGTGCAGGGCACCGGCTCCCGACCGGGCGCCCTGGCTTCCGACGTGCGGGCCCAGTTCGCCGCCAACGACCTTGCCCGTTCGATCACCGGCACCACCGAGGAAACGGACCTCAAGGCCATCGGGATCACCCGCAGCAAGGAAGGTACCCTGAGCCTGGACGTGAAGGCCCTGGAACAAGCCCTGGCGACGAACCCCACGGCAGCGAAATCCACCCTGGCCGCCCTGGGCGGCGCGGTGGGCGCCACCGCGGAACGCGAGCTGGCGACGACGGGCAACGTGGGCGCCAGCGTCGGCAGCCTGACGAGCCGGTCCCAGTCCCTGAGCGCCCAGCAGGCCAGCCTGCAGAAGCAGGCCGAAACCCTGCAGGCGACCCTGGACGCCCAGAATGCCGTCCTCAACTACACGACGGCGAGCGGCCTGTCGGCCTACCGGAGCCTGCTCGGCTGAAGCCGGCATGGGGCCGCGGAGGAAGGTAAACTCGGGGAATGGATTTCCCCGCACCTGAACCCTCCCCGGCCAACGGCTGGTGGGAGCACCACGCCGCCCTGCTCATCGATAGTCACCGCCGCCTGACAGGGCGCGAACTGGCCGTCGTCGGCGTCACATCGGAAGAGAAGGCCCGCCATCTTTACCAGGCGCCCTTCGTCGTGCTCTCCCACGACGGCGGTACGGACCCGGTCTTCACTTACGCCAATCTCACCGCCCAGCGCCTGTTCGCCCTGCCCTGGGAGCGGATCGTCGGCATGCCCTCGCGCTACTCGGCGGAGGCGCCGGCCCGGAAGGAGCGCCAGCGCCTGCTGGCGCAGGTGGCCCGCTTCGGCTACATCGACGACTATCAGGGCGTGCGCATCGCCAGCACCGGCGAGCGCTTCCTGATCCGCCGGGCCACGGTGTGGAACCTGCTGGATGCCGACGGCAAGCCCGTCGGCCAGGCCGCCAGCTTCGCGGAATGGACGCCCCTGCCGGCCGGCGACGGCGCTTAGAACCCCTAACACAATGAAGCGCACCTGCGCCGGGGCATGGCCGGGATGCAGCGCAAGGCGCGGCGGCGCAGCGATGCTCGACGCCTCGCCAGCCGTCGCAACGCCGCGATGCGCCCGGCCATACCCCGGCCCTTCGGGTTGGCCCCACAATGCGGCGCTCGCTTTGTCGCACGGCTCGGCAAGGGGTTACCCTTGCCGTCGCCGCGCTTCGCGCGATCATCCGCATTCTGGGGCCAACGCAGGTGTGCTTCATTGTGTTAGGGAAGGCCTGAACAAGTAGCAACAGATGAAGGCGACGAGCGCGATTCCTGCCGAGGGCTTTGAAATGGCGGCGAAATTCGCCCCACGGGGCGCAACTCGCAGGCCGTTTCCGGCCTATGGGCA
>JAOTRT010000018.1 GCA_030247725.1 Candidatus Nitricoxidireducens bremensis
GCAACATGGCGCAGGCAACCCCGATCCCAGCGGTTGTCATCCCGGATGAATGCTGGCACGATGCCGGCTATCGAAACGTCATGGCGATTTTCTTCGGGCGGCTATGGCGCCGCCAGCGTGTGATGTGCCTGGGCGTCGCTGATATTCGACAGTCTGTTGATGCATATTGAGTTCGACTTCGTTCCGTTGTTTGAACCTTCACTGAGTTTTCCTACAGCTTCGTTAGCACTCTTTATTCCGGCCCATATCTATGCGCGAAATAGAAAGAAATCTGATGCCACTGCTAATCACCAGCATGGCTGTCATCGCGCCACTGCTTTTTATTCTAGGGCTGGTTATCGGGAACCATCTGCAAGGGGCGGGAACCCTTACCGCAGACTCCCTTTCGTCATGGCTATCTGCGATAGCGACGGTCGCGATCGCAGTGCTCACATTCATTCTTGCCAAAGAGACGTGGTATCTGAGGGAGGCGCAAATTCAGCAACTCGCCGAGTTGAAGCGTGAAAACATTCGGCCAAACGTTGGTGTCCAGCTCGAAAGTAGCCCGGCTGGAATGAACTTCATCAACGCGAAAATAAGTAATTTAGGGAAGGGGATCGCGAGGAAGGTCACCTTTGAATTTCTTGACAGGCAAGGCAATCCAGTTGCCTCAAGCCAAGATGCGGTAGTTGATAAATTTATGAAGCTGGGCATATTCCGGCTTGGCTTGGAATCTATTGGGATAGGCCAGACCATCTCAAGTTTCGTGTTTAGCTTCTACGACCTCGGGAAGGAATTAAACGGCGAGATATTCAAACCGTATCTTCACATTGTCATTGCATTCGAGGACGTTGAAGGAACGAAATACACGAATACATTTGCAGTGGACTTCGCGCAATTTGAAGGTGTCAGTGAGCTGGGCGGTGATGCTCTTCACCAAATGGCCGATGACCTTAAGAAGATCCGGGAGTCTCTTGGGCGAGTGGCAAAAAATTTCAACGGGCACATTGACGTAGACGTCTACTCCTCAGCTGACAGGAAGGAAGAAAAAGAAGCCACAAGAAAGTGGATCGAAGAACAACGGGGAGCGGGTAATGGGAAAGAGTGCTAACCCTGCGCCCAAGGGCTTGACGAGGTGCTTCCAGGTTGGGGGGGTGATTTCGAGTCGTTCGGGCGGAGTGTCGCCCGTCAATGCGCTTGACGTGTGTAGTACATAGGCTACACTTGCTCCATGCTTGTTCGGACGACCGAGGTCTATAGAGACTGGATCGCCGCCCTTAAGGATCGTGCGGGTCGTGCTCGGATTCAGATGCGCGTTGATCGTCTGGTTCACGGCAATCCCGGACAGCATCGGAACCTGACTGACGGAGTGTCCGAGCTGAAGATCGATTTCGGGCCTGGCTATCGCGTCTACTACACCGAGCGGGGCGGCGAAATCATTGTTCTTCTGGCCGGCGGCGATAAATCCAGCCAGCAGCAGGACGTCAAGACCGCGATTGCACTCGCCAGGAATCTGTAGGAGGAACTTGAAATGCCCAAGACTTCGCATAAGCCATCCGCCAGGACGAAGACTGTGCCCTACGATGTGGCGGAGCAACTGCGTACGCCGGAAGAGATGGCCGAGTACCTCGATGCCTGGCTCACCGAGGCGCCTGAGGATGCCGTGGGTATTGCGCGTGCCCTCGGCGATATTGCCCGTGCCAAGGGAATGTCGCAGGTGGCGCGCGACACGGGCCTCAGCCGCGAGAGCCTCTACAAGGCGCTGAGCGAAAGTGGGAATCCAAGCTTTGCCACTGTTCTCAAGGTCGCCCACGCGCTCGGCGTGCGGCTGCATGCCGAAGCCGCCTGAAACATAGGCATCTCGTCGCGCGGCGCGGCCTCAGGTTGACGCCTGCTCCTCGATGGCCGCCACCAGCTTCGTCAGGTCCACGGGTTTGAAGAGGTGCTTCCAGGTGGGGTGGGTGATTTCGAGCCGCTCGGGCGAGGTGTCGCCTGTCAGCACGACGGCGCGGATGGGGTTGAGGGTGCCCTGCTGGACGGCTTCCAGGAACTGGACGCCGTTCATGCCCGGTAGCTGGAAATCCGAGACGTAGGCGTAGGCGCCCCAGGCGCGGGGGTCGGCCAGTGCTTGTTCGGCGCTGCCGTAGGCGGTGGCCGCGAAGCCGAGGGCGCGCAGCGACAGGGTCAGGGCCTGGGCCACCATTTCGTCGTCTTCCACGATCACCACCTGGCGGCCGGCGGCGGCAGCGGGTCCGGCGGCTGCCGCGTCCCCGGCGGTGCCGGCGGCCGGCGCCGCCAGGGGCAGGCGGAATTCGAACAGGCTGCCCTGGCCGGGCCGGGAACGGCAGACGATGTCGCTGCCGAGCAGGCGTGCCAGGCGCCGGGCGATGGCGAGTCCGAGGCCCAGGCCCTTGGCCCGGTTGCGCTCGGGGTTCTGGACCTGGAAGTACTCGTCGTAGATGCGGTCGATGTACTCGGGGGCGATGCCGATGCCCGTGTCCCACACCTGGATGCGGGCCTGGTCGCCGCTGCGGCGGATGCCCACCAGCACGCCGCCGCGCTGGGTGTATTTGATGGCGTTGCCGACGAGGTTGCGCAACAGGCTCTGCAGCAGCTTGCCGTCGGTGTAGAGGGCGAGTTCGCCGGGGGGGAAGTGGAGGCGGAACTTCAGGCCCTTGGCGGCGGCCAGGGCGGCGAATTCGGCGTCGATGCCGCCGAACAGGGTGTAGATATCGACGGGCTCCAGCGCCGGCGTGACGGCGCCGGCATCGAGCTTGGAAATGTCGAGCAGGGCATTCAGCAGGTCGCCCAGGTTGCGCGTCGATTGGCCCAGGTAATGGGCGATGCGCTTCTGGTCCTCGTTCATGGAAGTCTTGGCGAGGGCGTCGGTGAACAGGTTGATGGCCTGGATCGGCTGTCGCAGGTCGTGGCTGGCGGCGGCGAGGAAGCGCGACTTGGACTGGGTCGCCTGTTCGGCGGCTTCCTTCGCCGCGAATAGCCTCCGGTTGGTGGCGTTGAGGGCTTCCGTGCGCTCCAGCACCAGGCGTTCCAGGTTGTTCTGGTAGCCGGCCAGGCTGTGCTGGCGCATTTCGATCTCGGCGAGCATGGCGTTGAAGCTTCGCACCAGGTCGCCGATCTCGTCGTCCCCCGCGGCGGCGGCGCGCAGGGAGAAGTCGCTGCTCTCGCGCACTTCCCGCGCCGTACCGGCGAGATCCTTCACCGGCTTGACGATGCGGTCCAGGGAGCGGAAGCCGAATCCCAGCACCAGGACCAGCCCCAGCAGGTTGACGCCGATCACCAGGAAGGCCTGCAACAGGAAGTGGAAGCGGGACTCGGCCAGGTTGGCGCGGATGAAGATGTGGCCGATCGTCGAGTCGTCGAGCCGGATCGGCTGGAGCAGCGTGGTGACCGGCGCCAGCAGGCCGAAGCTCGGCAGATGCTCCTGCCGATCGTCGGCGGTCTCCGGCAGGCCCGCTTCCTGGCCGTAAGCCGCCAGGCGATAGCCGTCGAGGGCATAGATGGCCGCCGCCTCGATTTCCTGGCGCGCCGCCATGATGTTCATGGCTTCCCGCGCCGCCTTGCCGTCGTGGAAGGCGACGGCCGCACCGGCGGCAACGCCGACGGCGTCGGCGATGGTCAGCAAGGACTGCCGCGTCTGTTCCTGCTGGTTGCGCCATTCGAGGGCGGCGCCGGCCAGCATGGCGATGCCCACGGCGGCGGCGACGGCCACGACGATGAGCCGGAACAGCCGGTAGCGGATGGAGTAGCGGTCGATGCAGGGGAATAGGCGGCCCATGGCGTTCATTCCACGATGCGGCGGGCCAGGCGCAGGAGCTGGGGCTGCAGATGCAGCCCGGCGCGCCTGGCTTCCAGCAGGTTGATGTCGAAGCGCGTCTGGCCGTCGAGCTGGGAAATCTCGATCATGCCGCCGTCGCGGACGAAGCCGGGGTAGCTGCCGATGGTGAGGGCCTGTCCGCTCGCCTGGCGGTCGACGACATCCTGCCACAGCCGCGGCGAGTCCACGTAGATCACCCGGCAGTCGAGTTGCTGGACGAAGCGCACTGGGGCCAGCGGCATGCCGCGCACCAGACGGTCGCCGAGGGCCTCGATGGCGGCCATCTGGGCCGGGTCGCCGGTGGCGACGCACAGGCGCAACCGTGCCGGCCCGGTCGGGGCGGGCCAACCGGTGAGCTTGATGAAGTTGTAGACCAGGGCCGCGCGTACCGCCTGGGGGGTGACCGTCTCCGTCGCCAGGACGGGCGCCGACGCCGGTGCCGCGGGCACCAGCAGGGCGATCATCAGCAGGAGGAGGCGTTTGGGCGTCATGCCTGGCGGAGGAAACGGGGACCTAGAATTTGAATCGCACTTCCCCGAAAACGCTACGTCCGGGCAGCGGCAGGTTGTTGGGAATGCCCCGTGCGCTGTATTCCCGCGCGTCCGTGTCGAACAGGTTGCGGATGGAGGCCGCCAGTTCCCAGTCGCGGTGCAGGGCGTAGCGCAGCGTGGTGTCCACCAGGGTGTAGGCGTGTATCGGCGCGCGGGCATCGCCCGGGGCGAGGGCATGGGGGCCGACCAGATTGGCCTGCAGGTTCCAGTGCCAGCCGGGGGCGAAGGTCCAGTCCGTGCGCAGGTAGGCCGTCTGGCGGGGCACCGAGTTGTAGCGCGTGGTGTCGTTGCGGTCGGTGAGGTTGCCGGAGATGCGCAGGGTCTTCGTCGCCTGCCACTTGGCTTCCAGTTCGATGCCGCTGGCGATGTTCTTGCCGCTGTTCTGGTACTTGAGGGCCGCGTCCTGGGTGATCAGATTGGTCTGGGTGAAGCGGTAGAGGTTGAGGCCCAGGCTCAGGTCCCGGGAGGCCAGGAAGGAGAAGGACAGGTCCCAGGTGCGGGATTTCTCCGGCGCCAGGCCGGGGTTGGGGACGGTGGCCGCCGTGAGGGAATACAGCTCCAGGTAGGAGGGGGCGCGGAAGGCCTCGCCGTACATCAGCTTGGTGGTGAGGCGGTCCGTGGTCTGCCATACCGTGCCCAGGCGCGGCGTCGCCGCGCCGCCGAAGTCCGAGTAGCGGTCGTAGCGCAGGCCGGCGGTGAGTTCCCAGTCCTTGGCGAAGGCCCAGATGTCCTGGACGAACAGGTGGCCGACCTTGCGTACCTTCTCCGGCGCGAAGGCATAGGGCGAGCCGGCCAGGTTCACCAGGGGGCCGCCCACCGGCAGGACGGCGCCGTTGGGCCCGGTGCCGTAGTTGACCAGATGCTCGACGGCGTAGAGGTCCTGCCAGCTGTAGCCGCCGCCGACGGACAGGGTGTGGTCCTTGAAGCCGGAGTACGTGCCGCTGCCTTCGAAGTTCCACTGGCGTTCGGCGGAGCGCTGCCGGTTGATGAGGCCGTCGGGATAGGTGCCGACGGCGGCGCCGCCGCAGTTGCTGGCCGCCGTGCATGTGAAGCCGGGCGGGCGTTCCTGGAAGCCGTTGCCTGAACTGTAGTCCAGGTGCCGGAAACGCACTTCCGCGTTCACGCCCCAATCGGGGGCGAAGTCGGCGTTGCTGTAAAGCAGCTGCAGGCCGAGGCGGCTGTCCTTGGCGCGGGTGACCGGGTCCAGCACGCCGCCGCCCGTCAGCCCGGTTTCCAGGTCGCCATGGCGCGCGTAATCGGCCATCAGGCGCCAGTTGTCCCGCGCCGCGGAGAAGCGGATGTCGATGCCGTTCCAGCCGTAGCCGGCGTGGCCGGGGGCGGCGGAGAGCAGGGTGCCGGCCGTCCTGTCCTGGCTGGTCTGGCCGTCGGCCGCGATGGCCGGATTGTGGCCGTCGGTGCGCGACAGCTCCGCCGTCAGGCCGATGTCGAAGCCGTTCCAGTGGCCGCCGTGCTGCCCCCAGACCGCCTGGGAGTTGAAGCTGCCGATCCGCACGCCCATCTCGGACTGTTCTATCCTGCCGGCGGTCTTGGTGATGACATTGATGGCGCCGGAAGAGGCGTCCGAGCCGAAAAGGGCCGAGCCGGGGCCGCGGATGATCTCCACCCGCTCGATCATGCTGGTGGGCAGGCCCTTCCAGAAGATGCCTGTAGACCAGGCCAGGTCCTTCACCGGGGCGCCGTTCACCATCACCAGGGTGTGGGGGGCGTTGGCGCCGCGGAAGGTCACCAGGGGCCGGAAGCCGAACAGGTTGGTGCGGATGTAGATGCCCGGCACGCTCTGCAGGATTTCGGTGAGGTTGGTGGCGCCGGTGGCCCGGATGTCCTCGGCCGTGATGACGGAGACCACGGAGGGCGCCTTGGAGGCCGCCTGCCGGGTGTTGGTGGAGATGGTGACCTTGGTCGCCATCAGGTCTTCCAGGCTCAGGGACAGCAGGTGGTCGAGGGTCGCCGCGGTGTCCGCGTAGGCGGCCTGCGCCAGGAGCAGCCCCAGCAGGATGGGAGCGTAGCGTTTCATATTTCCCCGGCCGCGCCGCGGCCTGTCATGGACGGTATGGACGCCGTTGACGCGGGCGGATGAAGCGGTGCAGCGAGTTGCGTGGGCGAATTCATGGCCCCTCCCTTTGCGTTGCCGGGAGGTTTTCGCGTCCCGGCACGGCCTGCCGACAGGCAGTTCCAAGTCGGGCGATTGTATGCCGAAGGTGTAGGGAGTCAATCAGGGTTTCCTGACGAGATTCCTTCGCCGCCGGGTGTCTCGCGCCGGTTCCGGGGCCAGGCGGGGATGGCGCGGACTGGATCGGCCGCGGCCGGCATGGTTCAATGGCGGCCTCCCATCAGCCGGCGCTCCGCCCATCCATATGGACCCCGTGACACATGCCCTCCTGGGCGCCACCGCGGCCCAGGCCGCCCTCGGCTCCCGGCTGGGCGGCCGGGCCTGGATGGTCGGCGCCGTCGGCGGCCTGCTGCCCGATGCGGACATCCTGATTTCCAGCGCCGCCGATCCCCTGCTGGCGATCCAGTACCACCGGCAGTTCACCCATGCCCTGGCCTTCATTCCCCTCGGCGGACTGGTGGCGGCCCTGCCCTGGCTGGCGCGGCGGCGTTATCGCGCCGAGGGCGGGGCGGTCTATGGGGCGGCGATCCTGGGCTACGGTACCCACGGCCTGCTGGATGCCTGCACGAACTACGGCACCCATCTGCTGTGGCCCTTCTCGCCGCTGCGCTCGGCCTGGCACTGGATGACCACCGTGGGGCCGCTGCTGACCCTGGCCCTGCTGATCGGCCTGGTGCTGGCCCTGCGCCGCCGTTCGCGGGGGCCGGCGGTGGCGGCCCTGGTCTTCGGGCTGGCCTACGTCGGCACGGCGGCCCTGCAGCGGGAGCGGGCCCTCGACGTGCAGGCCGTGGTGGCGGCGGCCCGGGGTCACCCGGTGGAGCGGGCCGAGATGTTCCCCTCGGTGGGCAACCCCTTCGTCTGGCGCTCGGCCTACGCTTCGGCCGGGGTGCTGCACATGGATCGGGTGCGTGTCCTCGGTCCCGGACCGGCCCTGTGGAAGGACGGCGGCACCATGCCCCTGCTGGCCGCGGCCGACCTGCCGGCGGAGCTGCGGGCCGACGCCCGCGTGATGCGGGATTTCGGTCGCTTCAGTTATTTCTCCGCCGGTTGGGTGGCGCGGGCCGCCGACGATCCGACGGTCATCGGCGACGCCCGCTATTCCCTGCGCACCGACCGCTACGAGCCCATCTGGGGCGTGCGCTTCCATCCGGGCGCGGAGCGGCCCACCGAGTGGGTGGACCGGACGGTGCGCAACCGCATCCCGCTCGCCGAGCTGGGGCGGGAGATCGCCGGCACGGCGCCGGGCTACCGGGCGCTGCCGGGCTCCTAGGCGTCCGGCCATAGGCACCGCGCCGGCGGCGCCTGCGGATGGACAGCCGGGCCGCCGGCCTCTATGCTGCGCCTCCCCACGGTCGGACTTCTCCCCATGCAAACCCAAAGCTTCATCGCCGGCAAGGATGCCTCCCTCGAATCCTCCATCGCCACCATGCAGGACA
The DNA here is from genome assembly GCA_030247725.1 of Candidatus Nitricoxidireducens bremensis. Lineage (GTDB taxonomy): Bacteria > Pseudomonadota > Gammaproteobacteria > Burkholderiales > Rhodocyclaceae > Nitricoxidireducens > Nitricoxidireducens bremensis. The sequence goes on from JAOTRT010000018.1 coordinate 7,933, forward strand.
AGCTGGCGGCCCTCGGCTTCCACGTCGAGGAGCACTCCTGGCTCAATCCGGTGGACGGCGTCTGGTCGGTGCACCTGCGCGAGCGGGATTGCCCGCTGCTGTTCACCAACGGCAAGGGCGCGTCCCAGCTGGCGGCCCGGGCCAGCGCCCTCGGCGAGTTCTTCGAGCGCCTGTCCTGCAACTATTTCTGGAGCCACTACTACCTCGGGCGGGAGGTGGCGGGGCGCGAGTTCGTCCATTACCCCCAGGAACGCTGGTTCCCCGCCGCCGGTGGCGACTGGCCTGAGGATCTGCTGACGCCGGAACTGCGCGCCCTCTACAACCCGGAGGGCAGCATCGACGCGGCCACGCTGGTGGACCTCAATTCCGGCAACGCCGAGCGCGGCATCTGCGCGCTGCCTTACGTGCGTCAGCGCGACGGCGCCACCGTGTGGTTCCCGGTGAACGTGATCGGCAACCTCTACGTCAGCAACGGCATGTCGGCCGGCAACACGCGGGACGAGGCACGCACCCAGGCCTTGTCCGAGATCTTCGAGCGCCACGTGAAGTTCCGCATCATCGCCGAGGGCCTGTGCCTGCCGGACGTGCCGGAAGCGGTGATCGCCCGCTATCCGCGCATCGCCGCCGGCATCGCCGGCCTGCGGGAGGCGGGCTTCGGCATCCTGGTGAAGGACGCCTCCCTCGGCGGCGAGTATCCGGTGATGAACGTGACCCTGCTGCATCCCGAGGACCAGGGCTGCTTCTCCAGCTTCGGCGCCCATCCGCGCTTCGAGATCGCCCTGGAGCGGGCCTTGACAGAACTGTTGCAGGGGCGCGCCCTCGACGCCCTGGCCGGCTTCCCCGAGCCGGGCTTCGACCTGGAGGAGATCGCCAGCGCGCCCAACATCGAGATCCATTTCGTGGACTCCAGCGGCATCATCAGTTGGAACTTCCTCGCCAGCGAACCGGACTTCCCCTTCGTGGACTGGAACTTCGGCGGCACCACCGCCGAGGACCACGCCTGGCTGGTGGAGCGGGCCCACGCCGACGGCCGCGACGTCTATGTGGCCGACTTCAGCCACCTGGGTGTGTACGCCTGCCGCATCCTGGTGCCGGGCATGTCGGAGATCTATCCCCTCGACGAACTGGAATGGGAGAACAACAGCGTCGGCAACGAAGTGCGCGCGGCGATCCTGCATCTGTCGGAGCTGGACGACGACGCCTGCGCCGACCTGCTGGATGCGCTCAACGAGCGCGGCATCGCCGACGAGCGCCCAGTGGCCGCCCTCATCGGCCTGGCGGCGGACAAGGGTTCCCTCTGGGAGGATCTGCGCGTCGGCGAGTTGAAGACCCTGCTGGCCCTGGCCATCGGCGACGCGGAGGCGATCCGCGAGGGCTGCGACTGGGTGGCCAACTTCGAGCAGCTCGACGCCGGCCGGCGCCGGGTCTATCGCTGCGTCGGCACATTGCTGAACCTGGAGGACGCGGCGCCCTACCGCCATGCCCTGACCCGCCTCTACGGCGCAGAAACCCTGCGCCGGGCCGAGGCTTTGCTGGCCGGCGAGGAGCGCTTCTTCGGCCTGGCGGCGCCAGGCCTGGGCCTGGCGGGCTGCGACATGCACGGGCGCCTGCTGGCGGCCTACGACAAGCTCCATCGGCGTTAGCGGTGACCGGCGGGGATTTCCCCGCCAAGCTGGAGGGCAGGGCGGGCGGCCGATATAATCCGCACTCCCCTTCCCGTTTCGCCCCCCCGACCATGCAGACCGAACTGGCCGATTTCATCCGCGATACGCCTGCCGGCCGGGAAGCCGAGGAAATCCTGCGCAAGTGCGTGCATTGCGGTTTCTGCACGGCCACCTGCCCGACCTACCAGCTGCTGGGCGACGAACTGGACGGTCCGCGCGGACGCATCTACCTGATGAAGCAGATGCTGGAAGGGGGCGAGGTCAGCGAGAAGACGCGCCTGCACCTGGACCGCTGCCTGACCTGCCGTTCCTGCGAGACCACCTGCCCGTCGGGCGTCCATTACTCGCGGCTGCTGGACATCGGCCGCGCGGTGGCGGAGCGCAAGGCGCCGCGCGGCGGCGTGGATGCGCTGCTGCGCTCCGTCCTCAAGCATTTCCTGCCGCGCTCCTGGCTGTTCGCGCCGGCCATGAAAATGGGCCAGGCGGTGCGCGATTATCTGCCCGCGGCCCTCAAGGCCAAGGTGCCGGCGCCCCAGGCATCCGGTACTTGGCCTCCGGCGCGCCATCCGCGCCGCATGCTGGCGCTGGCGGGCTGCGTGCAGCCGGCCATGGCGCCCAACATCAACACGGCGGCGGCGCGGGTGCTGGACCGCATCGGCATCTCTTTGGTGACGGCGCCGAAGGCCGGCTGCTGCGGCGCCGTGCGCCTGCACCTCAACGACGCCGAGGGCGCGCGGGACGACGCCCGCCGCAACATCGACGCCTGGTGGCCCCTGGTGAACGCGGAGGGCGGCGCCGAGGCCATCGTCATGACGGCCTCGGGCTGCGGCGTCCAGGTGCGCGACTACGCCCACCTGCTGCAGGGCGACGCCCGCTACGAAGCCAAGGCGGCGCGCATCGCCCTGCTGACCAAGGACATCAGCGAGATCGTGGCGGCGGAGGGCGGGCGTCTGCTGCCGCTGCTGGCGGAGCGCTGCGCCGACAGGCCGCGCACGCCCCTGGCCTTCCATTCCCCCTGCACGCTGCAGCACGGCCAGAAGATCCGCGGCGTCGTCGAGAGCCTGCTGACGGCGGCGGGCTTCGAGTTGACGCCGGTGGCGGATTCCCACCTGTGCTGCGGCTCGGCGGGCACCTATTCGGTGCTCCAGCCGGAGCTGTCCACCCGCCTGCGCGACAACAAGCTCGCGGCGCTGGGCGCCGGCCGCCCCGTGGGGGTCGCCAGCGCCAACATCGGTTGCATCACCCATCTCCAGTCCGGCACCGAACTGCCCGTGCGACACTGGATCGAATACCTCGACGAGAGCTTGAACTGAAGTGAAACACTTCCTCGCATCGGCTGTGGTGCGCGCTCGGGCGGGTGGGGTGCCCTGCCCCGCTCCATGTCACCCGTCGCCGGCCTGCGGCCGGCTCCTCCTTCTTTACTTGCGCGGAGCAGGGCACCCCACCCGCCCGAGCCGATGCCGCCGTGGGTGTTTGCCCGTCTCAAGGCACCGACGACTCCAGCCAAGGATGGCGGGTATCCGACTCCCGCAAGTCAAGGAGGAGGGCCGATGCTCTTTCGGCCCGGGGAACATGGAGGGAGGCGGATACCCGCCGTCCTTGGCGTGCGCCCAACACCCCGTTTCATCCACCGCAACACCCACGTTTCATGCGTCGCGGAAGACGCACAGCATCATGGAGCACTGACATGGCTATAGATCCCGACAAGGCAATGAAGGAACTGGTGTCCAAGGGCATCAAGATTCCACCCCAGCCGAAGGTGCTCATCGAGCTGCGCAAGATGCTCGGTGGTGACGATTACGACATGCGCTCCCTGGCGCGGGTGATCTCCCAGGACCCGGGCATCTCGGCCATGCTGTTCAAGGCGGCCCGCTCGCCGGTGTTCGGCCGCGGCAAGAAGTTCGACTCCCTCGAACAGGTCGTCATGGTGGTCGGCGTCAAGCAGACCTTCAACCTGGTGCAGGCCATGGCGCTGACGAGCTCCGTGTCCGACAAGACGCGCAAGGCTTTCGAGATCTTCTGGACCCGTTCCCAGGAGATCGCCCAGATGGCGGCCCTCATCGCCGAGGACCGCATCTCCGTCTGCAACGTGTTTCCCGACCAGGCCTACATGGCCGGCATCTTCCACGAGTGCGGCGTGCCGGTGCTGATGCAGCGCTTCCCCGACTACTGCAAGGCCCTGCAGCTGGAGAACACCTGCTGCTGGCCCAACCTGTCCGACGAGGACGAACGCTTCCACGTGGACCATTGCAGCGTCGGCTACCTGGTCGCCAAGCACTGGAACCTGCCGGACTTCGTCTGCGCGGCGATCCAGTACCACCACGAGATGCCGCGCGACGAGATCGGCACGGCCTGCACCCTGGTGGCCATCATCCAGCTCGCCAGCCACTTCTACCACCGCATCACCCGCGTGGACGACCCGCTCTGGCCGAAGATCCGCGAGTTCGTGCTCAACGAGGTGGGCATCCACGTGGATGGCGAGCAGGAATACTTCGACGAGATCAGCGAGCGCTACCTCGACCGTCACTGACATCGCCATGAAGCTCGAACGCGCCGCCGGCTGGCAGCAACTGCGGGAGGGCTTTCGCTGGCAGCTGCCGGCCCGCTACAACATCGCCCAGGAATGCTGCGGACGCTGGGCCGGCGAGCGCTCCCGCTTCGCCCTCTACTACGAGGACGAGGCGGGCCGTGAGGAAGCCTGGACCTTCTGGGACATCCAGCAGGAGGCCAACCGCCTCGCCAACGTGCTGGCCGCCATGGGCGTCATGGCCGGCGACCGGGTGGCGATCCTGCTGCCCCAGCGCCCCGAGACGGCCATCGCCCACATGGCCTGCTACCAGATGGGGGCCGTGGCGGTGCCCCTGTCCCATCTGTTCGGCGCCGAGGCGGTCGAATACCGGCTCGCCCACTCGGAAGCGCGCGTCGCCGTCGTGGATGCCGGCACCCTGGAAACCCTTGCCGCGGTGCGCGAGCGCCTGCCGCAACTGCGCCATGTCATCGGCGTCGGCGGTGCGCGGGAGTCCTGGGTGCGCGAGTGGGAGCGGCTGCTGCCGCTGGCGTCTACGCGCTACGCGGCGGCGGACACGGCGGCGGACACGGCGGCGGACGATCCGGCCCTCATCATCTACACTTCCGGCACTACCGGCGATCCGAAGGGCGCCCTGATGGCCCAGCGCACCCTGCTGGGCAACCTGCCGGGCTTCGTCTGTTCCCACGACTTCTATCCCCAGCCGGGCGACATGTTCTGGTCGCCGGCCGACTGGGCGTGGACCGGCGGCCTGTTCGACGCCCTGCTGCCGGCCTGGAACTTCGGCCAGCCCATCCTGGCCTACCGGGGCCGCTTCGATGCGGAGAAGGCCTTCTGGCTCATGGAGAAGTACGGCATCCGCAATACCTTCCTGTTTCCGACGGCCCTGAAGATGATGATGAAGGCCTGCCCGACGCCGCGGGCCAAGCACGACATCGGGCTGCGCAGCCTCATGAGCGGCGGCGAAGCGGTAGGCGAGGCGGTGTTCGAGTGGGCGCGGGCCGAGCTCGGCGTCACCATCAACGAGATCTTCGGCCAGACCGAGATCAACTACGTGGTCGGCGGCTGCGGTTCGGTGTATGCGCCGAAGCCCGGCGCCATGGGGCGGCCCTATCCTGGCCACGAGGTGGCGCTTCTCGACGACGATGGCAATCCGGTGGCCGCCGGCGAGGTGGGCGAGGTCTGCGTGAAGCGCAGTTGCGGCGGCGAGGCGGACCCGGTGTTCCTGCTGGAATACTGGCAGAACCCGCAAGCGACGCGGGCCAAGTATTTCGGCACGGGGGAGCAGGCCTGGGGCCGCACCGGCGATCTGGCGAAGCAGGACGCCGATGGCTACCTCTGGTACCAGGGCCGTGCCGACGACGTCTTCAAGAGCGCCGGCTACCGCATCGGTCCCGGCGAGATCGAGAACTGCCTGCTGAAGCATCCGGCCGTCGCCAACGCGGCGGTGATCGGTGCGCCCGACGCGACGCGCGGCACCTTCGTCAAGGCCTTCGTCGTGCTGCAGCCGGACCGGCGTCCGAGCGCCGAACTGGAGGCGGACCTGCAGGCCCACGTGCGGCAGTCCCTGGCGCCCTGGCAGACGCCGAAGGCGATAGAATTTATCGACGCCCTGCCCATGACGACGACGGGGAAGGTCCAACGGCGCGTCCTGCGCCAGCGCGAGGAGAAGGGGAGCCAGCCATGACCGACACGACTTCCGGCGACGAAAAGCGGCGCGACGTGGAAATCCGCCAGCTGTTCGTCGAGGCCTACGACATTCTCGAACCCTTCTTCGATCCGGCCAACCAGTGGGCCGGCCACGGCCACGAGCACCTGGCCTACCGCGCCCTCCACGAGCATTTCCCCAAGCTCTCCGGCGACCAGATCTTCATCATCGTGGATGCGGCGCGCCGCGTCTTCGCTTCCGGCGGCAAGCCGGCTCCCTGAGGGCCGGCCGTCCCGGCTTCAATCGCCTGACGGCGCCGGGATGAGGGTGCCGGCGGCCAGCAGCGCCTCGAAATCCCCCTGCGGCATCGGTTTCGCGAACAGGTAGCCCTGGGCGTAGTCGCATTCGATGGCGGCGAGGAAGGCGCGCTGTTCCTCGGTTTCGACGCCTTCGGCGATGACCTTCAGCCCCAGCTTGTGGGCCATGGCGACGATGGCCTCGACGATGGCCCGGTCGTTGCCCACCGGCGAAATGCCCTGCACGAAGGACTGGTCGATCTTCACGTAGTCCACATGGAACTTGTTCAAGTAGGACATGGCGGAATAGCCGGTGCCGAAGTCGTCGAGGGCCACCTGGACGCCGGAGGCGCGGAATTCCGCCAGTTCGGCGGTGATCTCGGGGCTGTCGTCCAGCAGCAGGCCCTCGGTGATCTCGATGGCGATGGAGCTGGCCGGCAGGCCGATCTTGTGCAGGTAGCCGAGCCAGCTCTCCCGGGTCCTGGCGCCGATGAACTGGCGCGGCGACTTGTTGACGCTGATCTGGATCGGGCAGCACACGACGGCTTCGGTGCCGTCATGGGAGTACCAGCGCCGAGCGATGCGGGCCGATTCGCGGAACACCCAGTCGCCGATCTCGCCGATGAGGCCGATTTCCTCGGCGAGGGGGATGAAGGCCGCCGGCAGGATCAGGCCGTGCTCGGGATGGCGCCAGCGTAGCAAGGCCTCGGCCTTGACGATGCGACCGCTCTTCATTTCCACGATGGGCTGGAAATGGATTTCGAACTGGCTGGCACCGAGGGCCGTGCGCAGGGCGGTGCCGAGCTGCATGCGCACCTGGGCGGCGGACTGCATGGAGTCGGTGAAATAGCTGAAGCCGTTGCGGCCGGCCTCCTTGGCGGCATACATGGCCTGGTCGGCGCTCTTCAGCAGGGATTCGGCGTCGTCCGCATCGGTCGGGTAGAGGGCGATGCCGATGCTGGCCGAGACGTAGGCGGGCTGGCCGGCGAGCTGGAAGGGCTGGGCGAGGTGGTCGACGATGGCGCGCGCCACTTCCTCGACGCGGCCGATGTCGGCCAGTCCCGGCAGCACGACGGTGAACTCGTCGCCCCCCAGGCGCGCCACCGTGTCCGAGTCGCGCACGCAGGCGGCGATGCGGGCGGCGGCCTCCTTGAGCAGGGCGTCGCCGGCGTCGTGGCCGAGGGCGTCGTTCACCTCCTTGAAGCGGTCCAGGTCGATGAACAGCAGGGCCAGCAGCAGCTTGCTGCGTTGGATCTTGCGTACTTCCTGGTGCAGGCGGTCGTAGAACAGGTTGCGGTTGGGCAGGCCGGTGAGGCTGTCGTAGTTGGCCTGGCGCCAGACCAGTTCCTCGGTGCGCTTCTTCTCGGTGATGTCCGAGAACATGGCGATGTAGCGGTGGATTTCGCCGCCGGCGTTGCGCAGGGTGTTGATGGTCAGCCACTCGGCGTAGTCCTCGCCGTTCTTGCGGCGATTCCAGATTTCTCCCTGCCACTGGCCGGTGGCGGCCAGGGCCCGCCACATGGCCTCGTACTCGGCCCGCGGCGTGCGGCCGGCGCTGAGCAGGCCGGGGTCGCGGCCGATGACTTCCTTCGCCGTATAGCCGGTGAGGCGCGTGAAGGCGGGGTTCACGGCGACGATGCGGTTGGCGGCGTCGGTGACGACGATGGCTTCGTCGCTGTGCTGGTATACCGACGAGGCGAGCTGCAGTTCGGCATCGTTGCGCTTCTTCTCGATGGCGACGCTGGCCAGGTGGGAGACCTGGGTGACGAGTTCGATCTCGGCCTCGCCCGGCACGCCGGGCTCGCGGCGGTAGAGGGCGAAGGTGCCCAGCAGGCGGCCCGCCGAGTCCTTGATGGGTTCCGACCAACTGGCGGCCAGTCCGGCGCGGGCGGCCAGTTCGCGCCCTTCGCGCCAGAACGGGTGGGTGGCGATGTTCTCCACGATCACCCGTTCGCCGCGGTAGGCGGCGGTGCCGCAGGAACCGGCGCCTTCGGCGATCGGCAGGCCCTCGGCGGCGCGGTTGAATTCCTCCGGCAGGCGGTTGGCGGCGCCGTTGCGCAGGCGGGTGCCGCTCTCGTCGGCCAGCAGGATGGAACAGACGATGCCGCTGCGCGCCGTCTCGACGTAGGCGATGACGAGGTCGAGAATCGCGCCCAGGTCGCCGTCCCGCGCCAGCAGTTCGAAGATGCGGTTGCGCATCCCCTCCAGGGTTTCCCGCAGCTTGCGTTCGGTGATGTCGTGGGCGATGGTGTAGAGCGCGGCGCCGTCGCCGTCGGCGAGGGGGCAGACGAAGGTCTCGACGTCGCGGATTTCTCCGTTGTGCAGCCGGTGGCGCCATTCGCAGTGGCTGCGATCGCTGGCGGCGGCATGCTGGAAATGGGCCTGCAGTTCCTCTTCCGGCGCCGTGACGATGCGGCGGATGTCCATGCCGCGCAGTTCCTCGACGGGGTAGCCCCAGAACTCGGCCGCCGCCTGGTTGGCGTCCACGATACGGCCGCTGGCGGGGTGGATCAGGTAGGCGATCCAGGAGCTGCCTTCGAACATGTTGCGGAAGCGGGCCTCGCTATCGGCGAGGGCTTCCTGCTGCCGGACGATGCGGGCCTGGAGGTCGTTGAAGTTCTCCTGCAGCTGGGCGATCTCGTGGCTGCCGTCCACCGGCAGCGGGCGGAAGGGGGCCTTGCCGTGGGTCATGGCGTCGAGGGCGGCGGCGGAGCGGCCCAGGGAGCGCAGTTCCCGATAGACGAAGAGCCAGATCAGCAGGGCCACCGCCAGGGAACTGATGGCGGCGTCCAGGTAGATGCCGCGCTGCATGGCCCGCAGGGGGGCGAAGGCCTCGGCCGTGGGCAGCAGGGCGGCGACGATCCAGCCGGTGCTGGGCACCCGCTTGACGGAACTGAGTTCCTCGACGCCGCGGGAGCTGACGGTGACGCCCGAGCCTTCGAAGCCCGCCAGGCTGCGGTCGTGGAGCGTGTTGACGCCCGGCTTGGGCAGTGGCTGCATGACGCGCGCCGGGTCGGTGGCGGCGACGAAGATGCCGTCCCGCGGCGAGATGACGAGGACGCTGCCGGGAATGCCGGCGCGGGGATGGGCGACGGCTTCGAAGATGTCGTTGCTGGCGAGGGGCAGTGTTCCGGCGAGGACGCCGATGGTGGCGCCGTGGCTGTCGCGGATCGGCACGGCGATGACCAGGACCGGTTGGGGCCAGAGGGCATCCACCACCGGGCGGCCGATGGCGGGCTGGCCCGTCGCCATGATCTGGCGGAAGAAGTCCTGGCGCCCGTAACCGGCGCCGGTGCGGCCGGGCAGGGCGGGGCGGCTCGCCAGGCAGCGTCCGCCGGCGTCGAGGATGCACAGGCCCTTGCCGAACAGCTTGTAGATGGAGAGCCGCGCTTCCAGGTAGCGGTCGAGCTTCGCGGGCTGGTCTAGCCACTCGGGCCGGATGGAGGCGGCGACCTGGCCGAGGGTCTCGATGCGCAGGCGGATGGCCGCGTCGATGCTATCGGCGATGAAGCTGGCGTAGGCGAACTGCTGGGTGGCGAGGAGTTGCTGCTCGTCGTGGCGCAGCTTCTCGGCGGAGCGGAAGGCCATGCCCCAGATGGCCACCATGAAGAGCGCCGTCGCGAACAGTGCGATCCTCGTTTTGAGACTCGACAGCAGGGGCAGCCGGGACATGGGTAAGAAACCCTGAATTCCACGTGGATAAGATCATAACGCAATATATTGTCCTGGACATCGCCGATTCCGACCGGCGGTTCAGGGATGCCGATCTTCGGCGCGAAGCCTCAGCCCAGCCACTTGCGGCGCCAGAACACCAGCGCCAGGGTCGTGGCGACCCCGGCCATCATGGCGATGGCGGCAAGGAAGCCGAAGGGATTGTCGAGCAGCGGCATGCTGCGGAAGTTCATGCCGAAGATGCCGGAGATCAGCGTCGCCGGCATGAAGATGAGGGCGATCACCGTGATGACGCGCACTTCCTGATTGACGCGGTTGCTGATGCTGGACAGGTAGATGTCGAGCATGCCGGCAAGCAGGTCGCGGATGGCTTCCAGGGATTCGATGACGTGCACCGTGTGGTCGTACACGTCCCGCAGGTAGGGCTGGGTGGCCGGCTGGAAGAAGCGCGTGTCGGCGCGGGTGAGGCTGTTGATGACTTCCCGCAGGGGCCAGACGGCGCGGCGCAGGGTCAGGGTCTCGCGCTTGAGCTGGTGCAGTGTCTGCAGGACTGCCGGTGTCGGCCGTTCCATGAGCTCGTCCTCCAGCAGTTCGGTGCGTTCGCCGATCTGCTCCAGCACGGTGAAATAGCGGTCCACCAGGACGTCCAGCAGGGTGTAGGCCAGATAGTCGGCGCCGAGCTGGCGGATCTTGCCGCGGTTCTGGCGCAGCCGCTCCCGCACGGGATTGAAGCTCCCTGTCGGCCGTTCCTGGAAACTGAGGACGAAATCGTCGCCGATCACCAGGCTCACCTGCTCCGAGGAGACGCTCATGGTGGCTGGGTCGTACTCGAACAGGCGGCCGACGATGTAGAGGTAGTTGCCGTAGTCGTCCACCTTGGGCCGCTGGTCGGTGTTGAGGATGTCCTCGATGACCAGGGGATGCAGGCCGAAGCGGTTGCCGATCTCGGCCATGACGTCCGGCTCGTGGAGGCCATGCACGTTGAGCCAGCGCACCGGCAGGCGGGGCGCGTAGTCGCGGGAGGCCTGCACCGAGGCGAAGCTGTTCTCGGCGATCCCGTCGGCGCCGTACTCGATGAGGGCGATGGCGGCATGCTCGGTCTTGCGCTCGCCGAGGTGCACCAGGGCGCCGGGCGGCAGGCCGGCCTTGTCCGAACGACGCTTATGTTTTGCCATAACGAGGTTTTATCCGAAACATTGGCCGATTTGAGTATGATCGCGCGATCGTGCAGCCGCGGCACAGACAGGAAGATGCCGGCGGCAATTTCCCGTAACTATAACAACCATCTGCCAGAGGGTTTCATGTCCCTAACCATCGGAATCCCGAGGGAAACGTATGCCGGCGAAAAGCGCGTGGCGACGGTTCCCGACGTGGTCGAGAAGCTGAGGAAGCTGGGCTTCGCCGTGGCCGTGGAGAGCGGCGCGGGCGATGCGGCGAACTTCGCCGACGCCACCTACGAGGCCGCCGGTGCCACGGTGGTCGGTTCCGCCGCCGAACTGTGGGCCGCGTCCGACATCGTCTTCAAGGTGCGCGCGCCGTCCCTGGACGAGGTCGCCGGAATGAAGGCCGGCACCACCTTGATCTCCTTCGTCTGGCCGGCCCAGAACCCCGAGCTCATGGCGGCGCTCGCCGCCAAGCAGGCCACGGTGCTCGCCATCGACTGCCTGCCGCGCACCCTCTCCCGCGCCCAGAAGATGGACGCCCTGACGTCCCAGGCCGGCGTCGCCGGCTACCGGGCCGTCATCGAGGCCGCCAACGCCTTCGGCCGCTTCTTCAACGGCCAGATCACCGCCGCCGGCAAGGTGCCGCCGGCCAAGGTCTTCATCGCCGGTGCCGGCGTCGCGGGTCTCGCCGCCATCGGCACGGCCGCCGGCCTGGGCGCCATCGTGCGCGCCAACGACACCCGTGCCGAGGTGGCCGACCAGGTGGTGTCCCTGGGCGGCGAGTTCGTCAAGGTGGATTACGAGGAGGAAGGTTCCGGCGGCGGCGGCTACGCCAAGGTGATGTCCGAGGGGTTCCAGCAGGCCCAGCGGGCGATGTATGCCCAGCAGGCCAAGGACGTGGACATCATCATCACCACGGCGCTCATTCCCGGCAAGCCCGCCCCCAAGCTCATCACCGCCGAGATGGTGCAGTCCATGCGCCCCGGCAGCGTCATCGTGGACATGGCCGCCGAGCAGGGCGGCAACTGCGAACTCACCGTTCCCCACGAGGTCGTCGTGCGCCACGGCGTCACGATCATCGGCTATGCCGACCTGCCCAGCCGGCTGGCCAAGCAGTCCTCCACCCTCTACGCGACGAACCTGCTGCGCCTGACCGAGGAACTGTGCAAGACCAAGGACGGCAGCATCAACGTCAATTTCGACGACGACGCCATCCGTGGGCTGACGGTCATCAAGGAAGGCAGCGTCACCTGGCCGGCGCCGCCCCTCAAGGCACCGCCGCCGCCGGCCGCCAAGCCGGCCATGCCGCCGCCCGCCCCCAAGGGACACGGCCACGGTGCCGGCGCTCCCATGGCCGGCAGCACGCTCGCCATCGTCTTCGGCTTAGGCAGCGCCCTGTTCTGGCTTGTCGGCGCCTACGCCCCGGCGGCCTTCCTCAGTCACTTCACGGTCTTCGTGCTGGCCTGCTTCGTCGGCTACATGGTGGTGTGGAATGTGACCCCGGCCCTGCATACGCCGCTGATGAGCGTCACCAACGCCATTTCCAGCATCATCGCCATCGGCGCCCTGGTGCAGATCGCCCCGCCCCTGGGCGAGGCGGTGCGGCCGGAGAACTGGATACGGGGCCTCGCCTTCGTCGGCATCGTGCTGACAGCCATCAACATGTTCGGCGGCTTCGCCGTCACCCGCCGCATGCTGGCGATGTTCCGCAAGTAAGGAGAACGGATCAATGTCATCGAGTCTCGCCACCGTCTCCTACATCGGCGCCACCATCCTCTTCATCCTGAGCCTGGGCGGCCTGTCCAATCCGGAGACCTCCCGCCGCGGCAACGTCTACGGCATGGTCGGCATGGCGCTGGCCGTGCTGGCCACGGTGTTCGGGCCCCGCGTCACCCTGGCCGGCATCCCCTGGATCATCGCCGCCATGGTGGTGGGCGGCAGCATCGGCCTTTACGCCGCCCGCAAGGTGCAGATGACCCAGATGCCCGAACTGGTCGCCCTCATGCACAGCCTGGTGGGCCTGGCCGCGTGTCTCGTGGGCTTCGCCAGCTACATCGACACCTCGGTTGTCTTGAGCGGAGCCGAGAAGACCATCCACGAGGTGGAGATCTACATCGGTATCCTCATCGGCGCGGTCACCTTCTCCGGTTCCATCGTCGCCTTCGGCAAGCTGTCGGGCAAGATCGGCGGCAAGCCGCTGCTACTACCGGGCCGCCACTGGTTGAACCTGCTGGGCCTGCTCATCGTGATCGGCTTCGGCCGGGAGTTCATCAACGCCCACGGCGTGGCGGCCGGCATGCTGCCCCTGGCGGTGATGACTGTTGTTGCCCTGCTGTTCGGCATCCACATGGTGATGGCCATCGGCGGCGCCGACATGCCCGTCGTCGTCTCGATGCTCAACAGCTACTCGGGCTGGGCGGCAGCGGCCACGGGCTTCATGCTCAGCAACGACCTGCTGATCGTCACCGGCGCCCTGGTGGGTTCCAGCGGCGCGATCCTGTCCTACATCATGTGCCGGGCCATGAACCGCAACTTCGTCAGCGTGATCGCCGGCGGCTTCGGCACCGGCGGCGGCGCCGCGGCGAAGAAGGCGGACGGGGAGCCGGCCGGCGAAGTGACGGCCATCAGCGCCCAGGAAACGGCGGAACTGCTGAAGGACGCCAAGAACGTCATCATCGTGCCGGGTTACGGCATGGCGGTGGCCCAGGCCCAGCACACGGTCTTCGAGATCACCAAGCATCTGCGGGAAAAGGGCGTCAATGTGCGCTTCGGCATCCATCCGGTGGCCGGCCGCATGCCGGGGCACATGAACGTGCTGCTGGCGGAGGCCAAGGTGCCCTACGACATCGTGATGGAGATGGACGAGATCAACGGCGACTTCCCGGAGGCGGACGTGTCCATGGTGATCGGCGCCAACGACATCGTGAATCCGGCCGCCCAGGAAGACCCGACCAGTCCCATCGCCGGCATGCCGGTGCTGGAAGTGTGGAAGGCGAAGACCTCCATCGTCATGAAGCGCTCCATGGCCTCGGGCTACGCCGGGGTGGACAACCCCCTCTTCTACAAGGACAACAACCGCATGCTCTTCGGCGATGCCAAGAAGATGCTCGATGAGGTGCTGGGGGCGTTGAAGGGCTGATTCCGCCTGCCGCCGGCTTCAAAGCAAAACGCCCGCGAATGCGGGCGTTTTTGTTTGTGGAACCGGAGCGGCTACTTCTTGCCCAGGCCACCCAGCAATGCGGCGACGGGACGCAGCGGACGGCGCGGCGGTGCTTCGGGCTTGGCGGCATCGCCGGCAGCCGGAACGGCAGCGGGCTTGGGCTCGTAGGGTTTGCTGGCATCGAAGCCACCCGGGGGGGGCTTCGGGATGTGGCTCGCCGGCGGCGGCAGGCGCACATCGGCCTTGGGACCGTGACGTTCGCGGTCCCGGTGGGAGTGGCCGTGGCCGCCGCGACCGCGGGATTCCCGCTCGGCAGGCTCCGTCGGACCGCTCGATCCCGGCTCGAAGCCGGGGACGATGACCTGTTCGATCTTGAACTTGGTGAGTTTCTCGATGTCGGTCAGCCGCATCTTCTCTTCGGGGGCGACGAGAGACGTGGCGTTGCCGCTCTTGCCGGCGCGGCCGGTGCGGCCGATGCGGTGCACATAGTCCTCGGCGACGTGGGGCAGTTCGTAGTTGATGACGTGGGGCAGGTCGTCGATGTCGAGGCCGCGGGCGGCCACGTCGGTGGCGACGAGCACGCGGGCCTTGCCGGACTTGAAGGCTTCGAGGGCTTCGGTGCGCTGCTGCTGGCTCTTGTCGCCGTGGATGGCGTCGGCCTTGACGCCCTGGCGCTCCAGCCAGACGGCCAGCCGGGAGGCGCCGAACTTGGTGCCGACGAAGACCAGCACCTGGGAAAGCTCCGACTCCTTCAGGAGTTGCAGCAGCAGGTAGCGCTTGCGGTCGGTGGCGACCGGGTGCACCCGGTGGGTGATGGTCTCGGAGACCATGTTGCGGCGGGCCACCTCGATGAGCTGGGGCGAGCGCAGCATGGCGTCGGCGAGCTTTTTGATCTCGTCGGAGAAGGTGGCCGAGAACAGCAGGCTCTGGCGCTCCTTCGGCAGCAGGGCGATGATGCGCTTGATGTCGGGGATGAAGCCCATGTCGAGCATGCGGTCGGCTTCGTCCAGCACCAGGAACTCGACGGAGCCGAAGCTCACGGTGCGCTGTTCCACGTGGTCGAGCAGGCGGCCCGGCGTGGCGACGACGATCTCGCGGCCTTCCTTGAGTTCGGCGATCTGGGCCTTCATGTCCACGCCGCCGTAGATGCAGACGCTTTTCAGCGGCAGATGCTTGCTGTAGGTCTTGACGCTTTCGTGCACCTGCATGGCGAGTTCGCGCGTCGGGCACAGGATCAGCGCGCGCACCGGATGGCGTGCCGGCGAGGAACTCGTGTTGGCGTGGCGGGCGATGCGATGGAGCAGGGGCAGGGTGAAGCCGGCGGTCTTGCCGGTGCCCGTCTGGGCGCCGCCCATGACGTCCTTGCCGGCCAGCACGATGGGAATCGCCTGCTGCTGGATCGGGGTGGGTTCGGTGTAGCCGGTGTCGGCGACGGCGCGCAGCAATTCGGGCAGCAGCCCGAGATCTTCGAACTTCATGAAATCTCCTGAATCGGCCCGCCCCTTGCGGGGTACCGGTTCAGGCGACGAAACGACGTTTGGGGAACTTGGGCTGGAACAGCCGGATACGCGCCAACCGGCGTGACGCGTGGCCGGGATTATAGCCGACTTGGGGCGCCGGCCCGGATTTGCCCGCCAGACCCCGGCGGCGCCCGGCGCCAGGGGAGGGCGGGCGGCCGGAGGTTCCTTACTTGAACAGCCCCTTGATGGCGTCGCCGGCCTTCTCCAGGCCCTGGCCGGCGGACTTCAGCAGGTTGTCGAAGCTGATGGCGGCGGAAAGCTTCTGCTTGAGTGCCTTGGCGATCTCCTGGCCCAGCTCGCCGGGGGTGACGCCGCCCTTGGCCTTGCCGATGTCCTTCAGGTGGATGTCGGGCAGGCCGACGGATACGGTCTTGCCGTCCATGAAGGCTGCGCTGGCCTGGGCCTTGGCGTCGGTGACCGACAACTGCTCGACGATGAGCTTCTTGCCGCCGCTTTCCTTCTTTTCCGCCGGGCCGGTGTAGGCGGCGATGTTCTTCTGGATGGCGTCGAAGTTGGTCGTGGCGTCGCCCTTTTCGTAGATGACGTCGGGGGCGGCGATACCGATCTTGCGGATGGTGACCACGTCCTTGGCGATGCTGGCGAGGTCGATGGCGACCTCGATCTCGGCCACCTTCATGGCGTGGGGCGTCTTGAAGCCCGCCGGGTTGCCGATGGTCAGGCCGCGGATCACGCCGCGGCCGTCGGCGGGCTTGATTTCGACCGATGCCACGCGGACGCTGGCCTGGGTCATCTCGCTGCCGTACTTCTCGATGGCGTCCTTGACGATGCCGTCCATATTGCCGCTCAGCCAGAAGGTGGCGCCGCCGACGATGGCGACGAGGACGAGGAGGGCGATGCCGATCTTTTTCATGGGGATTCCTCAGCGGGTGACGAGTTTGACGGTGGCGTGGAAGAGTTCGTGGGCCGGGTCCGCGAGGGCTTCGACCGCGGCGAGATGGTGGCGTCCCGGTAGGTTCATGAGCCGCACGGGGCAGTTATCCCAGGCGGCGGCGAGGCCGCGGCTCTGGCGATGGAACTCCTCGCTTTCCAGTTCGCCGACGGCGGCGAGGACGGGCACGGGGCTGGCCGGCGGATAGCCGGCGGGGCTGACGCGGGCGGCGCCTTCATCGTCCAGGCCCAGGTCGTCCCGCAGGAAGGGCGCGCGGGCAACGGGGACGAGATCGAAGAGGCCGCTGATGCTGATGACGCTCTTCACCAGGCGCGGCGGCAGGTCGGGGCTCCAGGCCGGCCAATCGGCGGCGGCCATCATGGCCGCCAGATGGGCGCCGGCCGAATGGCCGGCGACGTGGATGCGTTCGGCGTCGATGCCGAGATCGGCGGCGTGGCGATGGAGCCATGCGCCGGCGCGCAGCATCTGCTGAACCATTTCCTCAATGCGGGTCTTCGGTGCGAGGCCGTAGTTCACCACGGCCACGCTGATGCCGGCCTCGACGAAGGGAGGTGCGACAAAAGAGAAGTCGCTCTTGTCCAGGGAGCGCCAGTAGCCGCCATGGACGAACACCAGCAGGGGCGCGCGGTTGCGGTGGGCGGGGAAGAAATCCAGGGTCTCGGCGGGCGAGGGACCGTAGTAGTAGTCCTGCTCGCTGCGCAGATCGTCGATGGCGCGCAGGGATTTCTCGCGCCAGCGGGCGAAGATGGCCGGGTGGTCGGGGATGGCGGCGCGGACGTTGTAGGCGCGGTCGAGGGCTTCCGGGTTCAGCATGGTCGGGGTCGGGCGATCGAGCCCGTAGCATACGCGAAGGCGGGCTTCATGGACGGGCGGGGAAATCGAAAGCGGAGGCCGGACCGGGCGGGCGGCGATGCGGGATCAGACGACGCGCTTTTCCGGCTTTCCGGCGGGGGCGGCCGGGGCTGCCGGCGACGCGGAGGGGGCGGCCTCGGCGGCTTTCTTCTTGTCGTCGGCGGGGGGCGCTTCAGCCGCCTTGGGCTTGTCCTCGGCTTCGGCCTTGGCGGGCACTTCTTCCGGCGGCGCGTCGGGCGAGACCACCTGGATGTTGTTTTCGCGCATGTAGGCGTCCATGTCGCGCCAACCTGCGTAGATGGCCGCCTTCGATGTCTTCGGGCTGCGCTCGTAGCACTCTTCCAGGGCCCGGCCCGAGTGCCGACAGGCGCTGCCGACGGCACGACCCTCCGCCTCGCGCTTGGCGTCTATCTTCCCCTGCTCGTCGAAAAGGGCGATCAGGTCGCAGCCTGCGAGGAGCAGGGCGAGTCCGGCGAGGATGGCAAGTTTGAGTGGGCGAAGGTTCACGGGCGTCCGGCGCTAACACGGCTAAATCGTTATTACGGCACGGCGTTCGAAAAACTTTAAATATTGATGTCGCTGAAATTATTACACGAATCCTTGTTGCGGGGCCTGTTCGAGGCGGACTCCGCCATTCCGGCGGGGAAAGGTGGCCGTCCCGAGTCCAGCAGGATCGGGGCTGCACGTAATAAACTAGCGCCTTCGTAGAACCCAGCAGGAAAGGTTGCCATGATGCGAGGTCTGTTGTTCTCCCTGCTTGCCCTGGCAAGCGCCACCGTCGCCGCGCAGGAAGTCAGCTTGCGCCATGCCCTGGACGGCAAGGCGCTGGATGCCCTGGCGACCCTGGTGGTCCGCTTCAACGATGAACAGCAGCGGCTGAAGGACAAGTTCAAGGCCAAGGTCGTCCTGGAGGATCAGCGCAGCGTCGAGGACAAGCGCCAGCTGCCCCACATGGCCTTCCTCGACGAGGAAGACGGCATGGCCTTCTTCGGCACCCGGCCGCGGTTCCGGCCCCTGCATCTGGTCATGAAGGACGCCAGGGAGAAGTTCGACGCCGGCCGCTTCTATCCCCAGGTGGCCGAGGCGGTGGACGACCTGACGGGCAAGGTCCAGGCCTTGCCCATGGGCCTGGCGCTGCCGGCCCTCTATATCAACCGCGACGCCTTCCGCAAGTCGGGGCTGGACCCGGACAAGCCGCCGCGCACCTGGTGGGAGGTCCAGAAAGCGGCCGGCGAACTCTTCGACCACGGCTACAAGTGCCCGCTGACGAGTTCCCGCTTTGCCTGGGTGCATATCGAGAACGTTTCCTCCCAGCACGGCGAATCCATCGTCTCCAAGTCCGGCAAATCCGAGCGCCTGACGGTCAACGCCATGGTCAATGTCAAGCACATCGCCCTCCTGGCGAGCTGGCACAAGAGCTTCTATTTCCACTATTTCGGTCCCGGCCACGAGGGCGACCAGAAGTTCTCCAGCGGCACCTGCGCCATGCTGACGGGCGAATCCCCCGTCGCGGCCCAGTTGGTGCGCGATGCCAAGTTCGAGGTGGGCGTCGCCGAGCTGCCCCACTACGACGACGTATACGGCTTCAAGCCGGCCGACGTGCTGCCCGACGGCGCCGCCCTCTGGATTCTCGCCGACAAGAAGAAGGAGGACTACAAGGCCGTCGCCCGCTTCATGAGCTTCCTGCTGCGGCCGGAGGTGCAGAACGAATGGATCAAGGCCACGGCCTTCCTGCCCATGACGCCGCAAGCCATGGACGGCTTGCGCGCCTCCGGCGTGGCGCCGGCCATCCTGGCGCAGGCGGAGAAGCGCCTGTCCATGGCGAAGGTGGGCCACCGGGCGAAGAACGGCTTCGGCCGCGGCCGCATCCGCGAGATCCTCGCCGAGGAGATCGCCTTCGTCTGGCAGAACACCAAGCCCGCCAAGGAAGCCCTCGACACCGCCGTGCTGCGGGCGAACTCGGTGCTGTCCAGCCTTAACGAGCCGCCGGTGCGTACCGCCGCCGCGAAGAAGTAGTGATCTATCCGCGCATCGTCGCCCACCGCTGCGGCGGGGCGCTGGCGCCGGAGAACACCTTGGCCGGACTGCGCATCGCCGCGCGGCTGGGCTGCCGGGGCGTCGAGTTTGACGCCATGCTCTCGGCCGACGGCGTGCCGGTGTTGATCCACGACGAAACCCTGGAACGCACGACGGACGGGCGCGGCGAGGTGGCCGGCCATTCCCTGGCCGAGTTGCGGCGGCTCGATGCCGGCAGCCGCCATGCCCCCGCCTTTCGGGGCGAACCGCTGCCGACGCTGGAGGAGGCCCTGCGTCTGTGCGAAGACCGCGGCCTGTGGGCCAATGTGGAGATCAAGCCCTCCGCCGGGCGCGAACGGGAAACCGGTACGGCGGTGGCGCGCTTGCTGGCCTCCTGCTGGAACGGCCACGGCGTCGTGTCCTCCTTCTCGGAACCCGCATTGCAGGCAGCCCGGACCTGCCTGCCGGAGGCGCCCTTCGCGCTGCTGGTGGCGGCGCCGCCCGACGACTGGCTGTTCCGTCTGCGCCGTCTCGGCTGTGTCGCCCTGCACTGCAGCGCCGATCACGGCTTGGCGGTCGCGGCCCAGGCCGCGGCGGTCGGTGTGCCGGTGGCCTGCTACACGACGAACGACCGCAACGAGGGAGAACGCCTGCTGGCGGCCGGCGTGGCGGCCGTCTGCACCGACCGGCCCGATCTGTGGCGGCCGGAGGAAATGTAAGCTCCGTTACGATGTCTTACACCTGCCCGGTCTTCTCTCGGCGGGCGCGTGCGTTATTCGCGGCATGGGGCTGTCCCATGCCAACGAAAGATCAGGAGATCACGATGAAACTCAAGACCGCCATCGCCGCCGCCATCGCCGCCATTGCCGTACCCGTGCTGGCCCAGACCGCTACGCCGCGTTTGGACCAGCGCCAGGCCAACCAGGAAGTGCGCATCCAGCAGGGCGTCCAGTCCGGTTCCCTGACGGCCAAGGAGGCCGAGCGCCTGGAGAAGGGCCAGGAACATGTCCAGAAGATCGAGGACAAGGCCAAGGCGGACGGCAAGGTCACCGCCCGCGAGCGGGAACGCCTCCACCAGGCCGAGGAAGTCCAGAGCCGCCACATCGCCCGCGAGAAGCACGACCGCCAGCGCGACATGAACCACGACGGTCGCAACGACCGCCAGGAACGCCGCGCCGGCAAGGGTCCCGGCCAGGACCGCGGCAAGCATCTGGGCCAGAAGAAGCACTGAGGCAAGGCCCTTTCCCCATGCGCAAGGCCCGCCCAGCGCGGGCCTTGCCGTTTCTTGCGCCGCCGCAATCGCGTAGAATCCGGTCCTTTCCCAGCCTCCATCGACCGCTGCCATGAAAAGCGCCGAAATCCGCCAGAAATTCCTCGACTTCTTCGCCTCCAAGGGCCACCAGGTCGTCGCCTCCAGTTCCCTGGTGCCCCACGAGGACCCGACCCTGTTGTTCACCAACGCGGGCATGAACCAGTTCAAGGACGTCTTCCTCGGTTTCGACAAGCGGCCCTACAGTCGCGCCACCACCTCCCAGAAGTGCGTACGCGCCGGCGGCAAGCACAACGACCTGGAGAACGTGGGCTATACGGCGCGCCACCACACCTTCTTCGAGATGCTGGGCAACTTCAGCTTCGGCGACTACTTCAAGCGCGATGCCATCGGCTATGCCTGGGAACTGCTGACCGGCGTCTTCAAGCTGCCCAAGGACAAGCTCTGGGTCACCGTCTATGCGGAGGACGACGAGGCCTACGACATCTGGACCAAGGAAATCGGCGTGCCCGCCGAGCGCTGCATCCGCATCGGCGACAACAAGGGCGCCCGCTACGCCTCCGACAATTTCTGGATGATGGGCGACACGGGCCCCTGCGGTCCCTGCACCGAAATCTTCTACGACCACGGCGAGGAGATTCCCGGCGGCCCCCCCGGTTCCCCCGACGAGGACGGCGACCGTTACATCGAAATCTGGAACAACGTCTTCATGCAGTTCAACCGGGACGAGGCGGGCGTCATGCATCCGCTGCCCAAGCCCTCGGTGGACACCGGCATGGGCCTGGAGCGCATCGCCGCGGTGCTGCAGCACGTCCATAGCAACTACGAGATCGACCTGTTCCAGCGTCTGATCGCCGCCGCCGCCCGCGAGACCTCGGGCGCCGACATGAACTCGCCCTCGCTGAAGGTGCTGGCCGACCACATCCGCGCCTGCTCCTTCCTCCTCGCCGACGGCGTCATCCCCGGCAACGAGGGCCGCGGCTACGTGCTCCGCCGCATCATTCGCCGCGCCATCCGCCACGGCTACAAGCTGGGTGCCCGCGCTGCCTTCTTCCATAAGATGGTGCCGGACCTGGTCGCCGAGATGGGCGCCGCCTATCCCGATCTCGCCGCCGCCGAGAAGCGCGTCATGGACATCCTCAAGCAGGAGGAGGACCGCTTCTTCGCCACCATCGAGCATGGCATGGCCATCCTCGATGCCGACCTGGCCGAGATGGCCAAGAACGGTGTCAAAGTGTTCAACGGCGAGACGGCCTTCAAGCTCCACGACACCTTCGGCTTCCCGCTGGACCTGACCGCCGATGTTTGCCGCGAGCATGGCATCACCGTCGACACCACCGCCTTCGACGCCGCCATGGCGCGCCAGAAGGAACAGGCCCGTGCCGCCGGCAAGTTCAAGATGGCGGCGGCCCTCGAATACGACGGCCCGGCGTCGGCCTTCCATGGCTACGACACCCTGGAGGCCAAAGGGCAGGTGCTGGCGCTCTACAAGGACGGTGTCGCCGTCAAGGAACTGCAGGAAGGCGATCTCGGCGTGGTTGTGCTCGACAACACGCCCTTCTACGCCGAGTCCGGCGGCCAGGTCGGCGACCGCGGCGAGCTAAAGGGCGGCGGCGGCATCTTCGCCGTCGAGGACACGCAGAAGATCCAGGCCACCGTGTTCGGCCATCACGGCGTCGTCAAGACGGGAACCCTCGCCGTCGGCCAAGCCGTCGCGGCGAAGGTGGATGTCGAGGCGCGCGCCCGCACCGCCCGCAACCACTCGGTGACCCACCTGATGCACAAGGCCCTGCGCCAGGTGCTCGGCGCCCACGTGCAGCAGAAGGGTTCGCAGGTCGATCCCGACAAGACGCGCTTCGACTTCGCCCATACCGCGCCGATGAGCGCCGAGGAACTCCGCGAGGTGGAGGAAATCGTCAACGACGAGATTCTCGCCAATGCCGCCACCGATTCGCGCGTCATGGCCATCGACGATGCGCAGAAGTCCGGCGCCATGATGCTGTTCGGCGAGAAGTACGGCGACGAGGTGCGCGTTGTCGCCATCGGCTCGTCGAAGGAGCTCTGCGGCGGCACGCACGTCGGCCGCACCGGCGACATCGGTCTGTTCAAGATTCTTTCCGAGGCCGGCGTCGCCGCCGGGGTGCGTCGCGTCGAGGCGGTCACCGGCAAGAGCGCGCTGCGCTACGTGCAGGAGCAGGAGCGCCGCGTCCAGGGTGTCTCGGCGCTGCTCAAGACCCAGCCGAACGAACTGGCCGAACGCGTGACCGGCATCCTCGACGACGTGCGGACCCTGGAGAAGGAGCTTGCCAAACTGAAGTCCAAGCTCGCTACTTCGCAGGGTGACGACCTGGCGGCGCAGGCGATCGACGTCAAGGGCGCAGATGGGAAGGTGATTCGGGTGCTTGCCGCGCAACTCGACGGTGCCGACGCCAAGACCTTGCGCGAGACGCTCGACCAGCTCAAGGACAAGCTCAAGAGCGCCGCCATCGTGCTGGCCGCCGTGGCCGACGGCAAGGTGAGTCTGATCGCCGGCGTCACCGCCGACCTGACGGCCAAGGTGAAGGCCGGCGAACTCGTGAACCAGGTGGCCCAGCAGGTGGGCGGCAAGGGCGGCGGCCGGCCCGACATGGCCCAGGCCGGCGGCACCGATCCGTCGAAGCTCGGTGAGGCGCTCGCCTCGGTGCGCGGCTGGGTGGAAGCGAAGCTGTAATCGCCGGAAAGTCGGCGGCCGACCCGGTCGCTGCAGTGCGCCTGCCGTCGGCAGGCGCGCCGGGCGTCAGGTGTTCTCTTTGCCGATGTTGCTGGCCCAGGTCAGGGCCTGGGTCAGGCAGGCGTTCACCGTCATGTGATCCACGCTCTTCAGTTGCTCGGCGAGGTCGTGACAGGCCTGGCCGTCGCCGATCTCCAGGGCATGGGAGAGTTTGAGCAAGGTGCCCAGTTCGCCCTCGCCCTTCTCCAGGGCATCGTGGATGTCGGCGGAGATGTTGATGCCCTTGAGAATCTCTTCCAGGGGGGCGCCCATCAGGGTCGGCATCAGGGACATGATGCCGGTCATGAAGGCGTGGTCCTCGAATTCCCGGTTTCCGGGACGCAGCTTGGCGGCGAGCAGTTCCATGAGACGGCCGCGGGTGGCGGCCAGTTGCAGCAGGGGACTGGCGACATCGCCGCCGCCCTGGGGGTTCGTGTAGAGCAGCAGCTGCAGCCAGCGCTGGAGCTGGCGGCGGCCGAGGATGGTGATGGCATGGCGCAGGGAGGTGACCTTGGTGCGCACGCCGGTCGCCACCGAGTTCGTCAGGCGCATGAGGTTCATCGCCAGCCCCGGCTCGTGCTTGAACACGCCTTCCAGTTCCGTCGATTCCGCATCTTCCAGCACCAGGCCGAGCAGGCGTATCAGCGCCAACTGGGAATGGCCGAGCTTGCGGCCGGCGATGATCACCGGCTTGGCGAAGTAGTAGCCCTGGAACAATCCGTAGCCGAGGTCGTGGCAGTACTGGGCCTGCTCGCGCGAATCCACCTTTTCGGCCAACAGCTTGAGGGTGGGCCACTTCTTGAGGGCCTCGGTCGTACGCGCCAGCCCTGCCGAATCGAGGGGCATCAGGTCCACCTTGACGATCTCGATGAGGTCGAGCAGGGGCTTGAATTTGTCCTCGTAATTGACGAAGTCGTCGAGGGCGATGGTGAAGCCGTGGGCCTTGAGCTCCCGGCAGCGTTCGACGATCTGCGGCGTGACCTCCACCGTTTCGAGAACTTCGAGGACGATCTTGTCCTTCGGCAGCACTTCGAGGATGTCGGACAGCAGCAGGCTATCGTCGCAGTTGATGAAGCCCTTGTAGGGACCCAGCGCCTGCTCGACGCCGAGTTCGGCAAAGGCATGGTTGATGACGCTGGCGGTGGCGGCCAGATCGTCCTGGACGTTGGCCGAGTTCTGCTTCGAGCCGCTGCGGAACAGCAGCTCGTAGGCGAACATCTTGTGTTCGCGATCCAGGATCGGCTGGCGGCCGATGAAGATTTCTTCGCTTGCGTTGGCCATCAGAAGGCGACCGTCAGCCCCGGCCAGGCGGTTTCGAGGGCGGCCTTGAATTCGGCCTGGATGCGCGCCAGCGCCTCCTGCGTGTCGGCCTCGAAGCGCAGCACCACCACCGGCGTGGTGTTGGAGGCGCGGGCGAGGCCGAAGCCGTCGGCGTACTCGGCGCGCACGCCGTCGAGGGTGAACAGGGACCTGGCGCCGGGGAACTTGCCGTACTTCTGCAGCTTCTCGACCAGGGCGTGGGGTTCGCCCTCCTTCATCTTGAGGTTCAGTTCCGGCGTCGAGATGGCGTTGGGCAGGTGCTTCAAGGGCCAGTTGGCATCCTTCCAGCGGGAGACGATTTCCAGCAGGCGTGCGCCGGCGTAGAGGCCGTCGTCGAAGCCGTACCAGCGCTCCTTGAAGAACATGTGGCCGCTCATCTCGCCGGCCAGCGGTGCACCGGTCTCCTTGAGCTTGCCCTTGATGAAGGCGTGGCCGGTATTCCACATGAGGGGCTTGCCGCCCTGGTGGCGCACCGACTGGGCGACCCAGCGCGAGCATTTGACGTCGTAGATGATGGTGCCGCCGGGCACGCGCGTCAGTACGTCGGCGGCGAAGAGCATCAGTTGGCGGTCGGGGAAGATGATCTCGCCGTCCTTGGTGACGACGCCGAGGCGGTCGCCGTCGCCGTCGAAGGCGAGGCCCAGTTCGGCATCGGTTTCCTTGAGCACGCGCTGCACGTCGCGCAGGTTCTCGGGCTTGGAGGGATCGGGATGGTGGTTGGGGAACTTGCCGTCCACCTCGCAGAACAGTTCGATCACCTCGCAGCCCATGCGGCGGAACAGTGCCGGGGCGAGGCCGCCGGCGACGCCGTTGCCGCAGTCCACGACGATCTTCATTGGCCGCGCCAGCTTGACGTCGCCGACGATGCGGTCCAGGTAGGCCTGGTCCACGTGGGCGCGGCAGAGCACGCCGCTGCCGCTGGCGAAGTTGCCGGCCTCGATGCGGCGGCGCAGCTCCTGGATGCGCTCGGCGAACAGGGTTTCGCCGCCGAGGACCATCTTGAAGCCGTTGTAGTCGGGCGGATTGTGGCTGCCGGTGACGGAGACGCAGCTGCCGACTTCCAGGTGGTGGGCGGCGAAATAGGTGACCGGGGTCGGCACGCAGCCGATGTCCACCACGTCGGTGCCGGTGCTGGTGATGCCGGCCGAGAGAGCGGCGACGAGATCGGGACCGGAGAGCCGGCCGTCGCGGCCGACGACGATGGTCTTGATTTTCCTTTCGCGGGCCTCGCTGCCCAGGGCCTGGCCGATCTGGCGGGCGGCTTCGTTGGTGAGGGATTGGCCGACGATGCCGCGGATGTCGTAGGCCTTGAAAATCTCGGGAGCGGGCGTAGTCATGGCGCTGTCTCGCGAAAGGGGGAGGGTCGGACGATTATCGCACGCCCTTTCCCCGCGCGAAACGGGCGTCGGCGCCGCTCTCAGTGCAAGGTCTTGGGCGTCTCGTTGACGGCGTCGGGCGGTGCCGGCGAGGCGTGATGCAGCACCATGCGCCAGCCGAGGGCGCCGCGCACATAGACGTTGGTGGCGACCACCGGCGCCCGCGTGACGTCGTCGCCGACGACGCTGATGACCTCGATCATGGTATGCACGGCGGTGAAGGGCGTCTGTACCACCGTCGGACTGGAGGCCTGCACCCGCAGCCGCGAGTCGCCCTTGAAAATGCGCGTCCACGCCTCGCGGATGGCGGCGTAGCCGACGAGACGCGGGCCGCCGGGCGGGACGTAGACGATCTCCTCGTCCTCGGCCCAGACGGCCATCATGGCGTCGATATCGGCATGCTCCAGTGCCTCGTAGAACGCGGCTTCCACGTCCTGGGGCGAGGTGAACATCGGCTTTCCCGGCGGCATGGCATCAACTCCGCAACAGCGCCAGCACCCGTTCCGGCAGCAGGTCGTTGAGGCACTGCAGGTGTCCGAGCGGGCATTCGCGCTTGAAACAGGGACTGCATTCGAGCCCGAGGGAAACGATTTTCGCCTGGGGCGACATGGGGGGAGTGTAGTCGAAGCTCGAAGAACCGAATACCGCCACCAGGGGGCGATCCAGGGCCGCGGCGACGTGCATCAGCCCCGAATCGTTGCAGACGACCTGGCGGGCGGCGGCGATGAGGTCGATGGCCTGTTCCAGGTTCGTGCGTCCGCACAGGTTGATGGCGGCGCCGTGGGAGAGCTCGGCGATCCGGTTGCCGATGGCGGCATCCTTGGCGGAGCCCACCAGCCACACCGGTGCGGCGGCGCTGCCGACGGCGTTCGCCAGGGCGGCGAAATGGCGGGCCGGCCAGCGCTTGGCGGGCCCGTATTCGGCACCCGGACAGAAGACGACGGGCGCGCCGTCGAGGGGCAGGCCGAGGGCGGCGCGGGCCGCCCGCTGCTGGTCGGGCGAGGATTCCAGGCGGGGACGATGGCGGGAAGCGTGGTGTGTGCCCACATCCTCGGCGAGCTGGAGGTAGCGGTCGGCGAGGCGCGGATGGGCCGCCTTGTCGAGCCGGTGCATGTGGTTGACGAGGCCGTAGCGGGACTCGCCCTTGTAGCCGGTGCGCTTCGGAATGCCCGCGAGGAAGGGGATCAGCGCCGACTTCAGGGAATTAGGCAGCACCACGGCTTCGTCGTAGCCTTCGCGCCGGAGTTGCCGGGCGAGGCGCCAGCGACCGGCGAGATTCAGTTCGCCGTGGCGGAAGGGGCTGTCGATGACGCGCCGCACTTCGGGCATGCGCGCCAGCAGCGGCGCGCTCCAGGCCGCCGCCAGCACGTCCAGCGCCAGGCCGGCATGGCGCTCGTGGAGCCGCGTCAGCAGCGGCTGGGCGAGAATGGTATCGCCGATCCAGGACGGAGCGACGACGAGGATCTTCGTCATCCGGCCGCCGGCGGTCCCTTAGTGGTGGCCCTTCGGTCGTTCGCCGGTGAAGCGGTAGGTGGTGCCGCAGTAGGGGCAGGCCGCCTCGCCCTCGGCGTTCTTCAGCACGTCGAGGAAGACGCGCGGATGCCGCGCCCACAGCGGTGCGCCGGGGCGCGGGCAGTGGAGCGGCAGGTCGTGGGCGGTGACTTGGACGTCGCGGGTCTTTTCGTCGAGTTGGCTCATGGCGTTTCCTCAGGCAACGGGCGTGAGCCAGTCGGCATGGGCCGGCACCTTGCCGTTGACCACGTCGAAGAACAGGCTCTGCAGCTTGGTGGTGACGGGACCGCGCTTGCCCTCGCCGATGGTGCGGTTGTCGAGTTCGCGGATCGGCGTCACTTCGGCGGCGGTGCCGGTGAAGAAGGCCTCGTCGGCGATGTAGATGTCGTCGCGCGTCAGGCGCTTGGAGACGACCTTGTAGCCGAGCTCGGCGGCCAGGGTGATGACCGTGGCGCGGGTGATGCCGATCAGGGCCGAGGCGATCTCGGGCTCGTAGATCACGCCGTCCTTGACGATGAACAGGTTCTCGCCGGCGCCTTCGGCGACGAAGCCGTCCACGTCGAGGAGCAGGGCCTCGTCGTAGCCGTCCTGGGTCGCTTCCATGTTGGCAAGGATCGAGTTGGCGTAGGTGGCGGCGAACTTGGCGCGGGCCATGGTCACGTTCACGTGGTGGCGGGCGTAGCTCGACGTCTTGACGCGGATGCCCTTCTCCATGCCTTCCTCGCCGAGATAGGCGCCCCAGGGCCAGGCGGCGACGGCGACGTGGGTCTTGGCACCCTTGGGCGACACGCCCA
This sequence comes from Candidatus Nitricoxidireducens bremensis, assembly GCA_030247725.1. Lineage (GTDB taxonomy): Bacteria > Pseudomonadota > Gammaproteobacteria > Burkholderiales > Rhodocyclaceae > Nitricoxidireducens > Nitricoxidireducens bremensis. The sequence continues at coordinate 36,382 of JAOTRT010000018.1, forward strand.
TCTTCTCCGAACCGTAGAAGGCGATGGGGCGCAGGTAGCAGGATTCCAGCTTGTTGGCGCGCACCACTTCCTTCTGGGCCTCGACGAGGGTCGCCTTGTCGAAGGGCATGGGCATGCGGTAGATGTGGGCGGAGTTGAACAGGCGGTCGGTGTGCTCCTGGAGCTTGAAGATCGCCGTGCCGTTGACCGTCTTGTAGGCGCGCACCCCTTCGAAGACGGCGAGGCCGTAGTGGAGGGAATGGGTCAGCACGTGGGTGGTGGCATCGCGCCAGGGCACGAGCTTGCCGTCGTACCAGATGAAGCCGTCACGGTCGGCCATGGACATGGGAATTCTCCAGCGATTTGGGACGAAGCCGCGATTTTAGCGGATTTATGCGCGGTAAAATTCGCCGTATGGACCGTATCTGGAAACCCAACGTCACCGTCGCCGCGCTGATCGAGCGCGACGGCGCCTTTCTGCTGGTGGAAGAGGAGACCGACGCCGGCATCCGTTTCAACCAGCCGGCCGGCCACCTGGACGAAGGCGAATCCCTCGTGGACGCCTGCGCCCGGGAAGCTTTGGAGGAGACGGCCTGGCGCTTCAAGCCGACGGCCCTGGTGGGTGTGTACCAGTGGCCGCGGCCCCAGGGCGACATCACCTACCTGCGCTTCGCCTTCGCCGGCGAACTGGGGGAGCACGAGGTCGGGCGGAAGCTCGACGACGGCATCCTGCGGGCCGTCTGGATGACGCCCGCCGAGATCGAGGCGACGCGGGACCGCCATCGCAGTCCGCTGATCCTGCAATGCGTGCAGGACTGGCTCGCCGGCAGGCGCTATCCGCTGGACCTGATCCGGCATTACGGGGAGTAGTCAGAACATGAGCAAGGTCATCGTCGGCATGTCCGGCGGCGTGGATTCGTCCGTCGCGGCGCTGCTGCTCAAGCGCGCCGGCCACGAGGTCGTCGGCCTCTTCATGAAGAACTGGGAGGACGACGACAGCGAGGAATATTGTTCCTCGCGCCAGGACCTCATCGACGCCGCTGCCGCGGCCGACGTCATCGGCATCGACCTGGAGGTGGTGAATTTCTCCGCCGAGTACAAGGAGCGGGTATTCGCCGACTTCCTCGCCGAATACCAGGCGGGCCGCACGCCGAACCCGGACGTGCTGTGCAATTCGGAGATCAAGTTCAAGGCCTTCCTCGACCACGCCGTGAAGCTCGGCGCCGAGAAGATCGCCACCGGCCACTACGCCCAGGTGCGCGAGTTCCGCGGCGACTGGGGACTCGAATACCAGCTCATGAAGGCCGAGGACGGCACCAAGGACCAGAGCTACTTCCTCTACCGCCTGAACCAGGCCCAACTCGCCAGGACCATGTTCCCGGTCGGCCATCTCTACAAGCGCGAAGTACGCAAGATCGCCGCCGAGGCGTGCCTGCCGAACCACGCCAAGAAGGACTCCACGGGTATCTGCTTCATCGGCGAGCGTCCCTTCCGCGAATTCCTCGCCCGCTACCTGCCCAAGCAGCCCGGCGAGATCCGCGTGCTGGACAACGACAAGGTCGTCGGTCGTCACGAAGGACTCATGTACTACACCCTGGGCCAGCGCGAGGGTCTCGGCATCGGCGGCGTCAAGGGGGCGCCCGAGGAGCCCTGGTTCGTCGCCGCCAAGGACATGGCGAAGAACGTGCTCTACGTGGTCCAGGGCCACGAGCATCCTGCCCTGCTCAAGGACCGGCTGTCGGCCGCCAACCTGTCGTGGATCTCCGGCCGCATGCCCCACCCCCACTGGGTCTATGCGGCGAAGACGCGCTACCGTATGCTCGACGCGGCCTGCGAAATCGAAACGGTGGATGGCGAGCGCTGCGAGATCGCCTTCGCCGCCCCCCAATGGGCGGTGACGCCGGGCCAGTCGGTGGTGGTCTACGAAAGCCTGATCTGCCTGGGGGGCGGCATCATCGTCTGATTTCGCGGTTTGGGCGGAGGCGTGTGGCGTATGGGTTTTCAGCTAAACTTCATGTCATGAAGCCCTCCGACGCCTTGCAACGAAATCGGGAAGCCATCCGTGATGCGGTGGCGCGGCATCGCGCATGCAATCCCCGCGTATTCGGCTCGGTAACTTTAGGGTGCGACGGCGATGGGAGCGATCTCGATCTGTTGGTCGATCCGCTGCCGGGGGCGACTTTGTTCGATCTGGGCGGCTTGCAAGCCGAACTGGAAATGGCGTTGGGTATTTCCATCGACGTTTTGACGCCGGGAGATTTGCCCGAACGGTTCCGCGAATGCGTCGTGCGCGAAGCTTTGCCGGTATGAACGAGCGCGGGGACGGGCAGCCGATTACCTCGACCATATGATCGAGGCCGTACAACTCGCCAGAAGTTTCAGCGAAGTAATGGCGAAGGAAGATTTCCTTGCCGACCGGAAGACCCAGCAGGCCGTCATGCTCAACCTCATCGTACTTGGTGAGGCTGCGACCAAGATCGCGGTCGAAGCGCCTGAATTCGCTGCAGCGCACCCAGATCTTCCCTGGCAGCAGATGCGCGGCATGCGCAACCGCATGGCCCATGGCTACTTCGCCGTCAACCTCGACCTGGTTTGGGAGACCGTGAAAGTTTCCCTTCCGGAGTTGGAGCGGCAACTTCTGGCTGCTAAAGTGGCGACGAACTGATATCTGAATCGCGCTGCTCGGCTGTGGGGCATTAGCGCTCAGTAGCGGCGCCGAACACAATCTTCGGCTCACTTTCACCCAGCTTGCCAGCGATACCGATGATTGAGTTTTCAGCAACATATCCATTGCCCTCAATCACCGCTTTGAACTGATCCGACTCGATAGTCATTGGATCGGTGAGGCCATTCCCTCTTAGCATCACAGTTAGCCGGTCTGATCGGAACGATTGCCGGTGCACTGAGGACCCTTGATAGCGAGGTGGAATCAGGCCTGTAATCAATACATGGAAAGCTTGGCTTGCCTCCTCTGCAATCGATCCCACTCGGGTTACAGAGAGAAATTCCCTGTTATTGGGATAGCGAAGCCTGGCAGTCATGCTCTCGATTTCCCCTCGCTCGACCGCTATTTTCAGCGCAATCTCGTTGCTTATGCGCACTACGGCGCCATCTCCCGCACCAAGGGGGGGCGAAAAATTAATTTGCATGGGGCCTGACTCGCCGTTCTGAATTACACCGAGCGTCCTTATCCTGATTTCGCCGGCTGCGTACCCCGGGAGAATCATGAATACAGTCCATGCCGTGAGTATGAGATTTCTCATTTCGTCGTCCTGTCGGCGTATTTCTCGTTTGTGAGAAAGTCTTTGGTCATGGCTTCCACGATGCGTTTCATACCATCCTGAAGCTTCTCGTCACTCAAACTTGTCTGTCCAACCCAGCCGATTCGACTGGTCTTGACCTCGACCAATTTGGCCGTCAACCCGACGTTGGCGACTCGCGCAAATTGCTGTCGGGTGGCGCCGTCGGCCTCCCGGTATTCCTGCGGGGATCGTACTTGGGTGGTGCACGGCGCTCCCATCATTTGGGATGTGCGGCAGTTCGCGAGATACGCTTGGTACTGGTTTTCGTATCTTTCAAGTTCTGCATCAGGAATGATTCGATTGACCCTGACCTCGCGATTTTCCGACTTGTACTCGGTGACGGCACCAAACACTAGATAGTCGGCTTGAAGAAGCTTGCCGAGTCGTTGCACCAGTTCGATGTCGGTTAGTTTTGTCGCACCCTGAGCCATCAGGCCTTGTTCCTTCATCAGCTTTTCGATGTGCTCCCGGTCGACGACCTTGTGCCCTTTTCTCTGCAGATCGAGAATGAAGGCGTCCGCGACAAGCGAGCCGGACCCGTTTCCTTCTTGCTCCTTGAAGTTCATGATCGCAACCGTCTGACCGCTTGTCACGTTTAGCCAAGGCTCACGACGAGAGTCGAGCGCAACTGGTGTGACGATGATGTCTCTTACGGTTTGCCATTCGCCTTTCGGGGGCATCGGCGGTGTCGGACGAGTCATCAGCATCGCGGGGTGGCACCCCGCAAGCATGAGAGAAACAGCCGCAACCAACGGAAGACGAAGGGCAATGTGAAGAGGACGAGTGCTCATGGAAATTGGGTCCTTATGAAAATGATCTGAGAAATGTGAAGGGGAGTTCACGATCTATTACTAGTCATCGCCCGGCGGTTTGAAACACAACCTTGTAACGAACTTCTATTTCCTTCGCGTCGTTGGAATACTCGGCGCCGACCACCTCCCCCGCGGCTACCGTTTCTTCGGCTTCCTTCGCGCTCATGCCGTATCTCTGAACGAGCAGCTGCTGTAGCCGTTTTGACGAGGCGCTTAGCGCCTTACGATGGGCCATGGTTCTGCGCACCAGCATGTCGGCCTCTTGGCTGCTGCCACGTGCTTTGGCCACCAGGCTGACCCTGCCATTCTCTGACGACGTTGTGACATCGCCGCCCGTCGTGCCCTTACTGGCAGCGTCCACCGAGCCCTCCCCTGCTGGCCTATTTGTTGCCTTCGCGGAAATCCGCGAGGAGGCGGCCGGCAACGGTTCGACTGGGCCATCGGACGGCCGCAGGCTGACCAGCTTGACCTTGGCTTGTGTCAGATATCGGCCCCGGGGATATCCCCGGATGTACTCTTCGAAGACTTGGGCCCTATTGCTATCGCGGATGTTTGCCCACAGATCGTCCTCGATCTGCTCTGTGGTTCGAGGTTTCGCATTAGGCGGGGGCAGAGTGTATGAAGGCGCAACTGGTGGTGAATTGGCCGGCGCTTCCCGTCGGAAGAAGAACTCACCGGTCAGGGAAGAGGATTCCCATGGCGTTTGCCCATCTCCGCTCGCCTGCATGACGCCGATGCGAACACGCTTGAAGACCGACTCCACTGGCAGACTTGAGGTGCGGATATGTTTCAGGAGCTCCTGGGTATAGAGGCCGTTTCTGCCGTCCCCATCGGCGGCAGTCTTGCCCGGCGCGGTCGCGTAGGCGATCAGGCTACCCTTGGGCGCGTCCATCTGTGCAAGGCCCCCTCCTACGCTTCTGAATTTGCGCTCAAACGGGTTATTGCGGCAGGCATCGAGGATGACGATGTTGAGCGTGCTGACCGAGAGTTGGTCCATCACGTTATCGACATCAACCGCTTCTGCGCGCACCGAGGCTTCGGAAGCGATTTGCGCGTCGATAGGCACAAGAAAGTTCTTGCCCTTGACCTGCATGCCATGGCCCGCATAGAAGAAAAGGGCCACGCTATCCGCCCGCAGCTTTTCGCCGAATTGCGTAATGGCCCGTAGCATTTCCTTCTGCGTAGCGTTCGTCTTCTCGATGACTTCGAATCCGACCTGCCGAAGGGCTTCCGCCATATCGTGGGCATCGTTTACCGGGTTGCTGAGCGGTGCAGTTCGATAGGCGGCATTGCCAATCACCAGGGCCACGCGCTTCTCTGCGACTGCTGGTCCAGTTGTAAGGCAAAGACCCGCGGCAGCCATTGCGATGACAAAGCGGTGCCGCACAGCAGAATTCCATTTCCAAAGCGTTGGGGACAAAGCGACGATCATGGCGACTCTCGACAAAATCCTAGGCGAAGGGCGGCTTACCTTTCGCCCGGCAATGCTAAAAATCCGGCGTTGGCCTCGATGAAGGGCAACGCCATCAGACTTACCTGGCCCGATGCTGGAATGTTCGGCAACTGCGGTGGCGCGCCGGATGCAATGGACGAAGCCGCCGGCTGATTCAGTCGAACGACGGCACCGGCGACCGAGGAGGCTTTCGTGCGGCTCTCACTGACTGACGTATCGGTTGCCGGCCTTGCGGAGATGGACAAGCTTCCGTTGCTGTAACTAAGGCTGTAATTGCCCGATGTCAGGCCGGAGGGTGTGATCGTGTAGGTGCCGACGGTGGTCGCCCCCTGCGACGTGCCGCCATAGGCCAAGGTCCCGCCAAGGACAGTGGCAGTTTCGCCATTCACGAAGCCCGAATAGCTCACGCCGTTGCCGCCGGAATAGGCGTTGCCGTCGTAGGTCTTGCTAGCGGCGTTGGCTGTGACGGTGAGGGAGGCTTTGGCGATGTCGGCGGTGGTCGTCGCCGTTGTCGATGCCAGAGAGTAGTTCGATGCAAGGCCGCCGTTGGCCCCATCCGTTAGCGCAATGCCTGTGACCGTCACTGTCTTGCCATTGGCGGCATCCTTGGTGTCGAAGGTGGCCGAGGTTTCGGTACCGCCCAGAGTCTCCGTGCCGACCAGCCCGGCGAAACCATAGCCAGTAATCGTCGCGGCGGTGGTGCCGTCGTAGCTCTTGTTGGCTGCCGTCGGGGTTGCCGTGACGGTCTTCTTGCCGATGGTTAGCGCACCATTGACATAAGTGAGGCTGTAGTTGCCGGACGTGAGGCCCGAGGGGGCTAGCGCGTAGCTGCCTGCGTTGATGGCGCCTTGGGCGTTGCCGCCGAAGGTCAGAGTACCGCCGAGCGCGGCTGTGGTTTCGCCATTGACGAAACCCGAGTAAGCGACGCTGTTGCCGCCGGCATAGGCGTTGCCGTCGTAAGTCTTACTGGCGTCGTTGGCGGTGACGGTGAGCGGGGCCTTGCTCACCGTCAGCGTGCCGTTGCTGAAAGTGATTGTGTAGTTGCCCGAAGTCAGCCCGCTGGGCGTGATCGTATAGCTGCCGGCGTTGGTCGCGCCCTGCGAGTTGCCGCCGTAGGCGAGCGTGCCGCCGAGCGCAGCCGCGGTTTCGCCGTTGACGAAGCCCGAGTAGGCGACGCCGCTGCCGCCGGAGTAGGCGTTGCCGTCGTAGGTCTTGCTGGCGTTGCTGGCCGTCACGGTGAGTGGCGCCTTGTTGATCGTCAGCGTGCCGTTGGCATAACTGAGGTCGAACTGCGCCGAGGCCAAGTTGCTGGTCGAGATCGTGTAGCTGCCGGCATTCACGGCGCCCGCCGCGCTGCCGCCGTAGGTCGGCGTGCCGAACACCAGGCTGCCGGTGCCGGGGATCGAGTAGCTGAAGGCAGCGCCGGCGCCGGCCCAACCGGTGCCGGCATAGGTCGTGGTGGCGTTGGTGGTGACGGTGAGCGGCTGCACCAGCGCACGCAGGGCGGGATAGCTCTGGCCTTCGACGATGCGCCAAATGTTGGCGAAGTCCCAGTTCGGATTGACGTTGCCGTTGGCGGCGGTGGCGGAGGTGAAGTTCGCGCCCGTCATCATTTGGGCGGTGGTGAGGCCGGTGCCGCCGGCGCTGGTAGGTTGACCCGATGTTTCGGTATTCCAGAAGCTGTTGTTGGCAATGCTGCCATTGGCGTTGAATCCGACGAGGCCGCCGACGCCGTCGGAAGCATGGGGGCCGCTGACGGCACCGGTAGCGTAGCTCTTGCTGACGGTGCCGCCACCGCTGTTGTATCCGACGAGGCCGCCGACGCCGGTAGTACCTCCGCCGGAGCCAGTGGCGGAGCCGATGGCGTAGCTGTTGCTGATGGTGCCACCGCTGGTATACCCCACCAGCCCGCCGACAAGACCCGAGCCGCTGACGGCGCCGGTGCTGTAGGCGCTGCTGACAGTGCCTGAGTTCGATCCAACCAGTCCGCCAACGAACAAATACCCGTTTACAGTTGCAGTACTGTAAGAATTGCTTACCGTCCCGAGAGGGTCATTGGCGCCAACTAAGCCCCCAGCATGACGCCCGGCGTTTGATCTGACTCGCCCTGTGACGTAGACGTTGCTGATAGTACCAGTATGATTTTCGCCAATGAGGCCACCGATAATCCAATCGCCCGTGATATCGCAACTTGTCATACCAACGTTACGTACCACTCCTTGAGACATGCCAAATAGTCCAACGTAGGTATCGCCAGGTCTGTTGACGGTAAGGCCATCGATGGCATGTCCTAAGCCATCAAATGCCCCGGTAAACTTCGTCACGTTATTCCCTACCGGCACAAACCCGTAATACCCGCCTGACCCATTTGGATTCCATCCCGCCGTGGCACTCGCGTCGATGTTCTTGCCGAGTGCATAGTTGCCGCTCAGGTTCGTGTTCATCGCCTGCAACTGGTTCACATCGTTCACCAGCATCCATGCAGTCAGCGTGCCGGCGGCGACGTTGCCGCTGTAGTCGGTCGGCGTCGTGTAGGCGTTCGGGTTGTAATAGATGTCGACCGTCTTGCCGCCGCTGCCGCCGGTGAGGCTGACGGTCTTGCCGGCGCCGAAGCTCACGGCGCCGGTGCCGCTGCCGGCGCTGTCGGCGCGCAGCACGACGCTGCCGCCGCCGGTGCTGGCGAGGTTCTGGTTGACGGCGATGTTGCGGACGGCCGAGAGCGTCAGGGTGTTGGCGCTGGTCCAGCTCACGGCGTCGTTGACGAAAATATCGCCGTTGCCCGCTGTGCCGCCCTGGCTGCTGAGGATGGTGACGTTGTTGCTGCCGAGGTTGCTGCCGAGCTGGGTGCCGGTGATGTCGCCGCCGGTGCCGATGGTGTAGTCGTTGGGGTCGATGAGCCAAGTGCCGGTCTTGCCGTTGGCCGCCGCTGTGGTGACATGCGCGTCGGGTGCGATGCTCACCTTGGCCGCCGAGGTCTCGACGAAGCCGCCGTTGCCGCTGTCGGGAGCCGAGGCGTCCAGCGTGCCCGCGAGTTCGACGCGACCGCGCTCCATGTCGCCGATGAGCTTGATGACGCCGTTGCGGTTTTCCAGGGTACGGGCGCGGATGGTGCCGCTGTTGTTGATGACGCCGCCGGCCAGTTCGTCGGCGGCCTTGGCGCTCATGAGCACCTGTCCGCCGTCCGCCTGCACGAGGTGGCGGTTTTCCGCCAGGGCATTGACTGCACCTTCTTCCACTGCCAGGGAGAGCAGGCCCGTGCCGTCGAAGTCGAGGGCAAGCTTCTTCCCGGCGCCGAAGGCGACGCTGCCGAGCTTGGCGACGATGACGCCCTCATTACGGACCTCAGGGGCCAGCAAAGCCACGTAGCCGCCGTCCGCGGCGGTGATGGTGCCCTGGTTGATCACCCGACCGCCGGTGCCGGCGAAGACATGGCGTCCGGCGAGAAAGTCGTCGTCCTTGATGTCCAGCGACGAGGCCACGAGGCCGCCCACGTCTACGCGGCTGCCGGCGCCGAAGACGACGCCCGAAGGGTTGACGATGAAGAGTTGGCCGTTGGCGGTGAGCTTGCCGAAAATCTGACTGGCTTCGCCGGCCAGTACGCGGTTCAGGGTGACGGCGGAGGCGTTGGGTTGATCGAAATTGACGTGGGCATCCCGGCCCACGTCGAAACTCTGCCATTCGACGATGGCCCGCTGGGAGGTCTGACGGACGTCCATTCGGTTGCCGGACTGGGAGATGGTGGCGCTGCCGGCGGTGACATTCCCACCGGTCGGCAGGGCATCCGGGGCCGGCGCCGCGGCCCATCCGGGGCTGGCAAAGGCGAGAGAAACCACAGCGGCAGCCGGCCGCAGGTGCAGACGGATTGGGTGGCGATTGGTGACGTTCATCATGGGATAGCTCAGAAGAATTTGGTCAATTGCATCCAGGCACGGGTGCTGTTCTGGCTGGAGCCGTCGTTGTTGTTGCCTGCGCTATCCCTGCCGGGGTTGGAGCCGAGCGGGGTGGCGACGGAGAGCCGTAAGCTCCAGCTCTGCGGCTGCTGCCAGGAAATGCCAAAGCCGGCACCCGTCAGTTCATAGTGGTTGGGAGTGGCCGCGCCGCCCTGCCATCCCCCCCATTCCCTGCGATGTAGGCGTACGCCGCCGGCATCGAGGAAACCCATGGCCTGCCAGCCGTAGCCCAGGTCCCGGCGCAGTTCCAAGTTGAGGAGCCATCCTTCGTCGCCAGCTGCCTCGTTCACCGGGTAGGCCCGCACGCCGGCCGGGCCGCCGAGGGAGAACTTCTCGGAGGAGTCTAGGTTCTTGCCGGCCCACTGGGCCGTGAACGTGGCGGAGAGGGTGAAGTCGGCCGGCAGCCGTTGCAGGCGCGCGAGGTTGGCGGAGAGCTTGTGCCAGCCGCCCTGGGTACGCGCGCTGGCCTGATCCGTTGTCAGGTCAGCGGTGACGCCGGCGAGGTCCAGGCGGCCAATGGAGAGGGAAAGCCCGTACTGCGTAAGGCCGCCGCCGGCGAGGCCGTCAATGGCGTCGCCGCTGGTCGCCAGAGCGAGCACGTTGTTGTCGCGTCGCCGGGAGGGTGCCCCCAGCATGTCGTCGGCAAATTGCTTGCGGTCGACGTCGATGGACAGGTTGAGGTTGCGCAGTGCACTGCGCAGCAGCGGATAGGAAAGGCTTCCTCCCCAGGTGCTCGCCCGGCCGCGGGCATCGAGTGTGGCGAAGCTTCCGCCGAGAAGATAGCGGAGTTCGGATACCCTGGCCGTGACCCGAAGCCCGTCCGTTCCGACCGGGGCGGCATAGTGCAGCCGAAGGGAGTCGAGGCCTTGGGATGTCATGGCCCTCAGTCCAAGCTGGTCACCATGACCGGAAAGGTTGTTGAGGTCGAGATTGGCCCCGAGCTGGGTGGTGCCGGTGGATTTGACGCCATGGTTTGTGGCTTGCACGTTGCCCGTGGCGAAGGGGGTGTCGTCGACGCGCAATCGGAGTCGGGTTTCGCCGACCCGGTAGCCGGCTTCCAGGATGCCGCGGGCAGAAATGCCGGGCAGGTCGTTGGCCAGCAACAGCCCGCGCTGCAGGGCATCGGCCGCAAGGGGTTCGCCGAGGGTGAGACCACGGGTAACCAGTCGCTCGACATAGGCGGTGTCGGCCCGCTGGGCGGCTGTAGTGTCCGTTTCGATGGCTCCCAGGCGGCCTTCGATGACGGCCAGGGTGACGATGCCGTCGCGGATGTCCTGTTGGGGCAGATAGACGCGGGCGAACCAGCCCCGGCTACGGTAATGCTCGGCGAGCCTCTGGGCGGCCTTTTCGAGTTCGATCAGGGTGAGTGTCTGGCCATGAAGGTCGACGAGCTGGGCTTGCAGTTCGGCCTCAGCTATCAGGCTGGCGCCGACGATGCGGAATCCCTTGACATCGACGGTGGCTCCCTTGGCGGTATCCGGCATGGGTTCCGCCGGTGCGGGAGGCAAGGCCTGTACCGGCCGGATCATCTCCGGGCGCTCGGTTTCGCGCAGCAGAGTGCCGGCATCGGGCCGGGTTTGGGCGCTTGCGCCACGGCTGAGAACTACCAACATCGATGCCGCCAAAAACACCATTTGGCGTCGTGTCGGAATTTGGTTCACCGGTTTCCTCCCTTTGTTATCCGAACCCGGTTTTTCTGTGCGACGGCCGGCGAATATAAACCATATGGTTGTTGTAGACAACCAACTGTTCTCACTCGACAACCGGCATACCCAGAATTCAGCTCATGCCTATCGATGAGAAACTTGCGTTTTCCAGGCGCCTCAGGGCGGCGCTTAAGCGCAGTGCGAAGACGGTTGCGACGCCTACGGAGTTGGCAATTCAATTCAGCCTGCGCCATCCCAACGATCCCATCACGCCCCAGGCCGCCCAGAAGTGGCTGACCGGAAAAGCGCGCCCCCGCCCGGATAAGATGGAGACTTTGGCCGAGTGGCTTGAGGTACCGGCGCATTGGCTGAGCTATGGCCCGCCCAAGCCGTCGCGGCGCAAAGTCGTGGCGACGGCTCGCCGAACCGGAAAGCGTCCTGATCTGCCTTTGTCGTTGTCGGATGATGAGGCGAAATGGATATTGCGGCTGCGCACCCTTTCTTCTCATCAGCAGTCCTTGTTGATGGAATTGGCCGAGCAACTGGCGCTGGAACGCGAAATAGCTCGCAGCGACGGATAGATTCGTCGGTTGCCTCATGTTTCGTCGTTCAGGATAATTCCGCGTCGGATAGCAACAGCGACTGCTCCGGTTCGGTTAATGGCCCCCAGCTTTCTTATTGCATTGCCGAAGTGATAGGTGACCGTCGCTTCGCGGATACCCAGTTTTGCTGCGATATGCTTGGAGGCGAAACCTTGTGCTGCAAGGCCTAGGCATTCCCTTTCCCGAGCGGTAAGCGGCTTCTTGTTCTTGGTTGAAGACATTGCTTTGCGTCGCTACGGGGCTAACCCCGCATCCCCTTTATTTCGTAGGGACGGACTATGCCGAATGGCAAAGCTTTGCGCACCTATGAGAACTTATGGGTATTCTCCAGACGTACCGTGTCCCACTGGGCGATCAGGGGACGGCCGAACTTTCGCCTACGGCTGGATCAGGCGGTAGTAGATGGCTAGAGCGACGGCCTCGCGCGTATTTGCGGCCCCGAGCTTGCGGCGGATGGCGGGTAGGTGCTGAGTGTTGACCGTAGCGGTGCTGATGCCCATCTTGTCGGCGACCTGCTTGGCCTGAAGGCCTTTGGCGGACCAGCAGAGGCATTCGAGTTCCCGCGCGGTAAGCTCTTCGGTCTGACAGAAGCTCATGTCGCTCGGTAGCAGCAATTTGCGAGCGGCCTCGTTCAGATAGCAAGCAAACAACTGGCTAACGCCTAGGGAAGGTCTGAATAAGGTGTGAACGATTTCATCGGAGTCATGTCAGACGAACGACCTCGCACACACGGATGAAAACGATGAAACAACTGACGCTCTCGGCAGGTGGCTTTGACCGGTACAAC
>JAOTRT010000019.1 GCA_030247725.1 Candidatus Nitricoxidireducens bremensis
GAGGGCACGCACCTGGGCGGTGGTGAGGACGGCGACATCGGCGGTTTCCAGCGCCTGCAGCTGCTGGCTGGTGAGGGCGGCGACGCCGGCCGTGGTCAGCGCGCGCACCTGCTGGGTCGTCAGTGCCACCACCTGTTCGGTGGTGAGGGCGACGGCCTGGGCGGTATTGAGGGTGGCGATGTCCGCCGTTTCCAGCGCCTGCAGTTGGTCGGTATTCAGCAGTTGCAGCTTGGCCGTCGTCAATGCGGCGACATCGGCAGCGGTCAGCGCCTGAATTTGTTCGGTGGTCAGGGCGACGATGTCGTTGGTATTGAGGGCGATGAACTGGGTCGTGGTCAGCGTCGCAATGGCGGCGGAGGTGAGCGCCTGGACTTGCTCAGTGGTGAGGGCGGCGATGTCGGCGGTGTTGAGGGCATACACCTGGGCCGTCGTGAGGGCAGCGATGTCGGCGGTCTCGATGGCGGCAACCTGGGTTGTCGTCAGGGCGGCGATATCGGCCGTGGTCAGCGCCCTAATCTGGGCCGTCGTGAGGGCGACAATCTGCTCGGTGGTAAGGGCACGCACCTGAGCTGTGGTGAGGACGGCAATGTCGGCGGTGTCGAAGATGCCGATCTGCTCGGTGGTGAGGGCGGCGACGGCGCCGGTGCCGAGGGCGCGGATCTGGGCCGCGCTGAGGACGGCGATGTCGCTGGTGTTGAGGATCTGGACCTGTTCGGTGGTGAGGGCGGCGATGTCGGCGGTGTTGAAGACGGCCAGCTGGGTGGTCGTCAGCAGGGCGACATGCTCGGTGGTGAGGGCCTGGACCTGGGCAGTGGTGAGGGCGGCGATGTTGGCGGTGGTGAGGACCTCGACATCGGAGGTGGTCAGCGCGGCGATGCCTTCGGTGGCGATGGCGCGTACCTGGGCGGTGGAGAGGGCGACGAGCTGGGTGGTGGTGAGGGTCTGGACCTGGGCGCTGGTGAGGGCGCGAATCTCCGTCGTCGTCAATGCCGCCACCTGCTGGCTACCCAGGGCCAGGATCTGATCGGTGGACAGGGCGACGATGGCTGCGGTCGTGAAGGCCCGCACCTGCATGGTGGTCAGCGCAGCGAGGTCTTCCGTCTCGATGGCGGCGACCTGGGTGGTGGAGAGGGCTGCGATGTGGGCGGCGCTCAGACCTGCTACCTGGCTGGTGGTGAGGGCGGCAAGGTCTTCCGTTTCGATGGCGCCGACCTGGGCGGTGGTGAAAGCCGCGATTCCTGCAGTCGTCAGGGCCTGAACCTGTTCGGTGGTCAGCGCAGCGATGTCCGCGGTTTGCAGGGCGCGCACCTGGGCAGTCAATAGGGCGGCGATGTCGGCGGTGTCGAGGACGGCGATCTGGTCGGTGGTCATGGCCACCAGATCGGCCGTGGTGAGTGCACGCACCTGCTGGGTGGTGAGGGCCTGCACCTGTTCGGTGGTGAGCGCGACCGCCTGGGCCGTCGTCAAGCCCGCGATGTTGGTCGTGCTCAAGGCCGCGATCTGGCTGGTCAACAGCGCTGCAATGTCCTCGGTTTCGAGGGTCTTGAGCTGGGCGACGGTCAATGCGCCGATGCTGGCGGAACCAAGCGCCTGAATCTGCGCAGTCTCCAGCGCCAGAATGCCGGCGGTTGCCAGCGCCTGGATCTGGGCGGTCGTCAGGACTTCGATCTGGGCCGTTCTGAGGGCGGCAATGTCGTCCGTCGTCAGTGCCTTGACCTGGGCGGCCGTCAGGGACGAGATGGCAGATGTCGTCAGGGCCTGAACCTGATCCGAGCCGAGAACTGCGACGTCCGCGACGGACAATGCCCGCGCTTGGGCGCTGCTGACGATGCTGACCTGCTCCGTGGTGAGGGCCAGGGCTTGGCTGGTGGTCAGGGAAGCAAAGGCGGCGGTGCTCAGGGCCTCAACCTGGGCCGTCAGCAGCGATTCGATGTTGTCCGTGGTGAGGGCACGAACCTGACTCGATGTCAGGGCGGCGACGCTATCCGTCGCCAGGGCCTGCACCTGGTCGCTGGCGAGCAGTGCGACGTTCGTGGAGGTCAATGCGCGGGCCTGGGTGGTAGTCAGGACCGAAATCTGCTCCGTGGTCAGAACGCCGATCTGGATGGTGGTGAGAGCGGCAATACCCGCGGTGGAAAGATGGGGAATCTGGGAGGTGGTGAAGGCCGGGATCTGGGCGGTCGTCAGAACGCGGACCTGGATGTACGTCAGGGCGGCGATGTCGGTGCTGGAGAGAGCCTGGAGCGTCGCCGTGTTGATCGCGGCGATTTGGGCAGTGCTCAATGAAGGAATGATTGTGCTCATTATTTTTTCCTGCTCCGGCTGACTCACCGCGCTACATACACCAAAACCGCCCAAGAGGCGGTCTGCAAAAAACTGTTTTGGCTAATGCCGCATTATCCCACGGTAGCTTTTGTTTTTTAAGTGAAAATTCTGAATCTGGACTCTTTATGCCGTACTTCTGAGCCTTTCCTTCCTTACCCAATCGGTGAACGGACGATAAGCCTCATCGTCTTCAACGACCGAAAGCCAAAAAACTTAAGCCAATTCCAAAAATAAAAATCCCACTCTGTGAATGGTCTCTGTTCGGCAACCTGGTGTGATCGAAAAACCCTGGCAAATCATTTGGATAGAAGCTTATTGAAATAGGTGATCGTATCCTTGAGCCCTTCTTCCAGAGCGATGGTCGGCGACCAATCCAGACGGCTGCGGGCCAGGGCGATATCCGGCTGCCGTTGTTTCGGGTCGTCGTGGGGCAACGGGTTGTGGATAACTTTGGACTGCGATCCCGTCATGGCGATGACTTTCTCCGCCAGTTCCAGAATAGTGAATTCTCCGGGGTTGCCCAGATTGACCGGGCCGGTGAAATCGGCCGGCGTGTTCATCAGGCGGACCAGGCCGTCGATGAGGTCGCTGACGTAACAGAAGGAGCGGGTCTGGCGGCCATCGCCATAGACGGTGATGTCTTCGCCGCGCAGGGCCTGGACGATGAAGTTGCTGACCACCCGGCCGTCGTTCGGATGCATGCGGGGGCCGTAGGTGTTGAAAATGCGCGCCACCTTGATTTCCAGGCCGTGCTGGCGCCGGTAGTCGAAGAACAGGGTTTCGGCGCAGCGCTTGCCTTCGTCGTAGCAGCTGCGGGGGCCGATGGGATTCACGTTGCCCCAGTATTCCTCCCGCTGGGGGTGCATGACCGGGTCGCCATAGACCTCGGACGTGGAGGCCTGGAGGATGCGGGCCTTGACGCGCTTGGCGAGGCCCAGCATGTTGATGGCGCCGTGGACGCTGGTCTTGGTGGTCTGCACCGGGTCGAACTGATAGTGGATCGGTGAGGCGGGGCAGGCCATGTTGTAGATCTGGTCCACCTCGACGTAAAGCGGGAAGGTGACGTCGTGGCGCAGCAGCTCGAAGCGGGGATTGCCGAGCAGGTGCTCGATGTTCGCCTTGGTGCCGGTGAAGTAATTGTCGACGCACAGGACGTCGTTGCCCTCGGCGAGCAGGCGGTCGCAGAGGTGGGAACCGAGGAAGCCGGCGCCGCCGGTGACCAGTACTCTTCTTCTATCGATCGACACGGTATTCCTTTCTTTCGGGTGATGGGTGTCCCGGCGCGGTCCCTTACTGGACCACCGCCGCAGGGGTTCTTCTGAAGAGCTGGGCCGGCAGGCCCTGGCCCATGGAGTGCTCGTAGCGGAGTGCCGGCTTGCCGTGGTAGAAGGGGATGGACAGGGTGTCCCGCACCTCCCGTTCCACCTGGTCGCGCAGGGCGACGATCTCTTCCGGTGCCAGATTGTCGGTGAAGACGTAGGAGCGGTAGCCGCCGTTCGGGTCGCCCTTGTAGTAGTCGGGCGTGACCGTGTAGTCCAGGTCGAAAGAGTGCAGGCGGTCGCCGGTCTTCTTGTGGGTGTAGGTCCAGATACCCTTGGCGCGGTCTGTGGGGACGGCCAGGTCGTAGTAAGGGGTGCCCGGATAGGTGGTGATGACCGTGCAGTCGAAGTCGTCCACCTTCATGTCGATGAGCCAGTCGCGGACATCCAGAATGGACTGGCGCGACTCGCCGGGATGGCCCACGGACATCAGGGCCTTGACCTTGAGGCCGTGCTTCTGGGCGTAGCCGACGGCGCGGGTGTTGTCCTCCACCGTGGCGATTTTGTCGATGTTGTCGAGGATGCGCTCGTTGGCGCCTTCGAAGCCGCACAGCAGCCAGCGGAAGCCGGCGCGGACCATGGCTTCGGCCTGCTCCTCGGTGAAGAGCTCCGCCTTGACGAAGCCGCGCAGCTGGAACTTGGCGCCCAGCTCCTGCTGCAGGGCGTGGATGCGGTTGAGCAGTTCGACGAAGGACTTGCTGACGTTGAGTTCGTCGTCGTAGAACATGAAGCCCGTATAGCCGTAGGTCGTGTGCAGGAAGCGCAGCTCGGCGATGATCGAATCGACGCTGCGGGTGCGGATCTGGCGCAGGCTCTTGGAGTTGCGGCCGCCGCAGAAGCCGCAGTGGAAGGGGCAGCCGAGCTGGGCGATGAGGCTGGTGGCGGGGGCGCCCTCAATGGAATAGCGATAGCTCTCCAGGTCCACCAGGTGGCGGGCGGGGCCGGGGGAGGCTTCGTACTCCCGGTTCGACATGAAGAACGGTCCCTTGTTGTCGTCGGCGTCGATGAATTTCGGGCAATCGGGAGCGAAAAGCTCGAAGCTCGCCATCTCGCCATCGCCGGAGACCAGGTGGTCGAAAAGGGATTCCAGGGTGGCGCAGGCCCGGGTGGCGCGGCCGTCGGCGACGCCGTGCTGGATTTCGATCTTGCGGGCCGAATAGGCCAGGGTTACATGGGGGCCGCCGAGAACGATGCGCTGCGCCGGGGCCACGGTGCGGATGCGCTGGGCGATCTGCACGGCGGCGGGCAGTTGCGGCGTGGTGCAGGTGATGCCGACCCAGCTTTCCACCTCACGGCCGGCGAAGTGGGACTCCACCGCGTCCAGGTAGTTGGCGACGCCGGAGAGATCGAGCACGCCGACCTGCACGCCCAGGGATTCCAGGGCTGCGGCGACCCGCAGGATGCCGAGGCTGACGAACACCCGTTCGTCGAGGAGAAAGGCCGACGGGGGGATGATGAGGGTCACCCGCTTGCCGGCAAATTCATGCCGCGCCGGTGCCGCTCCCGCGAAATGGATGGTGGATAGGTTGCTCATGCCGGTACTCCTCCTGTCTCGCCAGTATCCACCCCGGCGACAGGCGCCTTCAGGTGGAACAGGCGAAGATTTCCTGCCCAATTGGCATCAGCTGAGCCTCAGTTGCAGCAGCCTTTGCTGGATATTGGTGGCGATGCGGCGCTTCGTCAGGGTCCACCATTCGATGGTGGCTGCTTGGAGTTCCTCGAAGGCCTTGTAGTTCCCGGCGAACTCCTTGCGCTTGGTTTCGAGGAAATCCGGCAGTTCGTCCCAGGAGTCCAGCAGGGGGAAGGGGGGCGACTGCATGCTGTACTTGTTGTCGAGGAAGGTATGGCGCAGGTAGATCGGGATGCAGCCCAGCTCCATGGCGTCGTAGATGCGGATCGAGTCCGGACAGTTGCCGGCCGGGCAGGGCGCGAAGATGGAGCTTTCCATGATCGCCGTGTAGAGGCCCAGGTTGTAGCCGCCGGACCAGCCGCCGCTGGCGTTCATGAACAGGTTGCCGCCGCAGCGGGGCGCCATCTCCTTGAAGATCTGGCGCTCGTTGTTGTGGGAGCGCGGGTTGTCCAGCCAGCCGAGGAAGGTGGCGAGCCACTGGCGCTCCAGCACCGGCTTCAGGTGATTGGGGTTGCGCGGGCCGACACCGGTGCGGAAGCCGTTGGGCAGCCAGAGCACCTTGTCCCGGTAGCGCTCGTCCTCGAAGATGTTGAGGTAGAGATAGTTGCGGATGACCAGATCGCACTCCGCGTAGGGCGTTACGTCCTTGGCGCCCATCTCGTCCCCCATGTCCAGGTAGACGACCTTGTTGCGGTTGCGGCGCAGGGCGCGGATGAACTCCAGGTTGATGGCGGCGGCCAGCTCGATGAAGATCACCACGGAGTCGAAGATCTTGCCCGCCTCCATGTCCAGGGTGAAGGGGATGCCCCCCAGCATCTCGTTCTGGTAGAACCAGGTCTCCAGGGCGGCGTTGTAGGTGTGGGGCGTTCCGATGAGATAGATCTTGCGCATGGCGGGATGTCCTGATGATGGGCGCGATGGGGCTTGGCGCGGCTTGCGGGGATCAGCGGGTTCGTTCGAGGACCAGCAGCAGGCCGCAGCTGCTGAAGTCGCTGCGTTTCGGCAGCATGGCGGCGAGCTGGGCCTGGAGGTGGCTAGGCACGGGGTAGGCCCACTGGGGCGCCATGATCCTGACGGTGAAGGAACTGCGGGAAACGATGTCCACGTAGTCCTCCAGGAACAGGCGGTTGATGTGGGGGGAGCCGTAGACGAAATAGACGAGCTCCCGCGCCGTCTCGGCGTCCATGCGCTGGCGCAGCAGGTCGTAGAGCTCCATCGGCCGGTAGAGCAAGTGGCCCCAGGGGGGGACCGGGCTGTTGTTGACGGTCCACACGGTGCCCGCCTTGTCGGTGATGTCGGGCATGTGGTGGCCGCTGTGGGACGACCAGATGGGGGCGAAGAGGCTGAACAGCTTGCCGCCCGGCACCAGGGCGCGATGCATCTGCTCCAGGGCCTCGGGCAGGCGGGCGATGTGCTCGAAGGCGGCGATGGAGAAAACCACGTCGAAGGCCCCGGCCAGGTTGTCCGGCAGCTTTTCGATGCTGCCGAACTGCACCTGGTAGTCGTCCGCCCGGGCGGCCTGGCCCGTGGCGGCGCCCATCTCCGGCGGCGTGCCGGTCACGTTGCCGGTGCTGAGGACCTCGTCCCAGTACTCCCGGTGCTCCAGGGCGATCCAGCGGCTGGCGCCCAGGTCCTGCAGGGCGAACTCCCGCGGCAGGCTGCCGCCCACTTCGAGGACCCGCTTGCCTTCCAGGCCCACCATCTGCTGGGCGTGCATCGCGTAATTGACGTGGTAGCTGAGGCCGTATTTCGCCTGCAGGGCGGCGACTTCGGCTTCCGTCGGCATGGGCTTCATGGCTGTCCTTTCCGTGCCGGGGCGGCGCAGCGGCGGACCCGGGTCTCAGAAGACGCCATCGAGGATTCCCGGCATCTTGTAGATGTTGATCTCGTAGTGGATCGGGCAGCCCCAGTTCTCGACCAGGGAACGGTAGTGCTCGCAGGCGCTGACGTAATCCTGATGGTTGAAGTGGCGGTGGCCGCCGTTGATGCAGTCGAGCACCAGCTTCGATTCGATGCCGTGGGCCTTGATGCGGAAATCGATGGCGATCTGGTAGTAGCGGCAGGCCCCCATGAAGTCGCTCTTCTTGAACAACTGGTTCGCCACCAGGCAGGCCTGGCCCATGTTCTTAGGTTCGCCGACACTGAAACCGGCGGCCCAGGGGGTCAGGTCCAGGTACTTGCGGTAGATGGCCTGGAGGTCGAAGTCGTAGCACTTGTGCCAGGGTTTCACCGGGCCGCCGAAGTGCAGCAGGTGCTGGGGGTATTGCTGCAGGACGCCGATGTCTTCGAGGGGTACCGGGTTCAGGTTCCACTTCAGGTCGATGCGGGCCTTCTGGTGCTTGAGGACTACGTTGATGGCGTCCTGGTCGCAGAGGATGTTCTTTTGGGGATTGGCTTCGAGCCAGGCCATGTTCTTGGCGATGATGTCGTGCTGGCGCCAGTAGTCCAGGTTGAAGACCAGCACGCCCGAGTTGATGTAGAAGTCGGGATCGAGGCCGAGGCGGCCGGTCTGGGCCGGGTTGCCCTCGTCCACGCCCGCGCAGCCGACCTGGGAGACGTCGGTATTCCACAGCTCCCGCAGGTCGGCCTCCACCACCAGGTCGCAGTCCAGGTAGATCACCTTGGCCTCGTCGGGGAGGATGTCGGCCAGCAGGATGCGGTAGTAGGCGGCGCGGGACAGGTGCAGGTGCTGGCGGAAGCCGGAGACCTTCTCCTCCAGGATCTGCCTGAACACCACGTCGGCGCCGAACATGCGGCCGACGCTGGCGAGCTTGTCGATCTCCGCCTGTTCTAGCTTGGACGAACAGATGTAGACGCGGACGTTCCTGGCATCGTTGTGCATCAGCAGGGAGGCGAGCGCCACGCCCAGATGCTGGGTATAGGTGTTGTCGATGCAGAAGGCGACCTTGATCTTGTCGGCCATGGCTCAGTTTCCTTGGTGGGTGATGCCGGCGGCGACGGCGTCGCACATCATGGCGACGACGTCGCCCATGCGGTGCTGCGCCCGCCAGCCGAGGGCGGTGAAGGTGGCGGACGGGTCGCCTGCGCTGTGCAGGATGTCGTCCGGACGGTAGAGGGCCGGCGAGGTGTCCACGTGGGCGCGCCAGTCGAGGCCGAAGCGGCCGAAGGCGGCGGCGACGAAGTCTTCCAGCCGGTTGGACTCGCCGGTGGCGACGACGAAGTCGCCCGGCTTGTCCTGCTGCAGCATGCGCCACATGGGCACCACGTACTCGGGAGCCCAGCCCCAGTCGCGGCTGATATCGAGGCGGCCCAGGGTCAGGCGTTCGTTGCTGCCCTGGGCGATGCGGTGGGCGGCATGGACGATCTTCTGGGTGACGAAACGTTTCGGCCGCAGGGGCGACTCGTGGTTGAAGAGGATGCCGTTGCAGGCATAGAGCCCGTAGGCCTCCCGGTAATTGGCCACCAGCCAGTGGGCCGAGGCCTTGGCCACCGCGTAGGGGCTGCGCGGGCGGAAGGGCGTCAGGGTGTTGGCGGGCGCGGCGGCGGTGTCGCCGAAGCATTCGCTGGAGCTGGCGTTGTAGAGCCGCACCTGCTTCTTGCGCAGGCGCATCACTTCGAGAATGTTGAGCACGCCGGTGACGATGCTTTCCAGGGTTTCCACCGGCTGATCGAAGGAGAGGCCGACGGAGCTCTGGCCCGAGAGGAAATAGATTTCGTCGGGATCGCTCTTCTCCACGGCGTTGAGCACGCTGCGGAAATCGTTCTGGGCCATGGAGAGCAGGTGCACACTGCCGTCGATACCCAGGACCTTGAGGCCGGTGAGGGAGGAGGCCTGCACATCGCGGGAGGTGCCCCAGACTTGGTAGCCCTTGGCGAGGAGGAACTGGGCCAGGTAGCTGCCGTCCTGGCCGGTGGCGCCGCAGACCAGGGCCTTCATCGCGGATTCTCCGGTACCGCCCAGCGCGACAGGGCGGCTTCCACCTCGTCGGCCATCTTGCGCCAGGAGAACTTGGCCGCCTGGGCGTGGCCCTTGGCGAGCAGATCCTGGCGCACGTCGTCCCACTGCACGGCGTCCAGGGCGTGGAGCATTTCCTCCGGGTCGTCCGGATTCACGTAAATCGCGGCGTCGCCGGCCACTTCGCCGATGGAACTGTTGTTGCAGGTGATCACCGGGCAGGAGCAGGTCATGGCTTCCAGCACCGGCAGGCCGAAGCCCTCGTAGCGGGACGGGTAGGCCAGGGCCGTGGCGCCGGCGTAGGCGCACTGGAGGTCCTCGTCCGTGAGCACCAGCAGATACACCTTGGCGGCGCCGACGCACTCGGCGAACTCGGGCTCCAGGTGCGGCGGCGAGTTGGTGCAGACGATGGCGTAGTCGCCGCGGCGGTCGCCGAGCTTGGCGAAGGCCTGGAAGAACAGCAGGGCGTTCTTGTAGCCGCTCTTGACGCCGGAGATCAGGAAATAGGGCCGGTCGATGCCGTAGCGTTCCTTGAAGTTCTGCACGCGCTCGGCGGCCGGCGTGCGGAAGTCCGTGCCGCAGTAGGCGGTGATCACCTGTTCCGGCCTGATCTCGGGGAAGAAGCGCATCAGGTCGCTGGCCGTCGAATTGGAGATCGACAGGTAGTTGCGGCAGTAGCGGATGGCGTCGTGCTTCTCGCGCCACTGCTCGTTTTCCAGGTCGAAGCCCATGACCTCGGGGATCATGTCGGGCACCAGCAGCACGGCCTTGGTCGTCAGGGGCGTCGAGTAGTAGGTCGAGGTGAACAGGGTGATGTGTTCCCGGTCGCAGATGTCCTGCAGCAGCTTGCGGTCGCCCGGACGGTCGGCGTAGTTGTGCAGGGGCGCATCCACGTAGGTGATGCCGGCGAAGCGCGGCGCCGTGCGTGCCCGGTCGATGACGACAATGAACTCGCCGAAGCCGTTGGCCGACCACTCGGCCAGCAGACTCTTCCACAGGCGGGAGATGCCGGTGGCGAAGCGGAAGAAGGTGCCGTCCAGGGCGATGCGCGTGCCGGCGGCGCGCAGGCGGGCGATGGCGGCGACTCGCTGATTGTCACGGGAGGCATGGCCGAAGGGATTGCCGAGCCAGGCATGGAAGCTCTCGCCGCAGGCGTGACCCAGGTTGCGGTTCCATTCGCCGATCTCGGTGCTGGCCTTGGCCGACAGGGGGGCCTTGGACAGCAGGAAATAGCTGCCCAGGATGTAGGCGTACCAGCCGTGCTTGCCGGCGATGTGGGCGAAGGCCGCCGGCGAATAGAAGAAGATGTGCTGGCCCGACTCGGGAGACAGGTAGGTCCAGTCGGCCCCCTGGCCGTTGTAGATGCCCGTGGTGCCGACGATGTAGTCGGCGCCGGTGGCGAAGATGGATTCCCATTCGGCGGCCGGGTCGGCGAAGTGCTCGGCGCACTCGAAGATGGTCACCAGCTTCACGGGGCGGTCGAAGCGGTTCCAGCCGAAGCCGTCGCAGAATTCGCCGCTGCCGTACTTGTCGTAGCTGTAGAAGTTGTAGCCGACGTCGCGCATCAGCCGGGCGAACAGGCCGGTGCCGCCGCCGAAGTCGGCGCAGCGGTCGCTGGGGCGGACGCCGAGGATTTCGAACATGCGCCGCAGGATGAGGAAGTTGGCCAGGGTGCGCGAGGCCTTGCCGGTGTCGAAGCGCTCGGGCTTCTGGGCGTAGGCCTCATCGAGCCAGTAGGGCGTCTCGGTCTGCAGGGAGCCGCAACCCTGGCACTTGAAATAGGCCACCGGATACTTGAAGAGGATCTGGCGCGAGAACGCGGCCTCCACCGGCGACCCGCACAGGCGGCACTTGGGCTTGCTGTCCCGTTCGCGCTGGTGCAGGAACAGATTTTCGCTGCGGATGTTCTTCTCGCCGAGCAGGAACATGAAGCCCTTGGGCCAGTCCTTCATGCTGGCGATGGCGAGGGAGACGTTGGACTCCTGGTTGCCGACGAAATAGCTGCAATGGGTGGCCAGCAGGGTGTCGATGAGAACCTCGTCGCCGATGGCGACGCCGTCGTGGCCGCTCAGGTGCACGCCGACGTTCGTGGCGCTGCGGGACGCCTGGGTACACAGCAGCCGGTCGCCGTAACGCCGGGCGAATTCGTCGATCATGGGCACCGCGTCGGTGAGCAGGAAGACGCCGATGCTCGGGTTCAGCTCGACGATCTTGTCCACGAAAGCGAAGTAGTTGGCGTTGGTCTGGGCGAGCCGCGGCGACTCGTGGATCTTGTCCGAGCCGCGCACGTGCACCGCCACCCAGGGACGGCCGCGCATCTGGCGGGCGACGAAGTCCTCCACCATGGCGGTGATGCGCGGCACCGGCCGCAGGTACTTCTGGAACAGGGCGGCGTAGACCGCGTCTTCCGGCATGCCGTAATAGCGCGAGCTGCGGCCGATCCAGGGCAGGATGGAACTCAAAGTCGAGAAGAAATCGCTGACGACCACGGTCTCGGGCCGGTTGAACAGGTATTGGGCGGCGAGGCGGGAACCGTCGCCTTCCCACTTGTTCACGTTCTCGGTACGGAGATTGCCGTGGTTCCACTTGGCCGGGTAAATGCCGGCGCCGGCCGGCAGGTCTTCGAGGCGGACGGTGGACGGCGGCTGGAAGAAATGGCGAAAGGCTTCGGTGTCCCCATCGCGGCGGAACAGGCAGTTGTCGCCCCAGTGGATCACCGGGATGCGGCCGGTCAGTTCGGCCAGCAGCAGTTGGCTCGCCACGTGGTGGCCTTCGCTCCAGAAGCCGTAGCCCCAGGCCTTGATGACCAGGTAACGGGGGGTGCCGCTTTGCGCCGTCCGCTCCGAAAGTTCGAAGCCGTCGGGCATGCCGTAGCCGCGGCGGATGTCTTCGAGCAGGCGCAGGGCCGCCGGGGTGCCCGGGCTGCGGGCGAGGCTCTGGCGGGCGTAGATCTCCGACTGGGGCAGATTGCCCTGGCGGAAGAGATCGAGGGCCGTGTTCAGCAGGGCGTCGCTCTCGCCGCTCGCCACGGCGGGCGGCGGTGCAGGCGGTGCGCTGCGGGGGGCCGGGGGCGTGGCAGCAGGTGCCGGCACCGCGGTCGCCGCGGCGGGGACCATGCCGTCGAGCACCTTCTCCAACCCGCGCGTAAACGATTGGCCGAGGAAGGGATGGCCGTGGAGAGCTTGGGGCGTCAGGCTTTCCCGCAGGGCCTGGAGCCGGCCCGGATCGTGGGCGAGACCGTCGGCCAGCTCGAAATACTCGTCGAAGGAGCCGGTGACGAGCTGGTCGAAGCCGAGGGTCTCCAGCAGGCTGGCGGCGACGCGTGAGGGGAAGGAACCGCCCTTGTAGGTGATGACGGGCAGACCGGCCAGCAGGGCGTCGGCGGCCGTGGTGTGGGCGTTGTAGGGCCAGGTGTCGAGGAACAGGTCGGCGACGCGGTAGCGCGCCAGGTGGTCCTCGATGCGCGGCACGCGGGTGGCGAAGACCAGGCGGGCGGGATCGATGCCGCGCTCTTGGGCCGCCTTGCGCAGGTTCTGCTGGGAGGTCTCGTTGCGCGACACCAGCCACAGTACGCTGCCGGGGTTCGATTCCAGCAGCCGCATCCAGACGTCGAACAGGCGCGGATGGATCTTGTAGTCGTGGCTGAAGGCGCAGAAGACGAAACCGGTGTCGGGCAGGCCGTAGGCGCTGCGCGGCTGGGGTTCGGCCACCTCGATGCCCGAGGCGATGGGCAGGTAGCAGTGCTCCAGATAGGCCGGCTTCTCGGCGTACCAGCCCTTGTGTTCCTCGGGCAGCACCGTGCGGTCGGCGATGATGTAGTCGTAGCAGTCCAGGGCCATGGTGCCCGGGTAGCCCAGGTAGTTCACCTGGATCGGCGCCGGCCGGTGGAGGAAGACGTCGGTACGGGCGTCGGAGGTGTAGCCGGCCAGGTCGATGGCGATGTCCACCTCCATCTGGCGCATCAGTTCGGCGATCTGCCGTGCCGACATGTCCTTGGCGTCGATGAAATGGTCGAAGGCGGCGATCATGCGGGCGCGGAGGCGGCTGCCGTCGTCGATGCCCAGCGAAATGGCGATGAGTTCGAAGCGCGACTTGTCGTGGCCCTCGATGACGCCGGCCATCAGGTGGCCGACCGGGTGCTCGCGCAGGTCGGGCGACACATAGGCGATGCGGGTGCGCTGGTGGCGGTAGCGCTCGCCGCGCCAGAGGGGCTCGGGCCGCTTCGGGTGCTGGCCCTGGGCGAAGATCTCGGCGCAGCGGTAATGGTCGGCGGCATCGTCCGACAGGGCCATGTAGCCGAGGGTCTTGCAGGTGCGGCGGCCTTCGCGGATGCCGTCGGTGATCTGGCGCGTGAGGGCTTCCAGGTCGGTCCAGTCGCACAGGTGCATGCGCTCGTAGCAGAGCAGGCCGATGCCGTAGGGGTAGTCGGGATTCTTCTTCAGCAGGCGCTCGAACGCCGCCACGGCCTGCTGGCCGAGCTTGAATTCGGTGAGCAGGATGCCGTAGTTGCCGAGGGCGGTCTCGTAGTCGGGGTCGATGTCGAGGACGCGGCGGAAGCGTTCCAGGGCCTCGTGGTGGCGGTGCATCTCCCGCAGCAGGGCGCCGCTGTTGACCAGCACCTCGATGTACTTGGGATTGATGACGAGGGCCCGGTCGTAGGCGGCCAGGGCCTCGTCGCGCCGGTGCAGGGCCTGGAAGGCGGCGCCCTGGACGAAGGCCAGGGGCGAAAAGTCCGGGTTGGCCTCGATGCCCGCGGTGGCGAATTGCAGGGCCTCCTCGGTGCGGCCGGTATTCAGGAGGATCACCGCCAGGGAGTAGAGGGCCGCGGGATTGCCCGGCGCCACCTGGAGGATCTGGCGGAACAGGGCTTCCGCCTCGGGCAGCTTGCCCTGCTGCTGGAGGTTGATGGCCGTCAGCAGCGGGTTTTCCTGGCCCGCGGGCGGGGCGGGTACGGCGCCCTGGGCAGGTCCGGCTGCCTTGGCCGGTCCGGTCTTCTTCTTCGCTTTATCCTTGCCACCGGCCATCGGACTGTCCTTATTCGTGGAAGGCCATGACCTTGTAGCCGTGGTCCTTCACCAGTTCGTCGCGCTGGGCGATCTCGAAGTCCTCCCGCACCATCTCGGCCACCAGCTCGTCGAAGGTCGTGCGCGGGGTCCAGCCGAGCTTCTGCTTGGCCTTGCTGGGATCGCCGAGTAGGGTCTCCACTTCCGTCGGCCGGAAGTAGCGCGGGTCCACGGCGACGATGGGCTCCTTGCGGTCGCCCCAGTAGGCCTTCTCGTTCACGCCTTCGCCCTCCCAGCGCAGGCTCATGTCCATCTCCTTGGCGGCGGCGTTCACGAAGTCGCGCACGCTGTACTGGACGCCGGTGGCGATGACGAAGTCCTCGGGCTTCTCCTGCTGCAGCATCAGCCACTGCATTTCCACGTAGTCGCGGGCGTGGCCCCAGTCGCGCTTGGCATTCATGTTGCCGAGGAACAGGCAGTCCTGCAGGCCCAGCTTGATGCGCGCCAGGGCGCGGGTGATCTTGCGGGTGACGAAGGTCTCGCCGCGGATCGGGCTCTCGTGGTTGAAGAGGATGCCGTTGCAGGCATAGAGACCGTAGGCTTCCCGGTAGTTCACGACGATCCAGTAGCCGTAGAGCTTGGCGACGGCGTAGGGGCTGCGCGGGTAGAAGGGGGTGGTCTCCTTCTGGGGAATCTCCTGCACCATGCCGTAGAGCTCGGAGGTGGAGGCCTGGTAGAAGCGGGTCTTCTTCTCCAGGCCGAGGATGCGGATGGCCTCCAGCAGGCGCAGCACGCCGAGGGCGTCGGAGTTGGCCGTGTATTCGGGTTCCTCGAAGCTGACCGCCACGTGGCTCTGGGCCGCCAGGTTGTAGATCTCATCGGGCTGGGTCTGCTGGATGATGCGGATCAGGCTGGAGCTGTCCGTCATGTCGCCGTGGTGCAGGACGAAGCGGCGGTTCTTCTGGTGCGGGTCCTGGTAGAGATGGTCGATGCGGTTGGTGTTGAACAGGGAGGTGCGGCGCTTGATACCGTGCACCGTGTAGCCCTTGTTCAATAGAAATTCTGCCAGATAGGCGCCGTCCTGGCCCGTGATGCCCGTAATGAGTGCAACTTTGCTCATAGTGATTTCACCCCTTTTTGCCAAGGTAATCCATGTAAGCCTTGGCGATCCCGTCGATCAAAGCGGTCTTTGGCCGCCAACCCATTGAATTGATGCGCCCGACATCGAGCAGCTTGCGCGGCGTGCCGTCCGGCTTGCCCGTGTCGTAACGCAGAGTCCCGGAGAAGCCGACGGCGCGGGCGACGGTCTCCGCCAGTTCGCGGATGGTCACGTCCTCGCCGCAGCCGATGTTGACCAGCGGCGCCTTGTCTTCCGGGAACAGTTCGCCGAACCGTTCGTCCTGCAGGCCCATCAGGTGGAGGCAGGCGTCGGCCATGTCGTCGGAGAAGAGGAACTCGCGCCGCGGCGTGCCCGTGCCCCACACCACCACCTCGGCGGCGCCGGCCTCCTTGGCCTCGTGCATCTTGCGGATCAGGGCCGGCAGCACATGGGAGTTGGCGAGGTCGTAGTTGTCGCCGGTACCGTAGAGATTGGTGGGCATCACCGCCAGGTAACGGGTACCGTACTGGCGGTTGTAGGCCCAGCACATCTCGATGCCGGCGATCTTGGCCAGGGCATAGGGGCGGTTGGTGGATTCCAGGGGCCCGGTCAGCAGATAGTCCTCGCGGATCGGCTGCGGGCAGTCGCGCGGGTAGATGCAGCTGGAGCCGAGGAACATCATCTGCTTCACGCCGGCGCGCCAGGCTTCGTGGATCACGTTGGTCTGGATGGCCAGGTTCTGGCGGATGAATTCGGCCGGGTAGGTGTTGTTGGCCAGGATGCCGCCCACCTTGGCGGCGGCGAGGAACACGTACTCGGGCTTCTCGGCGGCGAAGAAGGCGCGCACGGCGGCCTCGTCCGTCAGGTCCAGCTCCGCGTGGGTGCGCGTGAGGATGTTGCCGAAGCCGCGCTGGCGCAGGGCCCGCACCAGGGCGGAACCGACGAGGCCGCGGTGGCCGGCGACGTAGATGCGGGTGTCGGGCTTCATCATTTCTGCCGTCCGTAGGTGTCTTCCAGGCGCACGATGTCGTCCTCGCCCAGGTAGGCGCCGGACTGGACCTCGATGATTTCCAGGGGCACCTTGCCGGGATTGGCGAGGCGGTGCACTTCGCCGAGGGGGATGTAGGTGCTCTGGTTCTCGGTGATGAGCATGGTCTTGTCGCCGCAGGTCACTTCGGCCGTGCCGGAGACGACCACCCAGTGCTCGGCCCGGTGGTGGTGCTTCTGCAGGGAGAGGGTGGCCTTGGGCTTGACCATGATGCGCTTGACCTTGAAGCGCGGGCCTTCGTCGATACAGTCGTACCAGCCCCAGGGGCGGTGCACCTTGCGATGGGTGACGTGTTCCTCGCGCTTCTCGGCTTCCAGTTGCGCGACGATCTTCTTCACATCCTGGCTGCGAGAGCGGTCGGCCACCAGCACGGCGTCGGCCGTCTCGATCACCACCACGTTTTCCAGGCCGATGGCGCCCACCAGCCGGCTGGTGGCATGGACCAGGGTGTTGCGGCTGTCGGCGATGAGGGCGTCGCCGAAGCGGGCGTTGCCGGCCGCATCCTTGGCGGCGGCCTGCCAGACGGAGTCCCAGGCGCCCAGGTCGTTCCAGCCGGCGGCCAGCGGCACCATGCGGATCGGCACGCCGGCCTGGGGGCAGTGCTCCATCACGGCGTAGTCGACGGATTCCGCCGGGATGGCGGCGAATTCGGCGGCGCCGGGGCGGAGGAATTTCGCGTCGCGGGCGCGGCTATTCCAGGCGCTGCGGGTGGCTTCGGCGATGTCGGGCCGGAAGCGCTCGATGGCGGCGAGCCAAGCGGAGGCGCGCAGCACGAAGATGCCGGCGTTCCAGTAGTAGTGGCCGTCGGCGAGATATTCGCGGGCGGTGTCCTGGTTGGGCTTCTCGACGAAGCGCTCGACGGCGAGCCCCGGTCCCTTGCCCGTGGCGCGGATGTAGCCGTAGCCGGTCTCGGGCCGGTCGGGGCGGATGCCGAGGATCACCACGGTGCCGTCGGCCGCTTCCCGTACGGCCGCCCCCAGGGCTGCGGCGAAGGCCGGGGTGTCGGCGACGGTCTGGTCGGCGGGCGTTACCACCAGCACCGGATCGGTGCCGTTCTCCAGGGCGGCGAGGGCAGCCAGGGTCATGGCCGGGGCGGTGTTGCGGCCGGTGGGTTCGAGCAGCAGGGCGGCCGGCTCCTGGCCGATTTCGCGCAATTGCTCCAGGGTCAGGAAGCGGTGCTCCTCGTTGCCGACGATGAGGGGCGGCGCCAGGGCGACGCCGTCGCCGCCGAGGGCCGCCAGGCGACGGGCGGCCTGCTGGAACAGGCTCTCGTTGCCGGAGAGCACCAGGAACTGCTTGGGAAAGCCGGTGCGCGACAGGGGCCAGAGGCGGGTGCCCGAGCCGCCGCAAAGGATGACGGGCTGGACGTCGATGGATTTCATGGTCGTCATCTCCTCGATGGACCGGTGGGGGACGGTAGGTCGGTGGTGCTCGGCAGCAGAGTCATCCTAGTGGCTCCATGACGCTGTGCGTCTTCCGCGACGCATGAAACGAGGGTGTTGGGTGCGCGCCAAGGACGGCGGGTATCCGACTCCCTCCATGTCCTCCGGGCCGGAAAAGCACCGGCCCTCCTCCTTGACTTGCGGGAGTCGGATACCCGCCATCCTTGGCTGGAAACGCCGGTGGTTTGACCCGACTGAACACCCACCGCGGCATCGGCTCGGGTTGGTGGGGTGCCCTGCTCCGCGTAAGTAAAGAAGGAGGAGCCGGCCGCAGGCCGGCGACGGGTGACATGGAGCGGGGCAGGGCACCCCGCCGGCCCGAGCGCGCACCACAGCGGGTTCGATGAAGTTTCATTTCAGGGCTCCTGGAGCGCCTTGAAGAAGTGCTTGGCCATGGGCCGCATCATGTAGGCGAGGAAGCTGCGCTCGCCGCTCTTGATGACGGCGTCGGCGGCCATGCCGGGGCGGATCTGGCGGCCGCGCAGGTCGCGCAGGCCTTTTTCGGTGACTTCGACGCGGGCCAGATAGTAAGGCGGCTGCTGGCCGCCCTGGGGTTCGTGGCGGTCGGTGGAAATCGACTGCACCTTGCCTTCGACCGTCAGGTAGGGCTCGTCGGTGAAGGCGGTGAAGCGGATGTCGGTGGTCAGGCCGGGCTGGACGCGGGCGATGAGATGGACGGGCACCTGCACGTCCAGCAGCAGGCGGTCGCCCTGGGGCACGATTTCCAGGATGTGGGCACCCGGCGTGATGATGCCGCCGGGCGTGGTGACCTGCAGCGCGACGACCTGGCCCGACACCGGCGCCTGGATGGTGGTGCGTTCCAGTTCGAGGGCGGCGTCCCGCAGCTTTTCCCGCAGGTTGGCGGCCTCCCGGCTGGCGTCTGCCACCAGGCTTTCCACGTCGCGCAGGAATTCCTGGCGTCGTTGCAGGATGCGCAGGCGCAGTTCGGCGGAAGTGCTGACTTCCTTGGCGATGCGCGCATGGATGTCGCTGGTGACGCTGGCGAGTTCGGCGATCTGCCGTTCCTGCTCGAAGAGTTTGGTGCGCGGCGCGTAGCCCTCTTCCACGAGGGGGCGCAGTCGGCTCAGTTCGTCGGTCAGGAGCGCCACCTGCTGCTGGCGGGCCGCCAGTTGCTGGCGTGCGCCGCTGGCCTGGCTCTGGGAGGCGGACAGGTTCTCGTGGAGGATGGCCTGCTCGTTGGCCAGGGCCTGGCGGCGGATGCGGAAGATCTGCTCCTGGGCCTGGATCAGGTCCATGCGGCCGGCTTCGCGGGCGTAGGCGAGGACGTCTTCGGGGAAGACGATGCGGTCGGCGAAGGTCTGTTCGGCCGTCAGCCGGGCCAGCTTGGCGGCGGCGGCGATGTATTCGTTGAGGGTGGAGGTGTAGGCCGTCTGGGCGCGGGTGGCGTCCAGGGTCAGCAGCACGTCGCCCTCCCGCACGAGCTGGTTCTCCCGCACCTTCACTTCGGCGACGGTACCGCCGGTCAGATGGGCGACGATCTTGCGATGGGATTCCACCACCACCACGCCCGTGCTCGGTACGCCCTCGTCGAGGGGGGCCAGGCTGGCCCAGAAGAGGAAGGAGCCGATGCCGATAAAAATGATGGCGTTGCCGAAGGCGATGGCCGAGCGCGGGTCCTCAAGCGGGTTGACGCCCCCCTCCGTCTTTGGCGCGGGCTTGCGCACGAGCCAGCGGAATACGGTGCCCATCATGCCGGCGGTTCCCTTCGGTACGTTCTCAGGGGCCGGCACGGTTGGGTTCTCCGGCCGGCGCGGCCGGCTTCGGTTTCTGGACCGCCTGGGCACCGGCGGCAGGGGCTGCCGCGCCCTGCTGGCCGACGGACTGGGCGGCCTTCGCCAGCACGGCCAGCACCTGGTCGCGCGGGCCGTAGAGGGTGACCTGACCGGACTGCATCATCAGCATCAGGTCGCAGTTGCGGATGGCGGTCGGCCGGTGGCTGACGATGAGGACAGTCTGGCCCCGCTTGCGCAGGCCCTGCAGCGCCTGGTCGAGGGCGATTTCGCCGGCCTCGTCGAGGTTGGCGTTGGGCTCGTCGAGGATCAGCAGGGGCGGGTTGCCGTAGAGGGCGCGGGCGAGGGCGACGCGCTGGCGCTGGCCGCCCGAGAGGTAGGCGCCGCCGACGCCGACCTGGTGGTTATAGCCTTCGGAGAGCTGGAGGATCATCTCGTGCACGCCGGCCGCCTTGGCGGCCTCGACGATCTTTTCGCTGTCCAGTTCGCCATGGCGGGCGATGTTCTCGGCGATGGTACCTTCGATGAGTTCCACGTCCTGGGGCAGGTAGCCGATGTAGGGACCCAGGTGTTCGCGGCGCCAGTGGCGGATGTCGGCGCCGTCGATGCGCACGACGCCGTCCCGCGGCAGCCAGACGCCGGCGATCATGCGCAGCAGCGTGGATTTGCCCGAGGCGCTAGGGCCGACGATGGCCACGCTGGCGCCGGCGGGGATGCGCAGGTTCACGTTCTGCACGTAGGACACCTGGATGTGGGGCGGGCCGCCGGACAGGCTTTCCAGAGTCAGTTCACCCTTGGGTGCCGGCAGGGCGATGTCGGAGTAGGGGCGTTCTGGCATGGTGAGGGCTTCGTCGATGCGCTTCCAGGCATCCTGGGCGCTGCCCCACTGGGTCCAGGTCGTGATCAGCAGTTCGATGGGCTGCAGCATGCGCCCCGCCAGCAGGGAGGCGGCCATCATGACACCGGGGGTGACGTCGCCCTGGACGGCGAGGAAGGCGCCGAAACCCATGGCGACGCATTGGTTGGTGTAGCGCACGAACTTGGAGGCGGCCGAGATGGCGCCGGCCCGGTCGCTGGCGAGGGCCTGCTGGTAGAGGTGCTCGTCCTGGCGCGCCTGCCAGCGGGCCGTCATGGAACCGAGCATGCCCATGGCCTCGATGACCTCGGTGGCGCGCATGTTCAGGGTGGCGTAGCGGGATGCCTCGGAGGCGCGCTCGTTGGCCCGCGCCAGGGGGCCGCGGGTGAGGCGCTCGGTCAGGTAGGTGAGGATGACCAGGGTGCCGCCGCCCACCACCATGGCCATGGCCAGTGCAGGATGGAGCATGAGGGCGACGATGAGAAAGATCGGCACCCAGGGGGCGTCGAGGGCGGCGATGACGCCGAAGCCGGTGACGAAGGTGCGCACCATGGTCAGGTCGGTCATCAGGCGCCGGCCGGCGCCGCCGTTCTTTTCGACGGTGAGGCGGTGGGAAAGGTAGAGGAGGCGGGCGCCGAGCTGGTGGTCCAGGTGGAAGCCGATGCGCACCAGAATGCGCGAACGCGCCCATTCCAGGGCCCCCATGGCGGCGAACATCATCAGGGCGAGAACGCTCAGCATGGCCAGGGTCGTCATGTTGCGGCCGGTCATGACCCGGTCGGAGATCTGCAGCATGTAGATCGACGGCGCCAGCATCAGCACGTTGATCACCAGGCTGAAGAAGATCACCGCACTCCAGGCGCTGGGCGTACCCAATACGACGCCCAGCAAAGGCGAGGTATTCAGCCTTTGGTCCTGTTTGCCGGCGCTTTGTGCTGGTGACATTGATGCCATCAGGCCATTGTAGGGGAGGGGGTCAAGGCCCAGATTTGGATAAGAGGCAGGAACACCCCCCTTAGAAATGAATTGCTTAGGGTGGTTCCAGTCCTAAACTTCGATCCCATCGGATGGACCGGTGGGTGGCGGCATGGGCTGTCGTTCCCGGTCCGCCCAAATGGAGACGGACATGGGTGCCCGGATGACGGGTGCCGCCCCTGCGATGAAGCGATTCCTGCCCCTGCTGGCCGTTGTGACCGCCGACTCCGCGTCGGCGGCCGCTTCCCTTTGCCTGCCGGGGATGCTCGACTGCGTGGGCGGCGACATGGGTCTGATGTGGGTGCCCGTGGTCGTCGGCCTGCAGTTGGCCCACCTTTATTATCTGCAGGGTGGTCCCGGTGCCTTCCTGGCGCGCTTCGTCGGCGCCAACGGCCCCCTGACCGGCCAGGGCTGGGGCCTGCTCCAGGTCGGCATTCCCATCGCCATGGTGCTGGCCTTCCCGCCCCTGATCGGCCTGACCCTGCTGGGCAAGGCGTTCGGGCCCGTGGGGGTGCTTCATATTCTCGCCGTCCAGGGGGGCTATTGGCTCTGGCTGCGGCGCTGGTTGCGGAAGATCGACGCGGCGGCGGCCGAAACCGCCGACGATGCCGCGGCGACAGCCGTGCCGGAAGCGCCGCCCCCACCTCCCGAGATTGCCGTGCCGCCCCGCCATCGGGGTCCCCTCGACGGTCCCCTGATGGTGGAAAGCATCGGTCTTCCAACTGGAAACTTCCAGGCCAGGATCGGCGCGCCCCTGCCGCTTCCGCCGTTGGCTCAACCGATTTTCGCCGCCGGCCCGGCTGTCCGGCCGGCAGCGCCCGTGTCCCCGGTGCGTTCGGTCGGCGCGGTATCCAGCCTGCCCAGGCCCCAGAGCGTGTACGGCACCGCCCGGCCGCCGCGGGCGCCGGAGGAATCCGCGCCCCCCAGGAGCGGGCATGGGGATGTCCGCGCCCTGATCGACCGGCTTACCAAGCTCTACATGTGGGACGACGTGGGCGTGGACGAACCCTTCCGTTCCTCCCGCAAGCGGCCCGTCGCCAAGCTGTTCACCGGGGAGGACGAGGCGCGTCTCGGCGCAGCCCTCGTCGCGGCCATGCGCAGCGTCGCCCGCCATACGGTGGTGCTGTATCGCTGCGGCGTCGGCGACGAATCCCTGGAGGACATCCTGGCGGCCCATCCCGTCGAGGGCTTCGACGAATATGCGGCGGATGTGATGCAGCGGCTGGTGTATTCGGCGCTGCTGGACCGCCAGAAGCTGTTCGTCGATCCCATGGACCTGGAGATCTTCGGCGAGGAATTCATCGACGCCCTCTACCGTCTGGCGCTCCTGGAAGTGCGCGGCACCGTCGCCTGCCACCCGGGGGTGGCCCAGGCGGCGGTTCATCTCAGCCTGCAGTAGTCAGCGGTCGTCGAGGCAGAGGGCGAGCTGGCTCTCCCAGGCGGGCAGGGCGATATCCAGTTTCCGCAGCTGCGCACAGTCGAGGCGGGAATTGGCCGGCCGCCGGGCCGGCAGGGGATAGTCGTCCGTCGCGATCCTTTCCACCGTGGCCGTGGCCCCCAGGGCGGCGACGATGGCCGCGGCGAAGCCGTGCCAGGAAGTCTCCCCGCCAGCGGCGAGATGGAACAGCCCCCGCGGGCCGTCGCCGCGGGCCAGCAGCGCAGCGGTGGTTTCGGCAATGCTGCGGCACCAGGTGGGGGCGCCGACCTGGTCGGCCACCACCCGCAGGAGCGGCCGTTCGGCCGCCAGCCGCATCATGGTCAGCAGGAAATTCCGTCCGCGCAGGCCATAGACCCAGCTCGTACGCAGGATCAGGTGTTCGCCACCCACTTCCCGGATCGCCTGCTCGCCGGCCAGCTTGCTGCGGCCGTAGACGTTGATCGGGTTGGGGATATCCGCCTCCGTGTAGGGAGCGGGCTTGGTGCCGTCGAAGACGTAATCGGTGGAGTAGTGCACCAACAGTGCGCCGAGACGCTTGGCTTCTTCCGCCAGCACGCCGGGGGCGATGCCGTTGACGGCGAGGGCCAGTTCCGGCTCGGTCTCGGCCTGGTCCACGGCCGTATAGGCGGCAGCATTGACGACGAGATCGGGTTTCAGTTCCCGCACACGCTCGCGGATGCGATCCGGATTGGTCAGGTCCAGAGCGGCGTGATCGCAGGCGAAGACCTGACCGAGGGGCGACAGACTGCGCTCCAGCTCCCAGCCCACCTGGCCGCAGCGGCCGGTCAGGAGGATGCGCTTCACGGATAGGTCTCCGCGTCCGCCAGCCGCGTGCCGGCGGCGTCCTTGGCGGAAAGGACGGGCGGGCCGGCCAGGGGCCAGGGGATGGCGAGGTCGGGGTCGTTCCAGGCCAGGGTGCGTTCGGACTCGGGATGCCAGTAGCCGGTGACCTTGTAGAGGACGTCGGCCGCGTCGGCTGTGACGCAGTAGCCGTGAGCGAAGCCGGGGGGAATCCAGGCCATGCTGCGGTTGTCGGCGGAGAGCGTAAAAGCGGCCCAGCGGCCGAAGGTCGGGGAGCTGCGGCGCAGGTCCACCGCCACGTCGTAGATTTCGCCGTCGATGACGCGGATCAGCTTGCCCTGGGCATGCTCGCCGGCCTGGTAATGGAGACCGCGCAGGACGTTGCGGACGGAACGGGAGTGGTTGTCCTGGACGAAGTCGGCGACGAGGCCGAGTTCCGCCAGGGTGTGCCGATTCCAGCTTTCGAAAAAGAAGCCGCGTGCGTCGCCGATGACCCGGGGCTCCAGCAGCACAATGTCCGGAATGGCGGCGCGCGACAGCTTCACCGCAGCACCCGGTCCCGTAACAGCCCCAGCAGGTAGCTGCCGTAGCCGCTCTGGGCCAGGGGGGCGGCGAGCCGCTCCAGGTCGGCGTCGCCGATCCAGCCCCGGCGCCAGGCGATTTCCTCCGGGCAGGCCACTTTCAGGCCCTGGCGCTTTTCGAGAGTACCGATGAACTGGCTGGCTTCCAGCAGGGAATCGTGGGTGCCGGTATCGAGCCAGGCCATGCCTCGCCCCAGGAGTTCCACGTCGAGGGCGCCGAGTTCCAGGTAGCGCCGGTTGATGTCGGTGATTTCCAGTTCGCCCCTTGCCGAGGGCTTGAGCTCGGCGGCGATGCCGGCGACGCGGGCGTCGTAGAAGTAAAGGCCGGTGACGGCGTAGCGCGACTTCGGCAGCCGGGGTTTTTCCTCGATGGACAGGACCTGGCCGGCGGCATCGAACTCGACGACGCCGTAGCGCTCCGGGTCCTGCACGGCATAGGCGAAGACGGTGGCGCCCTCCTGTTCGGCGGCAGCCCGTTGCAACTGGTGGGCGAGGTCGTTGCCGTAGAAGATGTTGTCGCCGAGAACCAGGACGCTGGGACTCTGGGCGATGTGTTGGCGGCCGATGAGGAAGGCCTGGGCGATGCCTTCGGGCGCGGGTTGCCGGGCGTAGGAGAGATTGATGCCCCAGCGGGCGCCATCGCCGAGAAGTTGCTCGAACCGCGGTGTGTCCTGGGGTGTGGAGATCAGCAGGATGTCGCGGATGCCCGCCAGCATCAGGGTGCTGAGGGGATAGTAGATCATCGGCTTGTCGTAGACCGGCAGTAGCTGCTTGGAGATCGCCAGGGTGGCCGGATGCAGCCGGGTGCCGGCGCCGCCGGCGAGGATGATGCCCTTGCGAGGGGTCATGGGTGGCTCCCGTAATGGGTTTCCAGCCAGCGGCGGTATTCGCCGTTGCGCACATGGGCGACCCAGTCGTGGTTGGCGAGATACCAGGCAACGGTGCGCCTCAGGCCGGACATGAAGCTTTCCCGGGGCGACCAGCCGAGCTTCTGGGTGATTTTGCCCGCATCGATGGCATAGCGCAGGTCGTGGCCGGGTCGGTCGGCGACGAAGACCTTCTGCTCCCGGTAGCTGCCGCCGCCGGCACGCGGATGCAGTTCGTCGAGGATGCCGCAAAGGGTATCCACGACTGCCAGGTTGGTATGTTCTGCATTGCCGCCGATGCAGTAGGTGGAGCCGACCGCGCCGCGCTCGAACACCAGATGCAGCGCGCGGGCGTGGTCGTCCACATAGAGCCAGTCGCGCACGTTCTCGCCGGTGCCGTAGATCGGCAGGGGCTTTCCCGCCACGGCGTTGAGGATCATCAGCGGGATCAGCTTTTCGGGGAACTGGCGCGGGCCGTAGTTGTTGGAACAATTGCTGACGACGATGGGCAGGCCGTAGGTATGGTGCCAGGCGCGCACCAGGTGGTCCGAGGAGGCCTTGGAGGCCGAATAGGGCGAGCGCGGGTCGTAGGCCGTGGTCTCGGCAAAGCGGCCCTCGCGGCCGAGGCTGCCGAAGACCTCGTCGGTCGATACGTGATGGAAGCGGAAGGCGTCGCGGGCCGGTTCGGCGAGGCGTTCCCAGTAGGCACGAGCGGCCTCCAGCAGGGTGTAGGTGCCGACGATGTTGGTCTGGATGAATTCGCCGGCCGAGTGGATCGAGCGGTCCACGTGGGATTCGGCAGCCAGATGGATGACGCCGCAGGGGCGGTGCTGCGCGAAAAGTGCGTCGAGTGCCGCCCGGTCGCAGATGTCGGTGCGGGAAAAATGGTAGCGGGGATCGGCTACGCACCCATCCAGGGATTCCGGGTTGCCGGCGTAGGTCAGCTTGTCGATGTTGACGATGTCGTAGGGACTTTCCGCCAACAGCTGTCGTACCAGGGCGGAGCCGATGAAGCCGGCACCCCCGGTGACGAAGACGGCCGCCATCTATCCTGCGACGACCCGGTTCTTGCCTGCCCGCTTGGCCAGGTACATGGCCGCGTCGGCACGGGCGATGGCTTCGTTGGGCACTTCGGTTTCGCCGAGTTCGGCGACGCCGCAGCTGAAGGTGATGAGCACCTTCTCGTTCTTGTGGAGGAAGAAGCGCTTGGTGAGTTCGCGCTGGACCCGGGTCATGGCGGCGACGGCGTCGTCCACCGAGGTCTCGGGCAGCAGCACGACGAATTCCTCGCCGCCGTAACGGGCCAGGGTGTCCTGGGGGCGGATCGTCTCGCGCGTCACCCGCGCCAGATGGACGAGGGCGTCGTCGCCGGCCTGGTGGCCGAGGGAGTCGTTGAGCTTCTTGAAGTTGTCGATGTCCAGCAGGGCCATGCAGATCTTGGCGTTGTGGCGGCGCACGCGGGCGACTTCCCGTTCCACGGCCTCGTTCATGCCCTTGCGGTTGAGGGCGCCCGTGAGCGGGTCGTGGCGCACCATCTCGCTGGCCTGGCTGAGCTCGTTCTGCAGGCGCGCCACTTCCTTCTCGGATTCGTCGACGCGCCGGCGCATGTCCATGAGCTCGTCGCGGGAGCGCTGGGCGTTGAGCTGGATGACGCGGGTTTCGCGCATCACCTCGTCAAGGACGTCGGACAGCTCGGTGATGTCGTTGGCCTTGCTGATCTTCTCGGCGCAGCGGCCGATCTTGTCGTGGTAGTCGCCGGTGGTTTCGGTGAAGTCGCCGAGCCGGTCCACGAAGCTGGCGAGCATGGCCTTGAGGCGTTCCTTGGCGTCGTTGAGGCTCTTCTTCAGGGAGCTCTGCTTGTAGATCAAGTCCTTGAGCCGGCGTTCCACGTCGTCGAGGCGCCGCAGGTTGAGGGGCTGGGACACCAGGTCCGACACCAGGGACACCTGGCCGTGGAGCCACTGGTCGTCGATGACCAGTTCGTTGATGTTCTCGATGATGAGCTGCAGCAGATGGAGCAGGGCCGTCTTCAGTTCGGCCTGGTCCTCGGCGACGAAATTGAGGCGGTAGCTGAACTTCTTGAGCCGCCCGGTGACGCCGGAGATCTGCTCTTCGCTGCGGGCGGCGCGTACCTCGGCGGCCAGTTGGGCTGCCTCGGCGGCCAGGTCCGGCGTGTCCACCAGCAGGATGGAGATGGCGTTTTCGAGCAGCTGGGCGACGAGATCCAGCAGTTCGGTGTTCGGTACTTTTGCCGTGCCGCCCTTGGCCGCGGCAGGGGCGGGAGCGGACTCGGCCGCGACGGGGATTTCTGCGGCGGCCGGCGCGTCCGCCAGTTCCGCTTCCGCGGCGGCCGGCGTCTGGGCCCAGTTGCGCAGCAGGGACTGGAGGCGGCCGAACAGCACGTCCGGGGAACCCGAGGAGCCCAGCACATGGTCGAGGGTCTCGCGCTTCTTCGCCGCCGTTAGACCGGCGTGGCGGGCTTCCGTCTGCACGACGAGTTCGCGGATCAGCGCCGCCCAGTTCGGCGGCTCGGCGCCCATGCGCGTGAAGACCTCGGTGAGCGCCGTCTTCAGGCTGTCCCAGTTCTTGTCCGTGACGGCGGTTTCCAACTGGCGCGCATGGCGCATCTGTTCGGGGGTTTCCCGCGGCAGGGAGGCGGCAACGGTCTTCAGCGCCTTTTCGGGGAAGGCTTCGGCCGCCACGGTGCCGGCGATCTCGTGGTAGAAGGCGCGGTAGTTGTCGGGGGTCGGCGGCGTGCGCCGCATCGCCAGCTGGCGCAGGGTTTCGCGGGCGATTTCCGATGGCTGGGTGAACTCGGGCATGGGCGGGGCTCGCTCGATTCGCGGGGGGATTATTCCACCAGGCCGTGTTCCAGGCCGTAGCGGATCAGTTCGGCGGTGTTGCCGAGGCCGAGCTTCTCCAGCAGGCGGGCGCGGTAGGTGCTGACCGTGGCGACGGAGATGTTCAGTTCCTCGGCCACCTGGGTCAGGGTGCGGCCCGAGGCGATCAGGCGCAGCACTTCGTGCTCCCGGTCGGAGAGCTTTTCCAGGGCCGGGCGGTTGCCGCCGGCGATGACTTCCGCCAGCTTGGCGGCAAGGGTGGGGCTGATGTACTTGTCGCCGCCGGCCACCTTGCGGATGGCGGCCACCAGCTCGCTCGGCGCGCTCTGCTTGGTCAGGTAGCCGGCGGCGCCTGCCTGGATGGCGCGCACCGCGTACTGGTCCTCCGGGTGCATGGAGAGCATCAGCACGGGCAGGCGCGGGAATTCCTTCTTGAGTTGCTTGAGGGTGTCGATGCCGTTGCGGTTGGGCATGGCGACGTCGAGCAGGAACACGTCCCAGGACTGGTTGCGCGCCAGCTGCAGGGCTTCGGCGCCGTCGTCGGCCTCGCCGGCGACCACCAGGTCTTCGGTTTCGGAGAGGATCTGCTTGAGGCCCTGCCGCACGATGGCATGGTCGTCGGCGATGAGAACGTGGATTTTGTCGTTCATGATCAAAACAGGTTGCGCTGCAGGTCTTCTTCCGTCGTGTTCGGTTCGGCGAGGCGCTTCTCCGGAACCCGCAGCAGTATATGGGTGCCGCCCTGTTCGACGGCGGAAATCTCGAACTCCCCGGCCAGGCTGTGGATGCGCTCGCGTATCCCGCGCAGGCCGAAGGATTTCGGCTTGTTCATGTCCGCATCCGAGATGCCGCGGCCATTATCGCGGATTTCGAGCGCAATGCTACCTTGTTCGCGGCGCAGCCGCACGACGGCCAGGGAGGCGTGGGCGTGCTTGGCCACGTTGGTGAGGGCCTCCTGCACGATGCGGAACAGGGCGAGGGAGGTTTCCGCGTCCGGCTCGACGCCTTCGTCGCACTGGGCGCGGCAGGCGACGCCCGTGCTATGGGCGAAGTCCTCGGCCTGGCATTTGATGGCCTCGGCGAGGCCGAACTCGTTGAGGATGCCGGGACGCA
This sequence comes from Candidatus Nitricoxidireducens bremensis, assembly GCA_030247725.1. GTDB lineage: Bacteria > Pseudomonadota > Gammaproteobacteria > Burkholderiales > Rhodocyclaceae > Nitricoxidireducens > Nitricoxidireducens bremensis. The sequence goes on from JAOTRT010000019.1 coordinate 29,004, forward strand.
GCTGGCGCGCCACGCGCTGGGTGGTGCCGAGGGCCTGGTCGAGGAGCCCCTCGATGGAGGCCGATTTCTCCCGCAGGCTGGGGGGCGTCTCCGGCAGTTTGCTGGCCAGCAGGGCCGCCTCGATCTTGAGGCGCACGAGGATGCTGCCGAGTTCGTCGTGGATGTCCCGGGCGATGCGTTCCCGCTCCTCTTCCTTGGCGGCCTCCAGGTGGAAGGAGAGTTCGGCGAGCTGTTCCCGCGAGGCGCGCAGCTCGGCCTCGATCTCCTTGGCGGTGGTGATGTTGGTGGCGATGCCCTGCCAGACCACGGCGCCGTCGTCGCGGCGCTGGGGAACGGAGCGCAGGTCGATCCAGCGTCCGCGGGCGCGGCCCTTGAGGCGTCCCTCCCAGTCGAGGGCGCCGCCGCTGGTGGCTGAATCCTCCAGCGCCCGGCCCAGGCGGCGGCGGTCCTCCGCCTCGAAAGCGTCGAAGAAGCGCTGCGCCGAGCCGAGGATCTCCGGCTGCTTGATGCCGAACAGCCGATGGCAGCCTTCGCTGACGAAGACGAAACGGTAGGCGCCCAGGGGGTCGCGCTGCAAGTCGAAGACCATGCCCGGCAGGTTGCTCGCCAGGGTGCGGAAGCGCGCCTCGCTGTCCTTGAGCATCTCCAGGGCGGCGCGATGGTCGGCGCGATGGCGCGCCTCGCGCACTTCGCGGGCGACGGCCGGCACCAGGCGGTCGATGCGGTCGAGGGAGACCACGTCGTGGGCGCCGTTGCGCATGGCCTTGACGGCTGCCTTCTCCTCGGCGGCGGTGGCGACGATGAGGAAGGGCAGGTCCAGGCCCTGGTCGTGCACGATGCGCAGGGCTGCGCTGGCGGTGAGGCCGGTGGTACCGTGGAAATAGAGGGCCGCATCCCAGGGCTGGGCCCGCAGGGCAGCCCGCAGGGCCGCAGCACCGGCAATAGGGCCGTCGGGCGACAGGGCGGCGCCGTCGCCGAAGCGCTCGGCGACCTGCTTCGCCGCGTCGCCGTCGCTGGCGATCACCAGCAGGTGCAGGGGCGGGTCCGAGGCGGGCGTTGCGGTGGTCATGGAACTGTCGGTCAGCCGGAAAGCGGCGATTCTACGCCGCCCGGCCCGGTATAATGCCGCCCGGCAGTGCCGGCATAGCTCAGTTGGTAGAGCAACCGCCTTGTAAGCGGTAGGTCCCCAGTTCGAATCCGGGTGCCGGCACCAGTTTCAGCCCCCGCCGCCCAGCGCTTTATAGAGTTGGGCCGTTGCCCCCAGCTGAGCGCGACGCACCTGGATCGCGCCTTGCTGGGCGCCGAAGAGTTCCCGCTGAGCATCCAGCACTTCCAGAAAGCTGGCGACGCCGGCCTTGTAGCGGGCCTGGGCGATCTTGAAGCGTTCCTCCTGGGTCCTCAGCAGGGCTTCGGCCGCTTGGCGCTGGTCGATCAGCGTGGCGCGGGTGGACAGCAGGTCCGCCACCTCGCGGAAGGCCTGCTGGATGGTCTTCTCGTATTCGGCGACGGCGATGACCTTGCGCGCTTCGGCGATGTCCTTGTTGCCCGCCAGACGGCCGCCGTCGAACAGGGGCAGGCTCAGGGAGGGCTGGTAGCTCCAGACCCCCGTATTGCCCTCGAACAGGGTGGCGACGCCGCGGCTGGCGACACCGAAGGCGGCGGTGAGCAGGAGTTTGGGCAGAAAGGCCGCCCGGGCCGCGCCGATGCTGGCGTTGGCGGCGATCAGCCGCTGCTCGGCGGCCATGACGTCCGGCCGCGTCAGCAGGACTTCCGAGGGAATGCCGGCCGCCAGGTTGTCGCCGACCGCCTGTTCGAGGAGATTGCGGCCCCGCGGCAGTCCTTCGGGCGCATGGCCGACGAGCTGGTTCAGCCAGTTGGATGCCGCTGCCCGCTGGCGTTCCAGCACCGCCAGTTCCGCCCGGGCCGATTCGACGGCGCCTTCGGCCTGCAGGATCTCGATGTTGGAGGCGAAGCCGGATTCCCGGCCCCGGGCGACGAGGGCGCGGGTCTTCTCGCGGGAGGCCAGGGTCTCGCGGCCGACGAGCAGCCGTTCCTCCATTTCAAGGAGGCCGAAGTAGGCGTTGGCGACGTCGGCGACGATGGACAGGCGGGCGGCCCGCTGAGCTTCCTCGCTGGCCAGGTAGCTGGCGCGGGCCGACTCGGACATGCTCGCGACTCGGCCCCAGAAGTCCACCTCGAAGGCGACGCTGGAGAGGGAGAGATCGTTGCGTTCGTTGACGATGGGAACGCCGTTGCCGGAGGGATCGGAGGTGCCGACGAACTGGGGCGGAATCTTCTGGGCGGCCCGGCTCAGCCCCAGATTCAGGTTGGGCACGCGCTCGGCGCTGGAGATGCCGTACTGGGCGCGGGCTTCCCCGACGCGGGCGACGGCGATACGCAGGTCCCGGTTGTGTTCCAGGGCCGTGGCGATGAGGGCCTGGAGACGGGGATCGGGGAACAGGGTGCGCCAGTCGGTATGGGCCGCCTCGCGCTTTCCCGCCGCCTGGACCGGTTCTGGCCAGGCGGCCGGCACCGGGGCTTCGGGCCGCTTGTAATCCGGCGCCAAGGAGCAGCCGGCCAGGGCGACGGCCAGCAATGCGGCGGTGAACCGATTACGCATGTCGGCGCAGCATCTTCCCCGCAGATGGGGGGATGGACGGAGGAGTTGCGCCGGTATGCGCCGCAGACAACGGGTGTTCCACGCTTTTTTCCTGGACGGGTGGCCGGAACCCAATATCCCGACCCTGGCCCATTTTGCGCGACAACGGCCGGTGTCTTAAGCGGGAAAAGGCCGGAGATTACCTCGCGGTTTCCGGCTGCCGGGCGGCGGCGAGCAGGGCTGCGGTGGCCACGAGCTTCTCCCGCGGTTTGCCTTGGCCCGCAGCCACTTCCTGGGTATCGATGCGCTGCCAGCCGGGGAAATCCACCACCTCGATGCCGCGGTCCTGCAATCGGGCATCGATGGCGCTGCCGCCGGGTTTTGCCGGCTGCTCGGCAGCGGCGAGGTTGGCGGCGATGGCATCCGCCGTCGCCAGGGCATCGCTGCGGTTGGCGGGGATGACGCCCTGGGGACCCCGCTTGCACCAGCCCGTAGTCCAGACGCCGGGCTCCACCCGCCCTTCCTCGTGCTTCACGATGCCGCGCCCGGTGTCGAAAGGCACGCCGGGAATCGGGCGGGCACGGTAGCCGATGGCGGTGATCACTGTATTCACGGGCAGGGTGAATTCCGCTTCTTCCCCGTCGGCGAGCGGGCTGCGGACGAGGCGCAGGGCGGCGACGGTCCCCTCGCCCGCGATGGCGACCGGGGTGGCATGAAAGAGGAAATGCAGGCGCAGGGGCTTGTCCGTCCATTCGGTGGCGGCGAAGCCGCGCAGGATTTCCAGGTTCTTCAACGCCGCCTTGCGGCGGGTCTCGTCCCAGTCGGCGGGCGGCTCGGCGGGGAGCGGTGCGTCCACGCAGGGAGCGACCTGTTCCAGGCGTCCCAGCTCCGCCAGTTCGGCGGCGGAGAAGGCGGCTTCGCAGGGGCCGCGGCGGCCGATCAGATAGATGTCGGTCAGCCCGGCCCGGGCGAGTTGCGCGGCAGCGTGGGCACAGATGTCCGATGCGGCGAGTTCCGCCGACGTCTTGCCGAGGATGCGGGCGATGTCCAGGGCCACGTTGCCGTTGCCGATGATGGCCGCTGCCGGGCCGTCGATGCGCGGCGCGAGGCCGCTGCAGTCCGGGATGCCGTTGTACCACCCGACGAAGCGGCCGGACCCGTAGACGCCGGCCAGATCTTCACCCGGGATGCCGAGGCGCCGGTCCTCCAGGGCGCCGCTGGCGATCACCACGGCGTGGTAGGCGGCCTTCAGGTCCTCGTAGGCGACGTCGCGACCCACTTCCACGTTGCCGCGGAAACGCACGTTTCCCCTGGCGAAGCTGCGCTCGAACTGGCGCACGATGGCCTTGGTGCCTTGGTGATCCGGGGCGACGCCGCCGCGTATCAGGCCGTAGGGTGTCGGCAGGCGGTCGTAGATGTCGATGCGGGCGTCGGGTAGCTTGCGCGTAAGCTGGTCCGCCGTATAGCAGCCGGCGGGTCCGGCGCCGACGATGGCGATATGGAGGGGGGTCACGGCCTGGCGCCGCGGATGCCGCCGAAGCGGGCGTAGAAATAGGGGGCGGCCGGCGGCAGCGGCCCGGCGGCGGTTTCCAGGGTTGCCAGCAGGTGCTCCTCGGCCGGGCCCTGGCTCAGGGTGTAGATGTCGCGACACATCTGCCGGGCGGCGTGGCCCGGCCAGTCGGCGGGCAGCAACTGCTGGGGCAGCAGCGGGTCCCGCAGCAGCACGCGGCGGAACTCGTGGATCAGCAGGGTGCGGACGGCGAAGCACTGCTCCGGATCGGCGTTCGTCACTGTTTTCAGCGTGCGCAGCACTGGCCGGAAGCGGTCGGTGAAGCGTTGGTACTCGGCTGCGATGTGGTCCAGGTTCCAGCAGTTCCGTACAAGTTCGTGCAGCGGCCCGCTGGCGAAGGGGCCAAGGGTCTGGGCCTGGAGGACCACCACCTTGTCGAAGGCGGCGTTGCCCTGGAGGATGTCGATGAGGGGGGCGCTGTCGGCCGAGGGATGGGCGAGGACGCCCGGCGCGACGATGCCGAAGCCTTCCCACAGCAGTTCCCGCCGCAGGGCATCGCGCTGGGCGGTTGTCAGGGTACTGCCCGAGGTGAGCACGATCTGCCAGCTGCCGTCCCAGGTGGGATTGTGCTCTTCATAGATGCGCCGGTAGGCGTGCTCGAAGCGGCGTATGCCGTCGGCCGTCAGGCTGTAGAAGCTGCGGCGCCCCACGGGATTGGCCGTCAGCCACTGGTCGCGGACCAGGCGGAACACGCTGGTGCGCACCATGCGCGCATTGAGGCCCAGGGGTTCCACCAGGCGGATGAAGCTGCCCAGCCAGACGCTGCCGCCGTGGGGGGCGATGGCATCCCCGTAGATGGTGATGATGAGCGAATTCGCCCGCAGCGGGCGCTCCTCCAGGAGATTGGCGATCCAGTCGGCAAGCAGGCGGCTTTTCATCGGGGTGGGCAGAGTCTGTGCGCGGGATATGTCGCCGGGAAATGATACCAATAGCGGCTCCAAGCCGTAACGCCACGGCAGGCATCGGACCGGACGGGCGATGCCGCAGCGCAGCGTTGACATGGTCAAAGTGATACATTAGTGTCAATAAAAAATCAAGAATATGTGTCACAACGGGCGGCGACCCGCGGGTCGCCGCAGCGTCAAACATCAGACACCGGAGACAACCATGGCGACCTGCAAGACCTACGAAAAGGGCGAAATCCTGCCCGAGGACTACAAGAAGGCCCTGATCAACCTGATGACCTTCCAGGCGGATTCGGAGTACGCGGGGGCCCAGCGGGTGGCGGAAAACCATCGTTTCGCCACGCGCCCCGAGGAGGCCTACCGTCTCTCGAAGAAGGTGTTCGAGGAAATGGGCCACGGCTTCTATGTCTGGAACCTGCTGCAGGACCTGGGGGTGGATGTGGATGCGCGGCTCTACGAGTTGTCCCACAACCCGGACAATCCGGACCCGGCCAAGGTCAATGTCATCAACGGTTTCCGCAAGGAGAACTGGTCCAAGTTCTTCGACTGCTGGGAGGACGTGGCCCTGTTTTCCACGGTGGTGACGCCGGCGGCGGTCGCCTTCCTCGGCCAGTACCAGCATTGCTCCTACCTGCCCTGGGCCCGCGTCAATGTGCGCATCCACAAGGAGGAGTATGGTCATCTTGCCTTCGGCGTCTGGGCTTCCAAGCGCTGCATCGAATTCGGCGGCGAAAAGACGCGGGAGGACATGCAGCAGCGCATCCCGAAGTTTATGAAGATGGGCCTCGGCTTTTATGGCCGCCCCTCCAGCGGCACCCAGAAGTCACAGATGTTCGACGTCTATTACGAATACGGCCTCAAGGTGAAGAAGCCCGAGGAGTTGCAGGCCGAATACCTGGATCTGCTGGAGTCCCGTCTCAAGGAGGTGGGACTCGAAATGCCGACGGGCGTGGAAGCGGATTACGACATGCGCGTCGGCTACGGCGCGGAAGAGCGCCTGGCCGCGTGAGACTGTGATGGGCGCCGCCACACCGCAGCAACTCATCGACCGCGGCCGGGGGGAACTGCGACGCTTCGGCCCGGTCCCGCCGCGCGACGACGAGCCGGACTGGTCCGCCCTGTGGCAGCCCCTGAAGGGCGACTTCGCCACGGCAGCGCGGCCCCGGGTGCCCGATTTCGACCAGTTGGCGCCCTGGCCCCAGCAGGCCGCCCGCATCTACATGCGGCGAAAGCTGCTTGCCGACAGGCTTTTCGAGGATTGCACCGCCTTGTACGACCGTCTCCATGCGGAGGGCATCGGCACCGATCTCGTCGAAGCCTACACCCTGGCCCGCGATGCCTACGAGGATGCGGTCATGGAGTTCGGTGCCGCGCGGGAGAAACTGGAGGAGGTCTTCGCCCAGGTGCTGGACGCAGAGCGGCGTTAGCTGCCGATCGGTTTCTGTCCCCGGTGGCCGGGGGCAGGCCGCCACCCGAGCCGGCGCGAGGCCTCGCGGGCGCATTCGCGCATGGCCTTGGCGAGGGGGCCGCTCCAGGATATGGGGAACAGCTCGGACGGCCCGAGAGCGGTTATCGCCAGCACCATGGCATTGCGGTGATCGAACACCGGAACGGAAAACGCGTTTACGCCGGGAATGACGGCGCCTTCCGTACGGGCAAGGCCGTGACTGCGGATTTCCGTCAGCATGGCGTCGAGTTCGGCGCGATTGCCTGGCTTGCGGCCATCCTTGCCGCGCGGCTGCAGGGCGAGATCGGCGGCGATGCACTCCTGCACGGCCGACACCGCGTGGAAGGCCGCGAAGCACAGGCCGGTGGCGGACCGGAGCAGGGGCATGACGGCGCCGGTGCGCAGGTTCACCGTTACCGGCCGGCGCGATTCCACCCAGCGCACGATGGTCGGCCCCATGTTGCCCCAGACGGCCAGGGCCACGGTTTCCTCGATGCGTTCGTTGAGGTCCTTGATCAGGGGCGTGGCGATGCGCACGGCATCGAGGCGCGCCAGGCTCGCCAGGCCGATCTCCAGGGCGAAGGGGCCCAGATCGTAGCGGCCGGAAACGGCGTCCTGCGTCACCAGGCCCGTGCGCATGAAGCTGACGAGATAGCGGTGTGCCTTGGCTGCCGGCATGTCGGTCGTGGCGGCCAGGTCCCGCAGCATCATCGGCCCGCCGTGTTCGGCAAGGGCCTTCAGCAAGGGCGTGCCGACCTCGATGGATTGGATGCCCTGGCGCCCATCGTCGGCGCTGCTCGGTTCGTCGATCATGGCGGCGATTATAGGTGCCGGCGTCGGCGGCAACGAGCGGGCGCCACGGGGCACCCGGCAAAAAAGTCGAACAAGGCTTGCGGGCGGCGCTGGGAGTCTATATAATTCGGCCTCTCTGACGCGGGGTGGAGCAGTCTGGCAGCTCGTCGGGCTCATAACCCGAAGGTCGCAGGTTCAAATCCTGCCCCCGCAACCAAAAAATTGAAAAAGCCAATCACCTTGCGGTGGTTGGCTTTTTCATTTGTTGATGCGGGATTCGCCAGGCTGGGCCATCCGTACGGATGGTTTGCCGCTCTGCAAGCGGGCCTGGCGGCGGGACGGATAGGAGGCGAACGGTGCAGCACCGATGCTTTGGCGACGGGGAATCGGTTTCGGGGTACCGGGCCGTTCCCATCGAGGAATGCGGCGACCCGCTGGTGGCCATTCCCGCCACGGCCTTCTCATTCACGGAGCCGCATCCCTACGCTGCGCTTGATGCCCCCTATGGCGGAAGTTCGCCATGGATGCTCAGGCAGCGCGTCCTCGCTGCGCTGCTGCAGGCCCAGGACGAACTCGATGTCTGCCGGCCCGGCTGGCGCCTCAAACTGTTCGACGCCTATCGGCCGGTTCCGGTCCAGGCCTACATGGTCTGGCGGGAGTTCGGTCGGCAGGCCGGGCTGGCCGGCCGGTCGTTGACCTCCTATGGGAGCCCCGGCGAACTGCAGGTGGGTGATCCGGATTTGTACGGGATTCTGGCGGCCAAGGTGTTCGAGTTCTGGGGCGTTCCGAGCGACAATCCGCGGACGCCGCCGCCGCATAGCACGGGGGCCGCCATCGACCTGACGCTCCAGGACGCCGCCGGCAGGGAGGTGGATATGGGCGGCGCGATCGACGAGACGAGCGAGCGTTCCTATCCCGATCACTACGCCCAGGCCGCTTCACCCCAGATGCGGGCCTTTCACGAGAACCGGACGCTCCTCGCCAAGGCGATGGCCGCAGCCGGGTTCTGCCGCCACGGCAATGAATGGTGGCATTTCTCGCTGGGCGACCAGATGTGGGCGTGGACGCAAGGGAAACCCCATGCCATCTACGGGCGGGCGAAGTGAGATGGATCGGTTGCCAGCGCGGAGGGATATGCCCTGCTGCATCGGCGGTGGGCTCCATCCCTTTTCGCCGGTCCCATGAGTTCGGTGCCGTACCGGGATAGCCGTCGATCCATGCCCAGTCATCCGCCCCGCCTGATTCTCGCCCCCATGGAAGGACTCGCCGACGACATCCTGCGGGATGTGCTGACCCGGGCGGGCGGCTATGACTGGTGCGTTACGGAATTCATCCGCGTCAGCGCCACCCTGTTGCCCCATTCGGCATTTACGCGCACCAGTCCGGAGCTCCGGAACGCCTCCCGAACCCGGGCCGGCACGCCGGTGCGCATCCAGTTTCTCGGTTCCGATCCCGGCCTGCTGGCGGCGAATGCGGCCCATGCCGCCAAACTGCGCCCCGCCGGCATCGATCTGAATTTCGGCTGCCCGACGCCGCTCATCAATCGCAACCGGGGCGGCGCCGCCCTGTTGGACGAACCGGAGCTTCTCCGCCGCATCGCGTCTGCCGTCCGGGCGGCGGTGCCGCAGGAGATTCCGGTCACGGCCAAGATGCGGCTCGGCATTGCCGATGCCGGCAAGGCACTCGATTGCGCCCTGGCCCTCGAAGACGGCGGTGTCGACGAACTCGTCGTCCATGCCCGAACGAAAACCGACGGCTACCGTCCGCCCGCCCGCTGGCAGGTCCTGGCGGCCATCCGCGCGGTGGTGGGAATTCCGGTCATTGCCAACGGCGAGGTCTGGACGGTGGCGGATTTCCACGCGATCCGGGAAGCCAGTGGCTGCGACGACGTCATGCTCGGCCGCGGTGCCGTGGCCGATCCCTTGTTGGCACGCCGCATCAAGGCGGGTGAGGCGGCGGACCCGTCCCGGGATTGGAATACCGTGGCCGCCATGATCCTGGACTTCTGGTCCCAGGTTCAGAACAAGGTGCTGCCGACCCAATCCCCCGGACGCCTCAAGCAGTGGCTCGGGCTGATGCGCCGGAGCTACCCCCAAGCCGAGCAGCTGTTCCTTGACGTGAGGGAACTGCGTACGGCGCAGGAAGTGTCCGGCGTGCTCGCCTACCAACTTCCCGCCTGTGGGGCATGAGGTCGGGCTGCGGTTTCAGGCGTCCGTCCGGGCCTTCGCCCTTCGCCCTGGTTCAGGCGACGAGGGCTTTGAGTTCCTTCATGCCGGCGGCAATGCCGCGGGCCACAGCCAGGATGTCGGCCTCCATCATGTAGCACGGGATGGTCACCACCTTGTTGGCCTTGTCGACGCAAGGCTGGTCGGCGCTGCAGGCGCAGTGAGTCATGCCCAGGGAAGCGATGCCGCCGGCGATGTCCGCAATCGGATAGGGCGAGGCTTCCGCCGCACTGCCGACTGTCAGCATCAGGACGGTGCCGGTGCCGCCGATGGCCTTTGCCAGGGTTGTCGGCGCCATGCAGAGGGCAGCGATGGGTTTGCCCGCGGCGACCGTATCGCGCAGGGCGCCGGCAATCTCGGGAAGAATGCTGCCCTGCGGACCTTCGAAGGCCCATTTCGTGAAGTTCTTGGCCACGCCGAAGCCCCCGGGCAGGACGACGGCGTCGAAGTCGGCGGGACTGAACTCGCCGATGGCCTTGATGTCGCCCCGGGCGATGCGGGCCGCTTCGACCCGTACGTTGCGGGTTTCCTTCATCTCCTCGCCGGTCAGGTGGTTGATGACATGGTGTTGCGCCACGTCGGGGGCGAAGCACTGGTAGTCGAAACCATTTTCCTTGAGGGCGAGAAGGGCGAGGACGCTTTCCTGGATTTCGGCGCCGTCATAGACGCCGCAACCGGACAAAAAGACTGCTGCTTTCATGAGGTGCCTCCTGAGGTTTCCAGCGAAGGGCAGACGATAGACTTTCCAGTCTGGATGATATTCAGAAATGGCTGTGACCGTTGTGGATGCAGGATCGGCAGGCGAAAAAAAGCCCCAGGCAATGCCCGGGGCTGAATCCAGTATGTTGATACTGGAGGAGGAGATGGTAACGCAGGTCTTAGGCGACCTTGCGGAGATTCTGGGCTGCGGACACGGCGTTGACGGTCGCGTTGGTGGCGGCGGCCATGTTGGCTTCGGCCATCTGCACGACCTGCTGGGCAGCCTTGTTGATGGTGCCGTAGGCGTTGTTGGCGGCAGCGATGGCCGAACGGACGGAGGCGATCGCCACATCGGCACCGGCCGGGGCGTTCTTGGTGGCCTTGTCCAGGGCGCTGTTGATGTTGGTGTTCATGGTGGCGAACTGGGCTTCGATCATGCCGCCGAACTGGTCGTGGCTCTGGGTGGCGATCTCGTACAGATTGCGCGAATAGGCGATGGCCTTGTTGAGCGCCGGTTGCGCCAGGGAAGACTGGATGGCGACGAGTTCCTGGGGACCCTTGGCGGACATCAGCGCCTTGGCGTTCGCCACGGAGTCTTCGAGGATGCTGCGGGCGGTATTGAGGTTCAGGGCGGCGAAGCGCTCAATGCTGGCGAAGGCGGTGTTGGCCAGGGTCAGGGCCATTTCGACGTTGGCCTTGTGGGCGGCGCTCAGTTGCTCGGGGGTGGTGTACATGGAAAATCTCCTGATGAATGTGGAAGGCGGGAAAGACTTCTTTCAATGTTTCTGCGCTTTCCGATCATCCGTGGGAGACCCTCTTTTGCGCCAATGCTGCATTGCAGCATGAGACCATTATAGGGGGGGCTGGAGAGATGTCAAGCAAGGGACGCTGAAGAACTTAATCCTACACATCATCCAATAAATTCATCGTGTTATTGTTTTTCGATCCGGTGCCCTGAGCCTGGGGTTCCGATTATGCATTGGGGTAATCGTCTGCGGCATTCCGGTCGTCGTTCTGCCTCTGCCCGGCCCTAAGCTCCTGCGCCCCCGGCTCGGCTTCGGCGAAGCCTTCGAGAGGAGGCTTCGGCAGGGAACAGAAGGGCGTTCCTGGTTCATTTGTCGTCGCCGAGCACCGGGCACTTACCCGATGATGAGCGTTCGGGAGGACTGACATCATGATCGTGCGTCGTCGTACTTGGCTATACCGCCTGGCCGGACAAAGATTCGTTCAGAGCATTTCGTTCAAGTGCCCCGTTACCGCTTCCCAGGTCCGCGAGGCGCTACGGCGCTCGGTCGGAGCGCCGGAAGAGCTCTGGGGACGCAGCAGTACCGATCTGGCCACCCCGCCGCGATTCCGCACGATCTGACGGGATGCTTTCCTTGAAACGCCTTATCCTCGGCGTCGCTGCGGCCCTATGGCTGGGAGTCGGCGTTGCCGCGGGAACGCCGGACAGCAAGCAATTGGAGGCGGAACTGCAGGGCTTGCCCTGGAAGCAGTTCCGGTCGGTCGTCGAAGCTGTCCCCAACCTTAAGGCCGACGTCGAGCAGTATGGTTCTGCCGGCTGGGCTTACGTCAAGGCAAGCTACAAGACCTACGGCTGGAAGAAGAACATCGACAGGCTTTCGCCTGAGCAGAAAAGCCGGCTGGCCGAGCTGATCGGCAGGGCAAAGGCGGCAAAATAGGCGGGGCCGCGCCGAGCGCGGAATTCATTGCCTAAAGAGGAGTATTCCCATGGACATGACCACGACGCCCTCCCTGGAGGGCCGCAGAATCACCCGCTACTGCGGTGTCGTCGCCGGCGAGGCCGTTCTCGGCGCCAATATCTTCAAGGACATGTTCGCCAGCATCCGCGACATTGTCGGCGGCAGATCGGGCACTTACGAGAACGAGCTGCGCAAGGCCCGCCAGATCGCCCTCGACGAGCTGGCGGCCCAGGCCAGGGAGCTGGGGGCCAACGCCGTGGTCGGCATCGATCTCGACTACGAGGTGCTCGGCGAGAAGAACGGCATGCTGATGGTCTCGGCGAGCGGTACGGCCGTGGTGGTCGAGGGCTGACCCGGGTCGTTTGCCGTCGCCGTCGCTATCGAGCTGGGGGATCGCCGGGGAGAATGTCCTTCGTGCTTTCCCGAGCCTCTTCGACGACGACCGCTTCGCCGTCGAAGACCTGGCCTTCTTGCGGGGGGCTGGCCGCCATCGCCTGACGGACCTTGCGTGTCTTCCACCACAGATAGCCCCAGGCCAGCAGTCCCAGCACGGCGACGACGGCCAGCAGGACGACCGAGAACATGAACCCCAGGATCAACAGGAGTCCGCCGGCAATCAGGGTGAGCGCGTTTCGGAGCATGTGTCCGGCGGGTGGTTAGGCGGCGTCATCCGCCATGAGTCGGAGGGCGATGCGAATCCCGAGCAGGAAGTTGGCGATCGCAAAGCCGGCAAGGACCAGCACCGCAGGCGTTGAAAGGTCATAGGCGCGCAGGATGAAGGATATTGCCGAGGACAGTCCATTCAGCGCGAGCAGCAGCCAGAACTGGGGATTGCGCGGCTGGTAGAGGCGGGCGAGCTTCATGCGGTTGTCCGGCCCTGGCCGCCCTACTTGTAGTGCTTGAAGACGAACTTCGCATCCTTGTGCGCCCGGTCCAGGGTGCAGAGGGTGGGGTCGTCGTCGTGTCCGCTGAAGTAGTCGTCGGCCTGGGCGCGCATCACCATCCGGATCGCCGCCTCGTCGGCCATGTCGTACTTCTCCGTGATGAGGGTGGTCACCTCGTCGAGGAATTGCTCGTAGGTCATATGCGGGGCGCCGCTCACTGGACGTGCCTTTCCTGGATGACGGGTGGGACGCAGCCGGTCGGGATCGCCAGCACCGGACTGCCGCCGCTCCTAATGGAGCGTCTGGAGTTCGAGTTCCGCGTCGATGCCGACGACGGCATCGAGCACCTTGCCGACGGTGGCGGTTTCGGCATCCGACCATTCGGCGTCCGGCGAGGCGGATTTCGTCGTCAGCGGTGCGATATCGAAGTCGACGAAATGCTCGCCGATCTTGAGAACCCGCATGCCGGAAGGATGGTCCACCAGCTCCCAGTCGTCGGGAATCTCCAGTTCGGCGCGAATCAGCAGGGTCAGGCTTTTCATGTATGGACTCCTTGAGACAAGGCGCCACTGTAGCAGCACCCCATCGGAAAGCGAGGAAGGAAAAGGGGGGCCATCGTTCAGCTCACCGCCGTCGGTTTGATCTTCGCATCGATCAGGCAGCCCTTGCGGGCCCGGTGCAGGGTGTGCTTCTGCAGTTCCGACCCGGCGATCCTGATCTCGGCCGGCTTGCCGCCGCGGCCGCTGCCGGCGACCGTCACCGCGGTGCCGTTGTTCGTCGCCACGGCCAGTAATTCCTCGCCCTTGTCCAGATCCATGACGATGACGCCGCGGCCCTTGGCCATGGTCTTCATTTCCGTCGCGGCGAACACCAGCAGCCGTCCCTTCTGGGACAGGGCGGCGATGGCGCTGCCGCCGGCCCGGGCCGGCGCGAGGACCTTCTCGCCCTTTTCCAGGGTCAGGAAGGCCTTGCCCGACTTGTTGCGGGATACCAGGTCGGACAGCTGGGCGATGAAGCCGTAGCCGCCCGAATTGGCGAACAGATAATGGTTCGCCGGATCGGCCGTCAGGGCCTGGACGATCTTGCCGCCTTCCTGGGGATCGATCAGGGTCGCGATGGGCACGCCGTCGCCGCGCCCGCCGGGAAGGTCGGACACGCGCACGCTGTAGGCGCGGCCGTTGCTGTCGATGAGTACCAGGGGCCAGACGGTGCGGCTCTCGGCCACCAGGTAGGGGAAGTCGCCGGCCTTGTAGGCGATAGTCGACGGGTCGATGCCGTGGCCCTGTCGCGTTCTCACCCAGCCGTTCTGGGAGAGGATCACCGTCACCGGTTCGTCGGGTACCGACATCTCGGCGGCGGCCACCGGGGCGACGGCTTCGATCAGGGTGCGGCGGTCGTCGCCGTACTGCTTGGCGTCGTCGGCGATTTCCTTGAGGATGAGCTTGGTCATCTCGGCGTGGGAGTCGAGCAGGGTGTTGAGCCTGTCCCGCTCCTCGCGCAGGTCGCCGAGTTCCTTCTCGATGCGGATGCCTTCGAGGCGCGCCAGCTGGCGCAGGCGGATTTCGAGGATGTCCTCGGCCTGGATTTCGGTGAGGCCGAACTTGGCCATCAGTTCCGGCTTCGGCTCATCGGAATTGCGGATGCAGCGGATCACCTTCTCGATCTGCAGGAAGACCGTCATGCGGCCTTCAAGGATGTGGATGCGCCGCTCGACCTCGGCCAGGCGATGGCGCGAGCGCCGTTCGACGGCGACGTAGCGGAAGTCGATCCACTCGGCGATGATCTGCTTGAGGTTCTTCTGCTGGGGCCGGCCGTCGCGGCCGATCATGGTCATGTTGATGTGGACGCTGGATTCGAGGCTGGTCTGGGCCAGCAGCACGGCCATGAATTCGTCTTGCGAAATGCGCGAGGAACGCGGTTCGAGCACGATGCGCACGGCCGCCTTGTCGCTGGATTCGTCCCGCACCGATTCGAGTACGCCGAGCACGACCTGTTTGAGGTTCTTCTGCTCCTGGGTGACGTCCTTCTTGCCGGCGCGCGGCTGGGGATTGGTGATGGCCTCGATCTCCGCCAACACCTGGGAGGTGGAGACACCGTGGGGCAGTTCGTCCACCACCACGCGCCACTGGCCTCGGGCCAGGTCTTCCACGTGCCAGCGCGCCCGCATGCGCAGGCTGCCGCGACCCGCGGCATAGGCGTCGCGGATGTCGGACGGTTGGGAGATGAGCTGGCCGCCGCCGGGGAAGTCAGGGCCGGGCACCAGGGCCAGCAGATCCTCCAGCGACGAATTCGGCTTCCGGATCAGCAGGCGGGCGGCTTCGGCCACCTCGCGCAGGTTGTGCGGCGGGATCTCCGTGGCCATGCCGACGGCGATACCCGAGGCGCCGTTGAGGAGGACGAAGGGCAGGCGCGCCGGCAGCAGCACCGGCTCCTCGAAGGCGCCGTCGTAGTTGGGGGCGAAGTCGACGGTGCCGCGATTGATCTCGGACAGCAGCAGTTCGGCGATGGGCGTCAGGCGGCATTCGGTGTAGCGCATTGCCGCCGCGCCGTCGCCGTCGCGGGAGCCGAAGTTGCCCTGGCCGTCCACCAGCGGATAGCGCAGGGAGAAGTCCTGGGCCACGCGGACCATGGCGTCATAGACGCTGGAGTCGCCGTGGGGGTGGTACTTGCCGATGACGTCGCCGACCACGCGGGCGCTCTTGACGTGCTTGGACGAGGCGGACAGCCGCATCTCGTTCATGGCGTGGAGGATGCGGCGCTGCACGGGCTTCATGCCGTCTTCCACCTGGGGCAGGGCGCGCGAACGCACCACGCTCATGGCGTAGGCCAGATAGGCCCGCTCGGCGTAGGCATCAAGAGGTAGGGTGCCGCTGTCGTCGAATTCCGGGGCCGGCGGCTCCGGCGGAACGGGCGGCTGGTGGTCCTGGGCGGCCGGCAGGCCGGCATCGTCGAAAAGGTCGGGTGTGGTGTTGTTCATGTCAGATGTCCGCCTCCACGAGGTGCCCCTTTTCCTCCATCCAGGCACGGCGGGACGAGGCCTCGCCCTTGCCCATCAGGAGCGTGAAGAGCTTGATGGTTTCCTCGCGCATGCCGGGGCGCTCGGCGACGGGCAGCACGCGCCGGGTCGCCGGGTCCATGGCGGTTTCCCGGAGCTGGTCCGGATTCATTTCGCCGAGGCCCTTGAAGCGGCCGATCTCGATCTGGTCGGGGCGGAAGCCTTCCTTGGCCAGCCGGTCGCGGATGGCATCGAGTTCGCCTTCGTCCAGCGCATACAGGCGCCGGGCGGGGCGCTTCTTGCCCTGGGCCGGTACGTCGATGCGGTAGAGGGGCGGCTGGGCCATGAAGACATGGCCGCGGGCGATGAGGGCAGGGAAGTGGCGATAGAAGAGGGTCAGCAGCAGGGTCTGGATATGGGAGCCGTCCACGTCGGCGTCCGACATGATGACGACCTTGCCGTAACGCAGACCGGAAAGGTCCGTCACAGCGTCGGGCCCATGGGGGTCGACGCCCAGGGCCACGGCGATGTCGTGGATCTCGGCGTTGGCGAACAGGCGGCCCGCCTCGATCTCCCAGGCGTTCTGGACCTTGCCGCGCAGGGGCAGGATGGCCTGGGTCTCCTTGTCCCGCGCCATCTTGGCGCTGCCACCGGCCGAATCGCCCTCCACCAGGAAGAGCTCGTTCTCGGCGATGTCGGTGGATTCGCAGTCGGTGAGTTTGCCCGGTAGCACGGCGACGCCGGACTGCTTTTTCTTCTCGACCTTCTGGGCGCTCTTCTGGCGGGCGAGGGCCTGGCGGATCGAGAGTTCGGCAATGGCTTTGCCGGCATCGACATGGTTGTTGAGCCAGATCTCGAAGGGATCGCGCACCATGCCGGCGACGAGCTTGACGGCCTCGCGGCTGTTGAGCTTCTCTTTTACCTGGCCCTGGAACTGGGGATCGAGGATGCGGGCGGACAGCACGTAGGCCATGCGGCCGCAGACGTCTTCCTGCTGAAGCTTGACGCCGCGCGGCAGCAGGGCGTGGTGGTCGATGAAGCTGCGCACGGCTTCGAAGACGCCGGCGCGAAGCCCCGACTCGTGGGTGCCGCCGGCCACGGTGGGAATCAGGTTCACGTAGGATTCGGAGGGCACCGCCTCGGCGAACCAGCCCAGGGCCCAGGCGGCGCCTTCGCCTTCGGCGAAGCTCTCGTCGGAAGCGTCAGCGTACTTCTCGCCGGCATAGAGGGGGGCCACCGGCTCGGTGTTGCCACTCTGTTCGCGCAGGTAGCCGGCGAGGCCGTCCGGGTAGGTCCAACTCTTGGTGAGGGGCTTGCCTTCCGGCTGCTCGATGTCCAGGTAGACCTTGACGCCGGGCAGCAGCACGGCCTTGGAGCGCAGCAGGCGCTCCAGTTCGGTCATCGGAATCTTCGGCGAGTCGAAGTACCTGGCGTCGGGCCAGACGCGGACGCGGGTGCCGGTCTGCCGGCCGCAACTGCCCAGATCGATGAGTTCGGTGGTCTTTTCGCCGCCTGCCGAGAACTGTACCCCCCAGGCACGGCCTTCGCGGCGGACTTCCACGTCGATGCGCGTCGACAGGGCGTTGGTCACCGCGACGCCGACGCCATGGAGACCGCCGGAGAAGGCGTAGGCGGAATTGCCACTTTTCTTGTCGAACTTGCCGCCCGCGTGCAGGCGGGTGAAGGCCAGCACCACGACCGGCACGCCCTCCTCGGGGTGGAGGCCGACTGGGATGCCGCGCCCGTCGTCGGTGATCGTCACGGAGCCGTCCAGATGCATGAGCACATGGATATTTTTGGCGAAGCCGGCCAATGCCTCGTCGGCAGCGTTGTCGATGACTTCCTGAACGATATGGGCTGGCGAGTCGGTACGGGTGTACATGCCCGGTCGTTCGCGGACAGGTTCTAGTCCCTTGAGGACCCGGAAGCTGGATTCGTCGTAGTTCTTCTTGCTCATTAAGGTCGATGGATTCTGTTCGGGTGCGTGATTCTATTCCTGTAGAGCTTGTTCCCTATGGACCTGGGGGTGGATAAACTCAGCGGCTTTGCGGTCCTGCCTGCCTCGCTCCGGGTTATCTGCGGAAGTCGGCGGTCGGTGGCGGACAAGCCCGCGTGGTGCTATACGCCCTGTCGCTTACCTGTAAGCCCAGTCCATGGACAGAACAGAACGTTTCTACAAAATCGATCAGCTGTTGTCGGAGAGGCGCGTCGTCCCCTTCAGCCTTCTGGCCGAGAAACTCGGCGTTTCCCGGGCCACGATCAAGCGGGACCTTGAATACATGCGCAACCGGCTCAACGCACCCATCCTGTGGGACCGGGAGGCTGGCGGATATCGCTTTTCCCAACCCGAGCAGGGCGTCGGGCGCTATGAGCTTCCGGGATTATGGTTTAGTCCTGCCGAGATTCATGCCCTGATGACCATGCAGCAGCTTCTGACGAATCTGGATGCCGGTGGGCTGCTGGGACCCCACATTCAGCCCTTGCTGGCCAGACTTGCCGGCCTGATGGGGACCGAATGCGGGAGTGCCGAGGAAGTCCGCAAGCGGATCAGGATCATCGGCGTTGGGGCGCGCACGATGTTGCTGGACCATTTTGCGGTGGTGGCCAATGCGCTGTTAAGGCGTAAGCAGCTCCAACTCACCTACTACGTCAGATCGCGGGATGAGATAACGACGCGAACGGTTTCGCCGCAGCGCTTGATCCATTATCGCGAGAACTGGTATCTGGATGCATGGTGCCACGTCCGCGACGAACTGCGCAGTTTCTCGATTGACGCAGTCAGGACCGCAGAAGTGCAGGAGACCGTAGCACGCGACGTTCCGGAGTCAACCCTCGACGCTGTGCTCGGCTCCGGATACGGAATCTTTTCCGGCCGGAAGATCCAATGGGCGAGACTCCGCTTCTCGGTGGGACGGGCTCCCTGGGTTTCCCGGGAGAACTGGCACCCGAAACAGAAAGGAAGCTTCGATGCCGAAGGCCGCTATATCCTGGAGGTTCCCTATAGCGATCACAGGGAACTGCTGATGGACATCCTTAAGTTCGGCCGGGACGTGGAGGTTCTGGCCCCGCCAGCTTTACGGGAGCAAACGATACAGTCGCTTGCCGCCGCCCTGGATGCGTACGGCCGGGACGATAGGTCCCCAAGAAAAAAATGAAGAAAGGGCTTTACAAAGGAAATAGGCGTCCCTATAATCTCGCTTCTCTGCTGATGCGGAGACGGCCAAAAGAAAGGCCAAGTTCTTTAACAACTGAACAGCCGATAGGTGTAGGTGCTTATTGAGCTGGAGACGAGAGCAGGCTGGGTAACCCGAGATCGAAGGGGCCTGGTAGGCGAGTCCGGAAGGGCTGGTCTGACCGGAAGGT